>CAVXWZ010000011.1:0-801545 GCA_963765575.1 uncultured cyanobacterium | reverse complement strand
CCGGAAAGCCCCGGGCAGGGCGTTGCTCACAGCCTGCTCAGCGCCGCATCCAATCCCTCGGTGACGGCCGCCAGAAACGGCAGATCGAGGGTGTCGCTCATCTGGTGGTAGTGGGGATTGCGCAGGAAGGAGGTGTCGGTGACCATCACGGCGTCGTAGCCCTCATCCCAAAAGGGGCTGTGATCGCAGAGGCGCACATCGGGGATGGCGCGGCCGCCGTTGGGCACCGGCAGCACCTTGGTTTTCAGGTGCTTTGCCAGCGGCCGCGCCAGTTGGGGCAGGGTGAGGGCCTTGCTGCCCAGCATCCCCCACTCCTCCTGGTCAAAGGCCACCAGCAGCGGATCAAGGCCTGGATTCTGGCCGGGGAGCTTGAGGATCAGGTTGGTGCCGGCCTCAATGCCTTCGGTGAAGGCGTGCTGCTCCACTTCTCCCAGGGCGGCGAGCTGCTCGTGGATGGTGGCGCGCACGCTCATCAGTCCCAGCGGGTCCCACGTGCTGTGGCGGGGCCGGGCGAGCTCGTAGAGGTGGGTGAGCAGGGTGTGCTGGAGGCTCTTGCTCATGGTTGGCCAGCAATTCAAGGAGTGGTGCACACCCAGCCCTACACGGCTGACAATCCCCTGCTAGAAACCGAACCTCAAAGGATGAAGCTGTGCATTGGCCTGCCCTGGTTGTTAGGCCATGCTCAGCAGGATCCTGCCGATCCCTGGTCCGGTGAACGAGCAACGCCCTGCACTGGAGCGGATCTTCTCTGCGCCCGCCGCGCAGCCCGGGCGTCCGGCGGATCGGGCTGCCGCTCTGCCCGTGGATGTCCTCGGGAGGGTCGTGGTCTCGCAGGCTGTCGCCACAGAACCGATCTTCCAGCGTCTTGACCTCAGCGAGTGGCGCCGTCGGGGGCTGTCGAGCCCCCATCCACCAGCCAGCATTGCCAACCGCTACCGACGCATGTTCGGCAAGGAGCCGAAACGGATCGGCCAGGCTGCCACCTACTCCCTGCACGAATTCGTGGTCCTGAACCTTGTGGTCCTGCCGCGGTCGTTCTGATTCCTGAGCTGGTGGCGGCCCTGTCCGGGGGTCCCACCGAGAAGGATCAGGTGCTGGAGAAACCGATTGCTGGGGCAAGTTCAAGGCTGGTGCCAGGAGCATCTCGCTTGGTGGTGGTCCTGCCGTTCTGGTGCACCCGGATCGTGCCGCCGGCGCCGGCCAGCACCCCTGCCCCAGTCGTCAGCACAGGCCGCAGGGCCAGCCGTAACGCCACCCAACCGTGAAGCAGCCCGCTGAAAGGCCGGCAGATGGCGTTCCTGGGATGCGCCCTGCAGCCGCTGGAACACCTGCAGGAGGTCGTGGCTCCGGGTGGCCCCCAGGATGCGCCGGTAGAGCTCCACGTTGTCGATTTCGGCCTGCACGCCTGCTTGGCAGGCCTGTTGCAGACTCGAGAAGCGCGGCACAGTTGCCGTTCCCCAGGGGTTGGCGGGAATGGATACGTTGTGACGCTGAAACAGGCGCTGCAGGGCCTGGATGTGGCGCTGCTCGGAGTCGCGGATGTTCAGGAAGGGTCGCACCGGCCCGAAATCCTCCAGCACCTGGGAATAGGTGGACCAGGCGCAGTACTCGTCATCGAGGGCGTCGTGGAGGGCCTGGATTTCAGGCGCGCTGAGGGGTGACATAAGAGGGCCGGCAGGAAGGTCGCGGGAGGGAGACAGCTGGCAGGGCCACGGGATGGCGCCGCACAGCCATCACCCAAACCCCTGCATGCCACTACCATTATATCGAGTATCGCCGAGGCCGGGAGGGTCGCTCCAGCCATGCAAGAACAAAGCCCGCTGCTCACACTCCAGCTCGGCTGCGGCCGCGGAATCACAGGGCCATGCCAGCGTTCGGGTGCGTGGCGTCAGGCCAGATCGTGCAGCGCCTGGGTCTGCTGCAGGTTGAGATCAATGCTTAGCGGTCCCTCACTGCTGGTGAGCACGAGACGCAGCGGCAAAGGAACGCTGGGCCGGGGGCTGAGGGCGCCTAGGTCAAACTGGGCGGATCCGGCGGGGATGGGTCCAGCGTTGACCCATGGTGTCGCTCAGCTGTACGGCATCGCTGTGATCGAGTTCGATGCCGCTACCCAGGGCATTGAATCGCCATCGCCATCCAGCGGGATCCTCCGGAAAGGGCTGATCAAACAGGGAGGCGCGGAAGCGATGGCCGCCCTCATCCTGCAGCGCCCAGGTGTCATCGGCCAGGTGTCATCGGCCAGCGGCAGGAGCCACCAGCACGAGCATGGCCAAAGTCATTGCAACTAAATCACTCAGGCCACGACGACAACATTGCCGTAAATGCATGAAACAATTCGACGGGTCCATGTTCGTTGGTCTTAAGCTCATAAATGAGCGTGGCAATACTGGGCCATACTCCATCCAAGCCTCCCACCAAGACTCCGACCAAGCAAGCGCTCCATCAGGGCGATCCTGGCCATCCATGATCGCGATCTCTGGCCAGCCCAGGATCTCCGGCACCCAACCGTCCAGCCCTCAATCCTCACGCCCTCAACGCTGATGCTCGCCAGCCTTGATGTCGTCACCCTCTCGCGGCTTCAGTTCGCGCTGACGGCGATCTTTCACATGCTCTGGCCTGTGCTCTCCACAGGTTTGGCGATTTATCTGGTGGTGCTCGAAGCCATCTGGCTGCGCACCCGCAATCCCACGTATTACCGCCAGGCTCGCTTCTGGGCCAAGCTCTATGTGCTGAACTTCGGCATCGGCGTGGCCTCGGGGTTGCCGATGGAGTTCCAATTCGGCACCAACTGGGCCCCTCTGTCCGAGTTTGCCGGCGACTTCTTTGGCTCGGTGCTGGGCTTTGAAGGGGCCATGGCGTTCATGCTCGAAGCGGGTTTCCTGGGGATCATGCTGTTTGGCTGGCAGAAAGTACCGCCGGCCATTCATTTTCTGTCCACGGTGATGGTGGCCTTCGGGGCAAACCTCTCCGTGTTCTGGATTCTCAGCGCTAACTCCTGGCTGCAAAGCCCATCAGGAGGCACCTTCTCCGACGGCCATTTTCACGTTCAGAACTATTTCGCTGCCATCAACAACCCCTTCATGGTGAGGAGCGTGATTCACATGGCCCTGGCCACGGTGGAAACATCCATGCTCGTCGTCGCGGCGATCAGCGCCTGGTCGCTGATGCGCCACAAGGCCCCGGAGTTCTTTCTGTTTTCGTTCAAGCTGGCGTTGGTGATCCTGCTGGCCGTGGCGCCGCTGCAGATTCTGGCCGGCCATGAAAGTGCCGTGCAGGTGGCCGAGCGCCAACCCACCAAGCTGGCGGCGATCGAAGCCCTCTGGGACGATCAGCCCGCCGGCAGCTCACCCGCTTGGGCCGTGCTGGCAGCTCCTGATGACACCAGTGGAAGCAACCGCTGGAGCCTGGCCGTGCCTGGCGCCTTCAGCTGGATTCTGGAAACCCGGCCGCGGCTCAGCCAGCCCCTGCGGGGGCTCAACAGTTGGCCGGCCGATCAACGGCCCCACATGGTGGGCCTGCTGTTCTATGCCTTCCGGGTGATGGTGGCGGTGGGTCTGGCCGCAGCGGCGCTGATGGCGCTCAGCCTGCTGCTGTGGTGGCGCGGCGGCCTCAGCGCCGCCAGCTTCGTCCAGTGGCCCTGGTTCAGCTGGGCCTGGATCCTCTCGGCACCGGGCGGTTACCTGGCCATCGAAGCCGGCTGGGTGGTGCGCTGCGTGGGCCGCCAGCCCTGGACGGTCTACGGCGAGCTGCGCACGGCCGACGCTGCCTCGGTGCTGCCCGCAGCCGAGGTGCTCACCAGCTTGAGCGTGTTCGCGGTGATCTACTCGCTGCTGCTGGTCTTCGCGCTGTATTTCGGCTCCCGCATCATTGCCAGAGGGCCCGACCTCACGCTGGAGCCGCCAGCCGGCACTCCCGGCGGGGCCGTGCTGTCTGATCCATCGGCGGGCACCTGAGTATGGACTTCCTCGAATGGTTCATGCCCACGGTGTGGTTTGTGATCCTGGCCCTGTTTCTGCTTCTCTATGTGATCCTCGATGGCTTCGATCTGGGGGTTGGCATTCTTTCGCTCACATCCCCGGGCGAATCCCAGCGCACAATCCTGATGACCAGCCTTGGCAATGTCTGGGATGCCAACGAAACCTGGCTGGTGCTGATGGGTGGCGCCCTCTTCGGCGCCTTTCCGCTTGCCTACGGAACCATCCTCAAGGCCCTCTATGGGCCGATCTACCTGATGATTCTGGGGCTGATCATGCGGGCCGTTGCCTTTGAGTTCCGCGAAAACGCCACCAACAAACGTCCCTGGAATCTGATGTTCGGCATCGGCAGCGTGGTGGCCGCCGCGTCCCAGGGCATCTGCCTGGGCACGGTGCTCTCCGGCATCCCCACCGACGCCGCCGGCCACTTCACCGGTTCGCCCTGGATCTGGGTGAACCCCAGCAGCCTGCTGGTGGCGTTGACACTGATCCAGGGGTATGTGTTGATCGGCTCCACCTATCTGATCCTGAAAACCAGTGGAGAGCTGCAGCGGCTGCATGTGCGCACCGCTCAGCTGGCCGCCGCCACCACTTTGGCCGGGGCCTTGCTGATCACCGTCACCGCCCCGTTTGCGTCGGTCAGCCTGCGGCAACGCCTGTTTGATCCGGCATTTCTGCCGTTCTTCGTGATCCTGCCATTGCTCGGTGTGGTCCTGATTGCCCAGCTCTACCGCAGCCTTGCCATGGGGCAGGAGGTTTGGCCATTCGTGTACACGGTGCTTCTGTTCATTCTCAGCTTCCTCGGCCTCGGGGTCATGGTGTTCCCCACAGTGATTCCGCCCTCCGTCACAATCTTTCAGGCGTCGTCATCGGTGAGCTCCATGGTGTTTATGCTCACGTTTATCGGCGTCCTGATTCCGATCATGCTCTTCTACAACATCTACAACTACATCGCCTTCCGCGGCAAAGTCAACGCCGAATAGAGCGGGACCCAGGATTGATGAACTGAACACAGATCTACGCGCCATGAACAACGCTTGATTCCCAAACTCCTGATGTCAGTGATTGCCAGTCTGTCCCGTCTCCACCAGATTGTTCTTGGGCTCCTGCTTTGCCTCTGCCTCCTGGCCTATCCGTCGATGGCAAGAGCTGCGGCTTCTGACACCCCTTCGCCGGCAGGTATTGGCTCAGCCGCCGTTGATGCCGCCGTCGAGCAGTACCTTTCCTCCATGCCGGATGACTATCACACCATCCGATCGGTTCCAGCCTTGAAGCACTTTCTCAGATCTGCTGATTCGTTGTTGATCGATGTGCGCTCAACCGCTGAATACAACACAGGCCACATCCCCGGAGCCGTGAACATCCCCCTGACCGTGCTTGGCCAGCACGTAGCCGACATTGCAGTCGACCAGCCTGTGGTTTTGTACTGCTCCAGCGGCTACCGCTCGGCGATGGGCGTCATGGCTCTGCACTTGGAGGGTCGCCACCGGGCCAGCGGCTTTCCACCCAGCCTCACCGGGTGGAAAGCCGCTGGCGAAACCCTCGTGACCTCCTGAGATTGCAGCAAAGGAGCCTCGTGTGTGCCCCACTCTGGAGTCATGGCCGTGCAGTGCGGAAGCACTGCATCGGTCTCAACCGGCAGGCGATCAAGGGCGAACTGGGCGGCAGTCAACAGAGGCCGTAATCAGGATGGTTACGGCCTCGGCTGCTGGGCTGGCTGAGGCCGAGGACCTGGCCCAGGTTGTCGAGCCTGACCTCACTGGCGTCATCGAGCCGCACGTCAATCGTCCGCCTCGCTGGGAGTTCAGGCGCAGGCCTCTCGATCAGCTCTCGGTCCCGTCGTGATGTCTCAAGGCGACGGCTTGGATCACGTCCATGCGGGGCCTCATCGCGGGGCAACCCCATCGCGAGATTGCCCGCCAGGGTGTCCCGGACACCGTCGCTGGCGATGAAAAAAGCTCCCCGCGTCGGCAGCCCTTCGGCGCCTAGCGGGGTCTCGGCTCGAGCAGCGCTGGTGGCGGCCTCTGATTCACAAAGCACTTCGCCAACCGTGCGTCTGAGCACAACAAGCCCAGCCAGTGCAGCGCCGGTTGCTCCAGAATGGGCTCACTTCCGCGAGCAAGGAGAGGCCATGACCACGACCCTGGAGGCACCCGCCACGTTGAAATGCGCCTGCCCTGGGTGCCACTGCATGGTTCAACCGGAGACACCCTTCCGCAGCGGCGCCTTGCTGTTCTGTAGCGACGCCTGCGCCACGGGCCACCCCAACGGCGAGCCCTGCCACGCCGGCTGCGGCTGTGAATGCAAGGGCTGAATGTGCACCGGCCCCAAGGCCGTGCATCCAAGGCAAGCGATGAGATGGACGCAGACCTCCATCCTGAACGTTGCGATCTTGAACAGCGATGTCCATCCTCTCGCTAGCCGTGGCGCAAAACCATCCCCTTCAGCCCTGCCAGCCTTGGCTCCTTGAGGGTGGGTGAATCACCTCGGTAAGCCTGGACAACTTTGGCGGGTTCGGAATAGATGACGATTGGTGAGTGGGCGATGGATGCATACATAAACGGCTCGGCAGCAGACCACCGGAGAGTACGACCCGCCGGCCTCAATGGATGGGCCCCAGGGTTCATCGGTCCTGGCTGAGGCGCCAACACAAAACCCCCAGGCCAGGCCCGGGGGATGAAGGGACTCTCGTCTTGGCGTGAGCCTCAGAAGCAGAAGGGCAGGAACTGGGTGCGGCAGGCGGCGTAGCCATCCACCAGCGGGCCGAGGCCGATCTGGTGGGCAATGCCGAAGCCCGTGAGCCCTTCCACCACCACGCCGATGACGATGCCCAGCATCGCCGCGCGGCCGTTGAAGCGTTCAGCTCGCTTGAGCTGCTCCATGTGCGCGTCCTGGGTGGCGCGCTCTTCGAGCCACTGGTTGCTGCTGGGGGTGTTGGTCATCGGCTGTTGTGCGGGGCGAGGTCGCTGGGGCGACTGAGAACAAAAGCCACCATCGCCGTGAGGATGATGACCAGGCCGGTGACGCCGGCGATCGCTGCGGAGTAGTCGGTACCCATGGCGATCAACCCAGGCCGATCTGGGAGAGGATGCCCTGGCCGGTGAGCAGCTCGGTGCCGAGGCCGATCACGAAACCGAGCATGGCCAGGCGGCCATTCCAGGTTTCGGCGAAGGCGCTGAAACCGAAGCGGGAGGTGGTGTCGGACATGAGTGTGAAGTGGTGTTGCGATGAGTGTAACAGTCTGTAACGGGACCCTGTGGGTAGCCGGCCCCGGAAACGTCTGCGCTGTTGGTCTTGGCCCCGGGTGCGTCAGCCGCTGGCGGCGCTGCCCTTGGCCAGACAGCTGAGCGTCACCCGCTCCTGCTCCTCCGCGGCGGCCAGGCCATAGCCACCCAGCTCCAGGGGATGGGCCCCATCAGCGCCCTGGAGCAGCGCGGCGAGGCTGAGCTGCTCGGGCACCGGCAGCGCAATGGCGAAGAACCGCTGCAGCTGGCCAGCGGTGCTGCTGGCGTGGAAGGACACCACCAGCCCGGCCGGCAGCGGTGTCGGGATGCTGCGCGCCGGTTCGAAGAGGCGATCGATCAGCGGCTGCATGCGGGCGTGCAGCACCACGAACACATGGTCGCCGCTCTGCAGCAGCGTGGGCCCCCGGGGCATCACCAGCGTTTTGCCGCGCAGGATCAGCGTCACCAGCACCCCGTCCGGGAAGGGCAGATCGCGCAGCTGCTGCCCCGCGGCCCGTGCCTGCGGCCGCACGGTGTAGTCCACGATCTCGCCGTCCACCTGGCGCAGGGCGTTGATCTCCACCGTCAGCGCCGGCGTGGGATCGGCCGGCCGCCCCAGCCGGAGCCAGCGCGCCACCACCGGCAGCGACCAGCCCTGGGTGACCGCCGAGATCAGCACCACGAAGAACACGGCGTTGAAGATCACCGGGCTCTGGGGCACCCCCGCCATCAGCGGGAAAGTGGCCAGGGTGATCGGCACGGCCCCCTTCAGCCCCACCCAGGAGAGGAAGGTGAGTTCCCGCGGCCGGAAGTGGAAGGGCAGCGCCGCCACCGCCACCGCAACGGGGCGCGCCACAACGATCAGGACCAGGGCAATCAGCAGTCCCTCCCAGGCCACCGCCAGCAGGCGGCTGGGGAAGCTGAGCAGGCCCAGCATCACGAACAGCACGATCTGGCTCAGCCAGGCGGCGGCGTCGTGGAACAGGAAGATGCCGGCCCGGAACACGATCGAGCTGTTGCCGAGCACGATCCCGGCCAGATAGACCGCCAGGAAGCCGCTGCCCTGGAACGCCGTCGCCAGCCCGAAGGCCAGCAGCGCGAACGAGAGCGCCAGCAGCGGATAGAGCCCCGGGTCGTTGAGGTTGATGCGGTTGATGGTCCGGGCCGCCAGCCGGCCCACCGCCACGCCCACCAGAGCGCCCACCCCGAACTGCACCAGAAACAGCAGCGCCAGATCCGCCAGGGAGCCGGCTTCCCCCACGATCAGGTTCACCAGGGCGATGGTGAGGAAGATCGCCATCGGATCGTTCGATCCGCTCTCCACCTCCAGGGTGGCCGCGAGGCGATCGGGCAGCTTCAGGCCGCTGCTGCGCAGCACCGAGAACACGGCCGCAGCGTCCGTGGAGCCCACGATGCTGCCGAGCAACAGGCCCTGCGGCAGCGGCAGGTCCAGCACCCAGGCCGCCGCCAGGCCCGTGAGCGCCGAGGTCAGCAACACCCCCACGGTGGAGAGCGCCAAGGCAGGTCGCCAGGCCAGCGCCAAAGCGTCGAGGGGGGTGCGCAGCCCGCCGTCAAACAGGATCAGCGCCAGCGCCACGCTGCCCAGGCTGTTGGCCAGGGGGTAATTCTCAAAGGGAATGCGGCCGAGCCCCTCCGATCCCGCCAGCATGCCCACCCCGAGGAAGAGCACGAGCACCGGCATGCCCACACGGGCGGCGAACTTGCTCGAGGCAATCCCCAGCAGCAGCAGCACCGCCGCTGCCATCACCGTGATGTCGATGGCCATGGGGGTTTCTACCCTGGCGAAGCTGGCGGCACGACGCTCACGTTCCCAGCCAGCGGCTGGCGATCTCGTCGATGCGGCCGCTGCGATGCAGGTCCAGCAGGGTCACGTTGAGGGGCAGGCGAAGGTCGCTCTGCACCGGCAGCACCAGTCCGTAGGTCTCAGTGGCGAGGCTGAAGGGCGCCAGGCGCAGGTCGGCCTGGGGATGCTGGCGCAGGTAGTAATGCAGCGCCGGCCGATCAAACACCAACCCATCCACCTCACCCCGCCTGACCAGCGCCACGCCATCCGGGAGGGAGTCGCTGACCCGCACACGCGCGCCGGCCGCCTCCCCCCAGCGGCGGCTGGTGGTGCCGGCCACCACCGCCAGCCGGGCACCGCGCAGCTGCTCCGGTTCGCGGATGCTGCCCCCCCCCACCTGGGCCAGGGAGACCGTGAAGGCCGAGGCCAGGCCGGCCGTGATCGATGACACCGCCAGCAGGGTCACCAGCATCCAGACACCCGTGATCATCCGCCCGGCTTTGCTGAGCGGCGCCTTGTCGCCGTAGCCGACGGTGGTGAGCGTGACCAGGGCAAACCACATGCCATTGCCCAGACCCCTCCCATAGGAGCGGGGAAACTGATCAGCGTTGCGTCGCCGCTCGGCCAACCAGATCAGATTGCCCACCAGGAACAGCGAGAGCAGCAGCACACCCACCGAAGACAGGGCCGCCAGTCCGAAAAAGGGACGGATGCGCTGCCAGAGGCTGGGCGGCTGGGCGGGCAGGAGCACCCCCACCTGGCCGTAGAAATAGGGGTGGGTGAAGGCGATGCGGCCGGGCCGCAGCCGTTCGGCCGTGATGCTGATGGGGCCGATCGCCAGATCGAGTTCGCCCGCGCCCACGGCCCGCACATTGGCCTCGGTGCTGGGCATCGGCACCAGCTCAAAGTCGAGGTCGTTGGCGGCGGCGATCTCCTCCCACACATCCACGCTGATGCCCTCGTGGCCACCGGGCTGCCCGCCGAGCCCGCCCATCACAAACGGAGGCGATCCGCTCACGCCCACCCGCAACTCGCGGGCCAGGGACGGGACAGGTCGAGCGACCGGGGCCAGCAGCACTGCGGCCAGCACCAGCACCAGGCCTCGGGCGCGGCCTCTGCGGATCATGGGGTCTCCTGATAAACGCCAAGCCTGGCCGAAGCACGCGAGCTCAGGCGGCCTCGCGCTGGTCGAGGTCGGCGGCGGGCTCGAGCGATTCCCAGAGCTTGCGGTAGGCGGCGGTGTGCAGGGCACTCCAGGGGTGGGAGGCGGGATGGTGGCGTGCGACCCGGCGGGCCAGATCCTGGCGGCTACGGGGAAAGGCTCCCAGTCCCAGCACCGCCAGGGCCGCCTTGAGATCCGCTGAGGCAGCCATGGGGGCAAGCGTTGAGGGCTGGGCCGATGGTCGCGGCTGCAGGAGCCCGATGCAAGCCATCGATGACTGGGCGTCCCGGGGCTGACGCAGGCAGCACAGCACAAACGATCAAAAGACATTCCGCACTTTGCGGAGCACGCCGTAGCAACCGCTACCAAACCGCTAGATTTGAAGCACGTTGATCCCCCTGCCGTGCAGCTTCTGCGGGCAGGGGGACGCAGTCAGAGCCGCGCCAGGCAACGGGGACGCGGACACTGTGGAGACCCTGATGAACGTTCTCAATCTGATCCGAAGCAAGATGCTCAAGGACAAGCGCCTCGATGAGGCCCAGTTCCTGATGGCCAAGTCCTACCGCGGCGTTCCCTACGTGGATGCCCACCACGACGAGCCGGCCCAGAACGACCAACCCAAGCACCTGACCTACCGGGGTCAGAGCTACGACCACTGAAACGCTCCTCGGCCCAGTGCAGATGCCGCTGAGCTGGTGTCTGTAGCGCCGTGAGCAGGAGGCCGCCAGGAGTGCACCTGGCGGCCTCTTTTTGTGGCCGCAAACCCTTCCCTCGTCACTCCCATCCTGCCGGCCGCTACCGGCGAACCACAGCGCTCGGGGCAGCGCGCCGATGCTGGGGCGAGAAACCTCCGCAGCAATGAGCCACGCGCTGTACATCAGCACCACCGAAGCGGGCAGCGGCAAGGCCCTGGTGGCCCTGGGACTGCTGCATCAATTGCTGCGCCGCACGGCCACGGTGCGCTTCTTTCGCCCCGTGATCCAGAGCACGCCGGACGAGGACATCGACCTGATCCGGCGCAACTTCGATCTGCCCCAGAGCGTCGAGGCCTCGTTCGGCCTCACGACGGGGGAGATGAATGACCTGATCGCCGCCAACCGCATCAACGAAGGCCTGGAGCGCATCATCGGCCGCTACCAGGAGCTGGAGGCGGGCGATGGCTTCATCCTCTGCGAGAGCTCGGATTACCTCGGCGAGGGGTCCGCCTTCGAGTTCAACCTCAACCAGGAGATCGCCCGCAACCTCGGCTGTCCGATCCTGATCCTGGGCAATGCCCATGAGCGCGACAACGACGACGCCCTGCGGCCGGTGCGGCTGGCGGTGGAGACCTACCGGCGCCACGGCTGCCGCATCGTCGCCATCGTGCTCAACAAGGCCGATCCAGCCCGGGCCGATGGCCTGCGTGAAGCCCTGGAACGGGATTTCGGCGGCCGCGGCTGGGTGCTGAGCGTGATTCCCTTCGACCCACGCCTGAGCAGCCCGCGCCTGCTCGACATCGCCCGCCATCTCGGCGCCGAGGTGCTCTACGGCAAGGGCGGGCTGGAGCGGCTGGCCCTGCATCAGATCGTGGCGGCGATGCAGATGCAGCACGCCCTGGGCTGGCTGAGGGAGGGCAGCCTGGTGATCACCCCCGGCGACCGGGGCGACGTGATCATGGGCATGCTCCAGGCCCACCAGTCGCACAACTACCCCAACCTCTCGGGAATGCTGCTCACCGGCATGGCGCCGGAGCCGGCGATCAACCGGCTGATCCAGGGTTTACCCGAACCCCTGCCGATCCTGGCGGTGCCGGGCGACACCTTCAGCACCGTCTCACGCCTGCGCGAGATTCACACCAGCCTCAAGAGCGACGACCGCGAGAAGATCGCCCTCAGCATCGAGGCCTTCGAACGCCATGGAGAGGTGGAGCGGCTGCTGCGCACGGTGAACCTGGCGCCACCGCCGGAGCCCACGCCGCGGATGTTCAACCACAACCTCAACCTGCGGGCCAGCCGCCGGCCCCAGCGCATCGTGCTGCCGGAGGCGCTCGAACCACGCATCCTGCGGGCCGCGGCCCAGGTGCAGGCCCAGCGGCTGGCCTCGCTGATCCTGCTCGGCGAGCGGGCCGCGATCGAGCGGGTGCTGCGGCAGAACGGGATCCAGCTCGATCTCGACGCGCTCAGCCTGGTGTGCCCCCGCAGCAGTCCCCACCTGGAGCGCTACATCGAGACGTTTGTGGAGCGGCGGCAGCACAAGGGCGCCACGGCCGACATCGCCCGCGACAACCTGCTCGACGCCACCACCTTCGCCACGATGATGGTGCTGAGCGGCGATGCCGACGGCATGGTGTCGGGGGCCACCCACACCACCCAGCACACGATCCGTCCCGCCCTGCAGCTGATTCGTTCGCGGCCCGAGGTGGCGCTGATCTCCTCGGTGTTCGTGATGCTGCTCGCGGATCGGGTGGTGATCTACGGCGACTGTGCCGTCAATCCCCGCCCCGAGGCCGGCGAACTGGCCCAGATCGCCATCAGCTGCGCGGAAACCGCCCGGGCCCTGGGGCTCGAGCCGCGGGTGGCGATGCTCTCCTATTCCTCCGGGGATTCCGGCAAGGGCGCCGAGGTGGAGAAGGTGCGGCAGGCCACCGCACTGACGCGGCAGCGCTGGCCCGAGCTGCCGATCGAGGGGCCGATCCAGTACGACGCCGCCGTGAGCCCGGAGGTGGCGCTGCAGAAACTGCCGGGCTCGGCCGTGGGAGGCCGGGCCACGGTGCTGGTGTTCCCCGATCTCAACACCGGCAACAACACCTACAAAGCGGTGCAGCGCGAAACCGGAGCGATCGCCATCGGCCCGATTCTGCAGGGGCTGAACAAGCCGGTGAACGACCTCAGCCGCGGCTGCAGCGTCGAGGACATCGTCAGCACCATCGTGATCACCGCCATCCAGGCGCAGGGGGTGGGCGCAGAGCTGCCCTCCACGGATCGCGCAGCGGCATAGGTCAGCTGGAGAGCCACAACTGGGCCTGCTCGGCATGGGCGGCGTCGAAGTAGCGGCTGTCAGCCGGGAGAAACCGCGACGCCAGCTTCTCCGCCAGCTTCTGCCAGCCGGCATCGCCGAGCACCGCCACCCGCTCGGGGGTGCGCCGGTGCTCGGTGAACAGGGTGAGGTGATCCTGCAGGGCGGCCAGCCCCGTCCAGCCATCGAACTCTCGCAGATCGATCAACAGACGAACCGGCTGCACACCGCTGAAAAGGACGGCCAGTTCATCGTTGATGTGGTCGTAGGCGCTGGGCTCGAGGCGGCCGATCAGTCGCACCCGGATCACCCCCTCCTCCTCCTGTGTGAGGTGAATCGTGCCCAGCGACTCCGCCAGCCAGCGGCGAGCCTCCTGTTCCTGCCCAACGCCGAACTGGCTCACCGGGCAGGGCATCAGCGGCGCGAGGGCGGCCACAGCGCTCCGCAGCCAGGCCACGCCGCTGACCACGGCGATGCGCTCGAAGCCCCGCCAATGGCGCAGTCCCGCAAGGGTGTCCTCCCAGGCTGCGGCAGGGCTGTAGCCCTCAAAGGACTCGGCGAAGAGCATCAGCAGCTTCACCCGCTCATGCTCCTCAATCGCCCTCTCCAGGGCCGGCACGAGCACTGTTTCGTAGTCCTCGCCGGCAACCACACCGGTGAGAACAAAACCCAGGGTTCCCTCAGGCAGGCCCTCAATCACCTCGATCATCTCTCTTTCCCCAGCCTCTGAATTCACCCTAGGCGCGGAATCCGCCCCCACCGTGCCACCCGTGCAGCCGCGGCAAGTCGAGTGCCGAGCGCCAAACTGGGCTGAATGCAGCGCCCCACGATGAGCCTCGTCCTGGCGGCCACCCTGGGTGCCCTGATCCAGGTGGACGGCGTGCCCCTGCGGGCGGGCCTGCTGCAGGGCTCGGCGCTGGTGCCCCTGGAGCGGGCCGCCGGCGGCGACACGCCCATCCTCAGCTTCCAAACCGCCGGAGCTGGCGGAGCCGGCGAAACGGTGCGGTTTCTGGTTGACACCGGCGCCTCCTCCACGCTGGTGTCCCCGGCCCTGTTGCAGCGCCTGGCCCTGGCCAGTGCGCCGATCCCGCCAGCCCAGTTCGGCCTGGCGGGGGCTGGACAGGGCTGTGCTGAGCTGCGGCCCAGGCGGGCCCTGATGCCGCAGCTACGGCTTGCCGGGGCCGTCGGAGAGGTGGAGATCCGTGGTGGCGAAGCGCTGGTGCTGGAGACCGGCGGCCTGCCAGCGGGGGTGGACGGGGTGCTCGGGGCGCCGCTGCTGCGCCAACTGCCGCTGTGGGTGGATCCAGGCGCCAACCAACTGGCCCTCGGCGGCCAGGCTCTGGCGGCGGCCCGGCACCACGCCGGCGTCGCCGCCACGGCGCCGGCACTGCTGGCCATGCGCTGGCGAGCTGGCGTGCCCGTGGTGCCCATGCAAACCGCCGCCGGCAGCGTGGCCGCCCTGGTCGACACGGGTGCCGAGGGGCTGTTCATCACCTCCAGCCTGTCCAGGCGGCTGGCCGCCCTGGCCGGGCCGCTGCCACCACCGGCGCCCGTGCAGATCACCGGATTCTGTGGCCTGCAGGCGGCACAGCGGCTCAGGCTTGCGGGCATCAGCCTCGGCCCCCCGACCCCTTCGCCAACGGTGGAGGCCATCGTGACCAGCAATCCCATCTTTGCGGCCGTGGGCGTGGAGGCGATCGCAGGCCAGGAGCTGCTGCGGCACCACCGCCAGCTCTGGCGGCTGGATCGCCAACCGCCCACAGTGCAGCTCTGGTGAGCTCGCGTCAAGCCGCCGAGGTGCCCTCGCTGGCGCTGCCCACCCGGCGGCTCTCGATTTCCTGATAGGGACGCTCAGCGGTGCCATCCACCCTGAACCGGGCCCAGTCGGAGCTGGGGCTGGGCTCATCGCTCTGCAGCGGCCAGTCGATGCGCCGGTGGTTGTAGGTGAGCCCCACGCAGGTCATCGCGGCATCGTCGGCCATCAGCGACCACAGCAGCCGCAGCCGGCTGCGCTGGTAGTCGAGGGGATCGGCGGTGGGCGGACGATCCGGCAGGAAGCCCGGGCGAAAACGCACCGCGCGCCGGTTGCTGGAACTGAGGTAGAGCCCGTCGTCAGTGGGATAAAACCAGCAGGCTTCGTTCTGCACCTCCCGCAGGGGCACCTGATCGAGGCAGCGCACTCCCTCCACCTGCAGGGAAGCGCTGGGCTCGCTGGCGTCGGCGCCACCGGCTGGCGCCAGGGCCCGGGCCCGTGCCCGAAGCGCTGCCGATCAACTCGTAGACGCCGAGGCTGAGGGAATCGATCGCCAGGGCCGGCACCAGGGCATCGCAGAACGGCCGCAGGCCAGCGGCACTGTCGCCGATCAAGGCATCGAGCGAACCCTGCCAGCCCCCCGGCAGCGCAAACAGGCGCACGCGATCGGCAGCGCCGACGTGCTGGCCCTGCAGGTCCAGCAGGACCTCAAAACCGGCGGGTTCGAGGGGCAGTTGCGCAGCGGGGGCCAGCACAAAGACGGGGACATGGAGCAGGACCATGGCCTGGGGCGGAGAGAGAGGGACTTGGCCGAATCAGCCTTCGACATTTTGGCGGAGAGGGCCCGCCGTGGCGGGGAACCCGGCGGGCCAACCCGGCGGGCCGGGCGGTTGGCTGGCGAGGGCGGCCACAGCGCTGGAGCCGATGCTGATTGACTTTGCTTATGAGTTTTTGTCGATCCGCCGGAATCCCGTCCGAGACAATCGATCTGACGTGACTATCAACTACGGATGCAGGCCGACTGCGGGGATTTGCGCTTGCGTCAGTGGAACTTTGATGTATGGTCGAAATAACGGACAACCGATGCGGGACATCCCACTTCTGACGTAACGCTTGACGTAACGCCGGATCTCCCTCATCCAGCGCTGGACGTGCAAATCCTGCACCGCAGTGCTCCAACCTCAGCCATGTTCGATCAGGCCATTGCGCGTCCTTGAAGGCGTGTTGAAGCTGGCCCGTCGTGCATCGGTTGCTGGCATCCAGGTGCTCTCACCGGGATGCGCTGCCTTCTTCGGCCCGATGTCCGTTGTTGATACCCAGAACAATCACCATGACCACCACCAATCAAACAATGAATGCCGTGACCCAGGAGGACCGCTCCGCCGTGGACGACCGCCTGCGTCAGGCGATCCTCGACAAGCGACAGGCTGAAATCGACGCCTGGAACAACCAGATCGAACAGGTCCGCAGCAGCCTCGATCAGCTCACCGATGAGGCCCGACAGGAGGGCCAGAAGCGCCTGGATCAGCTGGTGCAGGCCCGGGATCAGGGCATCGCCCAGCTGAAGCAGCTGCAGGAGGCCACCCAGACCAACTGGGACAACCTGCTCCAGCAGACCGACGCGGCCTTCCAGAACCTGGCCGATCGCTTCCATGCCCTGGTGGAGAGCAACACCTGAGGCAGACGCCGCACCAGGCGCGATCACTCGCACCCGATCCACCCGCCAGCCCACGCCTGCATGACCATGACCTGCACAACCCCCACCCCCAGCGCCGGACATCAGGCCGGCGTTGTTCTCGACCTCACCGCGGCCCTGGCCGCTGAGCTTGGCGAGCACACACCTGCGGGGGCCACAGAAACCCTTGTGCCGGACCTCGCTGGGGCTTCCTGGCTGCTGGCGGACAGCAGCGTCATGGCCAACCAGGACACGATCCTCAGCCTGCGCATGCTGCTGGAGCGGGCTCCCTCCCAGGGCGTGGCGCTGGCCCTCGATCTCAACTGGCAGCCCCGGCACTGGAGCCTGCCTCCCGAGTCCCCCCCACGGCGGAGGTGCTGCGGCGATTGCACACGCTGATCGAGGCCGCAGCCCTGATTCGAGCCACCCCCCAGGAGGCGCAATGGTGCTTCCAAACAACAGATCCCGTGCGCATCCATGACGCCCTGCCACAGCGCCCCGCCGTGCTGATCGGCGAGAGCAGCGGCCCGCTGCACTGGTGCATCGGTGGCCGCAGCGGCCACCTGTCAGCGATCCGTGCTGGCCGCGCCTTCCTCAGCCAACTGCTTGCCGGACTCTCTCGCCATCCCCAGCTGCTGGGTGGCACCGCCCCCGGCCTGGATGCGGTGGCTCACCCCGACCCCCTTGCCGAGTTGCTGCGCCAGGCCGCCAGCGACGGTTCTGGATCAGCCGGTTGACCAAGAAACTCGGCGATGCCGTCACGTCCAAACCGGGGCGCGCATGCGGCTACATCAGCACCAAGCCAAGAAGGACGGCAGCGTGCGCCCCTCCACCTGCCGCAGGCTGGGCTCCACGGGTCGAGATCTGCAGCTTTAATGGATTTCGCATCCATCAAGACATCTCCACAGGCTGGCCATGACCCGCGAACGTGATCCCTTTCGCATCCCCCAGGCCGGCGTGGAGGCGGCGCCCCTGGCCGGACTGGCCAGCCTGGATGTGAACCTCAACGGGGGCAGCCTCGGCTCCGGTGAGTTCGTGGCCGAGTCCGCCCTCGGCGGCGTGATGGTCTATGCGATCTATCAGGCCCTGCTCACGGGGCTGCGCACCGAGGCCCTGCGCAAGCGCGGCGCCATCACCCGTGAGGTGCAGCTGCGCATGGTGAGTTCCACCGTGTGGGAGTCCACCAAGCAGGGCGCCGCCGTCAGCCTGCTGCTGGGGGTGGTGTTGCTGGTGTTCCCCTGGATGGGCCTGCCGCTCTCGATCCTGGGCATGGTGGGTGCCGGCAAGGCCTCCCTGGATCTCTTCAATGCCTTCTGGGACGGCCTCAACGAAACCCAACGCGCCGAACTGCTGGCCGCGGCCATGGAGGCCGGCGTCAACCTGCGTCGCTTCCTGGGCGGCAACCAGAGCGGCACCGCCGTGGCCTGAGCCCTATCCGCCGCGCAGCCGATCGAGGCGCAGCTGGTGGTCACGGCTGGTGAGCCGCAGCCAGCCCAGCAGCACCACCCCGAACACCCCCAGGGCGGTGCCCGAGGCGATCATGAACACAATCACGATCTGATAGCGCACGGCAGCCGTTGGCGCAGCGCCAGCCAGGATCTGGCCCGTCATCATCCCCGGCAGGCTCACCACCCCCATCACCATCATCGAGTTGATGGTGGGGATCATGGCCACCCGGATCGCCTCACGGATCACATCCCGGCAGGCCTCCCAGCGGTTGGCGCCCAGGGCCAGGGCGGTGTCCACCAGCTCCCGCCGGCCCTCCAGCCCTTCCATCAGGCGATCCAGCCCCAGGGAGATGCCGTTGAGGGTGTTGCCGAGCACCATGCCCAGCAGCGGAATCAGGTACTGCGGCGCATACCAGGGATCGCTGCGGATGATGCCGGTGAGCGCCAGGCCCGTGACCAGGGCCGAGGAGCTCATCACCGACAGCAGGCTGTCGGCGTAGATCCCGGCGAAACGGCGGCGGGTGCGGTTGACAGCCGCAACCCCGGCGATGGCCGCCATCGCCGCCCCCAGGGCCAGGATCAACGGCGCCGCGCTCTGGACAAACAGCCACTCCAGAACAAACCCCACCAGCAGCAGCTGCACCACCATGCGCAGCGCCGCCACCAGCAGGGTGCGCGCCAGACCGAGCCGCAACCCCAGCGACAGCGCCACATTCACCAGGATCAGCAGGGCGGCAAGGGCCAGGCGGCCATTGCTGATCGGCAGGGCAACGGTCATGGCTGCAGCTCCAGGCAGGCGCTGGTGAAGCGTGCGATCTGCCCCGGGTCATGGCTGGTGAACACACAGGCCCGCCCCGGGGCCGCCAGCCAGTCGCCCAGCAGGGCCTCCACCGCCAGGGCGGTGGCGACATCCAGCGAGGCACAGGGCTCGTCGAGCAGCAACACGGGCGGATCGAGCTGCAGCGCCCGCAGCAGCGCCAGCAACTGCAGTTCACCGCCGGAGAGCCGCTCAGCCCGGTAGCCCAGAAACGCCTGCTGCCGCCCCAGACGCTCCAGCCAGTGGCCGATGCGCTGGAGCTGCCAGCCGCCGCGCTGGCGCTGGCTGACAAACCCCCAGACGCTGCGCAGGTTCTGCTCCACCGTGCCGGCATGGGCCACCGGCCGCTGGCTCAGGTAGGTGACCCGAGCCCGCCAGGCCGGCAGCCCCCAGCTCGCCGGCGAGCGGCCGTGGAGCTTGAGGACGCCGCACTGCAGCGGATCGAGCAGCGCCAGGCGGCGCAGCAGCAGCGTTTTGCCCTGACCGGAAGGGCCCACCAGGCCGATGCGATCGCCGGCCTGCAGGGTGAGATTGAGGTTGCGCCACAACAGCCGCTCACCCAGGCTGCAGCGCAGCCCGGTGGCCGAGAACAGGGGGCTGGAGGAGGGCATGGGGCCGACGATGGCCAACCCATCAGCGTCGTTCAGACCCGTCCGTCCGCAGGGGGAGCGGTGGTGCCGTTCGGACGAACCTCCGCCTGGACAGGGCCCCCGAGGACTGGGCCCCCGAGGACTGGGCACTCGCGAGGGGGGGGCTCAAGGGCGGGGCGCTCGGCACTGCCCCGGTTCAACTCGCGCTCAAGCATGCGCACCCGCATTTCCCGCAGGCAGAACTTGCAACCGCCGGTGGTCTGCAGATGCTTTTCGGGGGTGATCGAAATCTCCTTCACGGGGTGCAACCGGCAGCGAATCTTGATCGGCGTCTTGTAGCTCTTGTAGACGATGGCGGAGTAGTCGTACTTCTCACCAAAGCGCTCGCGCGCCCGCCGTAGGAATTCCTCCTGACCGATCGGGTTGCCCATGGGCGGAGGCTAAGGGCAACCGCGGAGATCCCCTGCCCGTGTCAAGGAATGTCAAGCGCGCCCAGACCTGGGCCGCAGGCGATAGGGCAGCCTGGTATCCATCACCACATCAGCAGCGCTCGAAACCATGGCCCCCGAAGGTCCCCAGCGCCCCCCCTGGCTGAACTGGCTGTTCCTGGCCATCTTCCTGTGGAGCAGCTGGCAGCTGACCGGCCTCTGGTTCCAGCGCCTGGGGGGCTGAGGCCGGCGGCTCAGGGGTAGCGGTTGGGCACGAAGAACTGCTCCCAGCGGGGCGGCCGCTCCAGATTGGGATGCTTCGGGCGCGCCGGTAGCTCGATCGCCGGTGGGGTCATGTCCGTGTAGGGCACCTTGCTGAGCAGGTGGGAGATGCAGTTGAGCCGGGCCCGCCGCTTGTCGTCAGCCTCCACCGTGAACCAGGGGGCCTCGGGGATGTTGGTGTGGGCGAACATGTCGTCCTTGGCCTTGGAGAACTCCGCCCACTTCTCCCGGGCCTGCAGGTCCATGGGGCTGAGTTTCCAGCGCCGGGTGGGATCTTCGGTGCGCGACTGGAAGCGGGCCTCCTGCTCTGAATCACTCACCGAGAACCAATACTTCAGCAGCATGCTTCCGGAACGCACAAGCATGCGCTCAAACTGCGGGCAGCTCTGCATGAACTCCTCCACCTGCTCCGGGGTGCAGAAGCCCATCACCCGCTCCACGCCGGCGCGGTTGTACCAGCTGCGATCAAAGATCACCATCTCCCCGGCACTGGGGAAATGCTCCACGTAGCGCTGGAAATACCACTGGGTTTTCTGCTGGTCACTGGGGGTGCCCAGGGCCACCACCCGGCAGCCGCGGGGGTTGAGGGGCTCCGTGACCCGCTTGATCGTGCCCCCCTTGCCGGCGGCGTCCCGGCCCTCGAACAGCACGATCAGGCGGAAGCCAGTGGCCTTGATCCAGTACTGCATCTTCACCAGCTCCACCTGCAGCCGGATGAGTTCCTTCTCGTAGAACTTGCGATCCAGTTTGCTGGGATTGGCGTCGCCCGCCGGATAGCCATCGCTGCTGCCGTTGTCGCCTTTCATGTCATCAAGCAGGGCGGAGGGGTAATAGCGATCGCTGAGGGGGCCATAGCGAGGCACCACCCGCACCAGCGCCTGGTCCTTGGTCTGCTGCTTACCCTTGCCGGACTGTTTCTTGCCTTTGCCGTTCGCCTTGGCCGAGACGAGCGCCTGGTCCTCGCTGCTGGGGTTCTTCTTGCTGGAGTCCTTCTTGCTGAAGTCCTTGGTCTTGTTCTCGTGCTTGGACTTGGTGTCGCCTTTGCTCATGGCATGGACACGGGTAGGGGTGATCAGGACACCCGGGGGCGTCGTGGGCGCGGGAGCAGGCAGCGCACCAGCCGCACGATGCCGCCCACGAGCAGCACCAGGGCCAGCAATGCCACCAGAACCACCAGCGCAACGGCCAGCAGTTGCAGCAGTCCGACCACCACACCCTGCAGACCGCCAATCAATTTGGCAATGGATGTGCTGAGAAGCAGAAAAGCGTCCAGCCGATCCGGCAACTGCATCAGCCCCACCAGCATCGCCGAACCCACCAGCAGGTAGAGAACGCCGGTCCAGAACAGGCGCATGCGGGTGATTCGCCGGCGCCGCCGGCCAGCCTGCCGATCAGCCGATCCGGTGTGGGGAAGCTGCAGCGATTGGCGCCGGGGGCTGGTCATGCCTCCAGCGCATGGCCCTGGCCACGCATCCAGCGCTCGAATTCCATCAGCACCAGTTCATTGGGGCAGTGGATAAGGCTGAGGCTGCCCACGGTGCAGTCGCCCTGGCCGCCGTGGTGGAGGGTGAGGTGGAAGTCGTCGCCGCTGAGTCCGCAGACCTCAGGATCACTGCGCACCACCACGTCCAGGGAAGCACCGAGGCGCGCCACGCGGATGCGCAGTTCAGACCAGGTCATCAGGGTCATGGCTGTCAGTCTGTGTCGCCCGGGGCGGGCGTCAAGCCGGGGTCAGGGATCGCCGGGAGTGACGGGCTCCCCGGAGTTGGCGGAATCGGCGCCGGAGGGGGAGCTGGCGGCTGGAGCCGGGCTGGTCTGCTGCTGGGGGCGCGGCTCCGGCAGCAGCAGGCTCAACCCCGCCGCCATTCCCAAGGCCAGGGCACCGCCCAGCGGCGCCGCCAGCCGCTGCCGCAGCGGCACCCGCTCCAGCACCTCACGCGGATGCAGGGGCTGGGGTGCCGGCACATCCAGCTGCACCTGCAGGCGGGGATCGAGACGCAACTGGTCGAGCACCCGCACCAGATCGGCCAGCTCGGCGTCATCGAGTTCCAGGCTCAGTGGAGCGGTGTCCGGCTGGCTGCTGCGCAGTTCCAGACGGTGGCCAACCGGCTCAGAGGGGGCGATATGAACCGGCGTCTCACCACCGCCGAAGGGCCGGGCCACGCCGCTGATCAAATGGCGCGAGTAGGGCAGCACCACGGCCATCAGGGCCAGGAGATGGTCCTTGCGGCCTTCCAGCTCCGGGCGCCCGGACCAGCGCAGATTCCAGCCGGTGATGATGCCCAGGGCGTCGCCCCCCTGGCCGATGGACACATCCGGCAGGCCCTCCACCTGCAGTCGGCAACTCACCTGGTCGTAGCGCAGCGTCTGTTTCATCGGGCTCAAACGACGGGGTCATGCAGGCTGGCCCAAAGGCGCTCATAGCCTCCGGTGCCGGCGCCGAAGGCCAGGGACTGGATCAACTGGCGGCGCTGACGGGCGCCCCGCTGGGGATCGAGCAGGGTCTGAACCCCCACCCGGCGGGGGTTCATGCGTTCGCGCACCAGCGCGTCCAGCCGCCCCTCGAACAGCTGCCAGCGCTGCTGGCGCACCGCCTCCGGCTCGGCGCCCGAGAGCAGGGCCCGCAGCAGCGGGTAGAGGCGGTCGGCGAGGGCGCAGAGGATGCGGATCAGGGCGTCGGTTTCGGCGGGATTGAGATCACCCCGGCGGGTGGCCCGGCGCAGGGGGTTGTGGCAGCGCCGCTTCCAAAGCTCCACGCGGTTGGCGAACAGACCGGTGAAGCCCATCTGCTCGCTCATCCACACCATCGCTTCGCCACCGTTGAGGTCGAGGGCCTCGGCGCTGAGCAGCAGCAGGTCGAGGCGCTCCAGCCCGCGCCGCGAGAGCGGTGGGGCGGGCGCAGCAGCGGAAGCTTCGGGCATGGCTGCGATGATGCCAGCCTGCGCCTCCCACCGTCACCTTCATGCCCCAGTCTCCGGATCAGCGGGCCACGGCCAGCACGGTGGACCTGCGCGGGCTGGTGCGCGATGTGCCCGATTTTCCCAAGCCCGGCATCCTCTTCCGCGACCTCACGCCGCTGATGCGCGATCCGGCCGGCTGGCAGGAGGTGGTGCGCCGCCTGGCCGGCCTGTGCGAGCAGCTCCAGCCCGAGCTGATCGTGGGCATTGAATCGCGCGGTTTCATCGTCGGCACCGCCCTGGCCACCACCGTGCAGCTGGGGTTCGTGCCGGTGCGCAAGCCCGGCAAGCTGCCCGGGGCGGTCACCGGCGTGGACTACGCGCTCGAATACGGCACCGACCGGCTGGAGATCCCCAGCGAGGCCCTGGCCGAGGGCCAGCGGGTGCTGGTGGTGGACGACCTGCTGGCCACCGGCGGCACCGCCGCCGCCTGCGCCCAGCTCGTGGAAGCCGCCGGCGGCAGCCTCTGCGGTTTCGGGTTCGTGGCCGAGCTGGCGGCCCTGGAGGGGCGTCAGCGGTTGCCCCCTGGACAGCCCGTGGAATCGCTGATCATCTACAGCTGAGCTGGGCGCCCGAAGCCCTCAGCCGTTGGTGTCCAGCCACTGGAGCACCTGCTCGAGCTGCTCCAGGCTGAGCAGGCCGTAGCGCCAGAGCACCACCGGCAGCGGTGCCCGTTCCTGACCCGCCTGGCGCAAGCCCAGGTCCAGGGCGTTCTCGCTCAGGCCGATCTCCTGGCGCAGGAAGCGCAGCAGGGCCTGGGGCGGAGGGGGAGCTGGACTCGAACTGTGCACCATGGCCAGGCCTAAAGGGGGCGGCAGGGGCCCAGGGTCATGGCCCCGAGGCTGAGGCGCCGCAGGGGCGGCAGGGCGGCCAGCAGGGCCAGGCCCAGGCGCCGCAGCGGCAGCAGCGGCAGAGCGCGGTTGGAGAACAGCCGCATCAGCAAGTCGGTGGCCAGCAGGGTGAGCAGCAGGTCGGGCCAGCGGCGCCAGCCATAGGCGGCCGGCAGCCGCTCAGCCGGCAGCCGGCCCGCCGCCACCCGCCTGGCCTGGCGGTGCAGCTCGGCCACGTCGCGCCAGCAGAGGTTGAGGCCCTGGCCGCCCACGGGATGGCAGCGGTGGGCGCTTTCACCCACCAGCACCGTGTGGCCCCGGCTCAGCCGGCGGGCCAGCTGCAGGGCCAGCGGGAAGGCCCTGGGATCATCGAGCAGGGCGTCGGGCTGGAAACGCTCGGGCAAGGCCCCGGCCAGGCGATCGAGGAAGGCGCCGGCGGGGAGGCTCTCCAGCTGGCGGCAGCGGGAGGCCGGGGCGCTCCACACCAGCTGGAAGCGCCCTGCGCCGAGGGGCAGCACCGCAAACGGGCCCTCCGGACGGAACAGCTCCCAGGCCTGGTCGTCGTCGCTGCCGCGCAGCTCCACCTGGGCGGTGAGGCAGCTCTGGCGGTAGGCAAGCTGCCAGAGGCCGATGCCCATGGCCTCGCGGCGGCCGGAGTGGGCACCGTCGGCGGCCACCACCAGGTCCGGCTCGCTTCCGGCCGCCGCGGCGAGCGCTTCTGCGGTTGCTGCATCGGACACTGTCGCCCTGCCGGAAGCTCCAGCCACCAGTCCAGAGCCCAGGTTGAGGCTGATGGCGGGGTGGGCCTGCAGGTGGCGCAGCAGCACCGCCATCAGCGGACCATGCAGGGCGATCCAGCCGATGGCCTCGCCGCCGGAGCCAGAGCCGGAGCGGCGGCAGCGGCCGGGCAGGTCGGCAATGCCGAAGGGCACGGCCCCATCGATGGCCAGGTCGCAGAGCTCCAGGCGGCGGAAGGGCACCATCACCGCCGCCAGCTCACTCCACACCCCCAGGCGCTCCAGCAGCTGACGGCTGGAGTGGTTGAAGGCGTAAGCACGGCTGCGCCCACCCAGCTGGGCCGCGCTGAGGGGGTCGTGCAGGCGCACGCTCCAGCCCGCATCAGCCAGCGCCAGGGCGCTGAGGGCTCCGGTGGGGCCGGCGCCGTACACCTCCGAGCGCAGGCCGCTGGCGGTTGGGCAGGGGCGGGCCTGGAGCGCGGTGAGGGGAGGGGCGGCGGTCAGCTTGCTACACGAAAGCCGCAGCAATTCTGCTGCGGCCGGGTGGTGCACCGAGGGTGCACGGGTGGGGCGGATGTCCGCGCGCCGGCGTCAGCCGATGCCCAGCAGGCCGCGGGTGAAGGCCTCACCGCCCATGGCGATCTCGGTGGCCAGCAGGGCGATGAAGCCGAGCATGGCCATGCGGCCGTTGAGCTTCTCGGCACGCTCATGGAAACCCCAGCCACGCTCGGGGCTCACCACTTCCATGCGGGGCTCGGAGGCGAAGGCGTTGAGGCGGCCGCCGTCTTCGGTGGTGACGGTGGCGCCGCGGATGATGGCGGGGTTGGCTTGAGTCATGGGGTCTCGTGCGATCTGCAAGCAATGTAACGCATTGTTGCGGACTGTGACAACCCCTGAAGCATGGGCAGGGCGCTGACGCCCCCCTGCGGGCGTCAGCGCAGGCGGCGCAGGCAGAGCTCCTCAAAGGCCGGCCGCAACAGGAAGGGGTACTCGCCCACCCACAGCTTCAGCTGCGGCAGCCAGGCGTCGGTGAGGGCGGCGACGCGCGAAAAGTCCTTGCGATCACTCAACACCAGGGTGCGCAGCACCATGCCGCGGCGGATCTGCTGGTGTTTTTTCTCCATCGGGAAGCGCAGCCGGCCGAGGTAGCCGTCTTCGTCTTCCAGTTCCAGGGTGAGCCAGGTGCGGCGGTTCTCCACCATCTGCAGGCGGCCGCTGCGGTCGGCCTGCTCGCGCGTGTCCTCCACCACCTCGCGGGTGAACAGATCCGCCACCCGCCCCTCGAAGATCGCGGCGGCCGGGTAGCGGCGCAGGGTGGCGTTGCGACGTCCGGCCTCCAGGATCGGCCCCCACAGCACATAGAGGACGAACACCACCCCGATCACCAGCCACACCGCCCCCCAGCGGCTGCTGAAGGCGATGGTCTGGCTGATCAGGAAGGAGATCACCCCACCGATGGCGGCGATCAGCAGCCGCTGCAACAGCAGGCCGGGTGGACCACTGGAGGCGTTGAACTGGGGTCCGGTGGCCACCGCCGGGATCAGGCGGAACAACTCTCCGGGGCGCAGGGGAATGAGCATCAGCGCGGCCCCATCACAGCAGCCGCTCCAGGCCGTACACCAGGCCCGGCAACGGGCGCACCCGGCGCACCGTCAGCAGCACACCCGGCATGTAGGCGGAACGGTCGATCGTGTCGTGCCGCAACGTATAGGTTTCGCCCGGCGCGCCGAACATCACCTCCTGGTGGGCCACCAGGCCCGGCAGGCGCAGCGAATGCAGCCGCAGGCCGCTCTCGCGCTGGCCGCCGCGGCAGCCGGCCAGGGTTTCCTGCTCCTCCACCTGGGGCGGATTGAAGGCCTTGCCCAGCTCCTCCATCAGTTCGGCCGTCTTGATGCAGGTGCCGCTGGGGGCATCGGCCTTGCGGTTGTGGTGCAGCTCGGTGAGCTCGGCGAAGTCGTAGAAGCGGGCGGCGGCGGCGGCGGCCTGCTGCAGCAGCACCATGCCCACGGAGAAATTGGGGATCACGGCGCCGCCCACCCCAGCCTTGGCGGCGAAGGTGGCCAGATCCTGCAGTTGGGGTGGGCCGAGGCCGGTGGTGCCGATCACCGGATGCACGCCGTAGGCGATGGCGCTGCGGGTGTGCTCGTAGACCACCGAGGGGTGGGTGAAATCCACCAGCACGGCGCCCTGGCCGGGACCGGCGGTGCGCACCGCCTGGCTGGCCTGGCACAGGCAGCCCTCGAAATCGGCCGTGACCGCCACCTCCAGTTCGCCCAGGCCCAGCTCCAGGCCCACATCAACCCCCTCCTTGTCGGGAGTGGTGTCGATCGCCCCCAGCAGCCGGCAATCGGGCGCGGCAGTCACGGCCTTCACCACCTCCGCACCCATGCGCCCCAGGGCGCCGGCCACCACCACGGCGATCGGGGGGGCCGCAGTCGGGGTGGAACTGGTCATGGCAGGCGGAGCATTGCTGCAGAGCCTATGCAGCCCGCTCCCGCCGGGCTTCAAGCTTCGTAAGCTCGGGCACCATCCATCCGCTCGCGCGCATGTTCACGCAGGTCCGCTCCGCCAACCGCCGGGTCTGCCCAGCTGGCGACCACAGCGGCGCCGTGATGAAGGCCGTCTACGTGGTGCTGGAGCCCCAGTACCAGAACGCCCTCACCCTGGCGGCCACCTCCCTCAACGACCAGAACGGCCCCCTGGCGATCGAGCTCAGCGGCTATCTGATCGAGGAGCTGCGCGATCCGGAGAACTACGCCCAGTTCTGCGCCGACGTGGCGGCGGCCGATGTGTTCATCGCCTCGCTGATCTTCATCGAAGATCTGGCTCAGAAAGTGGTGGAGGCGGTGGCGCCCCACCGCGATCGGCTCAAGGCCGCCGTGGTGTTCCCCTCCATGCCGGAGGTGATGCGCCTCAACAAACTCGGCACCTTCTCGATGGCCCAGCTGGGCCAGAGCAAGAGCGCCATCGCCAGCTTCATGAAGAAGCGGAAGGAGGCCAATGGCGCCGGCTTCCAGGACGCCATGCTCAAGCTGCTCAACACCCTGCCCACGGTTCTCAAATACCTGCCGGTGGAGAAGGCCCAGGACGCCCGCTCCTTCATGCTCAGCTTCCAGTACTGGCTGGGCGGCACGCCGGACAACCTGCGCAACTTCCTGTTGATGCTGGCGGACAAGTACGTGTTCCCCCGCGGCGGATCCGGCGAGGCGGCCGACCGGCCGGCGATGGCGGTGGCCGAGCCGGTGGTGTTCCCCGACCTGGGCATCTGGCACCCCCTGGCACCGGGGATGTTCGAAGACCTCAAGGAATACCTCAACTGGAGCGCCAGCCGCACTGATCTGAGCGAGAAGGCCCGCAGTGGCCCGGTGATCGGCCTGGTGCTGCAGCGCAGCCACATCGTCACCGGCGATGAGGCCCACTACGTGGCCGTGATCCAGGAACTGGAATACCGCGGCGCCACCGTGATCCCGGTGTTCTGCGGCGGGCTGGATTTCACCCGCCCCGTCAACGCCTTCTTCTACGACCCCATCAACCCCGAGACGCCCCTGGTGGATGGGGTGGTGAGCCTCACCGGCTTCGCCCTGGTGGGCGGCCCGGCCCGCCAGGACCACCCCAGGGCGATCGAGGTGCTCAAGAGCCTCAACCGTCCCTACATGGTGGCGCTGCCGCTGGTGTTCCAGACCACCCAGGAGTGGGAAGAAAGCGACCTGGGCCTGCACCCGGTGCAGGTGGCCCTGCAGATCGCCATCCCCGAACTCGATGGCGCCATCGAGCCGATCGTGCTCTCCGGCCGCGATGACGCCACCGGCAAAGCCCACACCCTGCAAGACCGCGTCGAGGCGATCGCCGAGCGCTCGATCCGCTGGGCCTCGCTGCGCATCAAGCCCCGCGCCACCAAGAAGCTGGCGATCACCGTGTTCAGCTTCCCGCCCGACAAGGGCAACGTGGGCACCGCCGCCTACCTCGACGTGTTCGGCTCGATCCACCGGGTGCTGGAGGAGATGCGGGCCAAGGGCTACGACGTGAGCGACCTGCCCAAGACCCCCAAGGCCCTGATGGAGGCCGTGCTCAAGGATCCCGAGGCCATGGAGGGCTCACCGGAACTGGCCATCGCCCACCGCATGAGCGTGGCGGAGTACGAGCAGCTCACCCCCTACTCCGAGCGGCTGGAGGAGAACTGGGGCAAGCCCCCCGGCAACCTCAATTCCGACGGCACCAACCTGCTGATCTACGGCCGCCACTTCGGCAATGTGTTCGTGGGGGTGCAGCCCACCTTCGGCTACGAGGGCGATCCGATGCGGCTGCTCTATTCCCGCAGCGCCAGCCCCCACCACGGTTTTGCCGCCTACTACACCTACCTGGAGAAGGTGTGGGGCGCCGACGCCGTGCTGCACTTCGGCACCCACGGCTCGCTGGAGTTCATGCCCGGCAAGCAGATGGGCATGAGCGACACCTGCTATCCGGATTCGCTGATCGGCGCCCTGCCGAATCTCTATTACTACGCCGCCAACAACCCCAGCGAGGCCACGATCGCCAAGCGGCGGGGCTATGCCGAAACGATCAGTTATCTCACCCCGCCAGCCGAAAATGCAGGCCTCTACAAGGGCCTCAAGGAACTGGGCGAGCTGGTGGGCAGCTACCAGCAGCTGCGGGAAGGCAGCCGCGGCGTGCAGATCGTCAATGCGGTGGTGGAAACGGCGCGCCAGTGCAACCTCGACAAGGACGTGGCCCTGCCCGAGCAGGACAGCGCCGGCCTCGACCTGGCCGAGCGTGACGCGGTGATCGGCGCGGTCTACCGCCAGTTGATGGAGATCGAAAGCCGGCTGCTGCCCTGCGGTCTGCACACCATCGGCAAGCCCCCCACCGCCGAGGAGGCCATCGCCACCCTGGTGAGCATCGCCGCCCTGGAGCGCGAGGAGGATGGCTTCCGCTCGCTGCCAGCCCTGCTGGCCGAGAGCCTGGGGCGCTCGATCGAGGACGTCTACCGCGGCAACGATGCCGGGGTGCTGGCCGATGTGGAGCTCAACCGGCGCCTCACCGAAGCCTCCCGCGCCGCGGTGGGGGCGATGGTGCGCAGCGTCACGGGCAGCGACGGCCGGGTGACCCTGCGGCGCAGCTTCGGCTGGCTCTACGACCTGCTGGGCCGCTTCGGCTTCAAGCTGCCCAGCCCCTGGCTGCGGGCCTGCTGCGCCGCCGGCTTCGTGAGCGTGGATTCCGGCGAGCTCGACCGACTGTTCGGCTACCTGCAGTTCTGCCTCGAGCAGATCTGCGCCGACATGGAGATGGAGAGCCTGCTGCGGGCCCTCGACGGCGAGTACGTGCTGCCCGGCCCGGGCGGTGACCCGATCCGCAACCCCGGCGTGCTGCCCAGCGGCAAGAACATCCACGCCCTCGACCCCCAGGCGATCCCCACGCGCGCCGCCATCGCCGCGGCCAAGGGCGTGGTGGACAAGCTGATCGAGCGCCAGAAGGCCGAGCAGGGCACCTGGCCGGAAACGATCGCCTGCGTGCTCTGGGGCACCGACAACATCAAGACCTACGGCGAATCCCTGGCCCAGATCCTCTGGTTCATCGGCGTGCGTCCCGTGCCCGACTCCCTCGGCCGCGTCAACAAGCTGGAGCTGATCTCGCTCGAAGAGCTGGGGCGGCCCCGCATCGATGTGGTGGTGAACTGCAGCGGCGTGTTCCGCGACCTGTTCATCAACCAGATGGGCCTGATCGATCAGGGCGTGAAGATGGCCGCCGAAGCCGACGAGCCCCTGGAACTGAACTTCGTGCGCAGGCACGCCCAGGAGCAGGCCGAGCAGGAGGGCATCTCCCTGCGCGATGCCGCCACCCGGGTGTTCTCGAATGCCAGTGGCAGCTACAGCTCCAACGTCAACCTGGCTGTTGAGAACAGCACCTGGGAGGAGGAGGGCGAGCTGCAGGACATGTACCTCTCCCGCAAGACCTTCGCCTTCAACGCCGACAACCCCGGCGAAATGAACCAGAATCGCGAGGTGTTCGAGGCGGCGATGAAAACCGCCGATGTCACCTTCCAGAACCTGGATTCGGCTGAGATCTCACTCACCGATGTGAGCCACTATTTCGATTCCGATCCCACCAAGCTGATCGCCGGGTTGCGCGATGACGGCAAGACGCCCACCAGCTACATCGCCGACACCACCACCGCCAACGCCCAGGTGCGCTCCTTGAGCGAAACCATCCGCCTCGATTCGCGCACCAAGCTGCTCAACCCCAAGTGGTATGAGGGCATGCTCAATTCCGGCTATGAGGGTGTGCGTGAGGTGGCCAAACGGCTCAACTTCACCCTGGGCTGGAGTGCCACCAGCGGCGCCGTGGACAACTTCGTCTATGAAGACGCCAACGACACCTTCATCAACGACCCGGAGATGCGCCAACGGCTGATGGATCTCAACCCCCACAGCTTCCGCCGCATCGTCGGCACCCTGCTGGAGGTGAATGGCCGCGGCTACTGGGAGACATCCGACGAGAACATCGCCCAGCTGCAGGAGATCTACCAGGAGATCGAGGACAAGATCGAGGGGGTCAACGCCGGCTGAGGCCCGCCGGGGCGTCATCAGTGGGATAAGCCAAGCCTATTAATTGCTGGTTGACTCATAAGCAGCGCTTCCGTACGGTTGCGGTATCGCCGATCCCGCCATGACCGTCTCACCCCTGGATGCCACCGACGCCGCCTTGACGGCCTCGGTGCGTCCACCGTCCCCGCCACCGCAAGACGCTGACCCAGCCCCGATGGATGGCCCCAGGCCGGACGTCCCCGTGGCCTGGTATCAGCTGTTCCGGCGGGTTCAGATCGTGCGCTCGCTGGAGGCGGTTCAGGACCTCATCGCCGTCTGCCTGTGCGTGGGCCTGTTCTGCGTGATGGTGCTGCAAATCCGTTCGATCTTCGCTTCACTGCTCACCACGAAGCCGCAGTTCCACGCCATCACCTCAGACATCCTGTTCATCCTCATCCTGGTGGAACTGTTTCGCCTGATGATCATCTACCTGCAGGAACAGCGGGTCTCGATCGGGGTCTCGGTGGAGGTTTCGATCGTGTCGGTGCTGCGCGAGGTGATCGTGAGCGGTGTGCTCGAAACCGACTGGCGCCAGATTCTGGCGGTGTGCCTGTTCCTGGCCACCGCCGCCCTGCTGCTGGTGGTACGCGTCTGGCTGCCGCCCACCTTCGTGGGGGTCGACCCCGAGGCGCGGGCATCGGCGCGGGCACGCCTCAGCAACCAGGCCCACTGAGCGGGGGCTCTCCCCCGAGCGCGGCCGCCATGCGCACCACCTGGGAGATCGGCGCCACATCGTGCACCCGCAGCACCGCTGCCCCGCGGGCCACCGCCAGGGCACACACCGCGGCGGTGCCCCAGAGCCGCGCCAGCGGCCGGGGTTCCGCCAGCACGGCGCCGATGAAGCGCTTGCGCGAGGGACCCACCAGCAGCGGAGGGGGCAGGGGGGCATGGCCCGGTGCTGAACCGCTCAGTTCCGGCAGTCGCCGCAGCAGCTCCAGGTTCTGCTCGGTGGTCTTGGCGAAGCCCAGACCCGGATCCCAGAGAATCTGCTCCCGACGCACCCCCGCCGCCAGGGCCTCGGCGGTGGCCAGCTCCAGCTCCCGGCGCACCTCGGCCACCACATCCCGGTAGCTGGCCAGGCGCTCCATCGAGCGGCTGTCACCGCGGCTGTGCATCAGCACATAGGGGCAGCCGCTGCGGGCCACCAGGGGCAGCATCGCCGGATCGCGCCCCCGGCCGCCACCCGCCACCCCGTTTGGGGCCGGCTGGGTGGCATTGGCGCCGCGCACGTCGTTGATCCAGTCGGCGCCGGCGGCCAGGGCCGCCTCCCCCACCTGGGCATCAAACGTGTCCACCGAGAGGGTGATCGCCGGCAGGGAGGCCCGGATCGCCTCCAGGGCCGGCAGCAGCCGCTGCAGCTCGCGGCGGGGCCCCACCGCCTCGGCCCCGGGACGGGTGCTCTGGCCGCCCAGATCCAGCACGTCCGCTCCCTGGGCCACCATCCGGGTTGCCGCACGCACGGCCTGCTCGACGCTGGTCAGGCGGCCCCCATCGCTGAAGGAGTCGGGGGTGAGGTTGATCACCCCCATCAGCAGCGGGCGCTGACCCCAGCGGAAGCCGGGATCGCCCCGCAGGGGCCCGTTCACACCCGCGCCGGCACCTGGTAGTTGGCGATACGGGCGAAGCTCTCGGCCTGCAACGAGGCACCGCCCACCAGCACGCCGTCGATGTCGCTCTGGGCCATCAGGTCGTCGATGGTGGCCGGGTTCACCGAACCGCCGTACTGCACGATCACATCCGGGTCGCCCACCCAGCCCCGGATCAGGCCACAGACGCGGTTGGCCTCCTGGGCAGCACAGGACTTGCCGGTGCCGATGGCCCAGATCGGCTCGTAGGCCACGATCAGCCGGGTGGGGTCCACATCCTCCAGCCCCTGCTCGATCTGGCGGTGGATGACCCGCTCGGTTTCGCCAGCCTCGCGCTGGTCCAGGCTTTCGCCCACACACAGGATCGGCACCAGGTCGTGGCGCTGGGCCGTGCGCGCCCGCAGGTTGATCTGCTCGTCGCTCTCGCAGAAATACTTGCGCGGCTCGCTGTGGCCCACGATCGTGTGGCTGACGCCGTGCTCCGCCAGCATCTGCGCCGAGATCATGCCGGTGTAGGCGCCCTGCTCTTCCCAGTGCACGTTCTGGGCGGCGATGGCCACACCCGTGCCCGCCAGGTGGCGGTTGAGGGTGGGGATGGAGGTGAACGGCGGCGCCAACACCACCTGGCGATCGCTGGGCAGCTCGGCGATCAGGGGCCGGAAGGCAGCGGCAAACTCCCGCGTCTCGGCGCAGGTCATGTGCATCTTCCAGTTGCCCGCGATGACGGCTCTACGCACCATTGCCTTGCTGCTGCTCATCAGCCTCAAACGCTAACGGGGCGCCGGACGGCCCTCCGCGTGCCGCGATGCTCGCCTCCCGGCAGCCTCTGGCCCGGGCCGCCCTGCTGCTGGGACGCTGCTGATCAGGGTGGGGCGGGGATCGCTGCTCCCATTGGCTCCTGCGTCCACCGCTCCTGCGTCCACCGCTTCTCAGCCCACCGCTCTTGATCAGCTCAGCTGGGAGCGGAACCGCCGCACGCTGAGGGTGAACAGGATGGGCCCGATCAGCAGCAGGGCCAGCACATGGGGCCAGAGTGCCTCAAGCCCCAAGCCCTTGAGCATCATCCCCCGCACAATGGCGATGTAATGCCGCAGGGGATTGGCGATGGAGAGCACCTGAAAGAACGGCGGCATGCTGTCGATCGGGGCGATGGCGCCGGAGGTCTGCACCATCGGCAGGTTGATGAAGAAGGAGCTCAGCATCACCTGGGACTGGGTGCGGGACACGGTGGCCAGCACGATGCCGATGCTGATGCCCACGAAGATGTACAGCGCCGAAAGCAGCAGGAACAGCGGCAGGTTGCCGCGGAACGGCAGCGCGAACACCAGCCGGCCCAGGCTCAGGGCCAGCAGCAGATCCCCCATCAGCAGCAGGAACAGCGGCAGGATCTTGGCCAGCAGGATCTCCCACGGGCTCGCCGGTGTCATCAGCAGCTGCTCGAGGGTGCCCGTGTCCTTCTCGCGCACCACGATCACGGCCGACACCAGCGAACCGATCAGGGTGAGCACCAACCCCATCACCCCCGGCACAAAGAACCAGCTGCTGCGCAAGCCCGGGTTGTACAGAAACGTGACCTCCGTGCGCACCGGCAAGGGGGGCGCCCGGGTGGAGGCCCCGCCGGGCCGGAAGTTACCGAGGATCTGGCGCAGATAGCCATCGGCGATGCCGGCGCTGTTGGCATCCACCCCATCGAGGAACACCTGCACCTCGGCCGTGGCGCCGGTGGCCAGCTGCCGGCGGAAGTCCGGCGGGATCACCATCCCCACCGCCAGCTCGCCCCGCTCCACCAGGCCCACCAGCTCACGCTCGCTGGTGGGCCTGGCGGCCTCCAGGAACACCCGGTTGGCGGTGAGGGCCGACACCAGCTCCCGGCTGGCCGCCACCTGGGCGTAGTCCATCACCCCGAGGCGGATGTTCTGTACATCGGGATTGAGGGCGAAGCCATACACCAGCAGCTGCAGGATGGGCGGGATGATCAGCAGGCGGATCAGCTGCCGGTCGCCCAGTATCTGCCGGATCTCCTTGCTGACCAGGGCCGCCAGCCGGCTGGCGGCGAAAGTGCGCAGCCATTGCCGCAACGGGCGCAGCCCAAGCGCCATCAGCAGACGCCAGCGATCCGGGATCCTCATGGCCTGCGCAGCTGCATGGCGCCCAGGGAACGCTGGGCCAGCAGATAGAGCACCGCTCCGATCAGCAGGATCATCAGCACATCGAAGCCCACTCCGCTCCAGCCGCTGCCCCGCACGAAGGCATCACGGCTCACCACGATGAAATAGCGGGCCGGCACCAGGGCCGACACCATCGACAGGGGGAAAGGGATGTTGCTCAGGGGGTAGATGAAGCCCGAAAGCAGCAGGGCCGTGAGGAACCCCACCAGCGACACCCCCTGCACCGCCGCCTGCTGACTGCCGCTGCGCACCCCCAACAGCAGCCCGAAAAGTACCGCCGCGGCCAGATACACGGTGGTGCCCACCAGCAGGGGCGAGGGGTCGCCGGCGAAGCCGAGCCTAAAGATCAGGCTGCCGGCCCCCATCACCACCACCGCCACGCTCAGTCCCACCAGCAGATAGGCCAGGGCCTTGCCCAGCAGCCACTCGGCCCCGTTCAGCCCCGAGGCGTAGACCTGCACAATCGTGCCCATCTCCTTCTCGCGCACCATCGCGATCGCCGCCAGCAGGGAAGGGAAGATCCACAGCACCACCGCGTACACACCCGGCACGATGTAGAGCGATTCCTTGCGGCCGGGGTTGAACCACAGCCGGGTGAGGGCCCGCACGGGCTGGTCGTCGTCGATCAGGCCCTCATCGCGCAGAAAGAAGCGGGTGGTGGCCTGGATGCTGTTGCGAATCACCCGGGCGTTGTTGGCATCGGTGCCATCCACCAGCACCTGCACGCTGGCGGGGTTTGCGGCCTTGATCCGGCGGCTGAACTCCGGCGGGATCACCACCACCGCCTTGGCCAGCCCCGGGTCCAGGGCCATTCGCACCGGATCCCCCCCGGCCAGCGGGCCGGATGGAACTGGTTGGTGGCGAACAGGCGGTCGGTGTAGGCGCGGCTGAGGGGGCTGCGATCGAGATCCTGCACCACGATCGGGATGAACTTGGTTTCCAGCCGGATGGCGAAACCGAAGATCAGCAAGGTGAGCAGCGGCAGCAGGAAGGCCAGCCCCAGGGTGAGCCGGTCACGGCTGAACTGCAGGAGTTCCTTGCGGCATTGGCTGAGGATCCGCCTCATGGGCTGACCCCTGCCCGGGCCCTCTCCACGGTGCCGATGAAGGCGTCTTCGAGGCTGAAGGGAATGGCCCGCAGACCCTGCACCGCAATCCCGGCCGATTCCAGCAGCCGCCGCACTGTGCCGGGATCTTCGTGCTCCAGCACCAGATGGAGGCGATCGGCGAAGCGGCTCACCCGCCAGGGCTCGAAGTGCTGGCGCAGCAGCTCGGTGGCGTCCTGCTGGACACCTGCCGCCAGCTGCAGCTCCAGCAACTGGCCGGGCTGGGCTGCCTTGATCTGGCCGGGGGATCCCTCGATCACGTTCTCTCCGGCCACCAGGAAGCAGAGGCGCTGGCACTGCTCCGCCTCCTCCAGGTAATGGGTGGTGACCAGGATCGCCGTGCCGCGGCGGGCGAAGGCGTTGATCAGCCGCCAGAACTGACGCCGCGCCAGCGGATCGACCCCGGAGGTGGGCTCATCGAGAAACAGCACATGGGGATCGTGCAGCACCGAGGCTCCGAAGGCCAGCCGCTGCTTCCAGCCACCCGGCAGCTGGCCCGTCAGCAGATGCCCCTGGCCTTCCAGTCCGCAGGTGGCCAGCACCCAGGCGATGCGCTCAGCGCGCAGGGCCGGCGGAACCTCATACACCCCGGCGTAGAACTCCAGGTTCTGGAGGATCGAAAGATCGTCGTAGAGGGTGAATTTCTGGCTCATGTAGCCGATGCGCTGCAGCAGCTCACCACGGCGCAGATCGCCCCGCTCCCCCGCCAGCATCACCTCCCCGGAGCTGGGGGGAAGCAGCCCGCAGAGCATCTTGATCGTGGTGGTCTTGCCGGCCCCGTTGGCACCCAGCAGCCCGAAGATCTCGCCATAGCCCACCCGCAGATCGAGATTGCGCACGGCCTCAAACGTGCCGAAGCGACGACTGAGCCGCCGGGCCGTGATCGCCTCCCCCACCTGCCGCCGGCGCCGGGAGGCTTGCGGATAGGGCAGCGCGGGGGGCTGGGTGACCTCCTGGCGGAGGTGACTCACGAACACGTTCTCCAGGGTGGGGGGGCCGACCCCCAGCCCCTCGAGGGGGAGGTCGTGCTCCCGGAACAGTGTCTCCACCGCGGCCCTGCCGGCCTGCGCATCGGCGACCAGCACGTCGAGCCGATCGCCGAAGGTCTGCACATCGGCTCCGGCCATCGACTGCTCCAGCAGCCGTTCGGCCTCCGCCAGGCGGGTGCAGCGCAGCTCCAGGCGCACCAGGCCCAGCCCACGCTTCAGCTCAGCGGGTGTCCCTCTGCGCCGGATCCGGCCCTGCTGGAGCATGGCGATGCGGCCGCAGCGTTCCGCCTCATCCAGGTAGGGGGTGGCCACCACGATCGTCACCCCTTCGGCGGCCAGGGAGGCGAGCACATCCCAGAACTCCCGGCGCGACACCGGATCCACCCCGGTGGTGGGTTCATCCAGCAGCAGCAGCTCGGGGGTATCGATCAGGGCGCAGCAGAGGGCCAGCTTCTGCTTCATCCCTCCCGAGAGCCTTCCGGCCAGGCGCGTGGCGAAGGGGGCCAGATCCAGGCGCCGCAGCAGGGTGTCGCGGCGCTGCTGGAAAGCAGCCTGAGGCACCCGGCGCAGGCCGGCCACGTAGCGCAGATTTTCGGCCACGCTCAGGTCGGGATAGAGGGAAAACTGCTGGGTGAGGTAGCCGATGCGCGAGCGGGCCTGGCGGGGGGGGCGCCCCAGCACCCGGACCAGGCCGGCACTGGCCTCCATCACCCCAGCGAGCACATGGAAGCTGCTGGTCTTGCCGGCGCCATCGGGGCCAATCAGGCCGAACACCTCCCCGGCCGCCACCGTGAAGTCGATCCGCTCCACCGCCCGGAGCTGTCCGTAGTGCACCTCCAGCCCCTCCACCCGCAGCACGGGCTCGGAGCCGGCTTCAGGGGGTGAGAATCTCGGCATCAGCTGGCATCCCGGGCTTGGCGAAGCCAGCCGGCTGCAGGATCGAGAGCTTCACCCCGAACACCTGCCGCACCCGATCTTCGCGGAAATAGATGTTCTCGGGTGTGAAGGAGGCCTGCGCATCGATCTCCGCCACCGTTGCCGCCAGGGGCCGTTTCGGGTCGGAATCGAGAAACACCCGGGCCTGCTGCCCCACCTTCACCCGGCCGATGGACCCCTCCGGCACGAAGCCCCGCATGTACACCGTGGCCGGATCGAGCAGGGTGAGCAGGGTGCGGCCGCTGGCGACAACGGCTCCAGGCTCGACGCTGCGGGCGATCACCACGCCATCGAGAGGGGAGCGGATCGTGAGCCAGGCGATCTGGGCCTGGATCTGCTGCTCGGCCGCCAGGGCATTGCCCACCTCCGCCCGGGCGGCCAGCAGGGCGGCCCGGGCCTGCTGACGCTGCTGCTCGAGGGCCGCCAGCTGGGCCTGGCGGATGGAGGGGTTCAAGCTGGTGGAGCGAGCCAGCGCCAGAGCACCCCGGGTCGCTTCCACCTGCTTGCGCAGCGCGGCCACGGTGGCCTGGGCGGATGCGTAGGCGGCGCGGTCCTGGTCGAGGGTCTGCAGAGAGGTCGCCCCCTCCCGGGTGAGCTGTTCGCTCCGTTCCGCCGTGACCCTGGCCAGCCTCAACTGGGCCTGGGCCTGCACCAGCTGGGCCTGGGCCGTGGCCACATTGGCCTGGGCCTGGTAGATGCGGCCCTCGTTGTCCTGCCGGGACTGGGCCACGTTGAGCTCCGATTCGCGGATCTGGCTCTCCACCACGTCGATCTGGCTGCGCGCCCCCTGCTCCTGCTGGCGGGCGGCGGCCAGCCGCGCCTGGGCACCGCGCAGCTGTGCCTGCACCTCCTCGTCATCGATGCGCACCAGCAGCTGGCCGCGGCTCACCCGGTTGCCCTCCCGCACCGTCGCCTCCTGCACCCGGCCGCCCACCCGGGCGCCGATGTCGGTTTCGTAGCCCTCGATCCGGCCGCTGAGCTTCAGGGGCCGATCGCTGGGCCGGTTGAGCCAGAGACCAAGGCCCACGCCGGCGATGGCAGCGGCGGTGGCGATGGCGGTGGCCAGCAGGGGTCTGAACGGCCGCGGCCAGCCCTTCGGGCGCCCTGGCTGGACATCCCCAGTGGCGCCTGAGACTTCAGCGGTGCGGGATGGGGAAACGATCGGCGGGCCGGCGTCCTGCCGATACTGGCGGGGCAGGGCAAGGGGCGGCAAGGGAGGGCACGGGAAGGCACCCGCGCCAGCGCGCCTGCCGGCGCAGCTGCTGGGCGGCTTCCGGTTACCCGCGCCAGGGCCCGGCGGGTCGGCTCCCCTCGCCCGGCGGCGGCACCAGCAGCTCGTGGCCGTCCAGGCTCACCGCGTCGCCCGGGGCCAGTTGGCGGCCACGGCGCAGCTCGATCGATCCGTTCACCCGCACATCGCCCCGCTGGATGCGCAGCTTGGCCTCGCCGCCGGTGGCCACGAGGCCGTGGAACTTCAGGAACTGATCGAGCTTCACAGGGTGCTGAACCCGACGGCCTCTAGCGTGCCGCGATGCTCGCATCTCCACCGGCTGCTGCCCGCGCCAGCCTGCGGGACGGCGTGCGCAGGCTGTGGCCCCTGATGCGGCCCCACCGGCGCCGGCTCGCCGCCGGTGGCGTGTGCATCGTCATCTACGTGCTCTGCTGGCCCCTGCTGGCGGCCCTGGCTGGCCAGCTGATCCCGGCGATCGGCGCCGGCGATCTCGACGCCACCCTGCGGGCCGTGGTGCTGGCCCTGCTGGTGTTCCTGGTGCAGAAGGCGGCCCAGTTCGGCCAGGACACGCTGCTGGCAGGGCCGGCGCTGAGCGTGAGCAAAACCCTGCGCCAGCAGCTCTTCGCCCGCCTGCAGCGGCTCGAGTTCTCCTCCCTCGACAAACTCTCGGCCGGCGACCTCACCTACCGCCTCACCGAGGACGCCGACCGGGTGGGGGAGGTGATCTACAAGACGATCCAGGACACCACCCCCAGCACCCTGCAGCTGCTGGCGGTGCTGGGCTACATGCTCTGGCTCGACTGGCCCCTGGCCCTGGCCACCCTGCTGCTGGCGCCGCTGGTGGTCCTGCTGGTGAGTGGCTTTGGGGCCCGGGTGATGGCGGCTGCCGAGCGCAGCCAGCACCAGGTGAGCGAGCTGGCCGGCCTGCTCGCCGAGGCCATCGCCGGCCTGCCCCTGGTGCGGGCCTACGCCGCCGAGGCCTGGCTGCAGCGGCGCTTCGACGCCGAGGTGGACCAGCACCGCCAGGCCCGTTACCGCACCCTGCGGCTGCTGGCCCTGCAACATCCGGTGGTGGGCTTCCTGGAGGCCGGCGGCATTCTCACGGTGCTGCTGATCGGGGCCTGGCGCATCCAGAGCGGCCAGCTCGATGCCCAGGGCTTCAGCAGCTATGTGGCGGCGCTGCTGATGCTGATCGATCCCATCTCCCATCTCACCACCAACTTCAACGAGCTCCAGCAGGGCCAGGCGTCGCTGCAGCGCCTGCGGGCGATCGAGCGGGAGCCGGTGGAGCCCCCCGACAGAGCCGGTGCCGGCAGCCTGGGGCCGGTGCGCGGCGAACTGCGGCTGGAGCGGATCCAGTTTGGCTACAACCCCGCCCAGCCGGTGCTGAACCAGCTTGATCTGCGCGTTCAGCCCGGTCAGGTGGTGGCCCTTGTGGGGCCGTCGGGAGCCGGCAAGAGCACCCTGTTTTCGCTGCTGCTGCGCTTCAACGTGGCCCAGCGCGGCCGGGTGCTGCTCGACGGCCGCGACCTCGCCGACCTGCGCGTCGCCGACCTGCGCCGCGCCATTGCCTTGGTGCCCCAGCAGAGCCAGGTGTTCTCCGGCACGGTGGCCGAGGCGATCGCCTTCGGCCGGCCCGCCGAGACCGAGCAGATTCACCGCGCGGCCCGCCTGGCCAACGCCGATGGCTTCATCGAGGCCCTGCCCCTCGCCTATGCCAGCCGGGTGGAGGAGCGGGGTCGCAACTTCTCCGGCGGTCAGCTGCAGCGGCTGGCGATCGCCCGGGCGGTGCTGGGTGATCCGGCCCTGCTGCTGCTCGATGAGGCCACCAGCGCCCTCGATGCCGAGGCCGAGGATGCGGTGCAACAGGGCCTCAGCCAGGCCATGGCCGGACGCACCGTGCTGGTGATCGCCCACCGCCTGGCCACGGTGCAGCAGGCCGACCGCATCGTTGTGCTCGATGGCGGCCGCATCGTCGAGCAGGGCAGCCACAATCAGCTGATGGCCAGCGGCGGCCGTTACCGCGACCTCTGCCGGCGCCAGTTCATTCAGATCGAGTCCTGATCCCGCTAGGGGTGCACCACAGCCATGGCCTGGGACTACCGGGTGATCCACATCGATGTCAGCAACAGCTCGCCACCGGAGCCGCCCTCGCCCCAGGCCGACAGTCGGCGTTTGGGCGGAGCCCTCAGTGCGGAGTTCCTGGAGCGGGAATTTCCCCAGCAATACCGCGGCGCCGACGCCCGGCCGCGGCACCCGGCCGAGCAGCTGCAGTTCTTTCTCAACGCCCTCGGGCGGGAGAACTGGGAGCTGGTGGAGGCCCCCCAGGTGGGCAGGTTGCTGATGTTCGTGTTCAAGCGGCCCGCCCTCGACCTGCCCCAGCTGCCGCCCGGCCCGGCGCCGGAGGGGGAGCGTGAACAGGGCTCCGTATCCTGAGCGGGCCCTGTCGAATCCCCTCTTGGACGCCAACTCCCAGCAGCCGCCCGTGCTCACCTTCGAGGGCAAGCGCTTCGACCTCAACTCCCTGCCCGACGAGGCCAAGGAGCTGGTGCGCGGCATGCAGGTGGCCGATGCCCAGCTGCGCATGCATGAGGACACCCTCAAGGTGCTGGCGGTGGGCCGGCAGTCGCTGGCCATGCAGCTCAACGAGATGCTCAAGCAGATCGCTCCCCTGCCCTGAGCGCCAGCCCCGGTTCGGCGACCGGCCTCAGTCCGATGCCTTGAAGCGATAGGCGCGGGTGAGGCGGAACACCGTTCCTGAGAGCAGCAGCAGGCCAATCAGGTTGGGGATCGCCATCAGGCCGTTGAGGGTGTCGGCAACGGCCCAGACAACCCCCCGATCGCCAGCCACCGAGCCGATCACCACCACCGCCACCCACACCAGCCGAAAGGGCAGGATCGCCTTCACACCGAAGAGGTACTCGGTGCATCGTTCGCCGTAGAAACTCCAACCCAGCACCGTGGTGAAGGCGAACACCACAAGGCCCAGCGTGACCATCCAGCCGCTGCCGGGCATGCCCATGTTGAAGGCCGTGATCGAGAGATTGGAGCCGGATTCACCAGTTTCATAGGCACCGGTGATGATGATCACGAGCGCCGTCATGCTGCAGATGATGATCGTGTCAATGAAGGTGCCGAGCATGGCCACCGTGCCCTGACGCACCGGATCGCGGGTACTGGCAGCGGCGTGGGCGATGGGAGCGCTACCGAGCCCAGCCTCATTGGAAAAGATGCCCCGCTTGAAGCCCATCAGGATCACCTGGGCCAGGGTGCCGCTTGCCGCAGCCTTGCCGGTGAAGGCGTTGCCGAAAATCGTGGCGAAGGCGCCGGGGATCTCGGCAAAATTGCCGAGGATGATCAGCAGGCAGGCCAAGACATAGAGGATGGACATCGCCGGAACAATGGCGGATGCGGCCCGGGCAATCCTGCTGATGCCGCCGATGATCACTCCAAAAACCAGCACACCCAGCACCACTCCGGTCGCCAGTCGTGGGATGCCAACCGTCTCCAGGGCACTCGAGACCTCAAAGCACTGCACGCCGTTGCCGATCCCGAAGCCGGCGAGCATGCCGAACAGGGCAAACAGGCCACCCAGCCAGGCCCAGCCTGGGCCAAGCCCGTTGCGGATGTAATACATCGGGCCGCCCACATGGTTCCCGAGGGGATCGAGCTCACGGAAGTGCACCGCCAGCACCGCCTCGGCGTATTTGGTGGCGATGCCGAAGATGGCAATCAGCCACATCCAGAACACGGCCCCGGGCCCCCCCACGGCGATGGCACCGGCGACACCGGCGATGTTGCCGGTGCCGATCGTGGCCGAAAGGGATGTCATCAGGGCCTGGAAGGGAGAGATCTCACCGTCCTTGACGGAGCCGCCATGGCCGAGCATCATGCGCACCCCATAGGGGAGCCGCCGCAGCGGCATGAACCCCAATCCCACCATCATCACGATGCCGGTGAGGGCAATCAGGGTCACCGTGGGCCAGCCCCAGGCGAAACTGTTGATCGGGGCGTTGATGGCCTTGATCGTGTCTTCCAGGCCGGTGGAAAACTGCCCCAGTGGCAGGGAGGCGCCAACAGGGGCTGAGGGAATACGCAAGGCTGCACGCACGGCGGTGCGTGGATGGTGTCACAGGCGAAGCCCCCGGGCAACGCCGCAGTGATCAGCCCGCCTGAAGATCCAGAAATCTGAACACCTGGCGGCCGGCGGGGGTGTCGCCGCAGGCTTCGGTGTCCACCAGGCGCTCCGTCAGCACCCAGGGGCCACCCTCCAGCAAGGGCTCAAAGGTGTCGGTGAAGCGGCTCAGCCCGCCACGGGGGGCGCCGCTGGCCGGATCGGTGTAGCGGCTGGTGTAGCAATGGCTGAGGTAACCGGCGCCAGTGTGGATGACGCTCTCGGTGAAGATCGTCACCAGGGTGCCGTGGATATGGCGATACACCATCGTCACCACGTCGTCCTTGATGCGATAGCGATCGCCGTCGTTCTTGCCACCCACGATCACCTCCATCCCCACCTCATCGCTGTCACCAGCGGTGAAGGTGTTGTCACCATGGGTCTGCTCAAAGCTGCGCCGCACCCGGTGGATGGCCACCTCCCAGAGCTGGGAGGCCACGGCCTTGTGCACCTCGCCATCCTCGATCCCCTCCACCTGGGCCTTGAGGTCGGCCCCCACCTGGAAACGACCCTCCAGCTGACGGGCGGGCTGGCCGGGGCCTTCGGGCTGCTCCCACTGGCAGCGGCCGCGGTAGCCAGCGAAGCCGGGATCCCAGGTGTAGCGGTTCTCGTAGGCGGCGCGGAAGGACTGCCGGCAGTCGCTGCCACCAGGCGTCGGGGCCGCCTGGCTGGCCGGGGCGGCGGCTCCAGTGGCGGTTGGCGTGATGGCCGCGGGAGTGGCAGCTGTGGAGGTGACGGCAGTGGGAGTGCTGGCGGTCAAGGCAGGACGGACGCGGGGACCAAACCCTAACGAGCGCCAACGGGATGGATGTCCTGCAGGGCATGCACAGGCAGCTGGCCGTTGGTCTGCAGGGTGTGGATCGCTTCCACCGCGGCCCGGGCCCCGGCCAGGGTGGTCACCGTGGGCACGGCGTAGTCGAGGGCGGCACGGCGCAGGTAGCGGTCGTCGTGGGCGGCCTGGCGTCCAATAGGAGTGTTGATGATCAGCTGGATGCGGCCCGAACGGATCGCGTCCTCGATGTTGGGCCGGCCCTCATGCACCTTGAGGATCGTCTCCACCGCCAGGCCCTCGGCCTGCAGGGCAGCGGCGGTGCCCGCGGTGGCGATCAGCGCAAAGCCCTGCTCGCTCAGCCGCCGTGCCACCGGCACCAGGGACGGCTTGTCGCGGTTGTGGGTGGAGAGGAATACCGTGCCGGCGACCGGCAGGGCTTCGTTGGCGGCCAGCTCCGCCTTGGCGAAGGCCATGCCGAAACCGGCGGCAATGCCCATGACTTCGCCGGTGCTGCGCATCTCCGGCCCCAGCAGGGTGTCGGCGCCGGGGAAGCGCTTGAAGGGCAGCACCGCCTCCTTGACCGTCTGCAGCGGTGGCCGCGGCTCGGCCGTAAACCCAAGCTCGGCGAGGGTGCGACCTGCCATCACCAGGCTGGCCAGCTTGGCCAGGGGCACGCCGGTGGCTTTGGCCACGAAGGGCACCGTGCGCGAGGCCCGCGGATTGGCCTCGATGATGAACACCCGCTCCTCTCCGTCGGCGCCCCGCTGCACGGCGAACTGCAGGTTGATCAGGCCGCGCACCTCCAGGGCCAGGGCCAGATCCTTGCTCCAGCCGCGAATCGTCGCCAGGGCCGGCTCGCTCAGGCTGACGCTGGGCAGGCAGCAGGCCGAATCGCCCGAGTGGATGCCGGCCGGCTCGATGTGTTCCATCAGGCCGCCGATCACCACCGCGCCAGTGGCATCGCTGAGGGCGTCCACATCCACCTCGGTGGCGTTTTCCAGGTATTGGTCGATCAGCACCGGATGGTCGGGTTCGACATTCACGGCCTGGGCCATGTAGCGGTTGAGCTCCGACTCGCCGTACACCACCTCCATGGCCCGGCCGCCGAGCACATAGCTGGGCCGCACCACCACCGGGTAGCCCACCCGCTCGGCCACCGCCCGGGCCTCGGCCTCGCTGCGGGCGAGGCCGTTGCGGGGCTGGCGAATCTCCAGGCGCCGCAGGATCGCCTCAAACTGCTCCCGGTCCTCGGCACTGTCGATCGATTCGGGGGAGGTGCCCCAGATGCGGGTGCCGGTGGCCCGGCCCTCGGGGGAATCCAGCCAGCGCAGCAGGGGGATCGCCAGCTTCAGGGGTGTCTGACCGCCGAACTGCACGATCACACCTTCGGGCTTCTCGGTCTCGATGATGGTGAGCACGTCCTCGAGGGTGAGGGGCTCGAAATAGAGCCGGTCGCTGGTGTCGTAGTCGGTCGATACCGTTTCCGGGTTGCTGTTCACCATCACGGTGGCGAAGCCGGCGTCCTGCAGCGCAAAGGAAGCGTGGCAGCAGCAGTAGTCGAATTCGATGCCCTGGCCGATGCGGTTGGGGCCGCCACCCAGGATCATCACCTTGCGCCGGCCCTCCGGCTGCACCTCGTCCTCCGGCGGCACCAGCTCCAGCTCTCCGCTGGCATTGAGGCGCTCCAGGGGGCGTTCGTAGGTGGCGTAGTGGTAGGGCGTGTGGGAGGCGAACTCGGCGGCGCAGGTGTCCACGGTCTTGAACACCGCCCGCACCCCCAGCCCCTGGCGATGGCGGCGCACGCTGAGTTCATCGCTGCCCACCGCCCAGGCGATCTGGCGGTCGGAGAAGCCCAGCTGCTTGAGCGCCAGCAGGGCGTCGGCGTCGAGATCATCCAGGCAGCGTCCCCTCAGCAGCTGCTGCTCGGCGTTGAGGATGCGCCGCAACTTGGCCAGGAACCAGGGATCGATGGCGCTGAGGGCATGGATCTCGGCATCGGAGCGTCCGGACACCATCGCCTCGCGCACGGCGAAGATCCGCTCCGGCGTGGCGGTGCGCAGGGCCCGGTCCAGCTCGGTGGCGGCAATGGCGCCATCGGGCCGGTCGCAGCCCCAGCCGGCATGGCCGGTTTCCAGCGAGCGCAGGGCCTTCTGAAACGACTCCTCGAAGCAACGGCCGATCGCCATCGCCTCCCCCACCGACTTCATCGAGGTGGTGAGCACCGCCGGGCTGCCCTGGAACTTCTCGAAGGCAAACCGCGGGATCTTCGTGACCACGTAGTCAATCGTGGGCTCGAAGCAGGCCGGCGTGGCGCCGGTGATGTCGTTGGTGATTTCGTCGAGGGTGTAGCCCACCGCCAGGCGGGCGGCAATCTTGGCGATCGGGAAGCCGGTGGCCTTGCTGGCCAGGGCCGAGCTGCGGCTCACCCGCGGGTTCATCTCGATCACCACCACGTCGCCGTTGGCGGGGTTGATCGCGAACTGGATGTTGCTGCCGCCGGTGTCGACACCGATCTCGCGGATGATCGCGATCGACTGGTCCCGCAGGCGCTGGTATTCCCGGTCGGTGAGGGTCTGGGCCGGCGCCACGGTGATCGAATCGCCGGTGTGCACGCCCATCGGGTCGAGGTTCTCGATCGAGCACACGATCACCACGTTGTCGGCGCTGTCGCGCATCACCTCCAGCTCGAATTCCTTCCAGCCCATCAGCGACTGCTCGATCAGGATCTGGGAGACGGGGCTGGCCTCCAGGCCGCTCTTGCAGATCGCCTCGAATTCCTCGGGGTTGTAGGCGATGCCGCCGCCGCTGCCGCCCAGGGTGAAGGCGGGACGGATGATGCGCGGGTAGCTGCCGATGGCGGCGCCCACGGTCTCGGCCTCGGCCATGGTCTTGGCGATGCCCGACGGGCACACGGCCACGCCGATGCGCTCCATCGCCTGCTTGAACAGCAGCCGGTCTTCCGCCTTCTGGATCGCCGCCAGGTTGGCGCCGATCAACTCCACCCCATGGCGCTCCAGGGTGCCGTTCTCAGCCAGGGTCACCGCCAGGTTGAGGGCGGTCTGGCCGCCCATGGTGGGCAGCAGGGCATCGGGCTGCTCGATCTCGATCACCCGGGTCACCACCTCGGGGGTGAGGGGCTCGATGTAGGTGCGATCGGCCATGTCCGGATCGGTCATGATCGAGGCCGGATTGCTGTTCACCAGCACCACCTCGAAACCCTCGGCCCGCAGCGCCTTGCAGGCCTGGGTGCCGGAGTAGTCGAACTCGCAGGCCTGACCGATGACGATCGGACCGGAGCCCAGCAGCAGGATGCGACGCAGGTCCGTGCGGCGGGGCATGGGCTCAAACGGGCCAAACCGAGGCAGCCTGACACGATCCCCCCCGATGGTCGGTGGCGGACGACTCAGGAGAACCGATCCGTGTCGCTAACCTGGGTTGGCTTGTATCCCACGCATCCATGAGCGAACTCCAGCGCCTCAAGGGGCTGCTGCCGCCGGAAATGCAGAGCTGGGTGTTCGTGGAAGCCGCGGCCTCAATCGATCCACCACTGGTGACGATCGAGGAGATCGGGCGAGACGAGATTGAGATCCAGGTCGATCTCGAGACATGGGATGCCCTGGCGCTGGACCACCGCAACCTGCTCTTCTGGCATGAGGTGGGCCGCATCCAGAACGACGCCGTCCCCCGCGACGGCTGGGAGATGGCGGCCCTGGCCATCGGCCTCGGTGGCGCCATCGGCGAGCTCTGGGTGCAGGACGGTCTGTTGCTGCTGATGGCCCTGGGGCTGTCGGGCTTCGCCGGCTACCGCCTCTACCTCAAGAACAATTCCGAGAAGCGGCTGGCCGAGGCCATCGCCGCCGACGAGCGAGCGATCGATCTGGCCTGCCGTTTCGGTTACACCCTGCCCAACGCCTACAAGAGCCTCGGCGGCGCCCTCAAGGAACTGGCCGAGCAGACCCGCAAGAAAAAGAAACGCACCTACTACGACGACCGCCTCGAGTCACTGCGCAAGAGCGCCAGCCGGGCCCGGGCCGAAATGGCCCAACAGCAGGGATCGCGGGAATCCGTCACCAGTGAGAACGTCTATGGCTGATGCTCTTGCCGCCGGCCCCCCCGATCCCGCCAGCGAAGCCCTGGCCCACCTGGCGGCCGAGGCCTGCGATGACCGCAAGGCCGTGGACATCCGCCTGATCCGGGTGGACGAGGTGACCACCCTGGCCGACTGGTTCGTGATCTGCAGCGGCCTCTCCGACGTCCAGGTTCGCGCCATCGCCCGCTCGGTGGAGGACCGTCTGGAGGAGGCCGAGGGCCGCCTGCCCCTGCGCCGCGAGGGCCAGGCGGAAGGGCGCTGGCTGCTGCTCGACTACGGCGAGCTGATCGTGCACGTGCTCCAGCCCAAGGAGCGCCAGTACTACGACCTGGAGGCGTTCTGGGGCCACGGCCAGCAGGTGCGCTACCTAGGCTCCGCCCAGGCCACCAGCAGCTGAGCCATGGGCGACGCCCTCGGCGCCACCGGCGATTTCCCCGGCGCCCCGGCCGGGCCCTGCCCCGTTCCGCCCCCCCAGCGCCCCCTGCAGCAATACCAGGAGCTGCGCGACTCGTGGTTTTTCGCCTGGCCCCGCCACAGCCTCAACGACCTGCTGCGGCCCCTGGCCTTGAGCTGGCTGCTGATCCTGCCCCTCACTGTGCTGGTGAGCAGTGGCAGCTGGGCACTGCGCCACCACCCCCTGCAGTGGCTGCTGGCTGGTGCGGTTACCGCCATCCTCCTGCCCACCCTGATGCTGCTGCGCCAGTGGCTGGGCTGGCGCAGCATCCACCAGCGGCTGGTGAGCGAGCGGGTGGAATACGAGGAATCCGGGTGGTACGACGGCCAGGTGTGGGAAAAGCCCCTGAGCTGGCGCCAGCAGGATCTGCTGGTGGCCCGCCATCAGGTGCGACCGGTGCTCAAGCGGCTGCGGCAGGCGATCACGGTCGCCACCCTGCTGATGCTGCTGGGCAGCTGCGGACTGCTCACAGCCAGGCTCTGGCAGGCTCAGTGAACGTCAGCCCCAGCCCTTGCCCATGAGCCTCTCCTCCAGCTTCGGTGCCGCCACCCGCACCGACATTCCGCCCCTGGAGGTGCGCCTGCTGCGCGAGGGCATCACCGAGTCGCGCCACCGGGTGCACGCGGCCGTCAGTGACGCCCGTGGCCGGGTGCTGATGCGGGCCGGCGACCCCCAGCAGCTGAGCTTCATGCGCTCGGCCCTGAAGCCGTTCCAGGCGGCCGTGTTCGTGGCCAGTGGCAGCGCCGACCAGGGCAAGGTGGGCGACCGCGGCCTGGCCATCGCCTGTGCCTCCCATGCCGGCACGCCGGAGCACGCCCGTGAGGCCTTCAAGCTGCTCTGGAGCGCCGAACTCGAGGCTGACCAGCTGCAATGTCCGGTGCCGGCGGGGCGGACCAGCCCCCTGGAGCACAACTGCTCCGGCAAACACGCGGCCTTCCTGGCCACCTGCCGCCGCCTGGGCTGGAGCACCGAGAGCTACATGCAGGGGGATCACCCCCTGCAGCAGGAGTTGCTGAAGCGGGTGGGCGAATACCTGGCCCTGCCGGCGGCCGAGCTGGTCACCGCCCGCGATGACTGCGGCGTGCCCACCCTGCGCCTGCGCCTGGCCCAGATGGCCCTGCTGTTCGCCCACCTGGGTGCCGGCGAGCAGCCCGACCTGGAGCGCCTCAGCCGGGCAATGCTGGCCCACCCCCACCTGGTGGCCGGCGAGGGTCACTTCGACACCGAGCTGATGCGCCGGGGCCACGGCCAGGTGCTCAGCAAGGGGGGCGCCGAGGGCATCCAGTGCCTCAGCCGTGTGGGTGAGGGGATGGGGGTGGCGATCAAGGTGGAGGACGGCTCCGCCCGGGCCAAGCACGCGGTGGCTCTGCACCTGCTGGAGCAGCTCGACTGGCTCACCCCCATGACCATCGAGGAGCTGCGCCAGCGCTTCCTGAGCCCGGCCCCCCACCTGAAGCTGGAGGTGCTCGGGGAGCTGCGCTTCGACTGAGGCCGGCCGGGGACGATCGGTAGCGGGGGACACCGCGCTGGTATGATCCATTCACCAGCGCGGGGTAGAGCAGTCTGGTAGCTCGTCGGGCTCATAACCCGAAGGTCGCGAGTTCAAATCTCGCCCCCGCCACCAATGAAAAAAACCCCGACAGCGCTGCTGCCGGGGTTTTTTTGTGCTCCTGTTCATGACGCATTCATGGCGGCTTGCGACCGCCTGAATTGAGGTTGCCATTGGCGCCGGTTTCTTGCGGGCCGCTTCAGAACGGCTCCCAGGCGCCCTCCCCCTGCTAGTGGTCGTGCATGAGCGAGCTGCAACGGGCCCTGCTGATCTTCGCGATCGGCGCCGTGGTCACCCTGGCCACCGTGATCATGATCGCCCGCGGCCATGCCCGCTGGCACGGCCGCGATCCCTACGACGACCCCATCGGCACGCCCCGCCATGACTGACGCCCCGCTGCTCGACGCCGGCATCGCCTGGTTTCTGCTGGTGGCCTTTTCAGTGCTCTGGATCGCCCTGGGGGTGTGGTGGGGCAGGCGCGGCAAGGGCGATGCCGACGACTACCTGCTCGCCGGCCGCAACATCGGCCTGGCCCTGAGCACGGCCACCTTGATGGCCAGCTGGGTCACCGGCAACACCACCCTCGCCGCTCCGGAGGTGGGCTACACCCTGGGCCTGTGGGGCATGCTCGGCTACGCCCTGGCGGGGCTGGGGCTGTTCCTGTTCGCCCCGCTGGCGGTCCGCATCAAGCGGCTGATGCCCACGGCCCGCACCAGCGGCGACTTCGTGCGCCTGCGCTACGGCCGGCTGTGCTGGGCGGTGTTCCTGCTGATCACCATGGCCTACACCCTCGGCTTCCTGATCACCCAGGGGATGGGGGCCGGCCTGCTGCTGCAGGCCCTCTCCGGTTTCGACTACCGCCTCGGCATGGTCTGCGTGATCGGGGTGTCGACCATCTACACCCTCTTCGGCGGCATGCGCGGGGTGGTGGGCACCGACTTCATTCAGTCGTTGCTGATCATGGCCTTGCTGGTGCTGGTGGCGGTGCTGGGCTACAGCCAGATGAGCGTGGATCAGGTGTACGACGCCCTGGCGGCCGAGCACCCGTCACGGCTGAACATGCTGCTTCCGACCGGCCTGCTGTTCGCCTGGAACACCGGCCTGTTCAGCATGGGTGAGGTGTTCCACAACAACATCTGGTGGAGTCGGGTGTTCGCCAGCCGGCCCACGGTGGTGTTCCGCTCCTTCGTGCTCGGCGGCCTGGCCTGGACGGCCGTGCCGGTCGTCACCGGCGCCATCGCCCTGATGGCCCTGGCCCAGAACCTGGAGGTGCCCCAGGTGAACATGGTCTTTCCGCTGATCACCGCCCAGCTGCTGGGCAGTGGCGGCGCGATCGTGGTGTTCATCATCATCTTCGCCTCGCTCACCTCCACCCTCGATTCCCTGCTGGCCGCCAGCGCCGATCTGATCGCCGAAGACGTGGTGGCCCACTGGCTGATGCCCGGCATCAGTGACCGGCAGATCCGCCAGGCGGCACGGCTGGTGGTGGTGGGCCTGGGGCTGCTGACGATGGTGCTCTCCTGGCAGTACCTCACCTCGATGTACCAGCTGCTGCTGTTCACCGGCGCCCTGGTGGCCTCCACCATCTGGCCGATCGCCATGGGGCTCTACTGGCCCCAGGCCAACCGCCAGGCGGCCACCGCCGCCATGGTGCTGGGCTCGACCACCGGTCTGCTCGCCTATGTGCTGGTGGCCCCCTACTGCGCCGCCCTGGTGTCGGCGGCGGTGTCGGCGGCGGTGATGGGACTGGGCAGCCACTGGAACCCGGAACGGTTCGAGTGGCGCCTGCTCGCAGGCCGCTGACCCCCGGCCGCCAACCACTCCCCCCGTCTTCTTTGCCCCCAGCCCCCTGCGCCAGCCCGCCATGCCCCTGCTCAGCACAGCGTCCGCCACGCCAGCCGCCACCGAGTGGCTGCTGCCCGCCTCCCTGTTCCGGCTGCTGGTGGTGGGCAGCATCATCGGCCTGGCGCTGGCCACCCTGGTGATTGTGCTGATCTGGCTGAAGGAGTGGCGCGAAGGCCAGGTGTGGTGACGGCCACGCCAGCGCATCAGTGTGATCGGCTACCGAATGACCCCACGTCAAGGGGTCACTAGGTGAACAAAAGCAAGTTCTTGCCGGCAGCTGAGGTGCTGCCACCTACAGATGGTTGTGGCGTCGGCGTTGACGCCGTGAGCAGCCCCCGAGGCCACCGCCTGCCCATGCCATCCAGCCCGCAGCCCTCCCAGCCCCGCATCCGCTTCACCCGCCTGGGTCCGGATGTCTACGGCAATGCCCACCCCCAAGCCCTGCTGCGCGCCATCCGGGAAGACAGCGACGCCCTGCGTGAGCTCACCGAGCAACACGTGCTCTCCACCAGCCAATACAGCGCGGTGACGCTGCTGCAGCTGTTTCGCCTGGCGGCGAAGTTCGAGAGCAATCCGGAGCGCTACATGCGCCACAACAGCCCCCTGCGGGGCAAGATCCTGATCAACGCCTTCTACGAGCCCAGCACCCGCACGCGCCTCTCGTTCGACAGCGCCTGGCACCGACTGGGGGGTGACACGATCACGATCACCGACCGCAGCACCACCGGCATCGCCAAGGGGGAGACCCTGCGCGACGTGGCCGAGATGTTCAACAACTACGGCGACTGTGTGGTGCTGCGTGACACCCACGCCGAGGCCATCTACGAGATGACCCAGTCACTGCGGATCCCGATCATCAATGCCGGCAACGGCATCGATGAGCATCCCACCCAGGCGATGGCGGATCTCTACACGATCTTCAAGTGGCGGCCCCAGCTGGTGGAGCGGGAGCTGCCCGCCGCCCAGCGCATCCGCATCGGCGTGGTGGGCATCCCCAGCCGCATGCGCACGGTGCGCTCGCTGCTGCGCATCCTGGCCCAGTTCCCGGCGATGGTGGAGGAACTGGTGCTGTTCCACGATCCCGGCAGCGCCCCCCTCGACGGCTACTTCGATCCGGGCCAGCTGGAGGAACTGCAGGCGGCCGGACTGAAGGTGAGCACCAGCGACGACCTGCACGGCGCCGTGCCCGACTTGGATGTGATCTACATCAATGCCATCGCCTGGGTGGGTGACAGCTATGAAGTGCACGGCCGCAGCTTCCAGCTCACGGCCGACCTGCCCTACCGGCAGGACGCCATCGTGCTGCACCCCCTGGCCCGCGGCCCCGAACTGGGCACCTGCCTGGATGAGACCGCCCACAACTGGTATTTCTCCCAGGCCCGCGGCGCGGTGTTCATCCGCATGGCCCTGCTCACCTGCATGGTGGAGCGCATGGATCAGGTGATGGACATCATCTGAGCGGCCGAGCCAGCGGCCCACCCGAACCCAGCAGACCCCCCAGAAAACCAGGCCTATGTGCGGCATCGGCGGAATCTTCCAGCGTCAGAGCGAGCAGCCGATCGACGAGCAGCTGCTGGTGAACATGGCGGCGATCCAGGTGCACCGCGGCCCGGACGGCTTCGGGGTGCGCAGCCTCAGTGGCCAAGGGGTGGGCTTCTGCCATGCCCGCTTGTCGATCATCGACCTGGACGCCAACCGGGCCCGCCAACCGTTCGTGTCCGAGGACGGCGAGCTGCTGATGGCCCACAACGGCGAGTTCTACGACTTCCAGCGCATCCGCGCCGACCTCAGCGCCCGCGGCGTGCGCTTCAGCAGCAAGAGCGATTCGGAGATCCTGCTGCGGCTCTATCAGGAGCGCGGCCTGGAGGCCACCCTGCCCCTGCTGCGCGGTGAATTCGCCTTCGCCCTGTTCGATCGCCGCAGCGATTCCCTGGTGCTGGTGCGCGACCGCTTCGGCGTCAAACCCCAGTACTGGGCCCTCACCGACGAGGGCCTGGTGTTCGGCTCCGAACTCAAGGTGCTGTTTGCCCACCCGGGCGTGCAGCGGCGCTTCAGCTCCCAAGGTCTGTTCCACCAGCTGATGCAGACGGTGGTACCCGGCAGCACGGCCTTCGAGGGGGTGCACCAGCTGATGCCTGGCCACGTGCTCACGGTCTGCCGGCGCGATGGCGACTTCGAGATCAGTGACCGCACCTACTGGGACGTGGACTTCCCCCGCCAGGGGGAGCGCGATGGCGGCCTCAGCGAAACCCACCACATCGAGGCCGTGCGCGCCGCCCTGCTGGAGGCGGTGGAGGTGCGCATGGTCGCCGACGTGCCGGTGGGCTGCTACCTGTCCGGCGGCATCGACTCCTGCTCGATCCTGGGGCTGGCGGCGGCGGTCAGCCAGAACCCGGTGAAGGCGTTCACGATCGGCTTCGATGACGCCCGCTACGACGAGACGCCGATCGCCACCGAGATGGCCGAGGCCACGGGTGCCCAGCAGCTGGTGATGCGGCTGTCGGGCCATGAGCTCTACGGCCACCTGGAAGACACCATCTGGCATGCCGAGCGCAGCATCTACAACACCCTGGCGGTGGCCAAGTTCCTGATGAGCCGGGAGGTCAACCGTGCCCACTACAAGGTGGTGATGACGGGGGAGGGTTCCGACGAGCTGTTCGGCGGCTACCCCGCCTTCCGCCGCGACATGTTCCTGCACGGCCTGGGCGACCTGCCCGCCGCCGACCGGCAGGAGTGGGAGCAGTTGCTGCAACAGGCCAATGCCCTGGTGCAGGGGGCGATGCTGGCCGAGGAACAGGTGCACGATCCCGCCCTGGAACAGGTGGTGGGCTTCACCCCCAGCTGTCTGCAGCCCTGGCTGGCCTGCGCGCCGCTGGTGCCCGATCTGCTGGCGCCGGAGCACCGCGCCGCCTGCGCCGGCTACGACCCCGGTGCCGCCATCGCTGCCACCCTGGATCGATCCCAGCTGGAGGGGCGCCACGCCCTTGATCGCGCCCAGTACGTGTGGATCAAGACGATGCTGGAGGGCCAGATCCTCACCTGGGGCGGCGACCGCGTCGACATGGCCCATGCCATGGAAGCCCGCCCCGCCTTTCTCGACCACCACCTGGCGGCGGTGGCGGTGCAGGTGCCGCCGGAGCTGCGCATCAAGGGCAAGACCGAGAAATACGTGCTGCGCGAAGCCATGCGTGGCCTGCTGCCGGAGGTGCTCTACCGGCGCGAGAAATTCGCGTTCATGGCTCCCCCGGCCCACGCCGATGCCCAGAAGCGGGCAGCCATGCAGACCCTGGCCGACCGCTACCTCAATCCCAAAGCGATCGAGCAGGCCGGCCTGCTCGATTCAGCTGGGGTGCAGGCCCTGTTCGAGCGCCACGACCATCCCGACACCAGCGCGGCACAGCGGGTGCAGCTCGATGCGGTGATCAACCACCTGATCTGCGTGCAGATCATGCACAAGCTGTTCATCGCCGCCGATCTTCCGGCCCAGGCGCGGCAGCAGGCCGATCGCCTGGGCTGGCGCCTGCACCGGGAGGAGCAGGCCAAGCCGGCCTACGCCCTGATCGGCATGTCGTCCGTTGACTGAGACATGGGGGAGTGAGCTGTGGCGGGCTGAGCCAAGCCCAGGGTGGTGGGCAGTCCGGCGCGGAAGCCGGTGTAGTACTCGCGCTCGGTCTCGGTGAGGATCTCGCGCAGGGCCACCAGGGGCTCGGGGTGATGGTCCACCCGGAAGTCGCCGTGGGGGTAGCTCTCCTGGTGCATCACCAGCAGGGCTGCCGACTGGCGGCCGCGGTGGTCGCCGCCGTGGGCCTCACCGGCCTCGAGGGCCAGCAACAGGCGCTCTTCCAGGCTCAGCCCCTGGCGCTCGGCGGCCATGTAGGCCTCGGCCATCGCCAGCAGCACCAGGTCGGAACCCAGAAAGTTTCCCGCCACCGCGAAGCCGGGATAGCAGCGATGGGCGGCGATGCCGGCGCAGCCCTCGCCGGTCCAGGCGGCGCTGCGGCCCTGACCATCCACGAGCATGACCTGGCGGCCATCGCGGCCCGGATCGTCCCGCAGCAGTGATTCGAGCACCGCGTCAGCCCCCTGCTCGCCCTGACTCTGGTGCTGCAGTTGCTCAAGGCGATCCAGCGCCCAGGGACCGAAGTAGGGATTGGTGTTGGCCTGGGTGGCCACGGCCCCCACGCCGGCACGGGCATGGGGCACGAGTGAGCCCACCGCCAGATGCTTGGTTGCCACTCCGACACCGGTCATGCCGGTGGACGCATCCCAGGCCACGATCGAGAAGGTCATCGCGGTGTGCGCAGCGGGGCGATCCGCCGTTCAAAGTGAATGGGGCTGATGATTGTTCACCACGCGGCGCCCGGCTGTCACCGAGCACACCATTGTCGCAACGGGACGGGAAACCACCAGTGGTGACGACCGCCCCCACCAGGGCCACGCCCAGTCCTTCAGCACCGAACCGCCACCGCCCATGAGCCAGCTCCTCTCCGCCCCGCCCACCGGTCTGGCCGCCGACGGCGCTCGCCTGGCGCGCAGCCTTTCGGACCTGGGGCAGATCGGCCGGCTGCCGTCCGGGGCCGTGCGCCGACTGGCCTTCAGCGAGGAGGACCGGGCCGCGCGCGCCCTGGTGCAGGGCTGGATGGAGGAGGCCGGCATGGCCGTGCGCATCGATGCGGCGGGCAACCTGATCGGCCGCTACGACGGCCTCAGGCCCGAGGCCCCGGTGCTGGCCACCGGCTCCCACATCGACACGGTGCCGGAGGGTGGCCTCTACGACGGTGCCCTGGGGGTGCTGGGGGGGATTGAGGTGGTGCGGGTACTGGCCGAGCACGAGCTGCGCCTGCAGCACCCCATCGAGGTGATCGCCTTCGCCGATGAGGAGAGCACGATGGTGGGCTGCAAATCGATGGTCGGCCATGGATCCGACGACCCCAGCAGCTACTCCACCAGCCTCGGGGTGCCGATCCAGGAGGGACTGGCCAGCATCGGTGGCGATTGGAACCAACGCCAGAGCGCCCGCCGCACCCGCCAGGGGATGGCCGCCTTCCTGGAACTGCACGTGGAGCAGGGTGGCGTGCTGGAGGCGGTGGGCAAGCAGATCGGGGTGGTGGAAGGGGTGGTGGGCCAGCAGCGCTACACCATCAGCGTCAGCGGCCAGGCCAACCATGCCGGCACCACCCCCATGGAGATGCGCCGCGACGCCCTCGCCGCCGCCGCCCAGATCATCCTGGCCATCGAGGACATGGCCCTGCACTACCCCGGTGATCCGGTGGCCACGGTGGGCAAGCTCACGGTGTGGCCCAACGCCGCCAACATCGTGCCCGGCCGGGTGGAGTTCACCCTCGACATGCGCGATCTCTCCCACGACGTAATCGACCACATGAAGGCCCAGCTGGAGCGGCGCATCGAGACCATCGCCGTGGCCCGCCGCACCCGCATAGCCATCACGCCCCAGTTCGTGGTGGATCCCAGCCCCGCCGACGCCAGGGTGCAGGACGTGATCAGCGAGGCCTGCGCCGATCTCGGCCTCAGCTACACCCACCTGCCCAGCCGCGCCAGCCACGACGCCCAGGAGCTCGGCCGCCTCACCGCCATGGGCATGATCTTCGTGCCCAGCCGCGATGGCGTGTCCCACTCGGCCGCTGAGTTCACCTCACCCCAACAGTGCGAACAGGGGGTGAACGTGCTGCTGCACAGCCTGATCCGCCTGGATGCCAGCCTCAGCGGCTGAACCGCCTGACCCCATGGCCCCAGCAGCGGACGCGATCGTGGTGGGCTCTGGCGCCACCGGCGGAGTGGCGGCCATGGTGCTGGCGGAGGCGGGTCTGCGGGTGCTGGTGCTGGAGGCCGGCCCGCAGATGCAACCCGGCCGGGCCTTCGGCAGCGAACCGCTGAACAGCCTGCGTCGGCTCACCAACCTGGCCAGTGGCAAACAGCGCCTGCAGGGCCATCACCCTGGCTTCTGGAAGCAGAACCCGGACCTGTTCGTCGATGAGCGCCGCAACCCCTACAGCACGCCGCCGGATCAACCTTTCCTGTGGACCCGGGGCCGCCAGGTGGGCGGCCGCAGTCTCACCTGGGGTGGCATCACCCTGCGCTTGAGCGACTACGAATTCAAGGCCGGCGAGCGCGATGGCCGCAGCCCCTCCTGGCCGATCGCCAGCGCCGATCTGGCGCCCTACTACGACCGCCTGGAGCCGCTGCTGGGGGTGCATGGCCAGGCCGATGGCCTGCCCCAGCTGCCCGATGGCCACTACGCCCCGCCCCTGCCCTTCACGCCGGCGGAACGGCAGCTGGGCCAGGCGGTGCGCGAGGGCCTGGGCCTGCCCTTCATTCACTCCCGCGGCGTGGGTCCACGGCCATCCGCCCACGGGCACCGCCACGGGCCTCCCGCCTGGCCCCGTTCGGCCAGCCCCGGGAGCACGCTGGCGCGGGCCCTGGCCACGGGCCGCACCGAACTGCGCAGCCAGGTGGTGGTGAGCCATGTGCTGCTGCACGCCGACCAGCGCCGGGTGCGCGGGCTGGTGGCGGTGGATGCCGCCAGTGGCGCGCGGGAGCTGCTCGAGGCCCCCCTGGTGGTGCTCTGCGCCTCCACGATCGAGAGCCTGCGGATCCTGCTGCACTCCAGCGAGGCTGAGCGCGGCGGCGGCCTGGTGGATTCCTCCGGTGGCCTGGGCCGGCAGTTGATGGATCACATCTCCAGCAGCCGCTTCTTCTCCATGCCCGCTGGGGAGGCGCCGGCCCAGGCGGCGGAGCTCTCGGGGGCGGGTAGCTGCTTCATCCCCAACACCGTCAACCTCGATGGCCCCGGCGCCGAGGGGTTCCAGCGCGGCTACGGCCTCTGGGCGGCGGTGCAGCGATTCGACCCACCGCGGCCGCTGCGGCGCCGCCCCCACGAGGCCAGCGGCTTCCTGATCGGCCATGGCGAGGTGCTGCCCCACCCCGACAACCGCGTCAGCCTGGATCACGGCCGCCTCGACGCCTGGGGCCTGCCCAGCCCCCACATCGCCATGGCCTGGGGCGCCAACGAACGGGCCATGGTGCTGCACATGCAGCAGCGCATGGCGGCGGTGGTGGCCGCGGCGGGGGGGACGATCCGGCCGATCGAGGAGCTGTTCGTGCTGCCGCTGCTGGAGCCCTGGATTCGCTCCAGCCATGCGGTGAGCCCCACGGCGCCACCGCCCGGCTACTACATCCATGAGCTGGGCGGCGCCGCCATGGCCGCTGCCCCCGAAGACGGGGTGGTGAACCCCTGGAACCAGTGCTGGCAGGCGCCCAACCTGCTGGTGGTGGATGGGGCCTGCTGGCCCAGTGCCGGCTGGCAGAGCCCCACGCTCACGTCGATGGCGATCACCTGGCGGGCCTGCACGGCGGCGGCCGAACGGCTGCGGCGGGGCAACGGGCAGCGGCTGGAGCAGAACAGCGTCGTCAGCGCTCCCTGACGCCCGGGCCGATCCGGTGTCGGTGGCCACAAACCCTGCCTGGGCTGCTGCGCACAATGGCGAGGCGACCTTTAACCGGGTCGGGCAAGGGAGAACACGGGCGGGGGATGGCTCCCCCGCTTTTTTTTGCCTTCAACGCAGGAACAGCCCGTTGAGGTAGTGCTGCTGAACACAGGCGTCCTTGCAGCCGTGCTGGAACAGGAATCCGGCCAACGCCGAGGTGATCAGCCGGTATTGATCCCACTGGGGATGGTGCTCGATGAACTGGCGCATGCCGTCGAACAGCACCTCGGGCACCTCGGCCTCGAGGCTGATGGCCCCCTCGTTGGAATCCTTGGACATGGGCGCTCTGCACGGCTGGTCAGCCCCACTACGCCACAGCGGCGGGGGCCGCGTCAAAGCCGCCCGCCACCGGCGGGATCATCGCTGTCATCGCTGAGACTGGTTGCAGTCACTGGCCTGCGGCGGCAGTGCCACGGGCGGCAGCTGGGCCCCAAAGGCGGGGCGGGGGGCTGTCAAGGCAGCGGCGGCCAGCCGCTGGCTTTCCCCAGAGACACCGGCGCCAGCGCAGGGGACAGCAACCAGGCTGTGGAAAACCATTCTTGGAACCGGGGAAAACCGCGCCGACATGGGGAAACCGAGCAACCATCAGCAAACCTGATCCAAGGCTTGTCCGCCCCATCGCAGCCGCGGCGAGACAGGCCGGGAGACCCCAGTCGCCATGGGCAGACAACCCCTGCCGCGGCCTCCAGGCGGTGTTGTCCTGCACATGATGAGGTGCTGTCTGGCCGTAGCCACCGGCAGCCGCGGCCGCGGGCTGCAGCCCTGTCACCACGGCGTCTGCGGCCGGACGACAGGCAAGCGAGGATGGATCCATGGCCCTACGCCTTCCCCCCTTCCAGCCCCTGCCGCCGCCGCCCGAAGGGGAGCCCCTGCTGGAAGTGTCGATCGCCGAGCTCCAGCCCACCCAGTTGTGCGTGGGGCTGGCGGAAGTGCGCAGCCGTCAGGCCGATTTCCGGATCGAGAACAGCCGGGAGCGGCGCACCTACCTGGGCAACAAACCCGTGCCCCTGGTGCGCAGCGCCGATGGTGCCCACTGGATGGTGGACCGCCACCACCGGCTGCGGGGGCTGCTGGAGCTGATGCCCGAGGCCACCGCCTTCGGCTACATCGCCCTGCAGCTCGACACCGACGACCGCAGTGCCGTGCTGGCCGAGCTGCAACGACGCGGCTGGCTCTACCTCTTTGACGGCCGCGGGCTGGGCCCCCTGCCGGCCCAGGCGCTGCCCCGCAATCTGCTCGGTCTCCAGGACGACCCCTACCGCAGCCTGGTGTGGAAGCTCAAACGGGAGGGGGTGGTGCAACCGGCTCCGTTGATCCCCTTCCACGAATTTCGCTGGGGCTCCTGGCTGCGTCGGCGGCCCCTGCCGCCCTTCAGCTCCGCCCGCCTGGAGCCGGCCCTTCCCTCGGCCCGGGCCCTGGCCCGCTCCACCGCGGCCTCCCACCTGGCCGGCTGGACCGGCTGGCACTGACGCCATCGCCGCCGCAGCGGACAGACGCCAAGGGCCCTCTCCGCCAAGCTTGCTCTCTCCGTTCACGGCCAGCGCTTGTCCACCTTTCTCGCCGAGAACCCGCTGGCGGTGTTTGCGCTGCTGTTGGGGCTGAGTGTGCTGGTACCACCCATGATCCAGCGCCTGGGGCTGCCGGATCTGGTGGGCCTGCTGGCGGCGGGGGTCCTGATCGGTCCCCACACCCTTGGCTGGATCACGGCCGAGAGCGAGGTGGTGCGTCTGCTCTCCGATGTGGGCGTGGTGTATCTGCTGTTCATCGCCGGTCTGGAGATCGACCTGGCCGAATTCGCCCGCATCCGGCAGCGCTCCCTGCGCTTCGGGCTGCTCACCTTCACCCTGCCGCTGCTGGTGGGGTTGATGCTCGGGCTGGGCTTTGGTTACTCCCTGCTGAGCAGCGTGCTGCTGGGCTCGGTGCTCTCCTCCCACACCCCCCTGGGCTACCCGATCGTGCGCAGCTATGGGGAGATGCGCGAGGAGTCGGTGGTGGTCGCCATCGGCGGCACGATCTTCACCGACCTGGCGGCGCTGCTGCTGCTGGCTCTGTGCATGGGGCTGCACCAGGGACAGTCCTCGGCGGCGGAGCTGGTGGCTCTGCCCCTGCGCGTGGGCCTGTTCGGAGCGCTTGTGCTGGTGCTGATCCGTCGCCTGGGCAAGCCCCTGGTGCTGCGCAGCGTCAACAACGACAGCCGGCTGTTCGTGGCGGTGCTGATGGCCCTGTTCCTGGCCGCCATGGGAGCGGAGCTGGCCGGGGTGGAAAAGATCATCGGCGCCTTCCTGGCCGGCCTGGCGGTGAACGGGGTGCTGCCGGAAGGCCGGGTGAAGGAGCAGGTGATCTTCGTGGGGGCCGCCCTGTTCATCCCGATCTTCTTCATTGATCTGGGCCTGCTGCTCAACCTGCCCACCTTCGCCGGCACCCTCATCGGCTCACCCTTCGCCCTGCTGCTGATCATCGGGCTGCTGGCCGCCAAGTTTCTGGCCGCCTGGGGCACCGGCCGACTCTCCGGCTACAACGGGCCCCAGATCCTCACCCTCTGGTCGCTGTCGATTCCCCAGGTGGCGGCCACCTTGGCGGCCACCTTCGTGGCCTACCAGGCCGGCCTGCTGGATGAGATGGTGCTCAACAGCGTGCTGGCGATGATGGTGATCACCGCCACCCTGGGCCCCTACCTCACCGCCGTGGCCATGCCCCGCCTGGGGCGGGCCAAGGCCACCGGGCCGAGCGGGGCGGACAGCGGCCAGGCAGCCCTGGCCTGCCGCGCTCTGCGGGTGCTGGTGCCGGTGTCGAATCCCGACACCGAAGCCCCCCTGCTGGAACTGGCCCACCTGCTGATGGGTGGTGAGGCCGACCGGCCAGGGGAGGTGTTGCCCCTGGCGGTGGTCTCCCCCCGACAGGCGGAGGTGGGAGGTCAGAGTTTGCCCGCTTTGGCCAGCGCCTTGGCCCAGGCCAGGGGCCTGCTGGAGCGCGCCGAGGCGATCACCGAGCCCTGGCAGGCACCCTGCCGCAGCTTGCTGCGGGTGGATCCCGACGTGGCCGGCGGCATCGCCCTGGTGGCAGTGGAACAGGCCAGTGACCTGGTGCTGATGGGCCTGACCGCCCCCAGCCCCCTGGGGCGCTGGCTGTTCGGCGACCTGGTGGACGCCACCTGCCGGCAGGCCCCCTGCCCGGTGGTGGTGGCCCACCTGCCCCGGCCGCCCAGCCAGCTGCGCAGCCTGCTGGTGCCGATCAAGGACCTCACCGCCGGGGCGATCGAGCAGTTCCAGCTGGCCCACCGCCTGGCGACGGCACTGGGCGGCACGATCACCCTGCTCCACCTGCATGACCCGCGCCTGAGCCGGCAGGAGCGCCTGGAGCTGCAGGCGGAACTGCAGCGCTGGCCAGCACGACCCAGCGCCGTGCAACTGCGGGTGGTGCTGCAGAGCCACCAGGGCGTGGAGAGCGCCATCGTGGCGGCCAGCCGCAGCCACGACCTGGTGATCCTGCGCTCCCAGCGCCGGCTGGTGGCGGGACTGCCGATTCCCGCCAGCGATCGCACCAGTCGACTGCTACGCCGGCTGGCCGGCCCGATCCTGGTGATCAGCGAGCCGCTGCACTGAAACAGCTGGGCAGCGAAACCGGGTGTCAGGTGCCAGAAGTCGCCGGGTGGATTAAACCGGAGCTGCCGATCGTGCCCCCATGCCCTACCACCATCTGCTCGTTCCCACCGATGGCTCGGAGATCTCCGGACGAGCGGTCCAGGAGGCCGTGAACCTGGCCGCCGCCCTCGGGGCCCAGGTGCGTTTCCTGCACGTGCAGAACAACTACCCCATCAGCCTGGTTGGGGTGGGTGAACTGGTGGAGGCCAGCACCATCGAGGCCCTGGTGGAGGCAGCGAGCAAGCGGGCCGAGACGATCCTGCAGGAGGCCACCGCCGTGGCCGCCAAAGCCGGCGTGCGGGCCGAGCACACGGCGGTGATGCACCCCCTGCCCCACAAGGCGATTCTTGAGGAGGCCAACGCCACGGGCTGTGACCTGATTGTGATGGGCTCCCACGGCCGGCGAGGGCTGGAGGGCCTGCTGATCGGCAGCGAAACCCAGCGGGTGCTGCTCGGCAGCAGCTGCCCCGTGCTGGTAGTGCGCTAGGGAATCGGGGAGTATCTGTGAGCGATCCCGCCCTGACGGCCTTCGGCTCCAGCTTCGGCGCCATCACCCTGGCCGAGCTGGGGGACAAGACCTTCTTCATGGCGCTGATCCTGGCGGCCCGTCACCAGCGACGCTGGGTGTTCCTGGGCAGCTTCGCCGCCCTCGCCCTCGTCACCCTGCTGTCGCTGGGGGTGGGTTTCGGGCTGCGCGAGCTGCTGCCCGAGCGCCTGCTGCCCTGGCTGGCCGCCCTGCTGTTCCTGGCCTTCGGCGGCAAGCTGCTGCTGGAGGCCCAGGCACTGCCTGGCGACGCCGCCCACGATGAGGCCGAGGAGGCCGAACTGGCGGTGAACGCAGCCGAGCGGCAGCGGCCGATCAGCCGCCCGCTGCCGGTGACCTGGGAGGCGTTCAGCCTGGTGTTCGTGGCGGAGATGGGGGATCGCACCCAGTTCGCCACGATCCTGCTGGCGACGGCCCCCAGCTTCGCCTTCGGCGGCCTGGTGGCCGGGGCCCTGGCCGGCCATGCCCTGGTCACCGCCCTGGCGGTGGGGGCAGGCCGCTGGATCGGCCAGCGGGTGGATGAACGGCTGCTCTACCGGCTCAGCGGTGGGCTGTTCTTGCTGTTCGGCCTGGGGGCCCTGGGGCAGGCCATGGGCTGACCCCTACGCTGCCTGAGAGCTGCATGGGCGCCTGTGGTGACCAAGGACGAGATCAGCAGAGCCGATGAGCTGCAGGGCTTGGGCTGGGCCGCGGACGACGTGCGCCGCTATGCCGAGCTGTGGGATTACCGCCACCGCTGGGGAGCGATCAATCTCGAACCCGAAGACCGGGCCTTCCTGCGCAAGGTCGAGGCGGCGCTGCCGAAACGCCCGAGTGGGACCAAGAGCTCTCTGAAGAAGACCCTGCCGGAAAAATCCCATTACCGCTGGCTGGCCTTTCACCTCGAGGCCATGCGGGCCAGCCCCCAGGAGCAGGGGCTGGCCGATGGCGAGCAGGGGGCCTGGCCAGTGCTTCTGGAGGAGGAACTGCGGCTGCTTGAGGAGCTGCAGCCGGTGCTGGGGCTGCCCGACACCCTCAAGGCCCGGGGGCTGGTGGCGCTGCGGGAGCAGCTGATCGCCACCGTCGCCAGTGACGACCGCAATCTGGAGTTCGATTTCAACGCACCCCTCGAGGAACTCAAACAGCGCGAGCGCACCAGCTGGAAACCGCTGCGCGGCGAACACGGCAGTGACAGCACCTATCCCGTGCTCGACGCCGAAGCCGCTGGTCCCTTCCGCAGCCGCGTGGCCGCCGAGCTGGGCGAGCGGATGCGCACCAGCTTTCCATCGCTGCAGAGTTGAACCCCGGCTCTGCAGGACTGCACCCGGCGGCCCCAGGGCCTGGGTTCAGCCCTGGCCGCCGGTGCTGAGCATGGCGAAGGCCGTCCAGAGCACAATGCCGGTGACGATGAAACCACCGGTGGTGACGATCCCCTGCCAGAGCTGGCGCACCCGGGGACTGGGCTGACCCGCCAGCCAGGCCGGCCGCGCCGTTCCCATGGTCCAGGGGGATCCGCCAGCGGGGGCGCGGCGGGACATCACATCGCGCCAGTAGGCGTCGTAGCGGGGGGCCTGCTGGTTGAAGGGACGCTCACCGACGCCGCGTCCAGCCAGCACCCGCGAGCGCTGGAAGGGCACCTGATCCTCTCCGAAATGCTCGAGGTACTCGGGGGAATCCAGCAGGGCATCCACGAAGGCCGGCAAGCCCTGCTGAGCGATCACGATCGACCAGCGGATGCTCTCCTGCTGGCCATAGACGGGGCGGCCGAGAACCCGACCCACCACCTGCTCCACCACCCGGTAATTGCTGTTGCAGCGGTAGAAGTCGTCGCGGAACTTGTCGGAGAGCAGCAGGCCGCGGATGAAGCCGCGCACGCTGATCTGACCACTGCGCAGGCGCATCTCCAGCACCGGATCCCGATCCACGCTGAAGGCATGGAAGAAGATCTGGCGATAGGCCTGCTCGATCAGCTCGGCGCTGGCGGAGCTGTCACCGGCGAGGGACGCGCGGTGCCTGGCGGGGGGTCTCATCACCGGCGGGAGGAAGTTGGCGACGCGGGCATTGATCGCCGAAGGGCGGCTGTCGAGCAGAGGCAGGGTCATGAAAGGGGAATGCTCACCATCTGGGCGGACCGTATCGATCCCCCCGCCCGCCATGGCCACCGCTGCGGCAACCCTCACACAAATTCACCGCCGGCCCCGCTGCAGCCAGGCCCTGCAGACTTGTCCATCCCCCGCCTTCGCCCGCCGGTGACCTCTCCAGGGCAGCCGCCTGCCGCGTGGCACCCCCACCTCTGGCATCCCACCACCCAGGTGCGCACCGCCCTGCCGCCGCTGCGGGTACGGCGCGGAGCCGGCGCCGAGCTCGAACTCGAGGACGGCCGCCGTCTGATCGATGCCATCAGCAGCTGGTGGGTGACCCTGCACGGCCACGCCGAGCCCAGCATCGCCGCCGCGATCGCGCGCCAGGCGGGCGAGCTGGAGCAGGTGATCTTCGCCAACTTCAGCCATCAGCCGGCGGAACGGCTGGCCGAGCGCCTCAGCGCCCTGAGCGGCCTGGAGCGGCTGTTCTTCTCCGACAACGGCTCCACCGCCGTGGAGGTGGCCCTCAAGATCGCCTGGCAGTGGTGGCGCAATCGCGGCGAACCGCGCAGCCAGCTGATCGCCTTCAGCGGCGCTTACCACGGCGACACCGTGGGGGCGATGGCGGTGGGGGCCCGCGGCTTGTTCACGGAGCCCTATGAGCCGCTGCTGTTCGCGGTAGCGCGGGTGAACTGGCCCCACACCTGCTGGCATGACCACGACCCGGCAGCGCGCGAGCGCACCGCCCTGGCCCAGCTGGAGGCTGCCCTGCAGACCCCCACCGCGGCGGTGATCCTGGAGCCGCTGATCCAGGGGGCCTCCGGCATGGCGATGGTGCGGCCGGCCTTTGTGCAGGCCGTGGCCGAGCGGGTTCGGGCCGCCGGGGCGCTGCTGATCGCCGATGAGGTGATGACCGGCTTCGGTCGCACCGGGGCGCTGTTCGCCTGCCACCGCGCTGGCATCCGCCCCGACCTGATGGCCCTCTCCAAGGGCCTCACCGGTGGCTTTCTGCCCATGGGGGTGACCCTGGCCAGCGAACGGCTGTATCAGGGATTCATCAGCGACGACCCCCAGGCCACCTTCTTCCACGGCCACAGTTTCACCGCCAACCCGCTGGGCTGTGCCGCCGCCCTGGCCAGCCTCGACCTGCTGGACGCCCACCCCCAGCGCTACAAGGGCTTCGAGGCCCGCCACCGGCCGTTGCTGGAGGCCCTCGCCAAGCACCAGCGGGTGCGGCGGCCCCGCTGCCTGGGCACCGTGGCCGCCTTTGATGTGGCGGTGGAGCAGCCCGGCTACCTCAGCGCCGTGGGGCGTCGGATCCAGGACCACTGCCTGGAGGCCGGGGTCTACGTGCGGCCCCTGGGGCATGTGGTGTATCTGCTGCCGCCCCTGTGCCTGAGCGACGCGCAGCTCGAGCGCTGCTACGCCGCGATCACAGCGGCCCTGGATCAGGCCTGAAGTCCCCAGCGCCAGTGGGTGATGGTGGGGTCGTCCATGCCGTGCTCATGGGCATAGGCGCGGTGGCTGAGGATTTCCTCCTTCATGCGCTCCTTGATATGCGCCGCCCTTGAGCCCAGGCCAGGCACCCGGTCGATGACATCAATCACCAGGTTGAAGCGGTCAATCTGGTTGTTCATCGCCAGCTCCAGGGGCGTGTTGATGTTGCCCTTTTCCTTATAACCACGCACGTGGATGTTGGCGTGGTTGGTACGGCGATAGGTGAGACGGTGAATCAGCCAAGGATAACCATGGAAGTTGAACATCACCGGCCTGTTTTTGGTGAACAGGGTGTCGAAATCTCGATCACTCAAGCCGTGCGGATGTTCCTCCGGGTTGGTCAGAGCAAAGAGCTTGACAACGTTGAGCACGCGGATCTTGAGATTGGGGGTTTCACGCCGCAGGATTTCCACCGCCGCCAGGGTCTCCTTGGTGGGGATGTCGCCGGCGCAGGCCATCACAACATCGGGCTCATCGGGCTCCGTGCCGCAGTCGTCGTTGCTGGCCCAGCTCCACAGGCCGATGCCCTTGGCCACGTGGGCGCGGGCCTGATCGAGGGCAAGATACTGCAGGTGTTTCTGCTTATCGGAAACGATGATGTTGCAGACGTTGCTCTCCACCAGCGCCTCCTCAGCCACCGCCAGCAGACAGTTGGCATCAGCCGGCATGTACACCCGCACCACCTCGCCACTCTTGTTGCCGGCCAGGTCGATGAAGCCCGGGTCCTGGTGGGTGAAGCCGTTGTGGTCCTGGCGCCACACCGTGGAGGAGATCAGGCAGTTCCAGGGGCCGATCGGCGCCCGCCAGGGGGCGTGGTGGATGCAACTCTCCAGCCACTTGGCGTGCTGGTTGAACATCGAGGCGATCACATGGGCAAAGGCCTCGTAGGTGTGGAAGAAGCCATAGCGGCCGGTGAGCAGATAGCCCTCCATCATCCCCACCAGGGTGTGCTCGCTGAGCATCTCCACCACCCGGCCATTGCGGGCCAGCTCGCTGCCGTTCATGTCTTCGGGCAGGAGCTCTTCCATCCACACCTTCTTGCTGCGCTCATAGATCGCCTGCAGCCGGTTGGAGGCCGTTTCATCGGGACCAAACACCCGCAGGGAATCTGGATTGAGGCCGATGGCGTCGCGCAGCAGCTCCCCCAACGGGTAGGTGTTCTCGGCCTCGCTCTGGCCGGGTCCCTGCAGGGCCACGGCATAGGTTTCGATCGGCGGCAGGTGCAGTTTGTGGCGCAGCAGGCCGCCGTTGGCGTGGGGGTTGGAACCCATCCGCAGGGCCCCCCGCGGCGAGAGCTCCTTGAGCTCAGGGATGAGGGTGCCGTCAGCATCAAAGAGCTCCCAGGGCCGGTAGCTCTTCATCCAGTCCTCCAGCATCTGCAGCTGGACAGGATCGCTCTGGGGAGCGGCCAGGGGCACCTGGTGGGCGCGCCAGAAATTCTCGAGCTTCTTATTACCCAGCGCCTTGGGACCGGTCCAGCCCTTGGGGGAGCGCAGCACGATCATCGGCCAGGCCGGCCGCACCGCCTCGCCACTGGCACGGGCCTCGGCGCGGATGCTCTGGATCCTGGCGATGGCCTCATCCATCGCCGCAGCCATGGCCTGGTGCATGGCCATGGGTTCGTGGCCCTCCACAAACAGGGGCTCCCAGCCGTAGCCACGCATCAGGCTGGCCAGCTCCTCCTTGGGGATGCGGGCCAGCAGGGTGGGATTGGCGATCTTGTAGCCGTTGAGGTGCAGCACCGGCAGCACGGCGCCGTCACCGATCGGGTTGAGAAATTTGTTGATGTGCCAGCTGGTGGCCAGGGGCCCGGTTTCGGCCTCGCCGTCGCCCACGCAGGCGATGGCGATCAGCTCCGGGTTGTCGAACACCGCCCCGCAGGCGTGGGAGAGCACGTAGCCCAGTTCACCGCCCTCGTGAATCGAGCCGGGGGTTTCCGGGGTGCAGTGGCTGCCGATGTGGCCGGGGAACGAAAACTGCTTCATGAACCGCTGCATGCCCACAGCGTCCTGCGACTTGTCCGGATAGATCTCGCTGTAGGAGCCATCGAGATAGGTGGGGGCCAGCACGCCGGGGGCGCCGTGGCCAGGACCCGAGAGGTAGATCATGTCCAGATCCCGCTGCCGGATCAGCCGGTTGGCGTGCGCCCAGATGAACGCCTGGCCAGGACTGGATCCCCAGTGCCCCAGCAGCCGGCTCTTGATGTGCTCGGGCCGCAGCGGTTCGCGCAGCAGCGGGTTGTCACGCAGGTAGATCATCCCCACCGCCAGGTAGTTGGCGGCCCGCCACCAGGCGTCGATCCTCTGCAGCTCCTCGCTGCTGGCCGGGGTCGGGACCGCTGTGGCAGTGGGCTCGAGGGTGAAGGTCATGGCGAGACGACTGGCTCCTTTGCGCATCCTGGCCAGGCTGGTCTAAGAGCGGCCTAAAGGCAAAGTGGGTGAGGGTTAACGCACAGAAGCCAACGGCCTTCAGCCCAGCAGTCCGCGCACGTGGCTGATGATCCCTGCGGCATCGATGCCCTGGTGCGGGAACTGCTCCCAGAGGCCGCCGCAGCCCTCACGCCAGGTGCCCAGATGGCCGTAGCGGGGTGTCAGCCCACGCTCCAGCAGCCAGGTGCCGAAGCGGCTGCCCAGGCCGGTGCGGCGATTGAAGCTCTCCACCACCAGCACGAAGGGCTGGCGGCCCAGCTCGGCGAGCATCTCCTCATCCACCACGTTGAGGGTGGCTTTGTTCACCAGGCCCACATCCAGTCCCTCATCGCGCAGCTGCTCCACGGCATCGAGGGCAGCGATAGAGGCTTTCGCCGAAGCTCACGATCACGCCATCGCTCCCCCGACGGACCCACTCGTCACGGCCCGGCTGGAAGGCATAGCCATCCCCATGCAGCTCGGAGCCATCGGCAGCCAGCAGATTGGGCACCTTGGAGCGGGTGGAGAACACGAAGCGCAGCCCCGGATCCGCGAAGACCGCCCGCACGCAGGCCCGCATCTGGCCGGCGTCGGCAGGGAAATAGAGGCGGGTGCTGTCGCCCTCCTCCAGCCCGTTGTCGGCAAACAGGTTGTTGAGGCCGAAATGGCAGGTGTTGTCGGCCATGTCGTCGATGCCGGCATGGGAGAAATGGGACAGCACATTGGCGCCGTTGAGCCGCGCCATGGTGATCTCCGAGATGCACATCTCCAGGAAGGCGCTGAAGGTGGCGAAGATTCCTTGGCGGCCCTGCTCCATGCCGAAGCCGGCGGCGGCGGAGAAATTGGCCCGCTCCATGATCCCGCCGCTCACGAAGATCTCCGGGTAGGCCTTGCGGATCTGGGCCAGGCCGCAGGAGCCCTCCAGATCGCTGTCCACACAGAGCACGCGCCGGCGCCGTGCATCGCTGTCGAGGTCCTTGAGGATCGCCACCACCGTGTCGCCAAACACGTTGCGGTTGGCCTCCAGGCGATCACCACTGCCGCGGCGGCCGGTGGGATTGTGGGGTTTGGTGATCGCGCCGAGGTGGTCTGCCGCCGCCTGGCGGCCTCGCGCCTCGAGATAGGCGATCGCCTTGTCCACCGGGATCACGTCGTGGCCGTGGGTGGAGCCTTCGAGGCCCTCGATGCCCACCGCCATCGGGCGGCGGTTGATCACCGCCACCGGACCATCGCTGAGGATCGCCTGGCGCAGCCGCCGGTAGAGATCGTCGAGGTCTTCGCCGTCACCGGCCAGGGTGGTGAGTCCATGGCCACCCAGGGTGCGCTCCAGTTCATAGCCGGGCTGGTACTGCGAGGGGTGGCCGGCGATGGTGACGTCGTTGTCGTCGATCACGAGCTTGACGTTGAGGCCATGGGCCACGGCAAAGCGGGCCGCCTCGGCGTCATCGCCTTCCTGCTGGGCGCCATCGGAGCCCAGGCACACCAGCACGCGATCGCGATGGGCCAGGGCCAGGCCGTTGACGAAGGGCCAGAGATGGCCCAGCCGACCCGAGCTGAAGGCCACCCCGGGGGTGAGTCCGAGTTCCGGGTGGCCGGGCAGCCCCGCATGGGCCTCGCGGTAGCGCAACAGCGCCTCGGCGGGCAGATGGCCGTGCAGCACCGCCAGCAGGTACTGGGTGGCCACCCGATGGCCGGCCTCATCGAAGACGATCGGCACGAAGCGATCGGGATCGCCGCGGAAGAACCCATCCAGCAGCATCACCTCCGGCACCGTGTCGTAGGGACCGCCGGTGTGACCGCCCACCCCCCGAGCCGCGCCCGTGGCGGTGAAGAAGACGATGGCGTCGCGGCAGAGCTGGATGTTGGCCTGCAGGTCGGCGCGCTCCGCCGGGCTGAGCTCAGGCCGGGCGGGATCGAGGGCCAGGGGCCGGTACGCGGCCAGATCGATCGGGAAGGTGGCGTTGGTCTGGGTGGAGGTCATGGGCGGGCAGCGAGTTGGCGGAGGCTGAGGCTCAGGGAATCAGGGTGGCCGGAATCTCCCACAATCTGAAGGTTGGCGTTGTGGTGGGCTCGGTGGAAGCTCGCTGGCGGAAGATCTGACACAGCGTTTGCAGCCGATGGCCGGAGACGGATCAGGGGCCTGCCGCCGGGGCTGCGTTCCAGCAGCCGATCGCCGGCACCCCCCGATACCACGACAAAACCGTGAGCGAAGAGGTGTCCAGCAGGAAATGGGCGCCAGCGGCGGGCGGCAGACCGATCCAACGGGCGCCCAGCACCCGCAGCACATGGCCATGGGCGAACAGGGCCAGCGGGCCATCAAGCGAGCGCACCCGCTCGATCACCCGATCCACCCGGGTGCCGATGGCCTGGGGCGATTCCCCGCCCGGACAGCCATCGCGGAACACCAGCCAGTCCGGGCGCTCGGCGGCGATCTCCGCGGAGGTGAGCCCCTCGTAGGCGCCATAGTCCCACTCCATCAGATCCGGCTCGATCTGCGCCTGGGCGCCCAGGCCGGCCAGCTCGCAGCTGTGCCGCGCCCGCTGCAGGGGGCTGCAGAGCACCATCTCGAAGTCACGCCCCGCCAGGGCCGGCGCCAGCCGACGCGCCACCTCCTCGCCATGGGGCGTGAGGGGAACATCGGTGCGTCCGGTGTGCTGGCCGGAGCGGCTCCAGGCGGTTTCACCGTGACGGACCAGCACCACCTCCGGCCTGGGGCCTGGCAGACCTGCGAACACTGTTGGCCCCAGCATCAGCGCCCATCCTGGCTGAGGGGGTGCTGAGGATCGGGGCGGGCCACCTGCAGCACAGCCGGCCGCGGGGTGGGGATGGAGCTGTCCGATGGGGGCCTCAGCCCTGGCCGGGCACCGGCACGGGTGGCACCTCCCAGATGCGTTCGGCGTACTCCTGGATCGAGCGATCACTGGAGAAGAAGCCACAGGAGGCGGTGTTGGCCAGCGACATGCGCGCCCAGCCCGGGCGGTCGATCCAGGCCCGATCCACGTCCTCCTGGGCGCGGCGGTAGTCGGGCAGGTCGGCCATCACCTTGAAGGGATCGTGGCTGGTGAGGCTGGCCAGCAGCGGGTGGAAGAGTTCCCGGTTGCCCTCGCTGAACTGGCCCGAGCCGATCAGGGCAAGCACCTCGCGCACCATCGGGTCCTGGTCGATCCAGGCCATCGGGTGGTAGCCGAGTTGATCGAGCTCTGCCACCTGCTCGGTGGTGTGGCCGAACAGGAAGAAGTTGTCGTCACCCACCCGCTCATGGATCTCAACATTGGCACCATCCAGGGTGCCGATCGTCACCGCACCATTGAGGGCCATCTTCATGTTTCCGGTACCGGAGGCTTCCTTGCCGGCGGTGGAGATCTGCTCGGAGAGATCCACCGCTGGATACACCAGCTGGCCCAGTTTCACACTGAAGTTAGGCAGGAACACCACCCGCAGACGACCCTGCATGGCCGGATCCATGTTGACAATCTCGGCGATACCAACAATCAAGCGGATGATCAGCTTGGCCATGGCATAGCCAGGGGCCGCCTTGCCGCCGAACAGGAACGTGCGGGGCGGCAGATCCTCACCGTTGCGCAGGCGCAGGTAGCGCTCCACAATATACAGAGCAGCCAGGTGCTGACGCTTGTATTCGTGGATCCGCTTCACCTGCACATCAAACAGGGAGGTGTGATCCAAAAGCAGGCCGAGTTGGTCGTGCACGTGCTGGATCAGGCGGCGCTTGCCGCGCTCCTTCACGCCCTGCCAACGCTCCAGAAAAGCCGGGTCAGCGGCGTGGGCCTTGAGACCCTGGAGCGCATCGAGATCGTGGCGCCAGCTCTCACCCAGAACATCATCCAACAGCTCAGCGAGGGGCGGGTTGGCCACCGCCATCCACCGCCGCGGCGTCACGCCGTTGGTGACATTGGTGAAGCGCTCGGGCCAGAGTTCGGCGAAATCGGCCAACACGTGCTGCCGCAGCAACCGGCTGTGCAGCTCGGCAACGCCATTGGTGTGGTGGCATCCCACCACCGCCAGGTTGGCCATGCGCACCCGCCGCTGGGGACCCTCCTCAATCAATGACAGGCGGCCCAGCTTCTCGGGATGACCGGGGTAGCGGATACGCACCATGCGCAGGAAACGGGAGTTGATTTCATAGATGATCTGCAGCTGGCGCGGCAGCAACTGCTCAAACAGATCCACACCCCAGGTTTCCAGGGCCTCCGGCAACAGTGTGTGGTTGGTGTAGCTGAGGCTGCCGGTGGTGATCTCCCAGGCAGTGTCCCAATCGAGGTGATGGACATCGAGCAGCAACCGCATCAGCTCGGCCACGGTGATCGCCGGATGGGTGTCGTTGAGCTGAACGGCGAATTTCGTGTGGAACTGCTCGGGCTTCAGTCCCTGTCCCTTGAGGATGCGGAACATGTCCTGCAGGGAGCAGCTCACGAAGAAGATCTGCTGCGAAAGCCGCAGGCGCTTGCCCTGCTCGAACTCGTCGTTGGGATAGAGAACTTTGGAGAGGGTCTCCGACTGCATCTTGCGCAACACCGCCCGGGCGTAATCACCGGCATTGAAGGAGGCGAAATCGAAGGCATCGGGGGCCGTGGCCGACCACAGGCGCAGGGTGTTGGCGGTGTTGACCCCGAAGCCCAGGATCGGGGTGTCGTAGGCCACACCGACCACGGTCTGGCCGCCGATCTCCACGGGATAGCTCCACTCCGGACGGATCACCTCCCAGGGGTTGCCCTGGGCGAGCCAGGGGTCGGTGCCCTCCTGCTGGCCCTGGGAGGTGATCTGCTGGCGGAAGATGCCGAACTCGTAGCGGATGCCATAGCCGATGGCGGGCAGCTCCAGCGTGGCCATCGACTCCTGAAAGCAGGCGGCCAGGCGGCCGAGACCGCCGTTGCCCAGGCCTGGCTCCGGTTCCTCCGCCAGAAGCGCCTCAAGGTCGAGCCCCAGTTCCGAGCAGGCATCGCGGGCCTCGTCCCGCATGCCCAGATTCACGAGGTTGTTGTCCAGGTGGGGCCCGAGCAGGAACTCAGCGGAGAGGTACACCGCCGTGCGCACATGGCTCTGGGTGTAGGTCTCGGCCGTATCGACCCACTTCTGCAACAGGCGGTCGCGCACGGCCAGGGCCAGGGCCCGGTAGTGGTCATGGAGGGTGGCCAGGGAGGGGGATTTGGCCTGGCTGTAAAAGAGATGCCGGCGGATGGCCTCCGCCAGGGGACTGGACAGGGTGGCCGCCCCGAGGGACACGGGTCCCACGACAGAGCCCGGCTGGGACGGGGAATTCTCCAGGGCCATGGCGCTGAACAGGGGTGGAAACAACGCACCACCATGCGGCCCGGTGGCAGGCCGCGCGCTGCCTGAACCACTACCGAAAGCAGGCCATAAGCATTTCTACTCACACCGCCTCGGTGGCATCCCGTGCCTTGGCCGGAGCATCCCGTGCCCTGGTTGGAGGGGCCTGATCCCGGTCCGGCATCCCCGATCCGGTATCAATGGCAGCAACAAAGAGGCGGGCCAGGGAGTTGGGTGTTGGCTGAGCATCAATCTTTTGACCCATGCCCAGCGCGCTGCGTGTCTCCGCTTTTCAGACGATTCAGGATCGTCCGGCAGCGGTAACGCCTCCAAACGCCCCCCTGCAGGACCTCTGGGCCCACGATGTCTTCGATCTGGCCAAGATGAAGGCCGCCTTGCCGAAGGAAGTTTTCAAGTCAGTTCAAAAGACGGTCAAGGAAGGCGGAAAACTTGACGTTTCTGTTGCCAACGTGGTCGCCCAGGCCATGAAGGAATGGGCGACAGGCCGCGGAGCTCTTTACTACGCCCACGTCTTCTACCCGCTCACCAACTCCACTGCCGAGAAGCACGACGGCTTCATTTCGGTCCAGGGGGACGGCTCCACCATCACCGAGTTCACAGGCAAGGTGTTGGTTCAGGGTGAGCCCGATGGCTCCTCCTTCCCGAACGGCGGGATCCGCTCCACCTTTGAGGCCCGCGGATACACCGCATGGGACATCACCAGTCCCGCCTTCCTGATGGAAACCCCGAACGGGATCACCTTCTGTATCCCCACGGTGTTCATCTCCTGGACAGGCGAAGCGCTTGACAAGAAAACGCCGCTGCTGCGCTCCAACGCGGCGATGAACCGCGAAGCCCAGAGGTTGCTTAAACTGATCGGCTATCAGGAGGTGGCACCGGTCAACTCCAGCTGTGGGGCCGAGCAGGAATACTTCCTGGTCGACAGCGCTTTCTTTTCCCTGCGCCCGGATCTCCTGTTGGCGGGCCGCACCCTGTTCGGCGCACCGTCGGCCAAGGGCCAGCAGTTCGACGATCACTACTTCGGCGCCATTCCCCAGCGGGTGCAGGTGTTCATGCAGGACGTCGAGCGCCAGATGTACACCCTTGGCATCCCCGCCAAGACGCGCCACAACGAAGTCGCTCCCGGACAGTTTGAGCTGGCTCCGTTCTTTGAGGCCGCCAATGTGGCCACCGATCACCAGCAGCTCACCATGACGCTGTTGAAGAACACGGCCCGCAAGCACGGCATGAACTGCCTGCTGCATGAAAAGCCCTTTGAGGGCATCAACGGCTCTGGTAAGCACGTCAACTGGTCAGTGGGCAATGCCACCCAGGGGAACTTGCTCGACCCCGGCGACACCCCTGACAAGAACATGCAGTTCCTGCTGTTCTGCGGCGCCGTGATTCGGGGTGTGCATCTCTATGGTCCCCTGCTGCGGGCCGTGGTCGCCACGGCCGGTAATGACCATCGTCTTGGTGCCAACGAAGCCCCACCGGCGATCATCTCGGTGTACCTCGGAAGCCAGCTCGAGGAGGTCTACAGGCAGATTCTCAATGGAGAAGTCACCAGTTCCGCTGCCGCTGGTGTGATGCAACTTGGTGTCGATACCCTGCCGGAATTCACCAAGGACCCAGGCGATCGCAATCGCACCTCACCCTTTGCCTTCACCGGCAACCGCTTCGAATTCCGTGCCGTCGGCTCCAACCAGTCGGTGGCCGGCCCGCTGGTGGCGATGAACACGGTTCTCGCCGATTCGCTGCGTTTCATTTCTGACGAACTGGAGGCAAAAATTGCTGCGGGTGAAACCCTTGAAACGGCCTCAATCGCCGTGCTCAAGGGCATTATGCAGAAGCATGGTGATGTGGTGTTTGGGGGTGATGGCTACTCCCAAGAATGGCACCACAAGGCTGTTGAGGAGAGGGGGCTGGAAAACCTCCACAACACAGCTGAAGCACTTGCGGTCTTGAAGCGTCCCGATGTGCGCGAGTTGTTCACCAGCGAAGGGGTCTTGAGCGATGTGGAGCTGGAGAGCCGTTTTGAGGTCTATGCCGAACAGTACGTTCTGGCTATCGAAGTGGAAGCCAAGGTCGCCCTGCAGATGGCTCGCACCCAGATCTATCCAGCGGTGATGACTTACCTTGGTGATCTCTCCAGTTCCCTGAATCACCAGGAAACACTTGGCCTCTCCCCCGATAAGGGCCTAGCCGGCAAGATCTCCAGCCTCATCCAGGAGCTGACACAGGGCTGCAACGCCCTGGAGGCCGCGATCGGCTCCGCTCCCCATGGCGAGGTTCAAGCCCAGATGGACTATTGCGCCAACACCCTTCTGCCACTGATGGAAACCCTTCGTGGTGCCGTTGATGGCTTGGAGATGTTGGTCGACGACGCTGTCTGGCCCCTGCCCACCTACCAGGAACTGCTGTTCTTCCGCTGATCCCGGTAGAGCCGTCGCCCATGACGTGCGACGGGCCTTTGGAGGCGGTGGCGAGGCTCTCGGGCCTGACCACCGCCTTTTTCATGGCTCCTCCGGCAGACCCTTGAGCCCCAGCGCCAGTCGACGGGCGGCCAACAGCAGGGGATAGACACCCCGGGAGCGCGCGGGAGTGGCCAGCAGCGGAGCCAGCAGGCCGAGCAAGCGGGAACTCGGTTGCATGCGGGCGCAGATCCATTCGATCGCCGCGGCACCGTGCAGCACCTGCTCACCCACCAGCACCATGGCTCCGTTGCCCAGGCGGTAGCCCCGCCGCGCCAGGTCCGCCCGCAGGGCAGGGTCGGCGCGGCCGTCGCGGATCTGCAGATCGGGAATGCCGCCGCGCAGTTCGCTGAGCTCGGCAAACCGGCGGCAGAAGGGGCAGCCGCCGTCAAACACAAGCACCGGCGCCGGACCGGCTGCACTCCTAGGCTGAACCATTGTCGAGTTTCCCGCTGGCGAACTCAATTCAACCCTCCCCGGCCCAGCCCTCCCCCGGCGGCAGCGCCGCGGGCCCGTTGCCAACGATCCCGGCCAGCACGCCCACAACTCGACCTGATCAACAAAGCGGTCGCATGGCGACCAGCAAGGCCGTGACGCTGCCACGTCCCGGCGACTCCCGGGACTGGAGATTGAGCCCAGAAGCCCGCATCCCTCGCTTGCGGCGGTTCCTGCACGGTCTCGGGCCGGTGTTCATCATCCTGGCCCATCTGGGCTGCTTGCTGCTGGTGTTCACGGGCCTGGGACCGGCGGCAGCCCTATGGGCTTTCAGCCTCTACCTGCTGCGCATGCTGGCCACCACCGCCATCTATCACCGGCTCGTGACCCATGGCAGCTATCGGGCACCGCGGCTGGTGTGGTGGCTGGGTTCCCTGGTCGCCACCAGCTCAGGCCAGATGGGTCCGAGCTGGTGGAAGGCCCACCACCTGCAGCATCACCGCCATGTGGACACCGATCTCGACAGCCATTCGCCGCTCGCGCCTGTGGGCGGCTGGCGAGGCGCCTGGCACTCCCAGGCGGGCTGGCTGCTGAGCAAGGGGTTCCACCCTCGCCAACTTCCCAGCGATGTGGAGTCCGACCCGGTTCTGAGGGTGATGGACCGCCTGCATGTTGTGCCGCCCCTGGCCCTGGCCTGGCTGTCCTGGCAGCTGGGAGGGCTGGAGTGGCTGGGGGCCTACTGCCTGAGCACCACGCTGCTGTTCCACGGCGTGGCCACGGTGAATTCCGTTGCCCATTTGCTGGGAGGGCAACCCTTCGAGACCGGCGACGCAAGCCGCAACAACCGCTGGGTGGCACTGATCACCCTGGGGGAGGGTTGGCACAACCTGCACCATGCCTTCCAGGCCTCGGTACGACAGGGACTGACCGTGCGGGATGGCAAGGTCATGACCCTGCCTGATCCCACCTATCGGTTCATCCGCCTGCTGGAGAAGATGGGATGGGCATCGGATCTGCGCATCCCCAGTGGCCAGGCGCTGCTGAGCAGGGCTCGGGCTCGGGAACAGCCCCAGCCCTGATCGAGCTCCGGGTTCACCAGCTCTTGCGAGCTCCGCCGCCACCGCCACCGCCGCCACGGGGCTCAGCCTTGTTGACACGGATCATGCGGCCCATCCACTCCACATCCTGGAGATCGTCGATGGCTTTCTGTTCGTCGGATTCTTCGGCGAACTCCACAAAGGCAAAACCGCGCTTGCGGCCGGTGTCGCGATCGAGGGGCAGGCTGCACTTGCGCACCGAGCCGTATTCACCGAACAGGTGCTGAAGGTCCTCCACCTCGGCATCGAAGGAGAGGTTGCCCACGTAAATGGTCATGAAATGAACTGAAATGAGAAGGGGGTATGGATTCGTCGAACGCCCTGGAGAAAGTCGCTGGCCTGGTGGAGAAATCAACCCGTGGGACGGGTCAGGGAAAGCGCCGCTGGAAAGAAACCTGCTGAAGAGTGGTCCTGAATCGATTTCACCCTACAGGAGAAGCCACCGGCCTGATCAAAACAACTTCATCCCGCGCGTGTGCTTTTGCTGCGCAAGGTTGCAGAGCGTGCCCAGCGCCGGATCGAGATGGTGCGAATTGTGCCGAATCCACAGCGGGTGGGAGTGGCTGGCTGTCACGGTCTCTAAGACAGGGCTGGAGTTGACCCCGGGCTTGCCACCGGAGTTGGACTCCCAAGCGTTACACCCCGCGATCACCCGAGGGATTCACCAGGAAGGTAGCGATGCGAGCCGTACCCCAAGGTTGTCGGGAGGCCGGTCAGTCCGGCCTGATGGTGGTGGGCCGCGCGCTTCACTACTTTGCCCGTCACTACCGCGAGCCGATCACGATCAGCCAGGTGGCCGGCTATCTGGGCATCAGCGAGGACTGTCTCGACTTCTGTTTCGATCAGGCCCGCGGCATGACCCCGGCTGAAGCGCTGCTCAACCTCCGCCTCAACCGCCTGTTCCACACCATCACCGACCAGCCTCGGCAAAGCCTGCGCGAGGCGATCACCAGCTGTGGCCTGGGGGAGGGCCGCCGCACGATTGAGCTGTTCGAGACCACGTTCGGCATCGAGATGTCGCTGTTCCTGCTCACCTGCCGAAGGGCGGCGGAGGATCGGGCCTTCCGGCGCCTGCATCCCGAGAGGGACCAGCTGGTGCTGCCGTCCTGATTCCGTGGGCGACCAGATCAGATTGTGCGGTAGCGACGCACTTCCACTTTGTTGCCCACAGAAATCATCTTGTTGTGAAGATCCAGGCCCTGCACTGACGCCACTTCTCCCTGCAGGCCCTGGGCGCGCATCTGCTCGGCGAGTTGCTTCATCAGCTCTTCTTCAACCTTGCCCTGATCAAACCCACTGGGGGTGAGATCAGCGAGAAACCGACCAATCCGGGTGGCCACCACGTCGGAGGCATTGGTCACCTTGATCACGATCATGATGGGGAAGCCGAACGCGGGGGCGGAAACGAGCAGCGATCCTACCGAGATTGAGTTGGCCGGCCGAGGGACTGTGAGGAGCGGCAGTTCGGACGAGGCAGCTGCAGCTGGAGCGCAGCCCACTCGGCCGCCAACGCGGCCAGCAGACTGCGGCGGTCACCACGGAGACGGAGCATGGGGGTTTGGGGGTGGAAGCTCTGATCAGGCTCTTCCACTCCGCGGCGCAGAGGCGGTTATGGATCACCAGCGCGGGCAACCGATGGCACCAATCTGTGTGCCTGGCCGCCGGCACCCAGCTGGGTGGGAGTCACCCAGCTCTGAGCCCACGCGGCTCCGCGCCAGAGCCCAGGCGAGGCGAATGGATGGGGCGCAGCGGCGTGAACCGGTGGGGGCAGGGCAGGATGGCTGCGAGCTGACGACGTTCCACCTTCGGGGCTATGGCGGACAACCTTCAGGTGGAGCACTGCATGCACCGCCACCGGGGAGCACTGCTGTTCATGGCCCCTGGCTGGCGCCCGAGCCGCCAGGGGGTGGCCGTGCAGATCGTGGAGGTGTTCGACCTGCGGTTGGCCCGCGGTTTCATCCGTGACCCCCAGGGGCGCCTGCTGATCGAGGCCGACCCCTCCCTGGCCCAGGGGCGCACCTGGTCGCTGGCCCGGGCCTGCCAACTGGTGCGCCACGATGCCCGACCGGAACGCTGGGTGGTGCTGCAGCAGGACCGTCGGGCCTGGGGACTGTTCTGGGCCGGGGGCGGGCTGCAGCGCTGTCGCGATGCCCTGCTGAAGTCGGCCCCTGACGAGCGGGCTGATCCTGCCCAGGTGCCGGCCACTGCCGATGCGGTGCTTCGGCTGGTGCTGGACCTGGAGCCTGAGAAGACCACGCCAGGAAACGATCGTGCTGCGACTGGAGGATCGACCTGGCGGGTGGTGGGCTGGACGTCCCTGGCCTGGATGCTGGTGGTGGGGCTCTCCCTGGCCTGGTTCATGGGAGCCCTGGACCGCCAGGAGCGCAAGCTGGAGCTGCTGACTGGAGCGCTCGCCGCCAGCTGAAGCCAGCGAGGCGGAAGCTGCTCCGCTCAGCGGCGGGGCTGTTCAGCGCTGAAGGCATCGGCGCGCAGGGCATCGGCGCGCAGGGCGCCAGGACCCTGCCTGACAGCCGAGCGCGGGGCGACAGAAGCGGGCCGGGGCATCAGAAGTTCGCTGAGGATTCCGGCATCAAAGGAGAAGCGCCCCGGGCCGATCAGCAGGATGGCCGTACTGCCACCGAGATAGAGCACCACCAGCTCCAACACATAGATGTTGAAACCGCTGGTGAGGATGTGGTGGTAAGCCGCCACGGTCATCGTTCCGGCCAGGGCAAGGGCGCCCAGGGGCGAAAAGATGCCCAGGATGAGACACCAAGAACCGAAGATCTCGGCGAAGCCAGCCAGGTGAGCCATCAGCAGCGGGAATGGAAGATGCAGCGGTATCACATAGTTGGTCGCGAAGAATTCAGGGTTGGCCAGCTTCTCCTGGCCGTGGTGAATCATCATCGCGCCGAGGCACACACGCAGGATCAGTAGTCCGGCATTGGCCAGAAAACCGGATCTCAGAAAATAACTGGAGAGGAACGTTGTCATTGCAGCAAAGGAATTACAAAGCAGAAAGTCCGTTACCGGAACGGCTCGCCGGAGCACGGAAGGGGTTTCGTGCACGCCGACCCGGTCCGCAACCGGGGATCAGCGCACGGGGCGCGAGGGGCGGGACAGGCGCAGCAGCCAGAGGCCCATGGAGGCGGCGAAGAAGGCCAGAAACGCTTCCAGGAGGATGGAGGTGGGCATGGGACGAGAGCGGCGTGGAGCAGGGGGCCGGAGCCCGATGAATCCAGCCTGGCGCGTCATGTAACGAAGTGTGAGGAGCGTTTCTCAGCTGGCGTGTGTGCCGCTCCCGGACCAAGGCTCCATCCAGCACCGGCCGGAATCGGCGCCAGGGCAACTCCGCCGCTGCCGACACCCGCTTGGTTGAGGGGCTGATCGCCCTGATGGAGGCCGGCGCCACCCACTGGTTCAGCACGTGAACCCCCACCTGCCCCCCTGCTGCCGGCTTCGCCAAGGGCCCGCTGCCTTAGAACAGATTCATTCCCCCGGCGCACGCCGCCGGCCCGTGGCGATTTCCGGTTCCATCTCCGGCCCACCCCTGGTTCTGGTGCATGGGCTGCTCGACACCCCGGCCGTGTTCGAGCGACTCAAGCGGGAGCTGGGGGAGCGCCGCCAGCCGCTGCTGATCCCCGCCCTGCCCCTGCGGCTGGGGGCCACCCCGGTGCTGGAGGCGGCCGCGCTCCTGGGCAGCCACATCGAGGCGGCCTTCGGGATCGAGCAGCCCATCGATCTGCTGGGGTTCTCGATGGGGGGGGTGATCGCCCGCGCCTGGATCCAGCTGCGCGGCGGCCACGGCCGCACCCGCCGCTTCCTCAGCGTGGGCAGCCCCCAGCACGGCACCCTCACCGCCCAGCCCTGGCCAGGCCGGCTGTTTGCGGGCATCGCCGACCTCAAGTGGGGCAGCCCGCTGCTGTGCCGGCTGAACGCCAATCTCGACAGCCTGCGCCGGATCGACTGCCACAGTTTCTACTCCGGCCTCGATCTGGTGGTGCTCCCCGGCTGGCGGGCGGTGCTGCCCGTGGGCGCCCGGACCATGCTCCCGGTGCTCACCCACCCCCAGCTGCTGCGCGATCCGGCCGCCGTCCGGCCGCTGGCCAAGGAACTGCTGCGGCCATAGCGTTGAGTGGCTCCAGCACCGTCGGCAGGCATGTATGGAGTTGATCACCATCTCAGTGGTGGTGCGCTGGCTGCTGGGCTGGCTGCTGGCGGCACGCATGCCGGCACTTCCCCTCACGGCCACAAGCGGGGAACCGCAGGTTTCGGTGCTGATCCCAGCCCGCAATGAAGCCGCCAGCCTGCCCCATCTGCTGGCGGCCCTGGCGGAGCAGACCCTGAGCCCCCTGGAGGTGATCGTGATTGACGACCACTCCAGCGACGACACCGCCGCCATTGCCCGCGGCGGCGCGCCGGGGCTCCAGGTGCAGGTGATCCAGCCACCGCCACTGCCGGCGGGCTGGTGCGGCAAGACCTGGGCCCTGCACCACGGGGTGAAAACCAGCCGCGCCGAGTTGCTGGTGTTCCTCGATGCCGACACCCAGCCCGCCCCGGAGTTCCTGCAGAGCCTGGTGGCGGCCTGGCAGAACCTGGGAGGCCTGGTGTCGGTGCAGCCCTACCACCGCACGGTGAAGTCCTACGAGCAGCTCTCGGTGCTGTTCAACCTCGTCGGGCTGATGGCTGTGCCCCTGGGACCGGGCTGCGGGGTGGCCTTCGGGCCGGCGATGGTCACGAGCCGGGCTGACTACCAGCGCAGCGGTGGACACGAGGCCGTGGCCAACAAGGTGGTGGAGGACTGGTTTCTCGGCCATCGCTACGAGGCTGCGAGGCTGCCGGTGAGTGCCTACATCGGTGGCAAGCTGCTCGCCTACCGCATGTATCCGGGCGGTCTGGGTGATCTGGTGGTGGGCTTCAACAAGAACTTCGCCGCCGCCGCCGGCGAGGTGCGCTGGCCCTGGATGCTGGGAGTGCTGATGTGGCTCTCGGGACTGTTCTGGGCGGCCTGGTGTCTACCGGCCTCGCTGCTGGGCTGGCCGCTGATGGGGGACCCTCGTCCCCTTGCCAACGCTGTGATCTATGCGGCTTTCGCCCTGCAGTTGCTGCTGATCACCCGCCGGATCGGACGCTTCCGCTGGATCAACCTGCTGTTTCCGATCCCGGTGCTGTTTTTCCTGGGGGTGTTCCTGCAGGCGATCCGCAACCTCAAGCGTGGGCAGGTGCGCTGGAAGGGCCGCACCTTCAGGACCCGCTGATGGCCTTGCCTGCCCGGCTTGTGGACTGGCTTCCGAGCTGGCTGTCCGCGGTGCTGGGATGCGCCGCCCTGTGGCTGCTCTGGTCGCTGCTGGTGGGGTCGGTCGCCAACCACCTGCCCGATCAGCTGCTGGAACGGCAGCCCAAGCGACTCCTGGGTCAGTCAGGGGGCACCCAGCCAGCACAAGCGCTGCAACGGGCGCTGCGCCGCTATCAGAGCCGTCTGGGGATCAGGCGCTGGAAACCCTGGATTCCGGATGCCGGCGCGGCGTTGCCCGGTGGCGTGAGCAAGGCCAGCCTGGCGCGGCGGGATCCACTGGCCCTGCAGCGTCTGTTGCTCGAGACCCGGCGCGCCGAGCTGGTGCACTGGGCCCTGTGGCCCGCCTGGATGGCCACAGCCCTGTGGCTGCCACCGGCAGGGGTGCTGATCAACCTGATCTTCTCCACCCTCTTCAATCTGCCCTGCCTGCTCTTGCAGCGCTACAACCGACTGCGGCTACGTCTGGTGCTGAGCCTGATGAAGGCTAGGAGCTGATCAGGGCCCAAGCCAGCGCTCCTCCAGCCGCAGCGTCACCGCCAGTCCCGGATCCTCGGCATGGCGGGCCACCACCAGGCGGTGATCACCGGGTTCGAGCATGAAGCCGTCACGGGTCTCATCGAAGCAGGCCAGCCGCCGCAGCGGGATCGCCAGCGTGAGGCGGCGGCAGTCTCCGGCGGCCAGCTCCAGGCGCTGGAAACCCACCAACGTGCGCGACGGACGCTCGACCCGCAGCCCGGGTGCCTCCAGGTAGACCTGCACCACCTCGGCGGCCCCCATCGGCCCGTGGTTGCGCACAGCCACGCTCACCTCCATCGCCTGGGCAGGGTCTGCGACCGCGGGGGGCTCCGTCGCCGCCACATCGGAGATCTCGATCCGGCTGTAGGAGAGACCGAAACCGAAGGGATAGGCGGCGCGATGGCCCTCGCGCCCCAGGCGCCGATAGCCGTGCCAGAGGTCATAGGTGACCTGCAGCGCCCGGGGATGGAACGGGGGCAGATGGTCCGTGCTGGTGGGCAGGCTGAAGGGCAGCCGCCCCGATGGTGACACCCGGCCGAGAAGCACGTCGGCCAGGGCATGCCCGCCCTGCTCTCCCGGATACCAGAGCAGCAGGATCCCCGGCACCGCCTGCCGCCATTCCTCCATCAGCACGCCGCCGCCTCCCATCAGCACCACCACCGTGCGGGGGTTGGCGGCCGCCACCGCCCGGATCAGGGCCACCTGGCGAGCCGGCAGACGCAGATCAGTGCGATCTCCGGAGCCGAAGTCGCCCCCCTGGCGCGGCGAGGCATGGCTGGTGATCCAGGCGATGAGCTCAGCCACCGGCTTCCAGAGGTGGCGCCCGCCCCGGCGCCGCAGCCAGTCGGGTGGGGGTATGTGGCGCAGGATCGGGGCGATGTCGCCCGGATGGATGTGCTCCCCTTCCAGGCGCCAGTCCAGTCCCACCACCACGACGGCCGCGTCACAGCCGGCGGCGGCCGCGGCGGCGGCCGGCGGATCGTCACCCCTGCCCTGACGGATCTCCAGCTGGGGGGCGGCAGCACGCAGGCCCGCCAGAGGAGTCACCACCGAACCCGGAAGCGGACGCGTGTCGGAGGAGCCGCGATCGCCCAGATTGGCCACCGCCGCCAGCCGCCCCACCACAGCCAGGGAGCGCAGGCCGCTGAAGGGGAGCGCCCCCCCCTCGTTGCGCAGCAGCACGATCGCCTTGGTGGCGGCCTCACGTGCCAGCTCGCGGTGCCCGCTGATCCGTGCGGGACCGGACTCGCGGCGCTGGCGGAGCGAGGAGGAATCCTCGCCCGCCTGCAGGGCCAGTTGCGCCCGCAGCAAGCGCAGCACGGCGTCGTCCACCCGGGCCATCGGCAGGCGGCCATCCGCCAGCGCCTCCTCGAGCACACCCGCGAACACCATCGGGAAGGGCATCTCCAGGTCCTGCCCCGCCAGCAGGGCGGCAACGCCGTCACGCACCCCGAAGATGAAATCGGTGACCACGAACCCCTCGAAGCCCCAGCGGCCCTTGAGGATGCCGTTCAGCAGCTGGGGATGCTCACCGCACCAGATGCCATTCACCCGGTTGTAGGCACTCATCACCGAAGCCGCGCCGGCCTCCACACAGTCGCGGAACTGGGGCAGATAGAGCTCCTGCAGCACCCGCGCGGTGGCCCGCACATCCACCAGGAAACGGGAGCTGTCGATCGAGTTGAGGGCGAAGTGCTTGACGCAGGCGAGTGCGTGGCGCTGCAGGCCGAGGGTCATCGCCGCCCCGAGCGCCCCCACGTGCACGGGATCCTCGCCGTAGGTCTCCTGGGCCCTGCCCCAGCCGGGGTGGCGCAGCAGGTTCACGCACACCGCGGCCACCCAGTTGGCACCGAAGGAGCGCGCCTCCCTGGCGATGGCCTCGCCGATGCGCTCCTCCAGCTGCGGATCCCAGCAGGCGCCGCGGGCGATCGGCACCGGGAAGGTGGTGGCCCCTCCCTCCAGGCACACCCCCCTGGGGCCATCGACGAAGCGCAGGCCCGGCAGGCCAAGGCGAGGCAGAGCAGCGGCGGGCCAGGGATGGCGGTGGGAGGCGTCGCGGGTGGCGATGTCGATCAGCCCCGCCCAGAAGGGCGTCTCGCCCGACAACATGGCCAGTTTTTCGGCCGTGCTCAGCTGCGCCAGCAGGTCCAGTGCCCGCGGCTGGATCGACGCCGGGAAATCACGCTGGTCCACCGCCTGAACCTAGGAGTTCGCTGAAAAACCCTGCCGCCCCTGCGCTAACGGGGCAACCGCCCAGCTGAGATGCTTGGTCAACAGGTGCGCAGCGGCGATCTGTTCTCCTGCGTTTCGATCGACGAGCAGATCCCATCGAGCGTCCGCTGCCGCCCGAGCAGCTGCACGCCAACCTGCTGTTCCGCTGGTTTGTCGGCCGGCGCCCGGACGATCCGATCTGGCATCCCACCACGCTCAGCAAGAACCGTGCCGGGCTCCTGACTGAGCAGGTCGCGGGCCAGTTTCTCCAGAAGCTGATGGGCACCCCCGAGGTGAAACCACTGCTCAACACGCTCCACCACCGATCCCGACGCTCTGCTGGCCAGGACGTCGAATGCCCATCCAGCACTGCCCTGATCGTCGAGCGCCGCATCACCCAAGCGGTGGGCACCAGAACAGCATCGGCGGCGACATCGAGAAGGTGTTCGGCTGGATCTACTGGATCAAGCAGTGGGTCGGACGTCCGCACCGGCGAGCCGCCACGCCAGCTCCGTGGGCTCGTTACATTTCTCAATACGTCCCAACACACTTGTTCATGTCCGACCCCAGCCTCCCCCTCAGCCGCCAGTTCACCGTGGCCATGCATTCGCGTGCCATCGATGCCTGCGACAACATCGAGGAGCTGCGCAGCATCGCCAAATCCCTGCTCTCCGTCTGGCAGACCCAGGCCATGTTCAGTGAGCAGTACGGCGCTGAGCTGCTGGGCATCAAACCCCGCGCCTGATCCGGCCACTGAACCGCCAGCACCGACCTCTGGCTGAGGGCGGTGCTGGCTCCAGACTGCATGGCTGAACTGCAGGGCATCGGCCCTGGACGGGCTGATGCGCAGCCACACCCCGGATCGCTCCCTGCAGGCCGACAAAGCCCGCTTGGTTGTGCTGCGCGAAGAGTTCGCCAGGGACGCCCACTTCGGCCAGGTGTTCGCGGTGCTCACCCTGGGCTCCTCGCTGATCGCCACCCTGGGGCTGCTGGCCAACAGCGCTGCTGTGGTGATCGGCGCCATGGTCGTGGCCCCCTGGATCATGCCCCTGCAGGCCATGGCCTTCCAGGTTCTGCGTGGACAGTTCGACGACTTCCTCGCAGCCCTGCGCACCCTCGCCCTGGGCGTCGGGCTGGGATTGAGCGTGTCGGTGGCCGTGGGCCTGCTGGTGGCCTTCCCCAGCTTCGGCAGCGAGGTGATGGCACGCACGAGCCCGAACCTGCTCGATCTGGGCATCGCCCTTGCCGCCGGGGTGGTGGCGATGTTCGCCAAGCTGCGCAAGGAGGCCATCAACGCACTGGCAGGCCTGGCCATTGCCGTGGCCCTGATGCCGCCGGTCTGCGTGACCGGCCTGCTGCTGGCAGCCGGTCTCTGGATGGAGAGCTACGGCGCCGCTCTGCTGTTCCTCACCAACCTGCTCGGCATCCTCAGCGGCGCGATGGTGACGCTGAATGTGCTGGAGCGGCCCTTCCGCGGTCGGCTGCTGCGCAGCCGGCTGGGGATCACGAGCATGGCCCTGACTGCGCTGCTGGTGGTTCCCCTGGGGGGCAGTCTGCTCAACCTGCTGGGGGTCTCGCGCCGCCAGGTTCAGGCCCAGCGCATCGAAGAATTGATCCTCAGCAGCCTGCGCAACGAAACGATCACCCTGGGCCGCGATTCGGAGCTGGAGAGTGTGCTGGTCGATTGGGACGTCAGTCCGCCGGTGATCACCGCCCGGGTGAGCGTCACAAATCCACGCCTGCCCACCTTCACCCAGGTGAGTGCCGTGCAGGAGTTCATCAACATCAAGCTGTCGCCACGCCAGTTCCGCCTGGTGGTGAGGCGCACCTCCTTCGACGTGGTGGGCCCGGAGCCAGAACCGGTGCCCGCAGGCCTGGGAGACCTCTCCTGGCCGTGGCTGATCCCACCGATCCTGCCGCTGCTCGAGCGCTCAGAAGATGGCCATCGCGATGGCAGTCGCGATGGCAGTGACGTTGAACAGGACAACGAGAACGGCGGGATCAACGGGGGGGCTCCGCCAGCCTCCACAGCGCCGACAACCGACTGAGCCCATCGCCATCCGCCCACCGAATGGCCGTTCGGCCAAGACCAGCCGGTGAGCGGCCGGCGCTCACGGCGGATCCCAGCCGAAGCCGTGGTCACGCCAGGAACGGGGGTCCTCGATCGGCTCCAGGTGGATGGTCACGTCAGTGCGCGGCAGGGTGGCGCCGATCTGCTGCTCCAGCCGCTCACAGAGGTCATGGCCCGCCTTGACGCTCCAATGGCCGGGAACGAGCAGGTGAAAGGCCACAAAGCGCCGTGATCCGGCCACCCTGCTGCGCAGGGCATGCACGGCCAGTCCGTCGCCGGTATGGGCAGCGAGGAGGTCCTGCAGCTGGCGCAGCTCCTCCTCCGGCAGGGCCTGATCAAGCAGGCCCGAGGCCGTTTCCCGCAGCAGCTTCCAGCCCATCACCACGATGTTCAGGGCCACGACGATGGCGATCAGGGGATCGAGGACGGTCTGGCCGGTGAGCTGCACCAGGCCCACAGCCACCACCACCCCCAACGAGGTCCACACGTCGGTGAGCAGGTGCTGGGCATCAGCCCGCAGCGTGATCGAGTGGAAGCGCCGGCTGGCCCCCAGCAGAACCCAGGCCACCAAACCATTGATGGCGCTGGCCACCAGCGACAGCCCCAGACCGGCGCCCAGCTGTTCGAGCGGCTCGGGCGCCAGCAAGCGCCCCCCCGCCGCAACCAGGATGGCGATGGCGGCCACCAGGATCAGGGCGCTCTCCAGACCGCTGGAGAAATACTCCGCCTTGAAGTGGCCGTAGGGGTGGCTCCGGTCGGCGGGCTTGGCCGCCAGGGTGAGCGCCAAGAAGGCACCGAGAGCCGCGAGCAGGTTCACCCCCGACTCGAGGGCATCGGAGAGCAGCCCCACCGAACCGGTGATGCGCCAGGCCGCCACCTTGAGCACGATCGTGGCCACGGCCGCCCCGATCGAGAGGAAGGTGTAGGAGCGGGCAGAGCTGAGGCTCAGCATCGGGGGCCATCCTGGGCCCCCCGTGCAACCAGCGAGGCTGGACGGTCTCGGAACGTGACGGGCGCTGGCCGCAGAGCTGATCCAGCCGGAGCTTTCGCGCTGCCGGCAGCGGAGGACTGGAGCGGTGCAAGCAGCCCGGAGCCGTTGCCCCAGGCAACGGCACAATGGTGGGGATCGGTTTCCGCGGATCATCCGCGGAAGACAACGAGGAAAGTCCGGTGTGGCGCGGGTCCAGCCCGTCCCGAATCCGGCGCTGTCCCGCAGCTGTGATGGAACCGGGCATCAGCCCAGCGCCTCAGCCAGAACGCTCGCCGATTCCCATCCTCTCGAACCCGGCGCGGATCCCGGCAGAGCCCATGCACAGCCCCACGGCGACCCCGGCATCAACCCCGCCAGTTGATTTCAGCACCATGGAGGGCCTGGGCGTGATGATCTGCGGCCACGGCAGCCGCAACCGCCAGGCCTGCGCGGAATTCGCACGTCTGGCCCAGGGCCTGCGCCGCTCCCTGCCGGAGGTGCCGGTGGAGCATGGCTACCTGGAATTCGCCCGCCCGATCCTCCGCGATGGCCTCGATCGGCTGCGCCAGCGGGGGGTGAGCCGGGTGCTGGCCGTGCCGGCCATGCTCTTCGCCGCCGGCCATGCCAAGAACGACATCCCCTCGGTGTTGAACACCTACGCAAGCGAAACCGGCCTGCAGATTCAGTACGGCCGCGAACTGGGGATCGACCGCAAGATGATCCAGGCCGCCGGGGCCCGGGTGCGCGACGCGATCAGCGCCGGCGATGCTGCTGGCCCCGCGGTGCCCCTCAGCGACACCCTGCTGGTGGTGGTGGGTCGGGGCTCCTCCGACCCCGACGCCAACTCCAATGTCACCAAGGTGATGCGCATGCTGGTGGAGGGTTTCGGCTTCGGCTGGGGCGAAACGGTGTACTCGGGGGTGACCTTTCCGCTGGTGGAGCCTGGCCTGCGTCACGTGGTGCGGCTCGGCTTCCGGCGCATTGTGGTGTTCCCCTATTTCCTCTTTTCCGGTGTGCTGGTGAGCCGAATCCACCAGCACACCGACCGGGTGGCCGCCGACCATCCCGAGGTGCAGTTTCTCAAGGCCGGTTATCTCAACGACCATCCGCTGGTGATCGACACCTTCCGCGAACGGCTGGAGGAGGCGATCCGCGGCGACACGGCGATGAATTGTTCCCTGTGCAAATACCGGGCCCAGGTGCTGGGCTTCGAGCAGGAGGTGGGAGCGCCCCAGCACAGCCATCACCACCACGTGGAGGGCCTCAATGAGCCCTGCACCCTCTGCGAGCGCGAGTGCACCGGCGCCTGCCAGCCCGATGGGGTGCCCTTGCCGCCCGGCCATCAGAGCGGCCAGCACCAGGGGCACCACCACAGCCCCTACCCCCACGCCGAGCATCCGCTCGGCCCGCTCACCCTGCGGCGGCTGGGCTGAGCGCGGGTGGGGTCGAAGCCCTGTCCGCCCAGCCCCGCCAGATCCACCGAGATCCACCTCCGGCCAGGCATGCAGGTGCCGTTGCGCGACGCAGGGATCTGGACCGCAAACCGCGACATGATCGCGAGCCGCTCGCATGATCCCTCAAACCAGAGGCGCGGGAGCCGGTTGCCCTCGGCATCCAGGGGGTCCAGCTGCAGGCTGGCCACGGGGTCGCAGGCGCAGGGTGTGGGGTCCGAACCGCACCGGCTCGCTGGCGTGGCAAGCGGTGCGGTGCTCGACCCCGATGCGCATGGAGCTCGCTGCGGCCACCGTTGCCGCGGAGCAACTCCCTGCCGCTGAGGCGACTGGAATGGGTCGCCTGAGATTCGAACTCAGGACCAATCGGTTAAAAGCCGAGTGCTCTACCGCTGAGCTAGCGACCCGCACCCATCAGGCACCGACTGACCGTATCACCCGGAGGCTGCGGTTCCAACCCGGGCACGGGGGGAGGATGGAAGGCCACCAGCCGCCCCTGCAGCCCCCGCCATGTGCCCTGCGCCGTCCGCCGGCAGGCCCGCCGCCCCCTGGCCCGAACCCCAGGTGCATGCCGATGCCTGGGTGGCTGAATCGGCGGTGCTGATCGGCGATGTGCGCCTCGAGGCCGGCGCCAGCCTGTGGCCCACGGCCGTGGCCCGTGGCGATGTCTGCCCGATCGTGATCGGCACGGGCAGCAACGTGCAGGACGGCTCCGTGCTGCACGGCGATCCCGGCCAACCGGTGCTGATCGGTGCCGATGTGACCATCGGCCATCGCGCCGTGGTGCATGGCGCCACCCTGGAGGACGGCTGCCTGATCGGCATCGGCGCCGTGGTGCTGAATGGGGTCACCGTGGGGGCCGGGGCCCTGGTGGCGGCCGGCTCGGTGGTGACCCGCGACGTGCCCCCTGGCGCCCTGGTGATGGGGACGCCGGCCCAGGTCAGGCGGGAGCTCAGTGCCGAGGCCATCGCCGGCCAGCGCGACCATGCCCGTCGTTATCGGCAGCTGGCCATGGCCCATGCCGGCCGCAGCAGCGAGCCCGGTTTTGCACCGCAGTGATTGCCAACCACGTCGAGCAGCACCGCAACAGCAGGGCTGTCCGTAGAATCACGCCACCTTTCACCGCACTCCCATGGACCTCCGGCTGGTGCTGGTTGCCGCTCCGATCCTTCTGGCCGCCTCCTGGGCCGTGTTCCACATCGGCCGGGCTGCCGTGGGCCAACTGCAACTGATGCTCAAGCGCGCCCGCGCCTGAGGTTGCATTGACCCTGCTGGTGATCGGTGCTGGCCTGGCCGGCACGGAGGCTGCCTGGCAGATCGCCAACGCTGGCCTGCCCGTGCGGCTGGTGGAGATGCGCCCCCTGCGCCGCTCCCCCGCCCACCACAGCGGCGAATTCGCCGAGCTGGTGTGCAGCAACAGCTTCGGCTCCCTGAGCAGCGATCGGGCCGCTGGACTGCTCCAGGAGGAGCTGCGGCGGCTGGGATCGCTGGTGATCGGCACGGCGGACGTCCATGCCGTGCCCGCTGGAGGCGCCCTGGCCGTGGATCGGGGCCGCTACAGCGCCGCCCTCACCGCCGCCCTGGAGCGGCACCCCCTCGTCACGGTTGAGCGCCGCGAGCAAATCTGCCTGCCGCAGCCTGGGGAGATCACGGTGCTGGCCACCGGTCCCCTCACCAGTGAGTCCCTGGCGGACGACCTGCGCCGTTTCACCGGCCGCGACGACTGCCATTTCTTCGATGCCGCCAGCCCGATCGTGGCGGGCGAGAGCATCGATCTGGGCGTGGCCTTCCGGGCGTCGCGCTACGACAAAGGCGACGCCGACTACATCAACTGCCCGCTGGACCGGCAGCAGTACCACGCCTTCCGCGAAGCGCTGCTGGCGGCCGAACAGGCCGAACTCAAGGACTTTGAGCAGGAGAGCGCCAGCTTCTTCGAGGGCTGCCTGCCGATCGAGGAACTCGCCCGCCGTGGCGAAGACACCATGCGCTACGGCCCCCTGAAGCCGATCGGGCTCTGGGATCCGCGCTGGGGTGATCTCTACGACCGCGAGGTGCGCCGCGCCAAGCGCGCCCATGCCGTGGTGCAACTGCGCCAGGAAGACAGGGACGGCCGCCTCTGGAACCTGGTGGGCTTCCAGACCAACCTGAAATGGGGCGAGCAGAAGCGGGTGCTGCGGCTGATCCCGGGGCTGGAGAACGCTGAATTCGTGCGCTTCGGGGTGATGCACCGCAACACCTTCCTGGAATCCCCCCAGCTGCTCGATGCCACCCTGCAGTTCCGTCGGCGCCCCAGCCTGCTGGCCGCCGGCCAGATCACCGGCACCGAGGGCTACGGGGCGGCTGTGGCCGGCGGCTGGCTGGCCGGCACCAACGCCGTGCGCCTGGCGCGGGGCCAGGCGCCGATCAGCCTGCCGCCCACCACCATGATCGGCGCCCTCACCCACTTCATCGCCGAGGCCCCCAGCGGCCGCTTCCAGCCCATGCCACCCAACTTCGGGCTGCTGCCCGAGCTGCCCGAGCGCATCCGCGACAAACGCCGCCGCTATGGCGCCTACCGCGACCGGGCCCTGGCAGCCCTGGGGCCCTTTGTGGCGGCGGAGTCGCGCGGCATGGCCCTGGCCGGGGGCTGAATCGGGTCGCTCTGGCTAGCTGTGAAGCAGCACTCCAACCAGCCCTGCCATGCTCCAGCCCCGTCTGTTCACCGGTCTTGTGGCCGCCACGGTCGTGGCCTCGTCGAGGCCACGGGCCTGGCCCCCGCCGCCCAGGCCTGCACCGGCGGGGCACTCACCGCCACTGACGGCAGCGTGGTTGTGGGTCGCACGCTGGAGTTCGGTCAGCCTGTCGACTCGCAACTGGCGATCTGGCCAGCTGGAAGCTCCTTCACCGGCAACAGCACCCAGGGGGCGGGGCTGCGCTTTCGCTCCCGCTACGGCTTTGTGGGCGCCACGGCGGCCACCAACACCGACATGATCCTCGATGGCCTCAACGAGAAGGGGCTGAATGTGGGGGTGTTCTATTTCCCTGGCTACGCCCAGTCCACCCCTGAGGACAAGGCGGTTCAGACGAGCACCCTGGCGCCAGGACAGGTGAGCACCTGGATCCTGGCCAACTTCGCCACGGTGGAGGAGGTGCTGGACATGCTCGGAATCGTGCCGGATGCGCACTTCAAAATTCAGGACGCCAGCGGTAAAAGCCTCGTGATCGCGCCCCGCGGCGGCCGTCTGGTGGCCCACGACAATCCGGTGCGGGTGCTCACCAATTCCCCCACTTTTGAGTGGCACACCACCAACCTCAGCAACTACCTCAGCACCAGCAACACCAATCCCAAGCCGCGCACCCTCAGCGCCCCCAAGGCCGGCAGTCTCACCGTGAAGTCGCTTGGCATGGGCGCCGGCGGTCTGGGCCTGCCGGGGGATTACACGCCGCCCTCGCGCTTTGTGCGCATGGCCTACTTCACCCACCTGGCCGCTCCGGCACCCAATGCCCACGCGGCCGTGGCCAGGCTGTTCCACATCCTCAACAACTTCGATATCCCCTACGGCGTGGCCCAGGCCGCGGCGGGCGGCAGGTTGCGGCTGCTGCCGATGGGCCCTCAAGATCCCACCGACGTGCCGCCCACCACCCTGGTGGAGCTCCCCAACTGAGCCCAGCCCCTAGGTTTGCTGCGCCCTCCTGATTGCGGCGACGTGCCCGAAGCCCCCTGGGATGTGATCGTGATCGGCGCCGGCATCGGCGGCCTGGTCACCGCCAGCCAGCTGGCCGCCAAGGGGGCGAAGGTGCTGGTGCTGGAGCGCTACCTGATCCCGGGTGGCAGCGGCGGCAGCTTCCAGCGCCAGGGCTACACCTTCGATGTGGGCGCCTCGATGATCTTCGGCTTCGGCGAGAAGGGCCACACCAACCTGCTCACCCGCGCCCTCGCCGATGTGGGCCAGCACTGCGAGACGGTGCCCGACCCCGCCCAGCTGCAGTACCACCTGCCCGATGGTCTGACGGTGGCGGTGGACCGTGACTACGGCACCTTCATCGCCGATCTCACCGCCCTCTTCCCCCACGAAGCGCGAGGGGATTCGCGCCTTCTATGACACCTGCTGGCAGGTGTTCCGCTGCCTCGATGCGATGCCGCTGCTGTCGCTCGAGGATCCCGCCTACCTGGCCAAGGTGTTCTTCAAGGCACCCCTGGCCTGCCTGGGCCTGGCCCGCTGGCTGCCGGTGAACGTGGGCGATGTGGCGCGCCGGCACATCCGCGATGAGGCACTGCTGAAGTTCATCGACATGGAGTGCTTCTGCTGGTCGGTGATGCCGGCGGAGCGCACGCCGATGATCAACGCCGGCATGGTGTTCTCCGACCGGCACGCCGGCGGCATCAATTACCCCAAGGGCGGTGTGGGTGTGATCGCCCGCAAGCTGGTGGCCGGCCTGGAGGCCCTCGGCGGGGCGATCCGCTACGGAGCCCGCGCGGTGGAGGTGCTGATCGAGGGCGAAGCGGGGGCGGCCCGGGCCGTGGGGGTGAGGCTGGCCGGCGGCGAGACCATCCACGCCCGGCGGGTGGTGAGCAACGCCACCCGCTGGGACACCTTCGCCGGCAACGCCGGCAGCCCTGGCACCGTTGCCCGCCCGCTGGTGGACGCCGCCCACACCCCCAAGGCCGAAACCACCTGGCGGCGGCGCTACAGCCCCTCGCCCTCCTTTCTCTCCCTGCACCTGGGCATCGACGCCGCCGTGGTGCCGGAAGGCTTCCACTGCCACCACCTGCTGCTCGACGCCTGGGCCGAGATGGAGGCCGAGCAGGGGGTGGTGTTCGTGTCGATGCCCACCCTGCTGGATCCCTCCCTGGCTCCGGCTGGACAGCACATCCTGCACAGCTTCACGCCCAGCTCGATGGCGCACTGGCAGGGGCTCAGCCCCAGTGCCTACGCCGCCAAGAAGGCCGCCGATGCCGAGCGCCTGATCGGGCGGCTGGAGGCGATTCTGCCGGGGCTGAAGGAGGGCATTCGCCACCGGGAGGTGGGCACGCCCCGCAGCCACCGCCGCTTCCTGGGCCGCGCCGGCGGCAGCTACGGACCGATCCCCGCCCTGCGCCTGCCGGGCCTGCTGCCGATGCCCTTCAACCGCACCGGGGTGAGGGATCTCTACTGCGTGGGCGATTCCTGCTTCCCCGGCCAGGGCCTCAACGCCGTGGCCTTCAGCGGCTTCGCCTGCGCCCACCGCATCGGTGCCGACCTGGGCCTCAACCCCTGGCAGCTGCCGGCCTGAGGCCTGCGGCGCGGGTCCACGTGACGCCCGGCGGCCTTCATAACGTGGACCACCACGGCCGCCATCCCCAGATGCCAAGCAGCTCGCCCTCCCCCGCCCAACCGAGCGCTGCGGAGCTGGCCCGCTACCTGGAGCAGCGCGGTGAACTGAGCAAGCCCTGGATGCTGCAGATGCTGCGCCTCGCCAAGCTCAAGGAGGCCAAAGGTGCCATGGATCCCCAGGAGTATCTGGAGCGGCTGCAGGAAGCCCACGGCGATCTGATGCGCCTGGGCGAATTCTGGAAGGGCCGGGAGGGGGAGGTGTTCGGCGGCCTGTATCGCCCCTCCGAGCAGATCGAACCACTGCCCGGTTCCCCCGAGGACCGCTGAGGCCCAGGCGATGCCGTCCGCCAGCCCCGATTCAGGCCCCAGCCGTCGCCATCCGATGGCGCCGCTGATCCGCTGCACCCTGATCGGCCTCTACCTGGCCCTGGTGCTGCCCCTGCCCTGGCAGGCCCCCAGCGGCCTGCGGGCCGTGCTCTGGGCGTCCGTGCCCCTGGGGCTGGCGCTGGTGCTGGCGCTCACCAGTGAGCAGGTGGAGCTCGATGCCGCCGGCATCCGCGTGGGCCATCCCGCCTGGTGCGGCTGGTGGTTGCGGCGTGGCTGGCAGCTTCCCTGGACGGCGATCACCGCCATCACCTCCGTCGCCACCAGCCAGGGCGGTCGCGTCTACTACCTGCGCAGCGGTGATGGCGCCTTCCTCCTGCCCCAGCGCGTGGCCCGGTTCGAGGCCTTCCTGGCGGACCTGTCCAGCCACACCGGCCTGGACACCAGCGGCATCGGCCGCATCAGCCCGCCCTGGACCTACCGGCTGCTGGCGATGCTTTGTGGCGTCATGCTTGTGGGCGAACTGGCCTGGGGAATCACGCTGCTGGTCAAGCGCTGAGGCTGCGGGTCAGGCGCTGAGGCTGCGCAGGGGCGGGCTGCGATCGGCAGAGGCGCCGCCGTCGCTATCGGAGAGGGTCTCGAGGCTGAAGCGATAGCCCTGCTGGCGCATCGTCTCGATGCCACCGCCCTCGCCCAGGCCCGCCTGCTCGAGTTTGCGGCGCAGGGTGAGCACCTGGGTGTCCACCGACCGGGGGCCGCCGCTGAACGGCGGCCAGGCCATGCGCAGCAGCTCCTGGCGGGTGCGCACCAGTCCGGGGGGCATCAACAGGGCACAGAGGAGGGCAAATTCCCGCGGGCTCAGCTCCACCGGCTGGTCGCGCAGGGTCACCTGCCGCAGCAGCAGGTGCACCTCCAGGGGCCCCACGCAGACGCGTTCCTGCAGGCCGGTGCCGCTGCGGCGCAGCAGGGTGCGGCAGCGGGCAGCCAGTTCCTCGAGGCCGAAGGGCTTGCGCAGCACGTCATCGGCCCCGGCATCGAGCAGGTTCACCATCGGCTCGGAGCCCGAGCGGGCCGTGAGCACCATCACCGGGCAGTGCAGCTGGTTGGCCAGACGCAGGGCGTTGCTCTCATCCAGCAGCTCGGCGCTGACCAGCAGGTCCGGCGACTGGTCGCGACAGAGCTGCAGAGCTTCGCGGGCCGAGGGGACAGCGGCGGCCAGATGGCCATCCTGACGCAGGCGCTGGGCCAGCACCGTGCGCAAGGTGGCGTGGGGGTCGACGACGAGGATCCGCCGGGCGCCGCCGGCCGACACGGCGTCAGGAACGGACGGTGAGCCCGGCGAGAGTTGGCTGGACGGTGGAGGTGGTGAGGAGTCGGTGGCTGCCATGGTCGCTGGGTGCCATCCTTTTGGTATCCCCAGGCCATCAACCTATCGGAGTTGATGGAGAGGGTCGGATATCTGCCACAGCCTTCGCAACTGACCACCCCGGCGCCATTGGCCAGAATGCAGCCAAGCTTCCCGTCCACGATGAACGCGCTGCAGCACCCGGACGCCATCCGCCATTTCCAGTCGCTGTGTGACGCCCTCCAGGAGCTGGCCCACCGCCGCCAGGGTCCACCGGAGCTGAGGCTCTACGCCGATGGCTACCTGCACGCCCTCAGGCGCACGTCGATTCTCGACCCACTGGCCCAGCGCCGGCTGGAGGAGCTGGTGGATCGCTGGATCCTGGACCCCTCCAGTTTCATTGGTGCCGACGGCGACCCCCGCAGCCTGTATGAATCCGGCCGCAACTGAGACCTAGCTGGCCAGGGCCACGGCCAGGTGCTCACGCAGCTCACCGGAGTTGTACATCTCGATGAGGATGTCCGATCCACCCATGAATTCCCCATTCAGGTAGACCTGGGGAATTGTGGGCCACTCGGAATACTCCTTGATCCCCTGACGGATCTCCATGTCGGAGAGCACATCAAAGGTTTCGAAGGACACACCCATGGCATGCAGAATCTGAACCACGTTGTTTGAGAATCCGCACTGGGGCATGAGTTTGGTGCCCTTCATGAACACATAGACCGGGCTGGTGGCAACCAGGGCATCGATCCGTTCCTTGACGCTGGCGTCCATGAATCAGCTGGGGGTTGAGGTTTGCAGGGCCAGGGCATGAATCGCCTCGCTGGCCAGTTCCTGGCGCAGGGCGCCATACACCAGTTGGTGCTGTTTGATGCGGGTGAGGCCAGCAAAGGCGCTGGACACCACCTTCACCTGCAGGTGGTCGCCGCCACCGGTGAGGTCGTCGACCTCCACCTCGGCATCGGGCATGGCGTGATGGATGGCCGCCTTGACCTGGTCGGGTTGGACCATCGGGCAATCAGGGGAACGGCCGGAATCTAGGCAACGTTCCCCCTGGATGGGCTAGCTCCCTCCCGAAATCGCCTGGCCGGCGGTGAAGGGCGTGTTGGCGAAGCCGATCTCCACCAGGGTCTGGTAGGCCTGGCGACCCTCGTCGCTGACGGGCGTCATCACCTTCACCACCTCCACCAGGAGCGGTACCGCCACCTCGGGCTGGTTCTGACGGCGGAAGAGAGCCGCCAGGCGCAGGTTGGTCTGGGCCAGCACCTGCAGGGTTTCACGCCCCTTCTGGTCCATCTCGCGGGGGATGCGGGCATCGAGGCCCCGGAACGCGCCGGTGAGATCCCGGTAGAACCCCAGCAGCCGCCGCGACAGGTCGCGGGCCTGGTCGTAGAGCCGCCGTGCCTCGTCGAGATCGCCGCGGGCAGCGGCGGCATCACCGCGGGCCAGCAGGCTGCGCACCGTCGCCAGGCTGAGGGGGTTGGTGACGGCCCCTTCAGCGCGGGGCGCCTCCTGGGCCTGCAGCGGCGGCAGGGCGAGGGGCGCGGCGATCGCCAGCGCGGCCAGGGCGATCACGGGCACAGCCCAGCCACGGCTGGCGGGCTGTGTTCCCGGCAGACGTGTCCCGGGCAGACTGGGCTGAGCGCCGCCCAGCCGGGCGAACAGCTGGCAGGGGAGCTCACGGAGAAGCTGACCGCGGAGTGGACCGCCTCGACGGCGGGGAGAGCAACGCACGGCGCACGGAGACTGGGGAGCGGGCGAACTCTAAGGGGCCTGTTCTCCAGCGCCCCCGGACGGCAGCGGCAGAGCGACGGCGGCGCTCAAGGCCTCGGCGCGGCGTTCCAGCGGCGGCAGCGCTTCGGCCAGCTGGCAGGTGAAGGCAGTGGCGGCCTCGCGGCCCACGGCCTCGATCTGCATCGGCGCCCCGAAACAGATCGCCGCCTGATCACAGGGCCGGGGCCAGGGGTGGCCGTAGGCAATGCCGACCGGCACCACCGGCACGGGAACGCCGCGACCCAGGGCCAGGGCCGCCAGCCGGGCCAGGCCCTGCTGCAGGTCCATCGGTTCATCGCTGTGGCGGCGGATGCGCCCCTCCGGGAACACCACCAGCTGCTCCCCAGCCTCCAGCAGCTCCACGGCATGCCGCAAGCAGGCCAGCGACGGCCGCAGCTGGTTGACGGCAAAGCATCCCAGACGCTCCAGGAACCAACCCTGCAGCCCTTCCATCTCATCGATGGTGACCATGAAGCGGCAATCGCGGCCGGTGGTCCGGCGCCCGGCGGCATGGGGCAACAGCAGGCCATCCCAGCGGGCCTTGTGGGTGGGCGCCAGCAGCAGGGGCCCCTGGCGCGGCAGCCGCTCGAAGCCCTCCACGGTGATGTGCCGGAACCACAACGGCAGGGCGACGTCCTGGGTGAGCACCATCGCCATGGGGCTCAGCCAGGGGCTGATGCGGCTGTTCACCGGCGCCACTCCACTCCTGGACCTGAGGGTCGATGCGGCCGCCAACTCCCCTCCACCCTGCAGCCCAGACGCTAGGGAGCGGTTGGGGACTCGCTGGCGGCGGGCGTGCAGTTGACGCTCCGGCGCAGCGGCGGACCTCCATAGGATCCGGGTTTGGCTGCGGGCGTGATGGCCAGCCTCGGCGTCAACATTGACCACATCGCCAACGTGCGCCAGGCGCGGCTCACGGTGGAACCCGATCCCGTCACCTACGCCCTGCTGGCGGAGCTGGGCGGTGCCGACGGCATCACCGTGCATCTGCGCGAGGACCGGCGCCACATCCAGGACCGCGACGTGGAGTTGCTGCGCCGCACCCTGCGCAGCCGCCTCAACCTGGAGATGGCCGCCACCGCCGAAATGGAGGCGATCGCCCTGCGCCTCGGCCCCGACATGGTCACCCTGGTGCCGGAGCAGCGCCAGGAGGTGACCACCGAGGGCGGCCTGGATGTGGCCGGCCAGCAGAGAAGTCTCAGCGGCCTGGTGGAGCGGCTGCAGGCCGCCGGCATCGCCGTGAGCCTGTTCGTGGATGCCGACACGCACCAGCTGGAGGCCTCAGCCGCCACCGGCGCCCGCTGGGTGGAGCTGCACACCGGCGGCTACGCCGAGGCCGGCTGGGCGGAGCAACCCGCCGCGCTGGCCCGGTTGCAGGAGGGCAGCTTCATCGCCCGCAGCCTCGGGCTGCGGGTCAACGCCGGCCACGGGCTCACCTATCAGAACGTGGAGCCGGTGGCGGCGATCGAGGGCATGGAAGAGCTCAACATCGGCCACACGATCGTGGCCCGGGCCCTGGCCGTGGGGCTGGAGCAGGCGGTGCGGGAGATGCGGGCGCTGGTTCAGAATCCCCGCCGCGACCCCCTGTTCGGCAGCCATCAGCCATGAGCCTCTACCACTTCGTCGCCGCCAGTGAACGCTTCCTGATCGAGGAGGAACCCCTGGAGGAGGTGCTGCGCGAACGCGTGCGCCACTACGGCGAGCAGGGCAAGGAGATCGATTTCTGGCTGGTGCGCCGCCCGGCGTTCCTGGACAGCGCCGAGCTGGGGGGCAGCGGCAGCAACGTGCCCCGGCCGGCGGCGGCGGTGGTGTCCACCGATGAGACCTTCATCACGTTTCTGAAGCTGCGGCTGGAGTTCGTGCTCAAGGGCCAGTTCGAAGCCCCCAGCGCCGCCATTCCCGATGCCCTGGCCGGCGCTGCCTGACAGCGGCCCCTAGAACAACCCCAGGAAGCGTCGCCGCGGCTTGTCCCCCTCGGCCTCGTCTTCGCCCTTGCCCTCGCTCAGCTGGCTGGCACGGCCCTGGCCACCGTCCTGCTGATAGCGGGGCTTGTTATCGCCGATCGTGAGCAGGGCCTCCTTGTTCTTCCACCAGACCCAGTCGCGGATCGGCGGCGTGTCCGCCAGCTGCTCGCGGCTGAGGCCAAGGCCGAGCTTGGCGGAGGCGTCGAGCAGCACATCGAGCATCTGCTCGCCGTCGCTGCAGCGGGCCAGGGCTTCGTTGGTGCGGCGGGCGCCGTTGAGGGCCTGCACCAGCGCTTTGACCCGCTGCACCACCGACATTGACCGCAGATCCATCACCGCCTCCGCCGGGGCCAGGGGCTGACCGTACCAACCACCGGCCCTCGCTGGGCTGGTGACAGATGCAGCGCAAAGGCGCAGACTGGCAGCAATGCCAACGTTTGATGCCGCCCTGCTCCAGGCCAGCCCATCACTGGATCGTGGGCGACGTGCATGGTTGCGCCGATTCCCTGGAGCAGCTGCTGGGGCGTCTGCCTGCCGACGACCGGCTCGTGCTCTGCGGCGATGTGATCAGCCGCGGCCCCCAGATCCAGCGCACCATGGAGCTGGCCTGGCAGCTGGTGCGCAGCGGCCGGGCTGTCTGGCTGCAGGGCAACCATGAGGCCGATCTGGCGGCCGATCTGGGCCGGGAGGATCCCGCCAGCGCCCAGCGTCTGGCGGGATCCGACACCGTGCGCCAGCTGGGCAGTGGCCTCTGCCGCTTCTGGCGCAGGCGGCTCGAGAGCCTGCCCAGCGTCTATGGGGGCCGGGGCTGGGTCGCCACCCATGCCGGTTTCGATCCCCACCACTGGCAGCCCGACCTGCGCATCCGCTCCCCCTTCTGGCACGCCTACGACGGCCGCTACGGCCAGGTGGTGGTGGGCCACACGCCCGGCCCTGGTATCCGCCGTCATGGCGAGATCGTGATCGTGGACACGGGCGCCTGCTACGGCGGCGAGCTCAGCGCCTACTGCCCAGAGACCGGGGCGGTGGTTCAGGTGCCGGGCCAGCACCCCCTGCTGCCCCCGGCACTGCCGCCGGCCATGCGCGCGCAGCTGGCGGCGATCCCTGCCCGCCGCCGACTGCAGCGCTGCCAGGGCTGAGCGGAGCCGTCCTTGCTGACCGTCTTCCGCAGCAACCGCGCCGAGTGGCTGGCCGAGGTGCTGGCCGCCCAGCTGCACAGCCATCCCCCGGCCCCGTTCGAGCTGGTGGAGGTGGTGGTCAACACCTGGCCCACCAGCCGCTGGCTGGGGGAACAGCTGGCCGTGGAGCTGGGCGGAGTCGCCGCCCACATCCGTTTCCCCTTCCCCGGAACCCTGCTGCGCCGGGTGGTGGATGGGGTGCTGGGAGAGGGCGGCTTGGGAGAGGGCGGCAATGGGCGGGATCCCTGGCGTGCCGCTGAGCTGGTATGGCCGGTGCTGGAGCTGTTGCCCGAGCTGGAGCGGGAGCCCGCAGGCGAACCGCTGCGCCTGTGGTTGCGCCAGCGCGGCGGGCCCGGGGGCCAACACCTGGAGCTGGCCCGCTGGCAGCTGGGGCGGGCCATCGCCGATGCCATCGACGACTACGCCCTCTACCGCCCCGAACTGCTGACCGCCTGGTGGCAGGGCGTTGCAACGGAACCGGCGGGGGCTGCAGCGCCGGCCTGGCAGCCCCTGCTGGTGCAGCTGCTGGCCCGGCGGCTGGGCGTGAAACCCTTCGGGCTGCGGGTGCTGGAGGCGATCCAGCGGCTGGACAACGGGCCTCCACCCCCGGGCAGCCTGCCGGCAGTGCTGCGCCTGTTCGGGTTGAGCAGCCTGGCCCCGGTGCAGGTGCGGCTGCTGCGGGCCCTCAGTGTCCACATCCCCGTGGATCTGTTCCTGCTCACCCCCGGGGCCGAGCTGTGGCGGCGCTGCGGCGACCGGCGGAGAGCCCTCAGCGATGCCATCGCCCTGCAGCAGCCAATCGAGGGCGACTGGCTGATCGAGTGCCCGGGGCTGGAGGCGCGCTTCGGCCGGCTGGGGGGTGAATTTCAACAGCTCCTGGAGGGCAGCGGCGGGGTTGCCCAGGGCCAGTGGCAGGAGCGCGACCTGTTCGGCGATCCCACCGCCGCCCACCCCGGGCCGGGGCCCGCACCCCTGCTGCATCAGCTGCAGCGCCAGCTCGCCCAGGCGGGCTGGGATGGACCCGGCACGGCTGGGCCGGACCCACCGCTGCTGCGCGCGCGGGGTGACAGCTCGCTGGAGTTCCACCCCTGCCCGGGGCGGCTGCGCCAGGTGGAGATCGTGCGCGACCGGGTGCTGCAGCTGTTGGCGGACGACTCCTCGCTCGAGCCCCGCGACGTGCTGGTGATGACCCCCCAGGTGGACCGCTTCGCGCCACTGCTGGCCTCGGTGTTCGGCGACCGGGAGGCCACCGGCGTCAGCCTGGCCTGGCGACTCACCGACCGCAGCCAGCAGAGCGAGGCCGGCATCGGCCGCAGCCTGGTGGCGCTGCTGCGGCTGGCGGGGGAACGGCTCACCGCCTCCGGCCTGGAAGACCTGCTGGAGAGCCGTCCGCTGCAGGAGCATGTCCAGCTCAGGCCCGAGGATGTGGCGGAGCTGCATCGGCTGCTGCAGCGGGCTGGCTTCCACTGGGGCCTGGATGGCCAGGAGCGGGGAGGCCGCCGGGAGGGCAGCCTGGCCTGGGCGATCGATCGGTTGTTGCTGGGACTGGTGCTGCCCGAGGCGCCGGGGCTGGCACCGGCCGCCACGGCCCCCCTGGCCAGCGGCCACGACCTGGAACTGGTGGGCCGCTGGTTGCTTCTGCTCGGCCGGCTGCGGCACTGGCTGACGGAGCTGCGGCAACCGCGCCCGATGGCGGCCTGGGCCGGCACCCTGCGCGAGCTGCTGGCCGATCTGTTCGGCGACGGCGGCGAAGCGGCCTGGGAGCTACCGGTGCTGCTGGCGGCCATCGACGATGCCGAGCAGGCCGCCGCCGACTGCGGGCTGGAGCTGGAGGCCGCCGTGCTCACGGCGGTGCTGGAGGAACGGCTCTCGGCCGATGCGGGGCGCTTCGGCCACCGCAGCGGCGCGCTCACGATCAGTGCCCTGGAGCCGATGCGGGCCATCCCCCACCGGGTGATCGTGCTGATGGGGCTGGATGAGGGCGTGTTCCCGCGCCAGCGCTTCAGGCCCGGCTTCCATCTGCTGGAGCGGCAGCGCCGGCTGGGGGATCCCAACCCCGCCGACCAGGACCGCTACGTGCTCCTGGAGGCCCTGCTGTCGGCCCGCGACCACCTGCTGATCACCTGGAGCAGCCGGGACGAACGCAAGGGCGAGAGCCTGCCGCCCTCCCCACCGGTGCGGCAATGGCTGGACTGGCTGGCCCAGCAGCTCGGCGACACCAGCGGCCTGGTGGTGGAGCACCCCGCCAATCCCCTGGAGCGGGGCAACTTCCTGCCCGGCCCGGAGCGCCCTGCGGCCAGCTGCGACCGCCGTCTGCTGCTGGCCCGTCGCCTGCTGGAGGGCGATGCAGCGCTGCAGCGGCCGCTGCCCCTGGCCGCCAGCGAGCCTCCCGAACCCCTCGATCCCGCCGCTCTTGAGCCCGGGGCCGATCCCGGCATCGACCTGCGCGACTGGCTGATGGCCCCCCAACGCCAGTGGTTGCGAGAGCTGGGCCTGCGGCCCGGCGAGTGGGCCGACACGATCGACGACCTCGGCGCCCTCTGCCTGGAGGAGCGCCAGCGGGCCGCGTTGCTGCGCCAGACCCTGGCGGACCCCGAGCTGGGCGCGGACGGGGGGCCGGCCAGGGCCGGCCACTGGCTGGTGCGCGAGCAGGGCCGGGGCCTGCTGCCGCCCCTGGCGGCGGGGGAACTGGAGGCGGAGCTGCTGGCCCAGCGCTGGCGGGATCTGCAGGCCGCCCTCGATCCCCTCGGGGCTGAACGCCAGCAGGAGCTGAGCTGGGATGGCTGGAGCCAGCGCCTGCACTGGCGGGGTGAGCACCTGCTGCTGATCCACACCGCCCGCGACCGCTGCCGCCACCGCCTTGACCTCTGGCTGCAGTTGCTGCTGGCCTGTGCTGCCGGCACCAAGCCTGGCCAGGGTCTGCTGGTGGCGCGGGGCCAGAGCAGCTTCGAGGTGCGACTGCAGCTCCAACCACTGGACAGCGACGACGCCCGCCGGGAACTGAAACGGCTGGCGGCACTGCGGGAGCAGTGGCGGCGGCGCTGCTGGCCGGTGCCGCCGGAGACCGGCTGGGCCCTGCTGCACCAGGGGCCGGCCCAGGCCGCTGAAGTCTGGGAGGGGGGTGTGGGCCGGCCCGGCGAGCGGCGGCAGGCCGAGCAGTCCCTCTGTTTCGGCGCCGCCCTGCCGGCCGCCGAGCTGCTGCAGCCGCCCTTCACCGAGCGCGCCATCGAGCTGCTGGGCCCCCTGCTGGAGCGGCTGGCATGAGCCGGATCTTCGCCGCCGACAGCTTTCCCCTCGAGCCGGGGCTGCGCCTGCTGGAGGCCAGCGCCGGCACGGGCAAGACCTTCGCCCTCGCCCAGCTGGTGCTGCGCCTGCTCAGCGAAACAGACCTCAGCCTGCGCCAGCTGCTGGTGGTGACCTTCACCGATGCGGCGGCGGCGGAACTGCGCGACCGCATCGGCCGGCGGCTGCAGGCGGCCCTGGCCTGCCTCGAGGACCCACAGGCGCCCGCGCCCGACTCCACCCTGGCGGAGTGGCTGGAGCGGATGCGGCCCAGGGCCGCCGGCCTGCGGGCGCGGCTGCTGCTGGCCCTGGAGGAGCTCGACGCCGCCGACATCACCACCATCCACGGCTTCTGCCGTCGCACCCTGCAACGCCAGGCCCTGGAGGCCGGCCAGGCACCGGGGCTGGAGCTGGACCGCGACGGCAGCGTGCTCGCCGAACAGATCGCCCACGACTACTGGCGGCAGCAGGTGCTGCCCCTGCCGCCCCGGCTGCTGGGCGGGCTGCAGCGCCGTGTGCAAGGGCCGCAAGCCCTGGCGGCGCTGCTGCGGAAGCTGGACGACGATCCGGCCCTGCAGCTCGACCCCCTGCCCGAGGGCTTGACGCTCGAGGAGCCCCTGGCGCCCCAGCTCGCGTGGTGCTGGCATCACGACTGGCAGCAGGTTCTGGAGCTCTGGCCGCAACGGGCCGCGGATCTGGAGGCTGAGTTCCGCGCCACCGCCGGCCACTGGCGCACGCTCGGGTTCTCAAAAACCACCCCCTACAGCCCCGGGGCCCGCAGGGATCGGGTGGGGGACGTGACCCGCTGGCTGGCTGACCAGGGGCCGCAAGGGGACTACGGCGCCCTGATGGCCGCCGCAGGCGGCGCTGAGCTGCTGCACAGCTACTTCCACCCGGGCGCCTTCCTGAAGGTGGCCCGTCCGATCGAGGCCAGCGCTGCGGCTGAAGCCGGCCAACCCAGCACCGAGCCCTCCCTGCCCCAACGGCCGCTGCTGGAGGCCATCGCCGCCGTGGTCGATGGTCCGGCCGAGCGGCTGCTGCTCCATGCCGCCCACTGGGGACGGGCCGAGCTCGATCGCCGCCGCCGTCGCAGCGGCCGGCTGGGCTTCGCCCAGTTGCTGGAGGGACTCGATCCCGGCGAGCACCAGAGCACACCGCTGCTGGAGGCGGTGGGGCAGCGCTACGGCGCAGCCCTGATCGATGAGTTCCAGGACACCGATCCGATCCAGTGGCGGATCCTCTCGCGCGCCTTTCGAGCCGATCTGCACCGCGTGGTGCTGGTGGGCGATCCCAAGCAGGCCATCTACCGCTTCCGCGGCGGCGAGCTCAGCACCTATCTCCAGGCCCGGGCCACCGCCGCCGCCGGCGATGGCATCTGGATGCTGGGGGACAACCACCGCTCGGCGGAGCCCCTGGTTGCGGGCCTCAACGGACTGATGGCCCCGGGGCTGCGCCGCTCCGACCTGGCGGTGCCGGCGGTGCGGGCCAGGGCCGCCACGGCGCCCCTGGATCTGTTCGGCGATGGGCTGGCAGTGGAGCTGCTGTGGCTGGGGCAGCAGCGGCTGGCGGGGCAAAAGTTGCCCAGCCGCTCCACCCTGGAGCGGCAGCTGCCGGCAGCCATCGCCGCCCGCACCGCCGCCCTGCTGCAGCAAGGCCGTCCGCAAGGGCTCAGCCCGGCGGATGTGTGCGTGCTGGTGAGCAGCCACAGCCAGGCGGAAGCCCAGCGCCAGGCCCTGGAGGGCCTGGGCCTGGCCAGCCGGCTGGTGAGCCACGGCGATGTGTTCGAGAGTCCTGCCGCCACCGCCCTGCAGCGGCTGCTCGATGCCCTCGCCGCTCCCGCCGACAGCAACCGGCTGCGGCTGCTGGCCGCCTCGCCGCTGCTGGGCTGGAGTGCCGGCCGGATCGCCGCGGCCGGCGTCCAGACCTGGAGTGAGCTGGCCGGACGGCTGGCCGAACTGGCGGAGCACCTGAACCAGCGCGGTCTGCTGGCGGTGGTGGGTGGCCTGGCGGAGGAGGGGGGCATCGCCCGCCTCTCGCTGGGGGGCAGGTTGCTGGCGGATCTGTTGCAATGCGCCGAGCTGGTGCAGGAGCGCCTGCACGCCGGCCAGCTCGGGGCGGCGGCGGCAGCCGACTGGCTGCGCCGCCAGCGGCTGGAGGAGGGGCGGCTGGTGCCGGAAGCCCACCAGCCCCGCAGCGATGTGGCGGATGCGGCGGTCTCGGTGATGACGGTGCACCGCAGCAAGGGTCTGGAATACCCGGTGGTGATCTGTCCCTATCTGTGGCAGGGGGCACGGGGCAACCGGGCGGCCGGGGGCACCCCGGGCGTGCGCTGGCATCCGCCCGGTTCAGGCGGGGCGGTGCTGGATCTGCACGGCAACGGCCACTGGGGGGCCGGCTGGGCGGCCCGCCGCCAGCAGCTCCTCGACGAGCTGGCGGAGCTGGAGCGGCTCGCCTACGTGGCCGTCACCCGGGCCAAGCGGCGGCTGGTGCTGGCCTGGGGGCCCGCCGCCGGCCAGCAGGGCAACCCCCTGCACCCCTGGCTGTTCAGCGCCGAGGCGTTGCCCGATCCAGACCACGATCCCCATGGCCACCGCAGCGACGGCGACTGGCTCGCCCTGCTGGAGCAGGAGCTGGCGGCGCGCGAGCTGCCCCTGCAGCTGCTGCACCCCCCCGGAGCCAAAGCGCCCATCCAGGCGGAGTCGGTCAGCCCGGCGGCGGCGGCGAAACTCAGCACGGGGCCGGTGCCGGAGCGCAGCTTTGATCGCACCTGGGGACGCAGCAGCTACTCCAGCTGGACCCACGGCAGCAGCGGCAGTGGGCCAGTGGCACTGGAGGAAGGCCGCGAAACCGACGCCGTGACCGTGGAACCGCTGGTGCAGGCAGGAGGGCGGCCAGCCGGCGGCGAGCCCTGGCCCGAGGACGGACCGCTGGGGCGCTTCCCCCGCGGATCCCAGGCGGGGGATTGCCTGCACCGCATCCTCGAGCGGCTGGACTTCCGCCTGCCCCTGGCTGGGCAGCAGCCGCTCTGCGCTGCCGAGCTGCGCCGCGCCGGGATTGGCAACGAGCACCTCCCGGGGGTGCTGGCGGGCCTGGAGCGCCTGCGGCGGCAGCCGCTCGGCGGCCCCCTGGGCCACTTCCACCTGGCCGAGCTGGGGCCGCGGGAGCGGCTCAACGAGATGAACTTCGATCTGCCCCTGGCCCCCGTGCGGGCGGCGGGCCTGGCGGCGGTGTTCGCCGCCCACCCCGGCGGGTCGGTGGATGGGGCCTATGCCCGCTCCCTGGCGGAGCTGCCGGTGGACAGCCAGGGCTTCCTCACCGGCTCGATCGATCTGGTGATGCGCCACGGCGAGCGCTGGTGGGTGGTGGACTGGAAAAGCAACTGGCTGGGGGAACGCGATGGCGACGGCAGGCCCCTCCACTGCGGACCTCGCCATTACGACCCCACCCGGCTGGGAGCGCTGATGGCCGCCAACCACTACCCCCTGCAGGCCCATCTCTACCTGGTGGCCCTGCACCGCTACCTGCGCTGGCGGCTGCCGGACTACGACCCCGAACGCCATCTGGGGGGCTCGCTCTATGTGTTTCTGCGGGGGCTGCCGGAGCCGCCGGAGACCACGGCCGGGCCGGCGACCCTGCCCCGGCCGATGCCGCCGGGCCTGTTCGTTGACCAGCCCCCCCTGCCGCGCTTGCTGGCCCTCGATCGCCTGCTGGCCGGTGGGGCAGCCAGCACCCCTGCCCAGCTGCGGCGATGACCAGGCCCGGCCCATCGACGCTGGGAGGCGCAAGCAGTGAGCAGCCCACCTGGGTCAGCGCCCTGGGCGAAGCCCTGGCCGAAGCCCTGCCCCGCCTCCATGGCTGCGGCCGTGACCCAGCCCTGGAGGAGGTGATCGCCGCCCTCACCACCGCCCTGGTGGAAGGGCGGGTGCAGCTCAGCCTGCGCGACCCCGAGCAACTCTCCGTGGTGAGCGCCTCAGCCCTCAGCACGGGGCCCTGGGCCCCCCTGGTGCTCGAGGGCGATCAGCTCTGCTGGCGCCGCTGGCAGCAGCAGCGCGATGCCGTGCTGGAGGCCCTGCTGAGCCGGGCCCTGGGGGCCAGCGCTGAGGGCCAGACCTCCGAGCCGCTGGCCCAGGAGCTGCTGGAGAGCATCGGCAGCGGCCTCGACCCTCAGCAACGTCAGGCGGTGGTGGCGGTTCTGGAGCAGCGGCTGGTGCTGCTGGAGGGGGGGCCGGGAACGGGCAAGACCAGCACCGTGAGCCGCATGCTGGCGGCGGTGCGGGCCCGGTCTCCCGCCAGCCGCATCCACCTGGCGGCCCCCACCGGCAAGGCGGCGGCACGGCTGCGGGCGGCGATCGCGGTCCAGCACCCCCAGCTGCCCTGCAGCACCCTGCACCGCCTGCTGGAGAGCCGGGGCGAGGGCTTCGGCCGCCACCGCCACAACCCCCTGGCCCTCGATCTGCTGGTGGTGGACGAAGTGTCGATGCTCGATCTGCCCCTGATGCAGGCCCTGCTGGAGGCCCTGCCACAGGCCTGCCAGCTGGTGCTGGTGGGCGACAGCGCCCAGCTGCCGCCAGTGGGGCCCGGCGCCGTGCTGCTGGAGCTGCAGGCACCGGAGCGCCGCCGGGCCCTGGGGGCGGCCGCCGTGCAGCTGCACACCACCTACCGCAACAACGGCGCCATCGCCGAGCTGGCGGCCTGGCTGCGGCAGCAGCTCGAGGAGCACGGCGACAGCGCCCCCACCCGCAGCCGCGGCAGCAGCGCAACAAGCCCAGACAGCCCGGCCGGCGAGACCCTCGAGGCTTGGCTGGCCGGCCTGGATCCGCAGGCCAACCTGCACTGGCAACGCCAACCGGCCGAGCGACTGCCAGCCACGCTGATCGATCGCCTGCGCCGGCAGCAGCTGCAGCTGGCCGCCCTCAGCGCAGCCGATCAACTGGACCGTCCGGAGGGGGCCGCCGCCCTGCTGGGCCAGCTGGACTGCTGCATCGCCCTCAGCCCGGTCCATGGCGGCCGCTGGGGAGTCGACGCCGTGCACCGGGCGCTGCTGGGGCAGCTGGCCGAGCGATCCGCCCGCCACTGGCCGGCCGGCACACCGGTGCTCTGCCGGCAGAACCAGCCGGACCTGGGCCTGGCCAACGGCGATGTGGGCGTGGCGGTGGACCGGGGCGGCGAGCGACGGCTCCTGTTCGCGCCGGCCGGGGGCGACACTCCCCTCTGGATTCATCCAGCCCAGCTCCCTGCCGCCAGTCCCGCCCTGGCCCTCAGCGTTCACAAGGCCCAGGGCAGCGAGTACGAGGAGGTGTGGGTGCTGATGCCGGCAACCGGGCGGCCGGCGATCCGGCTGCTCTACACCGCCCTGACCCGGGCACGGCGGCGCGCCGAGCTGCTCACACCGCAGACGCCATGAACCGCAGCCAGCGTCCCTGGGGCTGGTTCGAGACCCTGGCCGAGGGCGAGGGCTACCGCGTCAAGCGGCTGGTGCTGCAGCCGGGGCAGCGGCTCAGCCTGCAGCGCCACACCCATCGCTGCGAGCACTGGCTGGTGGCCGCCGGTGACGGCCTGGCCTGGGTGGACGGCACCGAGATCCGGCTGGGGCCCGGGGTGGGGCTGACGATCCCGCAGGGTGCCGTGCACCGCGCCGCCGCGGGCCCTGCGTCGCTGGAGATCATCGAGCTGCAGCGGGGCGCGACGCTCCGCGAGGACGACATCGAGCGCCTGGCCGATGACTACGGCCGGGCTGCGGATGTGGCCCCGAGGGACGACGACGAAGGCCAGCGGCGCAACGACTGATAAGATTTCCTATCAGCTCTCCATTGGGTTGCCGCATCGCACGGCAACCAGACAACGGCAAGGCAGACAGAAGGCAGAAAGTTTCGTGGGGTGTCTCAAGCCCCTCTGGGTAGCTGCCGGATCTGCATTGAAGGACCCACCAGGCCCCAGGCCCTGGGCTCCGGGCTGCACGCATTCCCCGAGGCACCACGACTTGACTTCCCTGATCGAACCCACCAACGACAACGGCCTGAGCGGCCCCACCGACACCCAGCCCCCGGCCATCCAGTCCACGCCCGTCGATGCCGGCGATACCCAGGAGGAGGCCAGCCAGGCTGTCAGCGCTGAAACCGGCGACCCCACCCCTGCCGACGGCGCCGACCTGGCGAGCGGCTTTGCCCATTTCGGCTTCGGCACCGAAATTCTTAAAACCCTGGCGGCGATCGGCTACCGCGACCCCTCGCCGATCCAGCAGGCGGCCATCCCCGAACTGCTGCTGGGCCGCGACCTGGTGGGCCAGGCCCAGACCGGCACCGGCAAGACGGCGGCCTTCGCCCTGCCGATGCTGGCGCGCCTCGATCCCGAGCAGCGCGGCCCCCAGGTGCTGGTGCTGGCCCCCACCCGGGAACTGGCCCTGCAGGTGGCCGCGTCGTTCAACAGCTATGCCGCCGAGCTGCCCCGGGTGCGCACCGTGGCCATCTACGGCGGCGCCGATTTCCGCGACCAGATCCAGCAGCTGCGCCGCGGCGCCCAGATCGTGGTGGGCACCCCCGGCCGGGTGATGGACCACATGCGCCAGGGCACCCTCGATCTCTCCGGGCTGCGCACCCTGGTGCTCGATGAGGCCGACGAGATGCTGCGCATGGGCTTCATCGACGACGTCGAGTGGGTGCTCGGCCAGTTGCCCAAGCAGCGCCAGGTGGTGCTGTTCTCGGCCACCATGCCGGCCGAGATCCGTCGCATCTCCCAGCAATACCTGAGCAGCCCGGCGGAGGTCACGATCCGCACCAAGGCCGCCGATGCCGGACGCATCCGTCAGCGGTACCTCATCGTGCCGGCTCCCCACAAGATCGGCGCCCTGGAGCGCGTGCTGGAGAGCGAGGGCGGCGAGGGTGTGATCATCTTCGCCCGCACCAAAGCCATCACCGTCACGGTGGCCGAGTCGCTGGAGGCCCATGGCTACGACGTGGCCGTGCTCAACGGCGACGTGCCCCAGGCCCAGCGGGAGCGCACGATCGAGCGGCTGAAGAGCGGCCATGTGGACGTGCTGGTGGCCACTGATGTGGCGGCCCGCGGCCTGGATGTGGAGCGCGTCGGCCTGGTGATCAACTACGACATCCCCTTCGATGGCGAGGCCTATGTGCACCGCATCGGCCGCACCGGTCGTGCCGGCCGCAGCGGTGAGGCCATCCTCTTCCTCACCCCCCGGGAGCGCCGCTTCCTGGGCGGGCTGGAGCGGGCCGCGGGCAAACCGATCGAGCCCATGGAGGTGCCCGGCAACGCCACCATCAACCAGCACCGCCTCGATCGCCTGCGCCAGCGCCTCACCGGCGCTCTGCATCAGAGCAGCTGTCGCGACGAGGAGAGTGCCCTGCTCAGCGAGATCCTGCAGCGGGTGGCCCAGGAGCAGGACTGCAGCCCCGAACGGCTGGCGCTGGCGGCCCTGGAACTCAGCCTTGCCGGCAAACCCCTGCTGCTGCAGGGCAACGACGACTTCACCACGGTGCGGCCCCAGGGTCCGGGCCGCGACGGGATCGGTCGGGATGGTCGGGATCGCGGCCGGGAACCCCGCCGCGGCGTCCGCGGTGAGCGCCCCCAGGGTCCCCCCGAAGACAACATGGAGCGCTTCCGCGTGGAACTGGGTTGGCGGGACCGCATCAAGCCGGGCAACCTGGTGGGCGCGATCGCCAACGAAACCGGCCTCAACGGCAAGTCGATCGGCCGCATCCAGATCTTCGACACCCACAGCACGGTGGATCTGCCCCGGGGCATGCCGGAGGAGGTGTTTGAGACCCTGCGGGACCTGCGGGTGCTGAGCAAGCCCCTGCAGATCAGCCGTCTCAGGAACACAGACCGGTGACGTCGCTGACGCTCATCGTGCTGACCTCGGCGACGACCAGCGATTCCACCGCCGCGATCAGGGAGCACTGAACCTCCAGACCCTCCGTCTGCACCAGGCTCTGCAGCAGGTCAAACCGATCCTGCGGAGCCAGTTCTCCATCCTCGCTCCAGGCGAGGCTCCAGGGGACAGGGGCCGTCATCATCGGGGTTTCGGTGGGAACGGAGGCGGAGGGGCCGCTGAACGCAGGCAGATCAGGGTTCGCTGACAATGGGACGGGGCCCGGGATCACCCGAACTTCTTCAGGTTGTCTTCCACGGTCCTTCAAGTTTCTCCATGGTCCGGCCTGAATCCACGTAGGATTCAACTAATTCATCGCGTTCAGGCTGCCGGCGGCAACCACCGGGTCGATCGGGCCACCAGGTCCATCGGGCCATCCCTGGGAACCCCGGCATTCGAGGAATCGCCAACGATCAGCTCCTGGCTTCGCTTCATTCATGACCATCTACGTGGGCAACCTCTCGTTTCAGGCCGAACGGGAAGACCTTGTCGATCTCTTCGCCCAGTACGGCGAGGTGCGCCAGTGCAGCCTCCCGCTTGACCGCGAAACCGGCCGCAAACGTGGCTTCGCCTTTGTTGAACTCGCCCAGGAGGCCGACGAGCAGAAAGCCATCGACGATCTCCAGGACGTGGAGTGGATGGGTCGCATGATCCGCGTCAACAAAGCCACCCCCCGCGAAGGTGGTGGCGGTGGCGGTCGTGGCGGCGGCGGTGGTGGCGGCGGTGGCGGTGGCAATCGCTGGTGAGGCTTCAGCGGCACCCCTGCGCCTGAGCTCCTGGCCCAGCGGGGCCCTGCGCGAAGCTTCACCATTCCCCCACGGCCCATGGTTCCCGCCCGTTCGCGGCACTCCCCTACGACCTCCCCTGCGACCGATGGTCTGAGCCGCCTGCTGAGCACCCTCCGGCCCCACCGCCGTTTGGTGTGGCTGGCAGCCAGCTGCTCGGTGCTCAACAAGCTGTTCGACCTGGCGCCACCGGTGCTGATCGGCCTGGCGGTGGACGTGGTGGTGCAGGAGGACTCCTCCTGGCTGGCGGCCCTGGGCTTCACCAGCGTGCCCTCGCAACTGGGCGTGCTGGCGGTGCTGTCGTTCCTGATCTGGAGCGCCGAGTCGCTGTTCGAATACCTCTACGGAGTGCTCTGGCGCAATCTTGCCCAGACGGTTCAGCACGAGTTGCGGCTGGAGGCCTACGACCATCTGCAGCACCTGGAGATGGCCTACTTCGAGCAGCGCAGCAGCGGCCGGCTGATGGCCGTCCTCAATGACGACATCAACCAGTTGGAGCGGTTTCTCGACCACGGTGCCAACGAGATCCTGCAACTGTTCACCACCGTGCTGGTCGTGGGCGGCGCCATGGTGGTGATCTCCCCGGGGGTGGCCGGCATCTCCTTCCTGCCGATCCCGGTGATTCTGTGGGGGTCGCTGCGCTTTCAGAAGCGCCTGGCACCCCGCTACGCAGCCGTGCGCGAACAGGCCGGTGATCTGGCCAGCCGGCTGAGCACCAACCTGGGCGGCATGCTCACGATCAAGAGCTACGTGGCCGAACAGCACGAGCTGGGCCGGTTGCGGGCGCAGAGCCAGTCGTATCGGGTGGCCAATGGCCGCGCCATCCGCCTCTCAGCCGCCTTTGTGCCCCTGATCCGCTACGCGATTCTGTTCGCCTTCATCGCCATCCTGGTGATCGGCGGCCTGCAGGCCTGGCGCGGCGAGATCGCCACCGGCAGCTATGCCTTCCTGGTGTTCATCACCCAACGGCTGCTGTGGCCCCTCACCACCCTGGGCCGCACCCTCGATGACTACCAGCGGGCGATGGCCTCCACTGACCGGGTGCTGGATCTGCTGGACACCCCCATCGCCATTCCCGGCGGCAGCCAGCCCCTGTCCCTGGCCCAGGTGCGTGGCGAGATCCGCTTCGATGCCGTGGGCTTCGGCTACAGCGGCCGCGACCCCCTGCTGCGCAACTTCAGCCTGGCGGTGCCAGCGGGCAGCACTCTGGGGATCGTGGGGTCCACCGGCTCAGGCAAGAGCACGATCGTGAAGCTGCTGCTGCGGCTCTACGAGCTCCAGGCCGGTTGCATTCGCCTCGACGGCGTGCCGATCAGCCAGTTGCGGCTCGCCGATCTGCGCCAGGCCATCGGCCTGGTGAGTCAGGAAGCCTTTTTGTTCCATGGCAGCGTGGCCGAAAACATCGCCTACGGCAGCTTCGAGGCGCCGCGGGCGGCGATCGAGCGGGCCGCCCAGCTGGCCGAGGCCGCCGGCTTCATCGCCGCCCTGCCCCAGGGGTACGACACGGTGGTGGGGGAGCGGGGCCAGCGCCTCAGCGGCGGGCAACGGCAGCGCATCGCCCTGGCCCGCGCCATCCTCAAAAATCCCCCCGTGCTGATCCTCGACGAGGCCACCGCCGCGGTGGACAACGACACTGAGGCCGCCATCCAGCGCTCCCTCGATCTGATCACGGCCGAACGCACCACCCTGGTGATCGCCCACCGGCTTTCGACCGTGCGCCACGCCGACCGCATCGTGGTCATGGAGCAGGGCCGGATCGTGGAGAGCGGCCGCCACGAGGAGCTGATCGCCGCCGAAGGCGCCTACGCCAATCTCTGGCGCGTGCAGGCCGGGCTGCGCAGTGGCGAGCGGCTGGCCCTGTGAGCAGCTCCACCACCCCCTGCGCCTGGCCCCTGGCCCCACCGTGCCGTAGGGCGGCGGCAGGGCGACCGACCGGTTGGGCCAGCGGCACCACCCGGCCGCCGGCGCCCGGGGCTGCCATAGCGTTGGTGTCATGAGCCGTTCGGCAGGTCGACGGACACGCAGGCGGGGCCACCGGGGGCCTGTGCTGCTGGCCATGGCCCTCGGTCTCGGCGGCGGTCTGCTGCTGGCCCAGCCGCTCGCGGAGTGGCTGAGTGAGAACCCGCTGGAGAACAACCAGCGCGTCATCAACCCCTTTGCCGCCTGGAGCCGGGTGGGCAGCCAGAACATCCTCCTGCTCGGCACCGATGCCCAGGGCGGCCTCACCGACGTCATCGCCAGCGTGCGCATCGACGGCGGCACCACCAAGGTGACCCAGGTGCCACGCGACACCTACATCGAGGTGGAGGGCTACGGCCCCCAGAAGGTGAACGCCCTCTACCCCCTCGGTGGCAGGGACCTGGTGACGCGCGAGCTCTCGCGCCGCATGGGCCGGCCGATCAGCCACACCGTGGTGGTGAACCTGGCGGCGATCCGGCGCATGGCCGATGCCGTGGGCGGCATCGAGGTGGATGTGCCCAAGCGCCTCTACTACGTGGACCAGAGCCAGGGCCTGACGATCGATCTTCAGCCCGGCCGCCAGAACCTGCGGGGGAAGGATCTGGAGGGTTTTCTGCGCTTCCGCCACGACGAGATGGGCGACATCGGCCGCATCGAACGCCAGCAACTGGCCCTGCATGCCCTCTTCCGCAAGCTCACCCGCCCCGACCAACTGGTGCGGCTGCCGATGGTGCTGGCGGCGGTCGGCAACGACATCAAGACCGACCTGGGGCCGATGGAGCTGGGCGGGCTGATCACCGCCATGGGCACCACCGAACTGCAGATCGAGCGGCTGGACGGCTACCCCTTCTACCTCGATGGCATCAGCTACTGGGAGGCCACCTGGCCGGAACCGTCCGGCAGGGGAGCCGGCCGTGACGACGGCCGCTACACCTACTGATCAGGCAGCACACCGAGCCGTTGCAGGCGCCCGCAGACCTGGCTGAGCCGCCCCTGGCCTGCACCGGCCGGGGCAGCGACAGCGGCGATCCCGTCGGCCAGCAGCGGCGCCAGCACCGGCACCTGGGCAAAGGCGCCGCTGAAGCCGCTGAACACCCACAACCCCTGCGCGCCCAGGGGGCCCACCAGGGGCAGCCCGCCAGGACAGAAACTCACCGGCACCTGGCGGAAGCGCCCAGGCCAGGTGGCCAGGGCGCTGTCGATGGCGGCCAGGGCCTGGCGCAGGCGCGTCTCCTGCAGGTCTGCAGGGGGCGGTTCGCCGGCGTCCAGCGCCGGCCGCAGCAGGCTGATCTGACCCGCCAGCCAGCCCTCGCCCCAGCTCAGCAGGCCCGGGTCCACCACCCAGGCCTGCTCGCGCAGATCCGCGGCCCGGGCCTCCAGGGCCAGGCGGCTGAAGCGGGCCGGCAGGCGCAGTCCGCCCCCGGCCGGGCCCGGTCCAGCCCTCGGGTCGAGCACCAGCACGCCAGCCCAGCTCGCCCGCAGCCGGGCCGGCAGGGCTGGCCAGAGGGCCCTGCAGCCGGCACCGGCGGCCAGCACCAGCTGGGGCACCTCCAGCGTCGGCCCCCGCTCCAGCTGCAGCCGCCACCCACCCGCAACAGCGGGGTGGGGCTCCAGGGCCGTCACCCGCGCTGCCGTGAGCCGCACGCCGGCCTGACGTAGCACCTGGGGCCAGCGCCGCTGCAGCACCGGTGCCAGCACCCGGCTGCAGGGCAAGCGCAGACGCCCACCGAGGGGTGCACCAGTGCCGAGGGGACGGAAGCAGGCACGCTGCCAGCCCAGGTCGCCATGGCGCCGCTGCAGCGCCCGCCAGCGGCCCGGAGCGCCGCGGATCAGGCGGCCCATCGGGCTCAGAGGGGCCGCCCAGGGGGCCATGGCGCCATAGCTCAGGGCCGTGGCATTGCCGATCAGGGGTTCGACGAGTGGGTCGATGAGTGGATCGATGAGCTGGGTGGCCAGGCCCCGCTCGGCCAGCTCAAGGGCCAGCAGCCCGCCGGCCAGGCCGCCACCCACCACGGCGACATCCACCTCAGACCAGCAGGTTGAAGGATGTCACCACCTGCTGGAAGAGATCCTTCACCTTGCTCCAGCGGATCTCGTTGGTGCTGGCGGCGAGGGTGTAGAGGCGGCCCCGATCCACCACCACCGTGGCCAGCTCATGGCGGTCACGGTCCTGCAGGTGCACGGCGTATTCCAGGTCGTAGAAGGTGCGGCCGCCCTGCTGGCGCTCATCGGCCTGCAGCAGTTCCGCAGCCCGACCACTGCCCTCCGGGGCGATCACGTTGCGGCGCAGGCGCTCGCCCACCGCCACGGCGCTGCCCAGGTCCATCAGGTCGGAGTCGGGATTCACCTCCGACACCACCAGGCTGAGGGTTTCATCGCTGTTGATCAGGTCGTGGAACACCACCTGGGGGCCGCCGCTCACCTGCACCCGGGTCCAGCCGGTGGGGTAGAGGAAGGCGTAGCGGCCGTCGGGGCTCTGGTAGCCATTCAGGCCCGCCGCCGCCGCACTGCAGCCCACAAGCGACACCGCCAGCAGCAGGGCCAGCAGGTTGCGGATCAGGGGCCGGGGCAGCAGCGATCGGGTCGGCGTCATGGCGGGGGGCACGGGGGCAGGCGCAGCGACGCCATTCTGCTGGGCGCGGCGCCTACATTTCCCCCAGCGGCAGCGCAGCGCTGAGCGGTTACACGCGTCCACTGGCCCGGCTGATCGATCAGTTCGAGCGGCTTCCCGGTATCGGTCCACGCACGGCCCAACGCCTGGCCCTGCACCTGCTGCGCCAGCCTGAGGAGCAGATCCGCAGCTTTGCTGAAGCCCTGCTGGCGGCCCGCAGCCAGGTGGGCCAGTGCCGCTGCTGTTTCCACCTCTCGGCTGATCCGCTCTGCGAAATCTGCCGCAATCCGGAACGCAGCAACGGTCAGATCTGCGTGGTGGCCGACTCCCGCGATCTGCTGGCGATGGAGCGCACCCGGGAGTTCCGGGGCCGCTACCACGTGCTGGGTGGGCTGATCTCGCCGATGGACGGCGTCGGGCCGGAACTGCTGCAGATCCAGCCCCTGGTGCGGCGGGTGGCCGGCGCCGACCCGGAGCAGCCGCAGTCGTCAGGCGAGCCGCCCATCGAGGAGGTGATCCTGGCCCTCACCCCCAGCGTCGAAGGTGACACCACCAGCCTCTATCTGGCCCGGCTGCTGCGGCCCTTCACCCAGGTGAGCCGCATCGCCTACGGGCTGCCGATGGGCAGCGAACTGGACTACGCCGATGAGGTGACCCTGGCCCGGGCCTTCGAGGGCCGCCGACCCGTGGAATGAGCGGCCCATGGCATAGCCAGAGACTCTGAACTCCCCATCCACCCGTTCGATGCCGCTGGCCTCAGCTGGGACCCCTTCATCGACCGCCTGCTGCTGACCTGATCACCCCGTCGCCCGGATTGATGCCACCGTCTCCATCGCGCTACAGCACCATCCCGCCAGCCGAACGGCTGCCACCCTGGCTGCGCCGGCCCGTGGGCCAGGCCTCCGACCTGGAGAGCGTGCAGGCGGTGGTGAAGCAGCAACGCCTGCACACCATCTGCGAGGAGGGGCGCTGCCCCAACCGGGCCGAGTGCTACGCCGGCGGCACCGCCACCTTCCTGCTAGGGGGGCCGATCTGCACCCGCAGCTGTGCCTTCTGCCAGGTGGACAAGGGCCAGGCGCCGGTGGCCCTCGACGGGGGCGAGGCCGAACGGGTGGCCGAGGCGGTGGCGGTGCTGGGGCTGCGTTATGTGGTGCTCACCGCCGTGGCCCGCGACGACCTGGAGGACCACGGCGCCGGGCTGTTCACGGCCGCCATGGCGGCGATCCGGCGGCGCGACCCCGTCGTGGCGATCGAGGTGCTCACCCCCGACTTCTGGGGGGGCCACCGCGATGAGGCCGCCGGCCGCGCCGCCCAACGCCAGCGCCTGGCGGCGGTGCTGGCGGCAGGGCCGGTGTGCTTCAACCACAACCTGGAAACGGTGGCGCGGCTGCAGGGGGAGGTGCGCCGCGGCGCCACCTACCGCCGCTCCCTTGAGCTCCTGGCCGCGGCCCGGGAGCTGGCCCCGCAGATCCCCACCAAGAGCGGCTTGATGCTGGGACTGGGCGAGAGCCGCCCGGAGGTGATCGCCACCCTGGCCGACCTGCGGGCGGTGGGCTGCCAGCGGCTCACCCTGGGCCAGTACCTGCGCCCCTCCCTCGCCCACCTGCCGGTGGCGCGCTATTGGCGGCCGGAGGAGTTTGACGACCTGGCAGCGCTGGCCCGGGAGATGGGCTTTGCCCAGGTGCGCGGTGGCCCGCTCGTACGCTCCAGCTACCACGCCGGCGACGAGGGCTGAGCCACCGCGATGCAGTTGCAGATCGGCGCTTTCGCCAGCTTCAACATCGCGATCATGGTGCTGGCCGTCGGCAAGCTGCTGCACAGGCGGGTGCGGGCCCTGCGTGAGTTCAATATTCCCGAACCCGTGGCCAGTGGTCTGCTGGTCAGCCTTCTGGTGGCGCTGGTGTACGCCGTGAGCGGCCTGGAGGTGGGCTTCGATCTGGCGGTGCGGGATTTCCTGTTGCTCTATTTCTTCGCCGGTATCGGGCTCAATGCCGACGTCCGCACCCTGCGCAGTGGTGGCCGGCCGCTGTTGATCCTGCTGGTGGTCACGGTGGTGTACATCGTGATCCAGAACCTCACGGGCGTGGCCATGGCGACCCTGCTGGGGCTCGATCCACTTGTAGGTCTGCTCGGCGGATCAGTGTCGCTGGTGGGGGGCCATGGCACCGCCATTGCCTGGGGGCCCCGCTTCACCGAACTGCACGGGATCGACAGCGCCCTGGAGATTGGGGTGGCCAGCGCGACCTTCGGCCTGATTCTCTCCTCGCTAATGGGCGGACCGATTGCCCGGCTGCTCATCCGCCGCGCTCCCCCACCGGAGCCCCAGCGGCAGCGTGATCCCCTCAGAGATCCGATGGCGGAAACGGCCCAACCCGGACCCCCGATCACCAGCTTCCGGCTGCTGGCCACCCTGTTTTGGTTGAACCTGTGCGTGGGATTCGGACAGCTGATCTACCAGGCTCTCTCCTACATGGGCCGCAACCTGCCCCTGTTTGTCTGCGCCCTATTCGCCGGCATCATCCTCACCAACACCTTGCCGCGGCTGGTGAAGCTGCCGTGGCCGGCCCACAGTTCCGCCTTGGCGGTGGTGTCGGATTTGGCGCTCGGTGTGTTCCTGGCGATGTCGCTGATGAGTCTGCAGATCTGGACCCTGCGGGGGCTGGGAGGATCGCTGCTGCTAATCCTGGGCATCCAATTCCTGATGGCCTTCGGCTATGCCCTGCTGGTTGTTTTCCGGCTGATGGGTGGGGACTATCAGGCCGCCGTGCTCTGCGCCGGCTTCGGGGGCTTCTCAATGGGCGCCACCCCCACTGCCATGGCCAATATGTCGGCGGTCACCCAGACCTATGGCCCAGCCGAGCGCGCCTTCCTGATCTTGCCGCTGGTGTCGGGCTTCTTCGTGGACATCAGCAACTCGGTGGTGATCCAGCGATTTATCAACTGGCTGGGAACAGCGCCGTGAGCAGCTGATCCAGCACCACCTGGGCGTCGCGGTACGCCTGGGGCGGCGCCGTGAGGATCGCTGAGGCGGACTGCACGAACGGAGCCTCGATCAGCTCGTCGCCGCAGTGCTCCACCAGGGTGCGCGCGCCCTCAGGGGTCATCTCCAGGTGGAACTGCAACCCGTACACCCTCCCGTGCAGCTGAAACGCCTGCAGCGCGCAGGCGGCGCTGCGGGCCAGGGGCTCGGCGCCGGGGGGCAGATCGAAAGTCTCACCGTGCCAGTGGAACACCGGCAGCGAGCGGGGAAAGCGGAAGCGGGCCGAGCTGGGGGCGCCCAGACCCTCCACCGCAAACCAGCCGATCTCCGGCTCGGGGTTGCGGAAGACCCTTGCGCCGAGGGCGCTGGCGATCAGCTGGGCACCGAGACAAATGCCCAGCACGGGCAGGCCCCGCTCGATGGCCGCGCGGATGCAGCGCTTTTCCTCCACCAGCCAGGGGTAGCGGTCCTCGTCGTTGACACCCATCGGACCGCCCATGGCGATCAGCCCTTCGATGGCGTCGAGGTCGGGCAGCTCCGCGCTGCCGCCCTGGGACTGCCAGTGCTGGAAGCGGGTGACGCTGAGCTGATGGCCGCGGCCCAGGAGCCAGGGCTCGATGCTGCCGAGGCCCTCGAAGGCCACGTGCTGAAACCAGTGGACACGCATCGGAGCTCGGGGGCGGGAACGCCACGGGGCTGGGATGGAGCCAGCATGGATCCTGTGTGTGCGCGATGGCCGATGCCGGAAACCAGCCCGCCCCAGACCGAGGCGACGTCCGGTCCACCGCTCGAGCCGGGGCAGGCCCGCCAGGAGCTGCTGGCCCTGCTGCGGCAGGGCGGCCGGGGTGGCGCCAACCGCCGTGAGCAGCGGCTGCGGGAGCTGATCGGGGTGCTGGAGCACGCCACCCCGGCCGACCTGGCGGCCCCCGGAGCGCTGGAGTTGCTGGAGGGGGTGTGGGAACTGCGCTGGAGCAGCAGCAACCTGCCCTACCTGGCGGTGGGCCCGTGGATCGAAAACCTGCAACTGCTGGTGCCCTCCCAGGGTCGGGCGCTGAACCTGCTGCGCCTGCCCGGACCGCTCGGCCCCCTGGCCGGCATCGCCGTGGAGGCTGCCATCAGCGTCATCACCAGCCAGCGGGTGCAGGTGCGCTTCCAGCGCGGCGGCTGGCTGGGACCGCGGCTGGGGCAGCAGCGGCTGCAGCTGCTGCGCGGGGTGCAACAGCCATACCCCGCCTGGCTGGACATCACCGTGCTCGACGACGAGCTGCGCCTCTGCCGCGGCAATGCCGGCACCCTGTTCGCCCTGCTGCGGCGCCCCGATCTCTCTGTGGATGCGCTGCTGCCGGCGGCCGCGGAGCTCAGGGCTGGGGCCGAACCCGGAAACCCAGCAGCCGACCCGGCACCTGGCGACTGACCAGCACGGCGGCCGGGTGGCTGGCGAGGCCCGCTTCGGCCAAGCGCTGCACGGTCCACCAGTTGCAGTTGCGGGTCCAGAGATAGGGGCCGTGGGCTGGGAAGAAGCGACCGCCGCCGCCAGCGGGCCGGGGCAGGGGAGGCAGCCGCTCGCCGTCCGGGCTGCGCCGCAGGGAGCGCTCCAGGGCCGTGAGCAGGGCCCGCAGTGTGGTGCCATCCACCTGGCGCTCCTGCACCCGGATGGCCCCGTGCAGCCGCGGCGGATCGGGGTGAGCGGCGAGGAACAGCACCGAATCGGTGGGCCTGAACAGGGTGGCGGCCACGGCATCGGGCCGCCGCTCGCCGCCGGCGTAATAGCGGCGGTCGCCCCAGGCCAGTTCCAGGAAGGGAGCCGCTTCGGCGCCGGGGGGGCCGAGCCGCCAGCCCGGGGGCTGCTGCAGCACGATCGCCGTGTGCAGCCCCCAGTCGGCGACCAGCACCGTGAAGCGCCCCGGCGGTGGTGGCGGCAGCGGCGCCAGGCGAGCGCGGGGCTCGGGCCCCACCACGGCGAGCAGCAGCGGCCAGCCCACCAGGGCCAGCAGGATCACGCCGCCGTTTCCACCCACACCGACAGCGAGCCCGGCGGACAGCGGAACTCCGCCCAGCCGTGCTCGTTGGTGCGGATCAGCTCGCGGCGGTGCTCGGTGACGTCGCGGAAGGCGGTGTGGGGGCGACCGGTGGCCATCCACTTCCAGCCCTCGCCGCTGTTGCTCATCAGCACCACCAGGGCGGTGGGATGGGAGGGAGTGCCGAGGCGGGCCCAGCCGATGCAGTTGGGGTGGTCGAGGTAGTCGTGCTGCTCGCCGTAGGCATGGTCACGGCGGGCGGCCAGCAGGCGATCGAGGATCCAGCGGTGGCTCACCAGCTCCACATCATGGTGCTGGCCGTCGTGGCCCCGGTCGCGGTAGCGGGCGCCGTCGTAGTCGGGCAGGAAGAGGCAGGGGTAGCCCTCGCGCCGCAACAGGATGAAGGCATAGGCGAGCGGCTTGAACCAGGGCTCCACCACCGATTCCAGCGCCTGCAGGGGCTGGGTGTCGTGGTTCTCCACCAGCGTTACCGCCAGCTGGGGCAGGTGGCGCATCAGGGTGCCGTCGAGCAGGCGGCGCAGGTCGTAGCCCGAGCCCAAGCGGCTGGCCACGTGGAAGTTGTGATGCAGCGGCGCATCGAAGAGGTGAATCCGCTCCTCGGTGTGGCCGGCGTACCAGCTGAGGGTGGCCAGATTGGTGGTCCAGTACTCCCCCACCACGAACAGATCGCGGCCGGCGTGTCTCTCCACGTGGGCAATCCAATCGGAGAAGAAGCCACCGTTGATGTGCTTGATGGCATCAAGGCGGAAGCCGTCCACTCGCGCCGTGTCCAGCATCCAGGTGCCCCAGTGCTTGAGGGTGTCGCGCACCTCCGGATGGTCGATGTCGAGATCGCAGCCCATCAGATAGTCGTAGTTGCCGCGCTCCAGATCCACGTTGTCGTCGAAGGCCTTGCCCTCGATTCGCCACACGGCCTGGAGGCCGGTATCGCGGCTGTTGTAGTCGACGGCATCGAAATGCCACCAGTGCCACTGCATCGGCGAGTGGGCGCCGCCACGGCCGGGATAGTGAAAGTGGGTCCAGGAGCGGATCGGGCGCTGGTCGCCGATGGGCCGGAAGCGGTTCTGCGGGTCGAAGGGGGTGGCACTGAAGTCCTCCTCGGCATCACCGCCCATGAGGTGGTTGAACACCGCGTCGGCATAGACCTGCAGACCCGCCGCACGGCAGGCCGCCACCGCGGCCAGGTACTCCTCCCTGGTGCCGTACTTGGTGGCCACCGTGCCCTTCTGGTCGAACTCGCCCAGGTCGTAGGGGTCGTAGATGCCGTAGCCCACATCGGCCCCTCCGGCGAGACCCTTGCCGGCCGGAGGCAGCCACAGGGCGGTGATGCCGGCCGCGGCCAGGTCGGCGGCCTGCTGCTGCAGCCGCCGCCAGTGGCCACCATCGGCGGGCGTGTACCAATGGAAATACTGCATCAGCACACCGTTGGGCTCCGCCGGCGGGGCGATGGCTGCGGGGGTCATGGCGTGCAGATGGCGAAGGGGAACTCGGCGGCGGAGCAGGGCTTTGGCAATGCCCACCAAGCCTGGCTGGGAAAGGATCAGCTGGCCACAGGCTGGCGGCGGGCCAGGACCACCCCGGCCAGCAGCAACAGCACACCACCAACGGTGGCGGCATTGAGCGGCTCAGCGAGCAGCACGGCGGCGCCGATCACCGCCACGGCGATCGAGAGGCTGCCCCACAGCGCCACGCTGGCCACCGGGGCATGGCGGTAGGCCGAGCGCAGGGCCAGCTCGCTCCCCAGCGACAGGCACAGGGCATAGATCAGGATCACCCCCACCACCCACCAGAGGCGCAGCAGCAGGAAGTGGTCGGGGCCGTAGAGCAACAGTGCCAGCACGGCAAACACCAGCGCCGAAACCAGCGAGCCCACGCCGACGCTGAGCACCGGGGGGCTGCCGCCGGCGGCGAGCAGACGGCCGGTGAGGGCCGCGCCGCTGAAGGCCAGCACGGCCACCAGGGCCCAGAGCACGCCGGGCAGATCGCTCATCGGCGCGGCTGTGGCCATCGGCACCAGCTGGGGCAACAGCAGGCCGGTGGTGATCAGCGCCAGGCTGGGCAGGAAGGCGCGGGGCAGGGGTTCGCGCAGCAGGGCCCAGGCCAGCAGCGCCGAGACCGGCAGCACCAGGGCGAACAGCAGGGTCTGGGTGATCACCGAGAGCGACTCCAGAGCGCTGAAGGTGGCCACCGGAGCGAGCAGGCGCCCCAGCAGAGTGTCGGCCGCCAACAGCCAACGCTGCTGGGGGCCGATGGTGGACAGGGCGGAGGGCAGCGTGCGCCGGCCCACCAGCAAGGCCGCCAAGCCCACCACCAGCTGGGCGAAGAAGAACACATTGCAGAAGCTGATCGGGTTCTCGCCGTTCACCTGGTGCTCCAGGCCGAGCTGCTGCAGCTGCTTGAGCACCGGCGTGTTGAGGCCCCGCAGCAGCACATAGGCCGCCAGCGGCAACGCCGCCGGGCGCAGGTCGAGACGGCTGTTCTGCTGCCTCACCCAGTCCCCCGGCAATTGATCACGGCCATCCTGACCTGGTCCAGGCCCGCCACGATCCGGCCTGGCCCCTGCCGCGGTCTCAGGGGCCGGGCGTCGTCGCTGCTGCGCCGAGCAGCCGGCGACCGCCGTAGAGGGCGCTGCCGATCAGCACCACCAGCACGCCCCCCAGCACCGCGGCCAGGGGCAGGCTGAAGGCGAGCACGATGCAACCGAAAAGGCCGGCCACGGCCAGGGCGCGCGGCCAGCGGCGCTCCTGGGGCGCCAGCCGTAGGGCGGCGGCATTGGTGATGGCGTAATAGAGCAGCACGGTGAAGGCGCTGAAGCCGATGGCCGAGCGCAGGTCACTCAGCCACACCAGGCCGGCCACGATCAGGCCCACGGCCAGCTCGGCCCGCTGCGGCACCTGGTAGTGGGGATGCACGCTGGCGAACAGATGGGGCAGGTCGCGGTTGGCCGCCATCGCGAAGGTGGTGCGGCTGACGCCCGCGATCAGCGAGAGCAGCACCCCGAGGGAGGCCACCGCGGCGCCGATGCGCACGATGGGACTCCAGGAAGCGAAACGGCCCGCCTGCACCGCCGTCACCAGGGGTGCCGCTGCCCGGCCCAGCTCGGCGGCATCCACGGCCAGCAGGGCAGACAACGCCACGCTGAGGTAGAGCAGCAGCGTGATCGTCAGGGCCAGGGGTATGGCACGGGGAATGGTGCGGCGGGGATCAACCACCTCTTCGCCCAGCGTGGCCAGCCGGGCATAGCCCGAGAAGGCGAAAAACCACAGACCGGCCGCCTGCAGGATGGCCTGGGGCCGCCAGGTCAGCTCGGCCGTGAGGCGAGCGAAGGAGGCCTCTCCCCCCAGCAGCACCGCCAGGATCACGGCAGCCAGGGCCAGCAACACCACGGCCACGATCAGCCGCGTGAGCTGGGCCGTTTTCTGCACACCGAACGTGTTGACCGCGGTGAGCAGGAGCACGGCGGCCACGGCCAGCGGCCGCATCAGCGTGGGCGCGGCGTAACTGGCGAAGGTGAGGGCCATGGCCGTGCAACTGGCGAGCTTGCCCACCACGAATCCCCAGCCGGCCAGATACCCCCAGAAGGGGCCCAAGCGCCGGCGCCCGTAGACGTAGGCCCCGCCCGACTCGGGGTGGAGCGCCGCCAGCTGGGCCGATGAGGTGGCGTTGCAGTAGGCCACGGCGGCCGCCAGCAGCAGCGCCAGCAGGGCGCCACTGCCGGCGATCGCCACAGCCGGACCGATCACCGCAAAGATGCCGGCGCCGACCATCGCCCCGAGGCCGATGATCACCGCATCCACGGTGCCGAGCTTGCGTGCCAGCCGGCTGGCTGGCTTGAGGGAAGGTGGGAGCGTCACGCCCACCGATCTTCAGGCGGCAACGGCCCAGCAAGATGTGTTCCAGGCCACCGGCCACAGGGGAGCAGAGCGAGGGATCGGCACCGGGTGCCTAATTTCGACTGCCCCAGGATGTGCTGTGCTGGTTCGAATTGTTGCCCTTGCTGTCGGTGGTGAAGCTATTCACAGTGCCATCCTCCACCGAAAAAGTGAGGCGCACAACGCCGCCCATAGCATGTTTCTGGGCCGAGAATGCAGCCGACGAGACCTGCCACTTGACCATTGATGCCTGGATCAGCAAGGTTGCTGGTGGCATGATCTCTACATTTCTGCAAGTGAAAGGCACTATCCAACTCTCCCGCCCCTGCCAACCTCGGTGCAGCGTCCACGTGCTGCCTCGGGGTTGCGCCATGCATTCGGACTGCTCAATGTTTCCAGGTTGTGCCGTGTTACCCCATTGCTGAGAGCCCTTGACTGGACAGTTGCCACAGCGGGGGAGAGGCTGGCTGGCCATGACGTTGTGCCCGAAGAGGGCAACGTGGCTGCGAACAGGCCTACTGGTGTTTTCCGATGCAGAACGACCAGGTGGGATCTGGCGGTGCCCTGATGCAGATGGAGGGTTGTGAGCCTGGCAAGGGCGGCACGATGGTGTACTTCAGCTGTCAGAACTGCGCCGTGGAAGAGAGCCGGGTGGTCTCCGCCGGGGGTACAGTGAATCGTCCCAAAATGGCAATCGGCGCATTCGGCTTCATCTCCGTGGTGCGCGACACCGAAGGCAATCCGATCGGGCTGCACTCCCTGATCTGAGCGGCCACTCCACAAGCTCAGGGATCCAGCGTGATCACCACATTGCCCCGCTTGTGGCCGCTGTCGACATAGCGGTGGGCCTCCGGAATCTGCTCAAAGGGATAACAGCGATCCACGACGGGCCGGAAGGCCCCAGCGTCGGCCAGCTCAGCGAGATGGGCCAGGTCACCGGGCTTCACACTGGCTGGCCCGGCAATCACCCGTTTGTCGGTGGTGAGGGTCTGCCAGCCACTGAGCATCAGGGCGGGGAGGCCCGCCACCACGAGCAGCAGGCGCCCCCCTGGCCGCAGCGACGCCCGGGAGCGCGCGAAGGGAGCCGTGCCGACGGCATCGAGAATCACGTCGTAGGTCTGACCATCACGGGTGAAGTCGTCCCGGGTGTAATCGATCACCTGGTGGGCACCCAGGAATCGCACCAGCTCCTGATTGCGGGTGCTGCACACGGCCGTCACCTCCGCTCCCAGGTGACAGGCGAGCTGCACGGCGGCGCTGCCGACCGCCCCGGAGGCGCCAACGACCAGCAGCCTCTCCCCCGATTTCAGGCGGGCGCGACGCAGGAAATCCAGGGCCGTGGTGCCACCGAACGACAGTGCGGCGGCCTCCTGGAAGCTGAGCGATCTGGGTTTGAGGACCACGCTCCCGTGCTCCGGCAGGCAGCGGTACTCGGCATGGCACCCCAGGGCGAGATCGCTGAACGCAACGACCTCATCGCCCACCTGGAAGCGGCTCGCGTCCTGGCCCGTCGCCTCCACCAGCCCCGCCAGCTCCGAACCCAGGATCGGTTGCCGTGGTCGCTTCAGCCCCGCCACCAGGCGGATGATCAACCCAAATCCGGCTGGCACCTCCAGGCTGCGCAGCCGCCAGTCACCCGAGGTGACGGTGGTGGCGAGGATTTTGATCAACACCTCGTTGGCCTTGGGGATGGGTTTGTCGATCTCCTCAAGGTTCAGGACATCGGGGGAGCCATAGCGGTGATAGAGGCAGGCTTTCATGGGCGGACTGGCGTTGGGATCGGACCAGGACTGGGAGAGGCTTCACTCAAGCTGCGGCGCGGCTGGGCCCGAACAGCAGGTCGACGCTCAGGGACAGGCCACCACCCACGGTGGCCACCAGGCCCAGGACCACGCCGCCCGGTGAGAATTGATGCCGCCAGCTGATCCACAGACCTGAGAGCAACAGCAGGCAGGTGAAGTCAAGGTTGAACTGTCCTGGCCACTGCATCGTGGCCATAGCCCCAAAAAAGACGGGCAAGAGATTGAGGCCTTCCCGGCTGATGGTGACCAGGGTGCAGCCAGTGATGACAACAAAGATGGTGATCAGCAGCGTACGAAACATGATCATGATTGTGTCTGCTTGTAGCGCTGGACTTTGAGGCTTAAGCCAGGAATCAAGCCGAGGACAATCTGAGTGTAATCCAACCTTCTTGGTGCTTCATAGCGCATGGTCATGCTGCTCCCTTGCCCTGCAGCAATGAATGGGTCTCGCTACAGTCCAAACCTGCGTGAAGGCCGTCACCGAGCGGCCAGCCAGTGCCTTGGGTCACGTCACCTCCCTGTTTGTGCGAAAGATGGTCGCTCAGGTGAGCGACGGCATCGATCAGGATGACCTGCTGCGGAACGTGGGCGTCGATCCCGCCAGCGCCTGGGACCCTCGGCAGATGGTTGTGGACATCGATTATTATGAACTCCTGGAAAAGATCGCCGGCCTTGATGCCTGCATCGACGACCTGCCCCTGCGCACCGGCGCCTCGATGCGTTGCAGCGACTACGGCGCCATCGGCCTGGCGATGAAGTCGGCGACAACACTCCGGCACGCCTACGAGCGGGCGGTTCGCTACGCCAAGGTGCTCACCAGCGTGGCCCGTTATGAGCTGCGGGATGGATCCCAATCCACCGCGCTTGTGCATCATCGTGCAGGCGAACGACGCCTGGGTCTGTATCTCTCCAATGAGGCCACGTTGGCGAGTCTGTACACCCTTGCTGGCGAGATCACGGCCCAGCCCATCACCCCCCAGTGTGTTCATTTCAGCCATCCGGCCCCAGCCAATCCCACCGCCCACGAACACTTCTTCGGATGCGCCGTGCACTTCGGGGCCGCTGAGGACAGCCTGGTGTTTGAACAGGCGGCGATGCAGACGACCAGCCGCATCGGCGACGTCAGTGTGTCGCGCTACATCGATGCCCATCTCGATGCGGAGCTGACCCAGATTCAGGAGCCGATTTCCCTGGAGCGCCGCGTGCAGACCCTGATCGCTCAGTCGCTGAGTGAAGGCGTCCCGGCGATCAGCACGATCGCCGGGGAGCTGGGGATCAGTGGCCGCTCCCTGCAGCGCCGGTTGATGGCGAAGGGCCAGTCCTTCCAGGGGTTGATCGGCAGCACCAGGCGACGGCTCGCTGAGAGCCTGCTGCGGGATAGCGACTACCCCCTGATTGAGATTGCTTTTCTGAGCGGCTTCTCCGAGCAGAGTGCCTTCCAGCGGGCCTTCAGACGCTGGTCCGGCCAGACCCCCGGCGCGTTCCGGTTGGCAAGCCAACAGCCTCCACCAACTTCGATGGCGCGATCCGTCAATCCGCTGGCGCCCGCAGTCAAGAAGGATCGCAGCGATTCCCGTTAGCTGGAGCCATGGCCCGCAGACCTCAAACGGGTCGCCCACCACGGATTCATCCATGACCCCGACCACCGCATCACAGGCGCCCCTCACCCTGGTGCTGGGAGGCACCGGCAAGACCGGCCGTCGCATCGCCGCCAGGCTCGCTGATCTGGGCGTGCCCACCCGGATCGGTTCCCGCTCGGCATCACCCGCGTTCGACTGGAGTGATCCCTCGAGCTGGCAGGCCTGCCTCGATGGCGTGGCGGCCGTGTCGATCAACTACGCCCCCGACCTCGCCGTGCCCGGTGCCACCCAGGCGATCGGAGATTTCGTCGCCATGGCGAAGCAAACAGGTGTTCAACGGCTGGTGATCCTGTCTGGACGCGGCGAAGCCGAGGCCCAGGCCTGTGAGCAACTTGTGCTGACAAGCGGCCTCCCTGCCACCGTCGTGCGGGCGAGCTGGTTCAACCAGAATTTTTCCGAGGGACCCTTCGCCGAGATGGTGAATGCCGCGCAGCTCAGTTTGCCGGCGGGAGAGGTGCGCGAACCCTTCGTGGATGCCGACGACATCGCCGATGTGGTCGTGGCGGCCCTCACCGAACCCGGCCATGCCGGTGAGATCTACGAGCTCACCGGGCCGCGGCTGCTCAGCTTCGCCGAGGCCAGCGGGGAGATCTCCCGCGCCACAGGCCGGCCGGTGAGCTATCTCCAGGTGCCGCATCAGGAGTTTGTGGCTGATGTGGCGAGCTCAGGTGCACCCGAGGAGGTGGTGTGGCTGATGGGTTATCTGTTCACCACCGTGCTGGATGGCCGCAACGCCGTTCTCGGCGATGGGGTGCAGCGCGCCCTCGGCCGTGCTCCGCGCGACTTCTCCGCCTACTGCCGGGAGGCGGCGGCCGCCGGCAGCTGGCGCGTGCTGGAGCTGGTGTGATCTCCGCCCTGGCGGGTGCCCCTGAGTGACAGGGCCCTGTGCCCGGCGACACCCTCGCGCTGCCATCCAGGCAGCCGTGGCCCACAGCCGGTTGCGTTCAGCCTGATGGGGCCTGCGGCGTACCCATGCGCGACTTTGCTCCCCAGCCCCTCGACCTGCCGCCCTGGCCATTCAGCGGACCCTGCTGCAGCCTCGCGGCTCGCGCCCTGCCGCTCGATTCCTTCACCATCCCCGGCGCTGCCGCCGAGCCGCCCCCCAGCTGGCAGGAGCTGCTGGGGCAGCGCTGAGGGCCTGGCGAGCAGGCGGGCGTTCCCATCCATCGGGGCGGTTCGGCTGTAGATGGATAGCAGTCGACCGCTCTCCCGTGTCCATGTCTCCCCGTCCAGCCCTGTTGCTCTCGCTCGCCCTGGCCTTCGGCGGCACCGGCTGCGCCACGGCCTCCCAGCAGGGATCCGCCCCGGCCACGGATGCCGCCGCCCCAGCGGTGGCCATGGCCGAGAAGCCGGCCAAGGAGCTCCACAGCGGCGTTTTCCGCGAGGCCGAGAAGCCTGTGCGGGGTGGTTTCACGATTCGCCGCGAGGGCCAGCGCACCCTGCTGGTGCTCAGCGACGACTTCAGCACCAGCCCCCAGGCGCCCGATCTCAAGGTCACCTTCGGCCGCACCGCCGACCCTCTCGCCGGCAGCCCGCCGCCGGCCTACCCACTGCAGGAGGGCACCTACACCGTGATCGCCCCCCTGCGGGAGGTCACCGGTGCCCAGACCTACGAACTGCCCGCCGGTTTTGAGCTGGCCGACTATGGCTCGGTGATCATCTGGTGCGAGCAGTTCAACGCCACCATGGCCTGGGCGCCCCTGGCCCCCTGACGCCGCCGGGAGGTCATGGCCCCAGCCGCCGGGCACTGCGCCGCAGGCCCTCGGCGCAGTCGCCCTCCATCAGCAGGCCAGCGCCGCCCCAGAGCAGCCGGGGAGCCAGGTCGGCCGCTCCGGCGCCCAGGTGGCGCAGCGGCGTGAAGCCCAGCTGGCGGAAGTAGCGCACCAGGCGTCGGTGCTGCTGCTCGTGGTCGCGAATCGCCAGCAGCCGCGCCCGCCGGCAGGGGGTGGCCTCCAGGGCCCAGGCGAAGGTGGCGGCCCAGATCAGCGCCCCCACCGCTGCGGTGCGCTCCCCCTGCACCCGCATCGTGTCCAGCCGCAGGCCGGCGGCGGTGGGCAGCGCCCAGCCCTTGAGTTCACCCAGCAGTTCCAGCGGCTGCGGCCGCGCCACCCCCACCCGCAGGCTCCACAGCAGCCCCGCACGACGCTGCACCTGCAGCCGCAGCAACAGATCCCGGCGCCGGGCTTCAGCTTCCAGCCCGGCCAGGGTGGGCAGGGCGGCCAACGGTGCCGCGGTCATGCCGGCCGCTCCGGGGCCACCTCTGCGGGATGGCCGCAGCTGGGGCAGTAGGGAAAGCAGGCGTAATGGTGGAAGCCGCATTGGCGGCAGTCGTGCTGCAGCTGCAGGCCGCAATGCATGCAGTAGTTGGGCAGCCCCCCCTCGCGGCGCGGCAGGTTGCGCTCGCAGCTCGGACACTGGCTGCGCCCCAGGGCCTGCAGGGCCTTCTCGTAGCGTATGGCGTGCTGGCGCTGCTGCTGGGGCGCCGCCTGCTCCCGCTGCTTGCGCGCCAGGTAGGCGTTGAGCCAGCGGATCAGGGCCCGGCCCACCAGGAATGTGAGTAGCGCCCCAACGCCGTAGCGGATGTAGGCCCCGAAGCTGGGCAGGTAGGGCACCAGCTCCACAAAGAAGGCGTACAGGCCAAACAGCAGAAAGCCCCACACGAAGGGCCACTGGTCGCTGCGGCGGAAGCGGCGGAACTGCCACAGCGCCAGGGCCAGCAGCGGCCCCACAAACAACAGACGGATGCCGAAGGAGCGCAGCTCCGCCTCCTGTCGGGCCCGCTGCCAGCGCTCACGGGCCTCGGCCCGAAGCTGCTGAAGCTGCTCCTGGGGCGGCGCGATCGAGGCCTGCACGACCCGCAGCTGGGCCCTGATCTCCGCCTGCTCAGTGCTGCGTTGCTGCTGTTGCCGCAACAGCCCATCGAGCTGGCGGGCCCGGGCGATCACCTCCGGGTTCTGGTCGGACTGGGCCGTGGCGGAGCGGGTGGAACGCCAGGTCTCGAAGCTGGCCTGCTCCCGCCCGTAGGCCTCCTGCGCCTGCTGCTGTCGCTCGCGCAGACGATCGGCCTCCTCCTGCAGCCCCTGCCGCCGCGCCTGCAGGGGTTGCAACTCGGCCTCCAGCTCGGCAAGGCGCGGCTGGTCAAGAAACTGCTCCAGCTGGGGCGGACTGGAGAGCAGCGGCAGGTCGGCGATCAGGGCCCCGCCCACCTGGATGAGGAAATAGGCGAAGAGCAGGGCGATCAGCCACTGGCCGCTGCGCACCAGCCGTTCCGGGCCACGGGAAGGATTCACCATCGTGTTCTGCGCTGCTCCCCATGCTCGGGCCGCCAGCACCTTTTGGCCGCCAGCACCGCCGCCAACGATCTGGGTCACCGCCAGGGGGGAACGCACCATGGTCTTGAGGCGGTGGGCGTCGCCATGGCCGAGGCTGCCCTCGGGAAGCGGAACGAGCCGATCAAGATCGCTGGAAGTTTTGAAAACTGCCCCAGCATTTGAGCTCTGCCCCCTGCGCAGGGTTATGAAGCCAGCTGTAGCAGGTCGGCTGAAGCAAAGGATGAGGCGTTGCGCTCATCGCTACTGGACGCGGTAATCAACGGTTCACCCGGAAGTCTTCACTTCTGTGCATCGGCTTGATTGCCGTCGTGACAAGCGTCACAGGATTTTAAGTTCCATCCCTTTAGCTTTTTTGTAGCGGCTCGGCGAGCATATTGTCAAGGTAGTTCTTGGGAGCGACGCCGGTGCTGACGTGCGGACTGAAGTTCTCGCCGGATTGTTTCCGAACGAAGGTGGACACATAGTTGATGAGAATTGCATCGGTGGCAGGATCGCCGTGGGATGCGCTGAACGCGCCAATCGGTCCGGTTACCACCGTGAACGGGGCCACGGCGGCGATCAATTCCTGCTGCAGCTTGAGCAACTCAGGCGTTGACCTGGCAACAATCCGGGCAACACCCATTTCCCCGCCCGTGGCGTAGTAGTACTTGAACGCCTCCAGCTTCATGCCCTAGATGTTGGCACGGGCAAAGACCTTACCGGTGGCGGTATAAGTTTAACAAGATCTGTCGTATTCACGAAACGCTACACTAGTGTGATATGAAGGTGGTACGCTGCATCCAAGGCAAATCCTTTTGGGAAGACCTTGAGCAATCGGGCGTTGTTATCTCGGGCCCGGTCAAGCATCGTGGCGTCCGGGTCCAGCAAGATGTCAATGGCCGTGACTGGGATCTGCTCAGCAGCGCTCAATAGCTTCGGAGTTCCGAAAACTCCAAATAGGCCAATACTCAGTGCGGTCAAAATTTGCACATAGCTGGTCATCTGATCTTCCGGTTGGTTGATTCGAAGAGATTCCCGCCCAGCTAACACTCGCCATCACCTGGCCGCACAGAGTTGGGAATGCAGATGCAATCCTCTAGGTGGCGGCTCTGGTGCATGGCGGTGTTAGCTGACCAGTGTCTTGACCTGGGACGCTGGCGCTCCGCGAAGTAGGCCTTCCACACTTAAATCCTCATCAATATCTGGCCAGTGGATTCCATAGCCAGCCCCAGCAATCTCCCAATTCTCACGCTCCTGAGAGGTGGCATGCAGAAGCCGCGGATACCAAGCCAAAGGCACCGAGATGGATCGTCCATCAGCTAGGTCGACAGTGAGCCTGTCCTCTGTCGAGGCAACGTCTGTGACACGCTGGCCTGGGTCAGCCATGAAACTCCTCCCATGCTTTCAGCAGGATAGCTCGGTTCATGCTGACTAGCCGTTCAATCTCACGCAGCTCTTTGGCCTTAAAACCAAGGCTTGAGGAAAGTGCGACCGGTGCGAGCCAGGCTTTGCATGACGCCTGATCTCTGTCAACATGGACATGAGGAGGCTCGTTGGGTTCGTGACTGTAGAAGTAGAACCTGTACGGGCCGCTTCTGAGGACTGTCGGCATCCGTGATCACAGCCATCACTCCGATGATACCGAGCATGGCCTTCCTGTGCAGCTAACAATGCTTAGGCGGATCCGCGAACCACCCGATCAAGGCATTCACTGGCAGCATAAGCATAAGCATCGAAGGTAGGAACAGCAACGAGGAAAAGCCTGTGAGTGCAAGCGATTGTTGAGCTGCCGTCCTCTCGCCAAACATGTTATGCGGACCCGATAACACCCTGCGTAAACGAATACAGAAGCCCCCCGGGCCCACCTCCAGGGAACATCGCCCAGTTGCCCGCACCACTTCGATCGCCTGCCACCAGTCTCGGCGTATCCGTCTGCGACCGGCGGGGGGATCTGCGCGGCATGCGTCCAAGCGGACAGGCTTCAGCCGCAGGCCCAGCGTGATGAGCGAGCTGGGGCGATCAGAACCCGTTCTCCACCACCAGCTGCTCCAGCGGCAGCTGGCCCGGCTTGGGCCAGGGTTCCTTCGTGCCCTTGCCGATGGCCAGCATCGGACCCATTACATGGTCGGCCGGCAGGTGAATCAGCTCAGCCACCTTTTCAATCTCAAAGCCGATCATCGGGCAGCTCTGATAGCCCATGCCGGTGGCGGCGAGCATCAGGGTCTGCATCGCCAGGCCGATCGAGCGCTGGGCCTCATCGCGTTGGAGCCATTCGCGGCCCTCGTGGAAGGGGCCCATCCAGCCCACCAGCAGATCAGCCACCTCCTTGGGGGCGTTCACCCAGTAGCGCTCCGGCTGTTTCGCCCAGGCCTTCAGATCAGCCGTGAACAGCACCAGCAGCGAGGCATCCGTGATCTGGGCCTGGTCGTTGCCGTACTCCTGGCGCAGCGTGGCCCGCAGGGCCGGATCCCGCAGGATCACAAAGCGCCAGTGCTGAATATTGAAGCTGGAGGGCGCCTGGATCGTCGCCTCCAGCAGCTGCCGCTCCTCCTCAGCCGTGAGCCGGTGGGAGGGATCGAACTGCTTCACCGAGCGCCGGGCGTAGATGGCGTCGATCACATCCATGCGGGTCTGGCTCCAGCGGGGGCTTGATTGGCGACAACCTAAGGGCGGAAGCGGCTGGCGGCCCGTCTCCCAGCCACCGGGCAGGCCTCCAGGGAGAGTGAAGCTGGAGGCCTTCAGAGGCTAGAGATCGAGCATCAAGATCATCGACCACACCACCACGGCCAGCCCGCTGACCGACCCCAACACCAGCAGGGTTCCGATCATGCGCGACCTCTCGGAACCGCTGTCGTTCGTCTCGGGCATGACCGTTTGCAGGCGGCCTTTCACTTTGGCATTGCTCCCCCAAGGCTCACCTCAGGGCGCCCCTCGGGCACGGCGGGCTCAGGGGGGGGCCGCCAGGGCTCAGCCCGCAGCACCGCCGCCAGCGGCAGCGGCCCATACAGATGGGGGAAGAGCTCGCCATTGCCCGGGGCCGGTTCGGCGCGCACGGCCACCCCGGCCTGCTCCAGGGCAGCGGGATCGAGGCTGAGCAGCACCACCGGGCCTGCATCGGCGTAGAAGCGCTGGGCCGTGGCGTCCACCTGGTGGGCGTAGCTGGCGTGGATGAAGCCCTCCTGCTCGAGGCTGCGGCCGCGGGTGGAGCGCCGGTAGCTCCCGGACCCCTGAGCCGCCTGCCACTCCGGCTGCAGAGCCAGGTGATACAGCCAGCGGAGAGAGCGCCAGGGCTGGCGGCTGGCCCAGGGGGGTGCCATCACCGCCGCCAGCGCGTCGCTCACCAGGAAGCGGCCCAGCCACGCCTGCAGGGGTTCCAGGCCCCTGAGGCTGTCAAAACCCTCGGGGTCGGCGAGACGAAACTGGCGCACGAAGGGCAGCAGGGCCCAGTCCGCCAGCGACGGCCGGGATCCCAGCAACCAGCCGCCCTCCTGCAGCCGCCCGCTCCAGACCTCCAGGATCGCCAGGGCCGCCTGGCGGTGCTGCTCGCGCTCCGCCTCGCCCTCGGGGCCGTGGCGGGCGGCGTACTTGAAGCGATCCAGGTGCTGCTTGAACACACCGTCGTTCTCGGCGATCAGGGCATCGGCTGCAATCCGATCGGCGGGCGACCAGCCGGCCCGCCAGCCGTGGGGGTCGGCCTGATCCAGCGCCCAGTGGATGATCGCCAGGCTTTCCTCGATCACTCCGGGGCCCACCAGCACCGGCACGGTGGCCTTGGCCGACGCCTCCAGCAGTTCCGGCGGCTTGGCCTGCAGGCTCACCTCCCGCAGCTCCAGCCCCGGGCCAGGCGCCAGACCGGCGGCCGCCAGGGCCAGCCGTGCCCGGATCGCATAGGGGCAACGGCGGAAGCTGTAGAGCACCAGTGGGGGCTCAGTCAACGCCTGGAGGCGGCGGTGCGAAGGCCCGTCCAAGGTGGGGCTCCCCCCGCTGCCGGGCCAGGCCGATCTGCTTCTGGCGTTCAGCGAAGCGGGCCCGGTCGGCCGGACCGCGCTGGTCGGCGCAATGGCGGCAGCTCACCCCCTCCACATAGGAGGCCAGCTGGCGATCGGCGGCCGTGAGCGGCCTGCGGCAGCCATGGCAGAGGCTGGCCTCACCGGGCTCGAGCCGGTGGTTCACCGCCACCCGCTGATCGAACACGAAGCACTCGCCCCGCCACGAGCTGCCGAGCTGGGGCCGCTCCTCCAGATAGCGCAGGATGCCGCCCCGCAGGTGGTGCACCCCGTCAAAACCCTGGCGCAGCAGGTGGGCCGTGGCCTTCTCACAGCGGATGCCGCCGGTGCAGAACAGGGCGATCGCCCGGGGCCGGCGCTCCTGCACCAGGGGCCTCAGCTCCCGCTCCACCCAGGCGGGGAACTCCCGGAAGCTGGCGGTGCCCGGATCGATGGCGCCTTCGAAGCTGCCCAGGGCCACCTCGTAGGCGTTGCGGGTGTCCACCACCAACGTGCCGGGGTCGGCGATCAGGGCATCCCAGCCGGCCGCATCCACATGGGTGCCCACCGGGGCCGCGAGGTAGGGCTGCAGCCCCGGATCGCCCATCGAGACAATCTCGCGTTTGAGCCGCACCTTGAAGCGGTGGAAGGCCTGCTGCGGGGCGGCGGCCTCCTTCACCTCCAGGGCCTGGAGCCGTGGATCCGCCCGCAGGGCCTGGAGCAAGGCCTCCACCCCGGCCGCCGGCCCGCTCACGGTGCCGTTCACCCCCTCGGGGGCCAGCAGCACCGTGCCTTTCACGTCGCCGGCCGCGCCGCAGGTGAGCAGCCCCTGGCGCAGGGCCGGCAGCTCGGCCGGCTCCAATGCCGCGAAGCGGTAGAAGGCGGCCACCGTGACGCCCTTGCCCATCAGCTGCAGCGGGCGGGCTCGCTTGGCTGCTGCCAGGCCCGTACGCCAGCGGCGGCCAGCAGGGCCTGATCCGCCGCCACATCGGGGTTGCCTGTGGTGAGCAGGGTGTCGCCGTAGAAGATCGAATCGGCGCCGGCCAGCAGGCAGAGGATCTGGGCCTCGCGGCTGAGCTGTTCGCGGCCGGCACTGAGCCGCACGCGGCTGCTGGGCATCAGGATGCGGGCCGTGGCCACCATCCGCACCAGCTCCAGCGGATCCAGCGGCGGCTGCTCCTGCAGCGGCGTGCCCTCCACCGCCACCAGGGCGTTGATCGGCACGCTCTCGGGGTGGGGATCGAGGTTGGCCAGCACCTCGAGCAGCCCGGCCCGGTCGCTGAGCGCCTCGCCCATGCCGATGATGCCGCCGCAGCAGAGGGTCACCCCGGCGCGCCGCACCCGCTCCAGGGTTTCGAGCCGCTCCTGGTAGGTGCGGGTGCTGATGATGCGCTCGTAGTGCTCGGGGCTGGTGTCGAGGTTGTGGTTGTAGGCGGTGAGGCCCACCTCGGCCAGACGGGCGGCCTGGGCGTCGCTGAGCATGCCGGCGGTCACGCAGGCCTCCAGGCCCAGCGCGCGCACGCCGCGCACCATCTGCAGCATCGCCTCGAAGGGGGCGCCGTCACGGATTTCGCGCCAGGCCCAGCCCATGCAGAAGCGGTGGGCACCGGCGGCCTTGGCCGCCCGGGCCCGCGCCAGCACCGGCTCCACCTCCAGCTCCGGCCGTCCGGCCACATCGGCGCTGTGGTGCAGCGACTGGGGACAGTAGGCGCAGTCCTCCTCGCAGCCGCCGGTCTTGACGCTCAGCAGCGAGGCGAGCTGCACCTGATAGCCCGGATTGGCGGCGCGATGCACCTGCTGGGCCTGCCAGAGCAGATCCATCAGCGGCGCCTCCAGCAGGGCCTGGATCTCAGGGCGGCTCCAGTCGTGGCGGATCACCAGGCCAGGGGTGGCGGCAACGGGCGCGGTGGCGGTCACGGGCACAGGCAAGGGGCTCTGGGGGGCGAGGGAAATCAGTGGCCGGGATCCACGCCGCCGAAGCGGCGGTGACGGCTCTGGTAGTCGAGCAGGGCGGCAAGCAGCGCCGCCTCGTTGAAATCGGGCCAGAGCACCTCGGTGATGTGCAGCTCCGCATAGGCCAGCTGCCAGAGCAGGAAGTTGCTGATGCGCTGCTCGCCGCTGGTGCGGATCAGCAGGTCGGGATCGCGCTCTCCGGCGGTGTGCAGCTCGGCGGCGAAGCTGGCCTCGTCGATGGCCGTGGGGTCCAGCTCGCCCCGGGCCACCCGCTCGGCCAGGCGACGGGCCGCCCCCACCAGTTCGGCGCGGCCGCCGTAGTTGGTGCAGACGTTGAAATGGATGCCGTCGTTGGCGGCGGTGCGGCTGGTGGCCTCGGCGATCAGCCGCTGCAGGCCAGCCGGCAGGGGGGTGAGGTCGCCGAGGAAACGGATCCGCACCCGTTCGCGATCCAGCGCCTCCAGCTCCCGCTCCAGCACCCGCTCGAACAGGGCCATCAGGAAGTTCACCTCCTCCCCCGGCCGGTTCCAGTTCTCCGTGGAGAAGGCGTAGGCGGTGAGGGCGCCGATGCCCCAGTCATTGCAGAGGCGCAGGGTGCGTTTGAGCGCCTCCACCCCGGCCCGGTGGCCCATCACCCGCGGCAGGCCGCGGCCCCGGGCCCAGCGGCCGTTGCCATCCATGATCACGGCCACATGGACCGGCAGCCGGGAGCGATCAAGCCCGGCCGGCGATCCCTGCCGGGCGGCGCTGTGGATGGAATGGCTGTCGGTCGCCAGGGCGCGACTCATCCGCGGGAATCCGGCGTGTCCTTGGCCACGCTACGTCCACCAGGCTTGGCGAGGGCGTCACTGAGCAGGTCGTGCAGCCGGCTGCTGGTGATCGGCCGCTCCAGCCGGCCCCGGCAGGCCAGCGACAGGGTGCCGGTTTCCTCCGACACCACGATCGCCAGGCAGCGGTTGAAGCGCTCCGTGAGACCGAGGGCCGCCAGGTGGCGGGTGCCGTAGCGGTTGATCCCCTGGCGGGAGAGGGGCAGGATCACGCCGGCCGCCTGGATGCGGTTGCCCTTCACCACCACGGCGCCGTCATGGAGCGGCGTGTCGGTGGCGAACAGGTTGAGCAGCAGATCCACCGACAGCTGGGCATCCAGGGGGATGCCGGGATTGAGGAAATCCTCCGGACTCAGATCACTGCCGTGGTCCACCACGATCAGGGCCCCGCGCCGCGCCTGGGACAGGCGGCCGGCGGCCTCGCTGATCACCCCCACCGCCCCCGACTTGAGGGCATCGCCATTGCGCGTGCCGAGCAGCAGGTCCAGCCGGCCGGTGCCGAGCAGTTCCATGAACCGGCGCAGCTCCCCCTGCCAGAGAATCGCCAGGGAGAGGCTGCAGGCCAGCACCAGCGCATCCACCAGCTTGGCGGTGAGGGGCAGGTTGGCGAAGCGCTGCACCGCCCAGGCCAGGGCCACCAGCAGCAGGTAACCGCGCAGCAGCCACAGGGTGCGGGAGTCGCGCACCCGCCCCAGCACGAGCACGCCGAGGCCAACGGCCAGAAGCAGGTCGAGAAAGGGCCCGAGAAACAGACGTGGATCGGCGATGCGGAGCCAACTCCCGAGCCAGGGCCCGCCCACACCGTCACCGAAACCTGTGGCTTACGTTACCGGCCTCAGGCGGGCTGGCAGCACGTCGTAGCGCAGTAGGTCTTCCGGCTGTTCACGCCGTTGCACCAGGTCAGCCATGCCGTCGTGCACCAGCACCGCCGCCGGCCGCGGGATGCGGTTGTAGTTGGAGGCCATCGAGGCGTTGTAGGCGCCGGTGGCCAGCACCGCAATCACATCGCCACTGGTGGCGGGGGGCAGGGCCAGGTCCTTGAGCAGCACGTCCCCCGACTCGCAGTGTTTGCCGGCCAGGGTCACGGTGTCGCTGGCCTCGGCCCCGGGCCGGTCCACCAGCACGGCGGTGTACGGCGACTCGTAGGTGATCGGTCGGGGGTTGTCGCTCATGCCCCCATCCACCGCAAGGTAGGTGCGGATGCCGGGAATCTCCTTGCGGCTGCCGATCACATAGAGCGTGAGGCCGGCGGTCGCCACCAGGGAACGACCGGGTTCGCACAGCAGCCGAGGCAGGTCGAGGTGGCGCTGGTGGCAGGCCTGCACAACGGCCGTGGCCACCGCGGCCACCCACTCCTCAATGCTGGGGGGATCGTCGCTGGCCACGTAGCGGATGCCCAGGCCGCCCCCCACGTTGAGGTCGCTCACCGGATGGCCGCAGGCGCGGGCCAGGGCGAGGGCCTCGGCCATCACCCCGGCCAGGTCGCAGTGGGGCTGGAGCTCAAAGATCTGCGAGCCGATGTGGGCGTGCAGCCCGGTGAGCCGCGCCCAGGGGCAGGCCGCCAGATGCTTCAGCACCGTCTCCAGCTGGTCTGGATCGAAGCCGAATTTGCTGTCCAGGTGGCCGGTGCGGATGTACTCATGGGTGTGGCACTCGATCCCCGGGGTGAAGCGCAGCATCAGCCCCACCGGCTCATCGAGGCCGGGGGCCAGCTCCGTGAGCAGCTCGATGTCACGCCAGTTGTCCAGCACCACGGTCACCCCGCGCCGGGCAGCCAGGGCCAGCTCCTCGCGGCTCTTGTTGTTGCCGTGCAGCACGATGCGCTCCGGCGGCATGCCGCCGCGCAGGGCGGTGAGCAGCTCCCCGGCCGACACCGCATCGAGTCCCAGTCCTTCGGACGCGATCAGGGCCGTCAGCGCCACCGAGCTGTTGGCCTTGGAGGCGTAGAGGGCCAGCGAGGGGCCGGGGTAGTGGGTCTCCAACGCCTGCCTGTAGGCCCGGCAGCTGGCCCGCAGGGTGGCCTCATCGAGCACATACAACGGTGTGCCATAGGTGCGGGCCAACTCGCTCAGCCGGCAGCCGCCCAGCATCATCCGGCCTTCGGCATCCAGGCTGGTGCTGAGCGGCGCCAGGTTGCGGTTGGGGCTGGCCCGGTCACAGCCAACCTCGTAGGGCTGACCGCTGCAGCCCTCACCGGCGCGATCCAGGCCGGTGGCTTGAGTGGAGATCACCATGGCCGGACGCGGTGGGTTGCCAAACGTCGAATGTACGGAATGCCTGGCGGCTGTTGCCGTGCCTGATGAACCGGCTGTCCTGTGAACCCGTGATCCTGGGCCCCGCCCACCTGGAGGCCTGCCTGGCCCTCGATGGCCTCAGCCTGGGGGGGCTCTGGAGCCGCCAGCAATGGGGCACCGAGCTGGCCGATCCGCGGCGGCCGGGGCTGGGAGTGGGGCGGGATGGCCAGCTGCAGGCCATGGCCTGCGGTTGGCTGATCCTCGACGAACTGCACATCACCCTGGTGGCCGTGGATCCCGGGCAACGCCGCCGCGGCCTCGGCCGGCAGGTGCTGGGGGGCCTGCTGGAGATCGCCGGCGGCCAGGGCGCCGAGCGGGCGACGCTGGAGGTGGCCTGCGGCAACGCGGCGGCCCTGGCCCTCTACCAAAGCCTGGGCTTCCGGCAGGCCGGCCGCCGCCCCGGCTACTACCGCAATGGCGACGACGCCCTGATCCTCTGGATGCAGCTGGGCTGAGCCGGCGACGGCGCCTTGAGAGGGGTGCTGGGAATGGCCGCTCAGAAACGGTACGGTTATCCGGCTTTTCTTATAATCGCTTTCCGCTACTTAGACCGCCTCGATTGTCATGAACTCCCCTGCCTCCAGCGCCGGCACAGGGGATCTGGCCTCCTGGTCCTGGCAGCCACACAGCCCCTGTCAACCCTGATAGGTTGGATCAACTTGCAACAGGTCCCGCCCCATGTTCGAGCGGTTCACCGAGAAGGCCATCAAAGTGATCATGCTGGCCCAAGAGGAGGCGCGAAGGCTGGGCCACAATTTTGTGGGCACCGAGCAAATCCTGCTGGGGCTGATCGGCGAGGGCACCGGCGTCGCCGCCAAGGTGCTCAAGTCCATGGGGGTCAACCTCAAGGACGCCCGCGTTGAGGTGGAGAAGATCATCGGCCGAGGCTCCGGCTTCGTGGCCGTGGAGATTCCCTTCACCCCCCGCGCCAAGCGGGTGCTGGAGCTGTCCCTGGAGGAAGCTCGCCAGCTTGGTCACAACTACATCGGCACCGAGCACCTGCTGCTGGGCCTGATCCGCGAGGGTGAGGGGGTCGCCGCCCGCGTGCTCGAAAACCTCGGCGTGGATCTCGCCAAGGTGCGCACCCAGGTGATCCGCATGCTCGGCGAGACCGCCGAGGTGGCCGCCGGCAGCGGCGGCGGCAAGGGCTCCACCAAGACCCCCACCCTCGACGAATTCGGCAGCAACCTCACCCAGCAGGCCTCCGACGGCAAGCTCGACCCGGTGGTGGGCCGCCAGAACGAGATCGAGCGGGTGATCCAGATCCTCGGCCGCCGCACCAAGAACAACCCCGTGCTGATCGGCGAGCCCGGCGTCGGCAAGACCGCCATCGCCGAGGGCCTGGCCCAGCGCATTCAGTCGGGCGACATTCCCGACATCCTGGAGGAGAAGCGCGTTCTCACCCTCGACATCGGCCTGTTGGTGGCCGGCACCAAGTACCGGGGCGAGTTCGAGGAGCGCCTCAAGAAAATCATGGAGGAGATCCGCGGTGCGGGCAATGTGATCCTCGTCATCGACGAGGTGCACACCCTCATCGGCGCCGGCGCCGCCGAAGGCGCCATCGATGCCGCCAACATCCTCAAGCCGGCCTTGGCCCGCGGCGAGTTGCAGTGCATCGGCGCCACCACCCTCGACGAATACCGCAAGCACATCGAACGCGATGCCGCCCTGGAACGGCGCTTCCAGCCGGTGATGGTGGGCGAGCCGTCCGTGGTGGACACCATCGAGATCCTGCGCGGTCTCAAGGACCGCTACGAGGAGCACCACCGGCTCACGATCGAAGACGATGCCCTGATTGCGGCTGCCACCCTCGGGGATCGCTACATCTCCGATCGCTTCCTGCCCGACAAGGCCATCGACCTGGTCGATGAGGCCGGCAGCCGCGTGCGCCTGATGAACTCCAAGCTGCCGCCGGCGGCCAAGGAGATCGACAAGCAGCTGCGCGCCGTGCAGAAGGAGAAGGAGGAGGCCGTGCGCGAGCAGGACTTCACCAAGGCCGGCGAGCTGCGCGACAAGGAGGTGGAACTGCGGGATCAGATCCGCACCATCCTCCAGGCCCGCAAGACCGAATCCGCCCCGGCAGCTGAGGGCTCCAGCACCGAGGCCACCGACACCGCCGTGGCCGGCAGTGCCATCACCAGCCCCGCCGTCAGCGAGGCCCATGCCCTGGAGGATCTCGATCGCGGACCCACCGTCACCGAAGAGGACATCGCCCACATCGTGGCCTCCTGGACCGGCGTGCCGGTGCAGAAACTCACCGAAAGTGAGTCGGCCAAGCTGCTGAACATGGAGGAGACCCTCCACCAGCGCCTGATCGGCCAGGACGAAGCCGTCAAGGCCGTCTCCCGGGCCATCCGCCGCGCCCGCGTCGGCCTCAAGAACCCCAACCGGCCAATCGCCAGCTTCATCTTCTCCGGCCCCACCGGCGTGGGCAAGACCGAGCTCACCAAGGCCCTGGCCACCTACTTCTTCGGCAGCGAAGAGTCGATGATCCGTCTCGACATGTCGGAGTTCATGGAGCGCCACACCGTCAGCAAGCTGATCGGGTCGCCTCCGGGTTATGTGGGCTTCAACGAGGGCGGTCAGCTCACCGAGGCCGTGCGCCGCAGGCCCTACACCGTGGTGCTGTTCGACGAGATCGAGAAAGCCCACCCCGACGTCTTCAACCTGCTGCTCCAGCTGCTCGAGGACGGTCGCCTCACCGACTCCAAGGGCCGCACGGTTGACTTCAAGAACACCCTGATCATCATGACCTCGAACATCGGTTCGAAGGTGATCGAGAAGGGTGGCGGTGGCCTGGGCTTCGAGTTTTCCGGAGAGGCTGCGGAAGACAGCCAGTACAACCGCATTCGCGCGCTGGTCAACGAGGAGCTCAAGCAGTACTTCCGCCCCGAATTCCTCAACCGGCTGGACGAGATCATCGTCTTCCGTCAGCTCACCCGCGACGAGGTCAAGGTGATCGCCGAGATCATGCTCAAGGAAGTGTTCAACCGCATGGAGGAGAAGGGGATTCACCTGGCCGTCACCGATGCCTTCAAGGAACGGCTTGTGGAGGAGGGCTACAACCCCTCCTACGGCGCCCGCCCCCTGCGCCGGGCCGTGATGCGCCTGCTGGAAGACTCCCTGGCCGAGGAGTTCCTCAGCTCCCGCATCAGCGAGGGCGACCATGCCCTGGTGGACGTGAACGAGGCCAAGCAGGTGGTGATCCGTAAGCAGGACACCGCCGAGCCAGCCGTGCCCGAACTGGCCGGCGCCGGCGCCTGAGGCCCTTCAGCCGCCGCCGCCAGTCAGTGCCGCCCATCGCCAATCACAGCCCCCCACCAGCGAAGCCGGCGGGGGGCACGTCCATGGTCCTGACCCCTCCATGGTCCTGATCCCGCTGCATACGATCGCCCGATGACGCCCCTCACCAGTGCCCACGCCATCGCCCCAGCCCGGGTGCTGCGCGGGCCGGGCGCCTGGCAGGAGGCGCTGCCCCTGGTGGGGGGTCTCGGCAGCCATGGCTTGCTGCTCGGCCGCAGCTCGGCCACCGCGGCCCTGCGCCAGCAGTTGGCCACGGAGCTGAACGCCAGCGGCCTGCAGGTCACCCAGGCCGCCCTGGCCCACGACTGCTGCCCCGAGGATCTGCAGCGGCTGGAAACCGAAGCCCGCAGCGCCGGAGTGGATCTGGTGCTGGCCGCCGGCGGCGGCAAGGTGCTCGATGCCGGCAAGCTCCTGGCCCAGCGCCTGGGGCTGGCCTGCGTCACCGTGCCCACCAGCGCCGCCACCTGCGCCGGCTGGACCGCCCTCTCCAACCTCTACTCACCCCAGGGCGCCTTTCTGGGGGATGTGGCGCTGGAGCGCTGCCCGGATCTGCTGGTGTTCGACCACCGTCTGGTGCGTCAGGCGCCACCACGCACCCTGGCCAGTGGCATCGCCGACGCCATGGCCAAGTGGTACGAGGCATCGGTGAGCAGCGGCGGCAGCCACGACGGCCTGATTCAGCAGGCGGTGCAGATGGCCCGGGTGCTGCGCGACCAGCTGCTGCTGGAGGCCGAGGCCGCCATGGCCGATGGGATGACGGCCGGCGCCACCCAGCCCACCAGTCCCCCCAGCGCGGCCTGGGTGAGGGTGGCCGAAGCCTGCGCTCTCACCGCCGGCCTGATCGGTGGCCTGGGTGGCTCCCGCTGCCGCACCGTGGCCGCCCATGCGGTGCACAACGGCCTCACCCAACTGGCGGCCTGCCACGGCAGCCTGCACGGCGAAAAGGTGGGCTTCGGTGTGCTGGTGCAGTTGCGGCTGGAGGAACTGGTGGGCGCTCAGCAGCTGGCGGCCCAGGCCCGCCGCCAGCTGCTGCCGCTGTTCCAGAGCCTGGGCATTCCCTGCACCCTGGCGGAGCTGGGGCTGGCTCAGGCCAGCCTCAGCGACCTGCAGGCCGTGTGCGCCTGTGCCTGCGCCCCGGGCTCCGATCTGCACCACCTGCCCTTTGCGGTGGGCGAAGCCGACCTGCTGGCGGCGCTGGTGAGCACCGCCAGCGCCCGGGCCGCCGAGCGGCAGCCGGCGTGATCCCTCGCCCCCAACAAGACCGCTGCAGGGCGCTGGTGAGCGAGGCGGCCGCTGGCCTGCTCGACCCCCAGGGCCGCAGCCTGGCCGCCAGCGTGCAGTGGTGGGATCTGGCCGGGCTGGACGGGGAGTGGCCCGTGGCCGTGCTGGGCGAGGGGCCACCGCTGCTGCTGCTGCATGGCTTCGACAGCTCCTTCCTGGAATTTCGCCGCCTGGCGCCGCTGCTGGCGGGACACCACCGCCTGTTCATTCCCGATCTGCACGGCTTCGGCTTCAGCCCGCGCCCCAGCGGCGGCCCCTTCGGACCGGGGCCGGTGCTCGATCAGCTGGTGAGGCTGCTGGCCGCCATCGACGCCCCCAGCAAGGGACTCGGCGCAGGGACGCAGGCCGGCATCGGCGTCATCGGCGCCTCCATGGGCGGATCGGTGGCGGTGGAGCTGGCCCGGCGCCTGCCCCAGCAAATCCGGCGCCTGCTGCTGCTGGCGCCGGCGGGCCTCACCGGCCGGCCCATGCCCCTGCCGCCGCTGCTGGATGGCCTGGGGGTTCGCTTTCTGGCCCTGCCCGCCGTGCGACGGGGGCTCTGCCGCAGCGCCTTCGCCGATCCCGACCACAGCGTGGGAGCGGCGGAATTGGAGATCGCCTCCCTGCACCTGCAGGCGCCGCTCTGGGCCGAAGCCCTGGCCGCCTTCGCCCGCAGCGGTGGTTTCGCAGGCTGCGGCGCCCCCCTGCCCCCCCAGCCCCTGGCGGTGCTGTGGGGGGCCCAGGACCGCATCCTGCGGCCGCCCCAGAAGCGGGCCGCCCTGGCCCTGCTGGGCCAGCGGGTGCGGGAGCTGGAGGGCTGCGGTCACCTGCCCCACATCGATCAACCCGAAACCGTCGCCGCCTCCTGGCTGACCGAGCCGGCCCTCGCCCCATGAGCGCCGCCCCCGGCCCCCAGCACGAGCCGGCCGGGATCACCCCCGGAGACGGTTCCGACGGGCCGGTGCTGCGGTTGCTCTCCGGCGCCCTGCAGCTCTGGCTGCGGCAGCAGTGCGAGCGGGCCGACAGTCTCGAGATCGCGCTGCAGGGCTCGGCCTGGTCCCTGCTGCGGGGCCGCCTGGCAGGCGTGCGGGTGCGGGCGCGGGGGGTCCGCTACCAGAACCTGCAGCTGGAGCTGGTGGACCTCACCAGCGGGCCGCTGCGGATCCAGATGGGCAACCTCTGGCAGAGAAAGGCTCTGGAGCTGCAGCACGCCTTCACGATCCGAGGCCTGGTGAGCTTCACCAGCGCCGGTCTCAACCACTCCCTGGCCGAGCCCCGCTGGCGCAGCCTCGCCGACCAGCTGGCCGAAGAGCTGCTGGGCATCACCCCCCTGGTGGGGTTGCGGCTGGGGGACAACAACCTGGTGCTGGCGGCTCAGGGGGTGGGCGCAGCCGGGCCGGTGGAACAGGCCACCACGATTGAGGCCAGTGAGGGCGGCCTGGAGCTGGTGACCCTGGATGGCACTCAGCGCACCCTGCTGCCCCTGGATGCCTCGCTGCGGGTGGAGCAGGCCACGGTGGAGGCCGGCATGCTGGTGCTCGCCGGTGAGGCCACGGTGACTCCCTGAAGTGCCCTGGGGCGCCCCCGGCGGATGGCCGGCCCTAGCGCTGCAGCAGCGGCAACACCAGGGTCACCAGGGAATAGACCACCGCCGGCACGAACAGATAGCTGTCGATGCGATCGAGGATGCCGCCGTGCCCCGGGATGGCATCGCCGGAATCCTTCAGCCCCGCATCCCGCTTCATCATCGACTCGGTGAGGTCGCCCACCAGGGCGAACAGGGCCACCACCGCCCCCAGCAGGGCACCGATCAGCCAGCCCCAGCTCCAGCCGATCCAGAGGCCGCCGATCACGCCCACCGCCATGGCGCAGGCCACCCCACCCAGGGCCCCCTCGACGGTCTTGCCCGGCGAGATCGGCGAGAGCGGCCTCCGGCCCAGCCGCCGACCGATGGCATAGGAGCCGATGTCCGTGGCCACGATCAGGAAGCAGGCCAGCAGGGTGAGCTCGAGGCCGGAGTCGGGCAGATCGCGCAGCTTGATCCAGTGGCTGGGCAGGAAGCCCAGATAGAAGAGCCCGAAGATCGAGGCGGCGATGTCGGCGATCGTGCCCGTCACCGGCTGCAGCAGCAGCCAGCCGCAGATCACGGCGCCGGAGGCGGGCAGCACCGCCGCGGCCACATCGCCCGTGAGCCAGCTGCCGCTGCCGGCGAGCTGGGTGGTGAACAGCAGCAGCTGCACCGCCACCAGGGTGGTTTTGGTGGCCGGCCGGATGCCCTTGAACTGGGCCATGCGGAAGAACTCCAGCAGGCCCAGGTGCACGATCACCCCCACGGCCACGGTGAACCACCAGCCACCCAGCATCACCACCACGAAGCCGAACGCCCCCACCGCCCAGCCACTGGCCAGCCGGGCCAGGGAGGTGGCCTTGGGGGATCGCTGCGGCACGGACACGGGCGGCGGCGGCGAGCTCAAGGACGCTCCGCCGCGATCACGAACAGGGGCTCGGCCGCCGCCAGCTTCGTCTGGCTGCCGCGGCGCTGCATCCGGTGCACCGTGGCCTGCACCACCTGCACGTCGCGGGCGGCCAGCTGGCCCAGGGTGTCGGTGGCATCCACCAGTCCCTCCAGGCTGGCGGTGCTGATCACCAGGCGCCCGGTGGGCTGCAGCGCCTGCCACACCGCCGTGAGCACCGCGCCGAGGGGACGGCCCACCTCCAGCAGCACCCGGTCGGGCCGCGGCGGCAGCAAGGCGAGGTCGTCGGGGGCCGCCCCGGCATGGATGTGCAGGTTGCTGATCCCGAAGCGCTGCCGGTTCTTCTCCAGCAGGGCAATGGCCTCGGGATCCCGCTCCAGGGTGTGCACGGCGCCGGCGGGCATCAGCCGGGCGATCTCCAGGGCCAGGGCGCCGGTGCCGCCGCCCACGTCCCACACCAGCGACTCGCTGCGGGGCCGCAGATGGGCCAGCAGCATCACCCTCAGCTCCATCGGCGTGGGGCTGAAACCGGGGGCATCGTCGAAGGCTCCGTCGGGCAGCCCGGGAGTCACGAAGTCCCAGCTGTAGGGCTGGCCGCAGGGCGCTGGTGGTCCGGACACGGGGTCCTAACTGGCCACAACCTTCACCGTATCAGCGATCTGACCGGGCCAGCGACGAGCCTCGGCGGCCAGCCAGTTCGCCCGGCCGGCATCGATGCGCTCGCCGGGCACCAACAGCGGGATGCCGGGGGGATAGGGGCAAAGGGGTTCGGCGGCCAGCTCCCCGGCGGCGCGGGCCAGCGGCAGCGACCGCGACGGCGCCCGCCAGGCCCGCTCCAGCGCCAGCTCCGGCTCGGCCACCAGCGGCAGGGGCGGGGCGCTGAAGGGTGGCAGCGGGGCGCCCCCCAGCGCCCTGGCCAGGGCCGCCAACAGCCGCGGCAGGCGCCGCACCACGCCAGGGGGGGGCACCGCGCCCAGGCAGAACGTGAGTGTGCCGGGTTCCGGCAGCTCGGCGATCACCCCCCGCGCCAGCAACCACGCATCGGCCTCCAGTCCGTTGATGCCGAGGGCGGCGCTGTGCAGCACCAGGCGCAGGGGGTCCTGGTTGGCCAGCAGCGGCAGGCCCAGCGCGGCGCAGCGCCGGCGCAGCCGGGCCGCCACCGCCTCGGCGCGGTGGCGCTGCTCGCGGCCGGCGTCGCTGCAGCCGTGCCGCAGCGACGCCTCGCTGGAGGCCAGCAGCAGGGCGCTGGGGCTGGAGGTCTGCAGCCACAGCAGGCTGCGCTCGATCGCCGGCAGCTCCAGCCGCGGGCCCTGGCCCAGCAGCACGGCGCTCTGGGCGAGGCCGCCTCCATCCTTCTGGCAGGAGAGCACCACCAGGTCGGCACCGGCCGCCAGGGCCTCGCCGCGGCCGTGGGCCTGATCCACCAGCAGCGGCAGCCCAGCCCCGTGCACCACGGCCGCCAGGGGGCCCAGATCACTGGCCAGACCCTGGTAGCTGGGGGACGTCAGCACCACCGCCGCCAGGGGACCCTCGGCCAGGGCCGCCGCCAGCACCCGCCGCAGCCAGGCGGCATCGGGGGGTTGCCAGAGGCCGCTGGCCGGATCGAAGGGCAGGTTGAACAGCACCGGCCGCAGCTGCCCCAGCACGCAGCCGTGCAGCAGGGAGCGGTGCAGGTTGCGGGGCAGCAGCACGCGAGCGCCCGGCGGCGCCAGGGCCAGCAGTGCGGCCTGCAGCAGCCCGCTGGCACCATTCACCCCAAACCAGCAGTGCTCGGCGCCCAGCAGCTCGGCACAGGCCCGCTGGGCCTCGGCCACCACGCCACGGGGCTCCAGGGGGCCGCCGATGGCCGGCAGTTCGGGCAGGTCCCAGCAGCCGGGCCGTTGACGCAGCAGCCGCCCCAGCTCCGGCGCCAGGCCGCGGCCGCGGCCGTGGGCGGGGAGGTGCAGGGGCAGGGACCGGGCCCAGGGGGCCGCGATCCGCCGTGGCCTCAGGGCCCGGGCCAACAGGGAAGGCTGCGGCGAGCTGTTCGCAGGCGAGCTGTTCGCAGGCGAGCTGTCCAAGGCGCCGGTCCGCGGTTTCTAGAGTCTGGCCATCTCCCCAGCCGCCGCGCCAGGCCGGCATCGCCCTTGACCGCTGCCACCGCAAGTCCCGCCTACGACGCGAAGGCCGATCGGGTCTGGCTGCTGCGCCGTCCCTGGATCCTGATCAGCCGGCTGAGCAGCGTGCTCTGGCAACTGGGCAGCCTCACGCTGGTGCTGCTGGTGCAGGGCAAGAGCAGCGATGCCGGCGTGCAGCGCAGGCTCGGCCAGCGCATCCTCGCCACCCTCACCCATCTGGGCCCCTGCTTCATCAAGGTGGGCCAGGCCCTCTCCACCCGCCCTGATCTGGTGCGGCGCGACTGGCTGGAGGAGCTCACCCAGCTGCAGGACAACCTGCCGCCCTTCCCAGAGGAGGTGGCCCTGGCGCTGATCGAGGCGGAGCTGGGGGCGCCGGCCGATCAGTTGTTCGAGGAGTTTCCCGACTACCCGGTGGCGGCGGCCAGCCTGGGACAGGTGTACCGGGCCCGGCTGAGTGACGGCCGCTGGGTGGCGGTGAAAGTGCAGCGGCCAGGGCTGGAACGCATCCTGCGCCGCGATCTGGTGCTGATCCGGCTGCTGGCGGTGCTCAGCGCGCCGCTGCTCCCCCTCAACCTGGGGGTGGGCCTGAGCGAGATCATCGACGAGTTTGGCCGCTCCCTGTTCGAGGAGATCGACTACCACAGCGAAGCCGACAACGCCGAGCGCTTCGCCGCCCTCTTTGAGCACCACCCGGAGGTCAGCGTGCCGCGGGTGGAGCGCCAGCTCAGCTCCCGGCACGTGCTCACCACCAGCTGGATCCACGGCACCAAGCTCCAGGACCGCCGCACCCTGCAGGCCCAGGGCCTTGACCCCGCCGCCTTGATCCGCACCTGCGTGATCGCCGGCCTGCGCCAGCTGCTGGAGTTCGGCTACTTCCACGCCGATCCCCATCCCGGCAACCTCTTCGCCCTGCCGGGTCGCCACGGCGCCCTGGGCCACGTGGCCTATGTGGACTTCGGGATGATGGATTCGATCAGCGACGCCGACCGGCTCACCCTCACCGGCGCTGTGGTGCACCTGATCAACCGTGACTTCCGGGCCCTGGCCCACGACTTCGTGGCACTCGGTTTCCTCACCGCCGACACCGACCTGGAACCGATCATTCCGGCCCTGGACGAGGTGCTGGGGGGGGCGCTGGGGGAAAACGTGGGCAGCTTCAACTTCAAGTCGGTCACCGATCGCTTCTCGGAGCTGATGTTCGACTACCCCTTCCGGGTGCCGGCCCGCTTCGCCCTGATCATCCGAGCCGTGGTGAGCCAGGAGGGCCTGGCGCTGCGGCTCGACCCCGACTTCAAGATCATCCGCGTGGCCTATCCCTACGTGGCGCGGCGGCTGCTGGCCGGCGACACCGCCGAGATGCGCGAGAAGCTGCTGGAGGTGCTGTTCGACAGCGATGGCCACCTGCGCGTGCAACGGCTCGAGAACCTGCTGGCGGTGGTGGACGAGGCCGGCACCAGCCCCGACCTGCTGCCGGTGATGGGCTCGGGCTTGAAGCTGCTGCTGGGGCCGCAGGGCAGCAGCCTGCGCCAGCGGCTGCTGCTCACCCTGGTGCAGGGTGACCACCTGCACACCGACGATCTCAGCGCCCTGCTGGGCCTGCTGCGGCGCACCTTCACTCCGGCCAAGCTGGCCGGCGGCGTGCTGGCCCGGCTCAACCCGCTGTCCGCGGCGGCCTGAGACGCCTCTAGGGTCGCTGCCAGCCCACCGCTCCCCCTGCCCAGCAGTCCCCCGTGATCGATTCCCCCACCACGCTGTCCACCGCTCTGTCGAGCGGGGATGCGGCCGGCGAGCTGTTCAGCGACCTCGATGGCGCCGAGTTGCTGCTGGAGGTGGCCACCTTCATGCAGCCGCCCTATCTGGTGGCGGGGGTGGGCCTGGCCATCGGCGTGCTCTGCGGGCTCACCTTCGCCAAGCTGGTGGAGAACAAGCTGGAGGCCTGGAAACAGGACCGACTGGCCCTGCTGCCCCTGGCCAGCGCCGCCACCACCATGCCCTACATCGGCGTGGTGATCGGCATCACCCTGTTCATCGGCGGCAGCCTGCAGGTGTTCGGCTTCTCCTCAGGGGTGGCGCTGCTGGTGTCCTTCGTGCTCTCGCTCGCCACCGCCGGTGGCCTCTGGGTGCAGCTGGAGCGGCTGATGCAGCAGGTCGAGAACGGCACCTTCAGCGCCGTCGACTTCGACAACTTCGACCAGTTTTTCTAGACCTAGGCGGCCAGATAGCCCTCCAGCCGGCATGACTGGGAGCGAATCCCCTCCAGGGCCTTGCGCTCGAGGTTGCGGGTCTTGTCGCGGCTCATCCCCAGGGTCTTGGCGATCGAGCTGAGGCTCATCGGATCCCTCAGCCCCTCGCCCTCTCCATCCGTGGCGATGCCGTAGCGCATCTTCAGCACCCGCCCCTGCAGCTCCGGCAGCTGCTCCAGCAGCGCCCGCAGGTCACCCTTCAGGCACTCACCGTCCACCCGCTCATCCGGCAGTTCCTCATCCCCGGCCAGCAGCTCCAGCAGCTCCGTGTCCTCACCGTCGCCCACCTTCGTCTCCAGGCTCACCGGCTGCCGCGCACGGCACAGCAGGTCCTTCACCTCCTCCTCCGGCAGCTCCACGAACTCCGCCAGTTCCGTCACCGTCGGCGTGCGACCCAGCGTCTGGCTCAGCTCCCGCTGACCCTTCTTCAGCTTGTTCAGCGTTTCGGTGATGTGGATCGGCAGCCGGATCGTGCGGCTCTTCTCGGCGATCGCCCGCGTGATCCCCTGCCGGATCCACCAGTAGGCATAGGTTGAAAATTTGTAGCCCCGCGTCGGGTCGAACTTCTCCACACCCCGCACCAGGCCGATCGTGCCCTCCTGGATCAGGTCCAGCAGTTCCATGTTCCGCTTGGTGTATTTCTTCGCCACGCTCACCACCAGCCGCAGGTTCGCCGCCACCATCCGCTCCTTCGCCCGCCGGCCCGCCTGCAGCCGCTTCTTCAGCAGCAGCGGGCTCAGACCCGCCGCCGCCGCCAGCTCCACACCGCTCGGCTTGCTGCCGCCGGCCCGCATCGTCAGTTCCTGTTCGATCTCCTCCAGACCCATCAGCTCCTGCACCTGGCGGCCCAGCGTGATCTCCTGCTCGTGGCTCAGCAGCGGCACCCGGCCGATGTCCCGCAGGTAGCTGCGCACCAGGTCGCCGCCACCCATCTGGGAGGCCTCAGCGGCCGCAGGCCGGAGGGCAGCGGCGGGGGCAGCGGCGGGACGAGGAGCCATGGCGTTCGCGAGTTACGAAACATTCTCGTTTCGCAAACCTATCACTTCCGTTCCGGTTCTCCCCAGCAGGCCAGTCCCGCCGCTGCCCGACCCGCTCCAGCGCCCGCTCCTGGAGAGGATGGAGCCATGCCAGCCGAACGGATCCAGAAGCTGATCGCCGCCACCGGGCTCTGCTCCCGCCGCAGCGCCGAGGACCTGCTCAGCCAGGGCCGCGTGCAGGTCAATGGGCGGCTGGCCGGCCTCGGGGACCGGGCCGACCCCGCCGCTGACGCGATCACCGTGGACGGCCGGCCCCTGAGCCCGGCCGCCGCACCACTGCTGTTGCTGCTCAACAAACCCGCCGGCGTGCTCTGCAGCTGCAGCGACCCCCGCGGCCGCCCCACCGTGCTCGACCTGCTGCCCCCGCAGCTGCGCCGGGGGCTGGGGCTGCATCCGGTGGGCCGCCTCGATGGCGACAGCCGGGGCGCCCTGTTGCTCACCAACCGCGGCGAGCTCACCCTGCGCCTCACCCACCCCCGCTATGGCCACCGCAAGACCTACCGGGTGTGGGTCGAAGGGGTGCCGGCAGCCGCCACCTTGGAGCGCTGGGCGGCAGGGGTGCCCCTGGAGGAGGGCCCCAGCCAGCCGGTGGTGGTGTCGCGACGGCGGCAGCAGGCCGATCGCTGCCAGCTGGAACTGGTGATGGGCGAGGGCCGCAACCGCCAGATCCGCCGCACCGCCGCTCTGCTCGGCCATCCGGTGCTGGATCTGCAGCGCCTGGCGATCGGGCCGGTGCAGCTGGGCGAGCTGGGCGAAGGACAGTGGCGCCACCTCGATCGCCGAGACTGGGAGGCCCTGGCCCCCCAGCCCTGAGCCCCTTCCCCGCCACCCTGCGCGCGCGTCTCGGCCGCCTCTGGCGCCGGCGCTCGGGGGCTGGCGCCCAACAGCCGGCAGCCGTTGCGGTGGATCCGCTGCTGGCGGCCGGCCAGCAACTGCGCCAGCGCCGCGAACAACGGCAGCTCAGCCTGCGCCAGCTCGCCGACGAAACCCGCATCAGCACCGCCGTGTTGGAAGCCCTGGAGCGGGGCTGGCGCGACCGTCTACCGGAGCCCGCCTACCTGCGCACGATGCTGCCGCTGATCGAGCGGCACCTGGAGCTCAAGCCCGGCAGCCTTGAGGCGGTGCTGCCCCAGGGCGACGGCCGGGGCGCCGCGGCCCGCTCCCGCGGCGGGCTGCTGCTGCGCTTCACCCCCGGCTCGATCGACGTGTTCACCACCTGGCAGGGGACGGTGCTCTACGGCTTGCTCACCCTGGGGCTGATCTACGCGCTCAACCTGCAGCAGCAGCGCCTGGCGGCGGCCGGCCAACTGACCGTGGCACCACTGGCGCCGCGGCCCGCCAGCGGCCCCGCGCCCAACTCCGCCGGAGGCAGCGAACGCCCACCGGGCGGCGAGCCGGCCACGGCCGAGCAGGCGGTGCTGATGGCCTATCCCGAGCTGCGCCCGCTGCAGCGGGCCGCCGAAGGTCAGGCCCTGCGGCGGTGGCGGGAGGCCAGCTCGCCGTAGCCCTTGAGCGGGCCGTCGAGCTCCTCCAGGGGCCGCTGCAGCCGCCAGGTCCAGTTGTTCCCGAGGGTGCCGGGGGTGTTGAAGCGGGCGCCATCGTCGAGCTCGAGCAGATCCTGCAGAGGCACGACCACCAGTTCGGCAGAGGTGCCCAGGGCCACCTCCAGCAGCTGCCAGCCCGGCGCCGTCACCTCGGCCCCCAGCACCGCCTCCACCCGTTGGCGCACCTCGCCGTCGAGCCCCTGCCACCACCCCAGGGCAGTGGCGTTGTCGTGGGTGCCCGTGTACACCACCCAGGGGGAGCCGTGGATGTTGGCCGGCAGGTAGGGGTTGTCGGTGTTGCCGTCGAAGGCGAACTGGAGGATCTTCATGCCCGCCAGGTGGTGGCGATCGCGCAGCGCCTCCACCGCCGGCGTGATCACGCCCAGGTCTTCGGCCACCAGCGGCAGGCGGCCGCCCAGCAGCCCCCGGAGCCGACCGCCCACCAGACCCCCGCGCAGGGCCAGCTGCAGCCACAGCGCCGTGAGCAGCGGGTTGCCGGGGGATGGTCTCCAGCAGCCGCCCTGGGCCGTGTCGTCCCCACCCGGCACGCTCCAGTAGGCCTCGAGGGCACGGAAGTGATCGAGCCGCAGCAGGTCGAACAGCTCCAGCTGGCGCTGCAGCCGGCCCAGCCACCAGTGGAAGCCGCTGAGCAGGTGGCGCCGCCAGCGGTAGACCGGCGAGCCCCAGAGCTGGCCGCTGGCCGAGAAGTAGTCGGGCGGCACGCCGCTCTGCTCCTCCAGTCCCCCGCCTGCCGCCAGGGAGAAGAGGCCGGGATGGCTCCAGACATCGGCACTGTCGTGGGCCACGTAGAAGGGCAGGTCACCGAACAGGCGCACGCCCTCCCGGGCCGCGTGACGGCGCAGCGCCTGCCATTGCCCCTGCAACAACCACTGCAGCAGCGCTTCCTCCAGGAGCTGCGGGCGGTGCTCGCGATCAAAGCGGCGCAGGGCACCGCGCTGCCGCTGGGCCAGGGGCTCGGGCCATTGCCACCAGGGCCGGCCGGCCTGCAGACGCCGCAACACCATGAAGCGGCAGTGGTCCCGCAGCCAGAAGCCCTCCCGTCGACACCAGTGGCGCAGGGCCCGGTGGCGATCGCGCGGCTGGCCGGGCCAGTGCCGCGCCAGGGCCTGGCCCAGGGCCAGGCTGCGGCGGGTCTGCAGGGCCGGATCGAGGCGCTCCCCCGGATCCACCTCGAGCAGCGCTGCGTCAGCCGGATCCAGAAAGCCCTGCTCCAGCAACAGCTCCCCATCCAGCAGCCAGGGGTTGAGGGCCGACCCGCTGGGCGAGCTGTAGGGGGAGCCGGTGCCGTCCGGCGGGGCCAGGGGCAGCAGCTGCCACACGCCGAGGCCGTGGCGGGCCAGCAGGGAGATCCACTGCATGGCCGAACGGCCCACACCGCCGCAGCCCCCCGGACCCGGCAGGGCCGTGGGGTGGAGGAGCACGCCGGCCTGGCCGCTCAAGCTTCGGGCAGCCGGTAGCGGCTCACGATCTTGCGGGCGAAGGCGGGGATGTGAGCCTCAGCTTTCTCGGGGTGGTGGCGGCGCACCCAGAGGGCGTTGCGGGTGAAGTGGGAGTCGATCGAGAAGCGGCCGTACTCCAGCCCCTTGGGCCCGACGCGCTCCACCACCAGGCCGATCAGGCGCGCGAGCCACAGGGGCAGCTTCAGGGCCTTGTCGTAGGCGCCAATGCCCTGCTGCACCGCCGCGCGGCGATCACCACTGGAGGTCACGGGCGCCGTCTCCAGCTCGGGCGCCACCAGATCCAGCAGCTGCTGGCCCCGGGGGTTGCGCACGGTGATCCACTGGCTGCCGAAGGTGGCCCCCATGTAGCCCACCACCAGGTCGGCGCCGGCGTTGGTGTAGTCGAAGCAGCTCAGGCAGCTGGGGGCGAACACGTCCTTGAGCTTGGGGGTGTCGAGCCCGAAGAAGGGCACGGTTTCACTGCGGCCGTCGCTGTGGCGGAAGTGGATGCGGAAGTCCTGCATGAACTCGTAGTGCACCACCGTGTCGGGGGAGCTCACGGTGCTCTCCAGGAAGGTCTGCAGGCCCTCGCGGGACACGTTGTCGACGCAGGGCAGGCCCAGCACGTAGAGCTCATCGAGGGGCAGGGTGGGCTGCACGGCCCGCAGGGCCTGGATCTGGCAGCCCACGCCGATGGCCAGCAGCCGGCGGATGCCGCTGCCGGGCAGCTGCTCGAGCACCTCCAGGTTGGGCGACAGGGTGGGCTTGTTCACCCGGGCGGCCAGCACCTCGGCGGGGGTGCGGGCCAGGCGCGGCACGGGCGTGAAGCGGTCGTGCTCGCTCTGGCCCACGCAGAGCACGGCATCCACCAGGCCGGTTTCCAGGGCCCGCACGCCGATGCGGCTGACGATTCCGGTCCACTGGGCCCCCTCCAGGGGCTGGCGCAGGCGGGCCATCAGCATCCGCTGATGCACGCCGAAATAGAGCTCGTTCTCATCCTCGAGATCGCGGCTGCGGCCGTGGGCCTCAGCCTCCATCGCCTCGAAGCGCTGGGTGAGGAAGGCGCAGCTCTGCTTCACGTAGGCCACCCAGCGGCTGTCGCAGAGGCCGCACTGGCTGCAGAGGTCCTTGGCGGGATAGACGCTGCCCTTGGCCAGGGGCCGGGCCTTCTCGTGGGGAGCCGGCACGGGCGGGCGGGACACTGCGCCTCAACCTATCGGCTGCACCGCTTGCGAGGGGGACCCGGCAAGTTGCTGCGCGAGAGTGTGGCCGGTTGCCGCGACCTTGCGATCCTGCGCCGATGCCTCGCCGCCTGCCCACCATCAAGAACCGCTTGAATCTCCCCCGCCATCCGGGGCAGTGGGGCCAGCTGTTGAAGCGATTCGCTCTGGCCGCCCTGGGGGCGGTGGTGGGTGTGTCCCTGCTCAACCTGCTGTGGCCCGAACCCGAACCGAGCAGCCTCGGCGGCGAGGGCCTGAGCGAGAGCATCAGCGACCTCGCCAATCTCCCCAGCCGTGCGATCACCCTGCTGGTGATCGGCATCGACGCCGACGAGATCAATGCACCCGTCAACGGGGCGGCACCGGCAGGCCCCGCCAACGCCGACGCCCTGGTGCTGCTGCGGTTCAACCCCAAGGGGCCCCTGCAGGTGCTGGCACTGCCCACCAGCCTGGCGGTGCAGTTGCCGGGCGAAAAGCAACCCCAGTCCCTCGCGAGCCTGTATCGCAGCGGTGGTGCGGCGCTGACGGCCGATGCGGTGCGCGATCTCGTGGGGCTGCCGGCGGGCCGCCCTGATCGCTTCCTGGTGGTCAGCCGCAGCGCCCTGCGTGCCCTGGTCGATGGGCTGGGCACGGTGGAGGTCAATCCCCAGCGCACCATGCGCTACAGCGACAAAACCCAGGAGCTGGAGATTGATCTGCAGGCCGGCCTGCAGCGCCTGAGTCCCGAACAGATCGAGCATCTGGCCCGCTGGCGCGACCCCGCCCGCCCCCTGGAAAGCCGCCTGGAGAACCATCAACAGGTGGTGGACAGCCTGCACCAGGAGATGCGCCTGCAGGGCATGGGCGCCAACCTGCCGGAGCTCGCCAACCGGCTGCGGGGCCAGGTGAGCACCAACCTGACCCGCGGCGAAGTGCTGAGCCTGTTGGCGGCGGCCCTCAGGCCCGACACCAGCGTGAGCTTCACAACCCTGCCCCTGGCCGCTCCCCGCCAGAGCACGGCGGCCAAGGCCACAGGCCTGCGCGAGCGGAAGGCCGAGCTGCCGCAACCCTTCTGGCCCGAGCCGACAGCAGGCAGCCAAGCCCAGAACCCAAGCGCTGAGGGCAAGCAGGCGAGCGCCCCGACCCCCTAGGCGGCGGTCAGCGGTCCTCCAGCTGCGCCCAGCGCAGGGCCAGCGCCCGGCGCAGGTGCTCAGGGTCGCCGTGGCCGCCCTGGGGCTGCCCCCCCAACCAGGGCAGGGCGTCCAGGCGCCGGCGAGCGGCGTCCCAGGTGCCGCCCCACTGCAACAGGCCGGCGCAGGGCACCTGCGAGCGCTCCAGCAACGCCGTGGTGGCGGCGGGCAGGCCGCTATCCAGCTGCCGGGCGGTGAAGAGCACCAGCACCGGCTGACGCCAGGCACCCAGGGCCTCGGCCCAGTGGCTGCCGTCCGGCAACCCGTGGCCGGGATCCCGTGGCAGGGGCACCAGCTGCGGCAACGTGCCCCCGACAGCCGAAGCAGCAGCAGCCAGCGCGGCCAGGGCGGCCTGGGGATCAGCGGGGGCCAGGGGGGCCGCCAGGGGCAGGCCCAGGGCCTCGGCGAGAGGGGGGGCGGCCTGGGCCAGGCGGGCCGCCACCTTTGAGGGCCGGCCGACCGCAAGCAGAACCAAAGCAGCAGGCGACGACGTCAACGGGGGGATCGCAAGCGTCATTGATGTTTGCAAATGCCGCACCGCCCCGCTTCTACCATCAGGATTCCGCTGACGCGTCTGCGCCCGCCGTGACCAGTTTCCTCACCGCCGATCGGCTGGCACAGGCGAACCAGGCGGCACAGTCCGGGCAGGACACCCGGCGCCTGCGCCTGTTCAGCGGCACCGCCAACCAGGAGCTGGCCCGCGAAATCGGTATCTACCTCGGCGTTCCCGACGGTCCGCGGGTGATCAAGCACTTCGCCGACGGCGAGACCTACGTGCAGATCCAGGAGTCGATTCGGGGCTGCGACGTGTTCCTGGTGCAGCCCACCTGCGTGCCGGTGAACGACCACCTGATGGAGCTGTTGATCATGGTGGATGCCTGCAAACGGGCCTCGGCCCGCCAGGTCACCGCCGTGATCCCCTACTACGGCTATGCCCGGGCCGACCGCAAGACCGCCGGCCGCGAATCGATCACCGCCAAGCTGGTGGCCAACCTGCTCACCATGAGCGGCGTGGACCGGGTGCTGGCCATGGACCTGCACTCCTCCCAGATCCAGGGCTACTTCGACATCCCCTGCGATCACATCTACGGCTCCCCTGTCCTGGTGGACTACCTCAAGACCCGCAACCTTGACGAGGTGGTGGTGGTGTCGCCGGATGTGGGAGGCGTGGCCCGGGCCCGGGCCTTTGCCAAGCAGATGAACGACGCGCCGCTGGCGATCATCGACAAGCGCCGCGCCGGCCACAACGTGGCCGAAAGCCTCACGGTGATCGGCGATGTGGCCGGCAAGACCGCCGTGCTGATCGATGACATGATCGACACTGGCGGCACCATCTGCCAAGGGGCGCGGCTGCTGCGCCGCAGCGGTGCGGCCCGGGTGCTCTGCTGCGCCACCCATTCGGTGTTCTCACCGCCGGCGGCCGAGCGCATGTCGGAGCCTGGGCTGTTTGAGGAGGTGGTGGTGACCAACTCCATCCCCCTGGCGGCGGACCGGCGCTTCCCCCAGCTGCGCGTCCTGTCGGTGGCCAACATGCTCGGCGAGGCGATCTGGCGGATCCACGAGGAGAGCTCCGTGAGCTCGATGTTCCGCTGAGACAGGCCGCCGTGCGATCCCGGATCCGCCGCCTGCTGGCGGCAACCCTGACCACAGCGACCCTGAGCGGGGCGATCCTGGCCGGCACCCAGGGCCCTGGAGCGGCCCGGGAGCAGGCCCGTCCCCAGGCGGCGTCACGCATCGGTGTGTGGCTCACCAACAGCCCCAGCCCCCTCTACTACCAGCCGGCCCGGATCGATCAGGCGGTGAAGGAGCTGGCGGCGGCCGGCTTCACCACCCTCTATCCCAACGTCTGGAGCCGGGGCACCACCTTCCATCGCAGCCGCTGGGCGCCGATGGAGCCGGCGCTGCAGAAGGCCAACCCCAACTTCGATCCCATCTGCCACATGACCCGCGCCGCCCAGCGCCGCGGCATGGAGGTGTTCCCCTGGTTCGAGTACGGCCTGATGGAACCGGCCACCGCCGAAGTGGTGAAAACGCGACCGGAGTGGGTGCTGCAACGGCGGGACGGCAGCACCGCCTATCCCATGCACGGCACCACCATGGTGTGGCTGAATCCGGCCCATCCCGGGGTGCGCGAGCGCTTCATCGGCCTGATCACCGAGATCGTGCAGCGCTGCGGGGTGGACGGCATCCAGCTGGACGACCACTTCGCCTGGCCGGTGGAACTGGGCTACGACCCCTACACCCGCCAGCTCTATCGCCAGGCCACCGGCCAGGAGCCGCCCGCCAACCACACCGATCGCTTCTGGATGCGCTGGCGCCGCCAGCAGCTCACCGAACTGCTGCGCGAGCTGCGCACCGCCCTGCGCGAGCTCGATGAGCAGGCGCGCAAGGATGGCAAGGACAAGGGTCACCCCACCTGGATCAGCCTCTCACCGGGACCGTTCCGGTTCGCCTACAACCGCTGGTTGCAGGACTGGGAGCTGTGGACCGTCGGCAGCCTGGTGGACGACCTGGTGGTGCAGAACTACGCCTTCTCGGTGAAGGGCTTCGCCAATGACCTCAACCAGCCGGCGCTGGTCAAGGCCAGGGAATGGGGCATGCCGGTGGAGATCGGCATCCTGGCCGGCTTCGGGGGACGCACCACCGACATGAGCACCGTGGCCGAGAAGGTGCGGCTGTCCAAGGCCCGCGGCCATGGCGTGATCTACTTCTATTGGGAGGGGCTTTGGGGGGAGCACGCCGGCCGCGAGGGCCCGGCCCTGCGCCAGCGCTCCTTCACCGACCTGCACCGCAGCCTGCGGCGCCCCTAGGCGGCCAGGCACTGCTCCACCACCTCGCGGCTGTTGGTGGAGAGCTCCCCTGCCGCCAGTTGCTCGAGGGCCTCGCGCAGCCGCCCCTGGCGCTGGACGCCGTAGCTCTGCCAGCGGCTGAACACCTTCGCCAGGCGCGAGGCGGTGATCGGGTTGCGGCGATCGAGGGCAGCGATCTGCTCCGCCAGGAAGCGGTAGCCGCTGCCATCGGCGGCGTGGAACACCGGCGCGTTGCCGGCCAGACCCCCCAGCACCGCCCGCACCGAGTTGGGGGCGGCGGGGTCGTAGCGGGGATGCTCCAGCAACCGGCCCACCCGCTCCAGGCCATCGGCGAAGGGGGCCGAAGCCTCCAGCGCAAACCAGGCGTCGAGGATCACCGGCCGATGCTGCCAGCGTCGGTAGAAGCCCTCCACCGCCTCCTGGCGCTGCGGGATCGGGTAGCACTGCAACGCCTGCAGGCCAGCCCGGGCCATGGTCATCGAGGGGCCATCCACCGCCGCGCGGGCGGCGGCGATCACGGTCCCATCACAGGCGGCCACGCGCCAACGCCAGATCGCCGCGGTGAGGCTGCGGGCCCCGCTGCCCTCAGGCCAGGTGAGCTGCCACTGGTGTTGGCAGCGCTCCAGGGTCTCGCCGAGGGGGTCGGCCAGGGCTTCGCCGAAGCGCTGCTGCAGGCCCATGCGGGCGGCGAACAGGGCCGGTGGATCGGGTTCGAGGGCCGTGGCGGCGGCGGCGTCCTCCAGTTCGGGCATGCCGGGCAGGGCCAGCAGGGCGGCACGGCTGGCCTCCGAGAGGGCGGGGTCGGCCAGGATGCGGCCGAAGGCATCGATCAGCTCGCTCTCCAGCAGCCCGTCCACCTGGCCACCGGCCCGGCGCAGCAGGGCCTCCCGCAGCAACGCCTGAGCTGCATCCCAGCGCGCGAAGGCGTCGCTGTCGCTGGCCAGCAGGTGCACCAGCTCGGCGGTGGGCCGGCCCAGCTCCAGCTTCACCGGAGCCGAGAAGTGGCGCAGCAGCGACAGGGCCGGTGGATGCTGCTGGCGGGGCAGGTTCACCAGCTGCAGACCCTGCTCCGGCGCGTCGACCACCAGCAGGCGGGTGAGGCGTCCGGCCTGGTCCTGGCGGCTGACCCGCAGCGCCTGTTCCTCGGTTTCACCACTTAATTGCACCGGCAGGGGATCGCCCGCCTGATCGAGCAGGCCCAGGGCCAGAGGGATCACCAGGGGCTGCTTGTGCGGCTGCCCCGGGGTGGGGGGGGTGTGCTGGCGGATCTGCAGATCCAGTTGCCCGGTGGCGCCATCCCAGTGGCGATGCACCTCCAGCCGGGGCGTTCCCGCCTGGTGATACCAGCGCCGGAACTGGGTGAAGTCGAAGCGTGGCGATGCCTCGCCGCTGGTCCAGCTCGGCTCGGCAGCGTCCTGCATCGCCTGCACGAAGTCGTCACAGGTGGCGGCGCAGCCATCGTGGCGGCTCACGTACAGCGCCATGCCGCGCTGGAAGACGGCTTCCCCCAGCAGGGTGTGGAGCATGCGGATCAGCTCCGATCCCTTTTCGTAGATCGTGGTGCTGTAGAAGTTGTCGATCGCTTGATAGGAATCGGGCTGCACAGGGTGGGCGGTGGGTCCCGCATCTTCACGGAATTGGGTGTTACGCAGCATCGCCACGTTCTCGATCCGATTCAGGGCAGCGCCATGCAGATCGGCACTGAAGCTCTGATCCCGAAACACGGTGAGCCCCTCCTTGAGCGAGAGCTGGAACCAGTCGCGGCAGGTGATGCGATTGCCGGTCCAGTTATGGAAATACTCATGGGCGATCACACTCTCGATGCGCTCGAGCTCACCATCGGTGGCGGTTTCGGCATCGGCGAGAACCAGCTTGGAGTTGAAGATGTTGAGGCTCTTGTTCTCCATGGCGCCCATGTTGAAGTGACGCACAGCGACGATGTTGTATTCATCGAGGTCGTACTCCAGCCCGTAGCGCTGCTCATCCCAGGCCATGGCCCGCTTCAGCGATGCCATCGCATGGGCGGTGTAGGGCGCATCGCCGGGCTCCACATGGATGCGCAGAACCACCTCGCGGCCACTGGCGGTGCGGAAGCGGTCCCGCACCTCCTCCAGCCGTCCCGCCACCAGGGCGAACAGATAGGAGGGTTTGGGGAAGGGATCGTCCCAGATGGCGTAATGGCGCCCCGGGGATCCCGCCGCAGCGTCAGCCAGCTCGCCGGCCGCCACGCAGTTGCCGTTCGAGAGCAGCACCGGACAGGTGCTGCGGTCGGCCTCGATGCGCACCCGGAAGCGGCTGAGCAGGTCGGGCCGGTCGGGATGGAAGGTGATGTGGCGGAAGCCCTCGGCCTCGCACTGGGTGGTGAACAGGCCGCTGCTCACGTAGAGCCCTTCCAGGCTGGTGTTGGCGTGGGGCCGGATCAACACCCGGCTCTCGAGCACGAACGCAGCGCTGGGCGGCTCCGGGATCACCAGCCGCTGGCCATCCAGCTGGTAGGCGTCTTGCGCCAGGGGCTGGCCATCGCAACGCAACTCCTGCAGGTCCAGCTCCACCCCCTGCAGCACCAGCGGCCCGGGGGCTGCCAGCGGATTGGGGCGGAATTCCAGCCGCGCCTCCACCTCGGCATGGTCGTCGTGGAGACGCACCGTCAGGTCGGTGCGATCCAGCAGCTGGGCCGCGGGGCGGTAGTCGGCAAGGCGCACGCTGGTCATGGGCGGGCGGGGGCTTGGGGAGCAGCGGTTTTGACGGCCTGCTGCACATCGCGCAGCACGGCCTCAGGCAACTGGTCCGGGCAGAGTTCGGCGGCGCCGAGCACGGCGGAATTGATCGAACCCTTGCGCAGCTCATCAATGCTCAGGGGAGTGGCCGACACCGGTGCCACACCGCCGTCGTGGTTGCCCTGGATCCACACACTGATGGTTTCCGCCGCGACCGACACCGCCAGGTCAAACTCCACCCCGGCCGTGCGGGCGATGCACAGGTTGAGCGCGGCGAGGCGCGTGTAGACCTCCATCTCCGCCTCGGTGGCCGGCGCCGCCTGCACGGGCCTGGCCGGCAGCAGCAGCACCGCCGCCAGCAGCGCTGGCGCCATGGAGCTCAGGGACAGGCGCGGCACGATCACGGGGGGCCATCGAATGGATCAATCCATGCTGCTGCATCGCCTGGGGGATGCTGCCCTGCGCGGATGTCCATAGGCTGGCGCCGTGGATTCCGCCCCCGCCAGCCCTGCAACCACCACCCCTGAGGCTGAAGGCCAGCGCCAAGGGCTGAGGCTGCTGCTGCTGGCCTCCCGCCAGCACCTGGCCAGCGCCGATCTGCGCACCCTGGTGCAGCTGCTCAAAGGCGACGACCAGGGACTGGCGCCCACACTCACGATCGTCGATCCCGCCCGCCAGCCCGAGCTGCTGGAGCTGCACCGCCTGGTCGCCACCCCAGCCCTGGTGAAGCTGGCACCGCTGCCGAAGCAGGTGTTCGCCGGCAGCACCATCAGCCAGCAGCTGCGCAGCTGGCTGCCCCGCTGGGAACAGGAACAGGTGGTGAGCAGCCTGGGCATGAACCTGCAGCCCCCCGAAACCGATGGCAGCCGCAGTCGCCGCGAACTGCAACTGGAGGATCAGCTGCTGGTGCTGCGCCAGGAGAATGAGGCCCTGATCGAGCGGCTCGGGGTGCAGGAGCGCCTGCTGCGCATGGTGGCCCATGAGCTGCGCACCCCGCTCACGGCCTCGAAGCTGGCACTGCAGAGCTACGAACTCGGCCAGATCGATGTGCACCGCTTCCAGGATGTGCTGCGGCGCCGGCTGAATGACATCGAGGCCCTCTCGAAGGACCTGCTGGAGGTGGGCAGCACCCGCTGGGAGGCCCTGTTCAACCCCCAGCGCCTGAATCTGGGCACGGTGGCTGCCGAGACGATCCTGGAACTCGAGAAGCTCTGGGTGGGCCGGGACCTGCGCCTGGTGACCGACATCCCAGCCGACCTTCCGGACGTGCATGCCGATGGCCGCCGCATGCGTCAGGTGCTGCTCAACCTGCTGGAAAACGCCTTCAAGTACACACCCGAAGGCGGCCGGGTGAGTCTCGCCCTGCTGCACCGCACCAGCCAGTGGTTGCAGGTGAGCGTGTGCGACAGCGGTCCCGGCATCCCGGCGGCGGAGCAGGAGCGGATCTTCCTAGACCGGGTGCGCCTGCCCCAGACCGCCGGCACCACCTCCGGCTATGGGGTGGGCCTGTCGGTGTGCCGCCGCATCGCCGAGGTCCAGGGCGGCCGCATCTGGGTCGTGTCCGAACCCGGGGAGGGTGCCTGTTTCCATGTCACCGTGCCGGTCTGGAACGGCCAGAGGGCGGCGCCTTGACGAAGGGACGCCCCGGCCCGTAGCGTCCATGCATCGGCGCAACGGCCCAGATCCCAGATCCGGTGCCGCTTCTTCCCCATCAGGCCTCCCCACCAGAGCGCCGTGACGGAAGCCCCCATGGCGGGGTGCCGTGGCCTCGCCCCCATCGTCTAGAGGCCTAGGACACCTCCCTTTCACGGAGGCGACAGGGGTTCGAATCCCCTTGGGGGTATTGCATCAGGTTCGGGCCGCTTCCGGATCCCGGCTTCCGGCTCCCCTGTCCCCGGGTCGCAGGATATCCGTCTTCAGAGTGCCCAGGTCACTCGTCTGTGGCGCGCCGCTCGGCTTCCTGCTGCACACCGCGGAGATTGCAGGCCAGATCCTGTTGCAGCCGCTGCTCGATCAGGCCGATCGGCATCCCCGGTTTGCCCTGCACCGTGAGGTCATAGAGCAGTCGGGTGCTGATGGCATCACGATCGACGCGCCAGGTGCCCTCGAAACGCCGGAAGTCTCCCCGCAGCATCTGGAAGCGCAGCTCACCGGCGGCGGCATCCTCTTCCAGCTCCAGCTCCACCCGGGCGCTGAAGCGCAGGCCGCAGAACTGCTGACTGCCCACCTGCTCCAGGGCCACCCGGTTGCCCCGCCGCCACAGCTGGCGGGAGCTGAGCAGGTTGGGGATGAAGCGATCGAGGTTGCCGTAATCGGTGAGCACCGACCAGATCTGCTCGGGATCGAGGGAGAGACGGAGCAGCACCGCCAGCCGACGGGTGCCCTGCGCCAGGCGCTCCATCTCCTGCTGAATCGTGTCGAGGCTGCAGCTCTGCTCGCCGAACTGGCTGGCGGCCGAGCCCGCAGTCGTGGCGGTCTGGGTGCTGAGCTGCAAAAGGGTGAGCGGCGCCAACGGGTCGAGCCGTGTGTGCTGGGGCACAACCTAATCGCATCTGCCCGATCTGCTGGGCCAGCAGCAGCGCATCCCCGCCGGGCTGGGGACTGTGTGGAGTTGGCCGCAGCGCCGATGGATTTGGACTGGTGCCGCCGGAGCCGATCCTTATGATCGGCCCACATCTGCCGAAACCTCAGCCGCCATGCGTGTTTCAACGGGTCGTGCCAACCAGTCCGACAGCCGCATGTTCAACGTGGTGGTGGAAGGCTTCGGGATCGGCCAGCAGCGCCTGGCTGAGCGGGTGTTCACCGTGCCCTTCAGCCAACTGCAGGGCACGATCCAGACCATTGCCCGCCAGGGCGGCATCATCACTGGCGTCTTCGCAATCAACAGCGAATCGGCCAACGGTGCCAGCAGCGAAGCTCCAGAATCCGCCCAGCCGTCAGAGCCCGCTGCCGCCCCCAGCGCCCCCACACCAGCCGTCGCACCCCGTCCCGCCGTGTCCCACGCCGCTGTCCCGGTCAACACCTACAAGCCCAAGTTCCCCTTCCTCGGCACCGTCAGCGAGAACTACAGCCTGGTGGCCGAGGGTGCCATCGGCCGGGTGAATCACATCAGCTTCGATCTGGCTGGCGGCGATCCCCAGCTCCAGTATGTGGAGGGCCAGTCCATCGGCATCATCCCCGATGGCAGCGATGCCAACGACAAACCCCACAAGCTGCGTCTGTACTCGATCGCCAGCACCCGCCACGGCGACAACATGGCCGACCACACCGTGTCGCTGTGCGTGCGCCAGCTCCAATACGAGAAGGACGGCGAAACCATCAACGGCGTCTGCTCCACCTTCCTCTGCGACATCGAGCCCGGCGCCAAGGTGAAGATCACCGGCCCGGTGGGCAAGGAGATGCTGCTGCCCGAGGACGAGGAGGCGAACGTGATCATGCTGGCCACCGGCACCGGCATCGCGCCGATGCGCGCCTACCTGCGGCGCATGTTCGAGCCCAGCGAGCGTGAGGCCAACGGCTGGCACTTCCGCGGCAAGGCCTGGCTGTTCATGGGCGTTCCCAAAACACCCAACCTCCTCTACGACGCCGATTTCGAGCACTACCTGCGCGAGTTCCCCGAGAACTTCCGCTACACCAAGGCGATCAGTCGCGAGCAGAAGAACACCAAGGGCGGCCGCATGTACATCCAGGACCGTGTCCTGGAGCACGCCGATGAGATTTTCACAATGATTGAGGACCCCAAGACCCACGTGTACATGTGCGGCCTCAGGGGCATGGAGCCGGGCATCGATGAGGCCATGACCGCCGCCGCCGCCGCCAAGGGGCTCAACTGGAGCGAACTGCGCCCAGCCCTGAAGAAGGCCGGTCGCTGGCACGTGGAGACCTATTGAGGCCGGCACTGTTCTCAGGGCAGCCCTTTCGGTGCCCGTTTGCTCACAGCCCCGGGACCGGGGCCCTCTCCGGGCCACCGGCCAGCCAGCCTTGGCCTGAATCCAACCGCCCACTGGAGATCCGTTCATGAGCGCCGTGCTCACCAACCCCCTGCGGGTCGGCCTGCGGCAGGAGCGGATCATTCCCTCCCAGTGCATCGTCATCTTCGGCGCCAGCGGTGACCTCACCCAGCGCAAGTTGATCCCGGCGCTGTTCGAGCTCTACCGGCAGCGCCGCCTGCCCTCGGAGTTCGCGGTGCTGGGCTGCGCCCGCCGTCCCTGGAGCGATGAGGAGTTCCGCTCGCGCATGCAGGTGGCCCTGGGCGAGGAGATCGAACAGCACGGCCACATCTGGCAGTCATTCGCCGCCGGTCTCTTCTACGAACCCGCCGACCTCTCCAACCCGGCTTCGATCGAGGCCCTCGGCCAGCGCCTGGAGCAGATCGACCGTCAGCGTGCCACCCGCGGCAATCACACCTTCTACCTGTCGGTCTCCCCGGCCTTCTACGGCAGCGGCACCCGGGCCCTCGCCGCCGCTGGCCTGCTGGCCGACCCGGAGCGCAGCCGGGTGGTGATCGAGAAGCCCTTCGGCACCGACTACCCCAGTGCCCAGGCCCTCAACAAGGTGGTGCAAGCCAGCGCCAAGGAAAAGCAGATCTTCCGGATCGACCACTACCTCGGCAAGGAGACCGTCCAGAACATCCTGGTGCTGCGCTTTGCCAACACCATCTTCGAGCCGATCTGGAACCGCAATTTCATTTCCAACGTGCAGATCACTGCAGCCGAAACGGTGGGGGTGGAGGAACGGGCCGGCTACTACGAAAGCAGCGGTGCCCTGCGGGACATGGTGCAGAACCACCTCACCCAGATCCTGGCCCTCACGGCCATGGAACCCCCCGGTCGCTTTGACGCTGAAGCCATCCGCAACGAGAAGGCCAAGGTGCTGCAGGCGGCCCGGCTGGCCCATCCGAGCGAGCCCTGGAAGTGCTGCGCCCGCGGCCAGTACGGCCCCGGCGGCAACGCCCGCAACCCGATTCCCGGCTACCGCCAGGAGCATGGGGTGAACCCCAACAGCACCACCGAAACCTATGTGGCGATGAAGCTGTTCATCGACAACTGGCGCTGGCAGGGGGTGCCCTTTTATGTGCGCACCGGCAAGCGTCTGCCCAAGCGGCTCAGCGAGGTGGTGCTCACCTTCAGGAAGGCACCGGTGCACCTCTTCGATGCCGCTGGCGGCGCCCCCACCCCCAACCAGCTGATCCTCCGAATTCAGCCCGATGAGGGGGCGAACATCCGCTTTGAGGTCAAAGCTCCCGGTTCGGGCATGCGCAGCCGCCCGGTGGACATGGCCTTCAGCTACGACGACAGCTTCGGCGAGCCCAGTGACGAGGGCTATGTGCGCCTGCTGGCCGACGCCATGCTCGGCGATCCCACCCTGTTCACCCGCAGCGACGAAGTGGAGGCCGCCTGGCGCCTCTACACGCCCCTGCTGGAGTTGATCGAGGACGCGCCCTGGCAGTTGCCGGTGCACCCCTACGAAGCCCGCACCTGGGGGCCCGCTGCCGCCGACAACCTGCTGGCCGAGAACGGGCTGGCCTGGCGTCGTCCCTGAGCCCAGCCCACCGCATCCCGCCATGTCGCCCCAACTCACGCTCCAGGCCCCCACGGCCCTGCCGCCCCAGGACGTTCCCAACTATCTCCAGACCCTCTGGGGGGAAGGTCTGCAGGATTCCGACGGTGCCACCACCTTCACCCTGGTGGTGTACGAGGCCTCCTGGCTGCAGCAGCAGCTGATCCGCACCGGCCGGTCCGACGGTCCCCTCACCGGCCTGCTGGAGCCCCACCTGATCGAGGCGGCCAAACAGGCCGTGCCCACCCTCGACCTGCCCCTCAGCACGGCCGTGATGGATCAGCGCCTGGCCTGGGAACTGGGCCGGCAGCCGGGAGACCACCAGGCCCAGGACCTGCGCGGCCAGTTCGTGGAGTCCAGCATCAGCGCCCACAAACCCCGGCGGCTGATCACCCTGGCCCCCACCCTCGATGAGGGCCAGGCCCTGGAAACCCTGGTGGCCGCCTATTGCCCCCTGGCCGATGAGGGTGCCAGCGGCACCGCCTGCGGCGATGTGGTGGTGCTGCGCGGCGGGCGCGGTGCGCTGCAGCAATCCATGGATCTGATCCAGCCCCTGATCACCACCGACCTGCCCTGCTGGGTGTGGTGGAACAGCAGCCTTGACGAAGCTCCCCAGCTGCTCGACGACCTGGCCCCGCCGACCCGCCGGCTGGTGGTGGACAGCTCCCTGGGCCATCCCCGCCGCTGCATCGACCTGCTGGTGGGGCGCATCGCGGCGGGGCAGGCCGTGAACGACCTCAACTGGTTGCGGCTGCGCACCTGGCGGGAGTCGCTGGCGATGGTCTTCGATCCCCCCTCCCGCCGCAACGCCCTGGATCACGTGGTGCAGCTGGACATCGACGTGGAGGGCGACCACCCGATCAAGGGGCTGCTGTTGGCGGCCTGGCTCGCCGACCGGCTGGGCTGGCACCTGCTGGAGTCCTACGCCATCGATGGGGATGACCTCGGCGACGGCATCGGCGCCGCCTTTGAGCGCACGGACGGCGTTGCTGTGCAGTTTCGTCTGATGCCGGTGCCGGTGGGCAGCCCCAAGATCCACCCCGGCGCCCTGGTGGGGCTGCGGCTGATCTGCGCGCCCCAGAGCCATCCGCCCCTGTGCGTGATTCTCTGCTCCGAATCGGGCGGCTGCATGCGCCTGGAGGCCGGTGGCATGGCCTCGATGGAACTGGCGGAGGACGTGGTGCCCCTGCCCAACGAGAGCGAGGAGATGGAATTGGCACGGTTGCTGGCCGGCGGCCACGACACCACCAACCCGCTACTGGCCTCCGCCGCCCTGATCGCCGGCCGGCTGCTGCCGGCATGACCGCCGGGGGGCTGCGGCCATGGCCTGCCTGATCGCCGCTCCCGCCAGCGGCAGCGGCAAAACCCTGCTCAGCCTCAGCCTGAGTGCCCTGGCCCGCCGCCGGGGCCTGACGCTGCAGCCCTTCAAGGTGGGGCCCGACTACCTCGATCCCCAGCTGCTCAGCCGGGTGAGCGGACAGACCTGCCGCAACCTCGACCCCCTGCTCTGCGGCGAGGACTGGGTGCGGCGCAGCTTCCACTGGCACGGCAGCCGCGCCGATCTGGCCCTGGTGGAGGGGGTGATGGGCCTGTTCGACGGCCGTGGGGCCGGCAGCGAGGGCAGCTCAGCGGCGCTGGCGGCACTGCTGGAGCTGCCGGTGGTGCTGGTGGTGGAGGCCTCCCGCCAGGCCGGATCGATCGCCGCCCTGGTGCGCGGCTTCCGCGACCACGGCCCGCCGCGGGTGCAACTGGCCGGGGTGGTGCTCAATCGGGTGGGCTCCGAGCGCCACCGCACCCTGCTCGCTGAAGCCCTCGCGGCCATTGCCGTGCCGCTGCTGGGGGTGCTGCCCCAGAACCCTGCCCTGGAGCTGCCCAGCCGTCACCTGGGCCTGCTGCCCCCCGCTGAGGTGGCCGACCTGGATGCCCGCATCGACACCTGGGCAGAGCTGGCCGAACGGCACCTCGACCTGGAGCGGCTGTGGCCGCTGCTGGCGCCAGCAGCGGCCGGCAGCGGCGCCGCGGCGGGCGAACCGATCCAGACCCTGCTTACCCGCCCCAAGCCCATGGCCCCCCCCCCGGCCGCGGCGGGCGAGCGCAGGCCCAGCGTCGCGGTGGCCAGCGATCGCGCCTTCCACTTCCGCTACCCCGAGGCCAGCGAGCTGCTGGCGGCCCTGGGTGTGGAGCTCCACCCCTGGAGCCCCCTCGCCGATGAGCCCCTGCCGGCCGGCTGCGCGGGGGTGCTGCTCCCGGGCGGCTATCCCGAACTGCATGCCGCCCAACTGGCGGCGGCCCGGCGCAGCCTCGGCGACCTGCGCCGGGCCGCCGCCAGCGGGGTGCCGATCGTGGCCGAATGCGGGGGGCTGCTGCTGCTGGGCCGTGAGCTCTGCGACCCCTTCGGCCAGACCCATGCCATGGCCGGCCTGCTGCCGTTCCAGGCCCGGCGCGGTGCCCTCAGCCTGGGCTACCGCCAGGCAAGCGTCAGCGGTGACGGGCTGTTGGTGCGCCGCGGCGAGCAGCTCCAGGGCCATGAATTCCACCGCTGGCAGCTGCAGACCCAAGACCATGGGCAGCAGGGCAACGCAGGCCAGGAGCTGTGGCAACTGGAGGGCTGGGGCTGTCCCTCGCGGCCGGAGGGCTGGGGCACAGGGCAGCTGCACGCCAGCTGGCTGCACCTGCACTGGGCGGGCTGCCCGCAGATCCCCCGCCGGCTCGCAGCGGCGGCCCGGCACTCCAGCCTGGCCGTGCGCCAAGGCTGCGGCCGTTGAGGGGAGCACAGCGCTGATGGCCCACCTGCTGGCAGAACTGGCCGCCTTCGGCCTGGCGGTGGGGTTCTCACCGCTGCACATCGCCCTTGTGCTGCTGCTCCTGCTCGGCCCCCAGCCCCTGCGTCGCGGCAGCTGGTTCGTGGCCGGCTGGCTGCTGACCACGGCCCTGGCGCTGCTGCTGCTGCTGAGCGTGGGCCATGGCCTGCTGCTCACGATGGAGAAGGGCAGCGGCCACCGCACCGGGCTGGACCTGCTGGCCGCCGGCGCCCTGCTGGCCCTGGGCGTGCGGGAGCTGCTGGAGGTCCAGCCGGACGGCGTTGCCCCCGGCTGGACCCAACGGCTGGAGCGGTTCTGCACCCTGCCACTGCCCCTGCTGCTGGGGTTGAGCGCGGCGCTGGAACTGGCCAGTCCCGACGATCTGTTTCTGTTTGCCAAGGCCGCCGGCAGCCTGCTGGAGGCAGGGCTCACCACCCCGCAGGAAGCGCTGGGGGCGGGGCTCTTCTGCCTGGTGAGCGGCCTGCTGCTGCTGCTGCCTCTGATCACCCTGGGACTTTGGGGCCCCCAGGCGGTGCTGCCCCTGCTGGAGGGGGGCAAGCGCTGGCTGTTCAGCCGCGGGGATCTGGTGGTGGGCCTGGTGAGCGTGGCCCTGGCCGGCTACCTGGGCTGGCAGGGGATCGAGGGCCTGCGACTGGGGCTGGCCGGCTGAGGCGGTTCGGGCGGTTCGGGCGGTTCGAATTCAGTCGTTGGCGAGCCAGTCACGCCAACGCCGCTGCTCCGTGGGGCTGGCCGGACCAGCCACCAGCGCCACCGCCTGGCTGGCCCGGCTCACCGCCACATACACCAGCTGGCGACGCAACAGGGGATCGCGAGGCCAGAACACATCGCCATCCACGAACACCTGGCCGAAGGTGCTTCCCTGGCTGCGGTGCACCGTGAGCACGGCGGCTGGCCCCAGGGCCGCGAAGGCGTCGCGCACCAGGAAGAACTGCCGCCACAGCCCCCGGGCCGCGGCCTTGCCCCCATCCCGGGCCGCGTCGCGGGCCCTGGCACGCAGCCGCTCCAGCAGCGCATCGAGGCTCTGGCGGGCGACGCTGCCCGCTGGCGGCAGCAGGCGCAGGCTGAGGGAGGCGTCGCCGGCCTCCACCCTGGCGCTGAGGGTGTCGATCAGGGGGGCATCGGCCACCCCCAGATCGCGCAGGTCACAGCGTTCGGGGATCACGTCCCGCACCACCAGCTCCCGGTTGGAGCCCAGCACCATGTCCGGTTCCTCGGCCGCGGCCTCCTCCCCCTCCCGGCAGGCTGGAGCCATCACGGCGCTGCGGCTGATCAGCACCTCCCCCGGCAGCACCGGCAACTGGTCGGCCATCGCCCCGTGCAGGGCGCGGCGGGCGATCGGCACCAGCTGCTCCAGGGAGCGGTTGGTGTAGCAGAGGATCCGCGCCAGGTCGGGGTTGTCGGTTTCGGCACTGCGGCGCAGGGCGGCCTGGGCCTCCAGCAGCCATTCCTGGCGATCCAGCACGGCCACACGGCCGCCGGCGCTGAGCACCGGCGGCAACGCTGGCGGCCGGTGGCAGGGCAGGGACTGCTCGCGAATCCCCTGGGCCAGACGCAGCACCGGTCCCCGGTGACGCACCACCTGAGTCAGGGCCATGGCGCGGGCGCGGCCCAGGGCAAACACCGGACTCTGCGGTTCCCCCACCGGCGGCAACTGGGCCGGGTCACCCACGAACACCAACCGGGTGCGGAAGGGATGGGCACAGCGCAGGGTGATCTCCAGCAGCTGGCTGTCCACCATCGAGGCCTCATCGATCAGCACCAGCCCCAGATGCTCCAGCGCTCCTGCCGTCTGCTCGCCCTCCTCGCAGCGCTCCAGATCGCCCTGCCGCCGCAGCCGCAGCCGCAGCAGCCGGTGGATGGTGGAGGGATACCAGGTGGGGCTCAGACCTGCCGCCAGCAGATGGCTGCGCAACACGCCCACCGCCTTGTGGGTGGGGGCGACCACGGTCCAGCAGAGGCCGGCAGCCTCGGCCAAGGCGAGGAAGCGCATCGACAGGAAGGTCTTGCCGGTGCCGGCGTAGCCGCTGAGCACAAAGGGCAAACCGGCCTCCGGCTCGGCCAGCCAGGTGGCGAAGGCCGTGCAGGCGGCTTGCTGATCGCAGGTGAGGACGTCAGCCAATGGCGCTCCTGAGCCGCGGCGGCCGGGCGGGGTTCAAGCCAGCGGGCTGAGCCAGCCCCACAGCATGGCCAGGTGCAGGGGCGAGCCCACCAGCACCAACCCGGGCAAGGCCACAGCCGGTCCCATCAGCGCGCCCGCCAGCACCTCCAGGCGGGTGTGGCCCAGGTTTTCCTTCAGGGGGGGGAGGCTGTCTCCAGCACGGCGTTCGGGCCAGGTGTTCACCCGGGCGGCCGTGAGGCCAGCGGCCCTGCGCACCCCGGAGGCGTCGTAGAGCACCACGAAACACATGGTCGCCGCCAGGGCGAAGAGGGGATCGGCGAAGCCCAGCTGCCAGCCCAGGGCCGCCGCGGTGCCGGTGAGCAGGGCGGAGTGGCTGGAGGGCATGCCGCCAGTCTCCACCAGCACGCGGGGATTCCAGCGCCGGTGCACCACCAGCTCCACCACCAGCTTGGCGAGCTGGGCGCTGCCGCAGGCCGCCAGACCCCACCACAGCACGCCGTTGTCGAGGAGGGCCTGCAGGGGGGGCAACCCGGATCCCAGAAGCTCAGGGTTCATCGGTCGCGGCTGGTGATGTAGTCGGCCAGGGCCAGCAGGGGAGCCGCCTTCAGCGCCAGGGTGTCTGCAGGCTCCCCTGAGGCTGCGCCACCGCCCACAAAGGGAGCCAGGGCGGCCTTGGCCTCCGCCACCAGGTCATCGGCCCGCTGGCGCGATGCCTCCAGCCCCAGCAGCTTCGGGTAGGTGGTCTTGTCGGCAGCGAGGTCCTTGCCGGCCGTCTTGCCCAGCACTTCGCTGCTGGCGGTGACATCGAGGATGTCGTCGATGATCTGGAAGGCCAGGCCGATGCCGCGGGCGTAGGTGCCCAGCGCCTGCAGCAGCGGTGCGCCGGCGCCGCCGACATGGGCACCACAGAGCACGCAGGCCCGCAGCAGGGCGCCGGTCTTGTGCAGGTGGATGTACTCCAGGGTGTCGAGGTCCACGGCCTTGCCCTCGCACTCCAGATCCACCACCTGGCCGCCCACCAGGCCTGGGGCGCCGGAGGCGAGTGAGAGCTCGCCCACCACGGCCAGCAGCCGCTCGGCCGGCAGGCCAGGACTGCGCAGCGCCACCATCTCGAAGGCGCGGGTGAGCAGGGCGTCGCCGGCCAGGATGGCCTTGGCCTCGCCGTAGACCTTGTGGTTGGTGGACCGGCCGCGGCGCAGGTCGTCGTTGTCCATGGCCGGCAGATCGTCGTGAATCAGCGACATGGTGTGGATCATCTCCAGCGCTACCGCCGTGGGCATGGCCAGCTCGGCCTCGCCGCCGGCCAGCTCGCAGGCGGCCAGGCAGAGGATCGGCCGCAGCCGTTTGCCGCCGGCCAGCAGCGAATAGCGCATCGCCTCGCGCAGGGATTCCGGCCGCTCCGCTGGCAAGGCCGCATCCAGGGCCACCTCCACCCGGCCACGGGCTGCCTCCAGATAGGCGGAAAAATCAAATCCCTTGCCCGTGGTCGTCGCCACCGCTGCCATGGGGAAAGGAGTTGCTGCGCAGATTCTCTCAGGCGGGAGTGAAAGGGCGGCAGCGACGTCCAGGCGGGCCACACTGGCCCCCAAGTGCGCAGGCCCCCATGCTTCCCACCTGCATCAGTGATCCCGCTGTCCGCCGAGGCCGCATCGCCGCCGCCACCGCCGACCTCGCCCCCGACCACTGGGTGACGCTGCGCCAGGGGGCGCGCCAGGTTCCAAGGGCGCCCCTGGACCAGGAGCTGTTGATCTACCGGGTGGACAACGGCCGCCTGCTGGCGGGACTGCAGGAACGGCTGGCCCACCAACCCAGACGGCTCAAGGAGCTGGCCGAGCAGGAATCGGAACCCGGCACCCAGGAGCTGCTGCATGAGCTGCTGGTGGAGAAGGCCCGCGATCCGAAGGGTCCGATCCTGCAGGAACTGGAGCGGCTGGCGGTGCAGACCGAGCCGCTGCTGGTGGATGCCGAGGGGGTCGTGGTGAACGGCAACCGCCGGCTGGCGGCGATGCGCTGGCTGCTGGCGGTGGACCCCCAGCGCTACGGGCGCTTCGAGCGGCCCATGGTTGCGGTGCTGCCGGCCGAGGTGGAGCGGGCCGACCTGGAGTTCATCGAGGCGGCCCTGCAGATGGCGCCGGAAACCAAGCTCGCCTACGGCTGGCTGGATCGACGCCTGAAGCTGCGCGAACAGCGCCAGCAGCTGGGTCTGGCGGACGAGTGGATCGAGGAGGCCTATCGCATGGCGGACCCGGGCCAGCTGCAGCGGGAGCTGGCGGAGCTGGACCTGGCCGAGGCCTACCTGGCGGAGGTCAGCGGCACCCCCAGCCGCTACTCGGCGATCGTCGATGCCGAGGCGCTGTTCAGCGGCCTGAGCGCCCAGCTGGCGGCCCTGCCGGGGCGGCTGGCGCGGCCCTGGCGAGCCCTGGGTCTGCTGCTGATCGACCAGCGTCAGCAGCTCGAACCCAGCCTGGCTAAGCATTTTCCCTTCGCCGAGCCGATCGGCCCCGAGCTGGCCTCCATGGTGCTGGTGCGGCTGGCCAGCGCGTGGGGCCTGGACGATGGCGAGCCTGCGGAGGATCAGCCTGGGACGCCCCCCCCACCGGTGCTGCAGGAGATCACCGCCCTGGCGGCGACGGGCGAGCCAAGGCAGCGGCTGGCCGCCCAGGTGCAGGATCAGATCGATGTCACCCGCCTGCAGCTGCGCCAGGGGCAGATCCCCCAGCGGCTCACCCAGAACCTGCGCCAGGTGCGCCGGCAGTTCGAGAAGCTGGATCTCAAGCGACTGGAGGCGCGCGAGGCCCAGCGGCTGCGGAGCGAACTGGCCGCCCTGCTCACCCAGGCCCAGCCCCTGCTCGACGGCGAGGGGACAACGGAGGACCCCACTGCCCAGTCACAGAATGCCTTGGGCCGGCTGCTGGGCCGCCTGAACCGGGGCTGAGCGCCGGGCACTCAGGCCACCAGATCCTCGAGTCCGTGATCGAGGCCATGGCGCCGGCACCAGGCCAGCACGGTGTTCACCAGCAGCATCGTCACGGTCATCGGCCCCACGCCCCCCGGCACCGGCGTCAGCGCCGCGGCAATCGGCTCCACCTCGGCGGCACGCACATCCCCGCACAGCCCGCCCTGCGGGCGCCGGTGGATGCCCACATCCACCACCACGGCCCCCGGCCGCACGTGGGCGGCGCCGACGATCCCGGGGCGGCCCGCGGCCACCACCAGCACCTCGGCCTGCTGGCAGAGCCCGACCAGGTCGGCCGTGCGGGAGTGGGCCACGCTGACGGTGGCGTCGGCCGCCTGCAGCATCAGGGCCATCGGCTTGCCCACCAGCAGGCTGCGGCCCACCACCACGGCGCGGCGGCCCGCCAGCGGCAGCCGGTGGCGGGCCAGCAGCGCCATCACCCCCGCCGGGGTGCAGCTGCGCGGCCCCGGTTCGCCCTTCAGCAAGCGACCCAGGTTGAGGGTGTGCAGGCCATCGGCGTCCTTGTCCGGATCCATCGCCGCCAGCAGCGGCCCCTCCTCCAGGCCAGCGGGCAGGGGCAGCTGCAGCAGGATGCCGTCGCAGGCGGGATCGCCATTGAGGCGCTGCACGGCCGCCAGCACCACCTCGGCTGGGGCCGTGGCGCTGAGGTGCTCCCCAAGGCTGGCGATGCCCACCCGGGCGCAGGCCTTCTCCTTGTTGGCTACGTAGACGCCACTCGCCGGATCGTCGCCCACCCGCAGCACGGCCAACCCGGGCGGCCGACCAGCGGTGGCCCGGCCCGCGTCGATGGTGGCGCGCAGCCGCGCCTCGATTTCAGCGGCGAGCTGGCGACCGTCGAGTCGGAGGGCCATGGCGGAATCGGTGCTGGCTCCAGCTTGCATCGGCCCCGACGGCTAGTTTTAAGGGATGCGATGGCCGCAGCTGCGAACCCTCTGGCGGCGCCTGTTGCGGGCTGAGCGCCCCCTGCAGAGCCCCGCCTGGTGGCGCGGCCAGGATGCCGCCGCCGTGCTGCTGGTGTGCCTGCTGGTGGCTGTGGTGTCCAGCTGGCCGTGGCTGGTGGAACCCAACCTGCGCGCCGGCATGGTGGCTCCGTTCACGGTGCGGGCACCCCAGGCGGCCCGGGTGGTGGACAGCGTGGCCCTGGAGCAGCGCCGCGAACAGATGCTGCCCCGCACCACGGTTCAGGTGGTGGATGAGGCCGCCAGTTCCCTGCTGCGGGAACGGCTCGCCGAGAGCCTGCAGGCCATGGAGGCCCAGGCCGGCAGCGACCAGACCCTGGTGAAGCCGGTGTCCCTCACCGAGGCCGAGAGCCAGTGGCTGCAGGGGCTGACCAGCGAGCAACGCCGTGCCTGGGAGCAGCAGCTGCGCCAGGCCCAGTTGCGCATGCTCAGCCAGGGATTGGCGGCCGGCGTGGCGGAAGAGCAACTGCTCCAGGCGGCCAACCTGCAGCTCGACGGTCTGCCGAAGGCGGCCCGGGAGGTGGGGGCCCGGCTGCTGGTGCAGGTGCTCCAGGGCCAGTCCAACCTGCGCAGCGATCCCGCCCTGAGCCAGCGGCGCATCGAGGCCTTGATCAACCAGGAGGGCATCCCCACGATCGAGGTGCAATCGGGCGATCTGGTGGTGCGGCAGGGCGAGCGCATCAGCGACCAGGCCTTCGACGTGCTCGATTACTTCGGCCTGGTGAACCGGCGGCCGCGGCCGCTGGCCTGGCTGGGTCACCTCGTTGAGGCACTGGCGGCCTGCGGTCTGCTGGTGCTGCTGCAGCGGCGCTGGCGGCCGAGCCTGGAGCCGCGCCAGGCGATGCTCTCCCTGGCCACCCTGCTGGCGGTGCAGGGGCTGAACCTGTGGCTGGGGCCGCTGGCCAGTCCGATGCTGCTGCTGGTGCCGCCCACCCTGCTGCTGGCCCAGGGGCTGGGCAGCGGCTGCGGCCTGGCCTGGCTGGCGGCGGCCACCCTGCTCTGGCCCCTGCCCCTCAGTGGCGTGCTGGGGGTGCGGCTGCTGGTGGCGGCGGCCACCGGCACCGCCGCGGCGATGGCCGCCGACCGCCAGCGCAGCCGCGCCGGGCTGCTGCAGCTGGCGGTGCTGCTGCCGGCCGCCGCGGTGCTGCTGCAGTGGCTGCTGCTGCAGGGCCGCGGCCAGCCGGGACAGATCGACCTGCTGGGCGAGGGGCTGATGCTCGCCGGCCTGCTGATGCTGGGGCTGCTGCTGGCGCCGCTGGTGGAAACCTCCTTCGGGCTGCTCACCCGCGCCCGGCTGCTGGAGCTGGCCGACCTGGAGCGGCCCTTGCTGCGCCGGCTCTCCTGTGAGGCACCGGGCACCTTCGAGCACACCCTGATGATCGCCGGGCTGGCGGAGGAGGGGGCCCGCAGCATCGGTGCCGACGTCGACCTGGTGCGCACCGGTGCCCTGTATCACGACGTGGGCAAGCTGCACGGCCCGCAGTGGTTCATCGAGAACCAGGAGGGCGGCCACAACCCCCACGACCAACTCGATGATCCCTACGCCAGCGCCGCCATCCTCCAGGCCCACGTGGATGAGGGCCTGCGTCTGGCGCGCCGCTACCGGCTGCCGCGCCCCCTCGCCGACTTCATCCCCGAACACCAGGGCACCCTCAAGATGGGCTACTTCCTGCACCACGCCAGGGAGCGCAATCCGGAGGTGCCCGAGGAGCGCTTCCGCTACCGCGGACCCACCCCGCGCAGCCGCGAAACGGGAATCCTGATGCTGGCCGACGGCTGCGAAGCCGCCCTGCGCTCGCTGTCGCCCACCACCACCGAAGTCGAGGCCCGCCAGATGGTGCGCCGCATCCTGGAGGCCCGCCAGCGCGATGGCCAGCTGGCGGCCAGCGGCATCAGCCGGGCGGAGCTGGAGCTGCTGATCCGGGCCTTCGTGCGGGTGTGGAAACGCATGCGCCACCGCCGCATTCCCTACCCGATCCCGGCCCGCAAGGCCTTCAGCGCCTGATGCCCCTCAGCTTCCGGCAGCTGCAGGCCCAGCTGCATCCCTCCTGGGGCCGGGCCACGGGCGGCCATGGCCCGGAGGTGGACGTGCTGATGGTGCCGTCGCTGTCCCTGGATCAACACCAGATGGGGTTGGTGACGGGAGCCCATCACTACGAGGAGCGCCAGCTGTTCGCCCTGATCGGCCTGCGCCATCCAGGGGTGCGCATGGTCTATGCCAGCAGCAAGCCCCTGGCCGACCTGGTGGTGGATGCGGTGCTGGAGCTGCTGCCGGGGGTGCCCACCTCCCATGCCAGGCGGCGCCTGCATCTGGTGGACACCGATGACGCCTCCGGCCGGCCCCTGGCGGCCAAGCTGCTGGAGCGTCCGGCCCTGCTGCAGCGCATCGCCGAGCTGCTGCGCCCCGGCCGCAGCTTCATCAGCTGCTTCGTGGTGAGCGACCTGGAGCGGCAGCTCTCGGAACGGCTGCAGATCCCCCTGCTCGGCACCGATCCGGCCCTGGCCCACTGGGGCAGCAAGGCCGGCAGCCGGGCCCTGTTCGCCCGCTGCGGCGTGCCCCATCCGCCCGGCAGCGCGGTGGTGCACGATCTCGCCGCCCTGGCCGACGTGACAGCGGAGCTGTGGGAGGCCGATCCGCAGCTGCGCCGCTGTGTGGTGAAACTCAACGAGGGCTTCAGCGGACAGGGCAACGCCCCGCTGGCTCTCGAACCCCTGGGGTTGGCGGAGCTGACGGCCGCCGGCAGGCGGCGGCGGATCCTCGCCGCCCTGGAGCAGCTGGCGATGCCCGCCCTGGACTGGCTGGACTTGCTGGCCGGACAGGGGGCCCTGGTGGAGGCCTGGCTGGAGGGGGGTGAGGCGATCCGCTCCCCCAGCGTGCAGGGCATCATCCATCCCGGCAGCGACGGTGGGCCCGGGGAGGTGGAGGTGCTCTCCAGCCACGAACAGGTGCTCGGCGGGGAGCACCAGCAGACCTACCTGGGCTGCCAGTTCCCGGCCGCCGAGGCCTACCGGCGGTTGCTGCTGCGCCACGGCCGGGCGGTGGGGGAGGCGCTGGCGGCGGAGGGAGCGCTGGAGCGCTATGCGGTGGACTTCATCGCCCGCCGCTTCGGCGAGCGCTGGGAGCTGCAGGCGATCGAGGTGAACCTGCGCCAGGGCGGCACCACCCACCCCTACATGGCCCTCAACGCCATCACCAGCGGCCGCATGCATGAGGACGACGGGCTCTACCGCTCGCCCACCGGCTCGCCGCTCTTCTACCGGGCCACCGACAACCTCTGCGATCCGCGCCTGCGCGGACTGCTGCCGATCGACCTGATCGACATCGTCGCCGAGGCGGGCCTGCACTACGACCCGGCCCAGCTGCGCGGCAGCGTGTTCCACCTGCTGGGCTGCCTGTCGGAATTCGGCAAGCTGGGCATGACCTGCATCGGCCGCAGCGCGGCGGAGGCCGAAGCGGTGTATGGCGCCACGGCGGCCCAGCTGCTGCAGGCCGCCGAGAGCCGTGGTGCAGCGTGAGCAGCCAGCGGCGAAATCGGCCAGCAACTGCTCCACCGTTCATTGGCTGCGGCCGTAGGGATTGATCGGCCGCTGGGGGGTGGCTTCGCGGATTGGGATCTGCTCGGGATCGGGGATGCCGCAGGTGGAGCTGAACAGGAGTGGAGTGGCGCCCCGCCACCGCAGGCGGTGGTCCTGGATCCTTGAACGGCCGTCGACGCGCTGCGCCCCCATCGACAATGATCAGACCCAGACCGCAGGGCACCACTCGCTGATGACGCCCCCGCCACCGCAACAACCTCAGCACCAAACTCAGCAACCCCAGCCACCGATGCCAGCGAAGACATCCGGCCGGGGCGGGTTGGGACTGGTGGGCGGTGGCGGGCTGGCCCTCACCATCACCCTGGCGCTGCTGGTGGGCCTGCAGCTGGGCCGACTGCCATTGCGCATGCGGCGTGATTTTCTGCGCCTGCAGGGCGCCATGGCGGGAGGTCTGGTGGGGGTGCTGGTGGGCTATGGGGTGGGCCGCAGCCGATCCGACCGCACCGACAAAAGCTGACCCCGCTGATCCCTGAAGCCCTGGCGGCAATCGGGCAGGATTGGGGCAGGCGAGCCGATCGGATGGACCCCAGCCCACTGGCCCCAGGCTCTTCCGGCAGCGATTCCGGCTCCGGCCCGGCGGCGGGCGGCCTGCCGCCGCTGCCCGACTGGCTGCTGTGGGTGCAGGCCGGCATCACCGCGCTGGTGGCCGTGCTGTTCGTGGCCCTGCTGGTGCAGACGCGCCAGCAGGGCACCAAGATCCAGGAGCTGCAGGAGCGCCTCCAGGGCCTCGAGAACAGCCGTGCCCTGGAACGCACCACCGGGCTGGAGGATCAGCTGCGCGCCGCCGTGGAGCGCCTGCAGACGTTGGAGCGCAACGACAGCCGGGTGGATGTGCTGCAGGCCGAAATCGAGGCCCTGAGCGAACAGCTCAGCCGGCAGCCCCCTGCTCCGCCACCAACGCCTCCGGCCACACCCCCCAGCAGCGGCGAGGGGAACCCGGCAGGAGCTGAGCCGGCAGCCGCCGCTGGTGCCCCACGCCCCGCCAGCCCGGGAGCCGCAGGACCGCCCTAACTCCCAGGTCTCTCAGCCCTTCACGGCATCGCCACTGGCGCTGGGCAGGATGTAGCGCTGCAGGCCGATGAACAGCAGCAGCACCGGCAGGATCGACACCACCGCACCGGCGGCCACCAGCCGCCAGTCGAGCGAGAAGCTGCTGGCCAGCTGCTGCAGCCCAAGCGGCAGGGTGTAGAGCTCGGGTTCATCGAGGATCACCAGCGGCCAGAGGAAGTCGCTCCAGGTGCCGATGAACACAAACATCGCCAGGGTGATCAGATCGGCCCGGGCGGCGGGAATCATCACGTTCCACCATTCACCGATGGGTGTGCAGCCATCGCTGCGGGCCGCCTCCTCCAGCTCCACCGGCACGCCGAGGAAGCTCTGCCGCAGCAGGAAGATGCCGAAGGCGGTGGCGGCCTGGGGAATGATCAGGGCCCAGAGGGTGTTGCGCAGGCCGATCTGCACCATCAGCAGGTAGAGCGGAATCATCACCACCTGGAAGGGGATCAGGATCGTGGCCACCACCAGGGCCAGCACCAGCCCCCGGCCGGCGAAGCGCATCCGCGCCAGGGGGTAGGCCGCCAGGGAGCAGAAGCTGAGGTTGGCGAACACCGCCAGGGCGCTGACGATCGTGCTGTTGCGCAGGTAGGTGCCCATCGGACTGTCGGCGAACAGACGCCGGTAGGCCTCGAGGCTGGGCTCGGCGGGCAGCAGCGCCGGCGGGCTGGTGAAGATGTTCTCGGCCGGCCCCTTCAAGGAGGTGCTCACCAGCCACAGCAGGGGCACGAGCATGGCCAGGGCCACCAACAGCAGCAGGGCCAGCTGCAGACCCGCCGCCAGGGGCGAGCGGGGGGTGCCGGGACGGAGCTGGCTCATACCCGCGGCCGCTGCGCCAGCGGCAGATCTCCCAGCGCCGGCAGGGGGGCCTTCTGGGGATGGAGCGGCAGTTGCTGGCTGCACGCCAGCAACCGATTGAGGGCATTGACGAAGGCCTGGGCCGCCGCCACCACGATGTCCGTGTCGGCGGCATGGCCGGAGTAGAGCGCCCCCTGATGACGCAGGCGGATGGTCACCTCGCCCATGGCATCGATGCCCTCGGTGACGCTTTTGACCGAGAACTCCACCAGCTCGTTGGGCACCTGGGCGAGACGGTTGAGGGCCTGACAGACGGCATCCACCGGACCGGTGCCGATCGCGGCCTCGTTGAGCTCGGCACCGTCGGCGTTGAGCAGGCTGACCGTGGCGGTGGGCTGCAGGCCGGTGCCGCAGCTCACCTGCACGCTGCGCAGGGTGTACACCACCTGGTCGTTGTGCTGCACCTGCTCGCTCACGATCGCCTCCAGATCCCGGTCGGTGATCTCCCGCTTGCGATCGGCCAGCTCCTTGAAGCGGGCAAAGGCGTCGTCGAGGTCGTCGCGGGTGAGGGCATAGCCGAGCTCCTCCAGCCGGGCCCGGAAGGCGCTGCGGCCCGAGAGCTTGCCCAGGGAGATGCGGTTGTCGCTGAGGCCCACGGTGCGGGCATCGATGATTTCGTAGGTGAGGCGGTTCTTGAGCACGCCGTCCTGGTGAATGCCGGACTCATGGGCGAAGGCGTTGGCGCCCACGATCGCCTTGTTGGGCTGCACCGCCATGCCGGTGAGGTTGCTCACCAGCCGGGAGGTCTTGGTGATCTCCTGGGTGCGCACGCCGGTGAGGGAATCGGAGCAATCGGCCGCCCGACCCAGGAAGGGATTGAAGTAGCGGCGACGCACGTGCAGCGCCATCACCAGCTCCTCGAGCGAGGCGTTGCCGGCCCGCTCGCCGATGCCGTTGATCGTGCACTCGAGCTGGCGGGCGCCGTTCTTGACGGCCTCGAGGAAGTTGGCCACCGCCAGGCCCAGATCGTTGTGGCCATGCACGGAGATCACCGCCTGATCGATGCTGGGCACGTGGCTGTTGATGCCGGCGATCAGGGCACCGAATTCCGCCGGGGTGGCATAGCCCACCGTGTCGGGGATGTTGATCGTGGTGGCGCCGGCCTGGATGGCCGCCTCGATCACCTCATAGAGAAACTCGGGATCGGAACGGCCGGCGTCCTCGCAGGAGAACTCCACGTCATCCACCAGGGAGCGGGCGTAGTCGACCATCTCGGCGGTGATCGCCAGCACGTCAGCGCGGCTCTTGCGCAGCTTGTGCTCCAGGTGGATGTCGCTGGTGGCGATGAAGGTGTGGATGCGGCGGCGGGTGGCGGGCGCCACGGCATCGGCACAGGCCTTGATGTCTCCCGCAGCGGCGCGGGCCAACCCGCAGATCACCGGGCCGTCGGCCGTGCCCACAGCCTCGGCGATGCGCTGCACGGCGTTGAAGTCGCCGGAGCTGGCGAAGGGGAAGCCGGCCTCGATGATGTCCACCCCCAGGCGGGCGAGCTGCTGGGCAATGGCGAGCTTCTCCTCCAGGTTGAGGCTGGCACCGGGCGACTGCTCGCCGTCGCGCAGGGTGGTGTCGAAGATCAGCACCCGGCCGGGGTCGCGGGCCATCGCAGGGCTCCCTATGCGGAATAACTATGAGTTAGCCCCATCCTAGGGGCTGGGGCGGCCGCCCTCAGCGGGAGAACACCGGGGGCTGCAGGGCTTCGGCCTTCTCCAGTTGCAGCCGCAGCTGGGCCAGATCCACGAAGCGGTCCACCGCGTTGCGCAGCTCCCGCGCCACCATCCCCTCGGTGCTCATCAGCACCACCTGCAGACCCCGGGCCCGCAGCACCTCCACAAGCCGCTCGAGGTCACGGCTGCCGCTGAGCAGCCACACCACCTCAGTGCGGCCGGCCACCGCCATCAGATCCACGGCGATCTCCACATCCAGGTTGGCCCGCACGAAGTGGGGGCGGGCGTCCCCCTCGCCGCCAGCGGCCCCGCCACCGCCAGGGCCGCCGCCGCCACTGCCGCCGCCGCTCAGTTCCCGCAGCGGGCGGGTGCGCACCGTGAAGCCCAGGCTGGTGAGGGCGTCGCGGAAGGGACGCTGATCGCCGGGATCGCGCAGACCGGCATACCAGAAGGCACTGCTGAGCTCCAGCTCCGGCTGGCTCTGGGCATGGGCCAGCAGCCGGCGGGGATCGAAGAACCAGCCCAGCTTCTGCTGCGCGTAGAACATGCTGTGGCCATCAACCGCAAGCACCAAGCGCCGCCGGGATCCGGTGGCCGCAGAGGGGGCCAACTCTGAAACGGTCACGGATCGGGGCAGGGCACGGCGGGGCAGGGGTGGCTCTGGCCCGACCGTAGCCCCGCCGCACGGGCTCGGCCGGTGGCTGCGGAAACCGCCCGTAGAGTTGCCGGAGTGCGGCGGTGCCATGGGCAACGGCGATCCGGCCAGCGGCGATCGGTGCTCCGGTGATCTGGCCCTCGTCCTCCACGCCCATCTCCCCTATGTGCGCAGCGGCGAGGCCGGTTCCCTGGAGGAGGACTGGTACTTCCAGGCGCTGCAGGAGTGTTACCTGCCCCTGCTGGCGGTGCTGGAGGCCGCGGCCGCCGATCGCCGCCAGCAGGCGCGGCTCACCCTCGGGCTCTCGCCCACCCTGCTCAGCCTGCTGGCCGACCGGGAGCTGAACGCCCGCTTCCTGCCCTGGCTGGAGCAACGGCAGCTGCTGCTGGAGCAGGCGCCGGCCGACCACCAGCTGGCCGCCCACCACCTGGGTGAACAACTGGCGGCGGTGGAGCGCCAGTGGCTCGACCACAAGGGGCAGGTGGTGCAGCGCTTCCAGCGCCTGCAGCAGCGCGGCGTGCTCGACCTGATCACCTGCGGCGCCACCCACGGCTATCTGCCATTGCTGCGCCAGGTGCCCGAGGCGGTGCAGGCCCAGCTGATCAATGCGGTGCGGGAGCACGAGCGCCAGCTGGGTGAGCGGCCGCTGGGGATCTGGCTGCCGGAATGTGCCTACTACGAAGGCCTCGATCAGCAGCTGGTGGCCTGCGGGCTGCGTTATTCGGTGCTCGATGGCCACGGCCTGCTGCATGCCTTGCCGCGCCCCCGCTACGGCGTCTTCGCGCCCATCTGCTCCCCCGCCGGGGTGGCCTTTTTCGGGCGTGACGGCAACGCCACCCTGCCGGTGTGGAGTGCCCGCGAGGGCTACCCCGGTGACGGGGCCTACCGGGAATTCCACCGCGACCTGGGCTGGGATCTGCCCGAGTCGCAACTCGATGCCGCCGGCATCGGCAGCCGCCGCCCCCTGGGCCTGAAGCTGCACCGGGTCACCGCCCAGGGCTGCCCCCTGGAGCACAAGCAGCCCTATGACCCCGCCGTCGCCGCCGGACGTGTACAGGAGCACGCCGCCGCCTACCTGCAGGGCCGGGCCGCCGAGCTGGAGGAACTGGGCGGTTCGATGGAACCCGTGCCCCTGCTGGTGGCCCCCTTCGACGCCGAGCTGTTCGGGCACTGGTGGTTCGAGGGGCCCCAGTTCCTGGCGGCGCTCTTCAGCCAGTGCCGCCAGGCCGGCGTGCGCCTGGTGACCCTGCGCGACGCCGTGCAGCAGCGTCCCAGCCTGCAGGTGTGCCGGCCCTCGCCCAGCAGCTGGGGCCAGGGTGGCTACCACGACTACTGGCTCAACGACAGCAACGCCTGGGTGGTGCCGGAGTGGCAGCGGGCCTCCCTGGCCATGGTGCGACGGGTCAACCGGGGCGTGGCCAACCGCGGCCAGCGCGACCTGCTCACCCAGGCGGGCCGGGAGTTGTTGCTGGCCCAGAGCTCCGACTGGAGCTTCATCCTCAGGGCCGGCACCACCACCGACCTGGCCCGGGAGCGCATCAAGCGCCACCTCGATCGCTTCTGGCGGCTGCTCGATGCCATCGACCACAACCGGGAGTTGCCGGTCGCCTGGCTGGCAGCGGTGCGGCTCGAAGACCGGCTCTTTCCCCAGCTCAACGCCGCCGACTGGGTGACGCCCCCCCACTGAGCACCTGGGAGAGCAGCGCCGCCTCCCGGCCCCGCAGGCTGAGCAAGCCGGCCCTGACGCTCCAGGGGGCTGCGGCGAAGAGGCCCAGCATGGCGCTCACCAGCTCCGCGAGACTCAGGGTGTTGGTCAGAAAACCGCTCCACTGCGCCGGCGGCAGGGCAAAGAAAGTGGCGAAGAAGGCCCGCAGCTGGGCCTCAGGGAAGCGCATCAGCTTCTCCAAACCGAATTGATAGAGGGCCTGCTTGCGGCGCAGTTCCGGGGGCCAGAGCGCCTGCCAGCCGGCGGCGGCCAGCTCGGCCGGGGAGGCCTGGGGATCCGCCAGGGCCGCGGCCAGGGCTGCGCCGAGCCCCGGGGCTCGGCGCAGCAGCGCCCCCACCAGATAGCCAGAGGCTGGGTGCACCATCGCCGCGGCCCCACCGAAGGCCAGCAACGGTTGATCACGATCAGGCAGCGGCAGATTCATCGGGAACAGGCAGAACTCCTCGTGCTCCACCGCCTCGATCACCACGCCGCGATGGGCCAGCCGTCGCTCCAGCCGCTGGCGCAGGGTGGTGAAGGGCACGGCTGGCGCCAGGGCCAGCGACGTCTCCTCCACAAAGTGGCGGCCTTCCCCCAGATCCATGGCGTAGAGAAAGGTGGGTGGGTCCAGGCGCTCGGCGGGGCTGAGGTGGTCGCAGCGAAAGTCCATGAGCACGAACTGACCGGCCTGCACGGGCGGGGCGCTGAAGCGTCCCACCACCCCGTAGGCGGCCTGGGCGGCCACCGGCCCCCGATCCGGCCGCCTGATCAGGGCCGCCCGGTGTCCCGTGGCATCCACCACCAGCCGGGCCCGCAGCTCCCGGCCGTCGTCACAGCGCACCACGCTGAGGGCCCCGGGCCTGGCGGCCGACTCCGCCGTGCTGCTCTGCCCCGCCGCGGCGCAGAAGGCGAGTTCCCGGGCCTGCCCCCGCTCCCAGCGCACCCCGGCGGCGGCGCACTGATCGAGCCAGTGGCGCTGCAGCAGTGTCTTGTCGAACAGCCCGTAGTCGCGGCCATGGGGCGTGGGGGCAGCGGCGGGCCCTGACGCGCCGCCGGCTCCGAAGTAGCTGCAGGTGTGGCTCCAGCGGTGCTCGAGCAGGTGGGACAGCCCGGCGTCATCCGCCTCCCCAGCCCAGATGCCGTAGGTGTTGGGCCAGGGCTCGGCCGGATCGGCCGCGCTCAGCACCGTCACCCGCAGCTGTTCAGTGCCCAGGGCGGCGGCGATCGCCAGGGCCGCCGGGCCGCCCCCCACCACCAGCACATCCGCCGGAGCTTGCCACGGAGCCCCTGGACTGGTCAGCTCCCACTCCCCTCAGCGGTATCGGCCTCCGCTGACGACGGCGGAGCAGCATCTTGAGCGCCATCTTCCGGGGCAGCCTCCTCCTCCTCGGCCGCCGGCGGCACCAGCACCACCTCGGCGAGGCGATCACGGGCATCGAGCCGTTGCAGGCGCACCCCCGTGGCCGCCCGCGACTGCTGCGGCACCGCATCGGCCTTGGTGCGCACAATCACGCCCCGCTCGCTCACCAGCAGCAGCTCCTCGCCGGATCCCAGCACCCGCAGGCCCACCAGCACGTCGTCGCTCTGGCGGAAGCGGATCGCGCGCAGGCCCATGCCGGCGCGCTTCTGGAGCCGGAACTGGTCCACCGGCACGCGTTTGCCCAGGCCGCTGGCGGTGGTCACCAAGACCCAGGGGCCTTCCGTGGCGGCCACAGCCTCGTCGGCATCAGCCTCGGCCTCCGTCTCGTCATCGCCGTCGGCGGACACCTCGGCCACCCGGTCGGCCAGTTCGGCCGGCAGCACATCCATGCTCACGAGCTGATCACCGGCGCGCAGATTCATCGCCCGCACCCCCCGGGCGGTGCGGCCCAGGGGCCTCAGCTCCTCGTCGCTGAGGCGGAAGTGGATCGTCATCGCCTTGCGGGAGCCGATCAGCACGCTGTCGCCGGGCAGGGCGAGGCGCACCCAGCGCAGGGAATCACCGGGCACCAGGTCAATGGCAATCAGGCCGTTGGAGCGAATGTTGGCGAAGGCCGAGAGGCGGGTGCGCTTGATGGTGCCGCCGCTGGTGAGCATCACGAGCACGCCGTCGTCGGTGAATTCACTCACCGCCAGCAGGGAGGTGATCTGCTCCTCACGTGGAATCGGCAGCAGCTGCACGATCGGGGTGCCCTTGGCGCCGCGGCTGCCCACCGGCACCCGGTAGGCCGGCACCGTGTAGACCACGCCGCGGTCGCTGAACAGCAGCAGATTGTCGTGGTCGTTGCAGCTGATGAACAGCTTCACCGCCTCCTCGCCCTGGCTGCGGGTGCCGGCCTTGCCGCGGGTGCCGCGGCTGGTGGCCTCAAACTCACTCACCGGCATCCGCTTGAGGTAGCCGGTCTCGGTGAGCAGCACCACCGAGCGCTCATTGGCGATCAGGTCGATGTCTTCAAGGCCACCCTCGAGATCGAGAATCTCGGTGCGCCGCGGTGAGTCGTAGCGGCTGCGAATCGTCGCCAGCTCGTCCTGGATGATTTCCAGCACCCGCTCCCGCCGGGCCAGGATGTCCTTGTAGTCGGTGATCTTGGCGAGCAGATCTTCGTGCTCAAGCCTGATCTTGTCGGCCTCCAGGGCCGTGAGCCGGCGCAACTGCATCTGCAGAATGGCGTCGGCCTGGACATCGGTGAGGCCGAACTGTTCGGTCAGCCCAGATCGGGCCGTGGCGGTGTCGGCTGCCGCGCGGATGAGGGCAATGATCGCATCGAGATTGTCGAGGGCGATCAACAATCCCAGCAGGATGTGATCGCGCTCCTCGGCCTTGCGCAGCAGGTAGCGGGTGCGCCGTTCGATCGTCTCGATGCGGTAATCGAGGAATACCTCGAGCATGCGCCGAAGATTGAGCAGCACCGGCTCATTGCGCACCAGGGCCAGCATGTAGGCGTTGAAGTTGCTCTGCAGCGGCGTGAGCTTGAACAGATTGTTCAGCACCACCTGGGGATAGGCATCGCGGCGCAGCTCGATCACCACCCGCATGCCATCGCGATCGGATTCGTCGCGGATGTCGCTGATGCCCTCAAGCTTTTTGTCGTTGACCAGCTCGGCGATGCGCTCAATCATGGCGGCCTTGTTGGTCTGATAAGGCAACTCGGTGATGATCACCGCATCCCGATCAGGCCGGCCCTTGGCCTCAATCGTCTCGATGCCGGCGACGCCGCGCATGGTCACCGAGCCCCGCCCACTGGCATAGATCTCGCGGATGCCGCGGCGCCCGAGGATCTGCCCGCCGGTGGGGAAGTCTGGGCCGGGGATCAGGGCCTGCAGCTCCCGGTCCGTGATCTCGGGGTTGGCGATCAGAGCCAGCATTCCCTCAATCAGCTCGCCCAGATTGTGGGGTGGAATGTTGGTGGCCATCCCCACGGCGATGCCGGAGGAGCCGTTGAGCAGCAGCTGGGGAATGCGCGCCGGCAGGACCGTGGGTTCCTGCTGACTGCCGTCGAAGTTGTCGGCGAAATCCACGGTTTCGCACTCGATATCCTCCAGCAGGGCGTCGGTGGTGAGGGCCTGGAGCCGCGATTCGGTGTAGCGCATGGCGGCCGGCGGATCGTTGTCCACCGACCCGAAGTTGCCATGGCCATCGATCAGCGGCATGCGCAGTGAAAAGCTCTGCGCCATGCGCACCAGGGCGTCGTACACCGCCGTGTCGCCATGGGGGTGGTACTTACCGAGCACCTCCCCCACCACACGGGCACACTTGCGGTAGGGCCGGTCGCTGGTGAGGCCCAGTTCGTACATCGCGAACAGGATCCGGCGATGCACGGGCTTGAGGCCATCGCGGGCATCGGGCAGGGCCCGACCCACGATCACACTCATCGCATACTCCAGATAGGAGCGCGACATCTCGTTGCGGAGGTCGGTCTGGATGACCCGTGAATCCCCGTCCGAACCGGAATCCCCTGGATTGATCGGTCCCGTGGGATCCGCCATGCAAGACCGTGGTCAGTCAGCCGATTCTATCGAGCCCCAGGCCGCCCAACCCCGCAGCGAAACCCAGTTGCGGGAGCGCCAGCGTCGCGGCGAACTGCGGGTGCGCACCGCCGCCGACTTCCGCGCCCTCACCCAGAAGCTGGGCCTGGATCAGGCCTACGTCGACACCGATGTGGTGGTGGCCGCCGATGCCGGGTTCACCGACCAGGCCAGCCTGCAGCTGTCCCTGGGCCCCACCGATCCGCCGATCCGGCTGCGCGAGGCCCAGCTCGATGGCGTCAAGGGACTGGCCAGCGGCGGGCCCGGCGAGCTGCTGCTGCCGGTGGGCGGCGGGCTGGGGGAGCCATCACGCCACAGCGGTGCCCAGCTGCTCGCTGCCCTGCTGGGCGGCAGGCCGCTGGCCTTCGACGCCAGCGGCGAGGCCACGGCCCTGCATCCGCGCCGCGACCTGCACACCGAACTGGACCTGGAGCGGCTCGGCGCCGGCCGCCTGCTGCTGCAGCGGGCCATCGGCGAAAACGGCGTGGTGGCGGTGAGCAGCGCCGCCGGGCTCTGCGCCAGCCCCTGGGGGCCGCTGCTCGGCCCCTACGGCACCGCCCTGTGGAGCTGTGGCGGCAGCGGCAGCATCGGCCTCACCATGCCTGGGCTGACGCTGCTGGGCCCGGGCTCTCCGGTGCTGGTGGCGGGGGGCATCGGCTGGGTGCTGGGGGCGGGCAGCGGCCACCAGCCCAAGGTGCGGCGTCAGCCCAGTGGTCACGCGCTCACGCCCGGTGCCAGCGCTGCCCTGAGCGTGGATCTGCACGGCCTCGACAGCCGCTGGATCCGCCCCTGCTTCTTCCCCGGCCACGGCTGTTCACTGCTGGTGGCGATCGCGGCACCAGTGCCGCTGCTGGATCTGGAGGTGGCCAGGGGCGCCGCAGCAGAGCCGGCCGCGTTGCAGGCTCCGGTGCTGGATCTGGCCATCCCCAGGCGGGTCAAGCCGGCGCTGGGGTCGGTGAGCTACGACCTGCTGGCCAGCGGCAGCATCAGCGTGGGCGGACGGCAGCTGCGCTGCGCCCCCGCCCACAGCCCCCGGCTGGCCGCCGAGATCGGCGCCGAGCTGGTGAGCCGGCTTGTGCACAACCGCTTTCCGATCCGACTGCCGGTGCTGCCCCTCTCCAGCCGAGCGAGCCTGCTGCCCCTCGACAGCTGAGGGAGAAACCCAAGCGGCAACCCCCCTTAAGCTCCAGCCCGACCGCAGCTCACCGCCCAGGTCAGCTCCCACCCACGCTCCCATCGCTTCGCCCAGTTCTTCTTCCATCGCTTCCATGGCCGACACCCAGCGCGCCGATTTCCAGGCCGACCCCAACCCGCAGGGCACCAGCTCGCCGGAGCTGAGTTCCACTGACGCGGACAACGAGCCCGCTGCCGCAGCCTTCGGCGAGCCTGCGCCCAGCGCAGCCCCCGCCACCGAGACCATGGCAGCGGTGGCGGCCGAGGCGGCCGTCGCGCCCGAGAGCGAACCCCCGGCAGCGGCGGAGCCCACCCTGGAGGCCAGCACCACAGTGCCGGCGCTCGCTGGCGGCGACCCCGGCTCCTCGGCCGGCGGTGGGGAAGGCGGCGAATGGGACCTGCTGGTGCAGAACCTGAAGCAGTGGTGGGGCAGCGGCGAACTCCAGAGCCTCTGGCTGCAGGCCAAGACTCCGCTCACCATCGCCCTGGCGTTGATCTCGGTGCTGCTGGTGCTGCGGCTCTACGCAGGTCTGTTGTCCGCCATCGGCAGCCTGCCCCTGGCGCCCGGACTGCTGGAGCTGGTGGGGCTGATCTGGGCCCTGCGCTTCGGTCTTCCCAAGATGATCCGCCGCAGCGAGCGCGAGCAACTGCTTGCGGGCCTGCAGCGGCGCTGGCAGAGCTTCAGCGGCCGTAGCTGATCAAGGCTGGGGCCGTTGCTGAAGGCATGGGAAGCTGCCGCATCAATTGATACGGTGGCCCGAATACGCGCAATCCCGGTGGACATCCAGCTCGGCCGCTCCCGCACCGTCCGCCGCGCCTACGGCATCGACGAAATCGCCCTGGTGCCCGGCGGCCGCACGGTCGATCCGGCCATCACGGACAGCAGTTGGAGCCTGGGCGGCATTGATCGCGAGATCCCGATCATCGCCAGCGCCATGGATGGCGTGGTCGACGTGGCCGTCGCCGTGGAGCTCACCCGCCTGGGAGCCCTCGGCGTGCTCAACCTGGAGGGGGTGCAGTGCCGCTACGACGACCCCAATCCGGTGCTGGACCGCATCGCCGCGGTGGGCAAGGCGGAGTTCGTGCCGCTGATGCAGGAGCTCTACAGCCAACCCGTGCGTGAGGACCTGATCCGTCAGCGCATCGCCGAGATCAAGGAGCGGGGCGGGATCGCCGCCGTGAGCGCCACGCCCGTGGCCGCCATGCGCTTCGGCGCCGCCATCGCCGAGGCCGCAGCCGACCTCCTGTTCGTGCAGGCCACGGTGGTCAGCACCGAACACATCGGCCCGGAGGGCCAGGCCAGCCTGGATATCGAAGCCCTCTGCCGCGACTTCGGCGTGCCCGTGGTGATCGGCAACTGCGTCACCTATGAGGTGGCCCTGAAGCTGATGCGCGCCGGCGCTGCCGGGGTGCTGGTGGGCATCGGCCCCGGCGCCGCCTGCACCAGCCGCGGTGTGTTGGGGATCGGCATCCCCCAGGCCACCGCCGTGGCCGACTGCGCGGCGGCCCGCGACGACTACGCCAGCGAGAGCGGCCGCCGCGTGCCCGTGATCGCCGACGGCGGCATCGTCACCGGCGGTGACATCTGCAAGTGCCTGGCCTGTGGCGCCGATGCCGTGATGATCGGGTCTCCCATCGCCCGCGCCGCCGAGGCACCTGGCAGGGGTTTCCACTGGGGCATGGCCACCCCCAGCCCCGTGCTGCCCCGCGGCACCCGCATCAGCGTGGGCACCACCGGCAGCCTGGAGCGGATCCTGCGCGGCCCCGCCGGCCTCGACGACGGCACCCAGAATCTGCTCGGCTGCATCCGCACCTCCATGGGCACCCTGGGGGCCCGCACGCTGCGGGAGATGCAGGAGGTGGAGGTGGTGGTGGCCCCGTCGCTGCTCACCGAGGGCAAGGTGTATCAGAAGGCCCAGCAGCTGGGCATGGGCAAGTAGGAGGCGAGGCCTATCTTGTAGTGGTGGGGGCTTCACAGCTCGCACACTCCTCACACCCTCCGGCCCGGCTCGTCCGGGCCTTTTTGCTGAGCCGTTCTGCTGAGCAGTCGGCCCGCCCCCTGCCTGCAACGCTTGGTGTGGGCCGACAGAAGCGACCGTGGCCCCTTGCTACATTCCTTAAATCCCGACCCCAACAAGGATGTCCAGCGCAGCCGCTGTCACCGACGCCTCCTTCGAGCAGGACGTGCTCAAGAGTGATGTGCCTGTGCTGGTTGACTTCTGGGCCCCCTGGTGCGGCCCCTGCCGCATGGTGGCACCGATCGTCGATGAGATCGCCAAGGAGTTCGAAGGCCAGATCAAGGTGTTCAAGCTGAACACCGACGAGAACCCCAATGTGGCCAGCCAGTACGGCATCCGCAGCATCCCCACCCTGATGGTGTTCAAAGGCGGCCAGAAGGTCGACACCGTTGTCGGCGCCGTGCCCAAGACCACCCTGTCCGGCACGATCAGCAAGTACCTCTGAGCTCCCTGCCCGAGAGCCCCCCTGACAGCCCCTTCCCCTCCTGCCGGCCCCGGGTCCTCCATCTCCCAAGCCCAGCGTCACGGTCCAGCCCAGCGTCACGGTCCAGCCCAGCGTCACGGTGGCATCAGCCCGCTGGAGGCCCTCGCCGCCGCCATCGAGCACCATCCCCAGCGGCGCATCATTGATCGCGCCCTGGTGTCCCTGCTGGAGGTCTGCCGCCACGAGAGTGAGCCGGAGGCCTGGCGGATCATCAGCGGCACCCTCGCCGACATCAGTGAGGCCCTGGAGGTGTTCCGCCCCCACCGCAAGGTGCGCAAGGTGGCCGTGTTCGGCTCCGCCCGCACCAGCGACGCCGATCCGGCGTTCCAGCAGGCCGAGGAGCTCGCCCGGCTGGCGGTGCGGGCCGGCTTTGAGGTGATCACGGGCGCCGGCGCCGGGATCATGGAGGCCGCCAACCGCGGTGCCGGCAGCCAGGCGAGCTTCGGCCTGAATGTCGATCTGCCCTTCGAGCAGCACCCCAACCCGATCGTGAGCAGCTACGAGGCCCGGCTGCTGCACTTCCGCTACTTCTTCACCCGCAAGCTGTTCTTCCTGCGCGAAAGCGATGCGGTGGTGGCGCTGCCCGGCGGCTTCGGCACCCTCGATGAGCTGTTCGAGGCGCTCACCCTCATCCAGACCGGCCGCACCCCGCCCATGCCCCTGGTGTTGCTGGCCCCAGCCGGCGATCCCTTCTGGAGCAGCTGGCAGCTGGAGGTGCGGCGGCTGATGACCAAACGGGGGCTGATCTCCCCGGAGGACCGCTCCCTGGTGTGTCTGACGGACAGCGCCAGCAACGCCATCGCCTGCATCTGCCGGTTCTACCGGGTCTTCCATGCCGCCGAACTGCTCAGGGACTGGCTGGAACTGCAGCTCAACGCGCCGATTCCCCCACAGGCGCTGGATCAGCTCAACCAGGACTTCGACGACCTGGTGGAGCAGGGCGCCATCCATGCCGCCGAGACCTGCGACGACGAAGGCTTTCTGCGACCCTGCCTGCGCTTCCGCTTCAACATGCGCCGCATGGGCAGGCTCTACCAGCTGATCGATGCCCTCAACGGCCTTGACCTGCCCAGCTGTCCGGCCCTGTTGCAACCGGAACAGCGGGGCTGTGATCCGTCATGAACCGGCTGGGCCTGATCGACTACGGCATGGGCAACCTGCACTCGGTGCGGCGGGCCTTCGAGCGGCTGGGGGCGGAGGTGGTGACCGTGGCCGATCCCGGTGCCGATGCGGCCCTGATCGAGAGCTGTCAGGGCCTGCTGCTGCCGGGGGTCGGGGCCTTCGATCCAGCCATGGAGCGGCTGCGCAGCAGCGGGCTGGACCGGATGCTGCGGCAGTGGTGTGCGGCGGAGCGGCCCCTGCTGGGCATCTGCCTGGGTCTGCAGCTGCTGTTCGAGTCCAGTGATGAGGGCCGCAGCCGGGGGCTGGCCCTGCTGCCGGGACGGGTGCGGGCGCTGCCGCGGCGCAGCGGCCATCCCATCCCCCACATGGGCTGGGAACCCCTCATCCCCAGCAACCCCAGTCCCCTGCTGCCCGCCGGAGCGCCGCCGGCCTGGGTCTATTTCGTGCACTCCTTCGCCGCCGCTCCCAGCGATCCGGCGGTCACCACCGCCGGGGTCGACTTCGCCGGCGAGACCGTCACCGCCGCCGTCTGGAGCGGGGCGATCGGAGCCTGCCAGTTTCACCCCGAGAAATCGGGGCCTGCCGGCGCAGCGATCCTGCAGCGCTGGCTCCACTGGCTGCCGGCATGAGCGCCCGCCTGCCATGAGCCTGCGCCTCAGCGGTGGCCGCAGGTTGAAAAGCCCGCCGGGCTCCCTGGCCCGCCCCACCCCTGCCCGGGTGCGGCTGGCGGTGATGAACCTGCTGGCCGCAGAGCTGCGCGGCTGCCACTGGCTTGACCTCTGTTGCGGCAGCGGCGCCATGGCCTGCGAGGCGCTGCAGCGCGGGGCCGCGCGGGCGGTGGCGGTGGAGCGGGACCGGCGGCTGGCGGCGCTGGCCAGGGCCAACCTTGAAGCCGTGCGGGGGGGACTTGAGCCCAGGCCCCAGGTGGAGGTGCACGCCAGCGAGGTGCTGCGCTGGCTGCAGCGCGGGGGAACGCGCCAGGGTGGCGGTTCAGGTGGCTGCGGCCAACGCTGAGCCTTGAGCGGGATCGCTTCGACCTGATCTATGCCGACCCTCCCTACGCGGCGAAGCTCTATGGGCCGATCGCTGCAGCGGTGGCCACGGGGGAGTGGCTGAACGGGGAAGGAACCCTGGTCTGGGAGTGCGCCAGTGCAGGCCTGCCAGATGTGCCCAACGGCTGGAGGCAGCGGGACCTGCGCCGCTATGGATCCACCACGCTGCTGCTGCTGCAGCAGCAATGAGCGCCCTGCTGGACTCAGCTGTCCAGCATGGAGCCGCGGCGGTACTGGCTCCAGGCCGCAGTGAACAGGCCCAGCAGGGTCAAGGGGATCAGGCCCAGCACGATCCCGCAGAGGAGTGGTTCGATCATGGCCGGGACGATCAGCTTCTCAGGACACAATAGGTCCATGCCAACGCCCCTCCCGGAGCTCGCGGCTGGGTCCTGCCGCCCGTCAGGGTGGTGAGGGGTGCTGCCGACGCCCCTGGCCACGTCCACCCCCGCACCCGCGAAGGCTCCGCCCGCTCCCTGTGAACAGCCCCGTGCCGTCCAGCATTCCCCAGCCCGGAGGGTCCGACCCTGCCGCCGCGCCACTTGAGCAGGCCAGCAGCCTGGTCCGGGGACGGGGTCTGGTGGCCGGCCTGGCGGCGGCGGCAGCCGCCGCCTGCATCCTGCTGGTGCTGCTGCTGCTGCCTGCCGCCCAGAGCGATCCCTACACCCGCCAGACCCTGCAGCTCAGCGGTTCTGCGGAGCATGGCGCCCTGCTCTTCCGGCTCAACTGCGCCGGTTGCCACGGCGCCGCCGCCCAGGGGCTGGTGGGTCCCGACCTGCATGGGGTGACGGAACGCAAGAACCAGCGCCAACTGATCCGCCAGGTGGTCAGCGGCCGCACCCCGCCGATGCCCAGCTTCCAACCAGAACCCCAGGCCATGGCCGATCTGCTGGCCTACCTGAACGGTCTGGTGTGAACCAGGGCACGCCCCTGGCGGTGGTGCTGGTGGAGCCCGCCGGCGCCCTCAACGTGGGTGGCGTGGCGCGGCTGTGCGCCAACTTCGCAGTGGCGGAGCTGCGCCTGGTGGCACCCAGGTGCTCCCATCTCGGCGAGGAGGCCCGGCGCATGGCGGTGCACGGCGTCGCTGTGCTGGAGACGGCACGGCTGTTCCCCAGCCTCAAGGCGGCCCTGGCCGATTGCCGGCGGGTGGTGGCCACCAGCGGCAGGGGCTGTGGCGAGCCCCTGCCCGTCCGGGGGCTCGACGATGCGCTGGGCTGGCTGGGGCAGCCAGCCCCACCAACCGGCGGTGGCGCTGAAGCCCACCCCCCAGCGCCGTTGCGGGCCCTGGTGTTCGGCCGCGAGGACCGGGGCCTGAGCAACGATGAGCTGCTCCAGGCCGGCCGGCTGCTGGGCATCGAAACCGGCGACGCCTACGGCTCCCTCAACCTGGCCCAGGCCGCTGCCGTGGTGCTGCACCACTGGCACAGGCTGCAGAGCGGGACCCAGCGGCCTGCCGCCACGACGACTCTGGGGGCAGCGATGGGGGGGGGGACGGCGGGTGGGCCGGAACCCTGCCCGCGGGGGGCCCTGGAGGCGATGCTCGGCGCGGGCGAGCAGCTGTTGCTGGAGGTGGGCTTTCTCTACCCCCACACCGCGGCGGCGCGCATGGCCAAGCTGCGGGCCCTGCTGCAGCGCGCCCAGGTGAGCAGCGAGGAGGTGGCCCTGATGCGCGGCATGGTGCGCCAGCTGCGCTGGGCCCAGGCCCGCCGCGGCACTGGCACGGGCGGGGGCGACGATCCGGCCCGCACCCCTTAACTTCAGCCGGTACTTCCCCCGCTGCTTTGAGCGCCGCTCAATCCCCCAGGAGTCCCCGCAGCCGCTGGCGGCAGACCCTGCTGTTGCTGCTGCGGCTGGCCGTGATGGGCGTGGGGCTGGGGGTGCTGGCCGGCACCGGCCTGCGGCTGCTGGCACCGCGGCTCGCTGAGGGCAACCTGCCCACCCTGGATCAGTTGGGCGTCCCCGCCGCTCCCGGGGCCCTGGCTCTGGGCAGCTTCCAGCCGAAACAGGAGCTCACCGCCCTCAGCCAACGCTGGCAGCAATTGGCGGCCGCCCAGAAGGATCTCAAGGCCACAGCCTTTCTGCTGGTGCTCGACGATGGCCGCTTCGCCGAGCTGGGTCCCGACCAGCCGATGCCCGCCGCCAGCTCGATCAAGACCCCGATCCTGGTGCTGGCCCTGGAGGATCTGGACGCGGGCAAGCTGAGCTGGAACGCCCCGCTCCAACTCACCCCCGAACTGGTGGGCGGCGGCGCCGGATGGATGGCCACCCGGCCGATCGGCACCCGCTTCCCCTTCCACGAGGCGGCCACCGAGATGATCCGGGTGAGCGACAACAGCGCCACCAACCTGGTGATTCAGAAGCTGGGTGGCCAGGCGGCCGTCAACAACCGTTTCAAAGCGATGGGGCTCACGGCCACGGTGCTCAACAACTGGCTGCCGGATCTCGACGGCACCAACACCACCAGCGCCCGCGACCTGGCACGCTCCATCGCTGTGGTCGACACCGGCGAGACCCTCAGCCCCAGGGCCCGCGACCACTTCCGCGAGATCATGGCCAGCTCCCGCACCGACACCCTGATCCCCCTCGGTCTGCTTGAGGGCCTCGGCAAGGACGCGACCCAGCCCGACCCCGAGCTGCTCAGCCTCGGCATCTCGGCCCTCAACAAAACCGGTGACATCGGCACCGCCTACTCGGATGCGGCCCTGATCCAGCTACCCGATGGCAACCGGGCGGTGGCCGCATTCATGGTCACCGGCCCCTTCAACGATCCCCGCAGCGCCGACCTGATCCGGGCCATGGCCGCAGCCACGGCCCAGACCCTGGTGACCCGCCCATGACCTCCCCCCCGATGCCTCGCTTCCTCCACAACGCTCTGCGCCGCTCCCTGCTGGCAGCCGGCGGCGCCCTGCTGCTGGCCCCCGGTCTGGCCCTGGCGCCCCCGGCCCCTGCCCAGCAGCAGGGCAGCCCGCGCCGCGAACCGATCCTGCGCCGCCAGACCGTCGCTCCCCTGCCCGGCGGGCTCGATCAGGTGCTGGTCGTCAACGACAACAACCCCGAGCTGATCAGCGGGCCCGGCATCCTGCTCTCCACCTTCGCGCCCGCGGGCCGTGGCGTGCCGGAAGCCCATCTCGACGTCGCCTTGAAGGGCCGCTTCGATCTGTTCAGCCACCACGTCTACGCGGGCAAGCCCGAGACCATGAACTCCACCCTGTGGCTGGCCGTGGTGGCCAAGCCCCGCGGCGATGCGCCGGTGCAACTGCGCCTGCTGGAGGGGTCCACGGCCCTGTCCCAGTCGCTGGATCCGGCCATGGCCGGGGCGCCGTTCCTGCCCCTGCCGCCACTGCTCCCCGAACGCACCAGTCCGGCCTGGGCCGGCCCCGGCAGCCGCGTCGCCACCGAACTGCTGATGCGCCAGCGCAGCCCGGAACTCGCCCGCAGCTGGACCCTCGAACCCGGCGCTGCCACCACCCTGGTGGTGCTGCCCCTGCCGGTGCGCGGTCTCGATCCGCTGCTCAACGGCCGCAACCTGCAGCTGCGCCTGCAGAGCGATGGGCCCATCAGCCTGGCCACCCTGGCCGCCTTCGGCTCCGAGGGCGACCAGCCGCCGCCGCCCCAGACCTGGGCCAAGATGCTTGAGGGCGGCCTCAGTCCCAAGGAGCACAAGCCCACCCCGCGTGGGGCCCCGGGACGGATGATCTACTCCCGGGTGAGCGGCGTGCAGGTGGGCAGCGTCTGGCGCGGCACCATCACCAGCCCCGGCACGTCGTGGCTGAGCACCGACGCTGCGCCGATCTCCTGGCCGATCGCCTCGCTCGAGGGCGGCCGGCTCGGCACCGACCAGGTCCAGACCGCTGAACTGCAGACCTTCTACGACGGCACCGCCTGGGCCGCCCACGGCAACTACGGCGTGGAGTACGACCTCACGATTCCGCTGCGCAACACCGGCACGGAGCCCGTGCAGCTGCAGCTTGCCCTGGAATCGCCGATCAAGGGGGACCCGGCCATCGGCGGACTGCGCTTCAACGCCACACCCGTGCGCTCGGTGATGTTCCGCGGTCCGATCGAGGTGGCCGGTCTCGACGGCAGCGGCGGCCGGCCCTCGGCCCGGCGGCGCTTCCACCTCGTGCAGCGGGCCGGCGAGGAGGGGCCGGCCCTCGGCACGGTGAGCCTGAAGCCGGGCGCCTCCCGCAACCTGCGGGTGCGTCTCATCTACCCGGCAGACGCCACACCGCCCCAGGTGCTGAGCCTGTTGCCTGTGAAACAATCGCCCCAACAGCCAGCCAGCAGCCGTCCGTGACGCCAGTCCGCCAGCGCAGGGTCTTCCCGTTCACCGCGATCGTGGGCCAGGAGGAGATGAAACTGGCCCTGCTGCTCAACGTCATCGACCCGCGCATCGGCGGCGTGATGATCATGGGTGACCGGGGCACGGGCAAGAGCACCGCGATCCGGGCCCTGGCCGATCTGCTACCCGAAATCGAAGTGGTGGAGGGCGATCTCTACAACAGTTCACCGCAGGATCCCGATCTGCAGAGCGAGGAGGTGCGCCAGCGGCTGGAGCAGGGGGTGGAGCTGCCGATCGAGCGGCGCCAGGTGCCGATGGTCGACCTGCCCCTGGGGGCCACCGAGGACCGGCTCTGCGGCACGATCGACATTGAAAAAGCCCTCAGTGAGGGCGTGCGCGCCTTTGAGCCCGGGCTGCTGGCCAAGGCCAACCGCGGCCTGCTCTACGTGGACGAGGTGAACCTGCTGGACGACCACCTCGTGGACGTGCTGCTCGATTCGGCCGCTTCGGGCTGGAACACGGTGGAGCGCGAGGGGGTGAGCGTGCGCCACCCGGCCCGCTTTGTGCTGATCGGCTCCGGCAACCCCGAGGAGGGCGAGCTGCGGCCCCAGCTGCTGGATCGCTTCGGCATGAGCGTGGAGGTGCGCACGGTGCGGGATCCGGAGCTGCGCGTGCAGGTGGTGGACCAGCGCACCAGCTTCGACAGCGACCCCGAGGGCTTCAACGCCGCCATGCAGGCCGTCCAGGAAGCCCTGCAGGCCAGGGTTGTGGAGGCTCAGCAGCGGCTGCCCCAGGTGCAGATCGACGATGACCTGCGCATCCGCATCTCCGCCATCTGCGGCGAGCTGGATGTGGATGGTCTCCGCGGTGACATCGTCACCAACCGGGCCGCCCGCGCCCTGGCCGCCTTTGAGGGCCACACCGAGGTCACTGAAGACGACGTGGCCCGGGTGGCCGCCTGCTGCCTGCGCCACCGGCTGCGCAAGGACCCCCTGGAGCAGATCGACTCCGGCGATCGGGTGGTGAAGGTGTTCTGCAAGGTGTTCGAGCGGCCCGAAGCGGCCGACCGCAGCGCCTTCGAGCTGGCCCTGGCGGCCTAGGGACGGCCAGCAGGTGCGCATCCTCGGCATCGATCCCGGCCTCGCCCGGGTGGGCTATGGGGTCATCGAGATCGCCGGCACGGCCCAGCATCTGCTGGATTGCGGCATCCTGCGCACCGAGCCCGGCGCCAGCGAGGGCGCGCGCATGCTGGAGATCGCCCGCGACCTGCGGGTGCTGCTGCGGGGCTGGCGGCCCGATCTGGCGGTGGTGGAGAAGTTCTTCTTCTACCGCTCCAGCACCACCATCGCCGTGGTGCAGGCCCGAGGGGTGCTGCTGATGACCCTGGCCCGCTTCGGCGTGCCGGTGGCCGAGTACCCCCCCATGCAGATCAAGCAGGCCCTCACCGGCAATGGCCACGCTGACAAGCAGGAGGTGCTGGAAGCGGTGATGCGGGAGCTGCAACTGGACCGCCCACCGCGGCCCGACGATGCCGCCGATGCCCTGGCCGCCGCCCTGACGGGCTGGTTCCAGCGCTGAGTGATAGACCCGCCCCTGCCTTCCGCTCACCCCGACAAAGCGGCGCTGCGGCGCCAGTTCCGGGCACGACGGCAGCACCTGCTCAGCCGCAGCGAGGCGGCGATCCGCGCCCAGGTGGCGGCGGTGCTGGCCCGCCAGGCGGCGGGGAGCGGCCGGGTGGGTCTCTATTGGCCCCTGGCCGGGGAGATCGACCTGCGCCCCCTGGCCGGGTCCCCCGCCCTGGCCGGGCGGCTGGCCCTGCCGGCCGTGGCCGGCGGCCGGCTGCTTTACCGCCCCTGGCAACCGGCCGACACCCTGCAGCTCGATGCCTGCGCTGTGCCCGCACCTCCGGCATCAGCGGGCGAACTGGCCGCCGGCGAGCTGGCGCTGCTGCTGGTGCCGGCCCTGGCGATCGATCGGCAGGGGCTGCGGCTGGGCTACGGCGGCGGCTGGTACGACCGGCTGCGTGGCCTGCCCGACTGGCGTCACGTGCCGGCGCTGGCGGTGCTGCCCGCCGGCTGTCTGGTGCAGCGGTTGCCTCAAGATCCCTGGGATGTGCCCTTTGCGGGCTGGATCAGCGAACGGGGGCTCGGGCACAGCACCTGCACTGACGACATCGGCCGCGAGCCGCCAGTGGTTCCGTAAGCCAATTTCCATAACCAGCTGCCATGGCCTCCTGTCATCACCAGGGAAAACGGCGTCCAGCCTGGGCGGCATCGTCACAATCTTCACAAACCTCGCCGGATCGCCGCGCAGCCCGCCCGCCTTTGCGAGGATCCCCACCAGTGCACTGGCGCTCGCCGTGAATCTGTCCTCCACCCGTCCGGACATCTCGCTCAGCGTCGCTCCAGCGGCCCCCAGCGCCTCCGATCGGGTGCTGGCCGCCGAACTCGGAGCCCGCGGTGAGTCCCACGACGCCCTCTCGATGATGGTGAGTTCGGTGGTCCGCATGGTCCAGGCGGGCAAGACGCGCGACAGTCGCTGGAAGGACAGCTGACCGCCGCTTCACCCATGCCCACCCCCCGTCCCCACTTCAGCCTCCGGTTCCTCGCCCTCGGGGCCTGTGCCCTCGGCGCCCTGGGCCACGGCCCTTCCTGGAGCCACGGCATCCAGAGCAACCTGGAGACCATCTCTCCCCTGGGTGAGCAGGTTCGCCGCGAGTTTCTGCTGCAGAGCGAATTCAGCAGCGGTGAACCGGCCGACGATGCCGTGGTGCGGCTCTGGCGTGGCGACGGCGAGACGATCGAAATGGGGCGCACCGATGCCCAGGGCAAACTGCGCTTTGAGCTTCCCGCTGAGCTCTCCGAGGAGTGGGAAGTGCAGGTGGATGCCGGCCCTGGCCACCGCGACTACCTCGGCCTGGCCGAGCTCAGCGATGGCCCTGCCCCGCAGGACGCCGACGGGGCCTCGGCGGCGCCTGCCGGCTGGAGTGACGGGCTCTCCTCCAGGGGCCTCGGCCGGCTGCTGGCCCAGCGGCCGGCTGGAGCCCCCCTGCCGCTGGTGGGGGGCCTGGCCATGGGCCTGGCGGCCGCCAGCGCCATGCTGCTCAAGCGCCGGCGGCGCTGAATGGCCGAGTCCCGCACCATCGCCACGGGCAGTGACGCCCTCGACCGCATCGTCGAGCGTCTGGCGAGCACCGCCGACGCCCGGCGCCGCTACGAATACGTGCTCTGGCTGGCCAAGAAGCTCCAACCCCTGCCCGCGGAGTTCCGCAATGACGCCTTCAAGGTGAAGGGCTGTGTCTCCCAGGTGTACGTGGTGGGCAAGCTGGAGGACGGCACGCTGCACTGGCAGGGCGACTCCGATGCCGCCATCACCAAGGGGTTGTTGGCCCTGTTGATCGAGGGCCTCGAAGGCCTCAGCCCCCAGCAGGCCCTGGCCATCGAACCCGATTTCATCGCCGCCACCGGCCTGCAGGCCAGCCTCACCCCCTCCCGCGCCAACGGCTTCCTGAACATCCTGCGCTTGATGCAGGCCCAGGCCAAGGCCCTGGCGGGCTGATTTCTAGGATCGACTGACTGCACGTTCCCAGCCCATGACGATCGGCATCGGCCTGCTCGGCCTCGGCACGGTGGGAGCAGGGGTTGCCGAGATCCTGGCCAGCCCGGAGGGTCGCCACCCGCTGGTGGCCCAATTGGCGCTGCGACGGGTGGCGGTGCGGGACCTGAACCGGGCCCGGCCGCTGCCCCTGGCCGCCGAGTTGTTGACCACCGATGCCGAGGCGGTGGTGGACGACCCGGCGGTGGACATCGTGGTGGAGGTGATCGGCGGCCTGGAACCAGCCCGCACCCTGATCCTGCGGGCGATCAGCGCCGGCAAACCCGTGGTCACCGCCAACAAGGCCGTGATCGCCCGCCACGGTGAAGAGATCGCCGCCGCCGCCGCCGCCGCCGGGGTCTACGTGCTGCTGGAGGCGGCCGTGGGCGGCGGCATCCCGATCATCGAACCCCTGAAGCAGTCCCTCGGCGCCAACCGCATCCGCAGGGTGAGCGGCATCATCAACGGCACGACCAATTACATCCTCAGCCGCATGGCGGCCGAGGGGGCCGACTACGGCGAGGTGCTGGCCGACGCCCAGCAGCTCGGCTATGCCGAGGCCGATCCCGGCGCCGATGTGCAGGGCGCTGACGCCGCCGACAAGATCGCCATCCTCACGGGCCTGGCCTATGGAGGCTCGGTGCCCCGGGAGGACATCCCCACCGAAGGCATCGACCAGCTCGATGCCCGCGATGTGGCCTACGCCGACAAGCTCGGCTTTGTGGTGAAGTTGCTGGCGGTGTCGCAGCTGATCGAAACGGAGGCGGCTTCACAGGTGGCCAGCGAGCCGGCCTCGCAGCCCGGCTGCCAGCTGCTGGATGTCCGGGTTCACCCCACCCTGCTGCCCCGCAGCCATCCGTTGGCGGGGGTGAACGGCGTGTTCAACGCGATCCTGGTGGAGGGCGATCCGGTGGGTCAGGTGATGTTCTACGGCCCGGGGGCCGGAGCAGGGCCCACCGCCTCCGCCGTGGTGGCCGACATCCTCAACATCGCCGGCATCCGCCAGGCCACCGGCACCGTGGGCGCGGGCGGGGCCCGGGCCGGCATCGATCCGTTGCTGGCGGCGGGTAGCTGGAGGCAGTGCCGGCTGATCGATGGCTGCCGCACCACCCATCGCAACTACGTGCGCCTGCGCACCAGCGACCAGGCGGGGGTGATCGGCCGGATCGGCACCTGCTTCGGGCAAGCGGGAGTGTCGATCCAGTCGATCGTGCAGTTCCAGGCCGACAGCGACGCCGCCGAGATCGTTGTGGTCACCCATGAAGTGCTGGAGGCCCACTTCCGCCAGGCCCTCGATGCCATTGCGGCCCTGCCCGAGGTGGACGGGGTGGCCGCCTGCCTGCGCACCCTCTGAGGCGCTGGTGGGGCGCTGCTGATCAGCCCGATCAGATGCGCAAATCGTCATGGGGGGATGCCACGGGGCAGGAGCGAGGCAGCATGGGTGGAGTTTGATCCGAAGGAATCCTTAAGGCTTGCCGCCCCCCCCCTGAGCCGACAAGCCTCGCCCTACCGGTCCAAGCTCGCTCTACCCGTCCAAGCTCGTCTGGACGGTCTGTTCACTCCTCCAAGACCCACTTCATGACCTGTTCATGACAACCCTTTTCTGCCAACTCCCCAGCGTCACTCCCATCCAGGGAGACTGCGTGCTGCTCGACTACGACGACCAGACCTACCAGGTGATCGGCGTGGACGACCACCATGACCGCTGCTGGCTGCGGCGCTGGCCCCTGGCCCGGCACGGCTCAGAAGTGTTTGAAATTTCCCTGCAGCAGGTCCGGCCAGCCCGACCCCATCGCTCTTGAATGGCGGCGCTCTGCTGACCCTTCCCCCTTGCCACGGTTGTTGCGACTGACGTTCAGACGCTGGTCACTCGTTGCTGCCGCTGCCCTGCTGCTGTCCGGCTGTCGGGGCCCATCCCGCATGGCGGCCGGCGCCAATCTGGTGGTGGCCACCAGCGCCCGGGTGGGCTCGGTGGACCCGGTGCGGGCCTCCACCTTCGGGGCCACCCAGCTGCTCAGCGCCATCGGCGATCCCCTCTATCGCCTGGCCGAAGACGGCAGCATGGTGCCGGCCCTGGCCAGCGCACTGCCGAGCGTCAGCACCGACGGCCTGACGGTGACGATTCCGCTGCGCCGCGATGTGCTGTTCCACGACGGCACTCGCTTCGATGCGGCGGCCATGGTCTTCAGCCTGGAGCGTTTCCTGGCGATCGGCACCCTCAGTTACCTGCTCGATGGGCGCATCGAGTCCGTGCGCGCCAGCGGCTCCCATGAGCTGGAACTGCGGCTCAAACGCCCCACCACCGTGCTGCCCCAGTTGCTGGGCACGATCAATCTCACCCCCGTCTCCCCCCAGGCCTACCGGAACCACGGCGACCGGGCCCTGAGTGATCGCTTCGTGGGCACCGGCCCCTACCGGCTCAGCTTCTTCAGCGATCAGCAGCAGCGGCTGGAACCGTTCCAGCGCTACTGGGGAGCCCCACCCCGCAACGACGGCATCGTGCTGGTCAGCCTGGGCAATTCCACCGCCCTCTTCGGCGCCATGGGCAGCGGTGAGGTGGATGTGCTGCTGTCCACCGGCCTGCATGAGGACCACCAGCACGCCCTGGAGCAACGGGCCGGCCAGGGACAGCTGCGGCAGGGCCAGGGTCCGGCCCTGGAGATCGGCTACATCACCCTGCACACCAACCAGCCGCCCTTCAACACGGTTGGGTTGCGGCAGGCGCTGGCCCATAGCCTCGATCGGGAGCTGATCACCGAGCGGGTGAGCCAGGGGCTGCGCCGTCCCCTGCGCGACCTGGTGCCGTCGGCGGTGAACCCCGCGGCTCGCCAGAGCTGGCCGTCCTACGACCCTGAGCAGGCTCGCAGCCTGTTCCGGCAGGCGGGCTACTGCGACGGCCGGGTGCTGGAGCTGCCACTCACCTTCCGCTCCAACATCCCCTCCGACCGCCTGATGGTGCTCACCTGGCAGGCCCAGTTGGCCCGCGACCTGGACGACTGCATCGCCCTGCAGCCCAATGGCATGGAATCCACCACGGTGTACCGGCAGCTCGGAGAGGGCGCCTTCCCCGCCGTGATGCTCGACTGGCGCGGAGCGGTGCGCGACCCGGAGGCCTACCTGTTCCCCCTGCTCAGCTGCAGCGAAGCCGAAGGCGAGCACTGCCTCAGGGGCGAGAGCGCCCTGAGCGGCAGCTTCTGGACCGCACCCGGGCTGCAGGAGGACCTGCTGCGCAGCGAGGGGCTGACGGGGAGCGCGCGCCTGCAACTGCTCCAGAGCATTGAGCAGCGGGCAGCCGCCGCCGTCCCCTATCTGCCCCTCTGGCTGGTGAGGCCGCGGGCCTGGGCCCAGAGCTGGGTTGCGGCACCCCGCTTCGACGGCAACGGCCGCCTGCTGCTGCAGGACCTGCAGCGGCTGCCATGAGTCGTCGCCGCGCCCTGGCCCGCTACCTGGCCGCTCGCCTGGCGCTGGTGCCGGTGATGCTGTGGCTGATCGCCAGCCTGGTGTTTCTCCTGCTGCGGGTGGCCCCCGGCGACCCGGTGGATGCGGTGCTCGGCACCCGTGCCCCGGAGGCGGCCCGGGCCGCCCTGCGCAGCCGGCTGGGCCTGGACCAGCCCCTGCTGCAGCAGTACGGGAACTTTCTGCTGGATCTCCTGCGCGGCGATCTGGGCGAATCGCTCAACAACCAGGAACCGGTGAGCCGGATCATCGGCCAGAGCCTGCCGGCCTCCATGGAGCTGGGACTGACGGCCCTGCTGCTGGCCGCGGTGCTGGGGCTGGCGGTGGGCTTTTCCGGCATCGCCCGGCCGGAAGGCAAGCTCGATCTCGCCGGCCGGCTCTACGGCATCGGTACCTACGCCCTGCCGCCCTTCTGGGCAGCGATGGTGGTGCAGCTGATCTTTGCCGTCTGGCTGGGCTGGTTGCCGGTGGGAGGCCGCTTCCCACCCACGTTGCTGCCACCCCAGGGCTCCGGCTTCTACCTGTTCGAGAGCCTGCGCAGCGGCCTGAGCCGGGGGGAATGGCAGCAACTCAGCGGCACCATCCGCCACCTGCTGTTGCCGGCCGGCACCCTGGCGCTGCTGCTGAGCGGGATCTTCACCAACGCGCTGCGGCTCAACCTGCGCCGGGCCCTGGCCTCCGACTACGTCGAGGCGGCCCGCAGCCGCGGCCTCGGGGAGGCCCGGGTGGTCCTGCGCCATGCCCTGCCCAATGCCCTGCTGCCGGTGCTCACGATCACCGGCATCACCGTGGCCTCGCTGATCGGAGGGGCCCTGCTGATCGAGGTCACCTACTCCTGGCCGGGCATCGCCGCACGCCTGCAGGAGGCGATCGCGCAGCGTGATTACCCGCTGGTGCAGGGCATTGTGGTGGTGGTGGCCGCCCTGGTGGTGCTGGTCACGGTGGTGGTGGATCTGCTGGTGGCGCTGCTGGATCCGAGGATCCGGTTCTGAGCAGCGGCGGACCCGCCCGCAGCGGTCGCGGGCTGGGCGGCAGGCGGCGCTGCCAGCGCCGGGCACCCTCCGGGTCAAGCACGTAGGCCTCCACACCGCCATGGCGGCGGCGCTGGGGCATCAGCAGGGACTGGTGGCGGGCCGATTCCAGAAACTCGATCGTGAGTTGCAGCAGCAGCTCCTGCACCAGCTGCGGATCCTCCCCCACGAAGTCCTCCCCCAGGCTGAAGAGGGCTTCGTCATCGGCCTTCAGATGCACCGGTGAGAAGTGGCTTGCCCCATCCACCAGCACCAGACGGCTGCGGGGATGGCGGCTGCCGCTCAGCAGGCTGAGTTGCTCCTGCACGGGCGGGGTGATCAGATCGAGGCTCCCCCCCGCCATCAGCACGGGCACGGGCAGGTCGGCCAGGCCCCCATCGGGCCAGAGCAGGCTGCCGAAGCCGTTGAACGTCACCACCGCCAGCAGGGGGGTGCCGGCCATCTGCGGAGCCTGCGCCTCAGCGGCCGCCGGCCGCCGGGGGCTGCCGTCGCCGGTGATGGCCGGCAGCTGGCACTGCAGCAGCCGCGAGAGGTTGGTGAGCGGCAGCGAGGACAGGGCCTGCTGGCAGCGGGCGGAGAGTCCCTGCTGTGGCAGCAGGCCGGCCGCCATCAGGGCCACCAGACCGCCAAGGGAATGTCCCATCAGCACCACCCCGGCGTCGCCGGCTCCGTCAGGCCCCAGCGCCGGCAGGCGCTCTTCGGCGCGGGCGCTGAGCACCGCCTGCAGGTCCGCCAGCCGCAGGGGCACCGATTCGGCCCCCGGCGGCGGCCCCTCCCCCAGCAGCGACGCCTTCACCGCCTGTTCATCGCTGCCGGGATGCTCGAGCACCAGCACCGGCCAGCCCTGCTCCGCCAGCGCCGACGCCAGCCAGTTGAGCTGGCTGCTGTTGCCGCCCAGACCCGGCATCAGCAGCAGCCAGGGTCGGGACTCGGATCGGGCGGGGCCGCGGGCGGACCAGAGGTCGATCGGCAGCGGCGACGGCCGGTGGGCCACGTTGAGCTGCAGGCGCTGGGGCCGACGGGGGCGGTCGCTGGGGCGCCCCACCAGCAGCGGGCGGGACAGGCGCAGCGGCAGCGCCAGCGTGCGCAGCTGGGCCACGGCACGCTTCTGGTACTGCAGCAGTTCACGCCAGTGTTGCGCCAGCTCCAGCACCCCATCGACCTGCAGCGTCACCTGCCGGACCGGCAGTTCGCGCAGCACTTCCAGGGCGGTGACCGACGTCTGGCGCTCGAACAGCCGGCGCAGGTTGTCCATCAGCAGCGGCGCCGTGCTCTCGCCCCGAGGGCCGGTGAGCAGCCCCCCCACCTGCCGCAGCATCTGCTCGCCGGTCCAGCTGGCCAGCAGTTCAGTGGCGAAGCTGCGGTCGTTCAGCAGCGGCGCCCGCAACAGTCGGATCAAGCCCTGGCGGGAGCGGCCATCCAGCAGGTTGAGCCACTGGGCCTGGTCGCTGTTGACGCGGGTGGGATCGCGGCTCCAGGCATCCAGATCGTGCAGATCGATCGGCAGCTCCAGGCCATCGAGGCGCACCACCAGCTCCTCCACCGCCCGGGCCGGCGGCAGGCCGCCAACGGGTAGCAGCACCAGCAGACTGGCGAGCAACCCGGACAGGCGGCGACGGTTTGGCAAGGGCTGGTGAACGGGCGGACGCCGAGGCGGCTGGACAGGCGGGGGACAGGGGGAACAGGGCGGAGGCCGGGCTGGAGGATGGGCGGGCGGCCATGGATGCGGCCCGTCCACCTGAAGTGGGGATCCGGCGCTGGTGTTCCCAGTTTCCCCCCGCCCTGCGCGAGGTGGCGCTGCTGCGGCTGGTGGGCTCCATCGGAGCCGGGGGGGTGCTCTACCTCACGCCCATGGTGTTTCACCAGGAGGCCTTCAGCGCCACCAGCGTCACCCAGGGGCTGGCCCTGGCCGCCCTGGCCGGAACGCTGGGGCGCTTTCTCTGCGGGCTGCTGCTGGACCGGGGGCTGAACTGCTCCCTGCCGGTGCTGCTGGCGGCCCTGCTGTCGCTGGCCGCCGACACCACCCTGTTCGGCGCCCGGGAGTTTCCCGGCTACCTGCTCGGTCAGCTCCTGCTGGGCATCTCCATGGGCTTCTACTGGCCGGCGATCGAGCTGGCCGTGCCCCTGAGCTGCTCCACGGGACCGGCGCCGATCCCCTCAGCCCGCGGCTTTGCCCTGGTGCGCAGCGCCGATGCCACCGGCATCGCCTGCGGAGCCCTGCTGGGGGCGGTCCTGGCGGCCGTGGGCCTGCTGCGGGGCGTCTACCTGCTCGACATCGCCTGCCTCAGCGTCATGGTGCTGCTGCTGGTGCTGCGGCCCCTTCCCGATCCCCATCGCCGGGCGCCGGGTGCCGGGACACGGCGCTGGGGGCCGTGGCTGCAGGCGCTGCTGCCGGTGCTGGCCATCGCTTTGCTGGCCACCTCCGTTCCGGCCCTGATGCAGAGCGCCCTGCCGCTGGATCTGGTGCGCGGTGGGCTGCGGCGCGGGGCGCTGCCCGAGAGCCTGGGGGCCCTGCTGATCGGCCTGCAACTGGGCCTGCTGGTGCTGATCCAGTGGCCCCTGGGCCGAACCCTGGCGCGGCGGCCGGTGGCGATGGGTCTGGCTCTCAGCCTGGCGAGCTTCGCCGTGGGCACGGCCCTGCTCTCACTCTCCGCCCTGCTGGTGGGCGGGGTGTGGCTGGTGGTGGTGGCCCAGTTGCCCCTGGCCGTGGGCCAGGCGGCCTTCCTGCCCATCGCCACCGAGGCGGTGATCGAGATCACCCCGGAGGAGCATCAGGGCGTAGCGATGGCGCTGTTCTCCCAGTGTTTCGCCATCAGTGCCCTGATTGCCCCACCGCTGGCGGGGCTGGCACTGGACGGCCAGGGCCATGGCGCCAGCCTCTGGCTCGTGATGGCGGCACTCTGTGCCAGTGGGCTGCTGCTGCTGGGATGGATCAGGCCCCGGAATCAGCACGCGACCGGTCCGCGTCCTGGCGCTTGACCCAGGCCTCATGGGGCAGGGGTTCGGTGCCGTACTCCCAGTCGTCGTAGTCGGGGTCATTGCGGATCTGGCGGTGCAGGTCTTTCTGCACGTCGAAATCATGGGGCAGGCCCTGGGATGGCTGCTGACCCTGGGATGGCTGCTGACCCTTGGATGGCTGCTCCCCCTGGGAGGAGTTCTCGGCGCTGGGGAAAGGGGAGGGCTGCTGCGCGGTCATCCCGACGGTGGCGGCTCTCTCCAGCATCACACGTTGAACAGGAACTCCATCACGTCGCCTTCCGCCACCACGTAGTCCTTGCCCTCGGCCCGCAGCCAGCCCCGCTGGCGGGCCGCGGCCAGGGATCCGGCCTCCAGCAGCTGCCCGCAGCCGATCGTCTGGGCGCGGATGAAGCCCCGCTCAAAGTCGGTGTGAATCACCCCGGCGGCCTGGGGTGCGGTCATGCCGGCTGTGATCGTCCAGGCGCGGGTCTCCTTTTCGCCGGTGGTGAAGTAGGTGCGCAGGCCCAGCAGGCCGTAGGTGGCGCGGATCAGGCTTTGCAGTCCGCCCTCCTCCACACCCAGCCCGGCCAGAAACTCGGCCCGATCCTCCTCCGGCAGCTCGATCAGCTCGGCCTCCACCTGGGCGGAGATGCGCACCACGGCGGCACCTTCGCGGGCGGCGAGTGCCACCACCGCCTCGGTGTGGCCGTTGCCACCGGCGAGGTCGTCCTCACTGACGTTGGTGGCATAGATGATCGGCTTGGCGGAGAGCAGCCCCAGGGGCCGGATCGCTGCGGCCTCCTCCGGGGCCAGGGTGACGCTGCGGGCGGCGCCACCAGCCTCCAGCACCAGCTGGATGCGCTCCAGGGCCGCATCTTCAGCCTGGGCCTCCTGGCTCGTGCGCACCTGTTTCTTGAGGCGATCGCGACGCTTCTCCACCTGGCTGAGGTCGGCCAGGCCCAGCTCCAGGTTGATCACTTCGGCGTCGCGCAGCGGATCCACCGATCCCGACACGTGGATCACGTCGTCGTTGTCGAAACAGCGCACCACGTGGACGATGGCATCCACCTCGCGGATGTTGGCCAGAAACTTGTTGCCCAGCCCTTCACCCTGGCTGGCACCCTTGACCAACCCGGCGATGTCCACGAACTCAACCCGCGTGGGGACGGTCTCCCGGCTGGCACTGAGGGCCGTGAGTTGGTCCAGGCGCGGGTCGGGGACCGCCACCACCCCCGAGTTGGGCTCGATCGTGCAGAAGGGATAGTTGGCGGCCTCCGCCTGGGCGTTGGCCACGAGGGCGTTGAAGAGGGTGGATTTGCCCACGTTGGGCAACCCGACGATTCCGGCTTTGAGCATGGCTGGAATCTACGGAGCGCCCGGCCAACGGCGACTGCGCGCTCAGCGGCAGGGGCAGGACTCGCCGCCAGTGAAGCCCAACCGCGAAACTGGGATCAGCGGCATGCAGCCCGATTCCCGCCCCCAGCCCCCTGCGTCGGGTGGCGCCCAGCGCTCCCCCCCCCACCAGCCCCACGCCCTTGCGCGCACCGCAGCCAGCGCCGCCCTGGCGACAGCGCCGGCTGTGGGCGGCCATCACCGCCGTGGTGGTGATGGTGGTTGCCGTGGGCCTGTGGCAACGCCAGCGTGGCGCCCGGCAGGCCGACCTCGGCCCCTACACGGTGCTGGCCAGCTCCGGAGAGTTGCCGGGCGTGGTGAGCGCCTCCGGGGAGCTGGAGGCCGAGCAGCGGGTGAACGTCAGTCCCAAGCGCCAGGGGGTGCTGGAGGAGCTGTTCGTGGAGGAGGGGGACATCGTGAATCGGGGCCAGCCCCTGGCCCGCATGGACGACGGTGACCTGAACGAAAGGATCCGTGAACTGCAGGCCCAGGTGCGCTCCGCCGAGGCCCAGCTGGTGCGCAGCCGCAGCGAGGTGGAGCGCAATGAGCGGCTGTTCCGAGAGCGCGCCATCAGCCTCAGCGACTTCAATACCGTGCGCAGCACCTTTGAGGTGGACATCGCGGCTGTGCAGGCGGCCCGCCAGCGGCTCGCGGCCCGCCGGGTGGAGAAGGACGAACTGATCGTGCGCGCCCCCTTCGATGGCGTGATCACCCAGCGCTTCGCTGATCCGGGCTCTTTCGTCACCCCCACGACCACCGCCGCCGCCGTCGCCGGCGCCACCAGTTCTTCCATCGTGGAGTTGTCCCAGGGGCTGGAGGTGGTGGCCAAGGTGCCCGAAAGCGACATCGGCCGGATCCGCGAGGGCCAGCAGGCCCAGGTACGCGTGGATGCCTTTCCCGAGCGCAGCTTCGCCGTGCGGGTGAAGCGGATCACCCCGCGGGCTGTGAAGCTCAACAACGTCACCTCCTTCGATGTGTATCTGGACTTTCTGGAGCGCCAACCCGATCTGCGCATCGGCATGACCGCCGATGTGGGCTTCCAGACCGGCGCCGTGCAGGCCCAGACCCTGGTGCCCACCGTGGCGATCGTCACCGAGGAGGGGCGCCCCGGGGTGCTGCTCGTGGACGACGACCGTCAGCCCCTGTTTCAGCCGGTGGAACTGGGCATCAGCAGCGGCCGCGACACCGAGATCCTCTCCGGGCTGGAGCCCGGCACCCGGGTGTTCATCGACCTGCCGCCCTGGTCCGACCGCAGCCGCTGAGCGGCTTCAGGCGGCAACGCCGAGAAAACGCCGGGCCGCCGCCACGATGCGACCGCTGGCCTGGCCGTCACCGAAGGGATTGTGGGCCCGGGCCATGGCGTCGTAGGCGTCGTCATCACTGAGCAGACGGCTGGCTGCGCTGGTGATGTCCGCCGTGGCCGTGCCGATCAGCCTTGCCGTGCCGGCGTCCACCGCCTCGGGCCGCTCGGTGGTGCGGCGCAGCACCAGCACCGGCTTGCCCAGGGCCGGGGCCTCCTCCTGCAAGCCACCGGAGTCGGTGAGCACCAGGCTGCAGCCCCGCATTGCCGCCACCAGCTGGTCGTAGTCGAGGGGCTCGGTGAGGAAGGCGCGCGGATGGCTGCCCAGCAGGGCCTGCAGGGGCTCACGCACGGTGGGGTTGCGGTGCAGCGGCAGCAGCAGGGCCGCGTCGGGGAAGCGCTCCAGCAGCTCCAGGAACCCCCGGCCGATCTCCAGCAGACGTGAGCCCCAGTTCTCCCGCCGGTGCACCGTGGCCAGGATGACCCGCTGGGCCTGCCAATCCAGGCCCGGCAGGGTGTAGGCCGGTGCCCGCTCCGCCATCTGCAGCAGGGCGTCGATCACGGTGTTGCCCGTGACCAGCACCTCACCCACGACGCCCGAGGCGCGGCAGTTGGCCGCCGAGCGCTCGGTGGGGGCGAAATGAAGCTGGGCCAGCTGGGAGATCAGGCGACGGTTGGCCTCCTCGGGGAAGGGGTCGAGCAGGTTGTCGGTGCGCAGACCGGCCTCCACATGACCCACAGGAATCTGCTCGTAGAACGCCGCCAGGGCCGAGGCGAAGGCGGTGGTGGTGTCGCCCTGCACCAGCACCAGATCGGGTCGATGGGCGGCGAATTCGTTCTTGAGGCCCTGCAGGGCAGCGCAGGTGATGTGGGTGAGGGTCTGCTTCGGCGCCATCAGGGCCAGGTCGTGGTCGGCCGTGAGGCCGAACAGCTCCATCACCTGGCTCACCATTTCGCGGTGCTGGCCGGTGAGCACCACGCGGGTGCGGAAGGCGGGCGCGGCCTGAAAGGCCCGGATCACCGGTGCCAGCTTGATCGCCTCGGGTCGGGTGCCGAGCACGATCGTGACCAGGGGCTGAGGCACCGGCAGCGGGTGGCAGCGAACGGGCGGATCCTACGGAGCGCGCCCGCAACTGACGGTCTGGGGTGACAGACAGAGCCAGGGCGGCGAAGCTGAGATCACACTGGTGTTGCTCAATGACGACCGCGCCGCTGCCCCCCTCACCGCCGCCGGCTTCAGCCCTGCGAGCTCCGCCTCTGCCAGCGGCCCCGTTGGCCTTCGGCGACCCGCCCGCCGATCTCGAAGCGATGGTGCGCCTGGCCCACGAGCGCGCCTACTCCGACCTGCACCTGGGCGTGGGTGAGGAACCCCGCTACCGCTGCCGCGGGATGATGGCGCGCACAGGCTGGCCGGCCACCGACCCGGGCACGTTCCAGCGCTGGCTGGGCGAAATCCTCGGGCCTGACGAGATCGAGCGCTTTGAGCGCAAGAAAGAACTGGACAGCGCCCACGCCTTTGCCTTCGCACGGGTGCGCATCAACCTGCTCCGCACCCTGCACGGTCCAGCCATGGTGCTGCGGCTGATCCCCCACGAGATCCCCAGCCTCAACGAGCTGGGCATGCCCCCCGTGCTCACGGAGCTCTGCACCCGACCCAAGGGGATGGTGCTGGTGACGGGACCCACCGGCTGCGGCAAGACCACCACCCTGGCGGCGATGGTCGACTGGATCAACCGCCACATGGGCCGTCACGTGGTGACGATCGAGGATCCGATCGAATATGTCCACCAGAGCCGCGAGTCCCTGATCCGCCAGCGTCAGGTGGGTCTGCACACCATGCAGTTCGCCAACGCCTTGCGGGCGTCGATGCGGGAGGACCCGGATGTGATCCTGATCGGCGAGATCCGCGACCGGCTCACCCTGGCCACCGCCATTGAGGCCTCCCAGACCGGACAGCTGGTGTTGGGCACCCTGCACACCAACTCCGCCGTCAAGACCGTGGAGCGGGTGCTGGGCATGCACCCCCCCAGCGAGCAGGAGAGCGTTCGCCAGGCGGTGGCCGAGTCGTTGCTGGCGGTGATCGCCCAGGGTCTGATCAGGACCACCGATGGCGGACGCACCGCTTACCAGGACATCCTGATCAACACCGACGCCTGCAAGGACTACATCCAGCGCGGCGAACTCGATGAGGTGGAGGAGATCATGCGCCGCAGCCGCTTCGACGGCATGATCACCAGCAATCAGTCGCTGTTGGACCTGGTGGAAGCCGGCCGGGTGGGACCGGACGAGGCACTGGCCGAGAGCCTCAAGCCCAGGGAACTCCTGCAGGCACTGCGCGGCCGCACCGGCTAGAGGGTGGCCAGGCGGGCGATCAACAGCACCGTCAGTCCCACCGAGAGGCCCACCATGGCCAACCGACCATTCCAGATCTCAGCCTGGGGCGTGAAGCCACGCCGCCAGGCGTTGAGTTCGGTGGGGCTCACCGGCTCATGGCCGGGGTCGGCGGCATGGGCTTCAGCCGACCGAGCCTCTGCGTCGACAGACCCTGGCTCTCTGGCAATGTCAGGGTCTGCGGGGGCCATGGGGAACCGCCAATTCTTTCTTCAGAATAGGCCTGCTGGATGGGAGCTCACGCGCGTCACTCTCAGGACGACCGAACCCACATCCACGCCATTCAGAAGCAGGCCTGAGGCTCATACAGCCGGGCCGCCTGCTCCAGCGGCCAGCGGGGCGCCACGCCGAGGTTGCCCGGGCTGCTCTGGCCCAGCTCCAGGCGCTGACAGGCGGCCACCCCGATCATCGCCGCGTTGTCGGTGCAGTAGGCCATCGGTGCCACCCGCCACTGCAGGCCATCGCGACTGGCCCGCTCCTGCAGCAGGGCCCGCAGTCGCCGGTTGGCGGCCACTCCGCCCACGAGCACAAGCGTGTCGAGGCCCAGATCACGGGCACAGCGACAGCTGCGCTCCACGAGCACCTCCGCCACCACCTGCTCGAAGCTGGCCGCCAGATCGGCCACCGGCAGCGGTTCGCCAGCCTGCTGCAGCCCCCGCACCAACCGCAGCATTGCTGTCTTGAGGCCGCTGAAGCTGAAGTCGTGGGGGTAGTAGCCGCCCTCTGGCCGCGACACCCGCCCCTTGGGCAGCTGAAAGCGATGGGGATCACCGGCAGCGGAGACCGCCTGGATGGCAGGCCCGCCCGGATAGCCCAGCTCCAGCAGGCGGGCCACCTTGTCGAAGGCCTCGCCAGCCGCGTCGTCGTGGCTGCGCCCCAGCCGCCTGTAGAGCCCGGGGCCATCCACCTGAATCAACTCGGTGTGGCCGCCGCTCACCAACAGCACCAGGTAGGGCCCCGGGGGCAAGGGGTCTCCGAGCTGCACCGAGCAGAGGTGACCTTCCAGGTGATGGATGCCCAGAAAGGGCTTGCCATGGAGCCGGGCCAGGGTGCGGCCGGTGAGCGAGGCCACCAGCAGGGCCCCCAGCAGCCCGGGGGTGGCCGTGGCTGCGATGGCATCCACGGCCGATGGCTGCACACCGGCCTGACCACAGACCCGATCGATCAGGGCGGGGAGGGCCTCCACATGGCGGCGCGAGGCAATCTCGGGCACCACGCCACCCCAGCGGGCATGCTCCTCCACCTGGGAGGCCACCGCGCTGGCCAGCACCGCGCGATCGCGCACAATCGCAGCCGCCGACTCGTCACAACTTGTTTCGAGGGCCAGAACCGTTGGCATGGCGCCCAGGAGGCTCCCTTACTGTCCGCGAGTTACATACTGCCCCGCGGCCCCACGCCGATCCAGGGCTCCGCAGGGCACTCTCCTCCGGCTTCTACCCAGGCTCTCCATGCGACGTCTTCTCCACCGCCTGTGCGCGGTACTGCTCTCGGCCTTCCTGATGGTCGGCTTTGCGCCTGTAGCCAGTGCCGAGGCCTCGGTGGCCGGCCTGACCCCCTGTGCCGAAAGCCCCCGCTTCCAGCAGCGGGCCTCGGCCGCCAAGACCGACCAGGCCAAGGCGCGGTTCAACCTGTACAGCCAGTCGCTCTGCGGCGATGACGGCCTGCCCCGCCTGATCGTGGACGGCCGCTTCAGCCATGCCGGTGATTTCCTGATCCCGGGCCTCCTCTTTCTCTACATCGCTGGCACGATCGGCTGGGCCGGCCGCGCCTACCTGATGGCCATCCGCGAAAGCAAGGGCGCCACCATGCGGGAAATCCAGATCGATCTGCCGCTGGCGTTTAAATCCACCCTCTCGGCTGCCGTCTGGCCCCTGGCCGCCTTCCAGGAGTTCGTCAGCGGAAAAATGGTTGAAGCCGACTCCAAAGTGACCATTTCCCCCCGCTGATTTCTGGAACCATGAACAAATTCCTCACCACCGCCCCCGTCGTGGCCGCCGTCTGGTTCACCCTCACGGCCGGCATCACCATCGAAATTTTCCGCTTCTTCCCCGACCTGATCCTGCGCCCGCTCTGAGCGCACGGTTCACCTTCAGTCCCCGTTTTCCGCGGGATTCCTGTTGCCATTCAGATCCGATCAGCGGCCCCCCGGGGCCGCTTTTTGATGGCGGCTGGTGTGGGCTCGGCAGGCCAATTCAGCCTGCGGCCAGGCCATCAGCCGGGGGCCAGGCCAAGGGCCGCTTCCAGCTCAGCCACGGCCGCTTCAAGATCGCCGTTGACCAGCACCGCATCGAACTCCTCCTCAGCGGCCAGTTCCACCGTGGCCCGCTGCAGCCGGCGGCGGATCGCCTCCTCGCTGTCGGTGCCCCGCCCACGGATGCGGCGCTCCAGCTCCTCCAGAGAGGGGGGCTTGATGAACAGCTGGTAGCCGGTCGGGAAGGTCTGCCGCAGCTGGCGGGCCCCCTCCAGTTCAATCTCCAGGAGCACGGAGCAGCCTGCCTCCAGATGCTCCTCCACCGGCCGCCGCGGCGTTCCGTAGCGGTTGCCGGCAAACTCGGCCCACTCCAGCAATCCCCCCTCCTGCACCAGCTGCTCGAAGCGCTCGCGGCTGAGGAAGAAGTAGCTGCTGCCCTCCTGTTCGCCGGGCCTGGGGGGCCTGGTGGTGGCCGACACCGACAGCCAGAGTTCGGGATGGCGCCGCAACAGCTCGGCCACCAGCGTGCCCTTGCCCACCCCGCTCGGACCGGTGATCACGGTGAGTCGGGCCATGGGGAATGCACGCGGCAGGGCTGCAGAGTAGAAGCACGCGCGGCAGGGCTCGAGCGCAGCCATGGCGAGCCTCCAGTCCCTGGATGTGACCAGCCTCAAGGCGGTGCTGGCCGAATGGCGGCGCCTGCTGCTGCCCAGCCGCCTGGAAAAAGCCCAGCAGGCCGGCCCGGGCACCATCCAGCTGGGGCTGCGCCACCTGCAGGGGATGCAGTGGCTGGAGCTGAGCTGGCAGGCCGAGGCGGCCCGGGTGCACGCCATCGCGCCACCGCCCCGCGCCAGGGTGAGGGCAGCACCCTGGCCCAGCAGCTCCAGCACGGGCTCGGTGGGCTGGCCCTGGTGAGCCTGCAGCAAGCCGGCTGGGAGCGGGTGCTGGAGCTCGGCTTCGCCCGCCGCCCTGGCGAGCCACCGCAGCGCTGGCTGGTGGCGGAGCTGATGGGGCGGCACAGCAACCTGCTGCTGCTCGAGCCCGATGGCGAGCGCCGCCAGGTGGTGGCGCTGGGCCGCCAGGTGCGGACGGCCCAGTCGCGGTTGCGGCCGATCGGCACCGGCGATTCCTACCAGCCGCCACCACCCCTCGACGGGGCCCCGCCCAGCCGCGGCGAGAGCTTCGAGTGCTGGCGACAGCGGGTAGTGCTGCTGCCGCTGCCCCTGGAGCGGGCCCTGCGCAGCGCCTACCAGGGCATCAGCCCGGCCCTGGCCCGCCAGCTGGCACCGCAGGACTGGCTGCAGCAGCCAGTGACGGAGCTGCAGCCCCACCAGTGGGACCTCCTCTGGCAGCAGTGGCAGGCCTGGCTGGAGGCGGTGGAGGCCGAGCGCTTCTGCTGGCAGGGCGACGCTGAGGGCTTACCGCTGCTGGAGCGCCGGCGCCACCGTGCGGCGAATGAGCCGCCCGCCGCGGCGATGGCGATGCCGATCAACCGGGGCCTGGCCAACTTCTATGCCCAGCGCCCTGGCCGGCAGAGCCTGAGCCAGCAGCGCCGGCAGCTGCAGCAGCAGCTGGAGCGGCTGCTGCGGCGCGAGCAGCAGCAGGCCGGCAGCCAGCAGGCCCTGCTCGATGCCGTGCCGGAGAGCGAGGCCCTGCAGCTGCAGGCCGATGCCCTGCTGAGCCAGTTCCAGCCCAGCCGCAGCTGCATCGACACCGCCCAGAAGCTCTACCGCCAGGCCCGCAGGCGGCGGCGCTCCGTGGCCGCCATCGAGGAGCGACTGGGCTGGCACGGGCAGCGCCTGGCCTGGCTGGAGGCCAGCCTCACCTACCTGGAGCAGGCGGATGATCTTGAGGCGCTGCGGGGCCTGGGCCGGGATCTGGAGGAGCACCAGCACCCCGGCGGCCGCCGGGGCAGGCCGTCGCGGCGGGGCGCTGGCCAGGGGCGGGAGGGGCAGCCCCAACCCCTGGAGCTGATCAGCCCGGGGGGGCTGACGCTGCAGGTGGGCCGCAACCACCGCCAGAACGAGTGGATCGTCTTCCGCCAGGCCCGTCGGGGGGACCTCTGGTTCCATGCCCAGGAACTGCCCGGCAGCCACGTGGTGCTCAAGAGTTCCGAGGCCCCGGCGGGCGATCACGACCTGCAGTGCGCCGCCGACCTGGCCGCCCATTTCAGCCGGGGCCGGGGCAATGGGCGGGTGCCGGTGGTGATGGTGCCTGTGGAGGAGTTGCAGCGCATCCCCGGCGCCGCGCCCGGCACGGTGCGCCACCGTGGCGGAGAGGTGCTCTGGGGCGAACCACAGCGCGCCCTTAGCCTGCTCCAACCCCGGCAGCCATGACCAGCTCCCCTTCCGACGCCACCGACCAGGCCGGCACTCCGGGCGGCACCAAGGCCTCCCGCGAGGCGGCTGCACCGACGGCCCTGCCGCCACCGCCGGCGATCCGGGTGGCGGGCGCCGCCACCACGGCCAAGGCCAGCGGCGACGACTTTCCGGGCGAGGTGGAGATGAGCCTGGTGGACCACCTGGAGGAACTGCGACGCCGGGTGCTGCGCAGCCTGCTGGCCGTGGTGGTGGCGGCGGCGGGCTGCCTGGTGGTGGTCAAGCCCCTGGTGCGGCTGCTGGAGATGCCCGCCGACGGCATCCGCTTCCTGCAGCTGGCCCCGGGTGAGTTTCTGTTCGTGTCCCTGAAAGTGGCCGGTTACAGCGGTCTCACCCTCGCCCTGCCGTGGGTGCTCTACGAGATCCTGGCCTTCGTGCTGCCCGGGCTGAGCCGGCGGGAACGCCGGCTGGTGGCCCCTGCAGTCGCCGGCTCAGCGCTGCTGTTCGCCGCCGGCCTGGCCTTCGCCTGGTGGGCCCTGGTGCCCGCCGCCCTGCGCTTCCTGGTGAGCTACGGCGCCGACGTGGTGGAGCCGAGCTGGTCGATCGAGCGCTACCTCGACTTCGTGCTGCTGCTGATGGTGGCCACGGCACTGGCCTTCCAGCTGCCGGTGCTGCAGCTGATCCTTGGCGCACTGAAGCTGATCCGCGCTCGCACGATGCTCTCCAGCTGGCGCTGGGTGGTGCTGATCTCGGCCATTTCCGGGGCGGTGCTCACCCCCTCCACCGACCCCGTGACCATGCTCCTGCTGAGTGCTGCCATCAGCGGCCTGTTCCTGATCGGCGTGGCCCTGGTGGCCGTGGTGGAACGGCTGCAACCCTCACCTCAGGGGAGCAGCAGCGTGCCCTGATAGGGATCGATGGCGTCATCGAGCAGCGGCATTTCAGCCTTGGGTGTGGCCTCGGTCCCTTCAATCGCCAGGGGGGCGTCAGGCCCTGCCACCGGCGCTGCAGGCTCGCCCCACGGCGGTGCCACCGGTGGGGCTGCCATCGGCAGCGGGCTTGCTCCTGTGGCTGAATCGGGCAGTGGAGCGTGCGCGGGCGGTGCCGCCACTGGCTGACGTGGGGGCATCGGCACTGGAGGGGTCAGCGGCACTGGAGGGGTCAGCGTGGGTCGGCTGGGGCGGGGCTGGGGCCGGCGCTGGGGCTCGGCGATGGCCACCTGCCGCTGCACGCCCATCTCCAGACCCGAGATCGCCGTGAGCTGCTCCACCAGCCCCGGCACGGGCTTGGCGTTGATGAAGCGGAAATTCTCCGTGAGCTTCGTGCCGCTGGCGTCATACCCCTCCACCGAAAACTGGTAGTCGGCCGTCTTGCCCGCCCGCGAGCCGGCCACGCCGCCCACCACGGCGCCGGCCAGGATCCCGATCGGGCAGGCGATCAGGGTCCAGCAGGTGGCCAGAGCCCCGACAACGGTCCCGGTCACGGCGCCTCCGGTCGCCCCCAGGGACGAAACCAATGCGTTGTGATTTTTCCAGCCCAATGCATTCCACTGAACGATCTGGTCGGGAGGAATCAGGCCAGCGGGGCCCAGAAAGCCGCTCTCAGTGAGCTCGATCGTGCAGCGCTCGTCGCCGCAGATGGCCTCAAAGCGGGCCGCCTCTGCGGGCATGGCCAGCACCAGCGAGAGGGCCACCAGGGCACCCATGGATGATCCGAGCCGAGCGGCAAGGCAGTGCCTGGGCACGGACGTGGGGCTCGTCATCGGTCAGGCGGGGGCTGAAGGGTTGGCTAGGACACCGGTCCGGCTCGCGGCCCGGGCTGGGGAACACGCCCCGGAGCGCTTGCTAACACCTGATTGCGCGGAACGCACCCCCTGGGGCCCTACAGCAGAAATTCCGCCGCACGCCCGGAGGGCAGATCCAGAGCCAAGGTCAGGGCGCGGCCCAGTCGCGGCCTGCCGCTGGTGGTGAGCAGCCAGCGGCGCACCTGAACGGCCACCCCCATGCCGTTGAGACGGGCGGCCACCTCCTCCAGCCGACCCGCATAGGCCTCGGGGCTGAGCGGGAACGACTGCTGTTCCAGGTAGGCCCACATCACCTGCAGGTACAGACGCCCGCGTCGCTGAACCACCTGCAGGTCGTAGGACGCCTGCCAGCGGCAGCGCAGCACCGCAATCAGCTCGCTGCCGCTGAGCGGAGTGGCGGCAGCGGGGGGCTGGTCGTCCCGGCGATCGGCGGACACGGGCAGGGGTGGGGCAGGCCTTAAGGTGGCACGCACGTTGCTGTGGCTCCAAGGAGCAGCTCCGCATGACCCAGATTCCAGCGAGCGCCTCAGGCAGTGAAGTGCCCGGAATGGGCCGGAGGCAGTTCATGAATCTGCTGACCTTCGGGTCCGTCACGGGTGTTGCCCTCGGTGCTCTCTACCCAGTTGCGCGCTATTTCATCCCGCCCCGCGTCGGCGGCTCCGGCGGCGGCACCTCCGCCAAGGACGAGCTGGGGAATCCTGTCACCGCCAGCGGCTGGGTGAGCAGCCACAAGGAGGGCGATCGCAGCCTGGTGCAGGGTCTCAAGGGGGACCCCACCTACCTGCTCGTCGAAGGTGACGAAGCCATCGGCAGTTACGGCATCAATGCCATCTGCACCCACCTGGGCTGTGTGGTGCCCTGGAACAGCGGCGCCAACAAGTTCATCTGCCCCTGTCACGGCTCCCAATACGACGCCACGGGCAAGGTGGTGCGCGGTCCGGCGCCCCTCTCCCTGGCCCTGGCCCATGTGTCGGTCGACGACGACAAGGTGTTTCTCAGCCAGTGGACCGAAACCGATTTCCGCTCCGGCGACAAGCCCTGGTGGGCCTGATCCCGGCTCCCTGATCCGTCCTGCCCTGTCGTCCCCACTCCCCGATGCGCCCCACCGTTCCATCCCTTGCCTCGCTGCTGCGGTCCCTGCTGGGCGCCACCCTGGCCCTGGCGCTGCTGGTCTCAGCCGCGGCCCCCAGCTGGGCCTACCCCTTCTGGGCCCAGCAGAACTACGACTCGCCGCGCGAAGCCACCGGCAAGCTCGTCTGCGCCAACTGTCACCTGGCCAAGATGCCCACCCGCGTGGAGGTGCCCCAGGCGGTCTTCCCTGACACCGTGTTCAAGGCCGTGGTGGAGATCCCCTATGACACCTCGGTGCAGCAGGTGGCCGGGGACGGCAGCAGCACCGGCCTGAACGTGGGGGCGGTGGTGATGCTCCCCGACGGTTTCACACTGGCGCCCCAGGATCGCCTCAGCGACGAGCTCAAGGAGGAGACGGCCGGCGTCTACTACAGCCAATATTCCGACGATCAGCCCAACATCCTGCTGGTGGGTCCCCTGCCCGGAGATGACCACCGCGAGATCGTCTTCCCGGTGCTCTCTCCCGATCCCGCCACCGACAGCAGCATCCACTTCGGCAAGTACCAGCTGCATGTGGGCGGCAACCGCGGCCGGGGCCAGGTGTATCCCACCGGCGAGAAGAGCAACAACGCCGTCTTCACGGCCCCAGCCGCCGGTACCATCGCCGCCATCAGCGCCGGCGACAACGGCGCCAGTGTGGTGGAGATCAGCACCGCTGACGGCAGCAGCGTCAGTGAGACCATCCCAGCCGGTCCGGCTCTGGCGGTCGCCATTGGTGATCCGGTCGCCGCTGGCGCTCCCCTGACCAGCGACCCCAACGTGGGCGGCTTTGGTCAGCTCGATGCCGAGGTCGTGTTGCAGAACCCCCAGCGCATCCTTGGCCTGCTGGCCTTCTTCGGCGCCATCGCTGTCGCCCAGATCCTGCTGGTGCTGAAGAAGCGCCAGGTGGAGAAGGTTCAGGCCGCCGAAGGCATCGTCTGAGCGTCCTTCCCCCTTGTCCGTCCTCTCCGTCTTCACCTCTCCAGGGCCCCTGGTGTTTCAGTGGGGCCCCTTTGCCCTGCGCTGGTATGGGCTGCTGATCGCCCTGGCGGTGCTGGTGGGGCTGTTGCTCTCCAGCCGACTGGCCCGGGCCCGGGGAATCGATCCAGCCCTGATCGCCGATCTGCTGCCCCTGCTCGTGCTCGGCGCCGTCCTGGGCGCCCGCCTTTACTACGTGGTTCTGGAATGGCGCCAGTACTCCTCCAACTGGGTGGATGTGCTCTCGATCTGGCGCGGCGGCATCGCCATCCACGGCGCCCTGATCGGTGGCGCGCTCACGGCGATCCTCTTCTGCCGCTGGCGCCGCCAGCCCTTCTGGCCCCTGCTTGACGTGCTGGTGCCGTCGGTGGCCCTCGGACAGGCGATCGGTCGCTGGGGAAATTTCTTCAACTCCGAGGCCTACGGCCTGCCCACCCAGCTGCCCTGGAAGCTGAAGATCCCCGCCGCCAACCGCACGCCGGAATTCCTCGAGCAGCTCTATTTCCACCCCACCTTTCTCTACGAATCGCTCTGGAACGTCGGCGTTGCCGTGCTGCTGCTGCTGCTCTTCCGGCAGGCGAGCCGGGGCCGGATTCAGCTGCCGGCCGGAGCCCTCAGCTGCGTGTATCTGATGGCCTACAGCAGCGGCAGGGTGTGGATCGAGGGCCTGCGCATCGATCCCCTCTGCCTGTTTGCTGAACCACCCTTCTGCGAGGGGGGCCTGCGCATGGCCCAGCTGATGAGCCTGGTGCTGATCGCCCTTGGCGCGCTTGGGCTGTGGTGGCTGCTGGGCCGCGGCCGCAACCTGCCTGATCCCTCCGGGGTGGGCTCGGGAGCCACACCGTGAGCGCCCCAGCAGCCCAGCGTCAGCCGATCTGGATCGTTGGCGCCGGCCCTGGCGCCCCCGACCTGCTCACCCTGCGGGCGGCCCGGCTGATCGAGCGGGCGGAGGTGCTGGTGTGGACCGATTCGCTCGTCAATCCCCAGATCGCCGCGCTGGCACCGGCCCAGTGCGAGCGCATCCGCACCAGCACCCTCACCCTGGAGCAGGTGCTCGAGCAGGTGGTGCAGAGGGCCCGGGCGGGCCGGCGGGTGGTGCGGCTGCACGATGGCGACCCCTGCCTCTACGGCGCCCTGGCCGAGCAGATGTGCCGGCTTGCCGATGCCGGCCTGGAGGTGGAGGTGGTGCCGGGCCTCAGCGCCTACCAGGCCACCGCGGCGGCCCTGGGGCAGGAACTGACGATTCCGGGACTGGTGCAGACCATTGTGCTCAGCAGGGCCTCGGGCCGCACGGGTGTGCCCGAACGGGAATCCCTGGCCCGGCTGGCGTCCCTGCAGGCCTCCCTCTGCCTGTACCTCAGCGCCCGCCATGTGCATGAGGTGCAGGCTGAATTGCTGCGCCACTACCCCGCCGACACACCGGTGGCGATCGCCTACCGGGTGAGCTGGCCCGACCAGCGGATCACCGTGGTGCCCCTTGCGGACATGGCCAAGGTGAGCCAGGAGCAGCAGCTGATCCGCACCACCCTCTACGTGGTGAGTCCGGCCCTGGCAGCGCCACAGCAGGCCCGCTCCCGGCTTTACAACGCCGACCACCGCCATCTCTTCCGGGGTGGGGCCCCCGAAGACGACAGGCCCAGCGCTCAGCCGCCGGCCGTCGCCACGGCCTGAGCGCTGGGGTTGCCGACCTCGCCGTAGAGCTCACGGGCCAGGCGTCCCTGATCGAAGCGACATCCCAGCCGAGCACTGATCGCCTCCAGGTCACGGGCGGCGTTGCCCAGGCAGCAGGTGCCCCCGGGGGACGGGGTGACGTTGAACACCAGCCCCGGACGGGCTGGAATGCTCGCCTCCCCGAGCATCAGGCGGCGATTGGTCTTGTCGATCAGCTGGGGGCGCACGCCGCCGTAGCCGGCGGCGAAGCGCAGGTCGTCCAGGCGCATGCCGGGAACGATCTTGCGGGCATCGGCCAGAAACAAGCGCCGCCGCAGCCAGGGCAGCTCAAACAGCAGATTCCTGACGATGTAGTTGCGGATGTCAGCCACACCCAGCAACTGCCAGAGCACGGCCAGCACCGCCCAGTCGAGTCGCAGCACCTGCAGAAACTCCCAGAACGAGGCGGGCCGGTAGCGCTCCAGCAAAGGCAGCAGCAGGGCCGTGGGGCCGAAGCGGGTCTTGCCGGGGGCCCGCACATCGGGGTCGCCGTGGATGGCGGCAAAGGGCAACTTGTCGTTCTGCAACGTGTAGACCTTGCCGCGCAGCAGATCGGGCGTGAAGTAAAAACTGCCGGCAACAGGCAGGCAGGAATACTCCAGGCCATAGCCCATCCGCTGGGCCATCAGCAGGCTGTGGGCGCCGGCGTTCACCACCACATGGCGGGCGAGCAGCTCGCGGCCGGCGTCGCCGGCGCCACCCCTGGCTCCGTCGGCGTTCAGGCCGGGCGTCGGCGTCAGTCGCACCCGGAACAGCTCACCCTCCGGAGTGATGCTCTCGACCGTGGTGGCGAGCTGCACCTCCAGCTCGCGTCCAGCGCCATCGGGGACGCCATCGAGGCTGCGGCCGGGACTGCCATCGGCGCTGACGCCCGGGGCGGCAGCCGCTGCGATCGCCGCGCGGGCCTGGTCCACAAACGATCTGGAGAGCTCCTCGTAGTCGACGGCGGTGTAGGTGCTGCGGATGCCGATGGCCGCCAGCTCCTCCGCGCGCGGCTGGCCATCCACCAACACCACATGGGGCTCCCACTGGGCGATCTGCTCTTTGTCCAGCAGCTCCATGGCGGGAAAGTGCGGGGAGAAGCGGGCGAAGCGCTCGCGCAGGCAGGCGCACTCGGCCTCGCCCACCGCCAGCACCATCTTCGGGGTGCGGAACACGCAGCGCTCCCGCACCGCAGGCTCCAGCAACTCCGCGTAGTGCACGATCATCTCGGCCGTGCGCTTCACCGTCAGGGCCTTGTCGAGCGTGTAGTTGGTCTCGATGTCGCCGCAGTGGATCGTCTGGCTGTTGTTGGTGGCCCTGGAGTTGACCCGCGCCAGCTGGTCGTAGCGCTCCACCAGGGCGATGCGGGACAGGTCGGTGTAGCGGGCCAGCGCAAACAGCAGCGCCGTGCCGCACACCCCACCACCCACGATCAGCACATCCAACGGACCGCCAGGGTTCGCTGCCGAAGCACCCTCGGCCGGCGGGCGGAAGTCAGGCTGCGCGCAGGTCACCGATGGGGCACGGTCGAACGACGCGACCCATGCTGGACGATCGCCGGCCGGAGGATGGGCTGGAGCAGGGCGACGCCAGCCAGTGGTGTGGTCCAGTGGTGGCCTCCAGTGGTGCCGTAAAGTCAGGCACGTTGAGATCCGAGTTGGCCATCCACGGCCGCCGGGCCTTCAGCCTGTGGGAGACCTGCCAGTTCCGTTGCTGCCAGTTCCCTTCAGTATCGGGCGATTAGCACAGCGGTAGCGCACTTCCTTCACACGGAAGGGGTCACTGGTTCGAATCCAGTATCGCCCATCATTTTTTACGCCCCCCGTGGGCAGCCCCAAGCTGTCCCGTGGGCCAGCTCGGGGCTGGTGGCTCCGGTGGCGAGGGTTCAGAATGGCGTCGATTCCGGACGTGATCCACGGCGTTCGGGAGTTCCGGCTCACCACGCCGGCGCCTGTTCCTTCCTGGAGACCTGCCGCGTGAGCGCTGACGCCAATCCGGCACTGCAGCAACTGGGCCGGCGGCTCGTCCAGGCGCGTGAAGCCTCTGGTCGCAGCCTTGAGGAGCATGCCGATCGACTGAACATGGGCCGCGAACAGCTGCAGGCCCTGGAGGCCGGCAACCGCGACGGCCTGCCGGAGCCGGTGTTCGTGATCGCCCAGGCCCGCCGGGTGGCCGCCAGTCTGGGCATCGAGATTGATCAGGAGATCGCGGCCCTGCGCGGCAGTGACGGGTTTCAGATCCCCCGGGCCAGCCGCGCTCCCGCCCAGCCCCTTCAGCAGAACCAGACCGGAGGCCAGGACAAGCGTCCAGAGCGCCCCCGCGGCCAACGCCAGGGCCAGGGCCGTACCGCTGAGGCTGCCGCCGGGCGGCAGGGACAGATCTCGGCTCCCAAGCCCACCGGCGCGCCCAGCACCACCGTGCCGGTCACCCTGTTGGCAGTGATCGTGCTGCTCGCTGCCGCGGCTGGCCTGATCGGCTTGCGACAGGCGCTCCCGCGCCGGACCCCTGCCCAGTCCACCCCCACCTCCCCCAACTCCCCCACCACCGCTCCGCTGGCCGCCAGCGAGATGACCAGCGGGGCCGCCGGCGATGGGGCCAGCAAGGCTGCAGGGCCGCCTGCCGACCCGGTGCCAGGGCGCACCACCACAGCCCGCCAGGGCGACCTGGTGCTGCGGCCGAGCGCACCGAGCTGGGTGCACGTGCGCAGCCCCGAGGGCACGACCCTGTTCCGCGGCACTCTGGAGAGCGAGAAACGGTTCCCCCTCAAGGCTGAGCTGGAGGTGCTCGCCGGCCGTCCCGATCTCGTGCAGGTGGGGCTGGGACCTGCCCCGGCCGTTCCCATGGGCAGGATCGAGGATGTGCGCTGGCGCCGCTTCAGGGCTCCAGCACCCTGAGCTCCAGGCCACTGGCCTCCATCACGACATCAGCGCAGGAGCGCAGACTCCAGCGCTCCAGGCTCAGATCCACGGCCTCCTCGCCCGGCTGCGCCTGCCTCGGCAGCAGCTCCACCGCCATCCCCCGCTCGTCGCCGGGTGGCAGCGGCAGCACCCGCAGGGCCTCGATCACGGCGGCAGGACGCCGATCCAGGGCCGCGGCCAGGCGCAGCAACAGGGCCATCGTGGCCACGGTCTGGCGCTGCTCCCGACCATCGATCAGCAGCCACGACTCATGGCGCTTCTTGGGCAGGCTGCGGCGGTGGTAGCGGGCGATGGCCGCCACCATCAGGTGCTCACCCTGGGAGTAGCCGAGCAGCTCGCCGTGGCGAATCAGGTACCAGGTGTGTTTGTGGTAGGCGGAGATGTTGATGCACGTCCCGCACGTGTGCAGCTGAGCTGCCGCCCAGAGCAGCTGGCGCCCGGGGCCCTCGTCGTCGTGCAGCAGCCCCCGGGTCTGGTCGTAGAGGCTGAGGGCCTGCTCGGCAACCCGATCGGCACGCACCGGGTCGACACCGAAGCTCCGCGCCAGATGCAGCACCGTGCGCTCCCGGATCGTGCTCTGGAAGGAGAAGCGATCGCCGAGGATGTGGTTGCGCAGCATCCAGTCCACGATCAGACCCTCCCGCAGGGCCCGGTCACACACCACCAGATCCGTGGCCCCGAGCATGGCCATGGCGGTCTGCAGGATCAGCGCGCCGGGCACGATGATCTCGGCCCGGCGTTCGTTGATGGCCGGCAGGGCTCGGCGCTGCTCGAACGGCATCGCCAGCAACCGTGCCACCAACTGGTCCACCCGCTCCCGGCTGAGCCGGTAGCCCTGCAGCTTGAGGGTGGGCCGCTCGTCGTCGGCCGCCGCCAGGGCCGCCAGGGCCATGGCGGTGCCGCTGGTGCCCACCAGCTGGGGAACGTCGCCGGGGCGCAGGGCGAGGCGGACCTCGGCCACGGCCGGATCGAGGGCACCCTGGATGTAGGCCTGCAGAAAGCCGCGTTGCTCAGGCGGCAGGGGATCCTGCTGGCAGAACTCGCGCTGCAGCCGCACGGCCCCGATGCGCGTGCTGGTGAGGGCGAGGGCATCGGCGCCATCGGCCAGCACCAGCTCGGTGGAGCCCCCGCCGATGTCGATGATCGTGTGGGGACGCTCAGCGAAGGCCATCCCCGAGAGCACCCCCAGATAGATCAGGCGGGCCTCCTCCGGGCCGCTCACCAGATCCACCGCCAGACCCAGCTGGTTCTGAATGGCGAGGAGAAAATCGCGGCCATTGGGCGCCTCCCGCACGGCACTGGTGGCCGCTGTGACGATCTGCTCGACGCCATGGCTCTCCGCCAACTGGCGGTGATGGCGGAGGGTGCGGAAGGCCCGCTCGATCGCGGCGGAGCTGAGGTCGCCGCTGCCGGGCTCGCGCTCACCCAGGCGGGTGGTGCTCTTCTCCGCCAGAAGCACCGAAAAGCTGCACAGCTGCACGTCCACCTCGGCGATCAGCAGGTGGATGGAGTTGGTGCCGATGTCGATGGCGGCAACCCGCCGGTGGCTGTCCGGGCTCCCGTCGACCTTGTCCGGTAGGGGCGGGGTGGGGGCCTGGACCATGGGCTGGCAACTGCCGGCGCGGCGTCACTTTGCCACCCCCTGCGCCCCCTAGCCTGCGCCGCAGCGGGAGACAGCGATGGCCGGCTCGGCGATCAGATCGCGATGGCGGGCCTGGCTGGAACTGCTGCGCTGGCACAAACCCAGTGGCCGGTTGATCCTGCTGATCCCGGCCGGCTGGAGTCTCTGGCTCACGCCTGTGGTGCCACCGCCGGCGCCGCTGCTGGGCTGGATCGTGATCGGTGCCCTGGCCGTGAGCGGGGCGGGCTGCATCGCCAACGATCTCTGGGACCGCCGCATCGATCCGCGGGTGGAGCGCACCCGCAACCGCCCGCTGGCGGCCGGCCGGGTGAGCGTGCCTGAAGCAGTGCTGCTGCTGCTGCTGTGCCTGCTGATCGCCCTGGCGGTGGTGATCGTTGGCTTGCCGCCGGCCAGCCGCGCAGCCTGCCTGCTGCTGGCCCTGGCCGCCCTGCCGGTGGTGCTGTTCTACCCCTCGGCCAAGCGCTGGTTCGCCTACCCCCAGCTGGTGCTGGCGCTCTGCTGGGGTTTCGCGGTGCTGATCCCCTGGGCCGCCGCCACCGGCTCCCTGGCGGGGGGCTGGCCCCTCGCCCTCTCCTGGCTGGCGACGCTGCTGTGGACCTTCGGCTTCGACACGGTGTATGCCATGGCCGACCGCGAGGACGACCGGGCGATCGGGGTGCGCAGCAGTGCCCTCAGCCTCGGCCGTCGGGCACCGTTGGTGGTGACCTGCTGCTATGGGGCCACCGTCCTGGCCCTGGCCCTGGCCGCCGCCCTGCGGGGGCTCAACCCCATCGGCTGGCTGCTGGGACTGGTCGCCGCCGCCGGCATGCTGCGCGAGGGCTGGGCCCTGCTCGGGCCGGAGCTGGGCGGGGCGGCCTACGGGCGCCACTTCGGCCAGCAGGTGCGGCTGGGGGCCCTGCTGCTGCTGGCCCTCGTGCTGGGACGGCTGCCATGACCAGGCCCATGGGGGGGGCGGAGCCCCTGGCGTGGCCCCAGCCCCTGCGGGGTGGCGATCGGGTGGCAGCGGTGGCCGCCAGCTCGGCGCTGGTGGATCCGGTCGGCCTGGAGCGCCTGGAGGCCGGCATTGCCCTGCTGGAGAGCTGGGGGCTGGAGGTGTCCAGGCAACCGGTGCACGAACGCCGCTGGGGCTACCTGGCCGGACTGGATGGGCAGCGCCGGGATGATCTGCTGCAGGCCGGCCGCAGCGGCGCTGATCTGCTGGCCTGCCTGCGTGGCGGCTGGGGCGCCGCCCGGCTGCTGGAGCAGCCCCTGGCCCTGGCACCCCGCTGGCTGCTGGGGTTTTCCGATGTCACGTCGTTGCTTTGGGCCCAGCTGGCCCAGGGCCATGGCGGCGCCATCCACGGCCCCCTGCTCACCAGCCTGGCGGCGGAGCCGACCTGGAGTCAGGAGCGCCTGCGGGCCCTGCTGTTCGGCGAGCCGCTGCCGTCCCTGGCGGGGGTGGGCTGGGTGGGCGGGGTGGCCGAGGGGCCGCTGCTGGTGGGAAACCTCACGGTGGCCACCCACCTGCTGGGCACGGCCCACCTACCCAGCCTGCGCGGGGCGATTCTGGTGTTGGAGGAGGTGGGCGAAGCGCCCTACAGGGTCGACCGCCTGCTCACCCACTGGCGCCTGAGTGGCGCCCTGGGCCAGCTGGCCGGCATCGGCCTGGGCCAGTTCAGCGACTGCGACGACCCCGACAGCGGCGCCGCCGGCACCAGCCACGCCGCGACTGACCGGCAGGCCCCGGCCCGCTTCAGCCTCGAAGAGGTGCTGCGGGATCGCACCTGCGACCTCGGCATCCCGGTGCTGGCCAACCTGCCGGTGGGCCATGAGAGCGGCAATGCCGCCCTGCCCCTGGGGGCAAGGGTGCGGCTCGATGCCGATGGCGGCCGCCTGGAGCTGCGGCGCTGATTCAGCGCCTGGCCGCCAGCAGCGCCGCGGCCACCGTGAGGTCAAAGGGTGTGGTGAGCTTGATGTTGGCAGGCGGCGCTTCCAGCACCTGCACCGGCTGACCGAGGCGCTCCAGCAGGGCGGCGTCATCGGTGACGCTCCAGCCCCGCTCGCTGGCGGTGCGGTGGGCCTGGCGCAGCTGCGCCACCGGGAATCCCTGGGGTGTCTGGGCGGCCCACAGGCAGCTGCGATCGGGTGTGGCGGTGATCGTGCCCTCCGCGTCCACCTGCTTGATCGTGTCGGTGACGGGCGTGGCGGCGATCACCGACCGGCCCAGGGCCACGGCGGCGGCACAGCGCTCGAGCAGCTCCGGCTCCACCAGCGCGCGGGCGCCGTCGTGAATCAGCACCCCCTGCGCCTCCGCCGGCAGGGCCGCCAGGCCCCGGCGCACCGACTCCTGGCGGGTGGCGCCGCCCAGGATCCAGCGCACCGGCAGGGACGGGGCGGCGGCGGTCACGATCGCGGCCACCGCCTCGGCATCGGCGGGCTGACCGACAATGCCGATCCAGTGGATCGCCGGGCAGGCCAGGGCGGCATCGAGGGTCCAGGCCAGCACCGGGCGGCCGGCCACCTCGAGCAGCAACTTGTTGCCCTTGGCACCCATGCGGCGGCCGCTGCCGGCGGCGGCAATCAGCAGATGCACAAACGACTCCCGGCGGTGGGCCTGGTCAGAGAGAGATCCATACAATCAGGCCGCCGTGCCCGATCCCCCGCCATGCGCGCCCTGTTTCTGATCCCGGGCGAGGGCAGCCGTCAGCTCCAGGCCTTCCCGGCCGTGGCGGCGGTGGCCGACCAGCTCAACGCCCGGGTGCAGGTGGTATGCCCAACCGCCTCCGCCCCCCTGTGGGCGTTGCACCCCCAGGTGGAGCGCGCCATCCCCTTCCCCTTCGCCGGCGCCAGCCTGGCCGACTGGACCAACCTGCTCGGCTCGGTGCGCGAACCCGACTTCCAGCTCTGCATCAACCGCGCCCGCGGCAAGCAGGTGGATCTGATGCTGGCGATGAGCCACATCCCCACCCGGGTGGCGGCGCAGGGATTTTCGGCCACCACCACGGTGCAGGAGCCTGCCGTGCCCTGGGCGGCCCAGGCCTGGCAGGCCTTCCTGCAGCCGATCGGAGTGAAGCTGGCCGCCGGCGACTTTCGCCTGGTTCTGGCCCAGGCCGACCTGGAGGCGGCGGCAGCCGAGTTGCCGGCCGGTGACGGCCCCTTGCTGCTGCTGGCCCCAGCTGGCACGGCGGACGACTGGCCGGCCGAGTGTTGGCGGCAGCTGCCGGAGCAGATCCGCAGCCGTCTGCCGGGTCTGCGCACCGCCGCCGGCGGCAAGGGCACAATCCGCCAGCGGGCCGCCCGCATCGCCAGCGTCGATGTGGTGCTGGCCAGCGACCCGCTGAGCATCGAGCTGGCCCTGCTGCTGGGCATCCCCCTGGTGGCCATCGGGTGCCGCGCCGAGGCCCTGCCCGCGCGGGAGGGGGTGAAGGGGATCGGCAGCCCGGGAGCCTTGCAGCAGCTGGAACCTGCCGCCGTGCTCGAGGCCCTGGGCCTGGGCTGAGCGGCTCCGGCGGCAAGCGACCCCGGGGGCCATACGATCAGCGCCCATTGCCCGCGCCTGCGCCCATGGTCACCGCCACTCCCCTCGCCGGCCAGGTCGCCCTGGTCACCGGCGCCAGTCGCGGCATCGGCGCGGCGATCGCCTCTGAGCTGGCCGCAGCCGGCGCCACGGTGGTGGTCAACTACGCCAGCTCGCCCCAGGCCGCCGAGGCCGTGGTGACGGCCATCGAGGCGGCCGGCGGCTCTGCCTGGGCCCACCAGGCCGACGTGGCCGATGAGCAGCAGGTGGAGGCGCTGGTGAAGGCGGTGCTGGAGCGGGAAGGTCGACTGGACGTGCTGGTGAACAACGCCGGCATCACCCGCGACGGGCTGCTGATGCGCATGAAAACGGCCGATTGGCACAGCGTCATCGACCTCAACCTCAGCGGCGTGTTCCTCTGCACCCGGGCCGTCAGTCGGACGATGCTCAAGGCCCGCAGCGGCCGCATCATCAACATCACCTCGGTGGTGGGCCTGATGGGCAACCCCGGCCAGGCCAACTACAGCGCCGCCAAGGCGGGGGTGATCGGCCTCACCCGTTCCACCGCCGCCGAATTCGCCAGCCGGGGGGTCACGGTGAACGCCGTCGCTCCGGGATTCATCGAGAGCGACATGACCGCCGGCCTGGAGCGCGAACCGATCCTGGCCGCCATCCCCCTCGGCCGCATGGGCCAACCCGCCGAGGTGGCCGGCGCCGTTCGCTTCCTGGCCGCCGACCCCGCCGCCGCTTACATGACCGGCCAGGTGTTGCAGGTGGATGGGGGGCTGGTGATGCGCTGAGGGCGCCGCCGCAGGGGGGGCGCCAGCACCATCAGCTGTTGACCGGCCGCCCCAGCTCCTCGCGCAGCTGGCGGATGCGCTGCAGCAGTCGCAGCCTGCGGCTGCGGGCGGTGAGGGTGAGGAACAGCCGCACGGGCACGTAGATCAGGGCCATCACCACCCCCAGGACCGCGATCAGCACGAAGACCATGGCGTTGGCGCTGGTGGTGGGATCCAGCACCAGCCCCTCGGTCCCGTCTCGGGCCGACTCCAGGGCCAACTCCAAGCCGGAATCCATCGCCGTCTCCAGGGCGGAGTGCAACAGGTCCTCCATCGTCCCGGTCGCGGGGCCAAAGCACAGCCCAGACCCTATCGGGGCGTGGGCGATTCGGCTTTCCCCACCGGCTCCCGGGCAGGGGCGTGGGACGCTTGTTCGAAGCGACATACAACCGACCGATGGCCAAACTGGTCAGCTTTTCCGATGCCTCCCGTTCCGCCCTGGAGCGCGGCGTCAACGCCCTGGCCGACGCGGTGCGGGTCACCATCGGCCCCAAGGGCCGCAACGTGGTGCTCGAGAAGTCGTTCGGTGCCCCTGAGATCGTCAATGACGGGGTGACGATTGCCCGGGAGATCGAACTCGAGGATCCCTTCGAGAACATCGGCGCCAAGCTGATTCAGCAGGTGGCCAACAAGACCAAGGACAGCGCCGGTGACGGCACCACCACCGCCACGGTGCTGGCCCAGGCCATGGTCCACAACGGTCTGCGCAACGTCGCCGCCGGTGCCAATCCAGTGGGCCTGCGACGGGGTATGGAAATGGCCGCCGCCCAGGTGGTGCGGGGCATCGCCGCGCGCTCTCAGGCTGTGGCCGGCGATGCCATTCGCCAGGTGGCCACGGTGAGCGCCGGCAACGACGAAGAGATCGGCCACATGATCGCCGAGGCCATGGCCAAGGTGAGCGTCGATGGCGTGATCACGGTGGAGGAATCCAATTCCCTGGCCACCGAGCTGGAGATCACCGAAGGCATGGCCTTCGATCGGGGCTACATCTCCCCCTACTTCATCACCGACCAGGAACGGCGCGAGTGCGCGTTCGACAACGCCGTGCTGCTGGTGACCGATCGCAAGATCAGCGCCATCGCCGACCTGGTGCCCGTGCTGGAGGCGGTGAGCCAGTCCGGCAGACCACTGGTGATCATCGCCGAGGACGTGGAGGGCGAGGCCCTGGCCACCCTGGTGGTGAACAAGAACCGCGGCGTGCTGCAGGTGGCGGCCGTGAAAGCTCCGGGCTTCGGCGATCGCCGCAAGGCCAGCCTTGAGGACATCGCCATCCTCACCGGGGCCACGGTGGTGAGTGAGGACCAGGCCATGACCCTGGAGAAAGTCACCCTGGCCGACCTGGGCAGCGCCCGCCGCATCACCCTCACCAAGGACGACACCACGATCATCGCCAGTGATGACCATCAGCAGGCGGTGGCCGACCGGGTGGCGGCGATCAAGCGCGAGCTGGACCGCACCGACTCCGACTACGACCGCGAGAAGCTGCAGGAACGGATCGCCAAGCTGGCCGGCGGCGTCGCCGTGATCAAGGTGGGGGCGCCCACCGAAACCGAACTCAAGAACCGCAAGCTGCGCATCGATGACGCCCTCAACGCCACCAGGGCGGCGGTGGAGGAAGGCATCGTGGCCGGCGGCGGCACCACCCTGCTGGAGCTGGCCACTGACCTGGAGGCCCTGGCCGCGTCCTCGCTCGGCGACGAGCGCACGGGTGTGGAGATCGTGCGTCATGCCCTCGAGGCCCCGGCGCGGCAGATCGCCGAGAACGCCGGTGCCGACGGTGCCGTGGTGAGTGCCGAGATCCGGCGCCAGGGCAAGGGTTTCAACGCCCTCAACGGCCGCTACGAAGACCTGGTGGCTGCTGGCGTGATCGATGCCGCCAAGGTCACCCGGCTCGCCCTGCAGGACGCTGTGTCGATCGCGGCCCTGCTGATCACCACCGAGGCCGTGATCGCCGACAAGCCCGAACCGGCCGCCCCCGCTGGCGGTGACATGGACGGGATGGGCGGCATGGGCGGCATGGGCGGCATGGGTGGCATGGGCGGATGGGCATGGGCGGCATGGGCATGCCCGGGATGATGTGAGGCGCAGCCCCCCAGCCCTCCTCAGCCCAGGACCCGCCGGTAGGCCCTCACCTGCAGGTCGATCCCGGTGATCGCCGTTCCCACCACCACCGCATCGGCGCCCAGCGCCAGCGCCCGGGCCGCCTGCTCGGGGCTGGCGATCCCGCCTTCACAGATCAGGGCCGTAGCGGCCGGCAGCTGCTCCCGCAGGGGTCCAAGCAGATCCCAGGCCGGAGGGCTGCATTGGGCAGTGAGCTCGGTGTAGCCGTAGAGGGTGGTGCCCACCCACGGGCAGCCCAGCCGGGCCGCCTCCAGGCCATTGGCCAGGCTGTCCACATCGGCCATCAGCACGGCACCGAGCTGCTGCCGGGCCCGGACGATCAGCTCGGCCAGGGCCACTCCGCCCGGCCTCGGCCGCGCGGTGGCATCGAGCGCCACCACATCGGCACCGGCAGCCCACACCGCCTGAATCTCCTCCCAGCCCGGGGTGATGTACACGGAGCTGTCGGGGTAGGTGCGTTTCCACAGCCCCACGATCAGGGCATCGGGGCAGCGGCGCCGCACCGCCCCGATGTGCTCCGGACTCTCCAGCCGCACAGCGCTGGCGCCGTTGCGCAGGCTGGCCTCGGCCATGGCGGCGATCACCTCCGGATCGCGCAGCGGCGATCCCAGCGGAGCCTGCACCGACACGATCAGTCCCTGGGGATGGGGAAGGGGGGCCATGGCGGATGGGCGGGCGGGGGCTGCGGGGCTCAGGTGAGCTTGCGATCGAGCAGCGGACGGATCAGCAGGAACAGGCCCACCGCCAGGGCCGCCAGCACGCCCAGGCAGCTGGCGGCGGTGAGCTGGCCGTAGGGGGCCTCCAGCACCACGGCGCTGAGGGAGAACTGGCCGGCGTAGGCCGCGCGGATCGGCTCAATCGCGAAGGTGAGCGGGTTGAGAGCCGCCAGCCAGCCCAGCCAGGAGGGCATGAAGGAGATCGGGGCCAGGGCGGTGCTGGCGAACAGCAGCGGCAGGTTGGCCACGAAAATCACGGCGATCAGCTCAATGTGGCCGGGCAGGGCGAAGGCCAGGCCGAGGCTGAGGGCGGTGACGGCGAACACCAGCAGCAGCAGCGTGACCAGCACCAGCAGCAGTCCGCCGCCACCGGGCCAGCCATAACCCAGCAGGGCGGCGGTGACCATGATCGCCAGGCTCTGCACCAGGCTCATCACCGTGATGAACAGCACCGAGGCCAGCACGATCGAGCTGCGGGAGCGCAGGGGGGCCACCAGCAGCCGGTTGAGGAAGCCGAATTCACGGTCGAACATCACCGGCAGGCCGGCATTGAGGGCACCGCTGAAGGCCGTGAACACGATCACACCAGCCCCAAGGAAGCGGCCGTAGCTCATGCCCTCGGGCAGCAGCCCCTCCGGGGCCTTGGCGAACAGGGCGCCGAACAGCACCAGCCAGATCAGCGGCTGCAGCACCCCGGCCACCAGGGTGGAGGGGCGGCGCTGCAGCTGCACGAACAGCCGGCGGGTGAGGGCCAGGGTTTCCTGGCTGATCTCGGCCAGGGCCGAGGGTTCGGCGGGCAGGGACTGGAGGCTGGGGTTGGCTGACGTCATCGGGAAGGCCGCAATCGCTGGGCTGGGGAGGGGTGCGCAGCTGGGAGCTGCGCAGCTGGCTGTGGGGCTGAAGCCTGGCTCAGCGCATGCTCTGCTTGCGCTCGGCCTTGGGGTCGCGCAGGCCGGCCACGGCCAGCTCCGCATCCATCAGGGTGCGGCCGGTGGCCTGCAGGTACACATCGTCGAGGCTGGGGCGACTCTGGGCCAGGGCGAACACCGGCAGCTCGGCGGCGGCCAGATGGCGGCGCAGCTGCTCCGCCACGCCCTCGTGCTCCACCACCAGGTTGAGGGAGTAGCCCTGGGAGCGGTTGACCACCACCTGGCGCACCCCGTCGCAGCCCTGCAGGAGGCGCTGAACCCGCTCCGCCTCCTCCGCGTCACTGAACTCGCGCACCCGCAGGGTGACGCGATCGCCCCCAAGGGCCCGCTTGAGGGCCGCCGGCGCCCCCTCGGCGATCACCTGACCCCGTTCGATGATCGCCAGGCGGTCAGCCAGGGCATCCACTTCCTCCAGGTAGTGGCTGCTGAGCAGCACCGTGGTGCCGCCGTCACGGAGCTGGCGCAGCACCGTCCAGATCGCCGCGCGGCTCTCGATGTCGAGACCCACGGTGGGCTCATCGAGAACCAGCACCCGGGGCCGGTGCAGCAGGGCTGAGGCGAGATCGAGGCGGCGGCGCATGCCGCCGGAATAGCCACCGCAGCGGCGATCGATCCACTCACCCATCCCCAGCAGCTCCACCAGCTCGACGATGCGGCGGTTGCGCTCAGCGTGCTCGAGGTGGTGCAGATCCCCCTGCAGCTGCAGCAGTTCACGACCGCTGAGAATCTTGTCGATCGCCACCTCCTGGGCCACGTAGCCCAGCAGCCGGCGCACGGAGCGGGGCTGGCTGAGAGCATCGACACCGGCCACGCGCACGCTGCCGGCGTCGGGGGCCAGCAGCGTGCAGAGAATGCGCAAGGCGGTGGTCTTGCCCGAGCCATTCGGACCCAGCAGGCCATAGAGCGTGCCCGCTGGCACGCTCAGGCTGAGGCCGTCCAAGGCGGACACCGCCCCGTCGCCACGGCCGTAGCTCTTGTGCAGGTCGCGGAGCTCGATCAGCCCGCCGCCAGCAGAACCATCACCCATCAGAGGGGTCGCCCGTCGAGTCAGGAGGTCAATGTAGGCAGCCAGGGCGACAGGGCCGGGGGCGGCAGCTGCAGGGTCTCGGCCAGAGGCAGCCGGGCCAGCAGCAGCAGCAGGCAGATGCCGAAGAGGTAGAGGATCGACCAGCGGAACAGCGCGCGGGCCCGGCCGGGATCCTCGGGCTCAAGCGCCAGGTTGCCGCTCAGTTGCAGCAGGCGGGCGTTGAAGGGCAGCACCAGCAGGCCGTAGAGGAGGCCGCCGCCGGGCAAGGCCAGCACGCCGGCCAGGCTGAGCAGCACGGTGAGACGGGCATAGCCCTGGATCGCCCGGACCGTCACCGCAACACCCTTGACCACGGGCAGCATCGGAATGCCCACGGACCGGTAGTCGTCGCGCAGCAGCAGCGCCAGGGCCCAGAAGTGGGCCGGGGTCCACACCATCACCAGACTGAACAGCCACCAGCTCTGCCAACCCAGCTGGCCGCTCGCCGCGGCGGCGCCCACCAATGGCGGGATCGCACCCGCCACACCGCCGATGACGATGTTCTGGGGGGTGCGGGGCTTGAGCAGCGCCGTGTACAGCAACACGTAACTGCACAGGCCGAGCAGGGCCAGGCTGGCCGCCAGCGGATTGACACCCAGCACCAGCACCAGCACCGCCGCCAGCGTCAGCAGGCCTGCCAGCAGCAGGGCACGTTGGCGATCGAGGCGACCGGAGGGCAGGGCACGGCGGCTGGTGCGGACCATGCGGCCATCCAGCTCCTCTTCCCAGAGGCAGTTGAGAATTCCTGCCGCCGCAGACGCCAGGGTGCCGCCCACCAGGGTGCAGGTGATGGTGGCGGCGTCGATCGGTTCGGCGCTCACCGCCATCCCCGCCAGGGTGGTGGCGAGCAGCAGGGGGATCAGCCGCGGTTTCGCCACCTCCAGCCAGGCCGGCAAGCGCGTGGAGCGCGGCGGCGTGGGGCGGAGCGACGCCGGGGCGCCGGCTTCAGGGGCCAGCACCGCGCTGGTGGGAGGACTGAAGCTAACCATGGGCGGATTCCGCGCTGGGGGTGAGGGCAGGGGTCTGGACGGGAGCCTGGGGCTGGGGGAGGCAGGGGTCCCCTGCTGCGGGGGTCTGGGCGGATCCAAGGCTGCGGCCCACTGCCGCTGCCAGCACGGCGACCAGCAGGGCCGCCGTGAGTTGGTGCGCCACGGTGACGGCGGGAACGGCGAGCTGCAGGCGCAGGGTGGCCACCCCCAGAGCCACCTGGATGGCCACCAGCAGGGCCGCCACCAGGCTGAAGCCGCGCAGATGACGCTCCTCGCCAGGCAGGGCCAGGGATGCCGGCAGCAGCAGGGCCACGGCCAGGGCGGTGGGGGTTGCGCCGAGGCGGTGGCGCAGGAGCCACTGGCAGCCCTCGGCAGCGGCCAGGCAGCGCTCTGCCGCCCACTGGCTGGCCAGGGAGCCTCCCAGCAGGCACTGGCCGAGCACCAGCACCAGCACCACTGACGTGAGCGCCCTCCACCAGAGGGGCAGCGGCGGCGCCAGCGCCTGCAGACGCTGGCGCTCCAGCCCCTGATGCAGGCCACTGAGCAGGCCCACGAGCAGCAGGGCCGTGCCCAGGTGAGCCGTCACCAGGCCCGGGGCCAGGAGTCGGGTCACGGTCAGGGCCCCCAGGCCGCCCTGCACGGCCACCAGCAGCAGGGCCGCCGCCGCTCCCCACGGCAACCAGCCGGGCAGGCGGCGGCGCCCCAGCCAGCTGGCTGCGCTCAGCACCAGCAGCGCCACACCCACCACGAAGGCATCCAGGCGGTGGAACCACTCCAGGAACACCTGCAGGTTCATGCGCCCGCCCGGCAGCCAGCTGCCGTAGCAAAGGGGCCAGTCGGGGCAGGCCAGACCCGCCTGCATGACCCTGGTGGCCCCGCCGATCACCACCAGGGCGACCAGGGCCACCACCAGGTGAGCGGTAAGCGGCTCAAAGCGCTGGGCGGAGATGGGGGCTGGTTGGGCGGGCGGGATGGACGTCGGGGAGATCGACCCGGGGGAGTCGTGGGGGAGCGGGCTGTCGGACATGGCACCCCGAATGGTCGAGTCAAGGTAGCCAGGGGTTCAGAAGCGCAAGGATGGGGATCGGCAGCCATCTTGGTTTCGCCACATGGGCCGGCACCGCCCAACCCCGAAGCCCGATCTCAGGGTTCGATGGATGAAGAATCGTCTGATGGTTCAACCCCGGCCTGAAGGAGGAGCCGTCGATGTGACAAAGCGTCGCTTTCATCGCCGCTGGCGGCCAACCCTTCGCGCCCTGGCGACACTCCGGATAGCTTCACCCTGACCAAGGACTGCCAGTGCAGATTCGCACCGCCATCACAGCGGCCCTCGCCGCCACCGGCCTCTCGGTCACCGGCCTGCTGGTGGGTCGTGGGGTGAACCTGCTGCCAGTGGATGCCAGCACCAACGCTCCCCCCTACGACAGCCTCTTCCAGGTGCTGTTCAGCATCGGCACCACCCTGTTTCTGGGCATCCTGATCGTTTTGGTCTACAGCCTGGTGCGCTTCCGCCGCCGCCCGGGGGAAGTGGCCGACGGCCCGGCCATCGAAGGCAACCTGCCGCTGGAGATCGTCTGGACGGCGATCCCCGCCATCGTGATCCTGTTCGTTGGCATCTACAGCTACGACATCTATGAGCGCATGGGTGGGATGGCCAGCCTCGATCACGGCGCCATGGATCACAGCGCCATGGATCACGGCGCCATGACTAATGCGGCCATGAGCCAAGGGAGCATGGCCAACAGCACAACCGACTCCTCCCTGATGGAGGTCTCCCAGGACGCGCCGGCCGAGCGGGTCTGGGGCGGGATCGGCAGCGCCGGCGTTGCCATGGCCGCCATGCCGGTCGAGGTCACGGCCATGCAATTCGCCTTCATCTTCCACTACCCAGACGGTGACATCACCAGTGGTGAGCTGCATGTGCCGGTCGGCCAGCCCGTGCAACTGCGCATGGAGGCCCGCGATGTGATCCACGCCTTCTGGGTGCCCCAGTTCCGCCTCAAGCAGGATGTGATTCCCGGCCAGCCCACCCTGCTCTCCTTCACCGCCACCCGCCCGGGCACCTACCCGGTGATCTGCGCCGAGCTCTGCGGCGCTTACCACGGCGGCATGCGCACGTCGGTGGTTGTCCATGAGGCGGATGACTTTCAAGCCTGGTTCAACCAGAACGCACCGGCCACCACCACCTGAGCCTGCTGTTTCAGCCTTTCCGATGACCCTTGCCGACCCCAGCTCCCTGCGCCCCGGACTGCAGCCCACGGGCTGGATGCGCTTTTTGAGCTTCAGCCTCGATCACAAGGTGATCGGCCTCCAGTATCTGGTGTGCGGCTTTTTCTTCTATCTCGTCGGTGGCGCCCTCGCCGGTGTGATCCGCACAGAACTGGTCAGTCCGATCTCCGACTTCGTGAGTCGCGATACCTACAACGAGGTGCTCACACTGCACGGCACCATAATGATCTTCCTTTGGATCGTGCCGGTGGTTAATGGGGGATTTGGAAATTATCTCATCCCCTTCTACGTGGGGGCACGAGACATGGCCTTCCCACGCTTGAATGCGGTTGCCTTCTGGATGATCCCGCCAGCGGGTCTGTTGCTGATCAGCAGCTATTTTCTCGCCGGTGCCGCCTCCCAATCCGGCTGGACCGCCTACCCGCCCCTCAGCCTCACAACGCCAGCAGCGGGGCAAGTCGTGTGGATCCTGAGTGTGCTGCTGTTGGGCGGCAGCTCAATCTTCGGGGCCGTGAATTTCATCGCCACCGTGCTGAAGCTGCGGCGGCCGGGGCTGAAGCTGATGCAGCTGCCGATGTATTGCTGGGCCATGCTCGGCACCAGTCTGTTGGTGGTGCTGTCAACGCCGGTGCTGGCGGGGGTGTTGATCCTGCTGAGCTTTGACATCATTGCCCACACCGGCTTCTTCAATCCGGCCATGGGCGGCAATGTGGTTGTGTATCAGCACCTCTTTTGGTTCTATTCACATCCAGCCGTTTACATCATGGTGCTGCCGGCATTTGGGCTCGTCAGTGAGATCCTGCCGGTGCATGCACGCAAGCCGTTGTTCGGTTACACCACCATGGTGTATTCGATCATGGCGATTGTTTTTCTGGGGTTGATCGTCTGGGCTCACCACATGTTCACCAGTGGAACGCCCCCCTGGATGCGGCTGTTTTTCACGATCGCCACTTCCTTTATCGCCGTGCCCACGGGAATCAAGTTCTTCAATTGGCTGGCCACGCTCTGGGGTGGCAAGATCGCCTTGAATTCAGCGATGCTGTTTTCCTGCGGCTTCATCCTCAACTTCGTGCTTGGCGGCATCACCGGCATCACCCTGGCCCAGGTGCCCTTTGACATTCACGTGCATGACACCTACTACGTGGTGGGTCACTTCCATTACATCGTCTACGGCGGTACGGTCTTCGTGATCTTCGCGTCGATCTACCACTGGTATCCAAAGTTCAGCGGTCGGATGCTCAACGAAGACCTGGGCCGGCTGCACTTTGTGCTCACCTTCATCGGCTTCACCCTCTGCTTCCTGCCGCAGCACTGGCTGGGCCTCAATGGCATGCCTCGCCGCGTGGCCGAATACGACCCCACCTTCACAACCCTCAACCAGCTGAGCAGTGTGGGGGCTCTGATCATGGCGATCAGCACCCTGCCGTTGCTGCTCAATGTCGTGATCACGGCATTCCGTGGCGAGGTGGCGGGCGACAATCCCTGGAATGCCCTGACCCCGGAATGGCTCACCAGCTCGCCCCCCCCGGTGGAGAACTGGATCGGCGAAGCCCCCCTGGTCACCGAGCCCTACGGCTACGGCACGCCCGTCAAGACCGCTGACACCCCCCTGGAGCCGGCCCGATGACAGCCACCACCCCAGCCACCGGCGCCCAGCCTGCCGAGCTGCAGGACCAGGCCCACGCCAGCGAAGCCCATCACGATGCGCGGCTGTTTGGCCTGGCCACCTTCCTGGTGGCGGACGGCATGACCTTCGCCGGCTTCTTCGCCGCCTACCTCACCTTCCGGGCCGTCAACCCCCTGCCCGAGGGCAGCACCTACGAGCTGGAACTGATCCTGCCCAGCATCAACACGGTGCTGCTGCTGGTGAGCAGCCTCACGTTCCACAGGGCGGGCCGGGAATGCCTGGCCGACCGTCCGGTTGCCTCCCGCAACTGGTTGCTGCTCACCGCCTTCCTGGGCGTGGCCTTTCTGGCTGGACAGATGGTGGAGTACTTCAGCCTGCCCTTCGGACTCACCGACAACCTGTTCGCCAGCACCTTCTATGCCCTCACTGGGTTCCACGGCCTGCACGTGACCCTGGGAGTGATCTGCATCGCCGTTGTGGCGCTGCAATCCCGCCGGGGTGGAGCGATCAGCTCCAGCACCCCCTTCGGACTGGAGGCGGCCGAGCTGTACTGGCACTTCGTGGATGGAATCTGGGTGGTGCTCTATGCCCTGCTCTATCTGCTCTGAACGGGCTGCTCTGAACGGGTCGCTCTGGACGGGTCGCTCTGATGAGACCGCTCAAGCCAAGGCAGGCCCCAGGCGCTCATGTTGGCGATCGACAGAGGCGTTGGGCACAATTCAGCCAGGCAGATGGGAGTAGGAATCACAGCCATGGCGTCAGGCAGCGGCCACGGTCAGGACGAAATGCTTGAGGGCAAGGCCCTGCTGGATCGGGCCCGAGCCCTGAGCAACCGGCCGGAAGATCAGATCGCCCGCGCCTGCGGCTACGTGGGGCCCAGCGGCCGGGTGCTGCGCAAGAGCTTCTACAGGGCCCTGGTGGCCGCCAAGGGCTACGCCCTGCCCGCCCACACCGGGGCGGCGGCGAGCAGCCCAGCCGGCACCCGGGGGCGGCAGGCCGAATTCCGCACCCGCGTTCACGGCAACGGCAATCTCCTGATCGGCAACGCCTACACCCGCCAGTTGGGGCTCGAACCTGGCCAGGAGTTCCGCATCGACCTGCACCCCGACACCGGCGCCATCTGGCTCACGCGGGTGGAGACGGACGGCCGGGACGGGCAAACCGAAGCGGGCACGGTCAGCGGCGGCGAAGCTGGCGAGGCCGACGCCTGAAGGGCGATCAGACCAGGTCCTTGCCTGGGGCGGGGGCAGGCCCTGCCCCAGGGTCCAGCTCTGCCGCTGGGTCGCCGTCCTCAAGCCCATCGTCGTCGTGGAAGCTGGCGCTGAAGGTGAGCAGATCGATGCCGCTGAACAGGAAGCTCACCCCCACCAGCACGCCGATCACGCCCAGCAGGGAGGGCTTGGCCATGGTCAGGATCACAACCCCCAGCACCAGGGTCACCAGGCCGTTGAGCAGCCCCCAGCCCCAGCCCCGGATGCGCCGGTGGGAGAGGGACACGCCAACGGCCACGGCCCCCTCCACCAGGAACACCAGGCCGATCGCCAGCGCCAGGGTGGCCACCGAGGCGGCGGCGGCGGCCAGGCCCGAGCCCAGCTGCTGAATGATCGTGAACCCGGCCACCAGAAACAGGGTGGAGACCACCAGCCGCCAGAAGCTGAGCCAGCGGTTGAGCATGCGGGCCCGCATCAGGTTGTCGATCCAGCCCACGAGGCCGCCCACCAGGAAGGCCACGGCCACCGCTGCCGTGGCCCACACCGAAGCCAGCACCGGGAAGAGCAGCGCCAGCACCCCCAGCACCAGCATCAGCACCCCTTCGAAGAGGGTGAAGGCGCGCAGCTGCCCCCCTAAGCGCAGTCGGGAAGCTCGGGTCATCGGCTCAGGGAGGGCTGAAACCGAAACTAGGCTCCCCAGCCGTGCTCAGCCAGCCAGGCCCGATCGAGGGCCGGCCCGCCGCTGGCGGCGGCAGCCGATGGGCCATCCAGGCGGGCCTGCAGCAGGCTCTCGGTGTATTTCGCCAGCAGGTCGGCTTCCAGATTCACCGCATCGCCCGGCCGCAGCCACTGCAGGGTGGTGCCGGTCCAGGTGTGGGGGATCACGGCGATCCAGAACCAGCCACCAGCCTCGCCGCTGCCGGCCACGGTGAGGCTGACGCCATCCACCGCCACGCTGGCCTTCTCGCACACGTAGCGGCCGTAGGCCGGGTCGTGCCAACGAATCTCCAGGTGCCAGGAGCCCTGCCTGGCCTCGATCGCCTGCACCCAGCCGAGGCCATCGACATGGCCACTCACCAGATGGCCGCCCAGGCGGTCCACCAGGCGCAGGGCCGGCTCCAGGTTCACGGCGGCGCGGCGATCGGCCTTGCCGGCCAGGGTGCTGCGCCCCAGGGTCTCCTCGCTGACATCGGCGCGGAAACCATCGGCCAGACGCTCCGCCACCGTCAGGCAGACCCCATCCACAGCCACGCTCTCACCCAGGGCCAGCTGGGCGGGAGCCCACTGGTCCGCAGCCGGGCTCCAGCGCAGCCGCACGCCACCGCCCGACCGTTCGATCACGCCCGTGGCCCGCACCAGTCCGGTGAACATCGTTGCCAACCAGCCCAGTGGTCATAATCGATCAGAGGGGGAGCCGGGCCATGGTGGAAATGCGCGTCGCCGGCATCGCCCTGGATGCGGCCAGCCGCAGTCCGATCGTGCTGCTGCGCGATCCCTCGGGCCGCCGCCAGGTGCCGATCTGGATCGACCAGGCCCAGGCCCAGAACATCCTGGCCGGCGTGGCCGATGAGCCGCCCCCCAGGCCCCTCAGCCACGACCTGATGGTGTCGTTGCTGAGGGCGGGGGGGCTGCAGCTGGAGCGGGTGATCATCCACGCCATTGAGGACAACACCTTCCGCGCCGTGCTCAGACTCAGCCGCCAGGGCGAGGCGGAGGGCGAAGGCCAGGAAGCGCCGCTGGAGGTGGACGCCCGCCCCAGTGACTCGATTGCCCTGGCGGTGCGCACCGGCAGCGGCATCTGGATGCTGGAGGAGGTGGTGGCCGATGCCTCGATCCCCGTGGATGCCGAAGCCGACGCCGAGGACAGCAGTGAGTTCCGCCGCTTCCTCGACTCGGTGAGCCCCGCCGAGCTGGTGCGCCACCTCAGCCAGGCCCAGCCCGAGCCGGAAGCGGGCGGCGACGCCGCCGGCGAGGCGGAACCGGGCAACGAGGAATCAGGCGACCCCAGCGATGACAATCCCGGCACCAGCCCGGTCTGAAGCAATCGGACAGGCCGGCCCACCGCCCGCGGCCATCCAGCGCCCCTTCGGCGCCGGGGCGGGGGTCTCGGTGTTCACCCTGGGCACCATGCGGGCCCTGGCCAGCCCGGCCCAGATGGAGGCGGTGCTGCGGGCCGCCCTGGCGGCTGGCATCAACCACCTGGAGACCGCGCCGGCCTATGGCCCGGCGGAACGCTTCCTGGGCCTGGCCCTGGCCAACCTGGCCGCCGAGGGGCTGGCACCGGCGGGCGGCTGGCGCCTCACCAGCAAGCTGCTGCCGGGCCTGGAGCCGGCTGCCGGGCGCCAGCAGCTGCGGGCGATCCTCAAGCGGCTGGGGGTCGAACGTCTGGACAACCTGGCCGTGCATGGGCTCAACCGCCCCGAGCACCTGCGCTGGGCCACCCGGGGGGCGGGCGCCGACCTGCTGGCCTGGGCACTCGGCGAGGGGCTGGTGGGCCAGCTGGGCTTCTCCAGCCACGGCAGCAACGTCCTGATCGAGCAGGCCCTGGCCACGGGCCGGTTCAGCTTCTGCAGCCTGCACCTGCACCTGTTCGACCAAAGCCGCCTGCCGCTCGCCCGCAGCGCCTTGGCCGCGGGCATCGGCGTGCTGGCCATCTCGCCGGCCGACAAGGGAGGCCGCCTCTACGACCCGCCGCCGGAGCTGGTGGCCGACTGCGCGCCATTCCAGCCCCTGGAGCTCGCCTACCGCTTTCTGCTCGACCAGGGGATCTCCACCCTCAGCCTGGGGGCCGAGCAGCCTGGCGATCTGGCCTGGGCCGCCGCCCTCGCCGGGCCCGCGGCCAGCAGTGGGGGGTGCGGCCAGACCAGCCCGACGGGCTCCTGGCTGAGCCGTCCACAGCGCCGTGCCCTCGAGCGCCTGACGGCGGCGGGCCGCGGGCGCCTGGGGGTGGAGCGCTGCGGCCAGTGCCGCGCTTGCCTGCCCTGTCCCAATGCCGTGCCGATTCCGGAGCTGCTGCGGCTGCGCAACCTGGCGCTGGGGCACGGCATGACCGCCTTCGCCGGCGAGCGCTACAACCTCATCGGCCGCGCCGGCCACTGGTGGGAAGCGCTCAACGCCGAAGCCTGCCGCAGCTGCGGCGACTGCCTGCCCCGCTGCCCCCACCAACTGGCCATCCCTGACTTGCTGGCCGACACCCACCGGCGGCTGGCGGCGGCGCCGCGGCGGCGCCTGTGGAGCTGATCAGACCCGTGGAGCAGCCGCGTCCCACACGGTCTGCAAGGCCAGGCGCTCCGGCTCGCTGAGGGCAGGCAGGCTCCAGCAGCGCTCCAGCACGCCCTCGGGAGGCAGCAGCAGGCGGGCGATGGCCTCGGGGAAGCGGGCCACCAGCGGCGCCAGCAGAGGACGCGGCAGGGGCGGCACCCAGCCGCCCAGGAGCAGATCGGCCAGCAAGGGGGGCTCCAGCACCCGCCCCATCCACGGCTCGATCGGCGCACGAGCAGGCGGCGGCGGTTCGGTGGCCGCAGGGCGCAGCAGCAACTGCCAGTTCAGCGGCGCCCCCGTCGCCGGCAACACCACCGCCAGGCGTGAGTCGCGGCGCAGCAACGGGATCAGCGGTCGCAACGGCAGCACCGCCGCCTCCGCCCCGCCGGCCAGGAGCAGGTTGAGGGCATTGCGGTCGTCATGGGCCAGGGGCTGGCGGCGCAGGGCCTGGATGCGCTCGAAATCACCGCCCACCAGCTCCATGCACACCCGAGGGCTGGAGGGCAACACGAGCTTGCCCTTGAGGCTGGGATCGAGGAGCAGATCCCAGCCCTCCGCGGCGCGCCGGGCCAGGGCCGGCCGCGAGCGCAGTGCCAGCACCCAGGGACTGAACGACCAGGGGAAGGCCAGGGCCGGCTGGTCCGCAGCCGCAAACAGGCGGGCGGTGGGCAGGGCCCAGGCGGCGAGCCCCTCCAGCAGCGCCTCGGCCTCCAACGGCTGCCAGCTCCGCAGCGGCAGGGCCGTGGCCCAGCCGTCCGCCAGGCCCACCAGAGCCGGTGGGGCCTGGGGTGACGGGGCAGCAGCAGCATCGGGCTGCAATCGGTCGCCGATCGCCTCAGGCTGCGGCAGCTCCCGGGCCCGCCAGCCCCGGGGCAGCTGCCGCAGCCAGGCGGCGGGCAGGGTGCCAGGGGCATGCAGCAGTTCGGCAGCAGGCGGGCGATCGCAGCCGCCCAGGCCCACGGGCAGGGCCAGCAGAGCGCTGCCGCCCAACCCGAATCGCAGCAGCTCACGGCGGCTCAGACGGGGGGCGCTACTGCTCATGGGCCCGACCCTAGGCACAGGCTCCGGAGCCGCTCTGCCGGCGCCACTCCAGGAGCTGGGCACAGGCCCGATCGCAGAGATCGGCGAGATCGCCGGGATCCCGGCCGCAGCGCTGCCACAACCAGGCCAGGCCGCCGGCGCCCACCCCTTCCTTGACGTAGCCGCGCTCGTAGTCGCGCAGGGGGGCGCTGCGGCAGCCATGGAAACGCAGCGCTGCCACCTCGAGACGCGGGGCGACCTGCCAGCGCTCGCCGATCAGCCCCAACAGCCGGGCCAGATCGCTGCCGTCCTCGTCCACCACCCAGGCGGTGGTCGCCAGCATCACGTGGCGGGCCAGCTGCTGGCGCCGACCCGGGGGCGTCAGGTCGAGGGCCAGGGCCAGCACCGCCGCCATCTGGCTGCCGCCGGCCAGCAGCACCGGCACACCGCGCCCGGCCGCCGCCGGGATCAGTCCGGCGGCCAGGGCCTGCATCGGATCGCCCAGCGCCGCCAGCACGGCCTCGGGGGCGGCGCCGCCTGGCGGCAGGCCGGCGGCCAGCAGGCCCCGATTCACCAGATCAGTCTTGAGCTCGTGGGCACTGCGATGCAAGCTGCCGCTCACCAGCCCGTCGGCCGCCAGCCCCAGCCCGCGCAGCACCGCCAGGGCCGTGGTCGTGCCCCCCGGCACGCACTCGGCCAGCACCAGGGGCTGTCTCGGGTCGAGCCGCTCCCCCCAGCACCGACCACGCCGCAGCAGGGCCTGCACCCGGGCCGGTGCCAGGGCTCGCCCCCCGCTCAGGCAGGCCGCCGCCCCGGCCCCCTCGCCGGCCGCCAGGCGCAGATGGGGCACCGCCGGGGCCACGGCACAGCCCAGATCCACCACCGTGAGCCTGGGCAACAGTCCCAGTTCGGCCAGCACCACGTGGCTGATCAGGGCCGGGCTCACCCCCGCCGGCAGGGGTGGCAGGGCGTGCACGGGTGCCCGGGCCGGTCCCCACACCAGCAGCTCGGCATCGGCAGCGGCGGTGGCCCGTCGGGCCTCGGGGGTGGCGCCGGCGGCAGAGATACCGGGCACGGCTGCGGTGGCGGTGGCGGCCAGCAGCAGCAGCACCTGGCTGCGAAGCCAGTCCGGTCCTTCAGGAAAGGCGCCGGAGGGCTGGGGTTGGAGGGACTGCCGCGGGCGCGGATCGGGCGCTCGCCGGGGTGGATTCAAGGGAGGACTCAGAGGGGATCCACCGCCACCAGGGCCCGCAGGGCGGGGGGAGGCTCGCTGATCGGTGCCTGCAGGCGGGGAAAGATCCAGTAGGCCGCAGCGTGGAGGGTGAGCACGATCACCACGTTCTGCACCCACACCAGCAGCACGGCCGCCCCTTGCACCTGCTCAAGCTGCACGGCCGCGCCCAGACCCACCAGGCCCGCCAGCCGCTCCAGCAGCCCGGCGGCCGCCGTGGTGATCACCACCCAGAGGTTTTCACCCACCAGCACCGAGAGCACCGCCACGCGCACGAGAAAGCCGGCAGCTCCGATCACGCTGCCCAGGCTCCAGCTCAGCCACCAGCTGTAGCGCCGCCGCCAGCACCAACCCAGCCACAGGGCCAAGAGGCCGTAGGGGAACACGACCAGCGGGCCGCGGATCGGCCCCATCAACGCCACCAACAGCAGGGTGGTCACGACCAGGCCCTCCCAGGCGCAGCGCCAGCCGTGGCGCAGCTGCAGCAGGGTGAGCGGCAATGGCAGGGCCAGCCGGAACAGGGGGCTGCCCACCGGCAGGTAGTAGAGCGCCACCCAGAGCAGGGCAGTGGCTGCGGCCAGATAGGCGGTGTCCATCAGCTGGCGGGCCTGGCGGGGGCTGAGCTGGCCGCCGGGGGGAGCAGCCATCAGCGGGCGCTCGGGGAAGCGGCGGGAGTGGGCGCGGGCGTGCTGGCTGGGGCTGCCGGCGCCGTCCCCGCGGGGAGACGCTCGATCACCTCCACCTCGAAGGCCAGTCCAGCGGCCCGCAGCGCTCTGGTCACCTCCTCCGCCGGCGCGGCCGGATCGGCGCCGGCGAGCCGCAGGGTGAGGCGGTAGGGAACCGGAGTGACAGCGGGGGCCGGTGGGGTGGGCGCCGGTGGGTTGGTGGCTGGAGGGCCGGCCCCCGCCGGGCCGGGGGTGGCGGGCTGGGCCGCACTGGCACCGGCTGCCGGGGTGCCGCCGGGGGCCGCCCCCTGGGCGGGCTGGGGAGCCCCGGCGGCACCGGTAGGGGCTGGAGCGGCGGTGGCGTCAGCCGCGGGGGCCTCGCCATCGGGGAAGCTGCCACCGAGCTGGTCGCCGAAGGGGGTGCCGCTGCAAGCCGCCAGCAGCAGCACCAGGGGCAGGGCGAGCCAGGGCGCCCCCCACAGGCGGGCAGGGCGATCGATCGAGGGCCGCCGCAGCTGATCCATCAGCTGTCAGCGGCCTTGATCACCCGCACGGCACTGGCCCGCAGACGCCCGGTCTTGGTGGTGGCCGGGGGCTTCTTGGCCGCCGGCTTGCGGGCGGCGCCCGTCTTGCCGGTGGGCTTCTTGGTGCTGGGCTGCTTTGTGCTGGCCCTCTTGGCGCTGGGCTTCTTGCCGCTGGCCTGCTTCGCCGCCAGCAGCTCCACCGCCTGCTCCAGGGTGATGGTTTCGGCGGTGGTGCCCTCCGGCAGGGAGGCATTCACCTTGCCCTGCTTCACGTAGAGCCCGTAGGGACCATCGAACAGCTGGATCGTCTCCTCGCTCGCCGCCGGGGTACCCAGGTCCTTGAGGGCGGTGCGACCGCCGCGCCCCCGCTTGGGCATGGCCAGCAGCTCCAGGGCCCGGCCCAGACCCACCACCAGCACGTCATCCTCGGCCTTGAGCGAGCGGTAATCCTTTTCGCCTTTGCCCTTGTGATGCACCACGTAGGGCCCAAAGCGGCCCAGGCCGGCCTCCACCCGGCCGCCCTCGGGGTGGTCACCAAGCTGGCGTGGCAGGCGCAGCAGGCCGAGGGCGTCCTCGAGGCTCAGCTCCTCGGGCTTGACCCCCTTGGGCAGGGAGGCGCGCTTGGGTTTGGGGATCTCGTCGCTCACCTGACCCCGCTGCAGGTAGGGGCCGTACTGGCCGAAGAGCAGATACACCGCGTCGCCGGTCTCGGGATCGACCCCCAGGGCCTCGGGGCCCTCGGCCTTCTGGCGCAGGATCAATTCCGCCTTGGGTGCATCGAGATCAGCCGGCGTGATCTCCTGGGGCAGGGTGGCCTTGAGCAGCTCCTCGCTGCCGTCGTCGGCCACCCGCTTGGTCTCGAGATAGGCGCCGAAGCGGCCGATGCGCACCACACAGGGCAGGCCCTCAAGCTGGACCGTACGGGAGGCGCCGGGGTCGATGTCCCCCTCCCGCTGGCTCACCTGGGTTTCCAGGCCCTGATCACCCCTGTAGAAGCCCTCCAGGTAGGGCAGCCACTGCACCTTGCCGTGGGAGATGTCATCGAGGGTGGTCTCCATCCGAGCGGTGAATCCCGTGTCCACAAGATCGGGGAAGTGCTCTTCCAGCAGGGCGGTGACGGCGAAGGCCGTGAAGCTCGGCGTGAGCGCGTTGTTGGCCAGCGTCGCGTAGCCGCGGTCCACGATCGTGCCGATGATCGAGGCGTAGGTGGAGGGGCGGCCGATGCCCTCCTTCTCCAGGGTTTTCACCAGGGCGGCTTCGCTGAAGCGGGCCGGGGGCTGGGTCTGGTGGCCCAGGGCCTCCACGCCCTTGCAGGTTGGTGTGTCGCCCACCACCAGGGCCGGCAGCAGCACCTCCTGACCCTCCAGGGCGGCATCGGGATCATCGCTGCCCTCCACATAGGCGCGGAAGAAGCCGGGGAAGTCGATGCGCTTGCCATTGGCCCGGAAGCCGGCGCGGCCCGGCGCCCCGCCATCCACCTCCAGGTCCACCGAGAGCATGGTGAGTCGGGCATCGGCCATCTGGCTGGCGACGGTGCGCTTCCAGATCAACTCGTAGAGGGCCAGATCGCGGCCGTCGAGTGCGGTGGCCGAGGGGTCGCGGAAGCTCTCGCCGGCTGGCCGGATCGCCTCGTGGGCCTCCTGGGCGTTGCGGGCCTTGGTGGTGAACTGGCGCGGGCTGGGGCTCAGATAGTCCTGGCCGTACTTGCCGGCCACACAGCTGCGGGCCGCGCTGATCGCCTGTTCGCTGAGGTGCACCGAGTCGGTGCGCATGTAGGTGATGAAGCCGCGCTCATAGAGCCCTTGGGCGGCGCGCATGGTTTCACGCGCGGAGAGGCGCAGCTTGCGGTTGGCCTCCTGCTGCAGGGTGCTGGTGGTGAAGGGCGCCACCGGCTTGCGCACGGTCGGCTTGGCCTCCACGGCCGTCACCTGCCAGGGGGCCTGTTGCAGGGCCTGCTGCAGGGAGCGAGCCTCGTCCTCCGCCAGCAGCCGCACCTTGCTGCCGGCCTTGAGGGCGCCCGTGGTCTCATCGAAGTCGCCCCCACCGGCGATCTTCACCCCGCCCAGGTGATGGAGCTTGGCCTCAAAGCCGCCGCCAGCCTGATCCAGCTGGGCCTTGAGGTCCCAGTAACTGCCGCTTCTGAAGGCCCGCCGCGCCCGCTCGCGCTGCACCAGCAACCGCACCGCCACCGACTGAACCCGGCCGGCCGAGAGCCCCCAGGCCACTTTCTTCCAGAGCAGCGGCGAGAGGGTGTAACCCACCAGGCGGTCCAGGATCCGCCGGGTTTCCTGGGCATGGACCAGCTCCATGTCCAGATCGCGGGTCTGCTCCAGGGCCCGGCCGATCGCCTCCTTGGTGATTTCGTGGAACACCATCCGCTTCACCGGCACCTTGGGGCCGAGCAGCTGCAACAGGTGCCAGCTGATGCTCTCGCCCTCGCGGTCCTCGTCAGTGGCCAGCAGCAGCCGGTCGGCACCCTTGAGGGCGTCCTTGAGTTCCTTCACCACTTTCTTCTTGTCCTTCGGCACCACGTAGAGGGGCTCAAAGGCGCTGGCGGTGTTGACGCCCAGGTTGGCCCACTTCTCGCCCTTGTGGGCGGCAGGGATCTCACTGGCGTTGTTGGGGAGATCACGCACGTGCCCCATGGAGGCCTCCACGCGGAAGTCCCCGGGCAGGAACTTACGGATGGTGCGGGCCTTTGTGGGGCTCTCAACGATGACGAGGGTGTGACCCACGGGCTGGTGGACGACCGCTTACCTCTTTATCGCACCAGCGGCCCCGGCCGAGGCGAACAACGCGGCTACAGTCGCCCTCAACAAACCTCCTAGCCCCACAGCCGCTGTGATGTTTCCGCCCGGCGTGATGGCTTTTCCCACCGCCCTGGCCAGCCGGCCTTGGCCACCGCACTGCCCAGTGCCCTGGCCCCAGCGCTCAACCCCGCCAGCGAGGCCATCGGCAGTGGCGCCGGCATCCCCGGGCTGGCACTGCAGCTCAACGCCGGTGCGATCGCACCGGAGGGGGCCGTGTTGGTGGCCCTGCTGGCCTGCCTGCTGGTGGATCTGGCGGGCGAGCGCTCCGCCAGCCGCTGGGTGCCCCCCTTCTCCTATGCCGGCCTGGGCGGCGCCCTGGTGCTGCTGGCCCTGCAGTGGAACACAGCCGACCTGCAGCCCTCCTTCCTGGGCAGCTTTCTGGCCGACAACCTGGCGATCGCCTTCCGCGCCGTGGTGGCCGCCTCCACGCTGATCACCCTGATGCTCAGCTGGCGCTATGTGGAGCGCAGCGGCACGCCGGTGGGCGAATACGCGGCAATCCTGCTCGCCGCCACCCTGGGAGCGATGTTCCTGTGCGGTGCCACCGATCTGGTGAGCATCTTCGTGTCGCTGGAAACCCTCTCGGTGGCCAGCTATCTGCTCTCGGGCTACATGAAACGGGACGCCCGCAGCTCCGAAGCGGCCCTGAAATATCTGCTGGTGGGCTCGGCGGCGGCGGCTGTGTTCCTCTATGGCGCCTCCCTGCTCTACGGCCTCACCGGTGGGTCCACCAGCCTGGAGGCCGTGGCCGTGGCCCTGGAGACCAGCGCCAGCCCGGTCGCCGCCCTGGCCCTGGTGTTCGTGCTGGCCACGGTGGCCTTCAAAATCGCCGCCGTGCCCTTCCACCAATGGACCCCTGACGTCTACGAAGGCTCCCCCACCCCGGTGGTGGCCTTTCTCTCGGTGGGCTCCAAGGCCGCCGGGTTCGCCCTGGCGCTGCGCATCCTGGTGGGCTGCTTCAGCAGCTTCGACAGCCAGTGGAAGCTGTTGTTCACGGTGCTGGCGGTGCTGAGCATGGTGCTCGGCAACGTGGTGGCCCTGGCCCAGACGTCGATGAAGCGGATGCTGGCCTACAGCTCCATCGGCCAGGCCGGATTCGTGATGATCGGGCTGGTGTGCGGCACCGAGGACGGCTATGCCGCGATGGTGCTCTACATGGCCGCCTACCTGTTCATGAACCTGGGGGCCTTCGCCTGCATCATCTTGTTCTCTCTGCGCACCGGCAGTGACCGCATCGCCGACTACGCCGGGCTCTACCAGAAGGATCCCCTGATCACCCTCGGCCTTAGCCTCTGCCTGCTGTCGCTGGGGGGAATCCCGCCGATGCTGGGCTTCTTCGGCAAGATCTACCTCTTCTTCGCCGGTTGGGCCGACGGCCAGTACCTGCTCGTGGTGGTGGGCCTGCTCACCTCGGTTGTATCGATCTACTACTACATCTCGGTGATCAAGATGATGGTGGTCAAGGAGCCCCATGAAGCCTCAGACGTGGTGAAGGCCTACCCGGAGATCAGCTGGTCACTGCCGGGCCTGACTTCCCTGCGCGCCGCCCTGGTGAGTTGCGTGATCGTCACTGCCGTGGGTGGCATCCTCTCCAGCCCCCTGTTCACCTGGGCCAGCCAGAGTGTGGCCGGCACGCCGATCCTGCAGGGAACCCTTGGCTGAGTCCCTGCCGCTGCCCTCCATCCCGGTCGCCGAACTGGTGGGTGTTGAGAAGGTGTACGGCAGCGGCGATGCCGAGGTCAGGGCCCTGGACGGCCTGGACCTGCGGGTGAATCAGGGCGATTACCTGGCGGTGATGGGGGCGTCGGGGTCGGGCAAGAGCACGGCCATGAACATCCTCGGCTGCCTCGACCGTCCCAGCGGCGGCACCTACCGCCTCAATGGCGTGCCGGTGGAGACCCTCGACGACGACCAACTGGCTGATCTGCGCAACCGCGAGCTGGGCTTCGTGTTTCAGCAGTTTCACCTGCTGCCCCAGCTCACGGCCCTCGAGAACGTGATGCTGCCAATGATCTACGCCGGGGTTCCGACCGCCGAGCGGCGGGAGCGGGCCCATCGGGCCCTGGAGCTGGTGGGCCTGGGCCAACGCCTGCACAACAAGCCCAACCAGCTCTCCGGTGGCCAGCAGCAGCGGGTGGCGATCGCCCGGGCGATCATCAACCAACCGGCACTGCTGCTGGCCGATGAGCCCACCGGAGCACTCGATTCCCACACCACCGAAGAGGTGCTCGACATCGTCGATGACCTGCACCGCGGCGGCATCACCGTGGTGATGGTGACCCACGAGGACAACGTGGCCGCCCGCGCCGAACAGGTGGTGCACTTCCGCGACGGACGCATCGCCGCCTGAAGGTCGCTGTGCCGGAGATCGCTGTACCTCAGCCCCCCAGTGGGCCGGATTCGGTGGCAACGCTGTCGGGGCGTTCGAGCCGCTGCAGCAGCTGGCCCATCATCTGGGCGATGACATCGCTGCCCAGGGGGTTGAGGGGATTGGCACCGGGTGCAAAACCGCCGGGATCAACGGCCACCCAGCCGCCATCACTGGGCAGGCGCAGCTCGAAGTGCAGGTGTGGCCCGGTGCTGCGGCCCGTGCTGCCGACCCGTCCAACGACCTCACCCTGGCGTACCCGGTCGCCTGATTTCACATACAGCTCGCTGAGGTGGGCATAGAGCGTGCGCCGGCGGGGGTTGTCGTGCTCCACTTCAACCGCCAGGCCATAGCCACCGGCTCCACCGCTGCTCACCACCCGGCCGCCGAGCACCGCCACCACCGGAGTGCCCGTGGGGGCAGCGAGATCGATGCCCGCATGCATCAGCCAGCTGCCCAGGATCGGGTGCAGCCGGAAGCCGAAACCACTGGTGTTGACCCCAGCTCCGATGAGGGGGAACAGCAGGCCGCGATTGCCGTTGCCCGCCAGCGGGGCGGGCCGGGGGGTGATCGCGAAGACGTCGGCCAGGCGCAGGTTGCTGCCATCGCCGCCCATCAGGGAGGCCACCGGAACCGTGAGGGGCGTGGTCAGGGGGGTGGTGAACACCTCGCCCATGGCGCCGCTCCAGCCGCTGGATCCCGCCTGCAACTGGTCCCGTGCCGCCGCAACCGCTGCGGGGTCACCGGCATCGAGGGGCCAGCCCTGGCCCGGGGAGCGGCCGCGCCAGCGCACCACCACGCCCGTGCGGCACTCCTGCTCGGAGAGGGCGCCGCTGCGGCAGGCCTGGCGGTGGGCAGGGGCCTGCACCGGAGATGTCATCGCGCCGCTGCGGATGCGATCGCGCTCGGCCTGGGTCACCACCCCGTCGCGCACCAGATCGTCGAGGGAGCGATCGAAGCGACGGGGCTCGGGGGCGCTCAGGGAGGCGGGATCGGGCCGTAGAGGCCCCGGCTGGATGGCATCGGGCCGGCGTGGCTGTGGAGCCGGGGCCACCGCCGCTGGCGCCGGAGTGGCAACCGGTGCCAGACGGGGGCTGAGGGCCTCGGCCGGGGCGGCGGGGACCGGCCGGGGTGAGGCGGCCGGCCGGCTGATTGGCTGGTCCCCAAGGCCGGCCGCTCCGGCCGCGGCCGGAGCCGGTTGAGGACGGGAGGGTTCCGCGGCTGGTTCCTGGGCCTGGCCCAGGGCACCGGCGCCGGAGAGGGCTGCAACGGCAGCCGCCACCAGGGAGGCCGCGCCAGCGGAGCGCAGGCCCCGGCGCCCGCGGGGCGATCGTTGGAGCGGAGAGCTGCCCATGGGCGGGATTGTAATCAGGCCCGGCGGCCCAACCCTTGGCGCCTCAAAACCGGCGCTGCAGACGCGTGGTCAGCGCCCCCCGCCTCAGGAGCAGGCCCCCATCGGCCCCCAGCCCCTCCACCTGCCAGCGCACGCCACCGTGGACCAGGCCCAGGGGGCAGGGCTCCAGGCGGCTCTCCGCCAGGCGGTGGATGGCGTCGTCGCTGTCGGCCGGGGCGGTGGCCTGGTCGCGGGCCCAGGCCAGGGCCCGCAGCACGCGGCGTTCCAGGTGTAAGGGCCTGGCCTGGGGATGGTGCTGTCCAGCCCCCGCCAGTGCCTCAGCCAGGGCGATGGCACCGGCCGGCACCCGGTTGATGCCGTTGATGCCCACCCCCACCTGGGCCCAGCGCACGCGATCACCCCGCAGCCGCAGCCGCGGCAGCACCCCGGCCAGCTTGCGTCCCTGCAGCAGCAGGTCGTTGGGCCACTTGATGCGGGGCTGCAGGCCGAGGGCCTCCAGCTCCAACGCCAGCCCCAGCACCACCGCCAGGCCCAGGGCGGTTGCAGGCCGCGCCGGCCAGGGCAGGGCGGCACTCAGCCACACGCCCCCGGCAGGCGACTGCCAGGGCCGGCCCCGCTGGCCATGCCCGTGGCGCTGGCGCCGGGCCACCACCGCCAGGGGCACCTCCCCGGCGAGTGGCCCCCTGCCGCGGCGGCGCAGCCAGCGCTCCAGTTCCAGTTCGGTGCTGGCGCACACCGGCAGGCGCCGCAGCTGCCATGGCCCCGGGCCGCCGTTGGCAGCCGGGCCCCTCACCGACTGGCCAGCCAGCGGCTGATCCGCTCGGCGCCACACTCCAGCTCGGCCTGCGGATGCACCAGGGCCAAGCGGGCCCAGCCCTCCCCCGCCGGACCGAAGCCGTTGCCGGGGGTGAGGGCCACACCGCTGCCCTCCAGCAGGGCCGCACAGAAGGCCTCCGACTCCAGCCCCCGGGCCTGGGGGGGCAACGCCAGCCAGAGATAGAGGGCCATCGAGGGGCGTCGCACCGGCCAGCCGGAGGCTTCCAGGGCTGCGGCCATGGCATCCCGGCGCTGGCGATAGACCGTTCGCAGCTGTTGCGGCCACTCCGGCGCCTGCTCGATGGCGGCGATGGCCCCGGCCTGCAGCGCCAGCGACTGGTTGAAATCCACCACCCCCTTGAGCTGGCGCAGGGCGGTGATCAGCCACTCGGCGCCGATGGCGAAGGCCAGCCGGTAGCCCCCCAGGCACCAACTCTTGGAGAGGGAGAAGAACTCGATCCCGCACTGCCGCCAGGCGGGATTGCGCAACAGGGCCGGAGCCTCACCCTCCAGGGCCAGGTCCACGTAGGGATTGTCGTGGGCGAGCACGATGTCATGGGTGAGGGCCTTCTCCACCGCCTGATCCAGCCAGGCCTGCTCGCCGGTTGTGGCCGTGGGGTTGTGGGGAAACCCCAGCACCATCAAACGCACGGCGTCCCACTGCGCCGGCGACAGGTGCTCGAAGTCGGGTCGCCAGCCGGCTGCGCCATCAAGGGGCAACAGCAGTGGCCGGGCCGAAGCCAGGTGCAGCCCACCCATGTGGGAGGGGTAGTAGGGATCGAGCAGCAGCGCCGCATCGCCAGGATTGAGCACCGCCAGGGGCAGGTGGGCCGTGCCCTCCTGGGAACCCACCAGCAGCAGCACCTCCAGCTCGGGATCCACCGCCACGGCGAAGCGGCGCTGGGCCCAGGCCGCCACGCTGCGGCGGAAGGGTGCGGTGGCGGCATGCAGGCAGTAGGCGGCGCTTTCCGGGCGGGCCAGATTGGCGGCCATGGCCTCGAGGGCCACGGCCGGCGGCTGCAGATCGGTGGAGCCGAGCGAGAGGTCGAGCAGCGGCGGCAGGCCCGAGGCCGGATCGGCCGCACGGCGGGCATAGTCCGATTTGCGGCGGTCGTTGCGGGCGAAGACACCGCTGCCCAGCCGGCTCAGGCGTTCAGAGATGGGCATCCAGGAAGGCCTTCAGCTGGGCCTGGGCCATGGCGCCCTCGTGGCGAGCCACCTCCTGGCCTGCCTTGAACAGCACCAGGGCGGGCAGGCCCTGCACCTTGAGGAGATCGCGGCTGGCGGGGTTGGGATCCGCCTCCAGCTTGCCCACCATGAGCCGGCCGGCATACTCGGCCGCTGCCCAGTCCATCAGCGGTGCCATCAGCCTGCAGGGACCGCACCACGGGGCCCAGACATCCACCAGGTAGGCGGTTGAGCAGTGCAGTACCTCGGTCTCGAAGCTGGCGTCGGTGAGCTGGGCTGCTGGCACAGGGGAGGAGACGGCGCTGCTGGATTGTATGGACAGGCCAGCCCAGCTGCCTGCGCGGGGCTGCCGGGCTGGCCGTTCAGAGCTGGTCGATGGAGCGCTTGAGTTCCTGCAGCTCGGCATCCACCTCGGCCACCTGGGCTGGTTCGAGCCGGGGCACCGGCGCATCCTCGGCCGGCAGGGCGATCGGCTCCTCGGGAACCCCGGCCAGGCGATTCTTCAGGGCCGCCAGCTCGTCGTCCACGTCGCTGCCCTGCAGCGCAGCGAACTGACTTTCGAGATCCGCGCCCGCCAGTTCCGCGGCCGCCTGGCTGCGGGCTTCAAGGGTCTGCACCTTCTCCTCCATACGCTCGAAGGCCGCCATGGCGTTGTCGGTGCCCAGCCCGCTGACAGCGCTCTGCAGCTGCTCCTGGGCCTTCGCCGCCTGGGCGCGGGCCTTGAGCATGTCCTTCTTGGTCTTGGCCTCAGCGATCTTGGCCTCCAGCGCCACCAGGCTCTTCTTGAGTCCGTCCACCTGGGTGGACTGGGACTTCAGCTGGGTGTTCAGGGCTGTGGCCGTGTCCTGGTAGGTCTTGCGCCGTGACAGGGCTTCGCGGGCCAGGTCGTCCTCGCTCTTCTTCAGCGCCAGTTCGGCCCGTTGGTACCAGGTGGCGCTCTGGGCCTCGGCCTGCTCGGCCTGGTTCTGAATGCGCTTCTGGCTGGCGATCGCCGTGGCCACGGCCTGGCGCAGTTTCACCAGGTCGCGCTGCATGTCATCGACCGACTGATCCAGGATCTTGGCCGGATCCTCCATGCTGCTGATCGCCGCGTTGGCGTTGGCGCGGAACAGGCGGCTGAGGCGGTCGAAGAAGCCCATGGAGGCGAGCGGGGCGATGCTTGAGGCTAACCACTATCGCCACGGCCCACCATCCGGCCCAGACCATGGCAGAACCGACCACCCCGGCCCGCCGCAGGCGACGGGCCAATCCGGCGGCCCGGCGGCGCCCCGCCAGCGGTCGAGCCAGCACCGCCACCAGCCGCCGCCTGGGCGCGGTGTCGCTGCTGCTGCCGCCGCCCCGCCCACCGGCCACCGGCCTCGACCGCTGCCTGGAGGCCCTGCAGCAGGACTGGCGCCGGCAGGGCCACCTGGCGGCCCTCTGGCAGCGCTGGCCGGAACTGGCCGGCCCCCAGCTGGCCCCCCATTGCCGCCCCCTGCGGCTGCAGGGCTCGCGGCTCACGGTGGGGGCGGCACCGGGGCCCTGGCTGCAGGCCCTCCAATACCACCGCCATCAGCTGCTGGGCGCCCTGCGGGCGGCGGGCTTTGCGCTGCGCGACCTGCGCATCGAACAGCATCACCCCGGCCCGCTGGCCTCCCCGGGCCGGGAGGAGGAGGAGCGGGTCTGGGCGCGCCATCCCAGCCGGGCTGATGTGCACGGCATGGCCAGCTGTCCCAGCTGCGGCTGCCCGGCGCCTGCCGGGGAGATGGCCCGCTGGGGACACTGCAGCTTCTGCCGCCGCCGGCAGCTGGCAGCCGAGGCCGAGCTGCCGCCACCGATGGCGTCGCCTCAGTAGCGCTCGGGCCGCGGATCGCGCCAGTCGGGCATGACCCCGGCGGCCTGCAGTTGGGCGGCGCGCTGCTCCAGACGACGGCGATCCAGGCGCCAGAGGCGGTAGATGCCGGCCTGGTCCAGCAGCTCCGGATCCAGATCGCGCCAGTGCGCCAGGGCCGCGGTCTCGGCATCGATCACCAGCAGCTGATCGGGTTGCTGGCTGGGGCTGCTGGGCTCCTGCCCCTGCCGGCGTTCGCTGGCCAGGCGCTCGGCCAGGTTGACCAGGCCGGCGGGTTCAATCCCTTCGTAGATCACCACCCGCCGCCCGTAGAAGTGCAGGGAGGGCTTGAGCATCCCCACCATCGCCAGGGGCTGGCCGGGGCCACTGGTTGGAGATTGCTCCAGCGCTGTCGCAGCCAGGCGCCGCACCGGCTCACCGCGCAACTGGTCCCCCAGCTGCCAGAGCGGCAGCAGCACCAGGGGCACGAACAGCACCAGCGGCAGCTGCAGGGCCAGCAGCGCCGCCGGCGACCCGCGCCGCCAGCGCAGCAACACCAGGACCCCGGCCAGCGCGAAGCACGCCGCCGCCAGCGGCAGCCGCCCGCTGGCCAGCAGGGCCACCGGCAGCTCCGGCATGTCCGGGGTGACGATCAGGGGCACCCAGAACGGCCCGCTGGCGAAGGCCATCGCCAGCAGCAGCGCCGGCAGGGCGCACAACCGCCACGCCAGTCGGGGCCGGCGCTGGGCGGCCAGGGCGACCAGCAGAGCGGCCGCCGGGGTGGCGGGCAGCCAGTAGCTGGGCAGCTTGGTGGCGGCGACGCTGAAGAACAGCAGCACCGCCAGCAGCCAGCAGGCCGCAAAACGCTGCAACGACAGCTCCGCTGGCGGCAGGGGGCCCCGCAGGGCCCGCACCAGTCCCAGCACCAGCAGGGGAGTGAAGGGCAGGCTGGCCAGCACCAGCACCAGCAGGAAGAACCACCAGGGGGCCTGGTGGTCGTTCACCACGCTGGTGAAGCGCTGCAGGTTGTGATAGCCGAAAAAGCTGCGCCAGAACGGCTCCCCTGCCACCAGCAGCGCCGCGCCATACCAGGGCAGGGCCACCAGGGTGGTGAGCAGCAACCCGCGCAGGGGATGGAGGCGGCCCCAGAGGCGGCGCCAGTCGGCCTGCGCCACGGCGAACAGCGCCAGGGTCAGGCCCTGCAGCACCAGCGCCACCGGCCCCTTGGCCAACACGGCCAGACCCAGCACCAGCCAGCTGGCCCACCAGCGGCGGCCACCAGCGGCATAGCTCTGCCAGGCCAGCAGCAGGCTGAGGGTGAGGGTGCCGGTGAGCAGGGCATCGCTGACGGCGATGCGCCCCCACAGCAGCACCAGGGGCGAGAGGGCGAAGGCCAGGCCGGCGGCCAGGGCGGTGGCCGCCTGTTGCCGCCGGGCCTGGGGCCAGCGCAGCAGGGTCAGCACCAGCGCCTGCATCGCCGCCACGGTGGCCAGCGCCGACGGCAGCCGCGCCGCCCAGGTGCCCAACGGATCCCAGTCACCCTGGCCGGGCAGGGCATAAATCAGCCCCATCGCCCAGTACACCAGCGGGGGCTTGTCGTAGCGGGGCAGGCCGTTGACGCGGGGAATCAGCCAGTCGCCGCTCTCCGCCATGGCCCGGGCCGAGGCGGCGAACAGAGGTGGGGTTTCATCCACAAGGCCGGTAACGCCGAGCTGCCAGACGAACAGCAGCAGGCCCAGCGCCAGGGCCAGCAGCGCCACCCGCCGCGCCCGACGCAGGGGCACCCGCACGGCAAGCGCTCCGCCGCCCCTGGAATCGCGAAAGCCGGCGGAACGTGGCACCAACGGCGAGGGCATCGGCCGGAGCCGACCCTATCGGTGGGGCAGCACGCAGCCGCTCAGCGCCACCAGCCAGGCCTCGATGCGGGCGGCGAAGGCCTGCTGGGAGCAGTGCGCCTCCACCCAGGCCCGGCAGTGGCGCCGCTCCAGGGTGCGGGCGCGCCCCACGGCCGCCACCAGGGCCTCCACATCGTCGGGCGGCGCCAGCGCCCCGGTGCGCCCCTCCTGCACCAGTTCCGCCGGCCCGCCGCGGGCGTAGGCCGCCACCGGCACACCGCAGGCCAGGGCCTCCACCACCACGTTGCCGAAGGCCTCGTTCCACTTCGGGGTGTTCAGCAGCACCGCACAGCGCCCCAGCTCCGCCTGCAAGCGTTCGGTGGGCAGGAAGCCGCGCCATTGCAGCGTGCCCGGCGGCACCGAAGCCTCCACCCGTTGGGCATAGGCGGGGTCCTCCTGCAGCCCCCAGACCGCCAGGGGCAGGCCCAGCCGGGCCGCGGCCGCGGCCGCGTCCTCAAGGCCCTTCTCCGGGGCGATGCGACCGGCCCAGCCCAGCAGCTCGACGGGCTCCGCCTGAAAGCGGTAGCGGGCGAGGTCGAAGCCATTGCCCACCAGCCGGGGCGGCCGGGGGAGGTCGAAGTCCGCCGCCTGGGCAGCTGTGTGGAAGGCCAGATGCTGGGGGTGACTGCGGGCGATCTCGGCGATCAGCCCATCCATCACCACCGCCACCGAGCCCATGCTCACCAGGTGGGCCAGGGGGGTGGCGGCATGGGGCGTGAGCCACAGGGGCAACCAGTCGTAGGCCAGGTTGAGGATCACGTCGAAGTCGGCCTGGCGGTTCAGGGCGCGGCGCCAGAGCCGGCCCAGCAGGGCATCGGCGGGCAGCTCCACCGGGGCGCTGCGGGCCCGGTGCTGCCAGCTGGGCTGATCCACGCCGCGTTCAGCCCAGAGCCTGGCGCCGGCGCAGGAGTCGGGCAGGCGGGAGCCCTCGGCCGCCAGCACGGTGAGCTCGTGCCCCCGCTCCAGCAATCCCGCCACCAGGGCGAGGGCCGTGACTTCGACGCCGCCGCCCCGGCCGCTGCCCAAGGCCCCCACCGGGGTGCTCACCACCAGCAGCCGCATCAGGCGCCGCCGCCGCCGGTGGCCACGGCGGGCAGGCGCCGCCACAGCACCTGGCGACGGTTGATCAGCAGCACCGAGCCCAGCGCCAGGGCGGCCCCAAGCCACTGCAGGGGCTGCAACTGCTCGTCCAGCCACAGCACTCCGCAGAGCAGGGCAAACACGGGGGTCAGGAAGGTGAGGGCGGTGAAGCCCGTGAGGTCACCGCGGCTGGCGAACCAGAAGAACAGGCCATAGGCCAGGCCGCTGCCGAGCAGGGAGGCATAGGCCATCAGCCCCCACTGGCCGGCCGACCACTGGGGCAGCCAGGCGCCGCCAGACAGCACCGGCAGCTCGGCCAGCACCAGCAGCGGCAGCCCACCGAGCAGCAGGTGCCAGCCGGTGACCACCACGGGATCGCTGTGGCGGCAGGCGTAACGGCAGAGCACCGTGCCCACCGCCATCGCCGCCGCCGCCGCCAGCATCCACAGCTCACCGTGGCTCAAGGGCCGCACCCCCGTGGCGACCGGCCCCTGCAGCCACCAGTGGCCCAGCAGCGGCGCCGGCAGCCCCAGGCAGAGGATGCCCAGCAGACCCAGCAGCAGCCCCAGCCAGCCCACCGGATTGATCGCCTCACCGAAGAGGCTGCGGGCCAGCAGCGCCACCAGCAGCGGCTGGGAGTCGATCAGCACCGAGCCCAGGCCGGCGCCGGTCTGGGCCAGCCCCCGCGCGAGCAGCCCCTGAAACAGGCTCGCGTCCACCACGGTGAACGCCAGCAGAAAGGGCCAGTCGCGGCGGTCCACCGCCAGCGGACGACGCAGCACCACGGCCGCCAGCAACACCACCGCGCCGGCGGGCAGCAGTCGCAGGCAGGCCACCTGCAGGGGGGTGCCGCCATCAAGCAGGGGGCGCATCGCCGCCATCGCCGTGCCCCAGAGCGCGAAGGGCAGCAGCATCGCCAAGGGCCGCAGCAGGGAAGGCAACAGGCGGGAACGCGAGGGGAGCAGGGGGCCGGCGGCGCATGGGCGAACCGCCGGGGATTCAGGGCCGTGGCCTGGGACGTGGCCTGTTTTTAAGATCCAGCCACTCTTCAATCACAGCGCATGGCCTGGCCCTGGCGACGAAAGTCCCGCCGCACCCTGGCCCGGATCGCCATCGAGGGCCCGATCGCCGGCGGCACCCGCAAGCGGGTGCTCAAGGCCATCCGCCAGGTGCAGCAACGGGAGTGCCCGGCCCTGCTGCTGCGCATCGACAGCCCCGGCGGCACCGTGGGCGACAGCCAGGAGATCCACGCCGCGCTGCTGCGACTGCGCCAGAAGGGCTGCCGAGTGGTGGCCAGCTTCGGCAACATCTCCGCCTCCGGCGGCGTGTACATCGGCATGGCGGCCGAGCAGGTGGTGGCCAACCCCGGCACGATCACCGGCTCGATCGGCGTGATCCTGCGGGGCAACAACCTCTCCAAGCTGCTCAAGCGCCTCGGGGTGAGCTTCGAAACCGTGAAGAGCGGGCTCTACAAGGACATCCTCTCCCCCGATCGCGGCCTCACCGAGGCCGAACGGGACCTGTTGCAGGGCCTGATCGACTCCAGCTACGGCCAGTTCGTGGCGGCGGTGGCCGAGGGGCGGGGCCTGAGCGAGCAAGGCGGTGCGCGCCTTCGCCGACGGCCGGGTGTTCAGCGGTGCCCAGGCCCTGGAGCTCGGCCTGGTGGATGAACTGGGCGACGAGGACCGGGCCCGGCGCCTGGCCGCCGAACTGGCCGAGCTGGATCCCGAGCGCTGTCGGCCCACCGAGTTCGGCGCCGCACCGAAGCGTTTCGCCGGCCTGATCCCGGGCCGCTCGGGCCTGCGTGCCCTGACCCAGGCCCTGAGCCTGGAGCTCAGCTGGAGCGGCCTGCCGCTGTGGCTCTGGCGTCCATGAGTGCTCCCCTGCAGCTGCGGGCCCTGCGCGGCGCCACCACCGCCACCGCCAACACCAGCGAGGCCATCGATTCGGCGGTGGCGGAACTGGTGGCGGAACTGATGGATCGCAACGGTCTCGTGGGCCAGCAGGTGGTGTCGGTGACCTTTTCGGTCACGGCCGACCTCGATGCCTGCTTTCCCGCCGCCGTCGCCCGCCGCCGGCCGGACTGGGAACAGGTGGCCCTGCTCGACTGCCAGCAGATGGCGGTGGCCGGGGATCTGCCCCGTTGCATCCGCCTGCTGGCCCATGCCTGGATGGCGGGCGACCGGCAGGCCTGCCACCCCTATCTGCGTGAGGCGAGCCGGCTGCGCCCCGACCGCGCCAGCTAACGGGCCGACCACCCGCCGCTCCAGCGCCCTGGAGCACTGCTGAGAATTGAAACCATCTCCCGTGCGCCACCATCAGCCCATGCTGTTCTCCTCACGACCTAGACCCCTGCAGAGGCTCCAGCGCCTCGGCCGAGGGCGCCGTGCCCTGGCTCTGCTGGGATCAGCCCTCGGCCTGGGCATGATCGGCCTGGTGGCTGGTCAGCCCGCCGTTCTCGCCCAGGGCACCCCCAGCCTGCTGGAGTTCCGCTGGGAGAACAATTCCAACTACCGCAAGCTTTACTACTTCGTCAGCGACACCCAGCGCCAGAAACGCTCGGAGTATTTCCTGATCCTGCGGCCGAAGGATCGCAACACGGCCATCCTCAAGCTCACGGTGACAATCCCTGAGCACTTCGACGCCACCATCGACACCGACCGGGTGCAGCTCTGCAAGATGCGCGAGGGCGGGATGCTGTCGCGCACCCGCTGCGATGAGACCATCGCGGCCACGATCGAATTGAGCGAAAACGGCCGCGTGCTGGACATCTTCCCGGACGTCCCCGTGGCCGACACCGAGACCATCGGCGTCAACATCCGCCTGTTCAATCCCTTCAACGCCGGCATGTACCAGTTCAATGCCCTGGCCCAGGCCCCCGGCGAGGTGCCCATCTCCGGCTATTTGGGCAGCTGGTTGATCCAGATCGACCCCACCGGCTTCTGAGGCCCCAGCGGGCCGTGCCGGAGTTGGCCAGCCTCGCCTGATAGGTTGGCTGTTGCGAAATTTTCAGTTGGGACGAGGGAGGCGACGAGAACACCATGACCAAACGCACACTCGAAGGCACAAGCCGCAAGCGCAAACGGGTATCGGGTTTCCGGGTGCGCATGCGCACCCACACCGGTCGTCGCCTGATCCGCTCACGCCGGCGCCGCGGCCGCAGCCGTCTGGCGGTTTGAGCGCCGTGCTGATCCGGCCCACCTGAGCATCGGCGTCGATGGCCCTGCCCCAGCGGCATCGCCTGCGGGGCCAACGCCTCTTCAGCACGCTCTACCGCAGGGGGCGCACCTGCCAGGGAGAGTCGATTGTGCTGCGCTGGCTCCCCGCCAGGGCCGATCTGCTCCCCCCCAGCGACCGCGACCATCCGGCCAGCGCCTGGAGAGCCGGCGTGGTGGTGAGCACGAAGGTTCACAAGCGGGCGGTGCAGCGCAATCGCCTGCGTCGGCTGCTGCATCAGCAGCTGGTGACCCTGTCGATCGCCGCGGCGAGCGGGCCGGTGTGGCTGGTGATCAGCCTCAAGCCGGGCAGCGCCGAACGCGCCAGCGGCGAGCTGCTGGGAGAATGTCAACACCTTCTGCAACGGGCAGGTCTGACGCCATGAGCCAGCCGAGCGGTGCCGAGAGCCGGCCAACGAGCCAATTGCCGATCCAGGAAACAGAGTTTTACGCCGGGGGCCCCGCCCGCGGCGATCTTGTTCTCAACCTGCTCTTCGGCCTCACCGTGATCGGTCTTCCCTTCGCCGTGGGGGCCATCGTGCGGGCCCTCTGGCTGCGGTTCCGGATCACCAGCCGTCGAATTGAGGTGAACGGCGGCTGGAGGGGCCGCGAACGCTCCCAGGTGGTGTACAGCCAGATCCGCGAGGTGCGCAGCGTGCCCCGCGGATTCGGGGCCTGGGGCGACATGGTGCTGGTGCTCAACGATGGCGCCAAGCTTGAGATGCGCTCCCTGCCCCGCTTCCGCGAGGTCGAGGCCTACATCGAGGAGCGCCGGGCCGCCAGCGCCCCCCCGGCCCGTCCGAAGGGCATGGCCGCCTGAATCGGGCCATCCGCCCCCCACCAAGCCACAGCGTTCAGGCACACTGAGCCACGCTGACCCCCTGCCCCCGAGCTCCCCCGCCGTGATCGGCTACATCTCCGACAACCTGCTGATCCCGATCCTCGACTTCTTCTACGGATTGGTGCCCAGCTACGGGCTGGCGATCATCGCCCTCACCGTGGTGATCCGCCTGGCCCTCTTCCCCCTGAGCGCCGGCTCGATCCGCAATGCCCGCCGCATGCGCATTGCCCAGCCGGTGATGCAGCAGCGCCAGGCCGAGATCAAGAGCCGCTACGCCAGCAATCCCCAGAAGCAACAGGAAGAGCTCGGCAAGCTGATGAAGGAGTTCGGCAGTCCGCTGGCGGGCTGCCTGCCCCTGCTGGTGCAGATGCCGATCCTGTTCGCCCTGTTCGCGACCCTGCGCGGTTCACCGTTCGCCGACGTGCCCTACACCTTCAACATCAAGGTGCTGCCGGCCGATCAGATCGCTGCGGTGGAGACCAAACCCTTCAACACCGCCAGCCACTCGATCTTTCTCTCCTCCACCAACCACCTGCCGGTGATCGGCAGCCTGGAGAGCGGCACCAAGCTGGGGGTGGGCGATTTCCAGACCGTGAACCTGCACACCAAGGACGGCGAGAGCTTCAGCTCCGTGCTCGAGAGCGGTGAGAGTGGCCGCAGCTTTGCCCCCAGCTGGGAGGTGACCCGCGGCGAGGGTGTGGTGAGCGTGGATGACAACGGCAAGATCACCGCCCTGGCCCCTGGTGACGCCACGGTGGAGGCCAAGATTCCCGGCCTGGCCGCCCGCAGCGGTTTCCTGTTCATCCAGGCCCTCGGTCAGGTGGGCTTCATGGGCGACGGTGGGGTGAACTGGGACATCGCCATCCTGGTGGCGGGCTTCGGAGCCACCCTGTTCTTCTCCCAGATCCTCTCGGGCAGGGGCATGCCCCCCAATCCCCAGCAGTCCACCGCCAACAAGATCACACCGGTGATGATCACGGCGATGTTCCTGTTCTTCCCACTGCCCGCCGGCGTTCTCCTCTACATGGTGGTGGCCAACATCTTCCAGGCGCTGCAGACCTTCCTGCTCACCCGTGAGGCCCTGCCGGAGAATCTGCAGAAGATCCTCGACCAGCAGATCGCCCAGCAGGCGGTCACCGTCACGGCCGGCGCCGGCGGTGGTTCCGGCGGCCGTCTGCCCTTTGAGCCGAAGGGGCGCAAGTAGGCACCATGGCCGCTCGCTCCACAGGCTCTGGGGCGGCCAGCCCCCTGCGCCCTGTGCCGATCCAGGAGCTGCGTGCTCACTGCGAAGGACACAGGTGGACCGTGGCCCAGCACCTCGACGGCCTGGCCAGCCTGACGCCGGTGCGCGGCGAGCTGCGGGCCGTGCATCGCGGGGCGCTGCTGGAGGTGAACGGGGAGGCCGAAACGATCGTCAGCCTCTGCTGCGACCGCTGCCTGCAGCGCTACAACCATCCCCTGCGCTTCCGCACCCGGGAACTCCTCTGGCTGCGCCAGGGCAGCGCTGATGGCGCCCCAGCCAGGGCCGCCGAAGCGGGCCAGGGCAGGACGGGGCCGAGCGATGCGGATGAAGCGGTGCTGGACATTGCCCTGGGCGAACTTGCCGCCGCTGGCGGCGAGGGCGGCGTTGGGGCCAGCCTGGAGGCCTGCGGTGAGGAGATCGATCCGGGCGGCTGCTTCGATCCGGGCCACTGGACCTTCGAGCAGCTCAGCCTGCAGCTGCCGCTGGTCAACCGCTGCGGTCCCGACTGTGCAGGACCGGCCAGCTGGGGCCATGGCCAGCCGGTGGTGGATCCGCGCTGGGCGGCACTGACGGCGCTGCAGCCGCCAGCGGCCGGGCAGGCAGAGGCACCGGCATGAACGCCGTCCCCTGGACCGACCAGCTGGATCTGCTGATCCGTTCGCGCACGCCGATCCTCTGGATCCGCAGCCTGGAGGAAGCGCGGGTGGAGACCCTGCTCGAGCAGGCTGCGGCACGCCTCGACCACCGCACCCTGCTGCGCTGGGATTTCATCGACGGCCTCAGCGGTGCTCCCAACCGTCAGGGCGAGGCGGCCCGCAATCCCATGGCCGCTCTGGCGGGCCTCGACAACCTGCCCGCCGAGCAGGGGGCGATCCTGGTGCTGCGCGATTTCCACCGCTACTGCGAGGACGCCGGCATCTGCCGCCGCCTGCGCAACCTGGCCTCCGCGTTGCGTCAGGTGCCCCGCACCGTGGTGATCACCGCCCCGGAGTGGCAGGTGCCAGCGGAGCTGGATGACAGCATCACGCTGCTGGAGCTGCCGTTGCCGGATGCCGCCGAAATCAGCCGCCTGCTGGGGTCGATCGCCAGCGCCTGCGGCCAGCCCCTCGACCCGGACGTGCTGGCCGAACTGACCGCCGCCTGCCACGGGCTGAGTGAGCAGCGGGTGCGCCAGCTGGCGGCCCGGGCCCTGGCCCGCCGTGGCCGCCTGAGCGAGGAGGACCTGGCCGAGGTGCTGGAGGAAAAGCGCCAGGCCATCGCCAAAAGCGAGCTGCTGGAGTACTGCCCCAGCGAAGCCACCCCGGCGGACATCGGCGGGCTCGATGCGCTCAAGCACTGGCTGGAGCAGCGCCACATGGCCTTCAGCCAGGAGGCCCGCAGCTACGGCCTGCCCCTGCCCCGGGGCGTGCTGTTGGTGGGCCCCCAAGGCACCGGCAAGTCACTCACCGCCAAGGCGATCGCCCACAGCTGGAGCATGCCGCTGCTGCGGCTGGATGTGGGTCGCCTGTTCGCCGGACTCGTGGGCGCCTCCGAGGCCCGCACCCGGGAGATGATTCAGCGGGCGGAGGCGATGGCCCCCTGCGTGCTCTGGATCGATGAGATCGACAAGGGCTTCGGCGGCGACTCCCGCAGCGACGGCGGCACCAGCCAGCGGGTGCTGGGCACGGTGCTCACCTGGATGGCGGAGAAAACCAGTGCCGTGTTCGTGGTCGCCACCGCCAACGCCGTCGAGCGCCTGCCGGGAGAATTGCTGCGCAAGGGCCGCTTCGACGAAATCTTCCTGCTCGACCTGCCGAGCCCCGAGGAGCGCCACGCCATTCTCGACCTGCAGCTGCGCCGCCGGAGGCCCCAGCACCGCATTCCGCTGGAGGTCCTGGTGGACCGCACCATGGGGTTTTCCGGTGCCGAGCTGGAGCAGACCGTGATCGAGGCCATGCACCTCGCCTACGCCGAGGCCCGGGAGTTTGGCGAGGCCGACCTGGTGGCAGCGGCAACCCAGGTGGTGCCGCTCTCGCGCACGGCCCGGGAGCAACTGGAGCAGCTGCAGCAATGGGCCCGCGGCGGCAGGGCAAGGCCGGCATCGACATTACGCGGTGTGTCGAACTCCGACGCGGCGTAACAAGGGGCCGGGTGGGCCCGGGACGGCCAGGTTGCGGCTCCTACGGTCTTGTGAATCGCCGGCATCGCCGTGACCCCGACCCCCAGCCCCCGCAATCGCAGCGAGCTTTTCAACCAGCTGGCGGTGGCCTGCCTCGGCGCCGGAGTCGTCACCAGCGTGGCCGTGGCCCAGGGCCAGAACCCCCTGACCGCCCTTGGTATCACGGTGTTTTCTGCCGTGGCGGCGGTGATGGTGGGCCAGCTGCTCTGAAGGACACTTCACCAAGGGGCTGTATCTCTTGGTTGAGCCACCCTCAGACGGAGCAGATTTGAGTGATCTGATACGTCAAAGAGCAGAATCCCATGACTCCCATGCGCTGGCACAGCCACACGGCACCCGCCGTGGCCATGGCCCTGGTCATGGCCAGCACGGGCACCCTGCCCGTCCTGGCCGCCTTGCCCCCAGCCGGTCCTGGCGGCCAGAGCCGCACCGTCCCGGTGGCCGCCGAGGGAAGCCCCCCTTGGCTGCTGGCCGAGAACGATAAGGATTCCAAGAGCGAGGACGAGAAGAAAAAGCGCAAAAAGAACAAGGAGAAGAAAAATTCAGGCAATAATAACAAGAAGACTAACGCAATAAGGACAACAGGAATAACGGCCTTTCCAACAAGCAGCGCCAACGGATCTACGACGAAGGCCGCGAGGATGGCCTCAAAAAAGGCAAAAAGAAGGGTTTCGACAAGGGTGTCGAGACCGGCTTCCAGGATGGCAAAGACAAAGGCAAGAACAAGGGCTTTCGCAAGGGCTTTGACGAGGGCTTTGACGAGGGCAAAGATCGCGGCAAGAAACGGGGCTACAGAAAGGCTTCCAACCGTGCCGAGCAGCGCAAGCAGTGGAAGTCCTGGAACAAGAATCAGTGGAACAACTACAACCGCAACCGCCGCAACGTCTGGGTGAACCCGGTGCGCTACGACCGCGGCTACTCCAACAACCCATCCTGGGCTCGCAATTCCAACTGGGGCAACAGCCGTCCCTGGGGCGGCGGCTGGTATAACAACTCCTCCAACAGCATGCCCTGGAGCTGGTGGGGAGGTCAGGCCCTTGGCTGGGGGATCAATGCCCTCACGACGGCATTGATCGTCAACAATGCCATCAACAAGTCGATTCAGCAGCGTCAGCCCACTGTTCAGGTGCCAAGGAGCACCTACAACCTCTACTACGGCTCTGTGGAACCAATCGATGACACTACAGTGAACTTTGTGGTGGACAATGGCGGCATGAAGTATCAGATGCAGGCCGACTGCAGCGACGGCCTGCTCAACGGCGAGGTGCCCACCAGCCTGGCCGAGGCCGAGCTGATCAACACCGCCTGTCAGGTCACCTACGGGAGCATCTGAGCCCACCCCAGACTGGGAAGCCAACGCTGCGCGACCATGGCCTCAACTGACAAGGCCATGGGTCAGGCCCTGCGGGCGGCGATGCCGGCCCTGGCCAACAAGACCTACTTCAACTACGGCGGTCAGGGGCCGTTGCCGAGTCCGAGCCTTGACGCCATGGTGGCGGCCTGGGGCCGGATTCAGGAGCTGGGGCCCTTCACCAGCGATGTCTGGCCCTTCGTGGAATCCACCATGGCGGGCTTGCGGCGGCGGCTCAGCCGCTGGCTGGGGGTGCCGCAACAGCGCCTGGCCTTCACCGAGAACGTCACCAGCGGCTGTGTATTGCCCCTCTGGGGCCTGCCCTGGCAGCCGGGTGACGTGCTTCTGATCAGCGACTGCGAGCACCCCGGCGTGGTGGCGGCCTGCCAGGAGCTGGCCCGACGCCAGCAACTCACGATTGAGCGCTTCAAGGTTGCTGACCTGCGGCAGGACCCGGCGGCCACCGACGCCGCAGTGCTGCAGCGGCTGGAGAACGCCCTCGGCCCCCGCACCCGCCTGGTGGTGCTCTCCCACCTGCTCTGGAACACCGGGCAGGTGATGCCGATCGCCGCTGTGGCCAGCCGGCTGGACCAGCACCCGCAGCGACCCTGGCTGCTGGTGGATGCTGCCCAGTCACTGGGCAGCATCCCCGTGGCCGAGGCAGCCCGAGGCGGCCGACATCTACGCCTGCACAGGTCACAAGTGGTGCTGCGGGCCGGAGGGCCTGGGCGTGGTGGCCCTCTCTGAGCGGCTGCTGGCGGAAGCCCAGCCCACCCTGATCGGCTGGCGCAGCCTCAGCCATGAGGGCAGCGCCACCAGTGGCTTTCACACCGACGGGCGCCGCTTTGAGGTGGCCACGTCCTGCATCCCCCTGTTCGCCGGCCTGGATCGCTCCCTGGGACTGCTGGAGGGTGAAGGCACCGACGCCCCGCGCCTCGATCAGATCCAGGCGCGGGCCGGGTCCCTGTGGCAGCAGCTGCAGGGGCTGGCAGGCGTACGGACGCTGCTGCACCAGCCCCCACCGGCAGGGCTGGTGAGCTTCGTGGTGGAGGGCATGGAGCCGGGGGATCTGGTGCGCAAGCTGGGGAAGCGGGGCCTCTGGCTTCGCACCCTGGACGACCCCCACTGCCTGCGCGCCTGCACCCACATCACCACAACAGAAGCTGAGCTGGCCCAGCTGGTGGGAACTCTGGCCGAGTTCACCGCGCCGGGCCTGATCAGTGAGTCTTGATCACTCAGTTGCTCCGCTCAGTCGCTGCGGCCCTCCAGCAGCTGACGCTGGACCCAGCCAGCCAGCAGCGCACCGACGATCGGCGCCAGCCAGAACAGCCACAGCTGGCCCACGGCATCACCACCCACCCAGAGGGCCACGCCCGTGCTGCGGGCGGGGTTCACCGAGGTGTTGGTGACGGGGATGCTGATCAGGTGGATCAGCACCAGGCTCAGGCCGATCGGCACGCCGGCGAGGTCCTTGATCGCATCCTTGTGGGTGACGCCCAGGATCACCAGCAGAAAGATGAAGGTGAGCACCACTTCAATGATCAGCGCCGACAGCAGGCCATAGCCCCCGGGGGAGTGGGCCCCGAAGCCGTTGGTGGCCAGGGGATTGCTGCCGCTGAGCTCAAAGCCGGGTCGGCCATTGGCAATGCCCAGCAGCAGGCCGCCGGCGATCACGCCGCCGATCACCTGGGCGGCGATGTAGGGAAGCAGTTGCGAGCCGGGATGGCGGCCGCTGGCCCAGAGGCCGAAGGTCACGGCCGGATTGATATGGCAGCCGGAGATATGGCCGATGGCGTAGGCCATGGTGAGCAGCGTGAGGCCAAAGGCGAGGGAGACCCCAAGAAAACCGAGACCAAGGGGATTGACGGCGGCATCGTCATAGGGGAAGACGGCGGCCAGCACGGCGCTGCCGCAGCCCCCGAACACAAGCCAGAACGTACCGATCATCTCGGCGAGGAATTTCCTCGACATGGGCACGGAAGAAGCCATGGAGCGGTGAAATGAGATATCGGACGGGGTAAACGTACTGGCCAAGGGTCGGCCTGGCAGCGTGCTTGCTCCGAGTTCACCATCCTTGTCACTTCAAGCCGGCTAAGCCCAGCCTGGAGCCGAGGGCCTTCTGGGCCTCTTCCCGGTCGTCGAAGTGGACCTTGGTGGTGCCCAGGATCTGGTAATCCTCATGGCCCTTGCCAGCGATCAGCACCAGATCCTCGGGCTGCGGCTGCCGCTGATCGCCGCGGCGATCGCGCGGGCCCGGTCGCCTTCCACCTCCAGGTCGGTGCCGGCCGGGATGCCCGCCACCACGTCCTCGAGGATGCGCTGGGGGTCTTCCGTGCGCGGATTGTCGGAGGTCACCACCACCCGGTCCGCCAGGCGCGCGGCGATGGCCCCCATCTGGGGCCGCTTGCTGCGGTCACGGTCGCCGCCGCAGCCGAACACGCAGATCAGCCGTCCGGAGGTGAAGGGGCGGCTGGCCTGGAGCGCGTTGTCGAGGCCATCGGGGGTATGGGCGTAATCCACCAGCACCGCCGGCCCGCCGCCGCCGCCAGCGGCCAGCACCTGCTCCATGCGCCCGGGTACCCCCCGGAAACTGGCCAGGCCCTCAAGCAGGGGGGCCAGCGGCAGGCCCTGCTGCTGCAGGGCCCCCACGGCCTGGAGCAGGTTCATCAGGTTGAAGCGCCCCAGCAGGGGCGAACGGAAGCGGCCCTCCCCCAGGGGGGTGCGCAGGCGACCACTGACGCCCCCACTGTCCATGGTCAGCTCGTCGACGAACAGCTCGGCGGCGGCATCCTCCAGCGAACTGCGCCAGCAGGCCGGCCCCAGCCGTTGCGCCAACAGCGCCCCCCAGGGGTCGTCGCTGTTGACCACGGTCCGGGCGCGGCCACCGGCGGCCAGCAGGGGCTCGGCGAAGAGCAGGGCCTTGGCCTCGAAATAGGCCTCCATCGAGGGGTGGTAATCGAGGTGGTCCTGGGTGAGGTTGGTGAACACCGCCCCAGCGAAGTGACAGCCCGCCACCCGCTGCTGGTGGAGGGCATGGGAGCTCACCTCCATGGCGGCGATGCCCACGCCGCTGTCGGCGGCCTGGGCCAGCTGCATCTGCAGCAGGTCGGCGAAGCCGGTGGTGTGCTGAGCGGTGACGCTGTGGCCGGGCCAACGGTTGACCAGGGTGCCGAACAGGGCGGCAGGGCCTGAGCAGGCCGCCGCCAGATGCTCGATCAGATAGGTGGTGGTGGTTTTGCCGTTGGTGCCCGTCACACCGATCAGGGTGAGTCGCTGGCTGGGCTGGCCCCAGCAGGCGGCCGCCAGCAGGCCGGCCCAGCGGGCCACGGGTTCGGCCACCACCAGCACGGGGTCGTCGGCCTTGGGGGGCTCGGCCGCCGCCGCGTCCGGGCCGATCACGGCGGCAACCGCGCCCCCGGCCAGGGCCTGGCGCCAGAAGCGGCCCCCATCCACCCGGGTGCCCGGCAGGCCCACGAACAGCGTGCCCGGGCCCAGGTCGCGGGAATCGCAGCTGAGCCGCCGCACCTCCGTGTCGCTGAGGGCTGCCGGCACCTCCAGACCCACCTGATGGAGAAGGGAATGGAGCGGACAGGTCATGACCGACCGGATGACGATGGGCCTTTCTAGGCGCGGGGAGGCTCGCCGGCACAACGCTGCAGCCAGTGCTGCAGCTGCGCTCCCTGCAGCCGTGGCGGCACCGGGGGAAGACGGCGCAGGTCGGCGCCCTCGGCGCCCAGCATCAGCACGGGCACCTCAAGGTCGTAGCGCGCCTGAAGGGCGGGATCGTGATCCACATCCACCACCCGCAGCGCCGGGGCCGGATCGAGGGCCCGCAGTTTCTCCTCCAGGCCCTCGCAGAGGCAGCAGCCGCGGCGGCTGTAGAGCAGCAATGACATCCCGGTGGTGCTCATCACTCAGGCACCGGATCGCAGCCGCAGGGACTGAAGGGATGGCAGCGCAGCAGGCGGCGCAGGGTCAGCCAGCCGCCCCGCCAGGGGCCATGGCGGCTGATCGCCTCGAGGCCATAGGCGCTGCAGCTGGGGATGAAGCGGCAGCGGGGGAGGAGCAGGGGCGAGAGCCAGCGCCGGTAGAGCCCGATCAGGCCCAGCAGCACCACGGCCACCAGCCGCGAAGCGGGATTCACCCCGCTGCCGGCAGTGGGGGCCTCGGGGGCCTGACTCTCCAGCTCGGGCCGGGGCGCCAGGCCAAGGGCCCTCGGGCCAGTCGATAGGATGGATCGTTGGCGCTGCAACGCAAGGCCGGCGGGAGTCTTTCCCAGCATGGTCGAAGCTGGGCAGCACCAGCGCACCTGTCCTTTGAACCCCCTTCATGTCTCGCTACCGCGGCCCTCGCCTGAGGATCACGCGGCGCTTGGGAGACCTTCCCGGTCTCACCCGTAAGTCCGCCAAGCGGTCTTATCCCCCCGGTCAGCACGGCCAAGCCCGTCGCAAGCGCTCCGAATACGCCATCCGCCTGGAAGAGAAGCAGAAGCTTCGCTTCAACTACGGCATCTCCGAGCGGCAACTCGTCCGCTACGTCAAGAAAGCACGCGCCCAGGGAGGTTCCAGCGGAACCAACCTGCTCAAACTGCTCGAGAACCGTCTCGACAACGTCTGTTTCCGCCTCGGCTTAGGCCCCACCGTGCCCGGTGCCCGCCAGCTCGTGAACCATGGCCACGTGACCGTGAACGGTCGCGTCCTGGACATCGCCAGCTATCAGTGCAAAGCGGGCGATGTGGTGGCCATCCGCGAGCGCAAGCAGAGCAAGAAACTGGCCGAGGGCAACCTGGAGTTTCCCGGCCTGGCCAACATCCCGCCCCACCTTGAGTTCGACAAGGCCAAGCAGGTCGGCAAGGTGATCAGCAAGTGCGAGCGCGAGTGGGTCGCCCTGGAGATCAACGAACTGCTGGTGGTGGAGTACTACTCCCGCAAGGTCTGATCCCTCGGGGTCTTTCATCTCAGCGCCCTGCGACAATCGTGGGGCGCTTTTTGCTGGCCATTGCCGGCACCGGGGCGCTCAGGCCATGGGCTGGAACGCCCCTCGGCGCAGCTCCCCGAGCAGGCCACCGCCGATGCGGGCCAGGGCTCGGCGGCCCAGGCCCTGGAAGGGGATCTCCCCACCCAGCAGTCGCACCGCCAGCGCTGTGGTGCGGGGCTGGCTGATGCCGTAGCGGTAGGTGAGGCCGGGCAGGCCGTAGAAGATCCGGGCCAGGCGACGGGCCGCCTCGAAATTGCTCGCCAGCAGGTCGTGCACCCGGGCGGTGTGGCTGAGGGGATCCCCGGCGAGCAGCGCCTCGGCCGCCAGCCGACCGCTGCGGATGGCGTGCAGCAGCCCATCGCCGAACAGCGGATTGATCAGCCCGGCCGCATCGCCCACCAGCAGCACCCGGCCATCGGGACTGTGCAGGGGCTCGGGACCGTCCCAGAACGGCAGTGGGTGCGCATGGGCCCGCAGACCCTCCAGCCGGGCAGGCTCCACCCCCAGGGCGGCGGCATAGCCATCGATGGCGGCCCGGATCCGGGTCCGGGCCCCGGGATCGCGGCGCCCATCACGAACACGGCCATCGAACACCCCGGCGCCGATGTTGAGGTGATCGGCCTTGGGGAACACCCAGGCGTAGCCGCGGCGCAACACGCCGTAGTCGAGGTGCAGCAGGTCGGAGCGCAGCAGCGGATCGGCCGCATCCCAATGGTGGGGCACCTCAAGCTCCATCGCCAGCGCCACGCGTGGATGCGGCCGCAGGCCCACGCTGGCAGCCACCGCTCCGCAGGCCCCATCGGCGCCGATCACGTGCTGAGCCCGCAGCCTCCGCTCGATCACCGCTCCCCCGCCCGGTTGCCGCTGCAGCAGCCGCAGCTCGACCCCGGCGCCGGTGCGCTCCAGGGCGGTGAAGCAATGGCCCTCCAGCACCAGGGCCCCCGCTGCTGCGGCCCGTTGCACCAGGGCCTGATCGAAGCGGGGACGCTGCACCATCCACAGGCCCCGGGAGCGCGCTGAGACGGTGCCGGGCGGATCGATTGCCGCCTCCACGGCCTCGCCGAAGCGCCAGCTGTGGCGCATGCACCGCACCCGGGTGTCGACCACCGCCTCGGGCGCCAGATCCCGTAGCTCAGCATGCACCGGCACGGGCAGACCGCCGCCGCAGGGCTTGTGGCGCGGCAGGCGGCGCTTCTCCAGCAGCACCACCCGCAGGCCGCCGCGGGCGGCGGTGGCGGCGGCCATGGCCCCGGCGGGCCCGGCACCCACCACCACCAGGTCGGCGTCAGACAGGTGGGCGCCAAGGCCCCAGCCGACCGCCACCATCAGCCCTCGATCAGGGTCTGCAGCGCGCCGGTGACATCCGCTTGGCGCATCAGCGCCTCGCCCACCAGCACCGCGTCGGCGCCGGCCCCGAGGGCGCGGTCGAGGTCGCCGCGGCTGAACAGCCCCGATTCGCTCACCAGCAGGCAACCCCGGGAGCGCAGCACTTCGCCATACCGGGCCGTGAGCCGCTCGGTGGTGGCCAGATCGGTCTCAAAGGTGGTGAGATCGCGGTTGTTGATGCCGATCAGCTGCACGCCCTCGAGGGCCAGCACCCGCTCCATCTCGGCGGCGTCATGGACCTCCACCAGGGCGGCAAGCCCGAGCCTCCGGGCCGCCTTGAGCAGATAGGCAAGATCGGTGTCGCTGAGGATGGCGGCGATCAACAGGGCCGCGTCGGCTCCGGCGGCCCGGGCCTGGAAGAGCTGATACGGGGAGAGGATGAAGTCCTTGCAGAGCAGGGGCAGCTCCACCACCTGACGCACCTGCACCAGCACCTCAAAGCCGCCCTGGAAGAAGCTCTTGTCGGTGAGAACCGAGAGGCAGCTGGCACCGCCGGCGGCATAGCCCCGGGCGATGGCCTCCGGGTCGAAGTCGGCGCGGATCACCCCCTTGCTGGGGCTGGCCTTCTTGATCTCGGCGATCACCGCGGGCTTGCGGCAGCTGGCCCGCAGGGCGGCGATGAAGTCCCGGGTGGGCGGCAGGTCGGCCACCTGGCCCCGCAGCTTCTCGAGGCTCACGCGCTCCCGGGCGCTGGCCAGCTCCCGCTCCTTCTGCCAGACGATCTTCTCGAGGATGTGGCGGGGCTCCGCCTCGGTGTGGGGAATCCCGTATTCCAGGTGGGCCACCTTCACCGAGGGATTGGGGGGCCTGCGGCGGATCTCCAACGGTGCAGTGCGGCGGGGGATTGATGCTAAGGGCTTGCGCCAGCTGGGTTGGCCGCAGCGGCAGGCCTCCGCTAGGCAACGGCGCTGGCGGCCTGCTTGTAGGCCACCTCCACCACCTCGCTGAGGGTGGGGTGGGTGTGCACCTCGTTGGCCAGCTGCTTCACGCTCTGGCGCCGGGCCACGGCATTGGCGATCTCCTGGATCAGGTCGGCGGCGTGGAGTCCGTAGATGTGGGCCCCCAGCACCTCGCCCGTGGCCTTGTTGAACAGCAGCTTCATCAGCCCGTCGCTCTCCAGCTCCGCCAGGGCCTTGGAGTTGGCCTTGAAATAGCTGCGCACGCTGCCCAGCTCAAAGCCCTCGCGGGCGGCCAGGTCCTTGGCGTCAGCCTCACTCAGCCCCACCGAACTGATCTCCGGATGGGTGAAGGTGGCTGCCGGAATCGAGCGGTAATCAATCGTCCGGGCGTGGCCGAGGATGTTGTCGATCGCCACAGCTGCCCTGGGCGGCAGCGGTGTGGGCCAGCATCATCTTGCCGGTCACATCGCCCACGGCCCAGAGGTGCGGCACCGGCTCACCGCCCACCAGCACGCGCATGTGGTCATCCACCGGGATGAACCCCCGCTCGGTCTCCACCCCCACCGCCGCCAGGTTGAGCTCGGCGCTGCTGGGCACCCGGCCGGTGGCCACCAGCACCGCATCCACCTCCAGGGTCTCCACCAGCTCCTTGCTGACCATGTCGGCCAGCTCGATCGTCACCGGACAGCCGGGGGTGACCTTGCGGGCCAGCACCCCGGCGCGGGCGTCGATGTCGCGCCCGTCGATCAGGTTGCGGGCGGCGATCTTGGCGATGTCGGGATCGAAGGTGGGCATCACCCGATCGAGCGCCTCGATCATCGTGACCTCACAACCGAGGGCCGTGTAGACATCGGCGAACTCCAGGCCGATGTAGCCGCTGCCCACGATCGCCAGCCAGCGGGGCAGCCACTCCAGGCTCACCGCCTCGTCGCTGGTGAACACGGTGCGGCCGTCGGTCTCAATGCCGCGGGGCACGAAGGGCTCCGAGCCGGTGGCCAGGATCACATCACCGGCGCGGTAGGTGCGCTCCACGCCGCTGCCGCTCGCGCGCACGGTCACCTGCTGGTGGCCGGCCAGGCGGCCCTTGCCGCGGATGATCGTGGCGCCGGCCCGCTCCAGGGTCTTGGTGAGGTTGGTGCGAATCGTGGCCACCAACTGGTTGGCGTGGTCGGCGATCTTCTGGCGCTCGAAGCGCACCGGCGCCGCATGGATGCCGAAGCCGGCCAGATGCTCGGCATCGGCCAGTTCGCGCACCCGGCCGCTGGCGGCCAGCAGCGCCTTGGAAGGCACACAGCCCCGGTTCACGCAGGTGCCGCCCATGTCCCGCGATTCAACGATGGCGACCCGCAGGCCGTGGTCAGCCGCATGCTTGGCGGCGTCGAAGCCGCCGTAGCCGGCGCCGACCACGATCACATCGAAATCGAAGCTGTCGTTGCCAGGGGCGTCGCTCACAGGGACCAGGGTCTGCTGGCGACCATTCTCCCCCGTGTCCTGCTCAGGCTCAACGGCCGGCCTGCTGACGCCAGCGCTCCAGCAGCAGCGGCGCCGCCGCCACCGCCACATTCAGCGACTCCACAGCGGGGTGGTGGGGAATGGTCACCCGCTCGCTGGCCAGCGCCAGCAGCTCCGGCGCCAGGCCCGCGCCCTCGCTGCCCAGCAGCAGCACGGTGGGTCGGCTCCAATCCAGGCGCCAGTAGGGCTGGGCGGCGCTGGGGGGCGGCTGGGTGGCCACCAGCTGCAGGCCCTCGGCCGCCAGAGCGTTGAGGTGAGCCAGCAGCGCCGACCTGGTGGTGCGCCATAGGGGCAGGGCCAGGGCGGCACCAGCCGAAGCGCGCAGCACCTTGGGCTGGTGCGGGTCGGCCCCATCGGCCAACCACAGGCCATCGACCCCGGCGGCCAGGGCTGTGCGCATCAGCGTGCCGAGATTGCCCGGATCCTGAATCGTGTCGAGCGCCAAGACCAACCCGGCGACGCCGCCAGGGGGGGCCGCCGCTGGGGAATTGGCTGGCAGCGGCAGGGTGGCCACCACGCCATCGGGATGGCGGGTGCTGGCCACGGCCGCCAGCACCTCGGCGCTCACCGGCTGGGGCCGGCAGCCGGGGGGAAGCCGCTCCAGCAGGGGGCCATGGGCCACAGCCCAGGCCTGGGTGACCAGCAGATCGGTGGGTGCCAGGCCCAGGCGCAGCACCTCCTGCAGCAGGTGGGTGCCTTCCAGCAGCAGCAAGTCCTGCTCCCGCCGCCCCCGGGACTCCTGCAACTGACGCAGCCGCCGAACCAGGGGATTGCGGCGGCTGGTGATCAGCTCCGACGGAGAGGTCATCGGAACAGCAAGCGCCGCGCTTGGCGTGGCCAGAAAATCATGGTTCCACCAGAATCCCGGTCAAGGCAATGGCCTGGGCAAGGATTCAACAACCCGGGCCACCACCAGGATCTGGTCATGGTGGGGAACCGGAATCATGCGGATGGGGAGACTTGAACTCCCACGACATTGCTGCCACTAGTACCTGAAACTAGCGCGTCTACCAATTCCGCCACATCCGCGTGGCTGCCGCACTCTGGCGACGGCTGAAGGCTACGACATCACCTGGGCCGCTCACCTGGCCCATCTCCAGCACGCAAGGGCGGGGCCCCAGGCCGCGGGAAGGCCAGTTCGCATGGCGGCGTACTGGACGGAATACGGGTTTGTTGGCATCATGCGGCAGCATTTCCAGGGGCAGCCCAACCCGTGATCCTCAACGCTGTCCCCCGCACCAGCCCTGCCGCCAGCGGCGACGACGCGGCTGCCATGCACTCCGGCAACTCCGGCCTACGCTCGACGGCCACGGCGCCCCAGAAGGCTTCGCCTGCGCCCGCCGAGTCCTCCAACAGCGAGAATCACCTGGATAGCGATCGTTCCTTTCTGCGCATCATCGGCGGCCGTCCACTCAGCGGCGAGCTGCGGGTGAGCGGCGCCAAGAACTCAGCACTGGTGCTGATGGCGGCCTGCCTGCTGACCCCGGAATCGATCCGGCTGCGCAACGTGCCGGCCCTCACCGACATCGACGGCATGGCCGACATGCTCGAGAGCCTCGGCGGCCGGGTGGAGCGCCATGGCGATGCTCTCGAACTGGACGGCTCCGGCATCAATGCCTCGGAAGCTCCCTATGAGCTGGTGAACAGCCTCAGGGCCAGCTTCTTCTGCATCGGCCCCCTGCTCGCCAGGATGGGGATGGCCCGGGTGCCCCTGCCCGGCGGCTGCAAGATCGGCAGCCGGCCGGTGGAGGAGCACGTCAAGGGTCTCAAAGCCCTTGGAGCCCAGGTCACCATTGCGCACGGCGTGGTCACGGCGGCTGTGCCGGGTCCCTGCCGCCGCCTGCGCGGGGCCTACATCCTGCTCGACTGCCCCAGTGTCGGGGCGACCGAGACCCTGATGATGGCTGCCGCCCTCGCCGACGGCGAGACGGTGATCGAAAACGCCGCCCTGGAGCCCGAGGTGGTGGATCTGGCCGATCTGCTCATGGCCATGGGTGCCAGGATCCGCGGCGCGGGCACCTCCACCATCCGCATCGCTGGCGTCGACCGCCTGCATGGCGCCGACTACGGCGTGATTCCTGACCGCATCGAAGCCGGCACCTTCCTGCTGGCAGCCGCCATCACCCGCTCCAGCCTGCGGGTGGCGCCGGTGATTCCCGGCCATCTCTGCGCCGTGCTCAGCAAACTTGAGCAGGTTGGCTGCCGCATTGACCATGACGGCGAGGGTCTGACCCTCTCGGCCCAGCAGATCCAGGGCGTGGATCTGCGCACCCAGCCCTTTCCCGGCTTTCCCACCGACCTGCAGGCCCCGTTCATGAGCCTGCTGGCCACCGCCGAGGGCACCAGCATGGTGACGGAATCCATCTTCGAGAACCGGCTGCAACACGTGGCTGAACTGCAGCGCATGGGGGCCTCCATCCGCGCCCAGGGCAACACCGCCTTCATCGAAGGCGTCGCCCGCCTCAGTGGCGCTCCGGTGCAGGGCACCGACCTGCGCGCTTCAGCGGCGATGGTGCTGGCGGGCCTGGGGGCCGAGGGCATCAGTGATGTCTACGGCCTCGAATACCTCGACCGTGGCTATGCCGACCTGGAAGGCAAGCTGAATGCGGTGGGAGCTTCGATCACGCGCTGCGCACCCACGGGTAGCGAATCCAGCCCCTCACCCCTTGCCGCCTAAGCTTCCAATTCTGGGAGCGTGCCGGAATTGGTAGACGGACTCGACTCAAAATCGAGCGCCTTCGGGCATGTGGGTTCAAGTCCCACCGCTCCTATTCCTTACTCCCCTGCTGCCGCCATGGCTGTGGCCCCCGCTGGCGATGCCCCACAGCGGAGCGCGCCTGTGAGTTCGGTGATGGACACCTATGCCCGCTTCCCGCTGGAGCTGGTGCGGGGCCGGGGGGTGTGGTTGTGGGCCAGTGATGGCCGCCGTTACCTCGACTGCGTCGCCGGCATCGCTGTGTGCACCCTTGGCCACAGTGACCGGCGCCTGCGCAAGGTGCTCTGCCGGCAGCTGGGGCAGTTGCAACACGTCTCCAACCTCTACCGCATTCCCGAGCAGGAGCAGCTGGCCGCGGCGATCACCAGCCACAGCTGCTTCGACCGGGTGTTCTTCTGCAACTCGGGTGCCGAGGCCAACGAGGCCGCCATCAAGCTGGCCCGCAAGCATGGGCGCCAGGTGCGCGGCATCGACGGCCGCGAGGGGCGCCTGCCCCTGATTCTCACCGCCCAGGCCAGCTTCCACGGCCGCACCCTGGCGGCCGTCACGGCCACCGGCCAGCCCCGCTACCACCAGGGCTTCGAGCCGCTGGTGCAGGGGTTCCGCTACTTCCCCTACAACGACATCGCCGCGTTCGAGGCCCTGCTGGCCGACTGTGAAGCCGGTGGTCCGGCGGTGGCGGCGGTGCTGGTGGAGCCCCTGCAGGGGGAGGGGGGCGTGAACCCCGGCGATCCGGCCTTCTTCCAGCGCTTGCGCCAGCTCTGTGACCAGCACCACATCCTGCTGATCTTCGATGAGGTGCAGATCGGTGTGGGCCGCAGCGGCCGCCTCTGGGGCTACGAACGACTGGGGGTGGAGCCCGACGCCTTCACCCTGGCCAAGGGGCTGGGGGGCGGCATTCCCATCGGGGCCCTGGCGGTGAAGCAGGCGGTGGATCACTTCCGACCCGGCGACCACGCCAGCACCTTCGGGGGCAACCCCTTCGCCTGCCGGGCCGGGCTCACGGTGCTCACGGAAATTGAGCGGCGCGGCCTGCTCGGCCACGTGCGGCGCAAGGGCGAGCAGCTGCAGCAGCTGCTGGAGGACCTGGTGGCCCGTCACCCCGCTCTGCTGGCCGGCCAGCGCGGGTGGGGGCTGCTGCAGGGATTGGTGCTGCAGCCGGGGGCCCCGAGTGCGCCGGAGGTGGTGAAGGCCGCCCTGGCCGAGGGGCTGCTGCTGGTGCCCGCCGGGGCCACCGTGGTGCGCTTCGCCCCACCGCTCACGATCAAGGGCCGCCAGCTGCGCCTGGCCGTGAAGCGACTGGAGCGCGCCCTGCTGAGCCTTGCCTGAGCGCCCCGAGCCGGTTGCCCTGGGCCTTAACGGCCCCAGCGATTCCTTTGCCGACCTGATCGAGCCCTTCAGCCGCCGGGGGGTGGATCTGGGCCTGGATCGGTTGCACGCCGCCCTGGCCGATCTGGGCCATCCCGAGCGCCGCTTCGCGGCGGTGCAGGTGGCGGGCACCAACGGCAAAGGTTCGATCTGCACCCTCGTGCACCAGGCCCTGCTGGCGGCCGGCATCCGTGCCGGGCTCTACACCTCCCCCCACCTGGTGAGCTGGACCGAGCGCATCCGCCTGGGGCCTGACCCGATCGCCGCCGCCGACCTGCGGCGCCACCTGCAGCGGGCCAGCACGGTGGGCCAGCGCCACCGGCTCACCCCCTTCGAGCTGGTCACGGCGGCGGCGTTCCTGGCCTTCGCCGCCAGCGGCCAGGAGCTGGTGGTGCTGGAGGTGGGGCTGGGGGGCCGCCTCGATGCCACCAGCTGCCACCCGGGCCGGGAGGTGCTGGGGTTCGCCAGCATCGGTCTTGACCATCAGGAGTTTCTGGGGCCGGACGTGGCCAGCATCGCGGCCGAGAAGGCGGGGGTGCTGCAGCCGGGCGCCGTGGCCGTGAGCGCCACCCAGCTGCCGGCGGCCGCGGCGGTGCTGCGCCGGCGGGCGCTGGCCGTGGGGGCCGAGCTGCGCTGGCAGCCGCCGCTGGACCTGGGCCATTGGCCCCTGGGACTCCCCGGAGCGGTGCAGGCCGGCAACGCCGCCGTGGCCCTGGGCATGCTGCGGGCCCTGGGCGAGCGCGGCTGGTCGATCAGCGATGGGGCCATCCGGCGCGGGTTCGCCGCCGCCCGCTGGCCGGGCAGGTTGCAGCAGCACCGCTGGCAAGGGGTGGCACTGCTGCTCGACGGGGCCCACAACCCACCCGCAGCCGTGGCCCTGCGGGCCGAACTGGATGCCGATCCGGCCCGCTACGGCCTGCCGGCGGGGCCGCGGCGGTGGGTGCTGGGCCTGCTCGCGACCAAGCAGGCCCCCCAGATCGTGGCGGCCCTGCTGGCACCGGGAGATCGGGCCTGGATCGTGCCGGTGGCGGGTCACGCCAGCTGGACCGTGCGCCAGCTCCAGGAGGCCCTGGCCGCCGAGCGGCACCCGCACCTGGTCGAGCAACTGGTCGCGGCTGCGGATCCGGCCGCCGCCATCCGCCAGGCCGCCGAGCATGGCCAATGCGGGTCCGGGGCCCGGGGCCCGGTGATCGTGGCCGGCTCGCTCTATCTCATCGGCCAGCTGCTCGCTGCGGCGGGTTGAGGCGGCGGGTTGAGGCGGCGGCGGCCAGAGTGAAGGTCAGCACATTGACGGTCTTTGCTGTGGCGACTCCCCCCCCGCTCCAAGCCAGCCGCCCCGCCCGCGGCCCCCTGGCCACGGGCATCCGGCGGATCGCCGCGGCCCTGGGCCTGGCCCTGCTGCTGCCGGCGGCCCTGGCACTGACGCTGGCGCTGCTGCCGGCGGTGGCGCGGGCCGAGTTCTCCGGCGTGGACTACACCCTCACCAACCAGAACGAGGCCGATTTCCACGGCCAGGATCTGGCCAACACCTCCTTCGCCGGCGCCGCCGGCCGCCACGCCAACTTCGACGGCGCCAACCTGCACGGGGCGATCCTCACCCAGGCCGCCTTCCCCCAGGCCAGCTTCCGCGGCACCGACCTCAGCGGAGTGCTCATGGACAAGGTGGACTTCGCCGGCGCCGACTTCACCGATGCCGTGCTCAGCGGTGTGATCGCCGCAGGCAGCAACTTCACCGGCGCCACGGTGACCAACGCCGACTTCAGCGAGGCCCTGATCGACCGCGCCGACCAGCGGCAGCTCTGCCGCGAGGCCGAGGGCACCAACCCCCGCACCGGCGCCGACACCCGGCTGAGCCTGGACTGCTAGGAGCCTGGCCCCCAGCCGCGCAACTTGCCCGGGTTGAGCAGGCCGGCAGGATCGTGGGCGGCCTTCGCGGCCACCTGATCGGCGTCCACCACCCCCAGCCCGCCATCCTCCACCGTGAGCACATGGGGGTTGAACAGCACCGCCCCCAGGGCCCGGGCCTGGTCCATCAGCTCCCGCAACCGCTCCTCCCCCTGCCAGCGCAGCAGCGGCAGGGCCGCCAGCCGCGGCGCCCCGTGCTGGCGCACCGCCTCCAGGTGCCAGAGCAGGTCGGCCCCCCAGCGCTGGCGCAGGGCCGCCAGGCAGGGCGCCGCCGGTTCCGGCAGCAGCAGTTGCAGGTAGGTCCAACCGGGCACCTGGGCGCGCCAGTGCAGGGTGGTGTGGTTCCAGCACAGCTCGCGCAGGGGCAGGCCGCGGCTGGTGCCCTGGGGGGCCTGCCACAGCAGCGTGCCGCCCCGCTGGGCCAGCCAGGCGGGCAGGGGCTCGAGGGTATCGGGGGCCGCCAGCAACAGCAGGCGGTGCTCGCCATCCGCCGCCGCCGGACAGCCGGCTGGCCAGGGGGAGCGCGCTGCGACCGGAGCCTCCAGCAGGCTGAGGCTGTTGAGCAGGAACGCCGTGGCCGGCAGGGCGAGGGCCACCTCCAGGGCCCGATCCCAGCTGGCAAAACCCACCACCAGCTGCTGCCAGTCCAGCGCTGCGGTGGTGGGCAACCGCAGGGCCGTGAGGATGCCATTGGTGCCATAGGCGTGGTTGAGCGGGGCGCTGGCGGCCGCATCCAGCCGCAGCAGCCGCGGCTCGGGCTCCACCGTCACCACCTCCAGCCCCAGCAGGTTGCCGGGATCACGCAGGAATCCCCAGCGCAGGGAGCCGATGCCACCGGCACCACCGGCGATGAAGCCGCCGATGGTGGCGCTGCGCCAGGTGCTCGGCAGCAGCCGCAGGGCCCGGCCGTGGGGGGCGAGCTGCTGGTCGATGGCGGCCATCACGGCCCCGGCCTCCACCTCGACCACGGCGCTGGCCGGATCCAGGTGGCGCAGCCGCCGCAGGCCGCTGAGCTCCAGCACCACGCCACCGGCCAGGGGGACGCACTGGCCGTAGTTGCCCGTGCCGGCCCCACGCACGGTGAGGGGAATGGCCTGGCGGGCACAGGCCCCGGCCACCAGACGCACCTGCTCCACGGTCGTGGCCCGCACCGCCAGCTGGGCCCGTTGGCCAGCGAGCTGGGGTACCAGCACCGGCGAGTAGTCGTAGAAATCGCGCGAGAGGCGCTGCAGCTCGCCCGCCTCGGCGGCCGTCACCAGCTCCAGCTGCGGATCGAGCCCGCCCAGCTCGCCCGCCAGGGTATCGATCTCGGCATCGCTGGGACGGGGCGGCTGGGCGCGGGAACGGGGCGGCACGGGGCGGGGACGGCTCAGGCCATGCTGACGGCTGGCAGCAGGGCCGAGGGTTGCTGCAGGGCAGGCGGCGGCAGGCAGCGGCCAGCGCGCAGCACCAGGCGTCGGGGACTGCGGGCCAGCAGGTCTGGCCAGCCGTCGGCGGCCAGCAGCACCAGGTCGGCGGGCCCGCCCTCGCGCACCAGCCCGTCCCAGGCCAGTCCGAGCAGGCGCGCTGGGGCCGTGGTGAACGGAGCCAGCCCCTGGCGCTGGGCGGGCCAGAGGTGGCTGGTGAGCGGCACCAGCCGCAGCAGCTCGATCGGGTCGAAGTCGCCGCCCGGATACCAGGGATCCTGCACGTTGTCGCCCCCCACGGCCACCAGCACCCCGGCCCGCTGCAGGCTGCGGATCGGCGCCTGCACCCGCAGCCGCGGCGTGCGCTGCGGCCGCCGGCCCAGCAGCCACAGGTTGGTGAGCGGCAGAGCCACCACCGCGATCCCGGCTTCCGCCAGCCGTTCGGCCAGCCGCTCCAGCCGCCGCGTGCCCAGCAGGGCCAGGCTGGCGGCATGGCTGCAGGTGATCGGCACGCCGCTGCGCCGTTCGGCGGCCACAGCGGCCACCAGCGCCACGCCGCGGCCGGGCTGGTCATCGGCCTCATCGACATGCAGGTCGACCCCGGTGCCGAGGCGCTCCGCCAGCGCCAGCAGGCCCCCCAGGGCATCCCGATCGGAGCGCAGGCGGCCGTAGGGCGGTCCCAGCACCCCCCCCAGCCAGCCGCCGCGATCAGCCACCCAGCGGGCCAGGTCCTCGCCCTCCGGACTGCTCCAGTGGGCCAGGGGCACCAGGGCCACCAGTTGCAGCTCCACCCGCTGGGCCCAGCGCCGGCGCAGCTCCAGCAACGCCTCCCAGCTGGGGCGGGTGGCCGGCCCGCCGCTGTCGATGTGGCTGCGGATGGCGCGCAGGCCATGGCGCCACGCCCGCTCCAGGGCCCGCTCGGCCCGCTCCAGCACCTGCTCGCCGCTGCGCTGCTCGCTCTCGCGGCGGTTGGCGGCCATGGCGCCGGCGATGGTGCCGCCGGGGTTGGGGAAGGCGGCGGCGGTGAAGCACTTGTCGAGGTGGGCATGGGGCTCCACCAGGGGCGTGAGCCCCAGGGGCAGCGCCTCCCCAGGGGCAGGCAGCCAAGGGCCGCAGGGCCGTGATCAGGCCCTGGCGCTGCTCCAGCTCAACGGCCACCAGGCCATCGTCCCGATTCACCGGCCAGCCGCCCAGGCGAGGGTCGAGCAGGGCCCGGGGCAGGCGCAGGCGCAGGCGGCCGGGAGCGGCCGTCATGGCTGCACGTCGTCGATGCTGGCCTGCAGCACCAGAAACTGGCCCGCCACCCCCACGACGGTGGCCCGGAACTGGGGCACCTGCCAGAGCAGCACCTCCTGGCCGCCCACATCGCTGCGGTAGATGCTCAGCAGGCCCAGGTTCCAGCGCCGGGTCTGGCTGCTCACGAGGGCACCGATGGCCTCGTTCTGGTCCTGCACCAGCTCGGAGCAGTTGGGCAGCGCCAAACGCACCAGGGGCGGCAGCACATCGCCAGCACACACCTGGCGCTCGATCTCCTGCACCAGGTGGGCCGCCGCGAAGCGCTCGAACGCCGGCGGTGCCGGGTTGCTGATCGCCAGCCCGGCCGCGGCTCCAGCCGTCAGCAGGAGAGCACCAAGCCAGGAACCTCGGGGCGCGGAGGGCAAGCGCGATCAGCAGCCGGACGCATTGGTACATTGGCACCCACCACGGCGGGCGTCGCCAAGTGGTTAAGGCAGCGGCTTGTGGCGCCGCTATTCGGGGGTTCGAATCCCCTCGCTCGCCCCTTTTTCTGGCCGTTGCTCAGGCCAGCACAGCCTCCAGCAGACCCGCGCCGCCCTGGCGCACCGGATCCCCACAGGGCAGTCCGGTGCGATCGGCGGTGTCGGCCAGGTGGGCGGCGGCACTGGCGGCATCGAGCAGGGCCGTGTTCAGGGCCACGGCCCGCACCCGCGGACGTCGTCCATCGGCCCGGCCCAGGGCAGCCAGGGCCTCCACCGCTGCGATCAGGTCGTTGAGCGGTGGGATCGGCACCTCAGGCAACCCCTTGAGGTGGCGCTGGCCGGCCCGATGCACCAGCAGCAATGCGGTGGGCTGGCTGCCGCGCAGCAGCGGCAGGGTGGCGCTGGAGCCGGGATGGGCCAGCGAGCCCTGGCCCTCCACCAGCAGCAGGCCGTCGGACCCCAGGGCGGCGCCGGCCTCCAGCACCGCCGCCTCCACCGCACCGGCGGCGTAGTCGACCCGCACCGCATCGAGGGCCACGCCGGCACCGCTGATCAGGATGCCGGCCTGGCCGGTGCCCACGAAGCGGGCCGGCAGCCCTTGGCGCCGGGCCGCCGCCTCCAGCTCCAGGCAGGCGCTCATCTTGCCCACGGCCATGTCGCTGCCCACCGCCAGCAACCGCCGGCAGGCCAGGGCCGCCGCCCGGCCGCTGGCCACGGCCAGGGCGGGCGGTTCGCAGCGCAGATCCCAGATCCAGGCGGGATCGCGCCGCAGCGGTGCCAGCTGGGGATCGTCGCCGATGCGGCTGTGCAGCCCAGAGGCCACGCTCAGCCCCGCCCGCAGGGCAGCAGCCAGGTCGGCCCGCACCGCCGCCGCCAGCTGCCCGCCCGAAGGGGCCAGACCCACCACCGCCACCTCCGGATCGAAGGGCAGCGCTGCGGCCAGGGACGCCACCACCGGCACCGGTCGCTCGATGCCCGTGACCTCCACCAGCGGCTGACCGGCATGGGCCGGATCCACCACCGCCACGATCGGTCCGTGGCGGTAGCGCAGCAGGGCCAGCCCGGTCTTACCGCTGAGATCAGCCAGGCCGCCGTGCAGCAAAAGCACCAGCCGCTGGTCGGGCTTCAGCACGGCCCCCCCTGACCAGCCCCTGCTGCGCCGGCGACCAACCCCCGGTCCTGCCGCAGGGCAATGCCCAGGCCCGCGGCGCTGGGGGGCACGAGCCTGTCGCCGCTGAGGGCGAGCCCGGTGAAGGGATCGTCGACCAGGTTGAGGTGGCTGTCGAGATCGGGCCAGCGCACCAGGGGCAGCAGCTGGGCGGCGGCGCCATTGAGCAAGCCACCGTCGGAGTAGCACCCCAGCATCACCCCCAGCCCCAGGCCCCGGGCCACGCGGGCCATCAGCAGCGCCTCGGTGAGACCGCCGCTCTTGAGCAACTTGATGTTGATGCCCTGCACATGGGGGGCCAGGCGCAGCAGGTCGCGCAGATCCCAGCAGCTCTCATCGGCCACCAGGGGCATGGGGCAGTCGGGCCCGAGGGCAGCGAAGCCGGCCGCATCGCGCTCGGGATCGAGCAGCGGCGCCAGGGGCTGCTCCAGCAGCACCACCCCGGCCCGCAGCAGCGGCTCGAGCATGGTGCGTGCGGCATCCAGATCCCAGCCGCCGTTGGCGTCCACCTGGAGCTCACAGGGCCCGCCGCAGCTTTGGCGCCGCCGCTCGATCGCCGCGGCCACCACAGCCAGCAGCCGGCGGTCGTGATCGGTGCCGTCAGAACTGCCCAGCTTGAGCTTGATGCGGGTGGCTGGCAGTTGGGCCCACCAGCGCTCGAGCCGCTCCAGCACCGCCGCCGGTGCCGCCAGGCCCAGGGTGACGCTGGTGGCGACGCCGGCCGCCGGGTCCAGATTCCAGAGCCGGTGCAGGGGCTGCCCCAGCCGCTTGCCCCACCAGTCGTGCAGGGCCAGATCCACACCGCAGCGGGCGGGGGGTGACAACGTCGCCAGCAGGGGCTCCAGGGCCTGCAGGGGCTCGGGCGCCAGACCCTCCAGCCGGGGCGCCAGCTCCTCCAGCTCCTGGGCGATCGCGGCGGTCTCGTAATGGCGGTGGCCGGTATCCAGACCACCCGCCTCCCCATGACCGGTGATGCCGGCGTGGCTGATCTCCACCAGCAGATGCTCCACCGCAGCGGTGGTGCCCCGGCTGATCGCCAGTGGCACGGCCTTGGTGAGCCGGAAACGGCGCAGACGGCAGTACATCAGCGGCGGCGAATGGGCTCAAGTTCGCACAGTCCAGCGCACCAAAATTGTGCGCGGTAGCAGTGGGCACAGAAATCCGTAGACACCAGGGCTTGTGATCCTGCCGGTTTGAGCGCGCCGCAATGCCAACAGCAGACAGAACCCCCGATGCCATTCAGCGGGTTCTGGAGGGTCTGCAGGCTCAAAATGCCGACGCCATCCAGCGGATTCTGGAGGATCTCCATGCCCGCTTCCAGGACCTGGACGACGGCAAACCAGCGGATTACATCCCCGAGCTCGGCAAGGCCGACCCCAAGGATTTCGGCATCGTGATCGCCACCACCGATGGGCGAATTTACGAAATCGGAAAGACAAGAAAAGAATTCACAATCCAATCAATCTCCAAGCCATTCACCTATGCGCTAGCCCTCAAACTCCACACAGAAGACTACATGACCTCAAAAGTTGGGGTCGAGCCTTCCGGCGATGCCTTCAACGCCATCAGCCTCCATCCGGTGTCGGGAATCCCCCGCAACCCGATGATCAACGCCGGCGCGATCGCCACCACGGCCCAGGTCATGGCCCACGACCCGGAACGGGCCGAAACCCTGCTGATGGACTTCTACTCGGACATGGCAGGCCGGCGGCTGGGGGTGGATGAATCGGTGTTCCGCTCCGAGCGCGATACGGGGCACCGCAACAGGGCCATCGGCCATCTGTTACGCAATTTCGACATCATCGGCACCAATCCGGAGCCGGGTCTTCAGCTCTATTTCCGCCAGTGCGCCGTGTCGGTGAACTGCAGGGATCTGGCGGTGATGGCCGCCACCCTGGCCTGCCAGGGACGCAATCCCGTGACCAGCACGGTGGTGATCGATCCCGAGATCACCACCAATGTGCTGGCCGTGATGGGCAGCTGTGGCATGTACGACTACACCGGCCAGTGGCTCTACAACGTGGGCATGCCCGCCAAGAGCGGCGTGGGTGGCGGCGTCATGGCAGTGGTGCCGGGCCGCCTTGGCATCGCCGTTTACTCCCCACCCCTCGACAGCTACGGCAACTCCAGCCGCGGCATCGCCGTCTGCGAGGAAATCTCCAAGCGGCTGCAATTGCATCTGTTCAACCAGCCATCGAGGGCCGGCAACACAATCCGCTCAGCCACCACGGCCCTCAAGCGCCGCTCGCGGCGTTGGCGCAGCGAGGGCGAAAGTGACTTGCTGGACCGCGAAGGCGACCACATCCACATCCTGCAGGCCCAGGGGGTGCTGGATTTCGCCGCGGTGGAGGAGCTGCTGGCGGAGATGCAGAGCCGGGCCGCGGCCGGGGCGATCCTGGTGGTCGATCTGGGCCAGGTGCTGGCCATGCCCCGGGTGGACGCCGCTCTGCTGCAGGAGCAGATCGACGACCTCAGCCAGCGCGGCGTGCGCTGCCTGCTCTGTCGCGGTGAGCACCTCACGGAGTTCTGGCCGCAGCACGACGCCGGCGGTGCCCCGCCTCAGAACCGCTATTTCTCCAACCTGGACCGGGCCCTGGAAGTGGCCGAAGACCTGCTGCTCGAGGATCTGCTGCTGACGAGGGGAGAGCCCCTGGCCGGCAACTGCTCCCTGGGACTGCTGGAGTATCTGCCTCCTTCCACCCGCACGTTGCTGGAACCGCTGCTGGAGCGCCGCTCCTACAACGAGGGGGATCTGGTGTGCCGCCAGGGGGAGGCCGGCGATGAGGTGTATCTGATCGAATCGGGGCTGTTCAGCGTCGTGCTCCGCCCCCCGGCGGTGGAGCAGCCAGTGCGCTTCGCCACCTTCAGCCCCAGCGTGTGCTTCGGGGAGATCGCCTTCCTCAGCCACTCGCCCCGCACGGCCGATGTGGTGGCCGAGCAGGCGGGCACCTGTTACGTGCTCACCAGGGAGGTCTACGCCCTGCTGGAGCAGGAACAGCCCCAGGTGGTGATCGACCTGCTGCAGGCCCTGCACCAGGATCTGGCCCGCAAGCTGGGCCGCACCAACCAGCAGCTGCTGCTGCTGGAGCAGGGCTGAGCCCGGCCCGGCCGGTGGCGCCGTCCAGCACACTGGATGCCATGACGGCAACGCTCTCCACCACCACCCGCCCGCAGGTCGGCGGACGGGGCAGCTACTGGATCACCACCTTCGGCTGCCAGATGAACAAGGCGGATTCCGAGCGCATGGCCGGAATCCTTGAAACGATGGGCTACCGCGCGGCCCAGGCCGAGCTGGAGGCGGATCTGGTGCTCTACAACACCTGCACCATTCGCGACAACGCCGAACAGAAGGTGTACAGCTACCTGGGTCGGCAGGCCCAGCGCAAGCGCACCAACCCCAACCTCACCCTGGTGGTGGCCGGCTGCGTGGCCCAGCAGGAGGGGGAAGCCCTGCTGCGGCGCGTGCCGGAGCTGGATCTGGTGATGGGTCCCCAGCACGCCAACCGGCTGGGCACCCTGCTGGGCCAGGTGGAGCAGGGGCAGCAGGTGGTGGCCACCGGCGAGCACCACATCCTCGAAGACATCACCACCGCCCGCCGCGACAGCGCCGTGTGCGCCTGGGTCAACGTGATCTACGGCTGCAACGAGCGCTGCACCTACTGCGTGGTGCCCACGGTGCGCGGCCAGGAGCAGAGCCGCCTGCCTGAGGCCATCCGCCTGGAGATGGAGGGACTGGCGGCCAGGGGATACCGCGAGATCACCCTGCTGGGCCAGAACATCGACGCCTACGGCCGCGACCTGCCCGGCATCACCCCCGAGGGCCGCCGCCAGCACACCCTCACCGACCTGCTGCATCAGGTGCACGACGTGGCGGGGCATCGAGCGGATCCGTTTCGCCACCAGCCACCCCCGTTACTTCACCGAGCGGCTGATCGAGGCCTGCGCTGCGCTTGCCCAAGGTGTGCGAGCACTTCCACATCCCCTTCCAGAGCGGCGATGACGCCGTGCTCAAGGCGATGGCCCGCGGTTACACGGTGGATCGCTACCGCCGCATCATCGAGCGCATCCGCCAGCGCCTGCCCGATGCCGCCATCAGCGCCGATGTGATCGTGGCCTTCCCCGGCGAAACCGACGCCCAGTACCGCCGCACCCTCGATCTGGTGGAGGAGATCGGCTTCGACCAGGTGAACACCGCCGCCTACTCGCCGCGGCCCAACACCCCCGCTGCCGACTGGCCCGATCAGCTCAGCGAGGCGGTGAAGGTGGAGCGGCTGCGGGAGCTCAATGCCCTGGTGGAGGCCAAGGCCAGAGCGCGCAGCGGCCGCTACGCCGGCCGCCGGGAGCAGATCCTGGTGGAGGGCACCAATCCCAAGGATCCAGCCCAGGTGATGGGCCGCACCCGCACCAACCGGCTCACCTTCTTCCCCGCCAAGCGGCGCGATGGCACCGAGATCAGGCCGGGCGAACTGGTGGATGTACTGATCCAGGAGGTGCGCGCCTTCTCCCTGAGCGGCACACTGGCCTGAGTTTCAGCCCAGCGTGGCGGTGACGGCAACCGTCCGCCGCGCCACGGGCTGGGTTCCTGCGCCTGCCGATGCCCGCTGCCGTCCACGCCACCGCCCCCGATCCAGCGCCCGAACCCGCCCCGATCCCCGTCGGCCTGATCTTCGGGGGGGCCTCCGGGGAGCACGCCGTGTCGATCCGCTCGGCGGCCACGGTGGCGCGGGGCCTGCGCCAGGGGGCCAACGGCGGCCGCTATGCCCTGCGCTGCTTTTACATCGATCCGCTGGGCCGCTGGTGGGGGCCCGAGCTGGCCGACGCGGTGCTGGCCCAGGGAACTCCAGCCAGCAGCGAGCAGCTGCGGGCCGCCCTGGCCGCCGCCGGTGCACCGCCGCCGCAGCCGGGCTTCCGGGGCTTCCCCCCCGGCGCCCTGGAGATCGAGCTGTGGGTGCCCGTCCTCCACGGCCCCAACGGCGAAGACGGCACCATCCAGGGGTTGTTCACGCTGATGGGCAAGCCGTTTGTGGGTTCAGGTGTTCTGGGCTCCGCCGTGGGCATGGACAAGCAGGCCATGAAGGCCGCCTTCGCCGCCGCCGGCCTGCCCCAGGTGCCCTATGCCTGCGTGGCCGCCGCCGACCTGCAGCGCGACCCTGAAGGACTGCTGGACCGTCTGGAGCGGCAGTTGGGCTATCCCTGCTTCGTCAAGCCCGCCAACCTCGGCTCCTCGGTGGGCATCAGCAAGGCCACAGGCCGCAGCCAGCTGCAGCAGGGACTGGCGGCGGCGGCGGCCCTCGATCCCCGCATCGTGGTGGAGCAGGGGGTTGCCGCGCGGGAACTGGAATGCGCCGTGAAGGGCGGTGGCGGGCGGGCGCTCGAGGCCTCGGTGCTGGGCGAGATCCGCTTTGACGCCGATTGGTACGACTATGAAACCAAGTACAGCGACGGCCTCAGTCACACCGTGATCCCGGCAGCGGTGCCCGAGGCGATCGCCGCCAGGGCCCGAACGATGGCCATCCAGGCCTGCGAGGCGGTGGGCGCCAGCGGCCTGGCCCGGGTGGACTTCTTCTACGCGGAGGCCAGTGGCCAGCTCTGGCTGAACGAGATCAACACCCTGCCGGGTTTCACCAGCCAGAGCATGTACCCCATGCTGTGGCAGGCCAGTGGTGTTGCACTCGACGCCCTGGTGCACGAACTGCTGCAGACGGCGGGAGAATGCGGCCACACCCGTCTTGCCGGAGGCCTGGGGCGATGATTCGCGGACTGCTGTGGCTACCGCTGCTGGTGGTGTTCGTGCTGCTGGCGGCCCTGGGCTGGCTGGAGCGCCGCCGGCAGCAACTGTTCCGGGACTGGGCCCAGGGATCCGAGCTGGCGAAGCTGGACGGCTGCGGCGCCGCCCGGCTGGTGGATGGGGTGCTGAGCTGGAGCCGCTTCGAGGCCGGCCAACTGCAGCAGCAGGGCAGTTTCGTGATCAAACAGCTCGAGCTGGTGGAGCTGCTCGCCCTGAGCTCGGGCGAAGCCCCCCTCACCGAGGAGTCGCAAGGTGCCTGCCGGCTGCGGCTGGTGGGGGGCGGAGACCAGAAGGATCTGGCCTTCTCCGATGCCGAACGGGCGCGGCGCTGGATGGATGAGCTGATGGCCCGCTCCCGTTGCGAGCTGTGAGCCGGGCCAGCCCCCTGCCGCCGGGTGTCGAGCGGCGGCGTGAACTGCGCCTGCAGCGACGCCATGAGCTGCTGCGCAACCTCTGGAGGATGGTTGTACTGCTGGGGCTGAGCGCCGGCAGCGGCACCCTGCTGCTGCGCCATGGCTGGACCCTCGGCAGCCCTGAGCAGGTGGAGGTGCAGGGCAGCAGCCACGTGAGCCGCGAGCAGGTGATCAGCGCCGCCGGAATCAGCTTCCCCCAGCCCCTGCTCAGCCTGGAGCCGCGGCGCCTGGCGGCTGAGCTGCAGGCCGACCTGCCGGTGGAGCAGGTGCGGGTGAGCCGCTGGATGGCCCCGGCACGGCTGCGGGTGGAGCTGGTGGACCGGGAACCGGTGGCCCGGGCCCAGCGGCGCGGACCAGGCGGGGTGGAGGAGGGCTACGTGGATCGCCAGGGCCACTGGATGAGCGCCAGCCAGGGGAAGCCCCTGGCTGGCGCTGCGGCTGCGGGCCTGCGGGTGCTGGGCTGGCAGGAGAGCCACCGGTCGGCCCTCAGCCTGATGCTGGAGACGCGCAAACGCCTGCGCGCCGACCTGGCCCAGATCCGTTTCGAGCCGGACGGCAGCCTCACGGTGCAGAGCAAGCGCCTGGGCAGCGTGCGCCTGGGGCCCGATGATGCCAGGCTGCCACGCCGGCTTGAGGTACTCGACCACCTGATCGAAACCCTGCCTCCCCACCTGCAGGGCAAGAAGCTGCAGGCACTCGACCTGACCGAACCGGAACAGCCCGAACTGGCGTTGGTGGCACCGCCCAAACCGGCCAGCCCGCCCTCCCGGCCCTGATCGGATCAGGCTTGGGGGGAGGCGGTCGATCAGGGCCTGTAATGTGCGCAGACGAGCAGCAGGCCCCCCAGAAACCCGGTAATCGTGTGAAACTTCACCGATTCCGCCCTCCAGGCACACGACAGCATGCACGGGCAGTTCAACGGGCACGAGCAGGTCAGCCAGGCCAGCCTCAATGTGGATGTCGCCATGGGAGCTGACTCCCCTTCTGCTAACGGAGCTCCCCCCCACCCCGCCGTCATGACCTCCAGCCCAGCACAAGCTCCCGGCATCACCCCCAGCCAGACGGCTCGGATCGAGGTGATCGGCGTTGGCGGTGGCGGCAGCAACGCGGTGAACCGGATGATCGCGTCCGATCTCCAGGGTGTGGGCTACCGCGTGCTCAACACCGACGCCCAGGCCCTGCTCCAGTCCGCTGCCCAGCAGCGCACCCAGCTCGGCCAGATGCTCACCCGCGGCCTCGGGGCCGGTGGCAACCCTGTGATCGGCCAGAAGGCCGCCGAGGAGTCCAGGAGCGAGCTGCAGGAATCCCTCCAGGGCGCCGATCTGGTGTTCATCGCCGCCGGTATGGGCGGCGGCACCGGCACCGGCGCGGCCCCGATCGTGGCCGAAGTGGCCAAGGAAGTGGGCGCCCTCACCGTGGGGATCGTCACCAAGCCATTCGGGTTTGAGGGCCGCAAGCGCCAGCGCCAGGCCGAGGAGGGCATTGCCCGCCTGGCCGAGCATGTGGACACGCTGATCGTGATCCCCAACGACCGCCTGCGCGACGCCATCGCCGGGGCGCCATTGAACGAGGCCTTCCGCGCCGCCGACGACGTGCTGCGGATGGGCGTCAAAGGCATCAGCGACATCATCGTGCGCCCCGGGCTGGTGAACGTCGACTTCGCCGACGTGCGCTCGGTGATGTCTGACGCCGGCACCGCTCTGCTGGGGATCGGCGTGGGCTCCGGCCGCAGTCGTGCCAGTGAGGCCGCCATAGCCGCCATGACCAGTCCGCTGCTCGAATCCGCCCGCATCGACGGATCCAGAGGGGTGGTGATCAACATCAGCGGCGGCAAGGACATGACCCTCGAGGACATGACCACCGCCTCGGAAGTGATCTACGACGTGGTCGATCCCGACGCCAACATCATCGTGGGCGCGGTGGTGGACGAGAGCCTCGAAGGTGAGATCCATGTCACGGTGATCGCCACCGGCTTCGACGGCGGCACTCCCTACCGCCACGAGCGGCCGACGATGAGCTTCAGCGACACCAATCTGCTCGGTGGCAGTGACCCTCAGCCAGCGCAGCATCGCGAAGAGCGGGGCGCCATGATTCCCCCCTTTCTGCTCAACCGCCAATCCCGCTCCTCCAGCGATAGCTGAGGAGTGAGAGCTGAGAGCCGAAGGTCGAGCGCTTAGGGCCGCCAGGTCGAGCGCCTAGGGCCGCGGGCGAGCCTTGCTTGTCCGCCCCCATGGCGGGCTTGGCAGGAATTGGGTGACCCGGAATCCACGCCTGCTCCAAGCATCCCGTGTGGCTGCTCCCTTCCGGTCCTGACCAGGTTTGGGCGTCGGGGCCGCGTGGGTCCGAGTCGCGATGATGCTAGCAATGCCATCTCCGCCTTCCCTCGCCGTGCCCCAGCGCCCCGCGGATCTGGTGCGTCGCAAACTGGCCGGCCTGCCGATCACCGTGCTCACCGCCTGGGATGCCCTCTCGGCGGCCCTGGTCGCCGAAGCCGGCGCCGACGCGGTGCTGGTGGGCGACTCCCTGGCGATGGTGGTGCTTGGCCACCCCACCACCCTGCCGGTGACGCTGGACGAGATGCTGCATCACTGCCGGGCCGCCAGCAGGGGTCTGGCCAGCGTCGGCGTCTCAGGCCAGGAGCCGCTGCTGATCTGCGATCTGCCCTTCCTCAGCTATCAGTGCGCTGCCGATGACGCCGTGGCCGCCGCCGGCAGGGTGCTGAAGGAAACGCCGGCGGCGGCGGTGAAGCTGGAGGGCGCCGAGCCGGAAACCCTGGCCGCGATCGACCGGATGGTGCGCAGCGGCATTCCGGTGATGGGCCACATCGGCCTCACGCCCCAGTCGGTCCATCGCCTCGGCTACCGGCGCCAGGGCAACGACGCGGCCAGCCGGCGGCGCCTCAGCCACGATGCCGAGGCCCTGGAGGCGGCGGGCTGCTTCGCCCTGGTGCTGGAGCACGTGCCGGCCGAGCTGGGCGCCGAGCTGAGCGCGCAGCTGCAGATTCCCGTGATCGGCATCGGCGCCGGCGAGGCCTGCGATGGCCAGGTGCGGGTCACCGCCGACCTGCTGGGCCTGACGACCAGTCAGCCGCCCTTCAGCCCGCCGCTGCTGCCGGGGCGGTTGCGGGCGGTGGAGGCGCTGCGCCACTGGATCGCGGCCCAGCGCCACCCCGTTCCTCCCACCAGCTCAGCAGCTCCCGCAGCACCCCATTGCTGAGGGCCAGGCCGGCCGGATCGGCCAGCCGCCAGCGCCCTCCCTCCTCCAGCAGCAGCCCCTCGCTCCGCCAGGGGGCCAGCCGTCGGCGCAGCTCCACCAGGGCCCGCTCGCTCTGGCTGGGCGACAGGCCGGCGCCCGCCAGCAGCGCCGGCAGCCGCACCCCCTCGCGGCGGCGCAGGCCCACCAGCAGACGCTCGTCCAGCGGCATGCCGGCACCAGCTCCAGGCGGGGCGCCCGCCAGCGGGCCCTGGTCCAGCCAGGCGGCATAGCCCGCCCGGGTGCGCGGCCGGGCCTGGCGCTCCCCCCAGGGGGCGGCGGTGGCACCCATGCCGAAGCCCCACCAGCCGGCGCCGCTCCAGTAGACGCGGTTGTGGCGCGAGGCATGGCCGGGCAGGGCGTAGTTGGAGATCTCGTAGTGGCCGTAGCCCGCGGCGCTGAGCTCCGCCCAGGTGATCTCCATCAGGTCGGCGGCCCGGTCGTGATCGGGCAGCTCCAGCTGCCCCCGCTCCAGCCGCCGGGCGAACACGGTGCCGGGCTCGATCGTGAGGTCGTAGACCGACAGGTGCGGGGCGCCGCTGGCGACCGCCCGGCGCAGCTGCTGCCGCCAGGCGGCGCCGTCCTGGCCCGGCGCCGCCTGGATCAGATCGAGGCTCCAGCTCGCCAGGGCGCCGCGGCGGCGGGCCTGCTCCAGCCAAGCGGCGGCCTGGCCCACGTGCTCCCCCCGGTGGCGCCGCCCCAGCACGGCCAGCACGCTGTCGTCAAAGCTCTGGGCGCCAAGGCTGACGCGGTTGACGCCGGCGGCCGCATAGCCCCTCAGGCGGGCCTGATCGAAGCTGGCCGGATCGAGCTCCAGGCTGATTTCAACGCCGGGGGCCAGGCCGAAGCGCCGCTGCAGTGCCGCCAGCAACCCCTCCACCTGGACAGGAGTGAGCAGCGAGGGGGTGCCGCCACCCAGATACACGGTGCTCAGCGGTGGGCCAGCGGGGGCGGCGGCGATCTCCCGCTGCAGCAGCTGCAGGTAGGCGGCGATCGAGGTGGAGCCCGGCGCCCCGGCCTCGCCGGCGGCCCGATCCCCCAGGGGCACCACCGGGAAATCGCAGTAGAAGCAGCGGCGGTGGCAGAAGGGAAGGTGCAGGTAGGCGCTGCGCGCCGGCATGTGTGCGGACACGATCAAGTGCGGTTACCCCTGCCGGCCAAGGGCCCGGGTTTCAGGCATGCTGCCTGCCTGAGCGGACAGCACATCGGGGCGACGGGAATGGTGGACTCCCTCATCCTGATTCTGTTCCTGGTTTCCGGGGCGGCGGCGGGCTGGCTGGGCGTGGAGCTGCTGCCGGAGTCGCTGCTGGTGCAGGTCAACAACCCGGAGCAGTTGCGCACCGTGCTGGCGGGCTTTGGGGCCTTCTTCGGCCTGCTGGCGGGGTTCTTTTTCAGCCAGTTGCGCCGCCGCCTGATGCAGCAGGTGCGCTCGATGCCCACCGACCTGCTGGTGAGCCGCGCCGTGGGCCTGATCCTGGGCCTGCTGGTGGCCAACCTGCTGCTGGCGCCGATCCTGCTGCTGCCGCTGCCCTGGGAGGTGATCTTCATCAAGCCGCTGGCGGCGGTGCTCAGCAACGTCTTCTTCGGCGTGTCGGGCTACAACCTGGCCGAGGTGCATGGCCGCACCCTGCTGCGCCTGTTCAACCCCAGCAGCACCGAGGCCCTGCTGGTGGCCGAGGGGGTGCTGCAGCCGGCCAGCGCCAAGATCCTCGACACCAGCGTGATCATCGACGGCCGCATCCGCGGCCTGCTCGACTCCGGGCTGCTGGAGGGCCAGGTGATCGTGGCCCAGTGCGTGATCGACGAACTCCAGGCCCTGGCCGATTCCGGCAACGCCGACAAGCGCGCCCGGGGCCGCCGTGGCCTCAAGCTGCTCAGCCAGCTGCGCGAGGCCTACGGCCGGCGGCTGGTGGTGAACAGCACCCGCTACGAGGGCAAGGGGGTGGACGACAAGCTCCAGGCCCTCACCGCCGACACCGGCGGCACCCTGCTCACGGCCGACTACAACCTCGCCAAGGTGGCCGAGGTGAAGGAGATCAAGGTGCTCAACCTCAGCGAGCTGGTGATCGCCCTGCGGCCCGAGGTCCAGCCGGGCGATGAGCTGCAGCTCAAGATCGTGCGCGACGGCAAGGAGGCCGAGCAGGGGGTGGGGTACCTGGACGACGGCACCATGGTGGTGGTGGAAGGGGCCAGGGGCCGCCTGGGCGAGCGCCTGCCGGTGGTGATCACCGGAGCGCTGCAGAACCCCACCGGCCGGATCGTGTTCGCCCAGCTGGAGCACAACCGCAGCCGGGGGGAGCGGGCTTCGGGCAGGCCCCGCTAGGCTCCGATCCAGTGCCAGAACAAGGTCTGCGGATGTCGGTGTCAGCCCCCTACTACGGCGATTCCGCCGTAATGCGCACCCCGCCGCCGGATCTGCCGTCGCTGCTGCTCAAGGAGCGGATCGTCTACCTGGGCCTGCCGCTGTTCAGCGACGACGACGCCAAGCGCCAGATGGGCGTGGACGTGACCGAGCTGATCATTGCCCAGCTCCTCTATCTGGAGTTCGACAACCCCGACAAGCCGATCTTCTTCTACATCAATTCCACCGGCACCTCCTGGTTCACCGGCGACGCCATCGGCTTCGAAACCGAGGCCTTCGCCATCGCTGACACGATCCGCTACGTCAAGCCGCCGGTGCACACCATCTGCATCGGCCAGGCCATGGGCACGGCGGCGATGATCCTCAGCGCCGGCGCCAAGGGCCAGCGGGCGGCCCTGCCCCATGCCTCGATCGTGCTGCACCAGCCCCGCAGCGGTGCCCGCGGCCAGGCCACCGACATCCAGATCCGGGCCAAGGAGGTGCTGCACAACAAGCACACCCTGCTGGAGATGCTGTCCCATAACACCGGCAAGAGCGTGGAGCAGCTGGGCAAGGACTCCGACCGCATGACCTACCTCACCGCCGAGGAGGCCAGGGAGTACGGCCTGATCGACCGCGTGCTCACCAGCCAGAAAGACCTGCCCAACGGCGTTCCTCTGGCCGCCGAACGCAGCCCCGCCGGCATCGGCTGAGCCCTGCTCAGGGACCTCAGCCCTCCACAGTTCAGCTCCTCACCACCACCTCACCACCACCCCGCACCCAGCCATGCCCATCGGCACCCCCAGCGTTCCCTACCGCCTGCCCGGCAGCCAGTACGAGCGCTGGGTCGACATCTACACCCGCCTGGGCGTGGAGCGCATCCTGTTCATGGGCTCTGAGGTGAACGACGCGGTGGCCAATGCCCTGGTGGCCCAGATGCTCTATCTGGATTCGGATGACAACTCCAAGCCGATCTACCTCTACATCAACTCCCCCGGCGGGTCGGTGACCGCCGGCCTGGCGATCTACGACACGATCCAGTACGTCAAGAGTGAGGTGGTGACGATCTGCGTGGGGCTGGCGGCCAGCATGGGAGCCTTCCTGCTCGGCGCCGGCACCAAGGGCAAGCGCCTGGCCCTGCCCCACAGCCGGATCATGATCCACCAGCCCCTGGGGGGCACCAGCCAGCGCCAGGCCAGCGACATCGAGATCGAGGCGCGGGAGATCCTGCGCATCAAGGACATGCTCAGCCACAGCATGGCCGACATGACCGGCCAGCCCTTCGAGAAGATCGAGAAGGACACCGACCGCGACTACTTCCTCAGTGCCGCCGAAGCCAAGGAGTACGGCCTGATCGACCGGGTGATCGCCCACCCCAGCGAGGCCTGAGACCCGCGGCCCAGCTGCTGGGCTGGGGCCGGGAACGGGGGGCGTTGCGTAAGCTCGATCCCTGCTCCCGCCCCCTGCCCCCGCCCGGATGGCCCAGCTCTTCTACGACTCCGACGCCGATCTCTCGCTGCTGAGCGGCACCACGGTGGCGATCATCGGCTACGGCTCCCAGGGCCATGCCCACGCCCTCAACCTCAAGGACAGCGGCGTGGCCGTGGTGGTGGGTCTCTACGCGGGCAGCCGCTCGGCGGAGAAGGCCCGGGCCGACGGCCTGGAGGTGCTGAGCGTGGCCGACGCCTGCGCCAAGGCCGACTGGATCATGGTGCTGCTGCCCGATGAGGCCCAGAAGGCCGTCTATGCCGAGGAGATCGCGCCCCACCTCAGCGCCGGCAAGGTGCTGAGCTTTGCCCATGGCTTCAACATCCGCTTCGGACTGATCCAGCCCCCGGCCGATGTGGACGTGGTGATGATCGCCCCCAAGGGCCCCGGCCACACGGTGCGCTGGGAATACCAGAACGGCCAGGGCGTTCCCTGCCTGTTCGCCGTGCAGCAGGACGCCAGCGGCAAGGCCCGCGACCTGGCGATGGCCTACGCCAAGGCGATCGGCGGCACCCGCGCCGGCATCCTGGAGACCAACTTCAAGGAAGAGACCGAAACCGACCTGTTCGGGGAGCAGGCGGTGCTCTGCGGTGGCCTCAGCGAACTGGTGAAGGCTGGCTTCGAAACCCTGGTGGAAGCCGGCTACCAGCCCGAGCTGGCCTACTTCGAGTGCCTGCACGAGGTGAAGCTGATCGTGGATCTGATGGTCAAGGGCGGCCTCACGGCGATGCGTGATTCGATCTCCAACACCGCCGAATACGGCGACTACGTGAGTGGCCCTCGCCTGATCACGGCGGACACCAAGGCCGAGATGCGGCGCATTCTCGTCGACATCCAGGACGGCACCTTCGCGAAGAATTTCGTGGCCGAATGCGAGGCCGGCAAGCCGGAGATGAAGAAGCAGCGTGAACGCGACAGCCACCATCCGATCGAGCAGGTGGGCACGGGTCTGCGGGCCATGTTCTCCTGGCTCAAAGCGGCCTGATTCCCCCGTCCCTGCTCTGGGGCAGCGCCCAGGCCGGCGGCAGCCTCACCCTGGCCTCCACGGCCTGGCTGGTGAGTGGGCTCAGCCCCTCGCCCCTGCTCAACAGCCTGCTGCCGGCCCTGGGCACCCTGCCCGCCCTGCTGCCCCTGCGGCGGCGGGCCTGGGGCTACGGGCTCCAGCCCCTGGCGGTGCTGGCCCTGCTGGCCGTGGCGGTGGCCGAGGCGCTGCAGTGGCTGCCACCGGCCTGGTTGCTGGCGGCGTCGTTGCTGGCGGTGCTGCTGTTTGCCCTGGGGGTGGAGATCAGCCAGCTGCCGCTGCAGCGCCGGCTGCTGCGCCAACCGGGCAGCTCGATCGCGCAGCTGCGCCGCGGCGCCGACCTGGGCGCCCTGCTGGGCTACCTGCTCACGGCCCTGCTGTTCCCGGCCGCGCTGCAGTTCGGGCCGGCCCTGCTGCTGTTGTTGCCCCTGGGGCTGCTGCTGGCCGCCCGCAGCCGGGCTGCCGCGGTCGGGACCAACCCCCTGCAGGCGGCGACAGGCGATGAAGCAACAACCCAGGCCATTCCCTTCAGCCGGCTCGGCGCGATCCAGGGGCTCCTGTTCGGAGGCCTGTTCGCCCTGCTGCCGTTGTGGGTGCGGGAGGTGGGAGCCGGCAGGTGCTTCGACTTCGCCATGCTGCTGGCGGCCTATGGCCTCGGCCGGGGCCTGACCGGGCTGCTGCCGCCCCTGCCGGGTCCCCTGCGCTATGGCCTGATGGCGGCGCTGCTGGGCCTGGCCCAGCTCGCACCGGGCTGGGCGGCGGTGCTGCTGTTCCTGCCCCTGGGGGCCCTGGCGGCCGCCAGTGATGCCGCCCTGGTGAGCGTCCTGGGGCCCCTCGGCGATGGACCCTTGCGCTGGCTGGTGCTGCAGCGCTCCGCAGCCGTGGGTGGCCTGGCCGGCAGCCTGGGCATGGGACTGCTGAGCCAGCTGCTCGGCCTGGGGCTGGCCCTGCCCCTGCAGATGCTGGGCTTTGTGGCGCTGGCCTGGCCCCTGGGCCGCGCCCGCCCCCTGAACCAGCGGCGCCTGAACCAGGACCCCTGAAGCGATGGCGCTGCTGCTGCAGGTGCTGCTGGCCACCCTGCTCGATCGAGTCCTGGGCGATCCGCTGGGCTGGCTGCATCCGGTGCAGGTGATGGGCTGGAGCATTGAGCGCCTGCGGCGGCTGGCCGAGGGCTGGGCCGGCGATCGGCCCGGCCGGTTGCGCTGCGCCGGTGCGGCGATCACCGGGCTGGTGGTGGGGCTCAGCGGGGCTGCCGGCTGGCTGCTGGAGCGCTGGGCGGCCCACAGCGCCGTGGGGGTGGCCGTGGTGGTGGTGGGGTTGGCCAGCGCCCTGGCCGGCCGCAGCCTCGACGACGCCGTGAACGGCGTGCTCAAGCTCCTGAGCGCCGAGGATCTGGGGCCCGCCCGGCAACGCCTGGCCGGCATCGTGGGCCGCGACACCCACCAGCTCAGCGGCGGCGAGATCCTCAGGGCCCTGGCCGAAACCGCCAGCGAAAACGGCGTGGATGGCCTGTTCGCGCCCCTGTTCTGGATGCTGCTGGGGGCGGCCCTGGCCACGCTGGTGCCCACCGCCCCGGGGCCCCTGGCCCTGGCCTGGGGGTTCAAGGCGGCCAGCACCCTCGATTCGATGCTGGGCTACCGCCGCGGCCGCCTGGCCTGGCTGGGCAGCGCTGGAGCCCGGCTGGACGATCTGCTGGTGTGGCTGCCCTGCCGCCTGGTGGCCCTGAGCCTGCCGCTGGCCGCCGGCCGGGGCCTGGGGGGGGTGTGGTCCGGGCTGCGGCTCGCCCTGCGGGATGGGGCGCCCGATCCCTCCCCGAATGCGGGGGTGTCCCAGGCGGCCTATGCCCACAGCGTGGGCGTGCAGTTGGGTGGCGCCAATCACTACGGGGGCGAACTGCAGCGCAAACCACTGCTGGCCGCCGGCGAGCCGGCTCCAGACCGCGCCGCGGTGGAGCGGATGCTGGCGCTCAGCCGGCGCCTGACGCTGGTGTGGCTGCTGGGGGCCGCCTTCATCACGAAAGCTCTCAGCTGATTGCCCGGTCGCCCAGCCCTGCCGAAGCTGCCTTCGGGTCCGGGGAACCATGCCGATTCGCGAACTTCTGGAAGCCGCCCTGAGCGAGCCGGAGATCGGAACGACACAGCGGTTTCGTTGGCATGCCACTCCGGTGGGCATCGCCGCTCTCTGGAACGCCGGTGCCCCTCCCACCTCACCGCCCTTCGACGACGCCCTCAAGGAGGGACTGCAGGTGGGGCTCGACCTCAGCCGGGAGGAGCGGGAATTCCACCAGCTCAGCTCCGGCCTGGTGCTGCTGTTCCACTCCTGAGCGGCAGCTCGCCGTGCACCAGACGCCACTCGTGCAGGCTCCAGCGCACGCAGTCGGCCTGGATGAGCGGATCGCTGCGCACCAGGTGGTCGGCCTGGGCCCAGTCTGCGGCCCAGAACAGCAACATGCCGCCGGCCCCTTCGCCGTTGCAGCCCCGCCGGTCAGCCCAGTAGCCGCTGCGGGGTTGATGCCCCTGCCGCTCCAGCTCCTGCAGCCAGGCCAGGTGGGCCGGCACCACCGCGTCGAAGCGGGCCTTCTCGACGATGCCCTCTTCGATCTTCACAAACCAGGCCATCCAGCCAGCACAAGCGATCTGGTCTCAGTTTGGAGGGGCGGCGCCGAGGGGGCTGGCCCTGGGATCACAAGCCATGACGTTGGTAGTGATCCCTACAGAGAACAGGGGCCGATTCGACCTTGGCTGGATCCACAAGTCAGGCGGCCATTCAGAGCTCGCGGCCTTTCAGAGCTCCACCTGTTCAGACCCAAGCCATGGCTCCATCCCGCTCTGACGGGAGCCCTGCGCCACTGAACCCAGACCCTGCCTGCCTCCCCATCCGCCACCCCCCCTGAGCCCGATGCTGATCTCTGATTCCGTCCTTGAGGCGGCTGGCCGAGCCTCCGCCTTGACCAGCGCCCTCAGCAACGCCCTGGAGCCCATGACCTGGGACGCCATGACGCCCCTGATCAGCCTGCGCGACTGCGGAGCCCCCTACCGGGGCAAGTGGGTCGTTTACTACACGAGCCCCAGGGACTACTGCGCCATGCACCACCTCAAGGCGGCAGTGACCGAGCCCGCTCAGACGATTGAAGAGCGGATGTTTGCAGGCGACGCTGAAGCCTCCCTGTTCGTGCGTCACCTGTTGCTGCACGGCTGGTCGGTGTACGAAATCACCGATGCCTTCGCCGCCTCCAAGGTGATCTGAGACCCGATTCAGAAACCGAAGCTGTCCAGGGCAGAGGTTTTTCGGATCTGGGACGCCACCAGATCAGCCAGGCGGCCGTTGGTGCGGGAGTTGGGGTGAATGTTGTCAACGAAGCCTGGCTTCTTCGAGAGGTCGTTCCAGGTATCGATGCCGTTGACCACAAAGACCCCATTCCTGTCATTGGAATTATAGATTTCCTCAAGATCTTCGTTGATCGTTCGACTGATCCTGTCCACAAATTTCTTGAACCGTGCTGTCAGGGATCCCCCCAGCAGTGGCACCCGCCCAAAGCCCTTGGAGGCCTCGCGAATCCTGGGCAGGGCACTGAGCTTGGTGGTGCCGATCACCAAGGCTTCATCATAAAGACCTGTAATTGAATCAAGGCTATCCTCGATATTGGTGACCACTTGACGCGCCACACCCGTTGCCAGCCGGCGCTCATCCCGGGTGCCGGGTGTGAGGATCGCCCGCCTCACCTTGCCCTCGTTCCTGTCGAGATAATCGAAGACGTCATTGGTGCCGCCACTGATGACCAGATCCAGGTTCTTGGAAGGCGGCACAAAGCGGGCTGCCTTGGTCAGCGTGGCGGCCTGGCGCTTGAGGCCGATGCGGAACTCATCCAGGCCGGCGGTGGTGGAGCCACGGCCACCACTGGTGGCACCGGCGTAGGCGAAATTGAACACCTCGGCGTTGGCATCCTTGTCGCGCAGACCCCGCCTCAGCGGTCGATCGGAGAGGTTGATCAGCTCGGCGGATCGCAGCCGGGCCGGTGAGCGGCGACTGCCGGCCCCCAGACGCCGCGCGAGCTGCTCGCCGAGCACGAAGCCATCCGAGGCCTTGACATTGCCGCCGCCGTCGTAGCGCCCATTGCGGAAGGGCCGGCGCTCGCCCAGCGACCGGGCCGAGGCGTTGAGGTTGCCGAAATCGAGCGTGCTGTCTCCCAGAAAGGCGAGGGTCACGGCGGAGAGAAACGGGAGCCCATGCTGCCCTGCCGCCCCAGGACACTCCAGGGGGGCCGGATCGGGATCTGCACCACCGGGGGCTGACAACGGCGGCAGGCCCGGGAGTGCTGAGCGGGGTGATGGAAACGGAGAGGGTGGGATTCGAACCCACGGAAGGTTGCCCTTCAAACGATTTCGAGTCGTTCGCTTTCGACCACTCAGCCACCTCTCCAGGTGCCGCGGCCACTCTACGAAGCGCTCAGCTCAGGGTCTGCTGCAGCCAGCCGCTGCGGCCGCTGGCCCGCCAGCTGGGGGGAGTCCACGACTGGGGCGCGCCACTGATCCACACGTGCTCGGGGCCCCGCTCGGCGAGCCACTGACGCTCCCGGGGCCCCGGATGGAAGCCCAGCCAGAGGCCATCGGCCGTGGCCCCCTGGCGGCGCCCATCCCGGGGAGCCCGGCGCTGCTGATCGCGCCAGGCCCAGAGGTCCTGGCGATCCGGCAGCAGCAGCCAGCGCCGCCGCCCCACCTCCAGCCAGAGGCCCCGGCTGGCCATGGCGATGGCCTCGGCCCTGAGGCCGGGGCTGCGCAGGCGCTGGCCGGGCAGCAGCGGCGGGCTGCCATCGGAGCTGGCCAGCACCAGCCCCGCCCGCTCGTCCCAGCAGGCGGGCGCCGCCGGCGGCAGCGGATCGAGCAGCAGGGCCCAGTCGAAACGGGCCACCCCCAGGCCCCGGGCCAGCTGGGCGGCCTGATGACAGCTGAAACCATCGGCCTGCAGGGCCACCAGGGCGGCGCGGCCCCGGTGGCGCGCCAGCAGCAGGTCGCGGCGACCCTGGTGCACCAACAGCAGCTGGTCGGCCTGCAGCTGGGCCAGATGCAGCCCGCAGGCCAGGGCCACCAGGGCCGGCGCCAGACGCCGCCAGCGCCGCGCCAGGCCCGGCCACAGCAGGCCCAGCAGCCCCGCAGCCAGCAGCGCCACCAGCAACGGTGTGGGGCGCCCCAGCTGCCACTGGGCCATGGGCAGGGCCGCCACCGCGCGCACAATCGCCAGCAGCACCCCCGCCAGGGCCGCCAGGGGTGGCAGCAGCAGGCCAAACAGCGGCGGCAGCACCAGGCTGAGCAGGGCCAGCAGCATCGCCCCCAGGGTGAGCGGCGTCAGCAGCGGCGCCGCCAGCAGGTTGGCCGGCAGGGCATACAGGGGCACCACGCCGAAGTGGAGCAACTGCAGCGGCAGGGTCCAGAGGCAGGCGGCCAGGGGCACGGCGGTGGCACCCGCCAGCCAGCCGGGGCAGGCGGATGGCAGGCGCAGGCGCAGCGCCTGCTCCAGCGGTCCGGCGCAGAGCACCAGGGCGGCGGTGGCCGTGACGCTGAGCTGAAAGCCCACCTCCGCCAGCCAGCGGGGCCAGATCAGCAGCAGCAGCAGGGCACTGGCCAGCAGGATCGCCAGGGGGCGTCCCCGCTGGCCGCACTCCAGCACCAGCACACCGATCGCCGCCATCAAGACCGCCCGCAGCACCGACGGCTGCAGACCGGCCAGGAGCACAAACAGGCCCATCGCCCCGAAGGCCAGCAGCAGCCGGGGGGCCCGCGGCAGCCGCCGGGCCAGGGGCAGCACCGCCCCGAGCAGCACGCTGAGATGAAACCCAGAGGCGGCCAGGGCATGGGAGAGACCGGCCGCCCGGAACAGCTCACGCACCTCCGCCGGCAACGGCACCACGGCGCCACCCAGCACCAGGGCCGCCAGCACACCGCCCCGCTCCGGCCCGGCGCGCTCCATCAGCCGGCCAGCCAGCTGGCGGCGCAGGTCGGCCACGGGCGTGGCGGGGCGGGCCACCACCGCAAAGCCCTCCACCCGCAGCTGGCTGGCGGCCTGGCGGCGGGCCAGCCGCTCGGCGGGGCCCCCCAGCAGGGGATGGGGCGCCGGCCGGGGCCGGCGCAACTGACCGTGCACCGCCAGCCGCCAGCCCTGGCGCAGGGGCGGCTGGGGGCAGGGGCTGAACTGCAGCTCGCTGCGGCCCACCGGCAGCTGCAGCAGGGCCGTGCAGCGCTCGTCGCGGCCGTCGCCGAAGGCGCGGGGGTCGGCCAGCAGCCGGCCCTCCAGTCGCACCGGCAGGGCACCCCGCTGGCCCGCGAGCGCCAGGGCTGGATCGCCGGCCGCCGGGGTGAGCGGCTGCAGGCTCGCCAGCACCGCCCGCACCAGCACCAGGGCCAGGAGCAGGGCCCAGACCATTCCCTTAAGCGTGCGCGCCCCCATCCCCTCACGACAGCCAGGGGTTCAGGGTTGCCCCCCCCCGCCCGGGCCGCTGCCCAAAGCCGGTGGCCGTAGCCCAAAGCCGGTGGCCGCTCTTCAGAACGGCGGCAGGCGCAGCAGCAGATCACAGAGCTGGGGGCTGGGCAGCTTGCGGCCCAGCAGCGGCTCCACCAGCGGCGCCAGGGGCCGCAGGCGGCAGGGCAGGCGGTTGCGCTCACTCAGCCGACCGAGCTGGAAGCTGCCCAGCAGCAGCACCGCTGCCAGCAAGCCGCGCCGCGGCTGCCCCCGCCGCAGCCAACGTTGCAGCCGCAGCCCGTGCTGCAGCCAGCGCTGCCGGCGGGGCTCAATCACCCCGCCAGCAGCGGAAAGCCCAGCGCCTGCCGCTCCGCCAGCCAGGCCTCGGCCACCTGGCGGGCCAGCACGCGGATGCGGCCGATCGTGGCCGTGCGCTCGGTCACCGAGATCACGCCGCGGGCCTCCAGCAGGTTGAAGGTGTGGCTGCACTTGAGCACGTAATCCAGCGCCGGGGCCGGCAGGCCCCGCTCCACCAGATCGCCGGCCTCGGCCTCGTAGAGGGCGAACAGCTGCTGCAGCCGCTCGGGGTTGGAGGCCTCGAAGTTGTAGGTGCACTGGCCCTTCTCGAAGGGCAGCCAGATGTCGCCGTAGCTGCGCACGCCGTTCCAGGAGAGATCCCAGATGCTCTCCACGTCCTGCAGATACATGGCCAGACGCTCGAGGCCATAGGTGATCTCGATCGACACCGGCCGGCAGTCGAGCCCGCCGCACTGCTGGAAGTAGGTGAACTGGGTCACCTCCATGCCATCGAGCCACACCTCCCAGCCCACGCCCCAGGCGCCGAGGGTGGGGGATTCCCAGTTGTCCTCCACGAAGCGGATGTCGTGGTCGGCGGCGCGGATGCCCAGGGCCGCCAGCGAGGCCAGGTAGGTCTCCTGGATGCCGTCCGGGGAGGGCTTGATCAGCACCTGGTACTGGAAGTAGTGCTGGGCCCGGTTGGGGTTGTCGCCGTAGCGGCCGTCGCTGGGGCGGCGGCAGGGCTCGGGGTAGGCCACGGCCCAGGGCTCGGGCCCGATCGCCCGCAGCACCGTGTGGGGGCTCATGGTGCCGGCGCCCTTCTCGGTGTCGTAGGGCTGCAGGATCAGGCAGCCCTGCTCGGCCCAGAAGCGGTTGAGGGTGGCGGTGATGTCCTGGAAGTGCACAGGTGTGGGCCGGGAGGGGGGTGCCGGGGGCGGCTGCGAGTCTGCCCGAGTGCCCTGGGCGAGCACCTGGTCGGGCACCTGGGCGGGCCGGCGGTTCAGGCGACCAGCTGCAACAGGCCCATCAGCCCGCCGGCCAGGGGCCGGTGGCGGGCGTGCGTGAAGCCGGCAGCGCCGGCCAGCTGTTGCTGCTCGGCGGCGGTGGGGAAGCGCTCCAGGCTCCTCTCCAGGTAGGCGTAGTGCTCCCCCAGACCCACGCCGGTGGCCACCGGCACCACCAGCCGGCGCAGCAGCTGACGCTGCAGGGCCGCAGTGCGGCGGCCTCGCAAGCTGGCGGGGTCCGGGCGGTTGAAGTCCAGCACCGCCGCCCGCGCCCCCGGCCGCAGCAGGCGCCGCAGTTCCGCCAGACCAGCGGCGGGATCGGCCAGGTTGCGCAGGCCGTAGGCCATCACGGCGCCATCGGCGGCACCGGCTCCCAGGCCCGTGTCCAGGGCATCGGCCTGCCGCCAAGCAACCGGCAGCCAGGGTTGGCGGGCCGCCCGTTGCCGGGCCAGGCGCAGCGGGGCAGCGGCCGCATCCAGGCCCTGCACGCTGCCGCCGGGCCGCACCCGGGCCGCCAGGAGCAGGGCCAGATCGCCCGTGCCGCAGCAGAGATCCAGGAGCTGCTGGCCCGGGCGGGGGGCCAGCCAGGCGATCGCCTGTCGCTTCCAGAGCCGGTGCAGTCCGAGGCTGAGCAGGTCGTTGAGCTGGTCGTAACGGGGGGCGATCTGCTCGAACAGATCATTCACCGCCCGCGCATCACCTGGCGGGAATGTCGCCATCGAGGCTCGCGGGGCCGGGCTCGGCAAAGAACAGCAGGTCAGGGAGCAGCACCGCATCCAGGCTGACGCCGGCGTCGGGGGTCAGGGGTTCGGCCAGCAGCCGGCTCGGGCCGGTGAGGGTGATCACCATCACCGTGGCCAGGCCGACGGCCGAGCAGCAGACCATGCAGCCGGCCAGCATCAAGGAAAAGTCCTGACGGTCATTGGCCGCCTGCATCAGCTGCAGGGCCCAGGCCACCAGGGCGATGACCACACCCATCAGCACCAGGGCGAGGGTGGTGGTAACGGGGTGGTGCAGGGCGGCCAAGGGGGGAGGCGGGGGAAAGTGGTGGTTTCGCTACCAATGTAACGGCAGGTAACACCAATGGGGGATAAATGAGAGCCCTGGCCGATCCGCAACCTGGCTGGGGCCTCAGTCGAGGGGCCTCAGTCGAGGGGGCGGATCGGCAGGCCGCGGCCGAGCAGCTCGCTCTTGATCGCCTCCACCGTGAGCACGCCGTCGTGCAGCAGGGACGCCAGCAACGCCGCCGCCGCCTGGCCGCCCCGGGGCCCCGGGTCGAGGGCCGCGGCGATGTGGTCGATGCAGCCGGCGCCGCCGGAGGCGATCACCGGCACCGCCACCGCCCCGGCCACGGCCCGGGTGAGCTCCAGGTCGTAGCCGGCCTGGGTGCCGTCGCCGTCCATGGAGGTGAGCAGGATCTCGCCCGCCCCCAGCGCCACCACCCGCCGTGCCCAGGCCAGGGCATCGAGGCCCGTGTTCTGCCGCCCCCCCTTCACATAGACATCCCAGCCCGGCCCGCTGGGCTCACCTGGCGCGCCGGCGGCGGTGGCCTCGGCGGTGGCCTCGGGGGTGCGTCGGCGGGCGTCAATCGCCACCACGATGCACTGACAGCCAAAGCGCTCGGCGCCCCGGGCCACCAGCTGCGGGTCGCGCACCGCCGCTGAATTGAGGCTCACCTTGTCGGCACCGGCGCGCAGCAGCTCGGTGATGCCGTCGACGCTGCTGATGCCGCCGCCCACGGTGAAGGGGATGGTCACGGCCTCGGCGGTGCGGCGCACCAGCTCCACCAGCGTGTCGCGGCCCTGGTGGCTGGCGGCGATGTCGAGGAACACCAGCTCATCGGCGCCGGAGGCGCTGTAGCGGCAGGCCAGCTCCACCGGATCGCCAGCATCGCGCAGGCCCACGAAGTTCACGCCCTTCACCACCCGACCATCGGCCACATCGAGGCAGGGGATGATGCGCTTGGCAACCATGGCGAGAGCTTCGAGGGGAGCCTGGGGGCAGCTGGGGATTCGAACCGGGAGCGGGGCGGGTGGCCCGTGGAGGACCGGGCCGCTCGAGTGGCGCTGGTAAGGTTGCGCCACTTTTGTATCGCGTCGTTCGCCCGCCCATGGCCCAGGCTGCCACGATCAACGTTGGTTCCAAGGTGCGTGTGATGCGTGTCCGCGATCGCATCCCAGCCGACCTGGTGGCCATCCTGCAGAGCGATCCCAATGGCACCGTCAAGGGTTTTCGCACCGTGGACGGCGGTGGCATCGGCTTTGTGGTGGATCTGACCGGTGGCCGCACCGCCTGGTTCTTCGACGACGAGATCGCGCCCGCCTGAGCACCCTGCCCGCCTGAATCCGAGGCCTTGACCAACAGCCCCAACCCCGAAGCCAGCAGCGGCTCAGCGGCCCGTCAGTTGCTGGGCATGAAGGGGGCTGCCGGCAGTGACAACATCTGGAAAATCCGGCTGCAACTGATGAAGCCGGTGACCTGGATCCCCCTGATCTGGGGAGTGATCTGCGGCGCCGCCGCCTCCGGCAATTTCCATTGGACCCTGCCCCAGGTGGGCGCTTCAATCGCCTGCATGCTGATGAGCGGGCCACTGCTGGCCGGCTACACCCAGACGATCAACGACTACTACGACCGCGAGATCGACGCGATCAACGAGCCCTACCGGCCGATCCCCTCGGGGGCCATTCCCCTGGCCCAGGTGAAAGCGCAGATCTGGGTGTTGCTGCTGGCCGGCCTGGCCGTGGCCTACGGGCTCGATGTCTGGGCGGGACACAGCCGTCCGGTGCTGCTGCTGCTGGCCCTGGGCGGCTCCCTGGTGAGCTTCATCTATTCGGCGCCGCCGCTCAAGCTCAAGCAGAACGGCTGGCTCGGCAACTACGCCCTGGGCGCGAGCTACATCGCCCTGCCCTGGTGGGCCGGTCAGGCCCTGTTCGGCCAGCTCACCTGGGCCACGGCCCTGCTCACCCTGGCCTACTCGCTGGCGGGCCTGGGCATCGCCGTGGTCAACGACTTCAAGAGCGTCGAGGGCGACCGCGCCCTGGGCCTGCAGTCGCTGCCGGTGGTGTTCGGAATCCGCACGGCCAGCTGGATCAGCGCCGGCATGATCGACATCTTCCAGATCGCCATGGTTGCGGTGCTGATCGCGATCGGTCAGCATTTTGCTGCTGTGCTGCTGGTGCTGCTGATCATTCCCCAGATCACCTTCCAGGACATCTGGCTGCTGCGCGATCCGGTGGCCTTTGACGTCAAATACCAGGCCAGCGCCCAGCCCTTTCTGGTGCTGGGGATGCTGGTGACGGCCCTGGCGATCGGCCACAGCTTCCTGGTGGCGTGAGATGACCCGCACAGCCCCCACCATGGCCAGTCCCTCCGCTGTGCCGGCGGGACGCCACGCCGCCGCCCGCCGCAGGCTGGTGGTCACGGGAGTCGCCGCGGCGGTGCTGGGTGGCGGCGTGGCGGCGGTGCAGTCCACCGTGGTGCGTAGCTTCGATTCGCTGCTGCCCGATGCCAGCGGCATCAGCACTTTCAACCGCCCCGGCACCCTCACGATCCTCTCCGCCGACGGCCAGGTGGTGCAGAAGCTGGGCCCGGTGGCGCGGGAGAAGCTCAGCAGCGGCGCCGTGCCGCCCCTGGTGGAGCAGGCCTTCGTGGCCGCGGAGGATCGCCGCTTCTACCGCCACGACGGTGTCGACCTGCAGGGGATCATGCGGGCCATGGTCCGCAACATCTCCCGGGGCTCGGTGGAGGAGGGGGCCAGCACCATCACCCAGCAGCTGGCCCGCACGGTCTTCCTCAGCCAGGACCTCACCCTGGTGCGCAAGGTCAAGGAAGCGGCCCTGGCCGGGAAGCTGGAGCGCCAGCTGAGCAAGCGTGAGATTCTCACGGAGTATCTGAATCTGGTGTATCTGGGCTCCAGCGCCTATGGCGTGGCCGATGCGGCCTGGATCTACTTCTCCAAGACTCCGGAGCAACTCAACCTGCAGGAGGCGGCCATGATCGCCGGCCTGCCGCCGGCTCCGTCGGTGTACTCACCACTGGTGAATCCCGACCTGGCCCTGCAGCGCCGGCGCACCGTGCTGCGCCGCATGCGCGAGGCCGGTTTCATCAGCTCCAGCCAGCAGATCGAGGCCGAGGGCTCGCCCCTGGGGCTGAAACCGGCCGACCCGAAGTATTGGGAGAGCCGCGCGCCTTACTTCGGCAGCTGGGTGCAGCAGGAACTGGCCCGTGTGCTCAGCAAGGAGCAGCTGGAGGTGGGCGGACTGACGGTGCGCAGCAGCATCAATCTGGCCTGGCAGGACGAGGCCCAGAAGACCATCCGGGCCCGGGCCACCGGCAGCCTGCAGGGAGCCTTGGTGGCGATCGAGCCGGGCACGGGCCTGGTGCGCTCGATGGTGGGTGGCAAGGACTTCAACGCCAGCCAGTTCAACCGGGCCACCCAGGCCCTGCGCTCCCCGGGCTCCACCTTCAAGCTGTTCACCTACACCGCGGCGCTCAAAGCTGGGTTGAAGCCGGAAGACACGGTGAACAACCAGAAGCGCTGCATCAAGGACGGCTGGCCCCCCAAGCTGTTCTGCATCAAGGGCGCGACGGCCAAGAGCACCACCTCGATCAGCAATGCCATCGCCCAGTCGCTGAACGCAGCCTCGGTGGACCTGGCCGAGAAGGTGGGCTACCCCAAGGTGGTGGAGGTTGCCAAGAGCATGGGGATGGTGGGCGACATCGGCGAATACCCCTCGATGGTGCTGGGTGCCAACGAGCAATACGTGCTCGACATGGCCGCGGCCTATGCCGCCATCACCAATCGCGGCGTCTATGTGAAGCCCACTCCGTTTGAGGAGATCTACGGCCCGGATGGCCAGTTGCTCTGGAGCCGCCGGGTGGATGGCGACAAGGGCTCCCGGGTGGTGAGCAGCGAGGTGGCCGACGCGATGCAGTGGATGCTGCAGCGGGCGGTGAGCAGCGGCACCGGTCGCGGTGCGGCCCTCGGCGATCGGCCGGTGGCCGGCAAGACGGGCACCTCCGAGGGCGCCCGCGACCTCTGGTTTGTGGGCTCGATTCCCCAGCTCACCACGGCGATCTGGCTGGGCTACGACACCAACCGCAAGACCGGCAGCAGCAGTGTGGCGGCCAGCTACGCCTGGAAGAGCTTCATGGTGCCGATCACCAAGTCGATGCCGGTGCAGCAGTTTCCGCCCAAACCAGCGCTCACCGGCAGCTTCAAGAAGCCGGCGGCCAAACCCAAGCCCAAGCCCCCCGCTGCCACCGCCGAGCAGCGCCGCAGGGATCGGGAGGCCGACACCTGGAGCAGGCCCGTGGACGAGGACAACGACCCCACACCGATCCCCGAGCCCAGCTGGGAGCCGGAGCCCGCCCCCGAGCGCGCCATCCGCTCCACCCCTGCGGTGCGTCCCGACCCGGCGCCGGCGCCCCGCCCCAGCACCTCCCCCGCGCCCGCACCCGCACCGACCCCCACTCCGGCGCCCACTCCGGCCCCCGCTCCAGCCGCAGCGCCAGCCGCAGCACCGGCCCCCACTCCACCGCCGCCACAGCCTGCCGCCGCGGCGCCGCCACCACCGCCGCCACCGCCACCGCCGCCGCTGCCGCTGCCATGAGCCGGGCGCTGCCCTGAGCCCGGGGCCAGCCCCGAAGCCCAGGCCTCCTGCTCAGTCCGCTCAGCTGCAGGCGGCTGTTGCAGCGGCTGCGGGCGCCACCAGCCGCACCGCGAAGAAGCCATCGCCTTCCCCTTCGCCCGGCCACCACTGCCGGCGCTGCTCCTGGCACCAGCCGGGGTGGGCGGCCAGGAAGGCGTCGATCAACTCGCCGTTCTCGGCTGGGTGCACGGTGCAGGTGGCGTAGACCAGCACGCCCCCCGGCCGCAGCAGCGGCACCACCCCCTCCAGCAAGCGCCGCTGCAACGCCACCAGCCCGTCAATCGCCTCCGGCTGGAGGCGCCAGCGGGCGTCGGCGTGGCGGGCCAGGGTGCCGAGCCCCGAGCAGGGGGCATCCAGCAGCACGCGATCGAATTGGCCCTGCCAATCGGGCTTCAGCCCCGCCAGCTCGGCCGCATCAGCGCTGAGGGTGCGGATGCAGCCCAGACCCAGCCGGGCAGCATTGCGCTCCAGCCGTTGCAGGCGTTTGGCCGAACGGTCCACCGCCCACACCTCACCCAGATCGCCGCTCAATTCAGCGAGGTGGGTGCTCTTGCCGCCGGGGGCGGCGCAGGCATCCAGGAGCCGGTCCCCGGGCCGGGGACTGAGCAGGGCGGCGATGCGCTGGGCGCTGCGGTCCTGCACGCACCAGTGGCCCTCGGCATAGCCGCCCAGCCGGCGCAGATCACCCACCCGGCCGGCGATGCTGATGGCCTGCTCCAGCCCCTCGCCAGCCAGGGCCTGGGCTTGCACCCCCGCCTGCGCCAGGGTCGCCAGCAGCGCCTCGCGGCTGCTGCGCAGGGGATTCACGCGCAGGTCGAGGGCGGGCGGCTGGTTGCAGGCCCGCCCAAAGGCCTCGGCCCGCTGTGGCGGCAGCCATTGCAGCAGCAACTCCGCCAGCCAGGGCGGCAGCGAGTGGCGCAGGGCCAGTCCAGCCGCAGCGTCGCTGGGCAGGGGCAGGCCCCGCCAGGGCTCCACAGCCGGGTTCAAGCCCAGCTCCACGACGTCCTCCAGGCCCTCACGGCGGCGCAGCAGCTGGCGCAGCAGGGCATTGGCCACCGGCGCCAGCCGCCCCAGTCCGCCGCGCTTGGCCAGCTCCACGGTGGTGCTCACGGCCGCCGCCGCCGGCACCCGCTGGCTGAACAGCAGCTGGTAGGCGCCCAGGTGCAGCAGCCAGCGCAGCTTCGGGGGCTGGCGGGCCGCCGGCACCCGGCCCAGGGCGTCGAGCCAGGCGTCGAGCAGCCAGCGCTGGCGGATGGCGCCGTAGGCGAGCTCGGTGGCCAGGGCGCGATCGGCGACTGCCAGATCACTGCGCTGCAGCTCCCGCTCCAGGGCCACGTCGGCGTAGGCGCCAGCGGCCACCGCCAGCAGCACCTGCCAGGCCAGCTGCCGCGCTGCCAGGCCGGTGGTGCCGGCTTCAGCCTGGCCCGGGGCCGCTGGGGGGGTCGGTGGAGGAGACAGGGGGGTGCAGCTCGAAAGGCGGCACCCACAGATAGCGCCTCAACGGCAGCTGTCCCTCGGCATCCACGGCGATGCCTTCGGCCAGCAGCAGCTCCCGCTGGATCCAGTCGCTGCCCTCGCGGCTGGGGGTGAAGCTGATGCGGCCCCGGGCATTGACCACCCGATGCCAGGGCACCGGCGAGGGCAGCGCCAGGCGGCGCAGGGCCCAGCCCACCTGCCGCGCCCGGCCGTAGGCGCCGATCAGCTCAGCGATCTGGCCGTAGGTGGCCAGCCGGCCGGCCGGAATCAGGGCCACGGCCGCGTAGACCTGCTGATCGAAGCCCATCGCGACCGACCAGCGGCGGGGGTTTCCGGCCCAGCCGCGGGGGTTCAATGGTGCCGAGCCGATCGGAACGATGCCACTGCTGCCGCGCCGCTACGAACGCCTGCGGGCCGTGCTGGACGGGCGCATGGCCGATCTGACGGTGCTGCTGGAGCACGTGCAGAAGCCCCACAACCTCTCGGCGATCCTGCGCAGCTGCGATGCGGTGGGGGTGCTGGAAGCCCATGCGGTGTGCCTGCAGGGACGGCTGCCCACCTTCAACAGCACCGCCCAGGGCAGCCAGAAGTGGGTGCCGCTGCAGCTGCACAGCGACAGCGCCGCGGCGCTCACGGAGCTCAAGCGCCAGGGCTTTCGGCTCTACGGCACCCACCTGAGCGCCGAGGCGGTGGACTACCGCAGCTGCGACTTCAGCGGCCCCACGGCCTTCGTGCTGGGGGCCGAGAAGTGGGGTCTGAGCGCAGCGGCCGCGGCGCTGGTGGACCAGCCCATCGTGATCCCGATGCGGGGCATGGTGCAGTCGCTGAACGTGAGCGTGGCGGCGGCCACCGTGCTGTTCGAGGCCCTGCGCCAGCGCCAGGCGGCGGGGCTGGTGCCCAGCGGCGGCGCCGGCATGGCGCCGGAGCGCTACCGCCGCCAGCTGTTCGAGTGGGCCTACCCGCAGGTGGCTGAGTGGTGCCGCCGGCAGGGCCGCGACTATCCGCCCCTGGACGCCGAAGGCGCCATCGCCGAGGAGCTGCCGCGCACGCTGCGGCTGCGCTGCTGACGGCCACCGAGCCCGCGGCCGGCGCTGCGGCTCCAGAGGTGGGGGCTGGTGGAACTCGGCAGCCACAGGGCCAGGCCCAGGGCCAGCAGCTCCAGCGGCACCTGGCGGCCGCCCAGCAGCACCACCGCCAGGCACACCAGGGCGAGCAGGCCTTTGAGCAGCACCCAGACGTCGTCCGGCTCGCGGTTGGCACTCCACCAGAAGGCCACCGCGCTGGCCAACAGCACCAGATCGAGCCACCAGGGCATGGCACGCTGCGGCAGATCATCAACGGATCCAATTCTGGCTCAGGGCAGGCCAGCGCGCAGGCGCTGCTCCAGCAGGGCGCTGAGCGCGTCGAGCTGGCGGCGGCCGCCGGGCTCAGCCGGCACCGCCAGCGGCGTGGCCACCCGCAGCTGGGCGTGGCGGCGGCCCAGGCGGGGACGGGCCGGCAGGGCGCCGCCGCCCAGGCGGGCCAGGCCGTCGTGGAGCAGCAGGGCGATGTCGGCGCAGCGCTCGAAGCTGGGCTTGTCGAGGTAGCCGCCGGAGACGGCCACGAAGGTTTCCACCAGGCGCATGTGCTGCAGGGCCAGGGCGGCCTCGGCCGCGGCCCGGTCGGCCAGGTTGCGCTGCAGGGGCGGCAAGTGCCGGCGGGGCGGCAGGTCCTCGCGGTGGATCCACTGCCAGGCCACCTCCTCAAGGCGGCGGCAGCGGTCCTCAGGGCTGCCGGCCGGCTGCACCTTCAGGCGCGTTTCCGCCAGCCGCAGCACCCGCTGGCGCAGGGCCGCGATGCGGCCGTCGCAGCCGTTCGGGGGGCCATCAGCCGCCCCAGCCTCGCCGTCAGCCGTTGTTGCTCCGGCAGCGCCGTCAGCCGTTGCTCCGGCAGCGCCGTTCGGAGGCCCGGCACCCTCGCCGAAGCGCCCGTAGAAGGCCTCCAGGGCCGTGAGCAGCTGCTCGCCCAGGCGCAGCAGCCGCTGGCGGCAGAACTCCGGCAGCAACTCCGCCCGCTGCTGGGGCTGAGGCAGGGGCTGAGGCAGTGGCGCCAGCCCCATCTGGCGCTCGAGGCGCTCCAGCAGCCGCTGCAGCCGCGGCCAGGCGGCATCGGGGTAGGTGTAGTGGATGCCGATCGGCACGATCCACACCGCCTCGGAGCGGCCGGCGCGGCGCAGGTCGTCGCGGCACCAGAGCGCCAGCCGGGCACTGCCGGGCTCGAGCGGGCCGAGCACATCCCCCAGGCCGTTGGTGGCCCCCTCCGGCGCCACCGCGAAGGGAAAGGGGCCGTCGCGCATCAACGCGCGGGCCTGGCGCAGGGCGCTCCAGTCGGGCTGGCGGCCCCGCCGCAGCGACACCCCGCCCAGGGCCGCCAGCAGCCAGCCCAGGGGACGTCCGGCCCACAGGGGCATGCCGCGGTCGTAGAGGAAGTGCACGGGCTGGGGCCGCAGGGCGCGGGGCAGGCCGCGCCCGAGGAGCCAGAGGCCGCAGAGGGGATCGTCGGCGGCGCTGTGGCGGAAGGCCAGCAGCAGACGGCAGCGGCCGGCGCGGAACTGCTCAAGCAGCGCCACCAGCGCTGCGCCGTTCGCCAGCGCCAGGTGGGTGATGCCCGCCGGCAGCCAGGGCACCAGGCGCCAACGCAGCAGCAGCGGCAGCAATCCATGCACCAGCCGCAGCAGGGCGGGGCTGTAGGCGGGCCGGATCGGCGCCAGCGGCGGCTGCACGCGATCGCGGCGGCGCTCAGCCATGGGCCCGCAGCCAGGCCAGCAGATCGGCGATCACGGCGTTGCGCTCGCGGTCGTCGAACAGCTCATGGAGGCTTTGCTCATACAGGCGCAGGGTCACATCCGGCGGCCCTGCCCGCAGTGCTGCCCCTGCCCGAATCATCTCGACATAGCGCTGCACGGCGGCGGCGCTGATCACCCCATCGCCGCTGCTCTGCAGCACCAGCAGCGGCAGGGGGAAGGCGGCCGCGGTGGCCATCAGGGCGCGGCTGCAGCGCTGCCAGGCCACCGCCAGGGCGGCGGAACAGCGGTCGTGACGGAGGGGATCGGCGGCGATGCGCTCGCCCACCGCCGGGTCGTGGGCCGCCGCCGCCAGGGAGATGCCGGTGGCGAGGGTGAAGCCCGGCCAGAGGCGGGAAAGCAGCTGGGCCAGCAGCAGCCGCAGGCGCAGCGGGCCGCTGGGCTCCACCGCCAGGGCCGGGTTGCTCACCACCACCCCCCGCAGGCGCCCGCCCTCACTCGCCTGCTCGCGTTCAGCGGCATCGAGCACGATGGCGCCGCCGAGGCTGTGGCCAAGCAGAAAACAGGGCAGCTCCGGCGCCTCCTGCTTGGCCCGCTGCAGCAGCTGATCCACGGCGGCGCGCAGCTGCTGCCAGTGGCGCACATCGCCCTGGCGACCGGGGGAGCGGCCGTGGCCGGGCAGGTCCACCGCCACGAGGATCAGGCCCTCGGGCGTGAGCGCCTCGGCCAGCGGCGCGAAGCTGCCGCCATGGCTGCCGATGCCGTGCACCAGGGCCAGCACCGCCCAGGGCCGCACAACGCCGGCTCCCGCTTCCCCGGCGGGGGGCCGCCAGCAGTGCAGGGTGGCGACCGCCATCGCTCAGCGGGCGGCCCGGGAGGACTGGCTGGAGCCGCTCAGCCAGCTCTCCAGACCCTCCCCCAGGAACGACAGCCCCAGCACCAGCACAAACATCGCCAGGCCCGGATAGAGGGCGGTCCACCAGATGCCGGTGGGCAGGGCCGTGAGCGCCTGCTGCAGGTCGCCGCCCCATTCGGGAATCGTTTCCGGCAGGCCCAGGCCCAGGAAGCCCAGACCGCCCAGCACCAGCACCGCGTCGGCGGCATTGAGGGTGAGCAGCACCGGCACCGAGGTGATCACGTTGCGGAACAGGTAGCGGCGCAGGATCCAGGCCGGCCCGGCGCCCAGGGAGCGGGCGGCCTCCACGTAGAGCTCGGCCTTCACCTGGGCGCTCTGGTTGCGCACCACGCGGAAGTACTGGGGGATGTAGACCACGCAAAGGGCGGCGGCGGCATTGGGCAGGCCGCGGCCGAGCAGGAAGGCCAGCACCACCGAGAGCAGCAGCACCGGCAGGGTGTAGAGGGTGTCCATCAGCAGCACCAGCAGCCGGTCCACCCAGCCGCCCAGGTAGCCGCTCACCATGCCCAGGGGCACACCCACGATCAGGGCCACCACCAGGGCCAGCAGCACCACCTGCAGGGCCACGCCGCTGGCGGCCAGGGTGCGCACGCAGACGTCGCGGCCGAGGCGGTCGGTGCCGCACCAGTGGGCCGGCGAGGGCGGGGCGTAGATGGGGTTGTCGAGGCCAGCGTTGGCATCGGGCAGCAGGCCCGCCTGCACCAGCAGCGGTGTGACCAGGGCCACCAGCACGTAGGTCAGCACGATCACCACCCCCCAGCGGGCCATGCGCGCCGAGAGGGTGCCGGGGCGCAGCCGGTCGAGCAGGGCGGGGGACGGGGGGCCCAGGGGCGGAGGGGCGGGGGGTGGGGTGGAACCCATCGCGGCGGGCTGGGGGTGCGCAGCCATGATCACCCGATCGCCGCCAGACCCCGGCTCACACCCCGTTCCAGATCAGCTCCAGCCAGCGATCGCCCGTGAACAATCCCTGGCCCCAGCTCGCCTCCAGGTCGGCCAGGGGGCGGGCCTCGACCACCTGGGGCAGGGTGAAGCCCTGGGCCTTGAGGGCCACCAGGCGCTGCTGCACGGTGGCGAGCATGCGCCGGTAGGCCACCAGCTCACTGCGGCTGCCCACCGGGCCGTGGCCGGCAATGATGCGGGTGTCCTCACCGGCGAGCAGCAGCAGCCGGTCGACCCCGGCGATGGCCCCGGCCAGGGTGGCGCCGTGGCGGGTGTCGATGAAGGGATACATGCCGTTGAACCACACGTCACCGGCGTGGATCACGTCGCTGGTGCGGAAGCGCACGATCACATCGCCGTCGGTGTGGGCGGCGGGCAGGTGCAGCAGGTCGATGGTTTCGCCGTTGAAGCGCAGGCGCAGGTCGCGCTCGAAGGTGATCGGCGGCAGGGCGGCGGGCGGCGCCGGCGGCGTCACCAGCTGGAAGGCCTCGAGCATCGAACCCTCGGCCAGGCGCCGGTGGGTGTTCTCGTGGGCCACGATCACGGCGCCGGTGGCGGCGAAGCCGGCGTTGCCGTCGGTGTGGTCGGCGTGGAAATGGGTGTTCAGCAGCAGGCGCGGCGCCGGCATGGGGGCGGCGGCGGCGGGCTGGGTGGCTTCTGGCTTGGCGGCCGCGGCAGCCGCCGCTGCCGGCTTGGGTGGCGCCGGGGGCGAGGGCTTGGCTGGGGCCGCAGGACTGGAGAGCGCGGCGATGGCGGCGCGGATCGGCGCGGCCTGGCGGGCGAAACCGGCGTCCACCAGCAGCACCCCATCAGCCCCGCTGAGCACGCCGATGGTGCCGCCCTCGTTGCTGATCACCCCCACCGGCCCCCGCACCACCGCGGAGGTGACGGCCTTGGCCTCGGCCTTGGCGTCGGGTGCGGGTGCGGGTTGGCCATCGGCAGCGGGGGGCCCGGCGTCAGCAGCGGGAGACGCCGCCGGCTGCGCTGGGGCCGGTGCCTGGGGTGCCGGTGCCTGGGGTGCCGGGGTCTGGGCGAGGGCGGCGCGCCAGCCGATCCCCCCCAGCACCAGCGCCAGCAGCAGGGCCAGGACGGAGAACCGGCGAAAGCGATGCATGGCGGCAGGCGGTCAGCGCCCCCACAATGCCGCGCCAGTTCATCCCATGCCGGTGATCCCATACCGGCGGCGGCCGCTGATCAGCTCGCCAGCGCCCGCAGCACCCCCACCAGGGCCATCAGCCACAGGGCCAACGCCGCCAGAAAGCTGATCCCGAAGCCCGGCCCGCGCTTCTCGGGGGCCTGCAGATAGCCGACGGCATAGGCCACCCGGGCGCCCACCCAGATGAAGCCCAGCAGGCTGGCCCAGCGGACATCAGCAAACAGCGCCGCCAGCCACAGCGAAGGCAGGAAGAACACCAGTTGCTCCAGGGTGTTCTGCTGCACCCGCAGGGCGCGCTGGAAGGGCTCGGGGCCATCGCTGGCGGGGGGCTTGACGCCGTGGCGGAAGCGGGCGCGGCCCACCAGCAGCGCCGTGGCCAGGTAGAGCAGCACGGCCAGCAGGGTCACCAGCGCCGGCAGGGCCGGCAGCTGGGCCGTGGGCACCACGGGCAGGGGGAGCGGCATGGCGGGGGGAAGGGAAGGTCTCCAGCATGGCTGGAGGCGGCACGGCTGCCGCAATCCCAGGCTGTGCAGCGATCCGGGCCTGATGGCCCCATGGCTAGCTTTTGCCGATGGCCAACAGGCCTACCGGCCCCGGTGACCCTGGGCCCGGGGCTGGACCCGGAACCGCTCACGGCTGCCCTGCGCCGGCTCTGCGCTGTGCCGGGTGTGCGGGCGGTGGTGGCCTTTGGCTCCCGAGGCCGTGGCGACGCCCATTGCGAATCCGACCTCGACCTGGCGGTGATCTGCGCCGAGCCCCGGCTCACCCCCCAGCAGAAGCCCGAGCGGCTGGCGGGGTCGCGCTGGCACGTGATGGGCGATGTGGCCCGCGAGGGGCGGGTGCTCTATGTCGCCGGCTGAAGAGGAAGACTGGGGTTTCACCGCCCAGCAGGCGGTGGAGAAGATGCTCAAGGCCTGGATCGTGCTGGCCGACCAGCAGCCGCCCCGCCGCCACGACCTGGCAGAGCTGGCCAAGCTGGCCTGCCTGGATCTCGATCCAGCCCTGCGCGAGCTGCAGACCTACGCCGTGGAGGCGGTGAAGAGAGGGGTGCGTGAGGAGGGCGTAGGCGCGACGCGCGCCAACACGAACACACGGGTGGTGCCGCTGCCATGGGCTGCGGGATCCAGCTCACCGGGTGCGAATACGACCTGCTGCTGCAGCTGCTGCACCCGGCGTGGGATTCCTGCTCAAAGCCGAAAGCGCCGCTGGCCGTTGACCCGCAGGGCCTAGGCGTCGGTGACAGCAATCGTTGCCAGGTGGGCCGCGCTGGCTCCAGGCACGAGTTCCGGCCGATGCGCTGATCAAAGCTCACGAAGCGGCCACCATGGGCCATGGCGAGCGCCAGCAGGTAGCTGTCGGTGATCTGTCGAGGTCCCAGGAGCCGCTCCCAGCGGATCAAGCCTGGATCCAGCAGGCTGATCGGATCGGGCCAGAAGGCATGGCTGGCGTGGCTACAGGCTTCGGCAAGGCGCCTGGCCACCACGGCCACAGGACGGTGGTTGGGATAGGCAGGCTGCGACAGGATACGAACCACGCCGTTCTCGGTGATCGGGGAGGTGGCCCAGCCATGGTGGATCTCACGCTCCATCCAGCGGCGGGCAGCGGCGTGCAGCACATGCCCCCGATCCAGCAGAGCGATGATCACGTTGATGTCGAGCAGGGCCCGCATCAAACCCCTGCCTGATCACGCAGCAGGTCGATCTGGTCGTTGGTCACCAATTCGGTGCTCGCTGCCTGGAACGGGCGAAATCCCGCGACAGGCGCCGGGCCAGCTCCTTGGCACTCGCCAGCCAGCGCAGTCATGCGGGTGGTGCGTAGGCGCTCAACTGAAGGAGCCGCTGGCCTGACCGGCCATCCCCTCCAGCGCCTCGCCCAGCGCCCGGGCCAGGTCGGCGCCATCGAACAGGGGGCCCGCCAGGGCCTGCCGCCGGCGCTCGCCCCGCGCGGCGCGCAGGGCCGGCAGATCGGCCGTGAGTTCGCGGGCGATCGCTGCAAAGCCCTCGAGGTCGCTGGCGATCCAGCCCGGCTCGCCGAAGCCCTCCAGCACCGCGGTGCTCATGCGGCCGGCCAGGGTGGCGCCGCGGATCGCCACCAGCGGGGTGCCCATCGCCAGGGCCTCGAAGGCGGTGGTGGCGCTGCTCCAGGGGGTGGCGTCGAGGGCCAGGTCGATGCGGTTGTAGGCGGCCATGTGGGCGGCCCAGTCGGGGGCCCAGCCCTCGAAGCGCAGCCGGGCGGGATCTACCCCAGAGGCCGCCAGGGTGGTAGTGATGCGCTCGCGCACGCCGGCATCAGCGGTGTGACGGTGCTTCACCAGCAGCTCGGCCTCCGGCACCGCCCGCAGCGCAGCGGCCCAGTAGCTGAGCGTTGCGGGCCCCAGCTTGGCCACCTGGTTGCAGGAGCCGAACACCGGTGCCGCCGAGGCCGGCAGGGAGATGGCCGGCGGCAGCTCGGCTGGCGGGCTGTAGGCCGCCCAGGGGCGGGGCAGCCGCCAGATGCGCTCGCTGAACTGGGGCTCCAACTCCGGCGGCAGCAACGCCGCATCGGCGATGAACCAATCGAGCGTGGGCAGATGGGTGCTGGCGTGAAAGCCCACGTAGTGGCACTGCACCGGCGCCAGGCGTTCGGCCAGCAGCGGCAGACCACTGGCGGTGGTGAAGCCACTCGTCTCCACGAGCACCTCGTAGCCCCGCTCACGAATCAATGCGCGGCGCGTCGCCGCATCGGCCTGGGGGAGCAGCAGGGAATCGTGCGCCAGGGCGCGCAGGGTGCGGTTGCGCTCTTCCCAGCGCGGCTGGGTTTCGATCAGCACCAGCTGCAGCCGGGTGCGGTCGTGATGGCGCAGGAACGATTCCAGGAAATGGCCCACAGGGTGGGTGCCCAGCTCGGCGCTGAGAATCCCCACGCGCAGGGGGCGGCGGGGTGTTGCAACCTGGCCACCGCGCGGTGTGGGCGCGGTGCCGGCGCCGAGCAGCCGCCAGTGCGTGTCAGCGACCTCGCAGCGGCGCTGCAGCCAGCGCCGCCCGGCAACGGAGGCCACGAACAGGAATGAACCGGTGATCCTGGGGTCGGGTCCGGCCTGCTCCAGGAGCCCTTCCAGCACCGTCAGGGCTCCTTCCGGGTCACCCGCCATCTGCTGGCACTGGGCCACATCTACCTGGGCCACCAGGGGATCGGTCTGCAGACGGGCCAGTGCTTCGTGATGCCGTAGCGCCTCCCCCAGCTGGCCCTCCTTCCGCAGCAGCGAGGCCAGGGTCTGGTGGGCCTCAACCAGCGCTGGATCTGAAGCAAGTGCCGCTTGCAATGCGGCGATGGCGTCATCGGGCTGCTCCAGCTCGGCGTAGGCCAGCCCCAGCTCCAGCAGCCGCAGGGGCTGATCCGCCCCGAAGGCCAGCGCCAGCCCGGCCTGCAGCACCACCTGCTCGAAGCTGGACTGCGCCGCCTCGCCATCCACCTGCTGGCGCTGGATCTGGCCGATGGCCAGGCGGGGCCGGGCATCGCCGGGGTCGGCTTCCAGGGCCCGCTCAAACCAGGCGATGGCGTCGGCCCAGCGGCCGGCGGCCCGCAGCACCTGGCCCTGCAGAGCCGCCACCGCGGACGTGGGCTGCTGCTGCCAGAGGCGGATGAGCAGCGCTTCCGCCCGGGCCAGATCGCCGCACCCGAAGGCCTGCAGGGCTTGCTCGAGCACGGCAGCACGCCCATGGGGCTCCAGCCTGCCTTGGCATCAAGCTGGGGATGGCGATGCCGTCACCCACTGCCATGCCACCGCCCCCGCCACCAGCAGCACCTGCATCAGCATCCAACCTGCTGATCGTCGACGACGACCCGGAGCTGCGCCGCTTTCTGCAGGGCGAGCTGGAGGCCGAGGGCTACGGGGTGGACACGGCGGGCACGGGCCAGCAGGCGCTGACGCGCATCCGCGCCGGCGGTCTGGAGCTGGTGCTGCTCGACTGGACCCTGCCCGATTTCAGCGGCCTGGAGGTGTGCCGGCGCCTGCGCAGCAGCGGCATCAGCACGCCGGTGCTGATGCTCACCGCCCACGACGCGGTGAGCGAGCGGGTGGAGGCCCTCGACGCCGGCGCCGACGACTACCTCACCAAACCATTTTCGATCGAGGAGCTGCTGGCGCGGGTGCGGGCGCGGTTGCGGCGCACCGGCAGTGGCGGCGAGGAGGCCAGCGAGCTGCTGCAGTTCGCCGACCTCAGGGTGAACACCGCCGCCCGGGAGGTGCGCCGGGGCGGGCGCGCGATCCAGCTCACCGTGCGCGAATACGACCTGCTGCTGCAGCTGCTGCGCCAGCCCAACCGGGTGCAGGAGCGGCTGGCGCTGCTGGAGGCGGTGTGGGGCGAGCCCGTTCGTGGGCGACGACAACCTGCTGGATGTGTACATCCGCTACCTGCGCCGCAAGCTCGAGCTGCCCGGCGAGGCCAAGCTGATTCACACCGTGCGCGGCGTGGGCTTCGTGCTCAAGGAGGGCGCCAGCGCCGGCAGCAGCAGCTGAACGTCGGCGCCGCCCCCCGGGGCATCGTCCACCTGGACCGTGCCGCCCATGCGCTCCATCAGCAGCCGCACCATCGCCAGGCCGATGCCGCTGCCGCTCACGGAGGCCAGCGGCGCGGCCGAACCGCGCTGGAACAGCTGAAACACGGCCTCGCGCTCCTCGGGGGCAATCCCGGGGCCGTGGTCGCGCACGTGCAGCACCACGGTGTCGCCGCACCGCTCCACCGCCAGCTCCACCGGCGTGGGGGCCGGGGCGTACTTGAGGGCGTTCTCCACCAGGTTGGTGAGGCACTGGCCGAGCCGATCGGGGTCGGCGCGCACGCGCAGATCGGCATCGGCATCGGGGCGCCTGCAAGCGCAGCCGGCCGGCGGCCAGGCTCTCCAGCCGCTCGTAGGCCGCCAGCAGGGCCTCGCCGGCATCGAGGGGCAGGGCCGTCAGCTCCAGGCGGCCGCTGTCGCGGCGGGCCAGATCGAGCAGATCGCGCACCAGCCGCGTCATGCGGTCGGCCTCGGCCTGGATGCTGCGCGCCCAGCGGCCGCAGGGGCGCCACGGCGACCGTGGCCCCGGCAGCCGCCAGCAGCCGCTCCAGCCGCTGGGCGTTGCCGCTGATCAGGGTGAGCGGAGTGCGCAGCTCGTGGGCCACGCCATCGATGAAGGTGCGCTGCTGCTCCCAGCTGCCGCCAGCCGCCGCTGCAGGGCGTTGAAGGCCTGGGCGATCGGCTGCAGCTCGATCGGGCTGCTCGGCCTCCACGATCAGATCCGGCCGGGCGGCATCGGGCTCGGCGGCGGCCAGGGCCTGGCTGAGCACCTGTGAGCGGCTCCAGCAGGCCATCACGCAGCACCGGCCGCAGCAAGGCGCTGGTGACGAGGCTGGAGAAGCCCGCCACCGCCAGCAGCAGCCACTGGCCGCGGCGCTCGGCCTGCAGGGCGGCGGTGATGTTCTGGCGCACCTCCAGCCCAGCGCTGGCACTCACCAGCCAGCGCTGCTCCCCCGCCCGCTCGATCCGCAGCGGCTCGCGCTGCTTCCGCCGACCTCACCTCATCACCACCGGGCAGGCGCAGCGGACCAACGGAGGGCAGCTCCAGCCGGCCGGCTGTCCAGCTCCTGCCGCACCGCCACCACCAACTGGCCGTGGGCGCTCCGGCGCTGCAGCACCTGCAGGCCCTGGTTGAGCACCAGCAGCACGCCGTAGCCGGCCAGCACCGCCAGGAAGGTGGTGCTCTGCAGGCGCTCGCGCAGGGAACGGGGGCGACTCATGGGCGCAGGCTGTGGCTGGGGTGCCTGAGGCCCAGCATCCTGGGGGAATCAGCCGGCTGCAGCTTGGAGTCCGCCCCATCCGTTCGCTCCTGGTTCGAGTTTCTGCAGCTGGAGCGGCCGCTGCGCTGCCTGGATGTGGGCGCGCTGGCGCTGGCGGGTGAGCCGGAGCCCTGGGTGCGCTGGGCGATGGAAGGCTGCGCCGAGGTGATCGGCTTCGAGCCGCTGGCGCAGGAGTGTGAGCGCCTGAACCAGCAGGCGGCCGCCCAGAGCGGCGCGCTCCGCTACCTGCCCTGGGCGCTGGGCGATGGCCAGGAGCACACGTTGCACGTCACCAACGTGCCGATGACCTCCTCGCTCTATCCGCCGGCCCGCTCCACCATTGATCTGTTCCCGGCCCTGGGAGACCTGATGCAGGTGGAGAAAGACGTGCCCATGCACACCCGCCGGCTCGACGACCTGGAGGAGGCACGGCCGGCCGACTTCCTCAAGCTCGATGTGCAGGGGGCCGAGCGGATGGTGCTGGAGCACGCCACCGAAACCCTGAAGGATGTGGCGGTGCTGCAGTGCGAGGTGGAATTCGTGGAGCTCTACGAAGGCCAGCCCCTGTTCGGCGATGTGGATGCCTTGCTGCGCCGGCAGGGCTTCAGTTTTCTGCGCTTCGCCTACACCATGGGACGCCCCTTTCGCCCGCTCCAGCTTGGTGCCGATCCCAACGCCGCCATCAGCCAGCTGCTCTGGGCCGACGCGATCTACGTGCGCGATTTCCGCCACCGCGAGCAGTGGAGCGAGCGTCAGCTCAAGGCAGCGGCATTCCTGCTGCATGAGCTCTACGACGCCTTCGACCTGGCAGGCCTTGCTGCTGGGCGAACTGGACCGCCGCCAGAGCACGCAGTGGCAGGAGTGCTACCTGGGCTCAGTGCTGCTCAGCCGGCCAGATCTCGCTCTTGAAAGCTGAGCTTCGACCTAGCGTCGAAGCAAGCCAGTGCCGCCGATGACCAGCACCCAAGCCACCCTCACCGTCACCCTCGTGGACGGCACCCAGGTGGTGGTGCCCGATTCGCTTGATCAGATCACGCCCTACGTGCTGCAGGAACAGGGTGACTGGTTTGAGGACGAAATCAAGTTCCTGCGCCGCCTCGTGCAGCCAGGGCAAACGGTGGTGGACATCGGCGCCAACATGGGCGTCTATGCCCTCTCTCTGGCCCGACGGGTGGGGCCCGGCGGGCAGGTGTGGGCTTTCGAGCCGGCCTCCGACACCGCCGCTCTGCTGGCAGCCAGCATCGCCGCCAATGGCACCAGCCTGGCTGCACCTGGAGCGCCAGGCGCTCTCCGATCACACCGGCACGACCTGGCTGCAGATGTCGGGCCAATCGGAACTCAACAGCCTGGGCCCGCAGCAGGGCCCAGGGGAAGAGGTGCCCCTCACCACCCTCGATGCCTGCCTGGACAGCTTCGGCTGGCAGCAGGTGGACCTGCTCAAGATCGACGCCGAAGGCGAGGAAGAGCGCATCCTGGCCGGCGGCCAGCGCTTCTTCGCTGAGCTCTCGCCCCTGGTGATGTTTGAGCTCAAGGACGGCGCCGATCTGCACCTGGAGCTGGTGGAGCGCTTCCAGGCCCTCGGTTACGGCTGCTATCGGCTGGTCCCCGGGCTCAATGCCCTGATGCCCTTCGATCCAGCGGACGGGGTGGATGGCTACCTGCTCAATCTCTTTGCCGCCAAGCCCGATCGCGCAGCGGCCCTGGAAGCCGATGGCTGGCTGGTGCCCACCGCCAGCCCAGCCCCCCCCGAACCAGCAGGGCTGGAGGCTTATCACTGGTGCCGGGCGCTCACACAGCGGCTCTACGGCCAGGCCCTTGCCTCCACGTGGGAGCAGCAGCAGGGCAGCGAAACGCGGCGCCTGGCCGAGCCCCTGGCCCTGTGGGCCTATTCCCAGGACCCTGACCAGCCGGTCACTCGTCGCCTGGGTGCTCTGCAGCGCAGCTACAGGCTGTTGAGTGAGCAGGCCCACGGCAACCAGCGGCTCAGCGGGCTGGCCAGCCTGGTGCGGGTGGCAGCGGAGCTGGGGGAGCGCACCGAGGCCGTGCGCTCGCTGGGCCAACTGATCCCGGCGCTCCAAGCTGACAAAGCGCTGGACCTTCAGGATCCGTTGCTGCCGCCGCTGCGGCGCTACGACGAACTTGATCCGGGAGGTCGCTTGGCCGACTGGCTCCTCTCCGGATTCCTGGAAGCCGACGAAATTCTCGGGGCCTATTCCGCCTTCTACTTGGGCGAGCGCAGCCGGGCACGTCTGGAACGCCTGCTTGAGCTTGGTTTTTGCGGTGAAGAGCGGGGCATGGCAGCGAGACGCCTCCGGCTGCTGGATCGGCGTTTTCCATGCCTGCCCCAGGGATCTCCCGAGCAGGCCATCCGCAATCAATTCCAGCTCAACCTGAGCAAACAGGCCTGGCAGAGGCTGCAGGCTCGTGATGGGACTGCCGCCCAGGGACTGATCCAGCGGGCGATGCAGTTGGGCATCAACTGTCCAACTTCGTTGCACTACCTCGCCAAGTGCCTGCTCAGCCTGGGCTCGAGCTCTGAAGCCACAGCCCTGCTGCAGCGTGCCGTGGAGCTGAATCCAAGCGACCCAGCTCTGCTCGTGGAACTGGGCCTCGCCCTTCGTGAAAGAGGTGAGCCCCAGGCCAGCGAAGCGGTGCTCCACCAGGCCGTGCTGCACTTCGGCTTGCTGCTGGCAACGACCGAAGGGAAATCGGCGGACTACGCCAACCTGGCCATCGCCTATGACGAACTGGGCGACCGGGAGAACGCCCTCGCCAGCCTGGAGCAGGCCCTGCTGCAGGATCCCAGAAACGAAGAGGCCCTTCTGCGCAAGGCCTCGATCTTCGGCGATCTCCCTGATCGCCACGAGGAAGCTGAGGCGATCTGGGCACAGATGCTGCATGGGGAGAACCGGCACCTCGGTGCACTGGCCCAGACCATCTCCCTGCGTGTCACCCAGGGAAGATCCTCGAAGCCGAACAGCTACTTAATGAACTGCTTGCGGCTGATCAAGGCAATCGGAATGCTCACCATCGCTGGCTTTCGTGCACTCGATCTCCGGCAGGGACGCCGTGGCCCGGCACCTCAGCCACCTGCGCTGCTACTGGCGCCAGGTGCGCTCAGATGCAGCGATCGAGTCCACGCCAAGCAGAGCGCTCACATTCCCATCCGCGCAGGGCCGTTTGAGGGTGGGCATTCTCTCTGCCGAGATCGGGGATCACGTGGTGAGCCTGTTTCTTGAACCCTTCTTGCGCCACTACAACCGCCAGCGACTGGAGATCGAGCTCATCGAGGTGAAGGAGCACCACACGCCCTGGGCCGATCAGCTGCGAAGGCATGTGGATGCCGTGATTCCGCTGGGCGATGTGGATCGTCAGGAGGCGCGACGGCGCCTCCGCAGCCGCTCATACCACGTGTTGATGGAAACCTCCGGATTCACCACCAACAGCGGCCTTGAGTTGCTCGCTGAGCGTTGCGCCCCGGTGCAGTGCCACTACATCGGCTTCCATGCCAGCACCGGCCTGGACACGATCGACTGGTTCATCGGCGACAGGATCACCGCCGCTCCGGAGCTTGCGGATCACTACGTGGAAGGGCTCTGGCGCCTGCCCCGGCTATGGCTGGCCAGCCGCCGCCAACCGGAACTGCCCGCTGCCGCCTCCACCCTGCAAGCCCCGTCCGCCCCTGTGCTGGGCTCCTTCAACCAGTTCGGCAAGGTGCGCCAGGAAACACTCGACTACTGGGCCGCAGCACTGCGAACCACCCCCACTTGCGAGCTGCACCTCAAAAGCGTCTCCAGTGATTCCGCGGCTCCGCGACTGCGCATCCGCGAGGGGCTGGAGCGCCGAGGAGTGAATCCGGCACGCCTGCACTTCCTGGATCGCACCGCCACCTTCGCGGAGCACCTGCGCTGTTACCAGGGGATCGACATTGCCCTCGACGCCACCCCCTGGGCCGGCGCCACCACCACCTTTGAGGCCCTGTCGATGGGGGTACCCGTGGTGGGCATCCTGGGCGCCACCACCGCGGGCCGGATGACCTGCTCGATCCTCCAGACCCTGGGCCACGACGACTGGATCGCCCACGATCCATCGCAGTTCGCCGAGATCGTGGGGCAGCTCAGCGGCGACGTCGCCCGCCTGCGGATCGAGAAGCCTGAGCCCTACAGCACCAGGTGCTGGCGAGTTCCCTGTACGACGGTGAGGATCTTGCCCACCAGCTTGAGCAGGCCTTCTTCGCCATGGCCCGCCAACGGGGCTTGATCGGCCCCGCCGGCTGTGTCGGATCTCAGCGATCTCTCGGTGACTTCACCTGCCAGGGCCTGCCCCAGCGAACCCCGTGTTTGCTTCGCTGGATCAGTAGAGTCGCTCCTCCCTCCCCATGTCTGCTCCACCTACAGGCAGCGGCTGCTGCTGCAACTGCTCAACTCCCGCGCGGCATCGACCGGAGTCGGCCCAGGGCTTCACCCTGATCGAGCTGCTGGTGGTGATCGTGATCCTGGGCGTGCTCGGTGGCGTGGGCTATGGCGCCTACGTGAACCAGATCGGCCGTGCCAACGAGAACACCGCCAATGTGGCGGCCACCGCTGCCGCCAAGAACTGCGCAGCCCTGCTGGCCACCGGCGACGAAGACAGTTCGAGACCGGCGTCGACCGCACCAGGGTGCAGATCAGACCTCCGCCTGCGCATTGGACACTACCTACACGGTGACGGCAGGCGAGGGCACCAACGCCCGTACTGGGCGGCCTCGATCGACGCCAACGGCGCCGTCACCCCCGGCGCCTGAACGCCCAGGGCCATCTGCCTAAGCGCCGCACCATGAGGCGGCCGCACCACGGCCGCCTTTTTATGCCCCGCCCCCGTTGAGCACCGCGCCATGAGCTGGGATCATGGCTACTACTCCCATGCCGCCTACACCAGCGGCTACTACCGGGAGATGGCGCCGGGCTGGATCGATTTCGCCGCCCTGGTGAAGGGGGTGGCTCCCGGCCGCCCCAGCGACGGCGCTCCCTTCCGCTATCTCGATCTGGGCTGCGGCACCGGCTACGGCCTCTGCCTGCTGGCCGCCCTGCATCCTGAAGGACCCTTCGTGGGCGTGGATTTCCTGCCCACCCACATCGCTCAGGCCGAAAGCCTCGCCGCCGCTCTGGAGCTCAGCAACATCCGCTTCCTGGAGGCTGATGTGCTCGCCCTCGCCAGTGATCCAAACCCCCTGGCGGATGCCGCCGGCGGCGCCCCTCGCTTTGACTACGTCGGTGCCCACGGCGTGGCCACCTGGGTGGTGGAGCCCGTGCAGCAGGCTCTGTTTGCAGCCGCGGCCTCCTGCCTGCGTCCCGGCGGCCTGTTTTACTGCTCCTACAACTGCTTTCCCGGCTGGCTGGGCCGCACGGCCCTGCACCAGCTGGTGGGCATGGAGCGGCGGCGCAGCGATCCCGCCGTTGCCCTGCAGCCGATTCAGCGGGCCGCCACCACCTCAAGGCGCTGCTGGGCGACGGGGCCGACCCCACCACCCTGGCCCAGGCCTGCCCCGGCCTGCGCAACGACCTGGACCTGCTGGAGAGCTTCCCGCCCCTCTACCTCAGCCAGGAATACGCCAATGACGGCTGGCAGCCCCTCTACGTGCACCAGCTGCATGAACGCTGCGCCGCCCACAAGCTCAGCTACATCTGTTCTGCCCACCTCTCCGAGCTCTTCCCCCACTTGCTGCCGCCCCAGGTGCAGGCCGTGCTGCGCCAGGAGGCCAACCCCCGCGTACGCGAGCTGCTCGTGGATCTGGCCACCAACAAGTGCTTCCGCCGTGATCTGTTCGTGCTCGGGGAATGCCGGCTCACCGCCTCGGCCCGCGAGGAGCGGCTGGCGGCGCTGCAGGTGCGGCCGCAGGAGGCCCCGCCCCTGGAGGCCTATGTGTTCTCCACCAGCTACGGCGATGTCACCGGCCACCTGGAGGCCTACCGGGCACTGGAGGAGGCCCTGGCGCCCGGGCCCCAGCCCCTGGCCGCGCTGCTGGCGGCATGCCCGCAGCCGCCGGAAGACCTCGTGGTGCAGGTGGCACTGCTGCTGGCCGCCGGCCGGCTGGGTCTGGACCGCGGCGGCGCTGGCGAGAGGCCCTGGCTGGCTTCCAGGGCGTGAACCGCGCCATCGCCAGGCTCAGCGCCGAGGGCGCGGCCTTCGGCTCCCTCGCCGCAGCCCGCATCGGCCAGGCTGTCGCCGTGCCCCCCAGCGAACAGCTGATGGCCACTGGCCTCAGCCAGGGGCTCAGCGGCGAGCTGCTCAGCGGCTGCGTGCAGGCGGGCCTCAGTGCCCTGGGGCCCGAGCCGCCCCTCGATGTGCTGCAGCAGGAGATCGAGCGCTTCAGCGGCGGGCGCTGGCCGGCCCTGCAGGCTCTGGGCGTCTTCCCCGGCTGAACCGCCCACGATGTTCCCCTTCCACAACCCCGAGCTCGATGCCGCCAACGTGCTTGAAGTGGATCTCGATGCTGGAGAGCTGCAACGTCTGAAGCCCCACCTGGAGATGTATCGGCAATCAGCAGACTTCCAGGTGCTGCACCCCCCCTGACACAGCGACATCGCCTGGATCTCCCCCAACAGCCTGGCGATGTTCCGCGTCTACCGGCAGCTGTTCGATGATCTCGGCGGCGCCCAGGTGGTGCGGCCTCTGCTGGATCTCGAGCACGCCCCGCGGCTCTACTCCGGCTTCCTGGTGCAGCGCAGCCATTGCTCGGCCCCCAGCTTCCACGAAGACTGGATCGACACGCTCCAGCAGGCCTTCACCCTGATCACCCCCCTGCAACTGGGCGACCCTCCCGCCGCTCTGCTCTACAAGAAGACCGATGGCAGCGAAGGGCGTTATCCCTACCGGATCGGCAAGGGCATCATCTTTGGCGACAAGTTCATCCACTCCACCGAACCGGGAACCTGTGATCCACCGGTGGTGCTGCTCTCGTTCACCTTCGGCACTGACAAGATGGATTACTGGGACCGCATCGCCCGCACTGGCGCCTACCAGGGCAACCTGGTGCGCCGTCCCGACGGCTCCTTCCTCTGCCACGACTTCGACGGCTGACGTCACAGCGCAGCCTCAGGGCCTCGATGACCGCGTCGATGTCATCCACCACCCAGCCCTCCTCAGCCCCCGCGAACCGGGGGTGATCGCAGTGGGGGGAAGCAGACCTGGAACCTGGCCGGCAGGGGCGGCCGTCCTTTGCCTGTGTCCGCTTCTAGGGCTGATCCATGGCCGCCGGCGGCCCCGCCCCCAGGGCCACCTGCTGCTGGCGGATCGTCTGGCCATCGGCCAGCTGGCGCTCCAGCTCCAGCCGCAGCACCCCCGGCACGCTGCCGGTCACGGCGAAACCGCCGGCGGCCGGCAGGGCATCGATCAGCACCCGCGCCACCGGTGAGCCCTCGCTCCAGTCGCCATCGAGGCCGTAGGCCGGGCCGCAGCGCATCAGCACCGCCCCGCGCCAGATCGCCGAGGGCGCCGGGCCGTAGGTGTAGAGCACCGCGGCCGGCGTCCCGCCAGCCGTGCGGCCCTGCAGCAGCAGCACCGGAGCGCGGCCCGCCAGGGCGCAGCCGGCCGGCAGCGGCGCCCCTGCGGCCCCCAGGCTCACCCATTCGGCCCGCTGCAGCTCCTCGCGCAGCAGCGCCAGGGTGCGCTCGCCCGCCTGCCGCTCCCGCAGCCAGCGGCCCAGCCGGCCCACCTGGCGCAGGTCGCCCACCAGCAGCTGCAGCACGGCGGTGAGCACCAGGCCCGAGAGCAGCAGCGTCACCAGCAGCTCCACCAGCGTGAAGCCATCGCGGCGCTGGCCCCGATTCCGGCCTAGAGCCCCCATCACGCCCCCTCGTCGCGCACGCAAGTGCTGGCGCTCACGGCGCCCCCTGATCCCTCGTCGCGGCCCAGGCGCAGCACGCCGATCGGCAGCGCCATCACCAGGCAGCGGCGCAGATCGGTGCCGGCCCCTTCCACCACCACCGTGCCGCCATCGAGCAGCAGGCCGTTGGCCGTGAAGCGCAGCTGCTCGGGCAGGTTGTGGCTGATCTCCAGCCGCCCGCCGGCCACGGCGGCCGCCGCCAGCAAGCCGCCGGAGCCCTCCACCGCGAGGCTGCGGCTGCGGCCGTGGCGCAGGGCCAGATCGCGCTCGCGCTCGATCGTGCTCGCCAGCTCGCGGGCCGCCACCTCCACCCGCTGCCGGGCCAGAAAGCCCTGCCCGCTGAAGCCGCCGATCGCCAGCAGCACCCCCAGCACCACCACCGCCACCAGCAGCTCCGGCAGGCTGGCGCCAGCGCTGCGGCGATCAACACGCACGCCCATCACGTCCCCCCACAGAGGCCGTAGGCCGCCAGGTCGAACACCCGCTGGCGGCGCTGATCCGCCCCGGTCTCCACGCTCACGCTGACGATCGGGCCGGAGCCCTCCACGCCCAGGCCTGTGAGGTCGGGGCAGACCGCCGGCACCGGCGCACCGCTGGCGCGTTGCTCGGCGGCCAGGGCCTGCAGTTGGGCCTGCACCGCCAGCAGCTGTTCATCGGCCTGGCGCTGCTGCCGCAGCAGGGCGGCGGCCTCGTGGCTGGAGTGCACGGTGCGGGCCCAGATGCCCAGCGACCCCGTGGCCGAGCCCAGCACCAGGCAGCTGGCCACCAGCACTTCCACCAGGTTCATGGCCCCACCTCCAGCTCGGAGGCGCCAGCCGCGGCGGCGGAGGCGGCAGCGCGCAGCCCCCGCTCCTCCAGGCCCATCAGCTGGGGCGGGCCGAGGGTGGTGGCACCTTCCTCGCCCTGGGGCTCCAGGAGAACTGGCTGCCGCCGCCAGTGCAACGCAAAGGCGCCGCGCGAGGCGGGTTCGGCGTCGCTGAGCTCCAGCACCAGTTCGCCGGTGCCCTGGTCGGGGGCGGTGCCCGGCTGGGGGTCGCCGCCCGGCGCATAGCTCACCAGCCGGTAGTCAGCTCCGGCCTCCAGCCCCCCGCAGCCCTGCTCGGTGCCCAAGGGCTGCCCGTCCCAACGGTCGTGGGCATGGGCCAGCGCTTCCGGGCAGTGGCGCTGCAGGTGGCCGGCCCACTGCTGGGCGGCGTTGATCAGCTGGTCTTCCGCCAGGCGCCGCTGGCGCTGCACGGCGGCCTGCAGCCGGCTCTGCAGCGCCAGGGTGAGCAGCATCATGCTGCTGAGCATCAACAACAGCACCACAGTCAGCGACAGTGGCAATAAAAATCCCGCCTGCTGGGGCGGCAAACAGCGGCGGGTAGTCCGGGCCCGCAGCAACAACACAACGGCAGGCATCCACACACCTCGGCAACGACCGCATCAGCGTTGCCACGCTGGATGCCGGCAGCGCAACGATGCGCAACATCGCCGCTGCCAACGACCAGGGCGCCCAAGGCCTTGGGCGCTATCATTGGCGCTATCAACTCGAGGCCCGATGGCTCAGGTGCTGATCCGGCAACTGGACGACCAGGTGCTGGCCGCGCTGCGGGCACGCGCCTGGGCCCAGGGCGTCTCCCTGGAACAGAGCCTGCGCGATCTGCTCACAGCTACCGTTCGCGGAGACGAGTCGCTTCGGGAGGAGCTGGCGCGCCTGCGGGCGACCACGCCGGAAGCGGGCCGCAGTCTCAACGTGGCAGCCCTGATCCGCGACGATCGCGATGGCCGCTGATCCCCACACCTGGGTGGTGGACGCTTCGGTGGCCTTCGGCTGGTTCGCCGCGGTGCCGGGATCGCAGCAGGCCGCCCGGCTGCTGGAGGCCACGCCGGGCACGCTCCTGCTGGCGCCGGATCTGGTGCTGGTGGAACTGCTGAACACGGCCTGGAAAAGCCTGCGGCTGGGGGCGATCACCACCGAGCAGTTCCAGGTGCTGGCCCACCGTGCTGCCGAGCCGTTCCACCTGCTGGTTCCCGCCACGGCGCTTCTTTCCCGGGCCGGCCACTGGTGCCGGGAGCTCGTTCACCCTGCCTACGACTGCCTCTATGTGGCTCTGGCCGAGCAGGAACAGGCCACGTTGATCACGGCGGATCGGCGCCTGCTGCGCAAGCTGGAGCAGCCGCGGCCAGGCCTCCCTGCCGCGATGGATCTGGCCTGCTTCACGAGCTGAGCCCTGGCTCAGTCGCTGCTGGCCGTGGATACCTCAGCTCCGGTGGACGGCCGGCAGCTGGGGCCGTCGCTGATCAGCCACAGCTCCAGCTGCCCCCGCGGCACCTTGGCGGCCAGGCTCCAGTTGCTGAGGTCGATCAGACCGGCCTTGTCATCGATGGTCCAGGTGTCCGGGCGCCCGTTCCCGCTGCCGGAGTTGGCGGCGATCAGAAGTTGCGTGGCCAGCTCGCGATCGGCCTGGTGGAAGAACTTCACCTGGGAGCTGGGGGCACAGGCCCTGGCAGTGGGGGGCACATGGCGCAGGGTGCGGTCCACGAAATAGGCGCCCGAGCCGCTGAGCCGTTCGGCCAGCGTCTGCAGCGGCTTCACCGCCTCCGGGTCGTCGTAGTGGATGAACACATGGGGCAGGCCCGGCAGCTTGCCGTGCCGTTCCGACACCATCCGCTTCTGCTGGTCGAGCGCCACGGCACCGGCCACGATCTCCGAAGCCGAGCGGATCTGCTCCTGGCTGAGGCGCTCCAGATCGATGCCGGAGGCCCCCGCGCTCGCCGCTCCGGCCCGGCGCTCGATCGCGCTGGTGGTGATCTGGCTGGAGAGGGGCAGCTGGGATTCGCCCGAGATGGTGGGGGTGATCTCGGCCAGGCGCTGCACCGACGTGCGCAGCACCTCGGCGCGGGAGGCCTTCCCAGGCCACCAGCCGGTCCACACCCCCAGGGCCGCCGCGTGACGGCAGGCGGGGCTCGCGACGACCTCGCTCAGGGGCTGGCGGGGGCTGGCCCCGTGGGTGCTGCTGCTGCTGCTGAACTGCAACCCGTCTTGCCGGTGCTCGCTCCGCTGGCGTCGCCCAGGTTGGTGAAGCCATGGGCGCAGCGGGGGTTGAGGTCGCGGATCGAGGCCAGCAGGATGCGCTGGATCTGGCCCCGGCGCTGGATGCCCGCCTCGCTGTTCTCCCCCAGCAGATCACCCCTGGCCTTGTCGTGCATCAGCACCTCGCCGAGCACGTGGGTGAGCAGCAGATCGTGGTGCACGCCCTCCACCGGACTGCGGCTGGCGAGGGTGTGCTCAATCGCCAGGATCGACATGTTGCGCGGCAGGCTGTCCTCTTGCTTGAGGTTGTCGATCTGGGCGAGGAGCATCTCCGAAGTGCTCATGCGCGTGCTCAGGGTGCTCACCCCCAGCAGCGTGGCCAACGCCACCACCAGGGTGGGCAGCTGCGGCAGGTACTGCCGCAGCCAGCCCCTGGCGTTTGCCCACCATCCCGGTTTGGCCTGGGGGGACGTGGGTTCAGGGGGTGCCGGATCGGGGGTTGCAGGATCGGGGGACGCTGGATCGGCCATCGTCAGCTCCGCCGCTGGAGGCCCAGGCTAGGAATGGCCTGGAGATTCCGCCAGCGATCAGGGCTCGGGCCAAGGGCGAAGTGACAGAACGAGACTCAGGACTCCGTGAGATAGCCGGCGTAGATCATCTGGTCGTTCTCGTTCGCCACGTACAGCCGGTGGCGAAACTGCCAGGGGGTGGGATTCCAGGGGGTATCGGGATGATGAATCGTTCCCGGATCACCGATGGTGCAATCGGGCTGCCAAACCTGAGGATGGGCGCTCATGTCGCTCACCGTGTCGTAGGCGATGGCCTGCAGCCCTCCGGCAGAGCCAGGGGCCGGCGCGGTTGCGACCTCGGCACCGAAGGGATTGATCACCACGATCTCGTTGTTGCCCCTATCGCCAAAGGTCCAGCTCCAGGGCGACTGGGAGATCGCTGTGATCGAACGGCCTGGAAACTGAATCTGCCCCAGCTTGACACCACCCATGGAGCGCAATTCAAGGTTACTACCGGAGGCGCGGACGAAGAACAGACCATTGGTGGCAAAGCCACCGGGAAGGGAAAGCGTGCTGTCTGCCGACAGATCGAGCGCGGCCACTTCCTGACCCGTGGCGGGATCAAACGAAAACACCTCATTCCCCTGGGAGGTTGTGGATCCACACCAGATTTTCTTGGTGATCGGATTGAATCCCATCCCGGAAATCACTTCCCGATTGGCTGGCGTTGGCTGGCGGAAATACTCAACGCAACAGCCCAGAGCGAGATACACAATCTCGTCATTGTAGCCGGTTTGCGTGAGAAAGGCAAGCATGGGGTCGTTGCCCACTTCGCACACCGTCAAGGCGGTGCTTACGCCTGTTGTGGTTACCGGGAAAGGGCACTGATGGGTCTGTTCGAAGCGCAGAACCGGCATGATTGGCCTGGAGACAGGAGTCCTGCTGCATCCCTAGCCACCAGGCCACAGCATGACAAGCACAGTCTTGAACGCGCCTACTGATTCAGCTTGAGCACGGCCATGAAGGCCTCCTGGGGCACCTCCACACGACCCATGGCCTTCATGCGCTTCTTGCCCTTGGCCTGCTTCTTGAGAAGTTTCTTCTTGCGGGAGATGTCACCGCCGTAGCACTTGGCGAGCACGTCCTTGCGGATGGCGCTGATGCTTTCGGAGGCGATGATGCGGCTGCCGATGGAGGCCTGGATGGGGATCTTGAACTGCTGGCGGGGAATCAGCTCTTTCAGTTTTTCCACCAGCGACTTACCCACCGCGTAGGCTTTGTCGCGGTGCACGATGGTGGTGAGTGGATCGGCCTTCTCGGCATTGATCAGCACATCAAGGCGCACCAGCTCGTTGCGGCGGTAGCCGATCAGGGAGTATTCCATCGAGGCGTAGCCCTTGGTGCGGCTTTTCATCTGATCGAAGAAATCGCTCACCACCTCCGCCAGCGGCAGCTCGTAGTGCAGCGTCACCCGATCGGTGGTGATGTATTTCATGTCGATAAACTCACCGCGGCGCTCCTGGCACAGCTCCATCAAGGCGCCGTTGTAGGTGTTGGGGGTATAGATCTCCAGCTTCACATAGGGCTCCTCGATGGATTCGCGCTTCTGCGGATCAGGCAGCATGGCGGGGTTGTCCACCATCACGGTGCTGCCATCGAGCATGTTCACCTGATAGATCACCGAGGGGGCGGTAACGATCAGATCGAGGTTGTATTCGCGCTCCAGCCGCTCCTGCACGATCTCCATGTGCAGCAGGCCGAGGAAGCCGCAGCGGAAGCCGAAACCCATGGCGCTGCTGGTTTCGGGCTCGTACTGGAGCGCCGCATCGCTGAGCTGCAGCTTGCCCAGGGCCTCGCGCAGGTCGGGGTACTGGTCGGCATCGGTGGGAAACAGGCCGCAGAACACCATCGGCTTGACCTCGGTGTAGCCGGGCAGGGGCGCCGCCGCCGGGTTGTTGAGCAGGGTGATCGTGTCGCCCACGCGGGCATCGGCCACGGCCTTGATCGAGGCGGCCAGATAGCCCACCTCACCGGCATGGAGGCTGTCGGTCTGGCGCTGATCGGGCGCCATCACGCCGATCTCATCGAGGTCGTAGGTTTTGCCGCTGGCCATCAGCAGCACCTTGTCTTTCCTGCGCAGCTGGCCGCTGATCACGCGGAAGTACACGATCACGCCGCGGTAGGGGTCGTAGTAGGAATCGAAGATCAGCGCCCGCAACGGCTCGGCCATGCGGTCGGGCGGCGGCGGCACCCGATCCACCACCGCCTGCAGGATCTCGGGCACGCCCAGGCCGGTCTTGGCGGAGCAGGCGATGGCCCTGGAGCAGTCGAGCCCGATGATCGCTTCGATTTCCGCCTTGATGCGATCGGGATCGGCGCCGGGCAGGTCGATCTTGTTGAGCACCGGGATGATCTCGAGATCGTTCTCCAGCGCCAGATACACATTGGCCAGGGTCTGGGCCTCCACCCCCTGGCTGGCATCCACCACCAGCAAGGCGCCCTCACAGGCCTGCAGCGAGCGACTCACCTCATAGGAGAAGTCCACATGGCCGGGGGTGTCGATCAGGTTGAGCACATAGCTCTCGCCATCGGCGGCGGAGTAGGCCATGCGGGCCGCCTGCAGCTTGATGGTGATGCCCCGCTCACGCTCCAGCTCCATGTTGTCGAGAAACTGCTCCTGCATCTCCCGCGCCGCCACCGTGCCGGTGTCCTGCAGCAGACGATCGGCCAGGGTGGATTTGCCGTGGTCGATATGGGCAATGATGCAGAAATTGCGGATCCGGGAGACGGGAACGTCGGTCATGCAGCTCTGCTCAGGCTCATGCGGGTCAACTCGGGCTGGTCAAGCTCACCAGAGCCTCGCCGGTCGATCCTAGGCAGTCGCCCCCATTACCAAACGTTGCCGCTCCTTGGGTGTCCAGAGCGGCAACTGGCCTACCGTGGAACAGGAACCAGACCGTGATACCTCCATGGGCAACCAGCTTCTGCTGCGGTTGCTGGCCTCCCGCCGCCCCAGCAGCCAGCGGCGCGGCGCCGAGAGGGGCGCCATCTCTGCGGCCGCCGGCATCGTGGCCTCCTTGGTGCTGATCCTCAGTGGCGCCGCCGTGGTGCAGCTCACCAGTGGCAACCTGCGCGGCGTCTTCGCCTCCTCCGATTCGCGCCAGGCCCGCGGCGCAGCCGCCGAGGGCGCCGACCTGATGATCGACACCTGGAACCAGCCCCAGAACCGGGCCCTGCTGGTGTCAGGAGACGATCCGGCCAACTGGACCGCCGCCAGCCTCCGCAGCGACTGCTTCAACACCTCCGACGGCAGCCGTCCCGGCCCCAACGATGGCCAGCCCGACCAGGCGGCCATCAACCTCGGCGACGGCGAGTGGCGCGATGTGGTCACCGGGGCCGAAGCCGACGAAACGACCAATGGCCGCCAGTTCCGTCTGGTGCGGGTGGACTACACCGCCTCCGATGGCCGGGCCAACCCCAACCCCCGGGCCCTCCGCCGCAGCGCGGCGCCCGGCGGTGGCGTCACCGGCGCGGCCCTGCCCACCGGCTTCGCCAGCTGGGATCAATTGGTGAACCTCAACGATCCCGACGGCACGGGCGCGCTCCAACCCGGTCGCAACAGCGGCTTCATCGGGCTGGTGGTGGAGGGCCGGGTGGTGCAGGGCGGCCGGGTGGTGGCCAACTCACGGCTCACCCAGGAATTCGAGGTGCTGCCGAAATGCTGCGGCGCCTCGCTGGGGAGCAACGAATCGGGTGGGGAGAATTACCAGGGCACCACGGGTTCGCTGGGCTCAGACGGCCGCCTCTGCAACCTGCAGTACGGCGTGGTCACCGGCTTCAATGATGGCTGGCACTGGTCGTATTTTGCGAACGATCAGTTCACCCAGAGGGCCCAGGGCAGCGGCACGGTCGAGCGCTATGGACCCATCCTTGGCGTGGTAGCCAACTCTGACGACATCTTTGAGCGGTCCAACTGTCGGGTTCGACCGGGCAGGGGGAAGGAAGCCTCTGGCAACTGTCCCAATACCTTTGAGCCAGGCGATCCACGCGGCAGCGACAATGGCCGCAACGCGGACATCACGGGTGCGGGCACACCGACAGCCGCCGAGCAGATTTGCCGCCAGCCGCAGAACTCTTCTGGCTACTTCTCCGGTCCCGACACCGACATCCGCGGCACCTCGGCGTCCTGCTCGCCGATCATTGCCCTGGAGGCCACAGCCTTCCCTGATATCGATGATTTCGTCTACACCTGGACCAATGGCTGGGGTCCGAATCTGATCATCGTGGCCGCCGCAGCTGAGAACAACAAAACTGACAACGTGGCCATCTGGCCGCTGTTGAGCACCGACAACGGCGATAGCTCCAGCGGAGCCAACAGCGAGACGACAATCCGCCTGCGCACTAATGACCAAGCTGGTGCCGAGCGGGTGGAGATCTGCATCATTGATCTCGATGACGACACCACAGCTGACGACTGTGACGATGACACCTGGCTGAATGTGACCAGCCGTGCCGCACCGGATCTCACCACCTCATACGCGGATAATTTTTGCCCTTTAACTGATGACGGCAATGTCGGATCAGAAGATTTTGAAGACTCCTGGATCTTCACAGGTGATACTGAAATTAGCACTTTCACCGGTAATCAGCGTGTCCGCCTAATCAGGGCACCTCGAAAAATCGCCAAATCACTTGATTGAGCAAAATTCTGGATTAGAATGAAGCCATAAGATCTCATCTCAGCAATGGGGCAGCGTGGCTTTTCGGACGAACAGCAAAGAGTCGCAAAACTCAAGGAGAAGAAGCCGGTCCTCAAGCGGTTGTCGGATTCTATTCGCTGGGAATCATTCCGTCCATTGCTTGAGATGGGTTACATGCAGGAGCGCAAGAGCAATGCTGGTCGCAAGAGGATTGATCCGCTGATCCTGTTCAAGATGCTGGTGCTCCAGCAACTTTTCAACCTGAGCGATGAAGAACTTGAATTCCAGGTCAATGACAGGCGATCTTTTGAGGAGTTCGTAGGTCTTGGGGTGATGAACGATATTCCAGACGCCACAACTGTGGCTTTCTTCAGGGAACGTCTTCGCAAAGCAGGCGTCATCGAAGAGCTCTTCGAGAAGTTTGAGGGATTCCTCCGAGAACAGGGCCTCGAAGCCCGTGGTGGTCAGATCATTGATGCGACTTTGGTCCCTGTTCCCAAGCAACGCAATAGCCGAGAAGAGAACATGGAAATTAAGGCCGGTCGCTTGCCGCATGGTTGGGATGAGAACCCACATCGCCTGCAGCAGAAGGACTTAGATGCTCGCTGGGTTAAAAAGAATGGCATCAACCACTACGGTTACAAAAACAGCATCTGCATCGATGCTGAACATGGATTTATCCGCCGATATGCCATTACTCCTGCCAATATCCATGACAGTCAGATGCTTCCAAAGCTCCTAGATCCAGAAAATCAACATGACTATGTCTGGGCAGACTCCGCTTATTCGGGTGAGTGCTTTGAAGATCTGCTGAGTCTCGGTGGCTTTGAGAGTCGGATCCACGAAAAGGGTGCACGCAATCACCCGCTTAGTGACGCAGCTAAAGACCGTAATCGGATCAAGTCGGCGATTAGAGCTTGTGTTGAACACGTATTCGGCTGCATGACGACCTCAATGGGCGGCAAGCTAACAAGAAAGATTGGCCTTGGAAGAAACGAAGCTTGGTGGGGCCTGAAAAATCTGACATTCAACTTCCTTCGCTATCTTCAGCGTTCAAGCAATAGTGTAGTGATGGCGTGAGCATCGGTCTAGCTGATTCGACCTTAAGATTTACTGCCCTTAATGGTGTACACAAAATCAGCCGACAAGCCGCAGTAATGCGGCTTTTTGGCTGGCTAGAACGGCCGGAAACACTCATATTTCGAGGTGCCCTTCAGGCGCCACAGCCCTACGCGAAGCTGATACATCAGGCTTGAGCACTCCCTATCTCTCATTCCGGGCTGATCGGAACGACTGGAGCTTCGCCTCAGGAGATTACTTGGACGTTGAGGCCTGCACTGATGCCACCGACACCATCCACTTGCAGGCTCTTCAAGAGAATTTTCCGCGACGATATTTCGGAACTGCCAATCAATTCATCAATCTGGCGCTTCCCTTCACAAGCACCACCTTCGCGATCAGATTCAATGCAGGATCCCTTGAATGCTAGCGAACGCATTGACATTGACGATGTCCTGATCGAATCAGGGCGCCCCACCCTCGCCCGCGATGCAGGCTCAAACAACACCAATGGCCGACCGGTCGATACAGCTTTCCGTGGAGCCTGGTGCGAATTCACCAGCAGTTCCCCGATCACGCTCGATGCCGGCTTCCACTGTGTCGGCCCCACCATCAACCAGTTTGACGGCGGCGATTTGTTCATCGACACCAGCGGCGGACCGCTGAGCCTGTTCTACACCGAACCGGCCACCACCGATCTTCGCTTCGGCCCCAACACCGTGAGCAGCAATCCTGAAAACTTCATCTACCTCTCGCGTGATCCCGCCAATCTGGCCCACGTTGCCTGCTCCCGCGATCGAGAATGATTGCGACGAGTTGATCGACGATGAAAACTATGACTTCTCCCCCGTCGGAGAACCCGATCGTCTGAATTTCTTCGGCCGCGACACCGGCACTGCCGGTCAGGAACAGAACGTGCTGATCACCACCACCTTCGGCTCCAATGCCAGAATCGGCGGCGTCTGGTTCTACCTGCCCCAAGGCTGGGTAGAACTCACCATCACCGGCGATGGCGCCAGTGCCATTCCTGATGGCTTCTACGACGACAATGAAGACAACTGGAGCTTCTTCGGCCGAATCTGGGTGAAGAATTTCAAGCCCTATGGTGCCTTCCACCTGCGCGTGCCCGATTCCCGGGTCACCGGGGGCGCATTGGGTGAGGCCAACCCCGCCCAGTTCGTGCCCTGGAACGGCATCGACTGGGTCGCCCGCTCCACCACCAACACGCGCCTGTGGTGAGACGCCCCCCGCCGCCCGCTGCCGTCTCCTTCCGGGTGCCCGCACGCTGAGCAGGGCGCCCTGTTGATCGAGGCGCTGGTGGTGAGCGTGGTCGTCACTGTCGCCCTGCTGGGCACCATCGGCGTGATCAACATCGCCACCCAGCAGCGCCAGCGGGCCGGCCAGCGCAACCAGCTCAGCACAGCCATCGATGCCGATCTCGCCGAGATTCAAGACCTCGCCACCCGGCTCACCTGCTGCAGCGGCGCCTGCACCTGGATCCCCGCAGGCATCACGCCACAGGCCCCACCTCACCTTGCGCCACCACCAATCGCCGCGACGATCGCTACTTCTATCCGCAGCTCGACACCGACCCCGCTGCCGCCGGGAGCGAAGCCGCAGTTAGTCGATGCCCTCTGCCAGAACCCAATGCCGGCATCATCAGCGCCGGCGTGCTGGCTCAGTTCAACGCTCTGCCCGTGGACGCCGGCATCACGGCGGCCGGCGGGGTGCGCCAGCCCATCGTGCGGCTCAACACAGTGCAGAATCAGCCCGGCAACCAGAACATCCTCCAGGTCACCTACACCGACAGCAACGCGGCAGATCCAAACGCCCCGGTGCGCGTGGCCCGCGTGGTGCCGCCGATGGCCCGTTTCTGCCCATGAAACGCTCCTCCCCGCCAGCGGCTACACGCTCATTGAACTCCTGGTGGTGATCGTGATCCTGGGCGTGATCGCCGCCGTGGGCGGCGGCTCACTGCTCAACATCGCCCGCCGCGAACGCGCCAACACCGTGGTCTCGGAACTGCCGGCTGGCTGGATCAGGTGAACCGCGACGCCACCCGCTTCAACGCCCACGCCGGCGATGCCCAGTGCACTGTCACCATCAACAACGGCAACCTCGCCCCCGGCGCCGTGATGGCCACCATCGCCCCAGCCGCCTGCGCCCCCCAGAACACCCTCACGGTGCCGGATCTCTCCTTCAACGCCCCCACCGCCAGATCGCCGCCAACCCGGCCCACTTCGTGTTCACCCCCGGGGCACCGTGGCCACCGCCACCGGCATCACCCTCAATGTGGCTGTGAACAACGTGCCGCCCCTGCGCTGCATCCGCCTTGTCGGCCTGATCGGCGTGCTCGAGGTGGGCCGCAACAACCAGGCATCCAGCGGCACCTGCAACGAATGGAGCCGCGTCTGACGCCATGAAGCGCTATTCCCCCCTCCTGTCCCCAGCCCCGCCCGCCCCGGCAGCCGGCGTCACCCTGGTGGAGCTGCTGGTAGCGCTGGTGATCAGCGGCCTGTTCGTGCCCCTGATCTGGACCACGATCCGGGGCTCCATCCAGTTTTTGGAGGCCACCATCTGGCAAACCCAGCTGGAGCGCGATCTCGATCGCCTCACCACCCTGATCAGCAGCGAAGCCAACGACGCCTGCCAGCTCGGCACCAATGCCGCCTCTCTGCCCGCGACTGCGACCGCAGCAGACCCCACCTGCGACACCGCTCAGCGCAACCAACTGCGCATGCGGGTGACCCTGCTGGATGCCAACAACGCCCCGGCGGGCACACGCGTTGTTCGCTATTTCGGCCCGGCGCAGGTGAACCAACCTCGTGCGAAATGGCCCCGCCATTCTCGCCAACGGCCAGCTAGATCCAAACAACAACAACAACGACCAGCTGGTGATGCGCGGTGTCACGAGCTTTCGAACACCCAACGACGACTGCAACACCGCCACGGTTGAGATCAGCGTGGAGCCCGTGGCCCCCAACACCTTCACGGCCACCCAGGGCTTCGGCAACGCCGTCACCCGCACCCTCGGCGCTGCGCACCGGCTCGCGGCCCTTCGTCGACTGATCCCGCCCATGGTCTCCACTGCCGGCCCGGATGCGCCCGCGCTCTCCATCGCCAACACCGATGCCCAGCTGCTCTTCGGGGTGGCCCAGGAATTCGCCTGGCGGCACCACAACCTGCCCCCGGGCGACCGCGCCAGCGCCGAGCACTCCCACCCCTGCCGGCTGAGCTACGCCCTCAATGACAGCGACGGCCAGCTGATCATGCGCATCCCCATCCGGGAGCTGGAGCAGGGCCTGCGCCAACGCCGCCGGGCCCTGCTGCGCCTGCTGCGCAGCGCCGGCATCACCTGGACGCCCTCACGGGCCGCCTGGTACGACCTCCAGCAGCTCAACCAGGCGATCAAGAAGCAGCCGCGCTCCGTGATGGCCCTGATCTGGGCGATCAGCACCGGCCGGCCCTACCCCCAGCCCGCCATCGGCCGGCGGCAGGTGCTGATCACCGTGCTGCTGCTGCTCTGCCTGCTGATTCCCGGGCTCGTCTACATCGCCCTGCTGGCGAAGCGTCAGCGGCGCTACCAGAAGGAGCTCGAGCAGCTCACGAAGCAGTGGCGGGCCGCCGGGATGCCCGAACCCAACGACACCCTGCTGCTCAGCCTCATCTCACCGCCCAGCGCCGCAGCCAAGCCCGGCGCCCCATCCCAGCCAGGCGTGGCGAGCGATTCCTAAGATCACAGTCCAGCTCCCGAGCCGCCATGACCAGCTCCGCCACCGACACCACCAGCGACACCGCCAGCAGCGATCCCCGCGCCCTCACGGTCGAGAACGTGGAGCGCAACCTCGATGAACTGCGTCCCTACCTCATGGCCGACGGCGGCAACGTCGAGGTGGTGGAAATCGAGGGGCCGATCGTGAAGGTGCGGCTGCAGGGCGCCTGCGGCAGCTGCCCCAGCAGCACCATGACCCTCAAGATGGGCATCGAGCGCAAGCTGCGTGAGGCCATCCCCGAGATCGCCGAAGTGGTGCAGGTGCTCTGAGCCGCTGATCCCGCCCTTGGCGGCCCCCTAGTCTTCCGGCCGCCACCACAGCCCGCCGTGCTCGATCAGCGCCTGCTGCGCCAACACCCCGAGCAGATCGTGGAGCAGCTCGCCCGCCGCGGCCTGGCGGTCGATCTCACCGGCCTGCAGCTGGTGGCTGAGCAGGAACGCGACCTCGAGCAGCGCCGCAGCGAGCTCCAGGCCGAAGGCAACCGCATCGGCAAGCAGGTGGGCCAGCTGATCCGCGCCGGCGCCGCTGCCGATGGCCCCGACGTGGCCGAGCTGCGCCAGAGCGGCAACCGCGTCAAGCAGCAGGTGGCGGTGCTGGAAGACGAGGAGAAGGGCCTCGAAGCCCGCCTGCGCGAGCAGCTGCTCAGCCTCCCCAACCTGCCCGCCCCCGAAGTTCCCGCCGGCCTCAGCGAGGCCGACAACGTGGAGTGCAAGCGCTGGGGCAACCCGCGCCCGGCCGCCGGCCTGCAGGAGCACTGGCAGATCGGCGAGCGCCTGGGGCTGTGGGACAGCGAGCGTTCGGTGCGCATCGCCCAGAGCCGCTTCATCACCCTGCTCGGCGCCGGCGCCCGCCTCGAACGCGCCCTGATCAGCTTCATGCTCGATCAGCACACCGCCCGCGGCTACACCGAGGTGCTGCCGCCGATCCTGGTGAACTCCGCCAGCCTCACCGGTTCGGGCCAGCTGCCCAAGTTCGCCGAGGAGAGCTTCCAGTGCGCCGGCGACGACCTCTGGCTCACCCCCACCGCCGAGGTGCCGCTCACCTCCCTGCACCGCGACGAGGTGATCCCGGCCGAGCAGCTGCCCCTGCGCTACTGCGCCTACACCCCCTGCTTCCGCCGCGAGGCCGGCTCCTACGGCCGCGACACCCGCGGCCTGATCCGCCTGCACCAGTTCAACAAGGTGGAGCTCTACTGGTTCACCCGCCCCGAAGACTCCGACGCCGCCCACGAGCAGCTCACCCGCCACGCCGAGTCCATCCTCGAAACCCTCAACCTCCCCTACCGCCGCATCGAGCTCTGCGGCGCTGATCTGGGCTTCTCCGCCGCCCGCACCTTCGATCTGGAGGTGTGGCTGCCCGGCGCCGGCACCTACCGCGAGATCTCCAGCTGCTCGGTGTGCGGCGACTTCCAGGCCCGCCGCGCCTCGATCCGCTTCAAAGACCCCGACACCAAGGGCACCCAGCTCGTGCACACCCTCAACGGCTCCGGCCTCGCCGTGGGCCGCACCATGGCCGCCCTGCTCGAAAACGGCCAGCAGGCCGATGGCTCGGTGACCCTCCCGGCCGCCCTGGTGCCCTACTTCGGCGGCGACACGATCAGCTGACGGGCGGCCCCGGCGGCTGCAGCCGCAGCTGGCCGAGATCTGGGCGGGCTGAGCCAGCACAGCGCTGCCAGGCAGCGGTGCAGCACGGTTCCCCCCACAATGGAGGTCGTAGACAGCGGAGCCTGATGGGCGTTCTGGCGGCACTGGCGATCCTGGCCGGACTGATCGTGGTGCATGAGGCCGGCCACTTCCTCGCCGCCACCTGGCAGGGCATCCGCGTCAGCAGCTTCTCGATCGGCTTCGGGCCGGTGCTGCTGCAGCGCCAGCGCCGCGGCGTGCAGTTCGCCCTGCGGGCCATTCCCCTGGGCGGCTTCGTGGCTTTCCCCGACGACGAGGCCGGCAGCTCGATCCCCAAGGACGACCCCAACCTGCTCTCCAACCGCCCCCTGCCCCAGCGCGCCCTGGTGATCGCCGCCGGCGTGCTCGCCAACCTGCTGCTGGCCTGGCTGGTGCTGGTGGGCCAGGGCGTTGTGGTGGGCATCCCCGCCGGCTTCAGTGCCACCCCGGGCGTGCTCGTGAGCGGCGTGCAGAGCGGCCAGCCCGCCGCCGCCGCCGGCCTGCAAGCCGGTGATCGCATCCTCAGCCTGGGCGGCGAGACCCTGGCCGGGGGCCAGCAGGCCGTGGTCGAGCTGGTGGAGCGCATCCAGTCGTCCCCCAGCCGGTCGCTGGAGCTGGTGGCCGAGCGCGGCGGCAGCCAGGTGCAGCTCCAGCTCACCCCCGCCGATCGCGATGGCACCGGCCGCGTCGGCGCCCAGCTGCAACCCTTCGGCGAGGAGGCCTACCGCCCCGCCCGCGGCCCCCTCGAACCGATCCGCCAGGCCAACCGCGACTTCTCCACCCTGCTCAGCCGCACCGCCGGCGGCTTCCTCACCCTGGTCACCCACTTCGGCGAAACCGCCGGCCAGGTGAGTGGCCCGGTGAAGATCGTCGAGATTGGCGCCTCCTTCGCCCAGCAGGGAGGCAGCAGCCTGTTCCTGTTCACCGCCCTGATCTCGATCAACCTGGCGGTGCTCAACGCCCTGCCCCTGCCCCTGCTCGACGGCGGTCAGTTCATGCTGCTGCTGCTCGAGGGCGTGCGCGGCCGGCCCCTGCCCGAGCGCTTCCAGATGGCCTTCATGCAGTCGGGCTTCGTGTTCCTGGTGGGCCTCAGCCTGGTGCTGATCGTCAAGGACACCTCCCAGCTGCCGGCGGTGCAGCAACTGCTCGCCCGCTGATCCAGCCCAACCCATGCCGCGCTTCGCCAGTGCCCGCAGCAGGGCGCCGCTGATCCTGGCGCGCCTCGGCGAGCTCTACCCCCACGCCACCTGCTCGCTCACCTGGGCCACCCCCTATGAGCTGCTGGTGGCCACCATGCTCTCGGCCCAGTGCACCGACGAGCGGGTCAACCGCATCACCCCGGCCCTGTTCGCCCGCTTCCCCGATGCCGCCGCCGCCGCCGCCGCCACGCCGGCCGAGCTGGAGCCCTACGTGCACTCCGCCGGCTTCTTCCGCAACAAGGCCAAGGCCATCGTGGGCGCCTCGCAGCTGCTGATCGAGCGCCATGGCGGCGCCGTGCCGCGCACGATGGAGGAGCTGCTGCTGCTGCCCGGCGTGGCGCGCAAAACCGCCTCGGTGGTGCTGGCCTGGGCCTACGGCATCAATGCCGGCGTCACCGTGGACACCCACGTGGGCCGGCTGGCCCAGCGCCTGCGCCTCAGCCGCCACAGCGAGCCGCGCCGCATCGAGCCGGATCTGATGAAGCTGCTGCCCCGCGCCGAGTGGCAGAACCTCTCGATCCGCCTGATCTTCCACGGCCGCGCCGTCTGCGGCGCCCGCAAACCGCTCTGCGCCAGCTGCCCGATCGCCGCCCTCTGCCCCACGGGCGCCTCCATGGCTGCCGCCAGCGGCGCGGCGTAAGCCCTGGCGGTATGGTGGTCACCTGCGTTCACCCTGGATCCGCTGCCCGCATGGCGAAGAAGTCGATGATTGCGCGCGATGTGAAGCGCAAGAAAACCGTGGAGCGCTTCGCCGCCAAGCGCGCTGCCCTCAAGGCCGCCTTCGAGGCCGCCAGTGATCCGATGTCGCGGCTGGAGATCCACCGCAAGATCCAGAATCTGCCCCGCAACAGCGCCCCCAACCGCGTGCGCAACCGCTGCTGGGCCACCGGCAAACCCCGCGGTGTGTACCGCGATTTCGGCCTCTGCCGCAACCAGCTGCGCGAGCGCGCCCACAAGGGCGAGCTGCCCGGCGTGGTCAAGTCGTCCTGGTAGCTGCAGCTGCCAGCGCCCCCCCTGCGGGGGGCCGGATGCGAGAATCAAATCTGACAAAAAGAGATAAGCCCACGTGCAAGGACAAACTCAGTCGGTCTCCTTCGATGGTCGGGAGATCCGGCTGACCACAGGCGTGTATGCCCCCCAGGCCGGGGGTTCTGTATTGGTTGAATGCGGGGACACCGCCGTGCTGGTCACGGCCACCCGCTCCAAAGGCCGCGAAGGCATCGACTTTCTGCCGCTCACCTGCGACTACGAAGAGCGCCTCTACGCCGCCGGTCGCATCCCGGGCAGCTTCTTTCGCCGCGAAGGCCGCCCCCCCGAGCGCGCCATCCTCACCACCCGCCTGATCGACCGCCCGCTGCGGCCCCTGTTCCCCTCCTGGCTGCGCGACGACCTCCAGGTGGTGGCCACCTGCCTGTCGCTGGATGAGCGGGTACCGCCCGATGTGCTGGCGGTCACCGGCGCCTCGATTGCCACCCTGCTGGCCAAGATCCCCTTCAACGGCCCGATGGCGGCCGTGCGCGTCGGCCTGCTCGGCGACGACTTCATCCTCAACCCCAGCTACCGCGAAATCGAGCGCTCCGAGCTCGATCTGGTGGTGGCCGGCACCCCCTCCGGTGTGGTGATGGTGGAAGCGGGCGCCAACCAGCTGCCCGAACAGGACGTGATCGAAGCGATCGACTTCGGCTACGAAGCCGTGGGCGAACTGATCAAGGCCCAGCAGACCCTTCTCTCCGAGCTGGGCATCGAGCAGGTGTTCCCGGAAGCACAGGTGCTGGATCCCGCCCTGCCCACCTTCCTGGAGCAGGAATGCGGCGCTGGCATCGGTGAGGTGCTCAAGCAGTTCAGCCTCACCAAGGCGGAGCGCGACGCCCAGCTCGATGGGATCAAGGCTGGTGTGGCCCAGAAGATCGCCGCCCTCTCCGACGACGATCCGATCCGCCTGGCCGCCGCCGGCAAGGCCCTCGGCAACACCTACAAGGGCATCACCAAGAAGCTGATGCGCGCCCAGATCGTGGGCGAGGGCAAGCGGGTCGATGGCCGCAACCTCGATGAAGTGCGTCCGATCAGTGCCGCCGTGGGTGTGCTGCCCAAGCGGGTGCATGGCTCGGGGCTGTTCCAGCGTGGGCTCACCCAGGTGCTCTCCACCGCCACCCTCGGCACCCCCAGCGATGCCCAGGAGATGGACGACCTCAACCCCATGGGTGAGAAGACCTACCTGCACCACTACAACTTCCCGCCCTATTCGGTCGGCGAAACCCGGCCGATGCGCTCCCCCGGCCGCCGCGAAGTCGGTCACGGCGCCCTGGCCGAGCGGGCGATCGTGCCCGTGCTGCCCCCCAAGGAGAGCTTCCCCTACGTGCTGCGCGTGGTGTCGGAATGCCTCAGCTCCAACGGCTCCACCTCGATGGGTTCGGTGTGCGGCAGCACCCTGGCGCTGATGGATGCCGGCGTGCCCCTCAAGGCCCCCGTGAGCGGCGCCGCCATGGGCCTGATCAAGGAGGGCGATGAGGTGCGCATCCTCACCGACATCCAGGGCATCGAGGATTTCCTCGGCGACATGGACTTCAAGGTGGCCGGCACCGAGAAGGGCATCACCGCCCTGCAGATGGACATGAAGATCAGCGGACTGGCGGTGAAGACCATCGCCGAGGCCGTCAACCAGGCCCGTCCGGCCCGGCTGCACATCCTCGAGAAGATGCTGGAGGCGATCGAGAAGCCCCGCGACACCCTCAGCCCCCACGCCCCGCGCCTGCTCAGCTTCCGCATTGATCCGGAGCTGATCGGCACCGTGATCGGCCCCGGCGGCCGCACGATCAAGGGCATCACCGAGCGCACCAACACCAAGATCGACATCGAAGATGGCGGCGTGGTCACCATCGCCAGCCACGACGGTGCCGCCGCCGAGGAGGCCCAGCGCATCATCGAGGGCCTCACCCGTCGCGTCAGCGAGGGCGAGGTGTTCACCGGTGGCGTCACCCGCGTGATCCCGATCGGCGCCTTCGTGGAGATCCTGCCCGGCAAGGAGGGGATGATCCACATCTCCCAGCTCTCCGAATCGCGCGTGGAGAAGGTGGAAGACGTGGTCAACGTGGGCGATCAGGTCACCGTGCGCGTGCGCGAGATCGACAACCGCGGCCGCATCAACCTCACCCTGCGTGGCGTTCCCCAGCCCGAAGCCGGCTCTTTCAGCCGCGCAGCCACCCCGGCTGCCCGGCTTCTGAGGCCTGGTCCTCTGATTCCGCCAGGCCCGTCACACCGCAAAGCCCGGATCGATCACCGCCAGCGCCGCCGCGGCCCGCTCGCAAAGCTCGCCGTGGGCCCGGCCATGGCTGGCGATCAGGCAGCCGGCCTGGCGCACATCGCCGGTGTTGTAGCTGAGGGGCCGGCCATCGGCGTGGCTGAAGGCACCGCCGGCGGCCTGCAGCACGGCGTGGGGGGCGGCCATGTCCCAGTCCTTCGGGGCGCTCTTGCCCGACAGCGACACATACAGATCGGTTTCGCCGCGCAGGATCGTGGCCACCTTGCCGCCCACGCTGCCGATCGCCTTGGTGTCGCCCAGCTGCAGCGCCGCCAGCAGCTGCTCCAGGCGGGCATCGCGGTGGTTGCGGCTGGCCACCAGCACCAGCTCGCCCAGTTGCCGCCGCGCGCTGAAACGCACCGGCGTGCGGCCGCCGGCGCGGTCTTCGCACCAGGCCTGGCCGGGCTCGCCCGCCAGCGGCTCGGTCACCCCCAGCCACAGCTGCTCCAGCTCCGGCAGCAGCACCACCCCCAGCACCGGCTCGCCGCGATGGGCGAGGGCCAGATGCACGGCGTACTCGCCGGTGCCCTGCAGGAAGTCTTTGGTGCCATCGAGGGGATCGAGGATCCACAGCCACTCGGCCGCCAGCGGCACGCCGTGGGTGAGCTGCTCCTTGGCGGTTTCCTCGCTCAGCAGGGTCCAGTCGGCCGTGGGGAAGGCCTGGCCGAGGCCATCGAGCAGCCAGCGGTTCACCGCCAGATCCGCCGCGCTCACCGGACCCTCGCCGCCCTCGTCCACACTCAGGGCCCGGGGGAAGCCGTAGGGGGGCTGCTCGCCCCGGCCGTAGGCGCCGAGGATGTCGGCAGCGCCCCAGCACAGGCGGCGCACTTCCGCCAGCAGGGCCTCCAGGCCGATGCCGGAGGGAAGCGCCAGCGACGCGGAGGAAGGGGCGGCCATCGGCAACAGACTGGGGCCTGCATTGTGCAGGAGCCCGGTGCCCAGCCCCCCACCACCACCGCCAGGGACCGAACCCGCCGCCGGGGTGCTCTACCTGGTGGGCACACCGATCGGCAACCTGGGTGACCTCAGCCCCCGCGCCCGCCACGTGCTGGCCGGGGTGGATCGCCTGGCCTGCGAAGACACCCGCCGCAGCGGCCTGCTGCTGCACCAGCTGGGCCTGCGCGAGCGCGGGCAGGGCCGCGGCCCCCGCCTGGTGAGCTTCCACCAGCACAACCAGAGCCGCCGCATTCCCGAGCTGCTCGCGGCCCTCGCCGGCGGTGAGGCGGTGGCGGTGATCAGCGACGCCGGCCTGCCGGGCATCTCCGATCCCGGCGAGGACCTGGTGGCCGCCGCCCGCGCCGCCGGGCTGCCGGTGATCTGCGTGCCCGGCCCCAGCGCCGTGACCACCGCCCTGGTGAGCAGCGGCCTGCCCTGCGGCCGGTTCTGCTTCGAGGGCTTCCTGCCCGCCAAGGCCAGCCAGCGGCGCCAACGGCTGCAGCAGCTGGCCGGCGAGGAGCGCACGCTGGTGCTGTTCGAGGCGCCGCACCGGCTGCTGGAGCTGCTGGAAGACCTCCTGGCCGTGCTGGGCGATCGGCCGCTGCGGGTGGCCCGGGAGCTCACCAAACGCCACGAACAGCAGGTGGGGCCCAGCGTGGGCGCCGCCCTGGAGCACTTCCGCCGGGTGCCGCCGCTGGGCGAATGCACCCTGGTGCTGGGCGGTGCCGCCCCGGCCGAGCCCCCCGCCTGGGACCCTCAGGCCCTGCAGGCCGATCTGCGCCAGCTGGTGGCGGGCGGCCTCAGCGGCCGCGATGCCGCCCGCCAGCTGGCCGAGAGCAGCGGCCACAGCCGCCGGGCCCTCTACGCCCTGTTGCACGGGCCGGAGGCCGGTTGAGCAGGCAGACTCAGCCAGCACGACCCATTGCCACCGGCGCCATGCTGCTGCGCGCGCGACTGCTGCTGGCCAGCCTCGGCGGCGGGATTCTGCTCCTGCTGATCCTCTGCCTTGGCGCCCAGAACCTTGAGGATCGCCCCCGCCTCTGGCTGGGAGTGGGCAGCAGCACAGCCCTGCCCAGTGGCTTTCTGGTGGGCGTGGCCCTGGCGGTGGGCGTGGTGAGCGGCGGCTGCAGCGTGGCCCTGCTGGCGGGCCGGCCGGATCAGCTGCCGGGCAGGGAGTAGACGCCGCCCTCGATCACCACCCGGCTGATGCCCTGCGCCAGCAGGTAGGGAGCGGTGCGCTGCAACAGCCCCACATCGGGCAGCTTGATCACCCGCTGGCTGCGGCCGCAGTGGCGCTTGGCCTGGCGCGGATTCACGAACAGCATCAGCGCCTGACGCTCGGCCTCCTGCGCCGGCAGGGGCCCCAGTTCGGGACAGTCGCCCAGGGGGGTGGGCTGCAGTTCGACGGTGCGATCCACCAGCAGGTAGGCCGCCTCAGGCAGCATGGCCTCGCTGAGGGCGCGGCACTGCACCAGCTCCTCCAGCACCGGCGCACCGAGGTGCACCGGCACGGTCACAAAGGCGTCGGCGCCGGGGTCGCCGTCCTCCAGGTCGCTGTCGTCGTCGCTGTCGTCGTCGCTGTCGTCGTCACGGTCGTCATCGCTGTCGTCGCCGAAGTCGTCGGCGTCGTCGATCGCCAGCACGCCGGGGCCGTCATCGTCGTCGTCCGCATCGCGTTCAGGGTTCTGGTCGCGCCTGGGCTCCTGGTCGCCCACGGACCCAGAGCGGAGCGCGGATCTGGTCTCCACCACCCGCACAGGCGGGGGCTCCGGGCTGGCCCGCTGCTCCGGGGCAGGCGCGACCTCGGCGGCAGCCTCCGGCACGACCTCGGCTGGGCTGCGGGCGCCCCGGCTGCGCTGCTGCTTGAGCTGCTCGTAGTCCTCCGGCGACAGCGCCGCCTTCACCACCCGGCTCACGGTGTTGGCACTGCATCCGTACAGGGCCGCCAGCTCCGTGCTGCTGGCCCCGCCACGCCAGCGCACCACGATCTCTTGCTTCTGGTCGTCGCTGAGCCGGGTTGGCGCCATCGGCGGTGCGTTTGAGCAGCCAGCAACTCTAGAGGCCCCGTCGATGGCCCAGCAAAGGGAGCAGGCGGCGCCTCAGTTGCCAGAATGGCCGTGCTTGGGCTCCCTTAGCTCAGCTGGATAGAGCAGCCGCCTTCTAAGCGGCCGGTCGTTGGTTCGAGTCCAACAGGGGGCGTTCAGAAGAACCGTCTGGGTGTCGTGCCCTGGGTGTCGTGCCCTGGGTGCAGCGCCCAGCGCCCAGCACCAAGCGCCCAGAACCGTGGATGAACCACCGCTGAATCAAGCAGCTTGGGGTGAAGGCCCTTGGGGTGAAATGGCTCAGTAATAGCGCTTTGGATTCTGACGAATCGCCAGCTGCACTTCCACCAGGAAGAACACCAGGCCCGCGATCAGTGACAGCATCGCCAACACAAAAATCGGCACCACAATCACTGCCAGATCCAGGGCCGCCACCGCACTGATGAACAGCACCGCCACCACGGAAGCCACCAGCAGCGCGGTGATGCCCGTGCAGAGAATGGCGCGGTTGATCAGAAAGGTGCGCCGCCGCTGCACCTGCAGGATCCGCTCCAGTCCTTCGGCGTGGAACGGGTCGGCGTCCTCCTGGGCCACTTGCACCACGCGGGCTCGATCGACGATGCGGGCGAGCCGTCCGGTGAAGATGTTGAGCAGGCCGGCGATGCCGGTGAGCAGGAACACCGGCGCCACGGACAGCTGAATGGCGCGGGCCAGACCGGCCACCGAGGAGCTCTGATCCACCCGTGCAGCCCTGCCGAGGCCCTTACCTTCCCACATCCGTTCCGATCAGCTCCAGCACCCACCGATCGGGGCCGGCGGGCCGTGGTGGGCCGTTAGGGTCCGCCAGCGCGCAAACGACGGTCATGGGCCTGCTGGTGGATGGGGTCTGGACGGATCAGTGGTACGACACCAGCAGCACCGGCGGCCGCTTTGAACGCTCGAGCGCGGCCTTCCGCAACTGGATCACCGCCGCTGGGGCGGCGGGGCCCAGCGGCTCCGGCGGCTTTGCGGCCGAAGCCGACCGCTACCACCTCTATGTGTCCCTGGCCTGTCCCTGGGCCCACCGCACCCTGATCGTGCGCGCCCTCAAGGGGCTGGAGGAGCTGATCCCGGTGTCCGTGGTGCATTGGTACATGGGCGACCAGGGCTGGACCTTCAACCCCGGCGAGGGGGTGGTGCCGGATCCCAATGAGGGGGCGGACATGCTGCACCAGCTCTACACCCGGGCCGATCCCCACTACAGCGGCCGGGTGACCGTGCCGGTGCTGTGGGACAAAACCCAGCGCACGGTCGTGAGCAATGAGTCGTCAGACATCATCCGCATGTTCAACAGCGCCTTCGATCACCTCGGCGCCCGGCAGGGAGACTTCTACCCACTGGAATTGCGCGGCGAGATCGATGCGCTCAACGATCGCATCTACCGCACGGTGAACAATGGCGTCTACCGCTGTGGCTTCGCCACCACCCAGCAGGCCTACGAAGAGGCCCTCGACCCCCTGTTCACCAGCCTCGATGGGCTCGATGAGCACCTGGCCTCCCGGCGCTATCTGATGGGCTCCGTGCTCAGCGAGGCCGACTGGCGCCTGTTCACCACGCTGGTGCGCTTTGATCCGGTGTATGTGGGGCACTTCAAGTGCAACCTCAGGCGACTGATCGACTACCCCAATCTCTTCGCCTACACCTGCGACCTCTACCAGCAGCCCGGGGTTGCGGAGACGGTGAATCTCCAGCACATCAAAGGTCACTACTACCAGAGCCACGCCATGATCAACCCAACAGGCGTGGTACCGGTGGGTCCGCAGATCAACTACCTCACCCCCCATGGTCGGGAGCGGCTGGCCGCTCCAGGGATTCGGTCTCATCGAAGCGGCTGAAATCGAGGCAGATGCTGTCCGGCCCGTCCATCCGCACCATGTCGCGGAACTGCTCCTGGAAGCGCAGGTCGCCGCTGCCGTAGCTGCAGCGGAAGTGCACCGGGGCCAGCAGGATCTCGTCGATTCCCTGGAAGGCCACCAGGATCTCGGCATGGCGCCGCTCCAGATCGTCACTAGTCAGCGCGAAGAGGGGGCTGTGGCGATCGATGCGGTGCATCACGGTCCACATCAGCTGGAAGGAGATCGACTGGTCGCGCACCAGGGTCAAGGGCACCACACTGCGCAGCGACCGCCCCTCACCGCTCTCCTGATCGATGGCCAGGGAGGCGCGGATGCGGCCATCCACCAGGCTGTTCTGGCGCACGTTGGCCACCCGGAAGGTGAGGGTGGGGTGGCCCTGCCAGGGTTCGATCGTGGCCACACGGCTGAAGCGCAGGCGGGCCCGGCTGCGGGAGAAGCGGGCAAAGGCCAGGCCGGTGGTGACGGCGATGAACAGCAGCCCGAACAACGCCTCCACCGTGACCACCAGGTTCACCCAGAGGCTGGTGGGGTGCAGCACCCCGTAGCCGATTGAGCCCAGGGTCTGAACACTGAAGAAAAAGGCTTCCAGCAGCGTGGCCTGCTGGCCCTGGGGCATCCCGCCGATGCCGCCGAGGTCGAGGGCATAGAGCAGCGTGAAGGCGAGATTGAGGAGCAGGTAACTGGCCGCGATCGCCAGCAGAAAGCCCGGCCAGGGGATCGCCAGCATGAAGCGATAGGGCTCGCGCCAGTGGCGATGCCAGCGCTGCAGTTCTTCGGCCTGAAAGACCCCTCCCTGCTTGCGCAGCCGCACCGAGCGGATCTGCTGGCGCCGCTCTACCGGGGGGCGCCTCACGTGCTCAGCACCAGCTCAGCCCTGCTGCCGCCATGGTGGCACCACGCGCCGCACGGATCGCACCGCAGCACGGATCGCACCGAGCCCAGCGGGAATCCGGGCAGCATCAGTGGACACAGCAGGCATAAACACCGATTGCGCTTCAGGGCCGGCGGGTGGATGCTGTGGTCATCGGGATTCGGAGGGACCAGTGATGGACGACACCCCACCCCAGCGGCACCCAGGAGCGAACTGACGTTCGGACCCTGCTCCAACAATCTCAAAGGATTCCTGGCTTCCCCGGCGTGTCAGACAGTCGCCGTCCATTGCACCGTTCACGGCCCCGGCCCAGGTGCCCCGGACCAAACGGGAAGCCCCGCTAGAGCCATGGCCCCAGGGCCATCGCCACGCAGCTCCGCCCACAACTGAAGAACCCACAGATCTGGCCATCCAGATCTGACGATCCGATCGATCGCCAAGACAGCCATCCGGGGATTCACCCCGATCCTGACTGTCGAGCGTGGCAAAGCCCGGGGCCCGTGCCTCGGGCTTTGTTCTGTCCAAGGGCGCCGCTCAGCCCCAGCGCCAATCCAAGCGTCAGCCGCAGACCCTGGCTGCCCATCAAAACGGCGGCAGCGGTGGCGGCGGCAGGAGCGGTGCCTGCTGCGGCATCAGGTCCACCGCCGTGCCTGTGGCGCAGACCATCATCATGCCGCCAGCTCGGCCGAGCACCTCATAGTCGAGATGCACGCCCACCACGGCATCGGCACCCAGCAATCGGGCCCGATGCTGCAGTTCGTCCAGGGCCATCTCCCGGGCCCGGATCAGCGCTGATTCGTAGGCACGCGCCCGTCCGCCCACGATGTCACGCAGGCTGGCCAGCAGATCCCGGAACAGGTTGGCCCCCAGGATCGTCTCGCCATGCACCAGGCCGAGAACCTGGCGGATGGGGCGGCCCTCAAGGCTGGGCGTGGTGGTGAGCAGCATGGTGGTGGCCCGGCGCAGTGGGGTCATGGTGGAGCTGGACAGCGCTGGCCATGAAAAAGGCGCCCGGATTCGGGCGCCTGAGGGAGCAGCTAGGGACAGTTGGGGGGGCGTCAGGGCGGTCAAGCGATCGCGGCTGGTGCCGCCGACTCCTCACTCGTCTTCGACGGCACCGCCGATGGGGAGGAGCTGGATCTGCTTGCGGCCGAGCTTGATCTCAAACTCATCGCCGGGCTCAAGGCCCAGCTGGGCGGTGTAGGCCTTGCCCACCAGCAGGTTGCCGTTGAACTGCACCTTGGTGACGTAGCTGAGCTTGCGGCCGCCCTTACCACGCCCCTGGCCACCGCCGTCGCCCAGGCTCACACCCTTGGCCTCCAGCAGCGCTTCATAGAAGGCGGTGAAGTTCAGGCGTTCCGTGCCGTCCTTCTTGGTGCTGACGTAACCGCACTCGCGCACCAGTTCGGATTTACTGGCATCGCCGAGTTCCTTGACCTTTGCGAGCAGTTCGGGACCGGTGAGCATGGCAGTTCAATAACTCACCGCACCCTATCGCATAGCTGGCCCGGCACAATGGCACGCAGCTGCTGATGGCAAGCCAACACACCAAGTGCCGGCCATGGTGGCCTTCGAGAGCCAGGCTTGCGCAGGCCTCCCCATCTCCATTGCCATCCCTAAGGCCATCGCTACGGCGATACCACTGCCGATACCACTGCCGATACCACTGCCATGGCGTTGGCCATCGAACTACCGATGCCCCAGTGAGCGTTGCCAAAAGCGCTTGACAATGACCTCGACACAGCTCACGGCATGAATCTGGCCTTGGTGCTGCCGGGGCTGGCCCTGGTGGCCGGTCTCTACGCCACCGTGGGCCATGCCGGGGCCTCCGGCTACATCGCCGTGCTGGCGCTGGCCGGCTTCCAGGCCAATGCGATTCGACCGATCGCGCTGGTGCTCAACGTTCTCGTTGCCAGCCTCGCCACCCTGCAATTCCGCCGTGCCGGCCATCTCCGTGCCGGTGTCTTGCCGCCGCTGCTGATGGGCTCGCTGCCCGCGGCCGCCATCGGCGGCGCCATCACCCTGCCCGCCGTTGCACTGCAGCCCCTGCTGGGCCTGGTGCTGCGGCAGGTCCAGCGGTCCTGCCGCCAGCGGCATGGATCACACCGATGGCGGCGGTGGTGATGGCCAGCGGGGCGGTCGGTGCCTGGTGCGGCAGCCGTGCCATCCCACCCCCCTGGATCCGCCGCCTGCTGGCCGTGGTGCTGCTGATCGCCAGCAGCAAGCTGCTGGGCTCGATGCTCTGACGCAGCCCGGTCTCAGCCGCCGAGATAGGCCATTTCGCGGCGCCGGCCCAGCGAAGGCGCTTCGCTGTCCTGGGGCCGTTCCGGCTCTGCGGCCAGCTGCCGCTCCTCGCTCCAGCGGTCCCGGCGCTGCCCCCACAGCCCGGCCATGGCCGCCACCAGGCCGTGGCGATCCGGGCCACTCGCCGCTGCGGGCCGCAGCCAGGGGCGAAGGTCGGTGCCCTCCGTGGCGAAGAGGCAGGTGTAGGCCATGCCATCGGCGCTGATCCTGAGGCGATTGCAATCGCCGCAGAACGGTTGGCTGATCGAGGCCACCACCGCCAGGTGGCCCTGGCCGTCGCGGTAGCGCCAGCGGGCGGCGGTGCCGTGCGGGCTGCGGCCCAGGGGCTCCAGGGGCCAGTGGGCCCCGATCCGTTCCACCATGGCGGCCGCGGGCAGCACCCGTTCGGGCTGCCAGCCGTTGCGGTGGCCCACGTCCATGAACTCGATCAGGCGCAGTTCAACGCCCAGCTCGCGGGCCAGCTGGGCCAACCCGGGCAACTGGTCGTCGTTCTGGCCCCGGCAGATCACCGCATTCAGCTTGAGCGCGCCGGCCGCCGGGTCGAAACCCGCGGCCCGGCCATGCTCCAGGGCGGCGAGCACCTGTTGGAGCAGGGCCTCCCCCTGGGCGGCGCCACCCTTGAGGCCTGCCATGCGCGCGGCCACGGAACCCTCCGCCGCATCGAGGCTCACGGTGATGCGATCCACACCGGCCGCCTTGAGGCTGCGGGCCCGGGCGGCGTCGAGCAACACACCATTGGTGGTGAGGGCGATCTGGCGCAGCCCCGGCAGCGGGCGCACAGCGGCGACCAGCGCTTCGAGCTGGCTGGAGAGCAGGGGTTCGCCGCCCGTGAGCCGCAGCGTGTGGGCCCCGAGACCCACGGCGGTGTCCACCACCAGGCGGCGTTCGGCCAGGTTCAGCAGCCCCGGTGGGTCGTGGCTGTCGGGACAGCAGTAGGGGCAGGCGAGGTTGCAGCGCGCCGTGAGCGAGAGCCGCAGCACGCCCAGCGGACGGCCGTGGCGGTCGAGCGGCGGGAGCGTGGGGGGCACCGGGATCGTCGCCATCCGCTCATGCTTGCGCGGCCGGGGAGGATCCGGGGGGTTCCGGCCCGCCCAGTTCGCCCGGGTGGTTGACGTTGCGCAGCGCCGCCGCCGGCAGCGGCACCGGGATGCAGCCCTCCTGCTCCAGCCAGCCCTGCAGGGCCCGATTGCCGGCGCCCAGGCTGGCCGCCAGGCTGCAGCGATGCTCGGGGCTGGCGGGGTAGACGCCCAGCAGCGGTTGGCGGCGCCGACCGTCGTGGGCCACATGGATGCTGGCGGGCTCGGCCAGGGCCACCTCCAGCAAGCGCAGCAGACAGTTCTGATCCAGGGCAGGCATGTCCACCGGGCAGAGCAGCAGCAAGGCATCCGGGTAGCGCTCCATCAGCCGCCCCAGGGCGAGCAGCGGCCCCCCATGGGGCAGCGGTTCGTTGATGGCCGCCAGCGGCACCGGCAGCCGGGGAGCCAGGCCTGCGGCGATGTCCATGTGGGCGGCATGGCCACTGAGCAGGGTGAGCGGAACCCCCAGCTCCGCCAGCAGCAGCAGCGTGGCCTCCAGCCAGGTGCCACCGCCGGCATGCCGCAGCAGGGCCTTGTCCACGCCCATGCGCCGGCTTTGGCCACCACTCAGCAGGCAGCAGCGCACGGTGGTGGGGAGCCGACAAAGGCTGGCCATGGTCGGATCCGTAGCGAAATGAACAGTGCCAACAATCACTTCATGATGTGATTTAAGAGCGGTCTGCATGTGGCGCCGCAACCAGACCGCGGCTCTCCCCTTCTTGAAGCCAGAGTCCTAAACAAGGAATTCTGTCTTCATGCTTGGCGAACTCTGGTCCTTCCAGGGGAGATACAAGACTCTGCATCTCACCTGGTTTGCATTTTTTCTTACCTTCGTTGTCTGGTTCAACCTCGCGCCCCTCGCCACCACGGTCAAGGCCGACCTGGGGCTGAGCGTCGCCCAGATCCGCACGGTGGCCATCTGCAACGTGGCCCTCACGGTGCCGGCGCGCATCATCATCGGCATGCTTCTCGATAAGTATGGACCCCGCTTCACATACTCCACTCTGCTGGTGTATGCGGCGATTCCCTGCCTGATGTTTGCCTCTGCCCAAAACTTCAACCAGCTGGTGATCGCCAGGCTGCTGCTCTCGATCGTTGGCGCCGGCTTTGTGATCGGCATCCGCATGGTGGCGGAATGGTTCCCCCCCAAGGAGATCGGCCTCGCCGAAGGGATCTATGGAGGCTGGGGCAACTTCGGATCCGCCTTCTCCGCCCTCACCCTGGTAACGCTGGCGGGCTGGCTGTCCTTCTCCGGCGGCGTGCAAATTGGCGATGTGGTGCTCAACTGGCGTCTGGCGATCGCGCTGACGGGCATCATCTCGGCAATTTATGGCGTGTTTTACTTTTTCAACGTTTCCGATACCCCACCGGGCAAGGCCTACCAGCGGCCCGCCAAGACCGCTGGGCTTGAAGTCACCAGCATCCGGGATTTCTGGGGCCTGCTGGGCATGAATGTGCCCTTCGCAGCGATCCTCGCCGTGCTGGCCTGGCGCCTGCAGAAGGTGGGCTTCCTCAACTCCAGCGGCTACACCATCGCGCTTCTGCTGGTGCTGGCTTTCTTCATATCCCAGACCCTTGGCATCATCCGCACCAACAAGGATCTGCTCGCCGGCCGCAAGAGCTATCCGAAAAAAGATCGCTATGAATTCAAACAGGTGGCTATCCTTGAGCTCACCTACATCGTTAATTTCGGCTCTGAGATTGCCGTGGTTTCGATGCTGCCTGAATTCTTTGAAACCACCTTCTCACTGCCCAAGGCCCTGGCTGGGGTGCTGGCCGCAGCCTTCGCCTTCGTGAACCTCGTGGCACGGCCGGGCGGTGGCTTGCTCTCCGACAAGCTTGGTTCCCGCAAGAAGACCATGGGATTCCTCACCATCGGGCTGGGCATCGGCTATCTGCTGATGAGCCTGATCAGACCTGGCTCCTTCACGGGCACCATCGGCATTGTGGTGGCCTTGCTGATCACCATGACCTGCTCCTTCTTCGTGCAGGCCGGAGAGGGCTCCAGCTTCGCCATGGTGCCCCTGGTGAAGCGCCGGGTCACCGGGCAGATCGCCGGCCTGGTGGGCGCCTACGGCAACGTGGGTGCGGTGGCCTACCTGACGATCTACAGCCTGCTGCCGATGTGGCTGGGCGGCGGCAGCGACCCCTCCCCGGAGGTGATTGCCGCCGCCAACAGTGCCTACTTCCAGATGCTTGGTATCGCCGGACTGATTGTGGGCATTCTCTGCTACGTCTTCCTCAAGGAGCCCAAGGGATCCTTCGACGACTTCCACGAGGGAGAAGACGAGCCAGCCGTGGCATTCAGCTGAGACCCCAGCCCTGGTTGCCATGGCCTCCCCCCTCGACAACGGCACTGCCCGGTCCCAATGCCCCTATTGCGGTGTGGGCTGCGGTCTGGAGCTGCTCCCTCCAGCGGCCAAGGGGGCAGCCACCCGCAGGGATGGGGACGGCGTGCCGATCTGGGGCGCCCGGGGGGACCGCCAGCACCCCTCCAGCCTGGGGCAGGTGTGCATCAAAGGGGCCACCGTCACCGAAACCCTCCAGCGAGGCCGGCTCACCCAGCCCCTCTGGCGCCCCTCGCTGGCGGAGCCCTTCACCCCGATCGGCTGGGATTCGGCGTTGGCGCGCATCGTCGCCCAGATCCGCTCCGCCCTGGCTCGCCGCGGCCCGGGCGCCATCGCCATGTATGGCTCCGGCCAGTTCCACACGGAGGACTATTACGTTGCCCAGAAACTGATCAAGGGGGCGATCGGCAGCAACAACTTCGATGCCAATTCACGGCTGTGCATGAGTTCTGCGGTGGCGGGCTATGCCCGCAGCCTGGGCTCCGATGGCCCCCCCTGCTGCTACGACGACCTGGATCTCTGCGACGGCGCCTTCCTGATCGGCACCAACCTGGCCGAGTGCCATCCGGTGCTGTTCCAGCGGCTCGCCAAGCGCCACCGCAAGCGGCGCCGCGCCGAAGACCTGCAGGTGGTGGTGGTGGACCCACGCCGCACCGCCACCAGCGCCATCGCCGATCTGCATCTGGCGATCCGGCCCGGCACCGACCTGGTGCTCCTCCACGGCATCGGCCACCTGCTGCTGCGGCGTCATCACAGGGCCCTGCACGAGGCCTTCATCGAGGACGCCACCGTGGGCTTCTCCGCCTACGCGGAGATCCTGCGCGACTGGACCCCGGAACGGGTGGCCCGGCTCTGCGGCATCACGGAGGACGATCTGGGCGCGGCCGCAGCGGTGTGGGCACGCAGCCGGGCCCTGCTGAGCCTCTGGTCGATGGGGGTGAACCAGTCCCGCGAAGGCACCGCCACGGTGGGGGGGCTGATCAACCTGCACCTGCTCACCGGCCAGATCGGCAAGCCCGGCGCCGGACCCTTTTCCCTCACCGGCCAGCCCAACGCCATGGGCGGCCGCGAGGCGGGCGGGCTGGCCCATCTGCTGCCGGGATACCGCAACGTCAAGGTTGCCGAGCATCGCGCCGTGGTGGAGCAGGCCTGGGGATTCGCGCCAGGCTCGATTGCCGCCGAACCCGGCCTCACAGCCTGGCAACAGGTGGAGGCCATGGAGGCAGGTCAACTCGACATCTGGTGGGTCGCGGCGACCAACCCCCTGGTGAGCATGCCCAACCTGGATCGGGTGCGGGCCGCCATGGCCAACTGCCCATTCATTGTGGTGAGCGAGGCCTACGCCGGCACCGAGACCGCCGCCATGGCCCATCTGCTGCTGCCCGCCGCCCAGTGGAGCGAGAAGGATGGCGTGATGGTGAACTCGGAGCGCCGGGTCACCTTCTGTCCCGCTTTTCGCACGCCACCGGGCCAGGCCCGCCCCGACTGGGAGGTGTTTGCGGAGGTGGGTCGGCGCCTGGGCCACCAGGGGCCGTTCGCCTTTCCCTCCGCCGCGTCTGTCTACGCCGAGTTCGCTGGCCTCACCGCCGGCCGGGTGTGTGACAGCTCTGGGCTGAGCCATGGGCTGTTGCGCCAGCACGGGCCCCAGCAGTGGCCCTTCGCCAGCGGCACCGCCCCGGGCGGAGGCGCGGCGCGGCTCTACACCGACCAGCACTTCCCCGCTCCGGGAGGGGCTGCCCGCTTCCAGGCTGACCAGCCCCTGGGCCTCGCTGAGGCTCCCTGCCACAGCTTTCCTTTGGTGCTCACCGTGGGGCGCTACCTGGGCCAGTGGCACACCATGACCCGCACGGGCAAGGTGAAACGGCTGCAGACCATGCACAGCGAGCCGCTGCTCGAGATTCACCCCAGCGATGCCGGTGCAGCGGGGGTGGTCGATGGCGAGATCGCTGCGATCAGCTCCCGCCGCGGCCGCGTCACGGCCCGCGTGCGCTGCAGCGAGGACATCCGAACGGGCACGGTGTTCCTACCGATGCACTGGGGCGCTGGCCAGGACACGGCCTGTGAGGCCAACCGCTTGCTTCACGAGCTCGCCTGCCCCCTCTCCGGCCAGCCCGAACTCAAGGCCGCCGCCGTGGCGGTGGAACCCCTCAGCGAGCTCCCCGCCCGGCTGGAACGGCAGCTCGCGGAGCACCAGGGTGACCGGCCGCTGGGCGTCGGCGGCCGAGGTTGACCAGGCGGGCGAAGGGCGAGCGGGCCAGGCGGGCCGCCTGCTGCGCCCGCTGGCGATAGGGACGGTCGAGCGCTTCCAGCTCCACGCTGTCGCTGGGGTCGTGCCCCCCGTAGAGCAGGGCGGTGATGCGCTCGGGATCCATGCCTGCCACCGCCACTTCCCGCCACAGCCGCTCACTGCGTCGCCGGTCAGCGCGGCGGAACTGGGCATCGGCCAGCTGGCGCACCAGCTCGAACACCAGTTGCCGCTCCTTGAAGTCAGCGAAGCTGCCGTCGAAGTGGAGGGGATAGACGCTGGGCGTCGCGGTGCTGGCCCCGGCCATGGCGCATCTCCCGTGGGTGCCTTCGCTCACGTCCTAGGAGATCCCTGCCGGCGGGGGAGTGTCAGCAAGGGATCTGCACATCAAACGTAGCGGTTGACACCGTTTGTCCAGAGCGGTCGGCACTGCTGGTTCAGGCCAGGAGGTCGAACTCCGCCAGGGCGCGAGGCAGGTTGCGGTGTTCGTGGCCCGGATGGCTCAGCTTCACCAGGGCAAAGCGCTGCAGTTCGCTCAGCGCCGGCCAGCGCTCCGCCCGCCAGGGCAGGGCCAGCTCCGCGCAGGAGCGCAGCAGCACCTCCGGGGGGGCCTCACCCTGCTGCCAGGCCGTGTCTGAAGCCGGTGCCATGGTGCGGGCCGCACCCCCGGGCAGCTCCGCGCTCCGCGCCAGCAGCCAGCCGCGCAGGTCATCGATGGCGGCAGGGGCATCAGCCCAGGCGAGCACGCGGCCGCGCTCCTCCGCCGAGAGGGCATTCCACTGCTGCAGGCGCAGTTTCACCCCGGCCAGGTCGAGCTTGCGCCGCACCGCCATCGGCAGGCAGCGCAGGTCTGCGACGAAATCCGACTCAAAGGCGAAGCAGTGGCAGTGCTGATCCATGGGAAGCGCTGAGGCGGTGAAGAAATCTGACTCCAACCCCTGCAACGGAGGGGCCTGAACGGGAGCATCCCGGGGACCTGATTCTGTTGGGCTTCGGTGTCGGTGGCTGCAGCGCCACGGCCCCAGCCAACACAAGATTCCTCGATCGGGGCTTGCAGCAGCGTGAATCTGGCCGCCGGCCTGGGCCTCTGTCTCGGCATTCTCCACGGGATCGCCCACGTCGGCCTGCACGGCGCCCAACCCGTCTTCAGCTCGCTGGCCGCTCCGCCGCCGCTGGCGTCGCCTTGGTCAGCATCTCCATACTGAGGGGGTTCTCCCTTCCATCCGGCCATGGCCCAACGGCTTGCTTCCGTTGCCTCGCGCCCCAGCTCCCTGGGCATCGCTCTGGCCTTCTGCGGCATGTTCGTCGTGGGTTCCCTGGCGGTCCAGCTGGTGGCGAGTTCTCGCCAGGCGGCGGTTCCCGGGCGCTCCGTCGAGCCCGTGGTGGCCCACCCCTCCACCCTCTGGCAGGCCCTGGGTGAGCGTTGAGCGCCAGCTGTCCCACCTCACCCCGGAGGGTCAGGTGCACATGGTGGAGGTGGGAGACCGCCAGCCCACCCGACGCAGCGCCGTGGCCGAGGGCATCATCAGCATGGCGCCGGCCACCCTGCAGCTGGTGATGGCCGGCACCGCTGCCAAGGGCGATGTGCTCGCCGTAGCGAGGGTGGCCGCCATCCAGGGTGCCAAGCGCACCTGGGAGCTGATCCCCCTCTGCCACCCGATCAGCCTGTCGGGCCTGGAGGTGGAGATCGAACCCCTGCCGCAGGGCAGTGGCCTGCGGCTGCAGGTGTCGGCCCGTTGCCTGGGCCCCACCGGTGTGGAGATGGAGGCGCTGACGGCGGTGCAGGTGGGTCTGCTCACCCTCTACGACATGCTCAAGGCCGTCGATCCGGCGATGACGATCGGGCCGGTGCGCCTGCTGAGCAAGCAGGGCGGACGCCACGGCGCCTGGAGCCGCCCTGCCGGTGGCTGAACCCTTTCCCCGCGAAGGACTGGAGCTGGCTGAAGCCCGTCGGCTGGTGCTGGCGGCCGTGCAGCCCCTTGCCGGCAGCGCCGCCATTCCCCTGGGCGCAGCGCTGGGCCGGGTGAACGCCGAGCCCCTGCACGCCGCCGCCGCGGTGCCCGGGTTCCGCGCCTCGATCATGGATGGCTATGCGGTGGGCGACGCCGAGCCCCCCGTGGTGGGCAGCAGCTGGACCCTGGTCGGGCGCTCAGCGGCCGGTCGGCCATTCGAGGGGCTTCTCGCTGCCGGCCAGGCAATCCGCATCCTCACCGGCGCCGCGGTGCCCGATCAGGCCCAGCGGGTGCTTCCCCAGGAGTTGGTGGACTGCCAACGGCTGGCCGCAGCTGGCCCCGAGACGATTCGGCTCAAGGCTGACCCCGCCACCAACCGCTGGATCCGGGCCGCCGATGAAGAGGCCGCCGCCGGTCTGGAGCTGCTGCCGGCCGGCGTCCGGCTGGGCCCGGCCGATCTGGCCCGGCTGGCCGGTTGCGGGGTGGAATCCCTCGCGGTGCGGCCGCGGCCGCGGCTGGGGCTGCTGATCACCGGCGACGAACTCGTGCCCATCGGGGTCCGGCGCCAGCCAGGCCAGATCTGGGAGAGCAACAGCACCCTGCTGGTGAGCCTGCTGCGCCGGTTGGGGCAGGAGGTGGTGACCGTGCGCGTGGCGCCGGACGATCCCGCCGCCCTGCGGGCCGCCCTGGCGGAGCTCGCCGCCGGCGCCGATGTGGTCGTGAGCACCGGGGGCGTTTCGGTGGGGGATGGCGACTGGATTCGCCCCCTGCTGGCCGAGCTCGGCGAGGTGGAGTTCTGGAAGCTGTTTCTGCGCCCCGGTCGGCCCTTCGCCTTTGGCCGGCTCGCCGGGCGTCCATTTTTTGGCCTGCCGGGCAACCCCGTGGCGGCGGCGATCACCGCTCTGCAGCTGCTCTGGCCGGCCCTGGAACGGCTGGAGGGCATCGCCGCACCGCGGGGGCTGCCGCGGCTACGGGTGCAACTGGCCAACCGGCTGGAGCGGCGCAGTGGCCGCCCCGAGCTGGCCCGGGCGCGTCTGGAGATCAGCGATGACGGCCGGCCGCTGGCGCGGCTGGAGGGCAGCCAGGCCTCCTCACGGATCGGATCGCTGCAGGGGGCCGATCTGCTGGTGGAGATTCCGGCCGCGGCCACCCTGCTGGAGCCCGGTGAGGAGCTCTGGGCCCAGCTGCTGCGGCTGCCGATCCTCTGAAGGCTGCCCAGCCTCTGAGTCACGCAGGGGCGTGTTGGCGACCCAGCGGCCGCGGTTGGCGCTCCATTCGCGCTTCCAGAAGGGTGCCTCGTGCTTGATCGCTTCGAGCAGCTCCATCAGACCCCGCTGGGCGGGACCGCGCCGCTCGGCGCAGACCGCCACGAGCACGATCGGCTCACCGGGGCTGATCCGCCCCACCCGGTGATCGACCCGCACCGCGGCCAGTCCGTGGCGGCGAGCACAGGCGGCGGCCAGACGGCCGATCTGGGCCTCCGTCATGCCGGGGTAATGCTCCAGTTCGAGGGCCTCCAGGGCGGCACCGCTGGTTGTCACGGCCCTCACCCGGCCGATGAAGTGCGCTTCCGCTGCGGCGAGGGGACCGCTGGCGGCCAGCTCGGCCTGCCACGACGCCAGGGTGACGAACGGATCGAAGCGCTCGCTCCAGAGCCGCACCACCGTGGCCGCCATCGCCTCAGCCATCGCCTCAGCCACCGCTGATGGGAGGCAGGAAGGCCACATCGTCGCCCGCCTGGAGAATGGTGTGGGCCGAAGCAAACACCTGGTTCACCGCCACGCGGATCGGCGGCGGGGAGACTGGCGGCTGGGGGAACGTGGCCGGTGACTCCAGGGGCGGGGACTCCGAGGCTGGTGGCTTCGCGGTCAATGGTTGCGCCGTTCCCGCGAGGGCGCCCAGGGGCTCCAGGCCCAGCTGCCGCCAGAGCCCCGCCGGTGTCAGCGCTGGCCCGGTGGCAAGACCGGGGGCCAGGTGGCGGCAGTCCCAGCCGGCGGCCTCGCGCAACGGCCCGAACAGCAGGACCGTGATCACCGCTGCCGGGTCAGCTTCAGCGCCTAGGGGAGCGGTCACAGAACGTGGCGAGGGCATCGATCGCACCCGCGGACAAGCCATGGGTTGATCGACGAACCCTACCCAGATCGACCGGTGATTCCGCAGCGGCACTGCCGTACGCCAGGAGCGGGCCTGCCTAACTTCGGTGGCATCCGCCGGGGCCATTCCATGGGTCTGCCGCTTGCGCTGCTCACCGTGTCCGACAGCCGCGGACAGGATGACGATCCCTCCGGTGATGCCCTGCAGCGCTGCCTGGAGGGGGCGGGCCACCAGCTGCTGGAGCGTGCCCATGTCCCCGACAACCGCTACGCCATCCGCGCCCGGCTGAGCCACTGGATCGCCGACGACCGCTTCGCCGTGGTGCTCACCACCGGCGGCACGGGCCTGACGGGCCGGGACGGCACACCGGAGGCGGTGGCACCCCTGCTCGACAAGACGATCGAGGGGTTCGGTGAGCTCTTCCGCATGCTCTCCTACGAGACAGTCGGCACCAGTGCTCTGCAGAGCCGCGCCCTGGCGGGGGTGGCCAATGGCACGGTGATCTACGTGCTGCCCGGTTCCCTGGACGCGGTGACCACAGCCTGGGAGCGGATCATCGCTCCACAGCTTGATCCCACCACCAGGCCCTGCAACCTGGCCCAGCTGCTGCCGCGGCTGCGCGAAACCTGACTGCCGCTCACTCAGCCTGCAGGCTCTCGCTCACATCGACCAGCGGAATCAGGGCATGGCCCCAGTCCGCGGTGCTGAACAGGGAGGCGGCTCCGGCTGCGGGCCTGGCCCGCTCGCCGGCGGCGAAGGCCCCCTCGGTCCAGGAGAGCATGACGCCGCCGAGCACGCCGCCATCGGCGCTCTCACCGGGCCGCAGGTTGAAGTGGTCGCCGCCCTGGGCCAGCACCAGGCGATGGCCCACGCGGGTGGCACCACCCCGTGAAATCGGCGTCAAGGCCTCCGGATCGGGCGGCACCACCCAGTCGCGGCTGCCGCTCACCACCAGCATGCGGGCATGCAGCTTTTCGCCCGAGCCGCTTGGGAACACCAGCGCCAGGGGTGGGCTCACCGCCACCGCGGCGATCACACGGCGATCGCCCAGAGCCCCCGCATCGGCCGCATCCAGCCAGCTGCACTGCAGCGTCCAGCTGAGGTTGCGGTCGGGATCCCTGAGGTCGAAGCAGCGTTCCCGCAGGTTGGTGTCGGTGGTGGGCGTACCGGCCATCTGCAGCGCCGTGGTGGCACCCCAGGAATGGCCGATCACCACCACCTGCTCGCTGTCGAGTCGGCCGGCACCCAGCCCACCGGCGCCGGCCCCATCGATCACCGCGCTGAGGTCCTTGGGCCGCAACACCAGTTCCTCGGGCGTGGGCGGCGGCAGCTTTCCACTGAGCACCTCCCGCTGCTGCTGCTGGTCACTGCCGGGGTGCCGGGGCAGCGCCACCGTGTAGCCAGCGGCCGCCAGGCGCCGACCCCAGCCCTCGAAGGAGAGCGGCGAGTCCCAGAGGCCATGGGAGATCAACACCAGCCGGCCGTTGCCGCCCTCGGCCGGTCGCAGCACCACCACATCGAGGGGCTCGGGGCGATGCGCCACGGGAAGCTGCAGCTCGATGCGGTTCACAGCCGCCGGCGCCGGAGGCACCGCAGCCACCGGCGCCGGGGGCACCGCCGCGATCAGCGCCTCGCTCATGCGGCGCTGGCGCAGCATGCTCTCGGTCACCTCGCGGATCCGCCCCAGATTCAGCCGCACCCGCTCGCCGGGAATGGCCTTGATCAACGACAACAACGTGGGGTCAGCACCGGCGGTGCCAGCCTTCAGCGCCGCCTGCAGGTCGTCCCCGGTGAACACCTGATCCGATCCCTCCACCGTGCCCAGGCTGGAGAGCACCAGCAACGCCTGGTCCAGCAGCGGCGAGCCCACCGACCCCTCGGCGATGTTCACCAGCCCCACCGGCACCGGTTGGTTGAACAACTCGCTCAGCTTCGGGCCCAGGGCACCGCCACTGGCGCGGTCGAGTTCGGCGAGATCGCTGGTGCCTTGCCGCAGCAGGGCGGGATTCTCCAGCTCCGGCACGCGCACGATCACCTCGAGCTCGAGCTGGGGAAACTCGATCACCACCTCCTCGATCGCCCTGGCCGGCCCCGCCGTGAGCAGGCTGCCGCCGAGCAAGCCCATCGCGAGCAGGCTCAGGGAAGGGCCAGGGATGCGCATGCCGGAGGACAGTTTGTTCGCTGACGCTAGCGAGAGCAGCGGATTCAGCCCGCCGCGGCCACCGCCCCACGGGCGGCGATGACGGCGAAGAAGGGATCGCCCTTGGCGCCGATCCAGCCCAGCGGACCAGCCGCGGGGGTGTCCTCGGCAATCAGCTCCGGCCGCGGCCAGCCCTGGGCCATCAGCACCCGCGCCACCGTGGCCAGGTGATCGCGATCGCCGCCGTCGGTCCAGATCTGTGGCGCCTTCTGGAAAAACATGCGGTTGGAGAAGGCCACGATCACCTGCCCTTTGGGCCGCACAACCCGCAGCAGCTCTTCCGCCACCGCCTCGGGATACTGCAGGTACTGCCAGCCGGCCACGATCAGCACCGCATCGACGCTGGCATCGTCCAGAGGCAGGCGTTGGTCGGTGTTGAGGTTTTGCCGCCAGTGGCGATCGAGGCGCGGATTCGCCCGCAGCTCCTGTTCATTGAGGCCATGGCCGATCACCTCCTCGTAGCTCACGTCCTCGGGCAGGTGGCTCACCCAGCTGCTCATCAGATCCAGCACCACCGCGCAGGGCGGGATGCGCTCGCGGTAGAGCGCCTGGAGCCGGGCCCGGAAGGCGGCATCAAGGTGCTGCACGAAGCGCGGCTCGGCATAGAAGAGGGCGTCGTCGTCGCCGTCGAGCTTGAAGCGCTCGGCCGCACTGAGCACGTCCTGCCGCGGCACCACCGTCTGCGTCATCGCCCGTCGGGATCAAGAGAACCCATCCTGGTGCGCACCAGCAGGCCATCGCGGGGGGTGGGGCTGGGGATCACCTGCAGCTCCAGGTTCTGACCGGGCACCAGCTCCAGCTGCAGCCGCTGCAGCAGCCCCACCGCCAGCAGCCGGATCTCCAGCTCCGCCAGGGCCTTGCCCAGACACACCCGCTCGCCACCGCCGAAGGGCAGCAGGGCGAGCGGGCAGCCGCCGTCGAGGTGGCGCCGGGGCCGGAAGATTTCCAGATCATCCGCGGCCGCTTCGGCATGGCGGTTGTGGGCCGCCAGGGCCACCTGCACCACCGAGCCGGCGGGCACCGGCACCCCATCGAGCAGCAGCGGTGCGGTGGTGCGGCGGAAGAAGCCACCCACCGGGGGCGTGAGGCGCATCACCTCCTGCACCACCGCATCGAGGCGCGGCGCCCGGGTGGGGTCGTAGGCACTGGAGGCCTGCTCCGCCGCCGGCGGCCAGGGCAGACCGGCGAGCTCCTGGCCCAGCCAGGACCCCACCTCGGGGTGCTGCAGCAGGGCCAGCAGCAGACAGCTGAGAGAGGAGGCCGTGGTTTCGTAGCCGGCGAACAGCAGCAACAGCAGTTGCTCCACCACGTCGTCATCGGCGAGGGGCAGACCGGCCTCATCGAGCCCGCCCGCCAGCAGATCCAGCCCCCCGGCGGCCAGGCCCTCGCCAGCTGCCGCCTGGGTCTGGGCACGCTCCAGCACCACCCCCAGCCGCTCCAGCAGCCGGCCGCGGGCCGCCAGGGCGCGGGCGAAAGGGCTGCCGGGGAGCGCCAGGGGGAAGGAGAACAGGCCCCGGGTCCAGATCTCGAAATCGCTGAACAGGGCCTCCCGGTCGGCCCCCTCCAGGCCCAGGACCACGGTGGCGATCACCGTGAAGGCGAAGCGCCGCAGGCGGGCGGCCAGGGCCAGCGGCTCGCGGCTGGCGGCCAGCTCGGCAACCAGCTCGTCCACCAGATCCACAATCGCCGGGCTGTAGCGGCGCAGGGCGGCGGGGGCGAACAGCTGCCCCACGACCCGGCGCCGGGCCCGGTGGTCGGCCCCGTTGCGGTTGGCCAGCGAGCGGCTGCCGAGCAGCTCACGCACGCTGGCGGGCCACCAGCCCTGCACGCTGCCGCCATCGGCGAGCAGATCGGCGATCGCCCGCTGGCCGCGGATGAACACCAGCGGCTGGCCCAGCAGGCGCGTGGCGAACACGTTGCCGTGGCGGGCGAAACGCCGCCGGGCGAAGTGGGGATCGCGGAAGAAGGCGAAGGTTTCGAGGATGCCGCTGGCGGCGCCGGTGCCGGGCAGGGACCGGGGCGGGGGGCTCGCTGAGGAGCTGGGTGGGGGGCTGGGTGAGCCGGCCGTCATCGGTTCCTCGGCCCCTGCGGAGCCAGCGACACAGGGCCGCCAGCCTGGCGCCCGCCCTTGAGCAGCGCGCCTTGACCCTGCCAGGAACGCGGTGGGAGGATCGGGGCGCTCCTGCGCACGGCACCCTTGGCAACCATTCTCAACCCCGAAGGGTGGTCCGGCGCCACGAGCGGCCGCTGGAGCCGCCGGGTCAATCGGGTGATCGATGAGCGCGGGGGCGTGCGCACCGATGGCCGCGACCTGATCAATGCGCTCAGGGGCGACGATGTGATCATCGGCCGGCGCCGCAACAGCAAGCCCGGCTACTTCAGCGATCGTGGCAACCTGCAGTTCGGCCGCGGCGATGACCAGCTGATCGGCAGCAGCCGCAACGGCATCGGCATCCGCAATGAGGGCTTCATCTACATGGGCCCCGGCGACGACAGCCTTGAGGCTTCCGGCGGCGATCGGGCCATGCGCAACCGCCGCTTCGTGTTCATGCAGGGTGGCGACGATCTGGTCGATGTGAGCGACGGCGGCATCCGCGGCCGCGGCTTCATCGACCTGGGTCAGGGCCGCAACACCTTCATCGGCTTCGGCGAGCACACCGTGTTCGGCAGCGAGGAGGAGCGCGACAGCCTTGAGCTACCCACTGGCCGCTACGACCTGCGGCGCCGCGGGGGTGGACGCCGAGGCCGGGAAGTACGCATCGAGCGGCGTGACGACAGGCTGCGATTGTTCGACTTCGACACGGTGGGCGCCATCGGTGGACGGCGCCGCGACCGTATCGACATCGATCAGCAGAACGGCACGCTGGTGGTGAGAAACAACGGCAACGTGGAGATCATCTGATCGTGATCACATCTGTTCCCGCAGCAAATCGGTGCAGGTGGTGACGCATTCACCATCGTCAAGGGAGCAGGTGGTGATGCACTCGAAGTAGGCCTCCACCGGATCAGCGGCAACCTCGACCTGGCTGACCTGAAGGTCGGCAACCAGCACCCGAGCCATCCCGTCAACGCCCTGATTAGCCCGATTCTCAAGCTGGAAATCGGCATGCTCGATGGTCATGGCTCCCTCGGGGTTGAAGTGGTGATTTTCACCGTATGGCCAGACCTCCTGCGACACAAGCAGGTTGAGCAGGGATACTCAGGGTCGCGTCAAGCAATGTGAAGCAGGCCCGCCGTTGATCTCCTCTCCGATTCCCTCTCCCCCCGCCCCAGACAGCCCCTTCGCAGCCGGCGGCCGGCCCGATGGCGAGCGCGTGCTGGCATTGGAACGGCAGGCGCGCCGGGCCGGATCGGGGATCGGCGTCGACCAGGTGGTGGGCGCCTGGGAGCTGCGACACCTCTGGAGCAAGGGGCCGGCGGCGCCCCAGGATTCCCAGGCCGCCCTGCTGCGCCTGCTGGGGGCAAGCCTCACGGTCACCCCGGGAGCACCGCTGCAGCTCTGCAACAGCGTGCGGCTCGGCGCGCTGGAGCTGCGCTTCCAGGGCTCGGGACGTCTGCTGGGCCGGCGGCCGCTGCTGCAGTTCGGCTTCGAGCAGCTGGAACTCTGGCTCGGTTCCCGGCGCTTGCTGCAGCGCCCCCTGCCACCGTCAGATCCCCGCAAGCAACCGTTCTTCGCCCTGATCGCCACGGGCAGCGATGGGCAGGGGCGCTGGCTGCTGGCCCGGGGGCGCGGCGGCGGCCTGGCCTGCTGGCGCTGTGGCTCAGCAGATGCGGGGGAGCAGCTCGCCGCTCAGGGGTAACAGCAACCGCTCGGTGCCCAGGGCCGTGGCCAGCAGCACCCGGGCCGAGGCGCCGGCGGGCCGGGCGCGCACGCTGCCGATGCAGGCCGCGCCGCCCGGGCCCAGCAGCGCCAGGGCCCGCTCCAGCTGCTCGGCGGGCAGCACCGCCAGGAAGCGGCCCTCATTGGCCAGGTGCAGTGGCTCGAAACCCAGCAGCTCACAGGTGCGCGCCACCGGCTCGATCACCGGCAACCGCTCCTCCTGCACAGCAAATTCCAGATCGGCCGCCTCGGCCAGCTCCACCAGGGCACTGGCCAGTCCACCGCGGGTGAGATCGCGCAGGCAGTGGGGCTTGACCCCGGCCTCCAGCAGGGCGGCCACCTGGGGCCAGAGCGGCGCACAGTCGCTCAGCACCGGCGGCTGCAGGTCGAGCCCGTGGCGGGCCGCCAGGATCGCCACGCCATGGCGGCCCAGATCGCCGCTCACCAGCAGGGCATCGCCGGGGCGGATCGCCACCGGGCTGATCGGCTCGACGGCCTCGATCACACCGATGCCGCTGGTGCTGATGAACAGACGGTCGGCCTTGCCCCGCTCCACCACCTTGGTGTCGCCGGTGACGATGCTCACCCCACAGGCGCTCGCCGCCGCCACCATCGAGGCCACCATGCGGCGCAGCAACGCCATCGGCAGGCCCTCTTCGAGGATCAGGGCCACGCTCAGGTGGCGGGGTCGGGCACCGGCCATGGCCAGGTCGTTGGCGGTGCCCACCACCGCCAGGCGGCCGATGTCGCCACCGGGGAACTCCAGCGGCTGCACCACGTAGGAGTCGCTGGTGAAGGCCAGGCGGCCGGAGGGCAGCTCCAGGCTGGCGGCATCGTGCAGCACCGGCGCCGGCTCGCCATAGAGCGGCAGCAGGTCGCGGCGGATCAGCTCCTGCATCAGGCTGCCGCCGCCGCCGTGGGCCAGCTGGATCCGCTCGGTCATGGGGCTCGGGCGCTGGGCTGGGCCTGGTCGGAGAATGGCAGATCCGCCCAGCGATCCGCCGCCGATGGCGCAGCCCCAACCCTCCCGCGCGCTACGCACCGCCCTGGCGCCACTGGCCCTGCTCAGCGGCGCCAAGTCGTTCCGCGACAACCCGGTGATCGGCAGCCGGCGCCTGAACCGCCTCGGCCTGCACGTGGGCCGCATCCGCCTGGCCGATGCCATCACCGCCCAGCGTCGCTGGCGGCTGGGCCACGGCATCGAGGCCGCCGACCGCCGCCAGTACGCCGAGCAGGGCTACGTGATCCGCGAGAACCTGCTGCCCGCCGAGCAGTTTGCGGCCCTGCTGCGGGAGATCCATGGCAGCGACTGGCCGCGGCGGGAGATGCGCCAGGGCAACGCCATCACCCGCCGGGTGGCCCTCGACCGCGCCCGCCTGCGCGGCCGCCATCCGCAGCTGGAGCAGCTGGTGGCCAGCCGCGAGATCCGCAACCTGATCCGCTATGTGGCCGGCACCGGGGCCGAGCCGATCTTTTCCCTGCAGGCGATCCTGGCCGGCCTGCCGAGCCAGCGGCCCGATCCCCAGGCCAGCCTCCACGCCGACACCTTCCATTCGCTCGCCAAGGCCTGGTTTTTCCTGCACGACGTGGGGGAGGACGAGGGTCCCTTCGCCTACGTGGGCGGCTCCCATCGCATGACCCCGACGCGGCTGGCCTGGGAGCGGCGCCAGAGCCTGGAGGCGGCCCAGCACCCGATCGTGTATCACGGCCGCGGCTCCTTCCGGGTGGAGCCCGCCGACCTGGCGGCCATGGGCCTGGGCCCGCCGCGCCGCTTCGCGGTGAAGGCCAACACCCTGGTGATCGCCGACACCCGCGGCTTCCACGGCCGCACCCCCAGCGACCACCCCACCTGCCGGGTGGAGATCTACGCCGCCCTGCGCCGCAACCCCTTCCTGCCCTGGAACGGCCTCGATCCCCTGGCCCTGCCCTGGGTGCGCGACCGCATCGGCAGCCTGCAGCTGGCGGCGCTGGAGCGGCTGCAGCCCCTGGGTCTGGCGAAGATGCCCTGGAAGCCCGCCGGTCAGGGCCCGATCGACGCCGACCTCACCGACACCGGCCTGTAGCGGTGGTAGGCGGCGCAGGCCCCCTCGCTCGACACCATCGGCGCCCCCAGGGGGTGGTGGGGCGTGCAGCTGCTGCCGAAGGCCGGGCACTCGGGCGGCGTCGCCTGGCCGCGCAGGATGGCCGCGCTGATGCACACCGAATTGCCGCAGCGAGATTCGTCGTCAGCGGGGCCGGAGAGGGCGAAGCGCTCGCGGGCATCCAGGCGGCGGTAGTCACCGCGCAGGGCCAGGCCGCCGCCGGCCAGCACCCCGAGGCCGCGCCAGGTCTGATCCACCACCGCGAACACCGCCTCGATCTGCCGCTGGGCGGCGGCGTTGCCCGCCGGGCGCACCACCCGGCCGTAGGCGTTCACCACCTGCGCCGTGCCCGCCTCCAGCAGGCGCACGCAGGCCAGCAGGCCGGCCATCACATCGGCGGGCTCGAAGCCCGTCATCGCCACCGGCAGCTGGTGGCACTGCACCAAGTCCTCCAGCTCCGCCAGGCCCATCACCGTGCCCACGTGGCCGGCCGCCAGGAAGCCCTGCACGCGGTTGCCGGGGTCCTGCAGGATCGTGGCCATGGCCGGCACCACGCGCACATGGGCCACCAGCAGCGAGAGGTTGGTGAACCCCAGCGCCAGGGCCTGGCGGGCCAGCAGCGCCGTGGCGGGGGCAGTGGTTTCGAAGCCCACGGCCAGGAACACCACCTGGCGGTCGGGGTGGTTGCGGGCCAGTTCCAGGGCCTGCAGCGGCGAGGTGAGCAGCCGCACGTCGCCACCGGCGGCGCGCACCCCGAGCAGATCGTCGCCGGGATCGCTGCCCGGCACCCGCAGCATGTCGCCGTAGGAGCAGAGGATCACCTCCGGCCGCCGGGCCAGGGCCAGGGCGGCGTCGATGGTGGCGGCCGGCGTCACGCACACCGGACAGCCGGGGCCGTGGATCAACTCCACCCCCGGCGGCAGCAGCTGGTCGAGCCCCCAGCGCACGATCGCGTGGGTCTGGCCGCCACACACCTCCATCAGGGTCCAGGGCCGGGTGGTGATGGCGGCCAGCTCGGCGGCCAGCTCGGCGACGCGACGGGCGGGAGCGCTCACGGGCGTGGTGATGGGCGGCGTCATGGGCGGTAGCTCTGCAGCACGCGCATGTACTGCGCCCGCTCGTATTCACCCGGCTCGGCGCAGCGCAGCTGGCTCATGCAGCCGCGGAGGTCGGCCAGGGAGCTGTAGTCGTGCTCCATCAACCAGGTGGCGAGTTCGTCCTCGATGCCCCGCAGGCGCTCGGGCCCGTGGCGCAGCAGCGCCGCCACCAGCTGGGTGGCGCAGGCACCGGCCATCAGCAGCCGCACCACGTCGGTGCCGCGCGAAACGCCGCCGCTGGCGATCAGATCGACGGGCTCGCGGCCATGCAGCAGGGCGATCCAGCGCAGCGGCAGGCGCAGGTCGTGGGGGTTGGAGAGCAGCAGGTTGGGGCGCACCTCCAGCTCCTCGATGTCGATGTCGGGCTGGTAGAAGCGGTTGAACAGCACCAGACCATCGGCGCCGGCCCGCCCCAGCCGCCGCGCCATCGCCGGCAGGTTGGTGAAGAAGGGGCTGAGCTTCACCGCCAGGGGCAGGCGCACCTCGGCGCGCACCTCCCGCACGATCTCCTCCATCTGGTTTTCGATCGCGAGGCTGCTCAGCTCCGGGTCGGTGGGCAGGTCGTAGATGTTGAGCTCGAGGGCGTGGGCACCGGCGGCCTCGATGCGCCGCGCGCTCTCCACCCAGCGGCCGGGGTGGGTGCCGTTGAGGCTGGCGATCACCGGCACCTGCAGCCGGCGCCGGGCCTGCTCGATCAGGCCCAGGTAGAGGTCCTGACCCTCGTGCAGCACGGCGGTCTCGGGCAGGTAGCTGAGGGCCTCGCCGTAGCTCTCGGCGCCCTGGTTGGCGTGCCACTGCAGATCGAGCTGTTCCTGCCGGATCTGCTCCTCGAACAGCGAGTGCAGCACGATCGCCGCGGCACCGTGCCGCTCCAGCTCCTGCAGCTGCTGCACGTGCTCGCTGAGGGGCCCGGCGGCGCCCACCACCAGGGGCGTGCGCAGGGGCAGGCCGAGATAGGTGGTGCTGAGGTCCACGGCGGTCTGCACGCTCATGACTCAGCTCCGCTGGGGCGGCCAGCAGAACGGCCGCCGGGATGGTCGGGGTCGGGGTCGGGGACGGGGGCCGGACCGCTCTGGTCGGCCAGGGCCCGGTAGGAGGCCCAGCGGCGATCGAGCTCCGCCTGGGCGGCACGGCCCAGCTCGCGGGCCCGCTCCGGCTGGCTGTAGCGCAGCATGCGGAAGCGGTTCTCCGCCGCCATCGCCTCCTCCAGCTTGCGCCGCGGCGCCGGGCTGTCGAGCTGCAGGGGGTTCTCACCGCGCCAGGCGCGGCGCGGGTCGTAGCGGTAGAGCAGCCAGCGACCGGCCTCCACCGCCAGCTTCTGATGGGCCATTCCCTTGGCCATGTCGATGCCGTGGGCGATGCAGTGGGAGTAGGCCAGGATCAGCGACGGCCCCGGATAGCTCTCGGCCTCCAGGAAGGCACGGATGGTGTGCTCGTCGCGGGCGCCCATGGCCACGCTGGCCACGTAGATGTGGCCGTAGCTCATGGCCATCAGGCCCAGATCCTTCTTGCCGGCGGGTTTGCCGGAGGCGGCGAACTTGGCCACCGCCCCCAGCGGCGTGGCCTTGGAGGCCTGGCCGCCGGTGTTGGAGTACACCTCGGTGTCGAGCACCAGGGCGTTGACGTCGCGGCCGGCGGCGAGCACGTGGTCGAGGCCGCCGAAGCCGATGTCGTAGGCCCAGCCGTCACCGCCCACCAGCCACACGCTGGTCTTCACCAGGGCATCGGCGAACTGCAGCAGTCGCCTGGCCAGGTCCGCGGCAGGGCCGTCAGCCCCAGCGGCCGGCTCCCCGGCCTGGTGCTCCAGCACAGCCCGCAGGCGCTGTTTGAGGGCCTCCACCCGCTGACGCTGCTCGGCGATGCCGGGTTCATCGCCCTGGTCGGCGTCGCGCAGCCCGTCCACCAGGGCCGGCGGCAGCTGATCGGCTGAGAGCTGGTGGGCGAGGCGCTGCAGCAGATCGAGGGCCATCTGGCGCTGTTGATCGAGCGACACGCGCATGCCGAAGCCAAACTCGGCGTTGTCCTCGAACAGGGAGTTGCTCCAGGCCGGACCCCGCCCCTCGGCGTTGGCGCACCAGGGGGTGGTGGGCAGGTTGCCGCCGTAGATGGAGCTGCAGCCGGTGGCGTTGGCCACCAGCATGCGGTCGCCGAAGAGCTGGCTGGCGAGCTTGAGGTAGGGCGTCTCGCCGCAACCGGCGCAGGCGCCGGAAAACTCAAACAGCGGCTGCTGCAGCTGCTGCTGGCCGATCTTGTGGAGGTTGAGGGCCTCGCGGGGGACCTCCGGCAGCTCCAGGAAGAAGTCCCAGTTGCTGCGGGCCGGCTGGCGCTCGGGCGGCTGCGGCGCCATGTTGATCGCCTTGCGCCGGGGCTGGCTGCGGTCGCGGGCCGGGCACACCTCCACGCACAGCCGGCAGCCGGTGCAGTCGTCGGTGGCCACCTGGATCGTGAACGTCTGGCCGCTGAAGCTGTGGTCGCGGGCCGGGGCTGTGCGGAAGCCGTCGGGGGCGGCAGTGAAGGCCTCCGGCGCCGCCACCTTGGCGCGGATCACGGCGTGGGGACAGACCATCACGCACTTGCCGCACTGCACGCAGAGGTCGCTCTCCCACACCGGCACCTCGGCGGCGATGTCGCGCTTCTCCCAGCGCGAGGTGCCCACCGGCCAGGTGCCGTCGCAGGGGAGGGCACTCACCGGCAGCGCGTCGCCCCGGCGCTCGATGATCGGCGCGATCACCTCGCGCACAAAGGCCGGCGCCTGCTGCAGCCGCTCGGCGAGGGAGGGCTCGGCCGCGGCGCGATCAGCCTCGGCGCCCGGCTCCGCCAGTGCGCTGGCCGGGGCGTTGGCAGAGGCGCTGGCAGAGGCGGCGGCATCGAACTGCTGCCAGTCGAGGACGTGCAGGTGATCGAGGCTGGCGTCGAGGGCGGCCAGGTTCATGGCCACCACCGCCTCGCCCTTGCGCCCGTAGGTCTTGCGGATCGAGGCGCGGATGCGCTCGATCGCCTCCTGGCGCGGCAGCACGCCGCTGACGGCGAAGAAGCCGGCCTGCATCACCGTGTTGATGCGCGAGCCCATGCCCGCCTCGCGGGCCACGCGGCTGGCATCGATCACCCACACCTGCAGCTGCCGCTCGCGGATGCGCTGGCGCAGCGCCTCGGGCAGGCGGCTCCAGCTCGCGGCGGGCGCGTGGGGACTGTTGAGCAGAAACACCCCGCCGGGCTCGATGCCCGCCAGCAGATCGAAGCGACCGAGAAAGTCCCACTGGTGGCAGGCCACGAAGGTGGGCCGCTGGATCAGGTAAGTGGAGCGGATCGGCTGCGGCCCGAAGCGCAGGTGCGACACCGTGACCGAACCGGATTTCTTCGAGTCGTAGACGAAGTAGCCCTGGGCGAACAGATCGGTGCCGGCGCCGATGATCTTGATCGCCGCCTTGTTGGCCCCCACGGTGCCGTCGGAGCCGAGGCCGTAGAACACGGCCCGCACCTCGCCACCATCGGCAGCATCCCCGCCGCCGGCAGGGCGTTCGGTCACGAAGCTGTCATCCACCGGCAGGGAGAGGTGGGTGAGGTCGTCATCGATGCCGACGCTGAAGTGGTTGAGCACCTCGCCACCCACCAGGGCGCCCTTGAGGTGATCGGTCACCGCCTTCACCATCGCCGGGGTGAACTCCTTGGAGGAGAGGCCGTAGCGGCCGCCCACCACCTTCGGCAGCGGCGCTGGCCCGCCATCGCCATGCACCGCGCTCCACTGCTCGACGATGGCGGTGAGCACATCGAGGTAGAGGGGTTCACCGCTGGCGCCGGGATCCTTGCAGCGATCGAGCACGGCGATCGCCCGGGTGCTGGCCGGCAACGCCTCCACCAGCAGACGGGCGGAGAAGGGGCGGAACAGCCGCACCTTGAGCAGCCCCACCCGCTCTCCGGCGGCCTGCAGCACCTCCAGGGTCTCCTCGGCCGTCTCACAGCCCGACCCCATCAGCACCAGCACCCGCTCGGCATCGGCCGGGCCGAGGTAGTCGAAGGGGCGGTAGTGGCGGCCGCTGAGCTCGCCGAAGCGCTGCATCGCCTCCAGCACCTTGGCGGGGGCCGCGTCGTAGAAGCGGTTTGCCGATTCCCGCGCCTGGAAGTAGACGTCGGGGTTCTGGGCGGTGCCGCGGATCACCGGATGGTTGGGGGTGAGGGCCCGGGCCCGGTGGGCGGCGATCTCCGGCTCGGGGATCAGCTGCCGCAGCAGGTCGTCGCTGAGGGGATGGAGCTTCTGGATCTCGTGGGAGGTGCGGAAGCCGTCGAAGGCGTGCAGGAAGGGCAGGCGGGTGCGGAGGGTGGCGCGGGTGGCGATGGCGGCGAAATCGCCGGCCTCCTGCACCGAGGCGGAGACGAGCACGGCGCAGCCGCTGCCGCGGGTGGCCATCACGTCGCTGTGGTCGCCGAAGATCGACAGCCCCTGGGCCGCCAGGGAGCGGGCCGCCACGTGCAGCACCGCCGGTGTGAGCTCCCCAGCCAGCTTGTAGAGGTTGGGGATCATCAGCAGCAGCCCCTGGCTGGCCGTGAAGGTGGTGGTGAGGGCACCGGTCTGCAGGGCACCGTGCACGGTGCCGGCGGCCCCGGCCTCGCTCTGCAGCTCCACCACCGCGGGCACCGAGCCCCAGAGGTTGGGGCGGCCTTCAGCCGCCCAGGCATCGGCCCATTCCCCCATCGACGAGGCGGGCGTGATCGGGTAGATGGCGATCACCTCGTTGAGGCGATAGGCCACCAGCGCCACGGCCTCGTTGCCGTCCACCGTGATCGTGGCGGTCTGGGTGGTGGCGTCAGCGCCGGGAGTGGTCTGGGTGGCCGTCATCGGGTCGGGAGGCTGGGTAAGTCGTCGTCCTGCACCAGGCTCAGGGCCACGCCCACATGCACCAGCACCCGGTCGCCCACCGTGGCCTCGGGCAGACAGGCCAGGCTCACCTGCTGGCGCACGCCGCCGAAATCCACCTCGGCGCAGCGCCAGAGCGGATCGGCAGCGAGAGGGCTGGTGGCGAGAGGGTTGGCGGCGACCTCGGGGTGGCCGTCACTGATCGCCAGGATCACCCCGGGCGTGGCCAGGCACATGGGTGCGGAAAGCGGAGGTGGGGGGATCGGGGGGATCCGATTTCGTTATAGGCCGGTGCTTCAGGACTGCCCACAGCTGGCCCAGGGCCAGGCCGCCGTCGTTACAGGGCAGTTGCCACGACCACCAGGGCTCCAGGCCGGCGGCCCGCAGAGCGGCGATGCAGCCCTCCAGCAGCAGGGCGTTCTGGAAGCAGCCGCCGGCCAGGGCCACCCGCCGGCAGCCGGTGAGGTCGGCCGCCCGCCCGGCGGCGGCCACCAGCCCTTGCACCAGCGCGGCATGGAACCGGGCCGCCAGGGGGCCCGCCTCCACCCCGGCCGCCCGAGCGGCCAGCAGCTGGCGCAGCAGCGGCTCCCAGTCGAGCCAGCCCAGGGGCAGCTCCGGCGCCGGGATCAGGGGCAGAGCATTTGAGGGCACCGGCAGCGGGGGCACGGCTGGCAGCGGAGGGGCCAGCTGCTGCGGCTCGCCCCAGCGCTGCGCCAGGCCCTGCAGCAGCAGCCCCGACTCCCCCTCGAAGCTCTGCTCCTGCACCACCCCCAGCAGCGAGGCGACGGCGTCGAACAGGCGCCCCAGGCCCGAGCTGAGCGGCGCGTTGCAGCCGCTGCGCACCGCCGCGCTCAGCAGCCGGAGCTCGGCGGCGTCAAAGGCGTGCCGGCTGGCGGCGGCACCGGGGTGCTCGACCAGCTCCGGCCCCACCGCCAGCAGCAGCCCCAGGGCGGCCCGGCGCGATTCGCGCATCGCCCGCTCTCCCCCCGGCAGCGGGAAGGGCCGCAGACAGGCCAACCGCTGCGCCGCTGCGCCAGCGTTGAGCAGCAACAACTCGCCACCCCAGAGCTGGTGGCCGGGACCGGGGCCGTAGCCGAGTCCATCGGCGGCCCACACCAGCAGGGGGCCCTCGAGGCCGTGCTCGGCCGCCACCGCCAGGCCGTGGGCGCCGTGGTGCTGCACCAAGTGCAGGGGCAGCCCGTGACGGCGCGCCAGCCGCTCCGCCAGGGCCCGGCCCACATAGCCGGGATGGGCGTCGGCGACCAGGGCCTCCAAGGCCGGTCCAGTGCCGGTGCCGTTGTTGTTTTGGTTGTCGGTGGCCAGGCGTTGCAGCAGCTGCTCCAGCCCCGACTCCACGGTCTGCTGCTGGCGGGCGCCGGCGAGATCGCCCTGGAAGGGCGCCAGCCAGATGCCTCCAGCGCGGGCCAGGGCCGGCGCCGCCTTGAGATCACCGCCCAGGGCCAGCACGGTGCGATCCGCGGGCGGTGGCGCCGGCAGCTCCAGGGCAGCGGGGGCGTAGCCACGGGCCCGGCGCAGCAGGGCCGGCTGGCCGTCGATCAGCTGCACGAGGGAGTCGTCGAGGGGGCGGGCGATGGGGCGGTTGTGCACCAGGAAGCCAGCGGCGATGGCGCCCAGCCGCTGCCGCGCCTCCAGCGGATCGATGGCCAGCGGCTCGCCGCTGGGGTTGCCGCTGGTGGCCACCAGCGGGCGGCCCACCGCCCGCGCCAGCAGCAGATGCAGGGGCGAAGCAGGCAGCATCACGCCCAGGGCCGGACTGCCCGGGGCCACCTGGGGGGCCACCACAGGGGCCGCGGCCGGGTCGTGGCGGCGGCGCAGCAGCACGATCGGGGCCGCGGCTGAGGCCAGCAGACGCCGCTCCGCCGCCCCGATCTCCACTGCAGTCGCCAGCCAATCCGGCTCGGCCACCAGCAGGGCGAAGGGTTTGGCGGGGCGCCGCTTGCGCCGCCGCAGCCGCTCCACGGCCGCCGGCTGGGTGGCATCCACCAGCAGCTGGAAGCCGCCCACCCCCTGCAACGCCAGGATGCCGCCACCGAGCAACAGCTGGGCCGCCGCGGCGATTGGATCGAGGGCCTGGTCAGGCTCCCTGGACGGATCCGGAGCCGCGCTGGTGGCAGTGGCGCGGGTGGCGAGCAGCTCCAGCCGCGGCCCGCAGGCGGGGCAGCCGATGGTTTCGGCGTGGAAGCGACGGTCGGCGGGATCGGCGAACTCCCGGCGGCAGGCGGCACAGAGCGGGAAGGCGGCCAGGGTGGTGTGGGCGCGGGCAAAGGGCTCGGCGGTGGCGATCGCATAGCGCGGCCCGCAGGCGCTGCAGCTGATGAACGGGTAGCGGTGGCGGCGGTTGGCGGGGTCGGCCAGCTCGGCGCGGCAGGCCGCACAGGGCGCCAGGTCGGCCACCAGGGCCGGGGCGATCAGGCCGGCGCCCAGGGGGCGAGGCGCCGCCGCGGCGATGCGCAGGCCGCTGGGGGGCTGGGCCCGGGGCGGCAGCCAACGGGGCTGCAGCGGCTGCAGCCGCGCCGGCATGGGCAGCTCGCTGCGGAGGCGGCCCAGAAACGTCTCCAGGGCCGGGCGTTCCCCCTGCAGATCCACCCGCACCGCTCCGGCCACGTTTTCCACCTCCCCCACCAGCGCCAGCTCACCGGCAAGGCGATGCACAAACGGCCGGAAGCCCACCCCCTGCACGGTGCCGCGGCAGTGCAGCAACAGCCGGGCCGGCTCGGCCATGGAACGGGCTCAGGCCAGCGCTGGCGCCGGAACCCCGGCAGGCGCCGCCAGGCCAGCGGCGATGGCCTGGCGCAACCCGTCCATGCCCGCACCGGTGCGGGCCGACACCTCCACGATCCGGGCGGCGGGCGCCACCCGGGCGATGTGGCGATGGGCGTGCTCGCGGTCGAACTCCACCGCCGCGGCCAGGTCGATCTTGTTGATCACCACCACATCGGCGCTGTGGAACATGGCGGGGTACTTGAGGGGCTTGTCCTCGCCTTCGGTGACGGCCAGCAGCACCAGCCGCAGGCTCTCGCCCAGGTCGTAGGCGGCCGGACACACGAGGTTGCCCACGTTCTCGATCACCAGCAGCTCCAGCGTGGCCAGATCGAAGTGATCGAGGGCCCGCTCCAGCATCGAGGCCTCCAGGTGGCAGGCCTGGCCGGTGGTGATCTGCACCGCGTCGATGCCGGCGGCGCGCAGGCGGCGGGCGTCGTTGTCGGTGGCCAGATCACCCACGATCGCCCCCAGCCGGCCGCTGCCGCTCCAGTCGTGGCCCAGGCGCTCCAGCAGGGCGGTTTTGCCCGAACCGGGGGAGGAGAGCAGGTTGATCACCGGCAGGGTCGCCGCCGCGAAGCGCTGGCGCAGGGCGGCGGCGTGGGCGTCGTTGTGGGAGAGCAGGGCCTCACCCAGCTCCAGGCGCCGGACGCTGGGAGCGGCGGCGGCGATCACCGCCGGCTCGATCTGGCCGCAGTTGCAGGTGGTGCACATCTCAGCAGGGCTCCGGATCGGCCAACTCAAGGGAGGCCAGTTGCAGTTCGCGACCGCGCAAGAGCTGGCGGCTGATGGCGCCGCAGCGGGGGCACTCGCACACCCCATCCTGGGCAGGAAACGGCCGCTGGCAACCGGCGCAGAAACATTCCGCCGCCACCGCCTCGATCACCAGCCGGGCCGCGGCGGCGGGGGTGTCCGCCATCACCACGGTGAAGGCCAGAGACAGGGCATCGGGCTCCACTCCGGCGAGGCTGCCGATGCGCAGGGTGATGGCGGTGATCAGGCCGCCGCCATGGAGCTCGGCCTGGGCCAGCGCCTGGTCGCGCACGGCTTCCATGATGCTGAGCTCATGCATGGGCGCCATCCTCCAGCCACTGCTGCAGCAGACGGCGGGCCACGGGCAGCGATGAGCGCAGCGGCGCCGAGAGTTCGCTGCCGTGATCGAAGGCGTAGGCGGGCACCCGCAGCCAGGCGGCGCTGGGGGCGCGGCCGTAGAGGGCGGCGGTGATCGCCAGCAGCTCGGCCGGTTCGAGGCGGTGGTTGCTGCAGGTGCTGCTGGGCTGGACCTCGGCGGGCAGGGGGTCGAGCCTGGGAGAAGGGGCCTCGCCGGCCTGCCCCGGCGCCAACCAGGCATCGATGAACAACAGCCGCTGCAACGGCGCCAGGTCGGCAGCCAGCTCGGGCGTGAGCTGATGCACGCAGCGGCCACCGGCGGACTCGGCCAGCAGGGCGCCGACGCCATCGTCGCCGCGCAGGGGGTTGCCGATGCCGATCACGAGCGATCGCTCCTGGCCAGTGGGTGAATCGATGCTCAGGATGAGCAGCTGTAGTGCGACACGCCACCGGCGTTGAAGGCGTGCTCAGGCTTGAGCCGGTAGAACTTGGCTTCAATCTCTGGCGATTGCTCGTCGTAGGGGTGGGTGAGCACCTGCTGCAGCTCCTTCACCAGGGCGTAGTCGCCCTGCGCCGCCTGCTGATAGGCGGGAACCACCAGCCACTCGCGCCAGGTGTATTTCGGGTTCACCTGTTTCATCTGTGTGGAAACGTCTGCCAGATCGCCCTGGCTGCCGATGCGGTCGCGCCAGCGTTGCAACCAGGCGTGCCATGCCGCCGCGAGCGGCTCTGATGGAGCGGCATAGAAGCTGTTGCTCAGAGCTGAAAGGTCGTTTGGCAGCTGGGAGAGCTCGCGGAAGAAGATGGTGAGATCCAGCTTGGTCGCCACCATCAACCGCAGCAGCTCCTGGACGAGGGTTGGGTCGTAGGTGGCCAGGCCCAGCTTGGTGGCCCACATCGCCTGGATCTGGCTCTCCATCGCAGCGGCAAAACCCTGGCGCACCGCGTCGAACTGGGCAAGGGCTGCGGCGTCATCGACGAGCAGGGGCCGCACGGCCGTCCAGAACATGTGGAAGTTGGCTTCCGCCGCCACGGGCTGATTGAAGAAGGCGAAGTGATCGCCGCCACCCGTCCAGGGCTGGAAGGCGGGATCGAAGAGTTCACAGAAGCCGAAGGGGCCGTAATCGAGCGTGAAGCCACCGGCGGCGCAGTTGTCACTGTTGAAATTTCCCTGGCAGTAGCCCACGCGCAGCCAGTTGGCCACCAGGGAAGTGAGACGGCCCACGAAAGGCCACGGCCAGCTCCACCAATTGATCGCTGAAGGCGAGGCCTGGATCGATATCGGATGCATACTCTCGCTGCATCAGATGCATCACGATCATGCGTAGCTCAGCCAAGGCCCCTGGATGCGCATTGCGGCGAACGCGGCGAGCAAACAACTCCAGCTGGCCAACCCGCAGAAAGGATGGCGCCACGCGGGTGGATATCGCCACAGGATCACGCACCAGAACATCGGGGTCGTGGGAGCGGGAATCGGCCGAATACCATGGTCGCTGCACGGTCTCCGAGGACGAGACCACCAGGGTCAACGAGCGCGAGGTGGGAATCCCCAAGGCGTGCATGTGCTCCTGCGCCAGAAACTCGCGCACGCTGGAGCGCAGCACGGCACGGCCATCACCGCCACGGCAATAGGGGGTCGGACCAGCACCCTTGAGCTGCATCTCCCAGCGCCGGCCCTCGAAGACGCCTTCAAACACAGAGATCGCCCGGCCATCGCCATAGCCATTGCCCGTGCCGAAAGGGCACTGCTGGTTGTATTCACTGCCGTAAATCGAGAGGGCATAACCCGTGGCCCAGCCATAACGGGCGCATGGGCTCATGGGCGGCCGAGAGATCGCCCGAAAAGATCCTGAGAAAATCATTGTTCTGTGCCAGCGCGTCGCTCAGGCCGAGTTCACGGAACAACGTGCTGCTGTGGGCCACGTACTCGGGGTCTGCGAGCGGTGTGGGCGTGACAGGCACGTAATGACCGGAGAACACCTGGCGCACGCGGTGATCGTTGCCATCGTCGGTGGCCTCAGGATCAGGATTCAAGGAATCCATCAATGAATAGTCAGCCGATCCCACAAAGTCGTCAAATGTGGTGACGCGGGGCTCAGTCGATACAGTGGAGGGAGACGGCATGGAATGCAACAGGATTCGCTCTTGGCATCCAGATAGTGTAGGGGGTAGACAGCTGATTGGTAGGGAGCTAACGCTACGACTGGAAACGCAGGCCAGACGATGATGCGATCAATGTTCAAGATCCCTGGCAGATTGCTCTCCTCGCCAAAAGCGGATCAAGAGAGGACAATGAACAGCTCCATGCTGGCAGGGGAGAGCTGATGTCATGGCGCTGGTGATCGCAACCTTGGCATCACGGCAAAAACAATCAGGAGAACGAGATAGACCGAACCCGACAGTTTGTCGCGGCTGGCGATCAACTCTGCAGGGCCCATGCCCTGCAGCACCGTGGCCAGGGCCAGCTCCGCCACAACCAGTAGCGCCAAGGCCAGCAGACCAGCGATCAAAGCTCGCGGCGGTGAGCCAACCTCTGGAAAGCGGCGAAGGATGACCCCCGCAGCGACGTAGATCACCATGGCCATGATGGGCATCTCTGCCAGTTCCGCCCAGCGCTCACCGATGCGTGGCACCAGGAACGGAACCCTGACCATGCCGAGAACAAATCCCGCCCCCAGCACCATGGCGCAGTAAGCGAGGCCGGCGTGGATAGTTTTGACCAAGGCCACAGAAGGAAGGTGCATTGCTGGCGAACTCTTTTTGGAGGCCTAACGCTCGCCATCACCTGGCCGCCAAGAGCCAGGAAGCTCAACAAAGATCATCAGGGGGCGGCTCAGGTGTATGGCATTGTTAGCCGATTTCCCGCCTGCATCACAGATCACCTGGTTCGAGGCCGGTGTGCTTGGCGATTCGCGACAACATCCTGGGGCCAATCTCCTCGCCATCATGAAATGCAAAGACATAGTCCGGATAGTCTGCATGTTCAAGCGTCTTGTGAGATCCTGACTGACGCTTAACTCTCCATCCAATGGACTGCAAGGCTGCTAATATTTCTTGGCTTTGGCTGAAGGCCAGTTACTCATGCAGAGAGTGGAGCGAAAACCGGATGCTGAGTGGCTCGGACTCGCCATTTTCAAGCCGATCAGCGATAATACGAAGGGCTAGTACTTCAGCCTTTGACATTGCATCAGTTGAAGAGCTCCCGTATGCAAGGACTCCAGGTAGCTCCGGCACCTCGGCAATCCAACGACCGTCTACTTCTTGTTCGCACTCCAAAGTGAAATTCATGTTTAGCTCCGACTTGAAGACACTGTAGCAATATCCCACATGCTAGAGCGCATCCTGTTCCTCCGCTCAGCCCGCCGCCATTCACAGATTCGGCTAACGCTCCAGATCAGAAGCGGGCAGAGGTGTGGGCATAATCAATGCATTTTGCTCCCGTCTTCTGCATCTGGATGTTAGCCTTCGCCTCATTTCGGTTATGCAGCAAGTTCGACATAACCAACGGCACAAGACGGCTCGGGTATCTCCATGCCATCCTCCCGTAACCCGTCCAAGTGAAATGAAATTGCCTCGCGTATCTGCTGTTCGGCTTCAGAGGCAGTATCGCCAGTTACGATACAGCCTGGGAGGTCTGGCACGTAGGCCGAAAAGTTATCTCCAGCCTTCTCAATGACTACTGCGTACTTCATGGCTGTTCTGAACCTCGGAGACCTGCTTGCTTCAGGATACTCATCTGAGTGCCCCTTGCAAGTTCATCGGACGGCTTGCCAGCAATGGTTACCCTTCCTGGCTTGCTTGGATGCTTAAATTGACGATGACTGCCTCTCTGGGCCACTTGAAACCAGCCATCATCCTTGATCGCTTTGAGAACCTCGGACACTTTCATATCATCGCGTAAAGCACTACGTCGGGTAGTAGAACTTTAGAGCAAAGCCGACCGCTTGCTTTGTTTAGGTTCACATACGGCATCTTCGGGGACTTTTGAGCTAACAACAATATTTAATAATGTCAGAATCTTGCAGAATAGAATGAAGCAAAATAAATCAAACGAACATGATCTCCAGCGGCTATTTGATCTCCTGGCTCGGAACTCAGGGCAGCCGGACGCATGGACTTTGCGTAAGGCTAACGCTGCTTAGGCGGATCCGCATAAAATCCGGATCCCCTGGATCCAGCATCATAAAACCCCTCACTCTTGAATCTATCGCCAGGGAAACCCGTCATGGCAGTGGGTCTCAGAGAAGCGCATCAAACCCTTGGCAGTTTAGGCGGACCCTTATAAGACCGTTCAGGCCACATCAACACCTCAGCCCCACCGCTCAATCCCTCACCCTCTCCGCCACCAACTCCCCACCAGCATCCCGCAGCTCGATGTGCAGCGGCATCTGCCCCGCCGCGTGGGTGCTGCAGCTCAGGCAGGGATCAAAGCAGCGGATGCCCGCCTCCACCCGGTTGAGCAGGGGCTCGGGGATCTCGGCGCCAGCGGCTACTGGCTCGGTGATGAATTCGCGGGCGATCTGGGCCACCGTGCGGTTCATGGCCAGGTTGTTCTGGCCGGTGGCGATGATCAGGTTCACGCGGGTGATCAGGCCGTCGTCATCCACGCAGTAGTGGTGAAAGAGGGTGCCGCGCGGCGCCTCGCTCACGCCCACCGCCTCGTTGGCGTTGAGGTCGGCGCGGGCGCGGATGCGGCCGCTCATCAGGCTGTCATCCACCACCAGCTGCTCGATGCCCTCCAGGCAGGCCACGATCTCCACCAGCCGGGCGTGGTGGAAGGCAAACGAGGAGGTCACGATGCGGCCGCCGCTTTCAGCAGTGCCGCTGCGCTGGCGAAACTCAGCCAGCTCGGCATCGGCCCAGGGCGTGCCGATCGCGTCACACACGTTCAGCCGCGCCAGGGGCCCCACCCGGTAGATCCCCTCGGGATAGCCCAGCGGCTTGTAGTACGGAAACTTCAGGTAGCTCCAGCTCTCCACCGCCTCGCCCAGGTAGCTGGCGTAGTCGTCTTCCGAGAGGCCATCGGCCACCACCGTGCCGGCGCTGTCGGTGAAGCGGATCAGGCCGTCGATGCACTCCCAGCGCCCGCCCGGCCCCACCAGGCCCATGAACAGCGAGGGGAAGTCACCGAAGGTGCTCTGCTCCCGCTGCAGCGGCCCATCCAGCAGGGTTTTGTAGAGCTTCAGCGCCGTGGCCACCGTGGCCTTGGCCTCGGGCAGGCGTTCCAGGATCCACTCCCTGGCCTCGGCGCTCAGGGGCGTGCGCACGCCGCCGGGCACCGCCCAGGCCGAGTGAATCTTGCGACCCCCCAGCAGCTCCAGCACCTGCTGGCCAAACTGGCGCAGGCGGATGCCGGCGCGGGCCAGATCGGGATCGGCGGCCATCAGGCCGAATACATTGCGGCGAGCCGGATCGCTCTCCCAGCCCAGCAGGAAATCGGGGCTGCTGAGGTGAAAGAACGACAGCGCATGGCTCTGGCAGAGCTGGGCCAGGTTGAGCAGCCGCCGCAGCTTCACCGCCGCCGCCGGCGGCTGCACCGCCAGCAACTTGTCGCCCGTCTTCGCCGCCGCCAACAGGTGGCTCACCGGACAGATGCCGCAGATGCGGGCGGTGATGCCGGCCATCTCCGTGAACGGCCGCCCCTCGCAGAAGGTTTCGAAGCCGCGATACTCCACCACGTGGAAACGGGCATCGGCCAGGCGCCCCGCCTCGTCGAGGTGGAGCGTGATCTTGGCGTGACCCTCGATGCGGGTGACGGGATCGATCGTGATCGTGCGGGTCATGGGGGCCTCAGCCGAATTTCAACATCGCCGTGCCTTCCAGCACCGGGGTCTCGCCCCTGAGCAGGGGTTCGATGGCGGCGCGGATGCGCTCCGCCGACGGCGGGCAGCCGGGCAGATAGAGATCCACCGGGATCACCTCATGCAACGGCCGCACCCGCTCCAGCAGCTCCGGCACAATGCCCGGCGCATGGGGGTGCTGGGCGCCGGTGTCGGCCAGCTCCACGTAGCTGCGCTCCAGCACCGCCTGGCGGCTGGCCTGGTCGCCGTCGCTCCAGAGGTTGCGCAGGGCCGGCACGTTGCCGGTCACGGCGCAGTCACCGAAGGACACCACCAGCTTGGTGCGCTGGCGCAGCTGCAGGGCCAGCTCGAGGTTGTCGGCATTGGCCACCGCCCCCTCCACCAGGCACACGTCCACCTGCTCGGGGTAGGTCTTGATGTCGCTGGCCACCGGCGAGAACACGATGTCCACGTGCTCGGCGAGCTCGAACAGCCATTCGTCGAGATCCAGAAACGACATGTGGCAGCCGCTGCAGCCGGCCAGCCACACGGTGGCGAAGCGCAATTTGGGGGAGGAGGTGCTCATCGTGGGCTCCAGATCATTGGTTCAGCCATTGCTTCTGTTCGCGGGCGCTGCGCAGCAGCTGGGGCCGCTCCCGCTGCGCCTCCTTCTCGGCGGTGGTGTCGTCCTTGCTGAAGATGGCGCCGGTGGGGCACACGTCCACGCACTTGCCGCAGGAGGTGCAGGCCTGCACCTCGCCCCAGGGCTGGTCGAGGCCGGCGATGATCGCGCAGTCAGCGCCGCGGCTGGCCACATCCCACACGTGGGCGCCCTCAATCTCATCGCACACGCGCACGCAACGGGTGCAGAGGATGCAGCGGTTGTGGTCGATCGCGAAGCGTTCGTGGGAGGCGTCCACCCGGCGCTGCGGGTACTGGTAAGGGAAGCGGGAGTGATCCATGCCCACCGCCACCGCCACGTCCTGCAGTTCGCAGTTGCCGTTGGCCACGCAGAAGGCGCACACGTGGTTGCCCTCGGCGAAGAACAGCTCCACCGCCATGCGCCGGTAGCTCTGCAGCTGGGGCGTCTGGGTGAGCACGGCCACGCCCTCACCGGCGGCGGTGGCGCAGGCGGCCTGCAGCTTGCCGCTGCCCTCCAGCTCCACCAGGCAGAGCCGGCAGGCGCCCACCGGGCTGAGGCCATCGAGATGGCAGAGGGTGGGCAGCTCGACGCCGGCGGCCCGCACCGCATCGAGCAGCGAGGCGCCTGCGGGCACGGCCACCTCCACACCATCCACCGTGAGGGTGAGCACGCTCATCAGGTCACCTCCTGCAGCAGGCAGGCATCGAGGGGTTCGCAGTCGCCGGGCTCCCGGCAGGCCGCCTGGTACTCCTGCCGGAAGTAGCGCAGGGTGCTGAGCACCGGGTTGGGGGCCGCCTGGCCCAGGCCGCAGAGGCTGGTGGCGCCCACCATGCGGCAGAGCTCCTCCAGCCGCCCGAGGTCGGCCAGCGTTGCCCGCCGCTCCACGAAGCGGTCGAGCAGCAGGGCCAGCTGCACGGTGCCGGCGCGGCAGGGCACGCACTTGCCGCAGCTCTCGTTGACGCTGAAGCGCATGAAGTGGCGGGCCACCTCCGGCATCGAGGTGGTCTCGCCCATCACCACCAGACCGCCCGAACCCATCATCGAGCCCAGGGCCTGCAGGCTCTCGTAGTCCACCGGCGTGTCGAGCAGATGGGCGGGGATGCAGCCGCCCGGAGGGGCCGCCGGTCTGCACCGCCTTGACGCCGCCATCGGGCCCATCGGCGCCGGGCACGCCGCCGCCGATGGTCTGCACCACCGTGCGCAGGCTGGTGCCCATCGGCACCTCCACCAGGCCGGTGTGGGCCACCGCCCCGGAAAGGGCGAACACCTTGGTGCCCTTGCTGCCCTCGGTGCCGATGGCGGCATACCAGTCGCCGCCCTCGCGCAGGATCACCGGGATCGAGGCCAGCGTCTCCACGTTGTTGATCAGGGTGGGGGCGCCCCACAGGCCCACCTGGGCGGGGAACGGCGGCCGCGGCCGGGGCGTGCCGCGCCCCCCCTGGATCGAGGCCAGCAGCGCCGTTTCCTCACCACACACATAGGCGCCGGCCCCCACCCGCACCTCCAGGCGCAGGTTGAAGCTGCTGCCGGCGATGCGGGCCCCCAGCAGCCCCTTGGTGCGGGCCTGCCGCAGGGCCAGGCGCAGGCGCTCGATCGCCAGCGGATATTCGGCCCGCACATACACGTAGCCCTGTTCGGCGCCGACGGCGTAGGCGGCGATCGCCATGCCCTCGATCAGCCGGTGGGGGTCGCTCTCCAGCACGCTGCGGTCCATGAAGGCGCCGGGGTCGCCCTCGTCGGCGTTGCACACCAGGGTGCGGGGCCCGGGCGGCTGCAGGGCCACCGTGTCCCACTTCAGGCCCGTGGGATAGCCGGCACCGCCGCGGCCGCGCAGGCCGCTGCGCTTCACCTGCTCGCGCACCTGCTCGGGGCTGCACTCCAGCAGCACCCGCCGCAGCTGGGCGTAGCTGCCGTGGGCCAGGGCGTCGTCGATCGACTCGGGATTCACCACCCCGCAGCCCTCCAGCACCACCGCCTTCTGCAGGGCGAAGAAGGGATGGCCGGGATCGAGGCGCTGCGCGGCCAGCTTGTCGGCCATGCCGGTGGCCGCGGCCAGCAGGGCGGGGGCCTGCTCGGGGGTGAGCTCGGCATAGAGCTCGGGGGCCTGCCCCTCGGAGCGGTCGAGGGCCACCAGCGGGCCGCGGCCACACAGCCGCAGGCAGCCCACCGGCTTGATCGTCACCGCCTCGGCGGCGCCGCCGAGCTCGTCGCGGGCGGCCAGCAGCGCCGCCTGCAGGGCCTCGGCGCCGGCGGAGCGGCAGCCGCTGGCGGCGCAGCAGCGCAGTTGCAATGGGGCTGGGAAAGCCATCAGCTCACTCCGCCGGGTTCAGGGGCCGCCGTGGCGGTGAGGCCCAGGGCGGCCAGGCGGATGTCCAGGGCGGCTGGATCGTCCATCGGCAGCCGCGGTTCCAGCCGGCCGTCCACCACCACCACCGGCGCCTGGCCGCAGGCCCCCAGGCAGCTCACGTGCTCCAGGGCCCAGGTGCCGTTGCCGGCGGGATCATCGAGCCGCAGGCCCAGGCGCTGCTCGATGCGGGCGGCCAGATCCCCGCCCCCCTTCACGAAGCAGGCCGTGCCCAGGCACACCGCGCAGCGGTGGGCGGTGGGGGCGTCCAGCCGAAACAGGTGATAGAAGCTGGCCACCCCGTGCACCCGGGCCAGGGGCAGCTTCAGCTCCCGCGCCACCTGGGCCAGGGCCCCCGGCGGCAGGTAGCCGTAGAGCTCCTGCACCTGGTGCAGCACCTCGATCAGGGCATCGGCGCGGCCGCGGTGCTGGCGAATCAGCCGTGTGGTGCGCTCCACCGCCTGGGGCGGCAGGTCGGCCTGGGTGGCCAGCCCGGAGGAGCGCGCCGGTGGCGAGGGGACCCGTGGCGAGGGGGCCCGGGGCGTGGGGGCCGGTGGTGGCTGGGGCTGCGCGGTGGCTGGCGCGATCATGGTCTGACGCGCTGGGCGCGGCAATCACACCTTCTGGCTAGCCAGTCCCGGCGGGCGTGTCAGCGATTGTGGTGGAAGTGTGGCCTGGGAGTCGTCAGCGATGGGTGCCACCGGCCTGGTGATCGATCCGGCCTTCCGCCTGCACGAGACCGGGCTGGGCCATCCCGAGAGCCCGCGGCGGCTGCAGGCGATCGAGGCGGAGCTGCAACGCCGCGGCCTGCTGCAACGCTGCCGGCTGATCGCAGCCCGGCCGGCGGTGGACCGGGAGCTGCGCCGCTGCCACACCGCCCGCTATCTGCACACGGTGCGCCGCGAGGTGGCCTACGGAGCCGCCCAGCTCTCCACCGGCGACACCCCCATCGGCGAGCACTCAGAAGATGTGGCCCGGCTGGCCGCCGGCGGCACCCTGGCGGCGGTGGATGCGGTGCTGGCGGGCCGGCTGCAGAACGCCTTCGCCGTGGTGCGCCCCCCCGGCCACCACGCCGAGGCCGACCGCGGCATGGGCTTCTGCCTGTTCAACAACGTGGCCCTGGCGGCCCGCCATGCCCAGGCGGTGCACGGCCTGGAGCGGGTGCTGATCGTCGACTGGGACCTGCACCACGGCAACGGCACCCAGGCCATCTTCTGGAGTGATCCCAGCGTGCTCTACGCCAGCGTGCACGAGGGGGGCAGCTACCCCGGCAGCGGCAGCGCCGGGGAGCGGGGTGAGGGGCCGGGGCTGGGCTTCACCCTCAACTGTCCCCTGCCCACCTACAGCGACGGCCGGGCCGTGCTCAGCGCCCTGGAGGCCGCCCTGGCGCCCGTGGCCCGGCGCTTCCGGCCCCAGCTGGTGCTGGTGTCGGCCGGCTTCGATGGCCACCGCGACGATCCCCTGGGCACCTTCCTGCTCGAGGACGCCGACTACACCGCCCTCACCCAGCTCTGCCTGGCCATCGCCGGCGACCACGCCGGCGGCCGGCTGGTGTCGGTGCTGGAGGGGGGCTACGGACTTCAGGGGCTGGCGGGGGGCGCCGCCGCCCACGTGGAGGCATTGCTGGCGGCCTGATCGCTGGCGGCCTGATCACCGGGCAGCACCGCCGTGGCCAGATCGATCCAGGCCTCCATCACATCCTCGCCGGCACGCAGCTGGAAACCGAGCTTGCGGCACACCCGCTGCATCGCCCCGTTCTCCCGCAGGATCTCCGCCCGCACCTGATCAATGCCCTCGTCGCGGCCCACCCGCAGCAGCTGAGCGAGCAGGGCGCTGCCCAGACCCTGGTGCTGCTCGGCGTCGCTGATCAGCATCGAGAACTCGGCGTCGTTGCGCTCGTGCAGCCGGCTGAGGCGCCCCACCGCCAGGATGCGGTGCTCGCCGCTGGTCGGATCGCGGCGGTCCACCACCAGGGCCAGCTCGCGCTCGTAGTCGGTGAAGCAGATGCGCACCAACCGCTCGTGGGCGATGCGGTGGCCGAGCGAGGTCATGTGCAGATAGCGGGTGTACACGCTCTCCTGCGAGAGGCTGCGGTGGAAGGCCACCAGCAGGGGCTCGTCCTCGGGACGGATCGGCCGGATCGTCACCGCCGTGCCGTCCCGCAGCCGCCAGGGATGGACGTACTGGCTGGGGTAGGGCCGGATCGCCGGCCGCGGCAGGTGGCAGCTGGCCCCGGCCACCGGCTGGATGAGGATGCGGGCATCGAGGGCCACCAGGGGCCGGCGCCGATCGCCCGGCCGCACCAGCAGCGGATTGATGTCGATCTCGAGGATGGCGGGCTGCTCCAGCACCAGCTGGCTGAGCCGCACCAGCAGCCGCTCCAGCTCCTCCAGGTCGGCGGGGGGGCCGCCCCGCACCCCCTGCAGCGCGCCGTAGATGCGGGTTTGCTCCATCAGCCGCCGCGCCAGGGTGGTGTTCAGGGGCGGCAGCCCTACGGCGCTGTCGCGGTAGACCTCCACCAGGGTGCCGCCGCTGCCGAACAGGATCACCGGCCCGAACTGGGCATCGATGCTGCTGCCCACGATCAGCTCCAGGCCCCCCTCCCGCCGCAGCATCGGCTGCACCGTCACCCCGGCGAAGGCCTGGGGCCCGAAGCGCGCCGGAATCGCCTCGGCCATGGTGGTGAAAGCCCGCTCCACCGCCTCGGCGCTGGCCAGATCCAGCCACACCCCGCCCACCTCACGCTTGTGGGTGATCGTGGGGCTGTTGAGCTTCAGCACCACCGGGTAGCCCATGGCCGCGGCCGCCTGGCGGGCCGCGGCGGCGCTGGCGGCCAGGCGCGTCTCCACCACCGGGATGCCATAGCTGGCCAGCACCTGCTTGGCCTCCAGCTCGCTGAGCAGTTCCCGGCCCTCGGCCTGGACCCGCTCCAGCACCCGGCGACCATCGCCACGGTCGTCGTCGCCACCGCCATCGTCGTCGTTGTCCGGCAGCAGGGTGGGGGTCTCGTGGATGCCGCGCAGGTTGTAGCTGAAGCGCCAGAGGGCGTTGAACAGCCGGGCGGCGGCATCGGGGAAGGGGTTGGTGGCGATCCCGGCGGCGTTGAGGATCGCCACGCCGCCGGCCACCTCGTCGCCACCCATCCAGCTGGCCAGCAGTGGCTTGCGGCTGCACGCCGCCAGCTCGCGCAGCCGCTGGGCGGTGGTGGTGGGATCGGTCATCGCCTGGGGGGTGAGGATCACCAGCAGGCCGTCGCTGCCGGGATCGGCCAGGGCGATCTCGATGCTGCGGGCGTAGCGCTCCGGATCGGCGTCGCCCTGGATGTCGATCGGGTTGGCATGGCTCCAGTGGGGCGGCAGCACGGCATCGAGGGCGGCCAGGCTGGCGGGGCTGAGCTCGGCCAGCTGGCCGCCGGTGAGCACCAGGGCATCGGTGGCGAGCACCCCGGGACCGCCGGCGTTGGTCACGATCGCCAGGCGCGGACCGCTGGGACGGCGCGGCTGCTTGGCAAGCACGTCGGCCAGATCGAACAGATCCGAGAGCCGGTCCACCCGCAGCACGCCGCAGCGCCGCAGCGCCGCCTCCAGCACCGCATCGCTGCCGGTCAGGGCACCGGTGTGGGAGGCCGCGGCCCGCGCCGCCTCGGCACTGCGGCCGCCCTTGATCAGCACGATCGGCTTGGTGAGCGCCACCTCCCGCGCTGCCGAGAGGAAGGCGCGGGCGTCACCGATCGCCTCCATGTAGAGCACGATGCTGCGGGTGGCGGGATCGTCGCCCAGAACGGTGATCAGATCCCCCCAGCCCACGTCGAGCATCGAGCCGATCGACACGAAGGCGCTGAAGCCCACCCCCTGCTGGTGGCTCCAGTCGAGCACCGCCGTGCCCACCGCCCCCGACTGGCTGAGGAAGCCCACGTGCCCCGGGGCCGCCAGGGTGGAGGCGAAGCTGGCGTTGAGGCCCAGGCGCGGGTTCATCAGGCCCAGGCAGTTGGGGCCGAGCAGGCGCATGCCGGAGCCGCGCAGGATGGCCCGCAGCTGCTGTTCCAGCGCCAGCCCCGCGGGCCCCACCTCCCGGAAGCCGGCGGAGATCACGATCGCGGCCTTCACCCCGGCCGCCGCGCACTCCGCCAGCCGCGCCGGCACGCTGGCCGCCGGGGTGGCGATCAGGGCCAGGTCCACCGGCTCGGGCACCGCCGCCACGGTGGCGCAGCAGCGCACCCCGAGCACGCTGTGGCGCCGGGGGTTGACCGGGTACACGGTGCCGCCGAAGGGCGAGCGGATCAGGTTCCAGAGCAGGGTGCGGCCCACGCTGCCGGGTCGCTCGCTGGCGCCGATCACGGCCACGCAGCCCGGCTGGAACAGGGCCCGCAGCGGTTGCCGCCGGCTGCGCAGGATGTCGTGGGTGGGGTCGCTGCCCCATCCCTCGTCCGGCCGCTGGCGGCAGCCCTGCGGATCGGTCATGGCAGGCGCTTGCGGCGGACGGGAGTGTCAGCCCACCCGTCAGCGGGTTGGGCCGATCGGCTGGGATGATGGCGCCTGCCTGGATGTCACCGCGATGTACACCGACTGGACCGCCGTGATCCTGCTCCTGCTCACCGCCGTGCCGCTGCTGGCCGTGGTGGGCACCGCGGCGTTCTTCATCTGGAAGCAGAAGAAGCTGGGGCGCTGAGCGGCGGGCTGTCCGGGACATCTGGCCGGAACAGGGCCGCCGTGGTGGTGGCCGGCTGCAGGCGCGTGATCCGACCCTGGCCCAGGCAGGGCAGACAGGTGCGCAAGCGCTGGCCATCAAGGCGCTGCACGCCACTGCCGCCACAGCGCGGACAGGCTTGATCCTCCGGCAGCCAGGCGGCGAGATCGGCGGACTGCTGATGTGTGGCGGGCTGAGGGGGGAGCATTGTTTGGAGATCCAGCGGCAGCCGGGATCAGACCACTCTCGAACGGCGTCAGCCCCGTGATCCCGAAGCCTTTGTGAAGACTTCGCCCCGCAGGGCCTCGGCGAAACGCTCGGCTGTCAGCTCCTCCAACAGCTCGCGGGCACTGAGCCGCGAGCCCACCGGCACCAGGCCGGCGCTGGCCGCCAGCAGCCCGATCACCGCCGCCGCATCGAGGCCGCCGCTGGCGCCATCGGTCCAGCCCCTCGGCCCCCTCGCGCTTGCTCAGGCGCCGGCCGCTGTCATCGAGCCACAGGGGCAGGTGGCCGTAGCGGGGCGGCGGCGCCCCCAGCAGGGTGATCAGGGCCACCTGGGCGCCGGTGGAGGGCCAGAGGTCCTCGCCGCGCAGCACATCGCTGATGCCGAGGCTGAGCTCATCCACAGCGGTGGCCAGGTGATAGGCCACGACACCATCGGCGCGGCGCAGCACCACATCGCCCACCTGGCCGGGGCCATCCAGCCGCCCCGAGCGGCCCAGGCGCTCCTGCCACCGGATCGGCCCCGGCGGCAGCCGCAGCCGCCAGCTGGGCAGGCGGCCAGCGGCGGGGCCCCAGCCCAGGGGCCGCCGGCGGCAGAAGCCCGGGTAGAGCGGCCAGCCGCCATGGGGAGCGGAGACATCGGCCAGCAGCCGGCGGCTGCAGCCACAGGGATAGAGCAGCCCAGCGCGCCGCAGGGCCGAGAGCACGGAGCCGTAGAGCCCGCGCCGCTCGCTCTGGCGCCACAGCGGACCATCCCAGTGCAGACCCAGCCAGCGCAGATCGGCCAGGATCCGCTGCTCGGCGCCGGGGCGGTTGCGGGGGCTGTCGAGGTCGTCGATCCGCAGCAGCCATCTCCCCACCGGCCAGGCGGGCATCGAGCCAGCTGAGCAGGGCGGTGCGCAGGTTGCCGCGGTGCAGCGGGCCGGTGGGGGACGGGGCGAAGCGCCCGCGATAGCCCCGACCGCGGGCTTCGAGGGCCGCGGTGAACCGGGCCCTCAGGTGAGCGGGGAGCAGCCCGGCAACGCTCAGCGGGGTGGGCTCAGGCGCCCTGCACCTTGTCCTTGAACATCTTGCCGGCGGTGAAGGCAGGCACGCGCTTGGCTTCGATCGCGATCCTCTCGCCGGTCTTGGGATTGAGTCCCTGACGGGCGGAACGGTCGCGGGGCTCGAAGGAACCGAAGCCGAGGATCGACACCTTCTTGCCGTCCACCACCGAATCCATGATCGTGTCGATCAGGGCATCCACCACCTGGGCGACGTCGGTCTTGGTGAGTTCGGTGCGGGCAGCCACCACGTTGACGAGATCTGCTTTGTTCATGAAGAGGAAAGGCTGAGAGGGTCTGTCGGGGGGAGCGGGGCGAGTCGGAAACCCCGACCGGCCTGACCTGTGGCGCGCCAATGGTATGGGCAGCGACCCCACACTGCAACACAGAATCCGGCTGCCGCAGGGGGTCTGGGCTGAAGCGCTCAGGCCGGGGGCGGCGATTGGAGCTCCAGGGCCGGCAGATCCAGCCCCGCCAGCAGGGCGGCACCACCCTCCACCAGCTTCTCCCCCCGCAGGGCCCCGAGGCCGCCACCGCAGGCGATCCAGCCGGGGGAGCCGGCTGGCAGCCAGCGGCGCAGGCGCTCGAGGCTGCGCAGCTGGCGCCGCCAGTGAAAGCTTCGCGCCGTGGCCAGCGGAGCCAGCAGCCCCGGCGCCAGCGGCTGCAGCAGCCGGCCGCAGAAGAGGCCATCCAGGCCCCCGGCCGCCAGGTGCAGCACGCAGGCGCCGGGGGAGGGGCCGGGGGTCCAGAGCAGGCGCACCCCCGGCGCCAGCCCATGGTCAGCCCCGAACAGGGCCAGCTCCCGCACCCCCGGCAGCAGGTAGGCCTCCTGCTCCTGCACCAGCACCGGCCAGCCCAGGGCCTCCTGGAAGCGGCGGCAGCGGCCATGGCCGTCCCGACCGGTGAGCACGATCGTGCCCTGGCCGCCGCGCTGGGCCAGCCAGTCGAGGTTGGCCTGGCTCCAGGCCGGGCAGTCGATCAGCAGATCCCCCGGCAGCTGCCCCTCGAGGCCGGCGGCGGCCGCCTCCACCAGCCAGCTGCTGCCGCCGCTGGTCTCACGGTTGGGGGCAAACAGCCACAGCCCCGGGCGCACGGGCTGGGGCGGACGGCCGGGTCCGCGGGAGCGGTCTGTAACACCGGCGGTGCATTCTCGATCGGATCACTAGTTTGTGGCGATCCGGATCATGTTTGTGTCCGCCCGACCCGCAGCCGACACCCAGGCCACCACGGTCCGCCCTCCGGCCCAGCGGCGTCCTGGCGCCGCCAGTGCCGGAGGGCGCGGCGGGCCGGCACACCCCGGCCGGCCCTGGCCCCTCGGCGCCAGCCTCACCGCCCAGGGCGTCAACTTCTCGGTGGTGGCCCCCCAGGCCACCCGGGTGGAGCTGCTGCTGTTCGCCCATGGCGAGGCCAACGAGCCACAGCGGGTGGTGGATCTCGATCAGCGGCACCGCTCCGGCGACCACTGGCACGTGGAAGTGGAGGGGCTGGGGCTGGGCTGTTGCTACGGCTACCGGGTGTATGGACCGCTGCAGGCCGGCGGCCACAGCTTCAACCCCTCCAAGGTGCTGCTCGACCCCTGCGCCCGCGCCATCGCCGGCTGGGACGGCTACCGCCGCGATGCGGCGGTGGGGGCCATGCCCAACACCGGCTGCTGCCTCAAGGGGGTGGTCACCGAACGGGATCGCTTCGATTTCGACGCCGCTCCCCGCCCCCGACACAGCTGGCAGCGCAGCGTGGTCTATGAGCTGCACGTGGGCGGCTTCACCCAGGGCAGCGGTTGCCCGGTGCCGGCCGAGCGGCGCGGCACCCTGCTGGGGCTGATCGACACCCTGCCCTACCTCAAGGAGCTGGGCATCACCGCCATCGAGCTGCTGCCGGTGATGGCCTTCGACCCCGCCGACGCCCCGGCCGGCCGCCAGAACCACTGGGGCTACAGCCCGATCAGCTGGATGGCTCCCCATCACGGCTACCTGGTGGGCAACGATCCGCTCAGCGCCCGCCACCAGGTGCGCGAGCTCGTCAGCGCCTGCCACCGGGCCGGCATCGAGGTGATCCTCGATGTGGTCTACAACCACACCAGCGAGGGCAACCAGCAGGGCCCCACGCTCAGCTGGCGCGGTTTCTGCGACCAGCTCTATTACCAGCAGGGCCACCACGGCGACTACCTGGACGTGAGCGGCTGCGGCAACACCATCGCCGCCAACCGCCCCCTGGTGCGGCGCCTGATCCTGGAATCGCTGCGCTGCTGGGCGGTGGAGCTGGGGGTGGATGGCTTCCGCTTCGATCTCGGCATCGCCCTCAGCCGGGGGGAACAGCTGCTGCCGCTGGAGGCACCGCCGCTGTTCGAGGCCATGGAGGCCGATCCCGAACTGGCCGACCTGAAGCTGATCAGCGAGCCCTGGGACTGTGGCGGCCTCTACAAGCTCGCCGACTTCCCCGCCCTGCGGGTGGCCACCTGGAACGGCCGCTTCCGCGACGACGTGCGCCGCTTCTGGAAGGGTGACCAGAACACGGCCTGGACGCTGGGGCTGCGGCTGAGCGGCAGCCCGGATCTCTACGAGCCCAGGCCACCCCACCCTGGCCAGTGCATCACCTTCCTCACCGCCCACGACGGCTTCACCCTGGCCGATCTGGTGAGCTTCAACCGCAAGCACAACCTGGCCAACGGCGAGGACAACCGCGACGGTGACAACCACAACAACAGCTGGAACCACGGCGTGGAGGGCCCCAGCTGCGACCACGCCGTCATCGCCCTGCGCGAACGCCAGCTGCGCAACCTGCTGGCCACCCTGCTGCTGGCCCCCGGTGTGCCGATGCTGCTGATGGGCGATGAGGTGCGCCGCAGCCAGGGGGGCAACAACAACACCTGGTGCCAGAACAATCCCCTCGGCTGGATGCACTGGCAGCCCGATGGAGCCGACCAGGCCCTGCGCACCTACGTGCAGCGGCTGACTGAGCCTGCGCACCGCCCTCAGGCAGGTGCTCAATCCCGAGCTGCCCCTGCCGGTGCGGCCCCAGCGTCGCAGCGACGACGATCGCGCGCTCTGGCGCCAGTGGCATGGCGTGGAGATCAACCGTCCCGACTGGGCCGACTGGTCCCACACCCTGGCCTGGAGCGTGAACGAGCGGGTGGAAGGGCCGCTGCTGTGGTGCGGCCTCAACGCCTACAGCCGCTCGGTGCACTTCGAGCTGCCCGTGTGCCCATCGGGGTGGGTGCGGGTGATCGACACCGCCCTGCCGGCTGGGGAGGACCTGCCCCGCCGGCCCCAGCCCTGGAAACCCACCGGCGCGCCGCTGGAGAGCCGCAGCCTGATGCTGCTGGTGGCCCGCCGCCAGCTCGAGGGGGTGGAGCTGTAGCGCCTGCCACCCCAGCCCCGCGGAGTTTTCCGCAGCTCGGCAATGTTTTCCACAATTTGCCCCCTGGTTTTCCACAGGTCCTCGGGGCCGGATGGCCTTTGCCGCTGCAATCAGGCAGCCGCGACGTGGAAAACGGAGCCCAGGCACCCTCCTGGCGGCCCGTGGGTGCGCTGAGGGCGAAGGGCTGGTGTGATCAGGAAGCGGGCGGCGGGAATCGAACCCGCATCATCAGCTTGGAAGGCTGAGGTTTTACCACTAAACTACGCCCGCAATAGGGCCTTCTATTTTATATCTAGCTCGCTGAAGGGTGTCAGCCGAGGGACGGATCCGAATCAACATGGGCCAGTGCAGGCCTGGGAGTTCAAACCTGAGGTTCAAACCTGAGAGCTGAAGCTGTGCCCAAACGCTGTGGGGAGAGCGATCGGATCAAGAAGGCCACCACCCCATCGGGCGGTTCAGGCCGGGGCCGGAGCCGGCGGCTTGCTCGGTCATTATGACTCCCGCCACCCAGCCGGTTCTCCGCTGCATGCCCACCCAGGCACCTCCGGTGCTCGACGCCGCCGATCTGCGCGGAGCCCCTCGCCAGCGCCTGCTCTGGTCCTATGGCCTCGGGGATGCCGGCACGGGCATGGTGGCCTCCCTGATCGGCTTCTACCTGTTCATCTTCTACACCTCGGCGGCCGGCCTGCCCGCCTGGATGGCGGGAGCGGTGCTGATGGTGGGTCGCCTCTGGGACGGCATCAACGATCCGATCATCGGCTGGCTGAGCGACAAGACCCACACGCGCTGGGGGCCCCGGCTGCCCTGGATCTTCGCCAGTGCCGTGCCCCTCGGCATCGGCATGGCGGCGATGTGGTGGGTGCCGCCCGGCGATCCGTGGCTGAAGTTCATCTTCTTCGTGCTGATCTCGGCCGTGGCCCAGAGCTTCTACACGGCCGTGAACCTGCCCTACACAGCCCTGGCCGCAGAACTCACCACCAGCGTGGCCCTGCGCACGCGGCTGAACACGGCCCGCTTCAGCGGCTCGATCGTCGCCTCGCTGGTGGGTGTAGTGCTGGGGGCACTGCTGCTGCAGGACCACAGCGATGCCGGCCGCTTCCTGCAGGTGGGCGTGCTCGCCGGCCTCATCGTCACCGCCACCACCCTGCTCTGCGGCTGGGGACTGGCGCCCGTGGCCCTGCACTGCCAGCGGCCGCTGCGGCAGGAGGGCACCACCCGGCGCCTGATCGGCCGGGTGAGCGGCAACGGCCGCTTCCTGCGGGTGATCGGCCTCTATCTGTTGCTCTGGTGCGGCCTGCAGCTGATGCAGACGGCCGCCCTGATCTACCTACCGGTGGTGCTGCACCTGCCCCAGAGCTGGAGCAACTGGGTGCTGTTGCCCTTCATCGTCAGCAGCCTGGGGGGCCTGTGGATCTGGAATGGCGTCAGTCAGCGCGCCGGCAGGGTGCGGGCCCTGCATCTGGGCGCAGCCCTGTGGATCAGCGGCTGCGGCCTGGCCATGGTGCTGCCGCCCCTGAATTCCGCCGTTGCCCCCTTCGGTTCCGCAGACAACGTGCTGCGGTTGCTGCTGGTGCTGGTCACCATCGTGCTGGCCGGGCTGGGGGCCTCCACCGCCTACCTGATCCCCTGGTCGCTGCTGCCCGACGCCATCGACGCCGATCCCGAGAAACCCGCCGGGCAGTACAGCGCCTGGATGGTGCTGGGCCAGAAGCTCTGCATCAGCCTGGCCCTGCTCGTGTTCGGCAACCTGCTCAGCTTCAGCGGTTACGAGGCGGCGCTGCTGCGCGATCAACCCAGCAGCGCCCTGCTGGCGATCCGCATGAGCATGGGACTGATTCCGGCCACCCTGGTCGTGCTGGGGCTGGTGGTGATGCGACGCTGGCCCCATCGCCCCCCGCAACCGTCATGAAACGCCGGTTCCGGCTGCCGTTGGCCTGGCAACGCCTGAAGCTGCCGCGCTGGGCCCGGCGGCTGGGGGCCAGCGCCATGGTCGGCGGCCAGGCCGTGAGTGCCATTGCCCGGGGCCGCATCGGCTTCAACGACCTGATGCAGGAGCTGATGGAGGCCGGTCCGGCCAGTTTCCTGATCGTGGTGATCACGGCCCTGGCCGCCGGCACCGTGTTCAACATCCAGGTGGTGGCGGAACTCTCCAAGCAGGGGGCCAACGCGGCCGTGGGCGGGCTGCTCTCCCTGGGCCTGGCGCGGGAGATCGCCCCGTTGCTCACCGCCACCCTGCTCACCGGCAAGGTGGCCACGGCCTATGCCGCCGAACTCGGCACCATGAAAGTGACCGAGCAGATCGACGCCATCACCATGCTGCGCACCGACCCGGTGGAGTATCTCGTGGTGCCGCGGGTGCTGGCGATGGTGATCATGGCGCCGGTGCAGTGTCTGCTGTTCTTCTGGGTGGGGATCTGGTCGGGACAGACGAGCAGCACCTTGCTCTACAACATTCCCCCGAGTGTGTTCTGGAATTCGGTGCGCACCTGGATGCAGCCGGACGACCTGCCATCGATGCTCCTGAAGGCCCTGGTGTTCGGGCTGCAGATCGCCGTGATCGCCTGCGGCTGGGGTCTCACCACCCGCGGCGGCCCCAAGGAGGTGGGAACCAGCACCACCGGCGCCGTGGTGATGATTCTGATCTCGGTGGCACTCATGGATGCCCTGCTCACCTCCCTGCTGTTCGCCTGAATCCCGATGCCCCCGTCTGACGCTCCCCAACCGGTGGTCCTGAGCCCCCACTTCGGCGTTGCCGTGGCCGTTGTGGGCCTCGGCCTGGCCTGCCTGGCGCTGCTGCCGCTGTGGTCTGGGGCGCTCTGGCTGGCCCTGGTGGTGGCCCTCTTCGGGCTGTTCCTGGTGCTGCAGACAGCCTTGCTGCGGCTGGAGTTCAACGGCGAGGCGCTGCTGGTGCGCCGCGGCGGCACCCAGCTGCGCCGTTTCCCCTACGACGCCTGGCTGGGCTGGCGGCTGTTCTGGCCGGCCCTGCCGGCGCTGTTCTATTTCAGGGAGCGTCAGAGCATCCACCTGCTGCCCGTGCTGTTCGATGCCACCGCCCTGCGGCAGCAGCTGCAGGGCCGTCTGCCCCAGCTGGAGGCCGCCGAGTCCGGCTCCGCAAGCCCCGATGACGTCGCCTGAACGGTCCATGCCCGACGAGCCCACCAACCCCACCCCGCCAACCGGGGCCCCGCCGACCCAGCCCACCCCGGCAGCGGCTGCCCCCGCCGCCTGGCAGGAGCTGGCCCTGCGTGAGCTGTGCCAGCGGCGGAGCGAACTGGAGGCCGAGATTGCCCAGCTGGAGAGCCGCCGCCAGACGATCGCCCAGGAGATCGCCAGCAGCTACGCCGGCCAGGCCGATGCGGTGGCGCGGCGGCTCAAGGGCTTCCAGGACTACCTGGTGGGGGCCCTGCAGGACCTGGCCGTGGCGGCCGAGCAGATCGAGCTGGTGCCCCAACCACTGCTGGTGCAGCCCTCGCCGATCGATACCGCGGCCCAGGAGGAGGCTGCCGCGGTGGCCAGCGGCCCCACCCTGGCGGCGGGGGCCGCTGGTGGTCCCTTCGCCGGCGACGCCGAGCTGATCCGCAGCCGGCTGACGGCATTCCAGGGCCAGCCCGACTTCTACGCCGAACCCTGGAAACTGCGCCGCACCCTGGAGGGCCCCGGTGCCGCCGCGCTGGAAAACTGGTTCCTGGAGCAGGCCGGCCGCGGCGCCCAGCCCAGCGGCGGCAGCCGCAGCCGCAACGGTCTGGTGACGGCGGCCGTGATCGCCATCCTCGGCGAGCTCTACGGCGACCGCTTCCAGACCCTGGTGCTGGCCAGCCAGCCCGAACGGCTGGGGGAATGGCGGCGCAGCCTCCAGGACTGCCTGGGCCTGGACCGGGAGGACTTCGGCCCCAGCAGCGGCATCGTGCTGCTTGAGCGGCCGGAAGCGCTGATCGAGCGAGCCGACCGGCTGGAGGAGCGGGGCGAACTGCCCTTCATCGTCATCGATGCGGCCGAGCCGGGGGTGGAGATTGCCGTGTTGCAGTTCCCCCTCTGGCTCGCCTTCGCCCCCGGCCAGGACGAGCTGATGCGCGAGGAGGAGTACTACTGAGCCGGCCCGCTGAGCCCACCGTCCTCTGCCGGCCGCCGCCGCCGATCCGATGTCCCCCCCCCTTGCCCTGCCGCTGCTGTTCGCCGGCTACCTGCTCGGCTCGATCCCCAGCGGCTACCTGGCCGGCCGCTGGCTGAAGCACATCGACATCCGCCAGGAGGGGTCGGGCTCCACCGGCGCCACCAACGTGCTGCGGGTGGTGGGCAAGGGTCCGGCCCTGGCGGTGCTGCTGGTGGATGTGTTCAAGGGCACGGCGGCGGTGCTGCTGGCCAGCACCCTGCTCGATCCCAGCCTCGCCGGCACCGACAGCTGGGTGGTGGCCAGCGGTGGGGCGGCGCTGGCGGGCCACATCTGGCCGCTGTGGCTGGGCTGGCGGGGCGGCAAGGCCGTCGCCACGGCCCTGGGCATGCTGCTGGGGCTGTCCTGGCCCGTGGGTCTGGCCTGCCTGGGGGTGTTCCTCACGGTGCTGGCCACCACCCGGATCGTGTCCCTCTCCAGCGTGCTGGCCGCCGTGGCCCTGCCGCTGCTGATGCTGGCCTGGTTCCTGGACCAGGGCATGGGCCTGCGCTGGCCCTACCTGGTGCTGGCTCTGGTCACCAGCGTGCTGGTGATCTGGCGCCACCGCGGCAACCTGGCCAGGCTGCTGAGCGGCCAGGAACCGCGCCTGGGTGCGGCCCCCCGCAACCCAGACCAGACGCCCTGAGCGCGGGCATTCAGGCCAGCTGGCGGCTGCGCTCAGCGGCCGCCAGCACCGCCTCGATCAGGCTGGAACGCAGCCCCCCCCGCTCCAGGGCCCGCAGGCCGGCGATGGTGGTGCCGGCGGGCGAGCTCACCATGTCCTTGAGTTCGGCGGGATGGAGATCCTGCTGCTCCAGCAGGGCCGCGGTGCCCGCCAGCGTGCGCTGGGCCAGATGGCGGGCGCGGGCCCGGGGCAGGCCGGCGGCCACGGCGCCATCGGCGAGGGCCTCGGCCACCAGGGCCACAAAGGCCGGCCCTGAGGAGGTGAGCGCCAGGAAGGCATCGAGCTGGCTTTCCGGCAGCTCCAGCACCTCCCCCACCTGGCTGAACAGCCCCAGCACCCACTGGCGCTGTCCAGCGTCCACGCCGGCCCCCCAGGCCAGGCCGGTGAGGCCCTGACGCACCAGGGCGGGGGTGTTGGGCACGGCCCGCACACAGCGCCAGGCGGGGAACAGCCGCTGCAGCCGCTCCACGCTGACGCCCGCCAGCACCGAGATCAGCAGCCCGCCGGCCCCAGCCGGCACCGCCGCCGCCGCCGCCGCCAGCTGTTGGGGCTTCACCGCCAACAGCACCACAGGCGCCATCCAGGCGGGGCCGGCATCGGTGCCCACGGCGAGCTGCAGGCTGCGGCTGAGCCGCTCCGCTGAGGCGCTGCTGGCCACGGCGGCCCGCACCTCGGCCGGCTGCACGAGACCGCATTCCAGCAGCGGGACCAGCAGGGCCTCAGCCATGCGGCCGAGACCCACCACCCCAAACGTCGAGGGTTTCATCCCAGGCCCATCAGCCGCCGTCAGCGGCGAGGTCGAGGCCGGTTTCAGAGGGCGCTGCCTTCACGGCCCCAGGCGGGACTGGGGGCGGCGTCCTGCTCATGGAGCGGCTCACGGCTCACGACGCTGGAGGACGCGGCCTCCTCGCCACCGGCGGTGGTGACGGTGACACAGCTGGGGGCGAACAGGAAGATGCTCTCACCCACCCGCTCCTGGTGGCCATCGATGGCGAAGGTGCCACCAGCCACGAAATCCACAGCCCGCTGGGCCTGATCGGGCTCCATCATCGTGAGGTTGAGGATCACGGTCTTGCGCTCGCGCAGCGCCTGGATCGCCCGGGGCATCTCATCGAAACTGCGGGGCTCCATCAGCGTGACCTCAGCGGCCGCCGTGGAGATGCCCGGCATGCCGATCACGTTGGTGCCGGCGAAGGGGTCGTCGGTGCTGAAATCGCTGCTCAAAGCGAGGGCATTGGAGCGACTGATGCTGGCAGGGGCTGGCTCGGGGTCGTCGCCACCGTCGTAATCGAGTTCATCGTCATAGTCGCCTTCGAGATAGTCGTCTCCGGAGACGACGGAACGGAGGCGGGAGAACAACGACACGGAGCAAACCTCTCGGGAAGCTTTCGACCTGAATAGCGCCTCAAGGAGCAGATCGCAAGCCAGAGAAGCGATTCTTGGCCCTGGCCAGGCCCTCAGACGCGCTGCGGACGGGCACCGAAGAGGGCCGTGCCGATCCGCACCCAGGTGCTGCCGGCGGCGGCGGCCTCACGCCAGTCGCCGCTCATCCCCATCGACAGTTCGGCCAGATCCAGCTCGGCGGCCAGGGCGGCACACTCCCGAAACAGGGCCAGCCGCTGGGGGGCATCGAGCCCCAGCGGGGGGATGGTCATCAGGCCCACGGGGCGCAGCGGCTTGAGGTCGGCCCACTGGGACCGGCACTGCCGCAGCTCCTGGGGTTCAAACCCCGCCTTGGCCGGGTCAGGACGCAGCTTCACCTGGAACAGCACCGCCGGGCTGAGGCCCTCCTCAGCGGCAATGCGGGCCAGGCGGCGGGCCAGGGCCAGGCTGTCCAGCGAGTGGATCGTGCCGAAGTGGCGCAGCACGCCGCGGGCCTTGTTGGCCTGGAGGCGGCCGATGAAATGCCAGTCCAGGGGTTCGAGGTCGGCCAGCTCGGCCTGCTTGGCCACCGCCTCCTGCAGGCGGCTCTCGCCAAAGCAGCGCTGGCCCGCCGCCACCGCCTCCCGCAGCAGGGCCGCCGGCTGGCCCTTGCTCACGGCCAGCAGCCGGGTGCTGGCCGGCAGGTCCTGGAGCAGGTCCTGGAGCCGCTGCTTCAGGCCAGCGGCGTCGATGGGCAACGGCTCAGCGGGCGCGTCGGGTGGCGGCTCAGATGAAGGTCTGGTCAAACAGTTGGCGCCAGTAGGGATGGGCCGAGGAACGGTCGCGGCGGGAGCGGGCCAGGTTCTGTTCGGCGTAGTGGCGCGCATCCATCAGCGGCACCACCTCAAAACTGGCGCCCCGGGGCTGCAACGCCACCAGAAAGAAGATGCGCTGGGCGTAGAGGGTGGCATAGAGATCTCGCCCGTCAGCCACCGGCGCCACGCGATAGAGCATCCCGAAGGTGGGGTGGTTGAGGTAGCGCTCGGAGGTCACTCAGCCATCAGCACTGCGAGGTATTTAAGTTCACCGCGGACCTCCAACACTCCAACGCAGCCCCAGCAGGCCGATCAGACCCAGCAGGGCCGCCAGGTTGAGCCAGGGCCGCGGCGGTTCCCGGCGGTGCAACTGCTCCGGCGGCAGCCACCGGCCACCGCGGGCCAGCAGGGCTTCGGCCCCCTGCTCCGAGCGCAGCAGCAGGTTGGCCAGCAGCCGCTCGCCCACCGCCAGCACCAGTCCCAGGGACGGCCGCCAGCCCAGTTGGCGCAGATTCACCGCCCGCGTGGCCACCGAGCGCAGCAGATTCTGCAATTCCTCCTGCACCAGGGGCAGGAACCGCAGCGCCAGCAACAGGGTGAAACCGAGGCGCTGCATCGGCCAACCCAGGCGCGCCAGGGGCGTCAGCAGCCAGCTGATCGCCCATACCAACTCCTCCGGGCGGGTGGTGAGCAGCATCAGGTTGGCGCTGTGCACCAGGGTGAACAGCAGGGTGGAGCCATTCAGACCCAGCCGGGCCGAGCGGCGGTTGACCACCAGCGGGCCCAGGGACACGGGCCCCAGCTGCAGTGGGCCCCAGCGCACCAGCTCCCAGGCCTTGCCGCTGCGCTCCGCCGCGGGCTGCAGCGGCGCACCGGGCTGCAGCCGCACCTCGGCCGGCGGCCGCTGCAGGGGTGCCGGCGGCACCGCCCCGGACGGCAGCACCGTGGCGAGCCCCCCCACCAGCAGCGCCAGGGCCAGCAGCAGCGGCAGGCTGCGGCGCCATAGCCGCCAGGGCAGGCCGCTGCAGGCGGTGATCAACAGCAGCACCCCCACCAGGGCCAGGCGCCAGATCGGCCCGGCCAGGATGGGGGTGACCAGGAAGGCCACGGTCCAGGCCAGCTTGAGGCGGGCATCGAGACGCCGCAGCCAGCTGCCATCGCGCCGGGCGCCGGAGGCATCGGGTTCCTCGGCGACGTACTGGCCGATCGGCAGCTGGCGCAGGAAATCCAATCAGTGCTTGACCCGGTCCAGATCCCGCTCGGCTTCGCGCTGCTGCTTGCCGCGCCAGAACAGGCGGATCGGGGTGCCCTCAAAGCCCAGGCCCTCGCGGATCTGGCGCTCGATGTAGCGGCGGTAGGTCTCGCCGAACAGCTTGGGGTCGTTGATGAACAGGGTGAAGCTGGGTGGCCGGGTGGCCACCTGGGTGCCGTAATAGAGGCGGCCGGCGCGGCCACCGCGGCTGGTGGGAGGGGTGCGCCAGCTGAGCGCTTCAGTGAGCACCTCGTTCACCACCGAGGTGGTGACCCGCCGGCGGTGCTGCTCCACCGCCAGCAGCGCCAGGGCGAAGACGCTCTGCACCCGCTGGCCGGTGAGGGCGGAGGTGAACAGCATCCCCGCCCAGTCGAGGAAGTAGAGCTTGGCGCGGAGTTCCTTTTCCATCGCCGCCATGGTGTGGCTGTCCTTCTCGATGGCGTCCCACTTGTTCACCACCACCACGCAGGCGCGGCCGTCCTCCTCGATGCGGCCGGCGAGGCGCTGATCCTGCTCGGTGACACCATCGAGGGCATCGATCACCAGCACGCACACATCGCTGCGCTCGATGGCCTTGAAGCTGCGGTTGATGCCGAAGTACTCCGGGCCGTAGCTCACCGAGCGCTTGCGGCGAATGCCGGCCGTGTCGAGGATCTTCCAGGTGTGACCCTCGCGGTCGATGGTGGTGTCGATCGTGTCGCGGGTGGTGCCGCGGATCGGGCTCACAATCGCCCGATTCTCACCGCAGATGGCATTGAGCAGGCTCGATTTGCCCACATTGGGGCGTCCCACGATCGCCATTTGGATCGGCTCCTCGACCTCCTCCTCCCCACCGGGGGGCAGAAAGCCCAGCACCTTGTCGAGCAGGTCGCCGGTGCCGGCGCCGTGGATTGCCGAGATCGGATGGGGTTCCCCGAGCCCCAACCCCCAGAAGTCCGCCGCCAGGGCCAGCCCCTTCTCGGGCGACTCGCACTTGTTCACCGCCAGCAGCACCGGCACCGCCTGGCTGCGCAGCCAAGTGGCGATCGCCTCATCGGCCGCGGTGCAGCCCTGCTGGCCATCCACGATCACCAGGGCGACCGCCGCCTCAGCCAGGGCCAGGTTGGCCTGCTCGCGGATTTCCGGCAGAAATTCACTGTCGTCATCGAACACCAGGCCGCCGGTGTCAACCACGCGGAAGCTGCGGTCGCCCCAGAAACCCTCCTGATAAGTGCGGTCGCGGGTCACGCCGGGCTGGTCGTGCACGATCGCCTCACGGCTGCGGCAGAGCCGGTTCACGAGGGTGGATTTGCCCACATTGGGGCGACCGATGATGGCGACGACCGGCTGGGCCAAGGAGTTGATCGCTATCAAGGTTCGACCCTTGACCCTACAGAGACGGGATCCAAACGTTGCAGCCGCCAGCCGCGGCCGCCTCAGGTCACCGGCAGATCGCCGGGATGGCCGCGCACCGGATCGGCCGGCGCGCTGAGCAGCGCCGGCAGGGGGCCCGTGTCGGGGAGGGGCTCGGCGCGCAGGGCCAGATCGGCCAGCAGCCAATTCACCGCCGTGGCCCGGCGGGTGCGGCGCGGATAGAGCTCGCCGATGCGGTAGCCACCGAAGCCCAGCTGCTCCTTGAGCAGCTGCTTGTGCTCGCGAGCGATGGCGCGGGTGAGGGCCACGTTGGGGGGGCGCCGGGCGATGAACTGGGGCTCGATCGCAAACGACTCCCGCCAGACAGGGCCCGCGGCCGGACCCGCACACCAGCGCCGGAGCCGTCCAGCTCGTAGCCGAGGCGGGGCCAGATCAGCTCACACACGAAGCGGTCGCTGGTGCGGTCGGCCAGCACCGCCTCCAGCAGGCTGCGGCTGAGCGGGAAGGGGATGGGGGCTGCGGACACGGCCAAGGGGGCGCAAGGGGAGAGCGGGAACGGGAGGATGGAGTCACCATGATCGTCACCCCCGCCCCGTCCCTGCCGCCGCTGGCCGTCGGCGCCCGCGCTGGCGGAGCCGCTCATCCTGCCCGGTCGAGGGGTTGCTCGCACCCTGCACAGCCGGGTGCTGCAGTCGCCCCTGGCCGGGGTGAGCGATCGCATCTTCCGCGGCCTGGTGCGGCGCTGGGCCACCGACGCGCTGCTGTTCACCGAGATGGTGAACGCCACCAGCCTGGAGCTGGGCCACGGCCTGCAGAAGGTGGAGGAGCTGGGCGAGGAAAGCGGGCCGATCGGCGTGCAGCTGTTCGACTACCGGCCGCAGGCGATGGCCGATGCCGCCAGGCGCGCCGAGGCCGCCGGGGCCTTCCTGATCGACATCAACATGGGCTGCCCGGTGAAGAAGATCGCCCGCAAGGGGGGCGGCAGCGGCCTGATCCGCGACCCCGACCTGGCGGCCCGGATCGTGGAGACGGTGGCGGCGGCGGTGCGGATTCCGGTGACCGTGAAAACCCGTCTGAGTTGGTGCGGCGGCGCCGAGCTGTCCACCACCGCCGTGACCTGGTGCCGCCAGCTGGAGGACGCCGGTGCCCAGCTGCTCACCCTGCACGGCCGCAGCCGCGAGCAGGGCTTCAAGGGCCGCGCCGACTGGGACGCCATCGCGGCGGTGAAGCGGGCCCTGGCCATTCCGGTGATCGCCAACGGCGACATCAACAGCCCCGGCGACGCCCACCGCTGCCTGCAGCGCACCGGCGCCGACGGCGTGATGGTGGGACGCGGCACCATGGGCGCCCCCTGGCTGGTGGGCCAGATCGATGCGGCCCTGCGCGGCCGGCCGATCCCCCCCACACCCGGCCCGCCGCAGCGCCTGGCCCTGGCCGCCGAGCAGCTGCAGGCCCTGGTGGCGGCCAGGGGCGACCACGGCCTGCTGATCGCCCGCAAGCACATGGGCTGGACCTGCACCGGCTTCCCCGGCGCTCCCCAGCTGCGCCATGCCCTGATGCGGGCCCCCTCCCCCGCCGCGGCCCTGGCGCTGCTCGAGCAGGCGCTGGATCACGGCAGCACCGCCGGCCAGCCCTGGCGGATCAGCAACAAGGAGAAGTAGGGGCACTCCTGGGCTGGCACCGCCGCCGCCGCCGTCACCAGCTGATCGGGCCAGCCCACCCGCTGGGCGAACAGCGCCCCCGCCAGCAGCCCCCGCCGCCCCAGCAGTGGCCGCACCCAGCGCCAGCGCTGACCCAGCTTGAGCAGGGCCAGCACCGTGGCCTCGTTGGCGGCGCGCTCCAGCAGCGGCTCCAGCTCGGCCGCGCTGTCCGGGGTGGGACGGATCAGCAGGGCCTCGCTCTGCAGCGCCAGGGGCCAGGGAAGGCCGGCACCGGAGGCCGCCGCCGCCGCACACACCGCCGGCACCCCGGGCACCAGCCGCACGGGGCAGGCGGGATGGCGCTGGCGCAGGGCCAGCAGCACGTAGCTGCTGCTGGCGAACAGCGACACGTCGCCCTCACAGAGCAGCACCACCGCCGAGCCGGCCGCCACCTCCGCCGCCAGGGCATCGGCGGCCGCGTGCCAGGCGGCGATGCGGGGGGCTGCCTCCGCCACCATCGGGAACAGCAGCGGCAGCCGGCGCTGAGCCGGCTCCAGCCACGGCGCCGCGATCGCCGCGGCCATGCCCTCGGCGCCCTCGCGGGCCACGGGGTAGGCCACCACCGCCGCCGCCCGAATCGCCCGCAGCGCCGCCACGCTCAGCAGCTCCGGATCGCCCGGCCCCACCCCCACCAGGGTGAGGCCGGGCGGAGCCATACCTACGCTGATCTGAATCGGCGCTGGGCCAGCCATGAGTGCGCTCACCATCTATCGGCACCCTGCCAGTCCAGCGGTCAGCGGCGAGCCGGCCGCACCCGTGCTGGCCACCGCCGACGGCGAGGAGATCCAGCGACAACTGGCCGCCCGCGGCATCCGTTTCCAACGCTGGCCGGCCCGCACCGCCCTGCCGGAGGGCGCCGCAGCGGAGCAGATCCTCAGCGCCTACGCCGAGGAGATCACCCAGGTGCAGCGGCAGGGGGACTACCCCACGGTGGACGCCATCCGGCTCACACCCGACCATCCCGATCGCCGGGCCCTGCGCAGAAAGTTTCTGGCGGAGCACACCCACAGCGAGGACGAGGTGCGCTTCTTCGTGGAGGGACGCGGCCTCTTCTGCCTGCACATCGGCGCGGAGGTGCTGCAGGTGATCTGCGAAGCCGACGACTGGATCGCCGTACCGGCCGGCACCCGCCACTGGTTCGACATGGGGCCCCAGCCCCACTTCTGTGCACTGCGCTTCTTCGGCAATCCCGAGGGCTGGGTGGCGAACTTCAGCGGCGATCCCATCGCCGCCAGCTACCCGCTGCTCGACGAGCAGCGCACCAGCCCCTGATCAGCTGTGCATGCGGGGCTCGGGGTGCAGGCGGGCCAGCAGCGAGGCCTCCACGGCGGCCAGTGCCTGCAGGCGCTCGCTGATCAGAGGGCGGGGCCAGCGCCGTTCGCAGAGCAGCCAGTAGAGACCGAAGTGGCGGGCCTCACTGGCGAGCAGGTCGGCGTACAGCCGCCGCAATTCCGCATCGGGGGAATGCTCGGCCAGCAGGGCCATGCGCTCGTGGCTGCGGGCCTCGATCAGGCCGGCCACCAGGAAGGTGTCGAGCATGCGCTCGGGTTCCTGGCGCCGCACCGCCTTACCCAGTTCGCTGCCGTAGGGCGGTGCCGCCAGGGGCCGCAGGGGGATGCCGCGCCGCTGCAACAGGGCCAGCACGCGCTCGAAGTGCTGCAGCTCCTCCCGCGCCAGCGGACTGAGCACCGCCGCCAGGTCGCCATCGCCGGGATAGCGGAACATCAGCTGCAGGGCCGCCCCCGCCGCCTTGCGCTCGCAGTGGGCGTGGTCGATCAGCACCAGCTCGGGCTGGGCCAGGGCCTGCTCCAGCCAGGCTGGGGAACTGGGCGCCGCCAGCCAGCGGATGCGGGCCGCGGCGGTGTCGGCTGCGGCAACGCTCACGAACCCTCGCGCAGATGGGCCACCAGGCCCTCAAGGGCAAGACCGTAGCTGTGGGAGCCGAAGCCGCAGATCACCCCCAGGGCCCGGTCGGCCAGCAACGAGCGCTGCCGGAAAGACTCCCGGGCGTGGGTGTTGCTCAGGTGCAGCTCCACATAGGGGATGGCCGTCGCCAGCAGGGCATCGCGGATGGCGATCGAGGTGTGGGTGTAGGCGCCGGCATTGATCAGGATTCCCGCCACCATCCCGCGGCCCTGCTGGATGCGGTCCACCAGGGCCCCCTCGTGATTGCTCTGAAAGCAGTCGATCGCGGCGCCCAGCGCCTCGGCCTGGCGGCGCAGCCGGGCATCGATCTGCTCCAGGGTCGCGCTGCCGTAGAGGGCCGGTTCGCGGCTGCCCAGCAGGTTGAGGTTGGGTCCATGGATGGCGAGCAGCTGCATGGGAGATCAGCCGGGGGGCCGGCTGGTAAGTTCTTGGAGTGTGGTTCGGGTCGGTGCCCGAGTGGTTAATGGGGGCGGACTGTAAATCCGCTGGCTCTGCCTACGTTGGTTCAAATCCAACCCGGCCCACCTTTCCACATGCCCTTGTAGCTCAGCGGTAGAGCACTCCCTTGGTAAGGGAGAGGTCACGAGTTCAATTCTCGTCAAGGGCTTACCCCAGACCCAGCCCACAACGTCGCCTTGCTTTCGTCGCACTGCTTTCGTGGCACTGCTTTCGTGGCACTGCATCAGATGCGGGCGGAGAATGCAACTGCATCTGTTGTGGGTAGTCCAACAATCGAATATCCATGGTGTGACAACTGGGTGGTCAACCGATTGAGCACCACGAGCGATCACTCAGCCTGCTGGCGATTACAGGTGCTGACGATCAGGCCGCCAATCCCCATCGGCACTGACGCCCCTGAGCTACTCGCCCCTTCTCCGGGGCTCTCGATCAGGGTCACGCCAGCCAGACCGTGGCCGTGACCGTGACCGTGACCGGTTCTCCCGGTCCGGCCCGCTCGCCGATGGCGCGGCGCAGGCGGAACGGACACCGGAGCGCATCAATGGCCTCCATCCTGCCGACTCCTCCCGCTGGAGCTCGAAGCGTGAAGCGATCCCGACGGCCAGCGGCGTTTGCCAGGGTGGGACCCCAGCCGATCCCGCCCCCGGCATGCGCACCACCTCGCCGTTGATCCACTCCCTCGAGGCCATGCGCGAGCCGGTGAGCCTCGGGCACACGCGCCCGCTGGCCTGGCGGCTGCAGCAGCTCGATCGCCTCGACTCCCTGCTTGCCGGTCACCGCGAGCAGGTGCTCGAGGCCCTGGCCGCCGACCTCGGCAAACCGCCACTGGAGGCCAGCTTCGAGCTGGTGGCGGTGCAACAGGAACTGAAGCTCAGCCGCCGGCGGCTGCGCCGCTGGATGGCGCCGCGCCCGGTGCCGGTGGATCTGCCCCTGAAGCCCGGCCGCGCCTATGAGCAGGCCGAACCCCTCGGCTGCGTGCTGATCATCGGCCCCTGGAACTACCCCTTTCAGCTCTGCCTCCACCCCCTGGTGAGCGCCCTGGCGGCCGGCAACAGCGTGGTGCTCAAGCCCTCGGAGCACGCTCCGCGCACGGCGGCCCTGATCGCCTCAGCGATCGCCGAGGTCTTCCCACCCACGATCGTTCAGGTGGTGTGCGGTGACGGCAAGGTCGCGGCCGAGCTGCTGGAGGAGCGCTTCGATCACATCTTTTTCACCGGCGGTGGCCGGGTGGGCCAGCTGGTGATGGCGGCGGCCGCGCGCCATCTCACGCCGGTGACCCTCGAACTCGGCGGCAAGAGTCCCGCGATCGTGCTCACCGATGCCGATCTGGGGGTGACGGCCCGGCGGCTGGCCTGGGGCAAGAGCATCAACGCCGGCCAGACCTGCATCGCCCCCGACCACGTGCTGGTGGAGGCCCCCCTGCGCGATCGCCTGGTGGCGGCTCTGGTGGCGGAGCTGCAACGCTTCCACGGCCCCGATCCCCTGGCCAGCGAGGACCTCGCCTCGATCGTCAACCAGGCGCAGTACGACCGCCTGGCCCGGCTGCTCGCCGGCGCCAAGGAGCGGGGTCAGGTGCTGCACGGCGGCCACACCGATCCGCAGCGGCGGCGCATCGAGCCCACCCTGCTGGCGGTGGAGACCGACGACGATCCGCTGATGCAGGAGGAGCTGTTCGGCCCCCTGCTGCCGATCGTGGGTGTGACCGATCTCGAGGACGCCCTGGCCCGGGTGCGCAGCAGGCCGAAGCCCCTGGCGCTCTACCTGTTCAGCAACAGCCGTGGGGCCCAGCGCCGCACCTTGGCGACCACCAGTTCCGGCGGGGTGTGCTTCAACGACGTGGTGATGCAGGCCGGCACCAGCCAGCTGGGCTTCGGCGGCGTGGGCGACAGCGGCATGGGCCGCTACCACGGCGAGGCCGGCTTTCTCACCTTCTCCCACCTGCGCAGCGTGCTCAGGCGGCCCTTCTGGCTGGATCTGCCCCTGCGTTACCCCCCCTACGCCGGCAAGCTGGCGCTGGTGCAGCGGCTGCTCGGCTGAGTGGCGGCCGGCGGAGCATCGGCACGCTGGCGGCACTGGATCGGGCGGGCTTGGACCCTTAACGTTCGCCCAGCAACCTCCTGGAGCCCATGCGCCGCACCCTTGCCGCCCTGGCCCTGGCGATGGCCCTGCCCACCGCCGCGCTGCTGGCCCCAGCCGCTCGGGCCCAGGCCGTGGTGGTGAAGGCGGGGGAAACCCTCTCGGAGATCGCCGAGCGCCATGGCGTCAGCCTCAGCCGCCTGATGCAGACCAACGGCATCAGTGATCCCGACCTGGTGGTGGTGGGCCAGCGCCTCACCATCCCCGGTGGTTCCGGCCGGGCGGGGGGCTCAGCCTCAGCCCGTGGTGGTCGGGTGACCGTGCAGGAAGGCGACACCCTCTCCGCCATCGCCGAGCGCCATGGCGTGGGCCTGACCCGACTGATGCAGGCCAACGGCATCAGCGATGCCGATCTGGTGGTGGTGGGCGAGCGCCTCACCATCCCCGCGGGCAGCGGCGGCAGTGGCGCTTCGGCGGCGCGCAGCCAGCCCACCGCCCCTTACACCGTCAAGAGCGGGGAGACGCTCTCGGAGATCGCGGTGCGGTTCAACACCAGCACCTCGCGCCTGATCGAGCTGAACGCCATCCAGAACCCCGACCAGGTGAACAGCGGCACCCGCCTGCGCATTCCCATGACGGCCAACCGCGGGACCGCCAAACCCGCCGCCAAGGCGCCAGTCAAAGCAGCCAGCGCCGCCGCCAAGCCCTCCACACCCGACCGCAAGACCCAGGAGCACGAGGTGCAGGGGGGCGAGAGCCTCTCGGCGATTGCCGAGCGCTACGGCACCTCGGTGAGCCAGCTCGTGGCGCTCAACAGCATCGACGACCCCGACCGGCTGCTGGCGGGCTCGACGTTGAAGCTGCGGGGCACCCCACCAGCCGCCAAACCCAAGCCAGCCGCCAGCCCCACACCCCAGGCAGCCGCGAAGCCGGCCCCCGCCCCAGTGGCCCAGCCAGCGCCGCAGGCTCAGCCGAGGGCTCAGGCCAAAGCGCCAGCGGCCGCCACCAGCCAGCCAGCCGTTGCCGCGGCCAGCAGCCGCCCGGCGCCCCAGAGCCGAGCGGCCGCCCCAACCTCAGCCGCGGCAGCAGGGGCAGCAGCGGCAGCGAGCGCCGCAGCGCCCAAAGCCGCAGCGCCAAAGCCACAGCGCCGAAAGCCGCAGTGCCGGTGAGCCAGCCACGGGTGCAGCCGCGACCCACGCCAACCAGCAGGACAGCGACCACAGCCACGACCACAGCCGACCACGGAAAAACAGCAACCACCGCGGCCGCCACCCCAGTCAGCAGGATCGGGGCGGCCACCGGCGGCGTGACAGCCACCACGGCAGCGGTCTCGACCACGGCGGCCAAAGTCGGCTCCCAGGCGACCCGCACCACCTCCACCACCACAGTGGCAACGGCAGCAACGGCAGCAACGGCGGCGCACGGCGGCGCCGGCGGCAACGGCCACCGCGACCCGCACCGCCGCCAACACCGGCACCAGTGGCGACTGGCGGCCCTACGGCCCCCTTCAGATCGACTGGTCGAAGTGGCGCTCGATGGGGGGAAGCTACGTGGCCCCCAGCCTCAGCAAGGATGGCAAAGCCCGCTACATGGCGGTGAACTGCACGGCCGAGAAGCTCAACAGCACCACCCCCGCAGGGCAATGGAACACCTGGGTGGCACCGGAGAACGACTTCGAGAAGAAGCTGGTGCAGGACATCTGCAAGGAGAAAGGCAGCTGAGCTGGCTCAGGCCGCCCAGCGCAGCGGCCAGGGCTGCCGCAGGTAGGTCCGGCCCGAGGGTCTGAGATAGAGCCGTTGGGCGCCGTCGTCGCTCTCGCTGATCAGCTCCTCCTGCACCAACCGGCGCGCCAGCCAGGCCCAGCGCTGCTCGTCGCTGCCGGTCCGCCCGGCCAGGTCTTCCACCAACCCACGCAGGGCGCGGCCCCGCCGCTCCCCCAGCAGCTCCAGCAGCTGGGACGCCTGCTCCGACCAGTCCCGCCGCCCGGGCCCGACCCGCCGCTGGCGCTGGCAGCGGTCGCAGCGACCACAGGGCGGCACGAGTTCACCCATGGCCAGCAGCAGGGCCTGCTCCCGGCAGCCCTCCCCCTCCGCCACCGCTTCCATGCGCCGCAGCTGCTGTTGGGCCAGCTCCTGGCGCTGCCACTCGCCATCGCCGGCAGGGCCCCTGTCCCAGCAGGCCCCGGCCAGCGGCGCGCATGGCCCAGCCCAGGCTGGTGCGATCGGCCGGATCAAACAGCACCAGGCATTCGGCCGGGCCCTGGTCGCGGCCGGCCCGGCCCGATTCCTGCAGATAGCCCTCCGCACTCGCGGGCAGGTCCAGGTGCAGCACCAGGCCCACGTCGGGGCGATCCACCCCCATCCCAAACGCCACCGTGGCCACCAGCACGGGCCGGGGCTGGCTCTGGAAATGGGCCAGGGCCTGCAGGCGCAGGCCCGCATCCATGCCGGCGTGGTAGGTGAGCGCCTCCACTCCGGCAGCCTGCAGACGCGAGGCCCACTGCTCCACCGAACGGCGGGCCCGGGCGTAGATCAGCACGGCTCCACGGGAGCGCCCGATGGCGGCGAGCATCTCCGGCAGGGGATCGGCAGGCCGCCGGCGCATGGCGTAGCGCAGGTTGGCCCGTCGGGCCGACCGCACCTGGATCAGGGGCCGGCGCAGCTGCAGCAGCCGGATGATGTCGGCCCGCACCCGGGGGGCGGCGGTGGCACTGAGGGCCACCAGCGGCACCCCCGGGCAGAGTTGACGCAGCTGGCCCAGGCGCCGGTAGTCGGGGCGGAAGTCATGGCCCCAGGCACTGATGCAGTGGGCCTCATCCACCGCCAGGGCCGCCAGAGCACCCTCGTCGAGCAGGTCGTCGAGCAGCTGGCGGGTCGCCTCCGCCTGCAGGCGCTCGGGAGCCAGGTAGAGCAGGCGCAGCCGGCGCTCGCGAATGCGCCGCAACAGCTGCAGGCGCTCCCCGGACTGCAGCCCCCCGTGCAGACAGGCCGCCGGGATGCCACGGCGCTGCAGCTGATCCACCTGGTCCTGCATCAGCGCCACCAGCGGCGAGATCACCAGCACCAGCCCTTCGCGGATCAGGGCCGGCAGCTGGAAACACAGCGACTTGCCCGCACCGGTGGGCCACACGGCCAGGCAGTCCCGTCCCGCCAGCAGCGCCTCCACCACCGGGCGCTGGCCGGGCCGGAACGTGTCCCAGCCGAAATGGCGCCTCAGGGCCTGCTCGAGGGGATCAGGAGCTGAGCCCAGTCCGACGCCCTCTGCCACCGCTGCGCAGGCCTGCCGATCGCCGGGTTGTAACTCAGGCAACGCCAGCGTCCACCACGCTGTGACGATACCGATCCCGCCATCGGGCGCCAGCGGGCTCAGGGCAGCGGCGGCGCCTCCAGCTGATCGGGCGATTCCTCCACCAGTTGCAGCCGCAACCGCTTGCCGCCCGCCAGCTCCCCGAGCGACACCCGCAGGGTGCTGCCGCTCAGCGACTGCAGAGCGGTGAGCAGCTCGCGCAGATGGGGCGTGCTGCTGCCGCTCTCCACCCACAGGCGCTCCTGGAGTCCGTTCAGACGCCGCCAGCTGGTGTGCAGCTTGAGCACGGCGGCCTCCAGGGCCTGGGCCTGACCCACGGCATCCGCCAGCAGGCCGAGGGCCTCCAGGCGCTGAGCTTCCTGCAGGGCCTTCTCGAAATCCAGATCCCCCTGCTGGAACGCCCGCACGGCCAGAGCCGCTTCAGCCGCCTTGCTCAACCAGCGGGCCGTGCTGGTGGCCTCCCGCACCCGCTCCAGCTCCGGCTCCTCGCGCAGCACCCGTCGCAGGTCGTCCTGCTGGCCCTCGGGCAGCTTGGCCAGCTCCTTCACCAGCGGCGCCACCACCTTGGGCGGCAGCAGGTTTTCGGCGGTGCGCTGGCGGATCTCCTCGGGCAGCAGCGGGCTGGTGGCCGCCGTGAATTCATCGGCCAGACGGCGCACCTGCTTGCGGGTGATCTGCTGGCCCTCGTTGGCGGCCTCGGAGATCATCAGCTGCACCTCCGGGGGCGACTCGGCGGTGTCGAGGAAAGCCCGCTTGGAGAAGTGGTTCACGCTGGCCTCCTCCAGCACCCCCTCGGCCAGCATCCGATCAGCCGACTCCGCCAGCTGGATCAGGGTGTAGGCGCGGGTCTTGCTGATCTCCTGCTCCCGCAACCACTGCAGAAACCCGGTGCCGCGGCCCTCGCCGCCGCGCTTCTCCCGATCCCGCACGGCCCGCAGGATCCGCCCCCGCCAGATCTCCGTGTGCAGGTCGAAGCGGTCGCACACGGCCCAGGCCTGCTCCAGCCGGGCCAGGAACTCCATCGTGCTGATGGTGTCGCTGTCGGGATCGGGCAGGTCAAGACTGAGAACCGGCGCCTCGAGCGCGGGGAGAGCCAATGGGGATGCCGGCGGCACAGGGGCCGATGCTCCCATGCGGGCCCGGGTTGGACGACGAAACGTGACGTCGCCCCCGGAGCCCCTGGCCGGCGCGGGTATCTTCCCTCTGGCAGCCTCCGAATTCTCCGCAGCGATGGCCATTTCCCGCGGCGACAAGGTGCGCATCAAGCGCCCCGAGTCCTACTGGTTCAACGAAGTCGGCACCGTGGCATCGGTCGACACCTCTGGAATCCGCTACCCCGTGGTGGTTCGCTTTGAGAAGGTGAACTACACCGGCTACAGCGGCTCCGAGGGTGGCATCAACACCAACAACTTCGCCGAGAGCGAACTGCAGAAGGCCTGACCCTGCCCCCCAGGGCCGCGTCTTCCACCCCACGCTGCAGCCCCGGCTGGTGCCCCGCGCACCGGCCGGGGCTGTTGTTCGCAGGCCCGTCGCGCCGCTTCTCCCCCCCATCCCGCCACAGTGCCGGAACTGCCCGAAGTTGAAACCGTGCGCCGGGGGCTGCAGCAGCGGACCGGCGACTTCACAGTGGCGCGGGTGGAGGTGCTGCGGCAGCGGGCCGTCGCCAGCCCCGCCGCTCCCGGCGCGTTTGAGCAGGGGCTTCAGCACTGCTCCCTGGCCGGCTGGCAGCGGCGCGGCAAGTATCTGCTGGGCAAGCTCCAGCAGGCGGGCGGGCCAGCGGGATGGTGGGGCGTGCATCTGCGCATGACCGGCCAGTTCCTCTGGCTGAACGAAGATCAGCCCCCCTGCAGCCATACCCGGGTGCGGATCTGGAACCAGCGGGGCGAAGAACTGCGCTTCGTGGATACGCGCAGCTTCGGGCAGATGTGGTGGGTGCCCCCCGGCAGCGCGCCCGAACAGGTGATCACGGGGCTGCAGCGCCTGGGCCCCGAACCCTTCGCGGGCAGCTTCAACGCCGACTATCTGCGTGAGCGACTGCGGGGATCGCGGCGGCCGATCAAGGCGGCACTGCTCGATCAGGCCCTGGTGGCTGGGGTGGGCAATATCTATGCCGACGAGGCCCTGTTCAGCGCCGGCATCAGGCCCCGGACCCCCAGCGGCACGGTGAGCCGGACCAGGCTGGAGCGATTGCACCGGGCTTTGGTGGAGGTGCTGGAGACGAGCATCGGTGCCGGAGGCACGACCTTCAGTGATTTCCGCGACCTCACCGGCCGCAACGGCAACTACGGGGGCATCGCCCTGGTGTATCGGCGCTCGGGGCAACCCTGCCGGAGCTGTGGCACCAGCATCTGCCGCGAGAAGCTGGGGGGACGCAGCAGCCACTGGTGCCCCCGTTGTCAGCATTGACCTCCGTCCTGGAGCCATGGCCCCTCTGAGCACGCCCAGCCGCCGCCAGGGCCAACTGGCCGCCGAGCTGAGCGCCACCATGGCCGCCATCCACCGACGCGGCTGGTGCGATGGCACCGGCGGCAACTTCAGCTGTGTGCTGCAGCGCTCACCCCTGGAACTGCTGATGGCACCCAGCGGGGTGGACAAGGGCAGCGTGCGGCCGGAGGAGCTGATCGTCGTGGACGGCAGCGCCACGGTCGTGCGCGGCAGCGGGCGGGCCAGTGCGGAAACCTTGCTGCACCTGGCGATCGTGGCGGAAACCGGGGCCGGCGCCGTGCTGCACACCCACTCCCAGGCCGGCACGCTGCTGTCGCGGCACAGGGCACCCGGATCCGGGGCCGCCGGAGGCCTGCTCCTGGAGGATCTGGAAATGCTGAAGGGTCTGGAGGGAATCACAACCCACGCCAGTGCCGTGGAGGTGCCGGTGCTCGCCAATGATCAGGATCTCCAGCGCCTGAGCACCACAGCAACTCCCCACCTGGCCGGCGCCCCCCATGGCCTGCTGATCGCCGGCCATGGGCTCTACGCCTGGGGAGTCGACCTGGCGACGGCTCGTCGCCATCTGGAGATTCATGAATTCCTGCTCGAGCAGGCCTGGCGTCGGCTCCTGCTGGATGCTCTGGCCACTTGAGCACCGGAACACCGGCCACCCTCAGCCCAAGCCACCACCCACCGACGCCAGCACCCAAGGCCACCAGCCAAGACCATGACCCGAGACGACAACCCAACCCCAGCAATTGAAACCACAACCATGCACACCGGCAAAGCTGTAGCGCCAATTCAGCCAAACTCTGCCGGATCAAGCCAGCAGACTTCGATCGACAGCCATGAAATTCGCCTGGTCCTGCTTGACATTGAAGGCACCACATGTCCTGTGAGCTTCGTCACCGGCAGTCTGTTTCCCTATGCGGCAGCTGCCATGGGGCCGTTCTTGCAAGGGGAGGCCGCGCAACGCCAGAACGTGCAAGACCTGGTGGAGGCCGCGCAGGAGGCATGGCACAAGGATGCTCATCCAGCAGCCAGACATCTGCTCAAGGAGCAGCCAAGTGATCTGGCGGCCTATCTCTGCCTGCTGATCCAGCAGGATCGCAAGCTGCCTGCACTTAAGGAACTGCAGGGGCTGGTATGGCAAGCAGGATACGAAACGGGGGTCCTGGTGGCACCATTGTTTGACGAGGTGCCGGAAATCTTGCGCGACTGGAAAGAACAGGGGCTGAGAATTGCCATCTACTCGTCCGGGTCAGTAAAGGCGCAGAAGCTGCTCTATGGCCACACCACCTCTGGAGACCTGAAGCCACTGATTGATGAGTGGTTCGATACCCAGGTAGGGGCAAAAGAACAGAGCGCAAGCTACGCAGCCATCGCCAAGCGTCTGCAACTTGCTACTTCCGAGATTCTGTTCATCACCGACTCAGCACAAGAATGCCGCGCTGCACAGATGGCGGGTATGACGGTGCTCTTCAGCGACCGAGACGGCAATCCAAAGCGTGACCCGCAGGGCTTCAAACAAGTCTCAAGCCTCCGCCAAATCGCCATCAAACCTGGTGCGGGTCTGAGCAGTCCAGGATCTGGGATCTGGGATTAGGGATTTGGGATCTGACGTAAACGTGACTCCATCAGTGGTCCAATCCCAATAAGAGCTGGTGGGAAAGATCATCAAAGTTCCATCGAGATGCCTGCAGCCAAAGCCTCAAAGCAAAGGGCTCTTACAAAAGCAGGACATACAGACAGACAGGCCCGCACCAAAGCACGACCGGCTGAATGCTCTCACGGTAAGCAGCGCAGCAGCTGCAGGCCAGCTACCACTGGGGGGATGCCACTGGGCGGCTGCCGCAGGCTAGCTGCTGCGTCACACCCTCAGCGGAGCTCAAAGATCATCAAGGTGAAAGATAATTCCTGGCATCGACCTATTCTCTCAGGGGGCTACCCCCCAAATACCGTCGGCGCTGCAGCGTTTCACAGCCGAGTTCGAGATGGTTCGGCGTGGGTCCACTGCGCCATGGACACCAGGAATTTCTTCACTTGTCAGGGTGAACCCTGAGAACTGCATAGGTATCCTTAATCCACTCACCACCAGCTCAACACCCGCAGCTCTTCACTGCAGGCGCTCACCGGCGGCCTCACGGCTCAAGGTTCCAGACAAAAGCATGGTCGTCTCCATCCCTCAACGGGACGTCAATGACCTTTCGCCATGGTCATGGTCAAGCCCTCGGTCTATTAGTACTCCTCCGCTTCACGCATTACTGCGCTTCCACGTAGAGCCTATCAACGGGTGTTCTTCCCGTGACCTTACTGGGTTACCCCATGGGAATACTCATCTTGAGGTGGGCTTCCCACTTAGATGCTTTCAGCGGTTATCTCCTCCGCACATGGCTACCCAGCGTTTACCGTTGGCACGATAACTGGCACACCAGAGGTGCGTTCCTCCCGGTCCTCTCGTACTAGGGAGAACTCCTCTCAATATTCCTGCGCGTGCACCGGATATGGACCGAACTGTCTCACGACGTTCTGAACCCAGCTCGCGTACCGCTTTAATGGGCGAACAGCCCAACCCTTGGGACCGACTTCAGCCCCAGGTTGCGATGAGCCGACATCGAGGTGCCAAACCTCCCCGTCGATGTGAACTCTTGGGGGAGATCAGCCTGTTATCCCTAGAGTAACTTTTATCCGTTGAGCGACGGCCCTTCCACGCAGAACCGTCGGATCACTAAGGCCGACTTTCGTCCCTGTTCGACTTGTAGGTCTCACAGTCAAGCTCCCTTCTGCCTTTGCACTCGTCGGCTGATTTCCAACCAGCCTGAGGGAACCTTTGCACGCCTCCGTTACCTTTTAGGAGGCGACCGCCCCAGTCAAACTGCCCACCTGATACTGTCCAGCCCCCGGATAACGGGTGGCTGTTAGAACTCTAGCTCGGAAAGAGTGGTATCTCACCAGTGGCTCACCATCACCCGCAAGCAATGGTTCACTGCCTCCCACCTATCCTGCGCATTCCGAGCCCGAGCACAATACCAGGCTACAGTAAAGCTTCATAGGGTCTTTCTGTCCGGGTGCACGTAGTCCGCATCTTCACAGACAATTCTATTTCGCCGAGCCTCTCTCCGAGACAGCGCCCAGATCGTTACGCCTTTCGTGCGGGTCGGAACTTACCCGACAAGGAATTTCGCTACCTTAGGACCGTTATAGTTACGGCCGCCGTTCACCGGGGCTTCAGTCGCTAGCTTCGCTTACGCTGACCAACTTCCTTAACCTTCCGGCACTGGGCAGGCGTCAGCCCCCATACATCGTCTTGCGACTTAGCGGAGACCTGTGTTTTTGGTAAACAGTCGCCTGGGCCTCTTCACTGCGACCAGCTCTCGCTGGCACCCCTTCTCCCGAAGTTACGGGGCCATTTTGCCGAGTTCCTTAGAGAGAGTTATCTCGCGCCCCTCGGTATTCTCTACCACCCCACCTGTGTCGGTTTCGGGTACAGGCCATGATGCCTTAACGGGTGTAGGGCTTTTCTTGGAAGCTTGACATCACCAACTTCGCTGCCGTAGCAGCTCGCACTCACGCCTCAGCTCAAACCGTTGTCTCCGGTTCTCAACACCTCGAACGCTTGGACCAGTAACCAACATCTGGCTTGGCTAGCCTTCTCCGTCCCCCTTCCCAAAACATCACAGGTACAGGAGTATTAACCTGTTGTCCATCGACTACGCCTTTCGGCCTCGCCTTAGGTCCTGACTAACCCTCCGCGGACGAGCCTGCCGGAGGAACCCTTAGGGTTTCGGGGCATGGGATTCTCACCCATGTTTTCGCTACTCAAGCCGACATTCTCACTTCCATGCAGTCCACGCCCGCTTACGCTAACGCTTCACCCCACATGGAACGCTCCCCTACCATTGATCTGTCTCGCGACAGATGAATCCGCAGCTTCGGTACAACGCTTAGCCCCGTTCATTTTCGGCGCAGGATCGCTCGACCAGTGAGCTATTACGCACTCCTTTGAGGATGGCTGCTTCTAGGCAAACCTCCTGGTTGTCTCAGCAATCCCACCTCCTTTATCACTCAGCGTTGATTTGGGGACCTTAGCTGGCGGTCTGGGCTGTTTCCCTCTTGACCATGGAGCTTATCCCCCACAGTCTGACTGCCTAGTTACACACAGGGTATTCAGAGTTTGTCTCGATTTGGTACCGCTCTCGCAGCCCGCACCGAAACAGTGGCTTTACCCCCCTGCTGGAGCACTAGACGCTACGCCTCAACGTATTTCGGGGAGAACCAGCTAGCTCCGGGTTCGATTGGCATTTCACCCCTAACCACAGCTCATCCGCTGGTTTTTCAACACCAGTCGGTTCGGACCTCCACTTGGTATCACCCAAGCTTCATCCTGGCCATGGTTAGATCACCCGGGTTCGGGTCTATAAACACTGACTAACGCCCTATTCAGACTCGCTTTCGCTATGGCTCCACCATTCCCGGTTTAACCTGCCAGTACCTATAAGTCGCCGGCTCATTCTTCAACAGGCACGCGGTCACCCGATTAGTCGGGCTCCCACTGCTTGTAAGCTCACGGTTTCATGTTCTATTTCACTCCCCTCCCGGGGTTCTTTTCACCTTTCCCTCGCGGTACTGTTTCGCTATCGGTCACACAGGAGTACTTAGCCTTACGAGGTGGTCCTCGCGGATTCACACGGAATTTCACGTGCTCCGTGCTACTCGGGATACAGCTAGCTCAGTTTGGCTTTCGGTTACGGGGCTTTCACCCTCTATGGCGCGCCTTTCAAACGCTTCTCCTAACCTCCCTGATACACGTTGCTGTCCCACAACCCCGATGCTCGAAAGCATCGGTTTAGGCTCTTCCCCGTTCGCTCGCCGCTACTGAGGGAGTCGTTTTTACTTTCCTTTCCTCCAGCTACTAAGATGTTTCAGTTCGCTGGGTTGGCTCGCTCCGCCCTATGGATTCAGGCGGTCGTTCTAAGGGTTGCCCCATTCGGAAATTCCCGGATCAATGCGTGTTTCCAGCTCCCCGAGACTTATCGCAGGTAACCACGTCCTTCATCGCCTCTGTGTGCCAAGGTATCCACCGTGAGCCCTTTGTAGCTTGACCAATTTTGCCTCAACTCATTCATCATCACCAACACCTTTCTCCCTGACCTGGTTCATTGCTGATCCAAGCAGCTTGATGATCTCGGTTAGACTCTTTCGTTGAGGCGTCTTGGCTCTAAACTCAATAGAATCTCCAAATCCAGTCCTCCATCAATTACCATCAACTGAACCACCCCAGGCAATCTCTTGCCCATTGATGGTCAGCATCCTGCTCTTAATGGCGGCTAAACTTGGCATCCATGAGATGCTTTTGTCCAGACTTACCTATACAGTTGTCAAGGTTCTACTGGCTTCTTCTCACCCTCTCGTGAAGGTGTGAATCCAGCATTCAAAATCTGCTCGTCATCACGTCCTGTGATCACAGCATCAAGATCCTGAAGGCTGGAATCTGACCCAGTTCTTGCAATCCCGTCTCGTCACCCCTCAGCTCCACTGCTCGGCTGGTTGTTTCGCTTGCCTGCTTGCTTGCTGCCTGCTTGCTTGGCTCAGCGCTCCCGTTGGTATGGAGGTTAGCGGACTCGAACCGCTGACATCCTGCTTGCAAAGCAGGCGCTCTACCAACTGAGCTAAACCCCCAATCGCGAATGGGCCATCCTGGACTTGAACCAGGGACCTCACCCTTATCAGGGGTGCGCTCTAACCACCTGAGCTAATGGCCCAGGAGCTCTTCCTCTATGGGGTGACCTAGACAAAGTTTAGGAACTGATCGTGATTCCTCCCCTCCAAACCTGATCCATCAAGTCCTGATCTCTCAAAACTCAATCGCTCAGACTTCTGGTTTGGTTCACGTCGAGGTACCGATCGACCTAAGGTGACAGGACACTGGCCTGAGATCATTTCTGCTCAGACATCAATGTCAGGTTTGTCTCCCTGTTAGGAGGTGATCCAGCCGCACCTTCCGGTACGGCTACCTTGTTACGACTTCACCCCAGTCATCAGCCCCACCTTCGGCGTCCTCCTCCACAAGGGTTGGAGTAACGACTTCGGGCATGGCCAACTTCCATGGTGTGACGGGCGGTGTGTACAAGGCCCGGGAACGTATTCACCGCAGTATGCTGACCTGCGATTACTAGCGATTCCTCCTTCACGTAGGCGAGTTGCAGCCTACGATCTGAACTGAGCCACGGTTTATGGGATTTGCTAGCTCTCGCGAGTTTGCTGCCCTCTGTCCGTAGCATTGTAGTACGTGTGTAGCCCAGGATGTAAGGGGCATGATGACTTGACGTCATCCACACCTTCCTCCGGTTTATCACCGGCGGTCTCTCTAGAGTGCCCAACTCAATGCTGGCAACTAAAGACGTGGGTTGCGCTCGTTGCGGGACTTAACCCAACATCTCACGACACGAGCTGACGACAGCCATGCACCACCTGTCTCTGCGCTCCCGAAGGCACTCCCCGATCTCTCAGGGATTCGCAGGATGTCAAACCCTGGTAAGGTTCTTCGCGTTGCATCGAATTAAACCACATACTCCACCGCTTGTGCGGGCCCCCGTCAATTCCTTTGAGTTTCACACTTGCGTGCGTACTCCCCAGGCGGAACACTTAACGCGTTGGCTACGACACCGAGGGGGTCGATTCCCCCGACACCTAGTGTTCATCGTTTACGGCCAGGACTACAGGGGTATCTAATCCCTTTCGCTCCCCTGGCTTTCGTCCATGAGCGTCAGTTATGGCCCAGCAGAGCGCCTTCGCCACTGGTGTTCTTCCCGATATCTACGCATTTCACCGCTACACCGGGAATTCCCTCTGCCCCTACCACACTCCAGCCAATCAGTTTCCACTGCCTCTATGGAGTTAAGCTCCACTCTTTAACAGCAGACTTGATTGGCCGCCTGCGGACGCTTTACGCCCAATAATTCCGGATAACGCTTGCCACTCCCGTATTACCGCGGCTGCTGGCACGGAATTAGCCGTGGCTTATTCCTCAAGTACCGTCAGATCTTCTTCCTTGAGAAAAGAGGTTTACAGCCCAGAGGCCTTCGTCCCTCACGCGGCGTTGCTCCGTCAGGCTTGCGCCCATTGCGGAAAATTCCCCACTGCTGCCTCCCGTAGGAGTCTGGGCCGTGTCTCAGTCCCAGTGTGGCTGATCATCCTCTCAGACCAGCTACTGATCAATGCCTTGGTAAGCTCTTACCTCACCAACTAGCTAATCAGACGCGAGCTCATCCTCAGGCGATTTCTCGTTTCACCTCTCGGCATATGGGGTATTAGCGGCCGTTTCCAGCCGTTATCCCCCTCCTAAGGGCAGATTCTCACGCGTTACTCACCCGTCCGCCACTCACCCGAAGGTGCGTTCGACTTGCATGTGTTAAGCACGCCGCCAGCGTTCATCCTGAGCCAGGATCAAACTCTCCGTTGTAGATCAAACCCTCTTGATCAACCCCAACACTTGATTCACAATCTTGATGTCTCGCACATTCATGCAAGCTGCCAGCAATCAGTCAAAATGTTGCAAACTAATGCCTCACCTCGTCCAATCAACTAACCCATCAAAACCATTGGTCATCTGCTAAAATTGTCTCAGCTTGACTTGCTCTCACCCCCCAGCTCTTGCTCTCGCAATCCTGAAAGTTGGAGCCTCCTTCCTCTGACAGAAGGGTTCTTAAGAGTGCACAACCCTTGGTCACACTTCGCTAACATCAACCGATACACGTCTTGAACAGTCTGCTTTCGCACACTGCTCCTTCCGCCATCGCTCAGCCGCTCCGCTTCCCTCAAGTCATGACTTTCCCAGATCTCAGATCCGGTCGCGATCACAGACATCCGCTGCTCTCCAGTCGGTCTGATCTCCCCTGAGCTCGTCTCTGCCCGTTCACTTCCCGCAATCGGCAAGCCCACACACAGCAACGCTCCCAAGGTCTCAGCTCTCGGCCCTCTCGGCCGCTTCTGTCTCGCTTGTTGCTTTTTGACGGGACCTCACACCTTCACAGCTTGCTTCTGTCACAGCCCCTTCCACCTCCACCAACCAACTTTCCCTTCCAGGGAAATCCAGCAGCTTCCGCTTCTAAAACCATGACGCCGTGAAAGCGTCAGTTCCTAAACTTCTTGGATTGTCCAGGTGCTGCTGCTTCCGCCCTCAACCCTCAAGGAAAATCCCTGGATTCAACACCCAGTGATCTCTCCCCTCAGGCCTTCCGGCTCTCGGCAGCCCGTTGCTCCCTCCTGCTCTCCCTCTCGGGTGCTCTCGGTCGCAACTCAGAAAACCTACAACACCGGTCGCTCTCGCTACCAATCGCTCCAGGTCCTGCGCTCAGCTCCTGCCTCGCCAACCAACCTCAGCTCTGCTCAGCGGCGCTCTCGCGTCCCCTCACCAGCCTCGCTTGCTTCGCTCGCTCTCGCTTGCGCAGCTCCATAACCTAACCCCCTCACCCAGCTCATGTCAACAGCGCCTCGCCCCAGGGCATGAACCTCGCCAGCGTCTCCTCGCGATCCGAAGGGAAGAGACTCAGGGGAGAGATGCCTCAGAGGTGCCCCCTTGCCCCGCCGTGTCACCAAGGGATGAATCTGCAGAAGCAAGGCTGGGGCACCGCCCCAGCCTGCCGTCGCTTCTAGGGTCGAAGCGGTGAGCCGCCCTGGGTGCGGATCGGGAATCATCCATGGCAGGTCAGTTCAGCCAGCAGCAGCTCCGCGTGCGGCCCAGTTCGAAGGAGGAGGCGGTCGTGGCTGCCGCCCGGGATCAGTTCGAGCGCACATTGGTGAGCGTGCGCGGACAGCTGGTGGGATCGGTGGCGGCCCTGGAGCATCCCCACAAGAGCGATTCAGCCAACTACGGAGAAGTTTTTCTGCGCGACAACGTGCCCGTGATGGTGTATCTGCTGCTGCAGGGGCGCTTCGGGGTGGTACGCCATTTTCTCAGCACCTGTCTGGACCTTCAGAGCACGTCGTACCAGACCCGCGGGATCTTCCCCACCAGCTTCGTGGAAGAGCAGGGGGAGGTGGTGGCTGACTATGGACAGCGATCGATCGGACGCATCACCTCCGTGGACGCGAGCCTGTGGTGGCCGGTGCTCTGTTGGTACTACGTCCAGCGCAGCGGCGACGTGGAGTTCGCCACCAGCCAGAAGGTGCAGCGCGGCGTGCAGTTGCTGCTGGATCTGGTCTTGCATCCGAGCTTCGAGGGAACGCCGGTGTTGTTCGTGCCGGACTGCGCCTTCATGATTGATCGGCCCATGGACGTGTGGGGCGCCCCTCTGGAAGTTGAAGCCCTCCTCTACGGATGCCTGCGCAGCTGCTGCAAGCTGATGGATCTGGCGCAGACCCACTCCAGAAGCAGGTTGCTGGAGCAGCGGCTGGTGGTGACGCGCAAGTGGTTACATGACCTGCGCTTGTTTCTGCTCAAGCACTACTGGGTGACCAGCAAGACCATGCAGGTGCTGCGGCGACGACCCACCGAGCAGTATGGAGATCAACAGCATCAGAATGAATTCAATGTGCAACCCAGGGTGATTCCGCCGTGGCTGCAAGATTGGCTTGAGAACAGGGGCGGATACCTGATCGGCAACATCAGAACCGGACGTCCTGATTTTCGCTTCTACAGCCTCGGCAATACGCTGGCCTGCCTTTTCGGAATTATCACTGCACCTCAGCAGCGGGCTCTGTTTCGGTTGGTGCTGCACAACCGAGAACATCTCATGGCCCAGATGCCGATGCGCATCTGTCACCCACCGATGGAAATGGAGGAGTGGGCCAACAAGACAGGATCAGATCCCAAGAACTGGCCGTGGAGCTACCACAATGGTGGCCACTGGCCAAGCCTGCTCTGGTATTTGGGCGGGGCCGTGCTCTTGCATGAACTCAGCAACCCCAGCGCTGATGTGCTGTTGATGGCCCAGATGCGAGCGATGATTGAGGAATGCTATTGGAGCCATCTCAATCAGCTGCCACGGCAGCAATGGGCAGAATACTTTGATGGACCGACGGGCACCTGGGTAGGCCAGCAGGCCCGCACTTACCAAACCTGGACAATTGTCGGATTTCTGCTGCTCCATCATTTTCTGCGGGTCAACCCAGAAGATGCCTGGCTGTTGCACCTGGACGGCCAGCGCCGTGGCAGGAAAGCATAAAAAAGGCCGTAGCTTCAGCTACGACCAAAAGGCAAAATAAGTTGCGATCAAGAATCTAATCGCTAAATGCAAAACCACTGATTGCCAGTAGCTTTCGCATTTAGGCTTGGATCAAGTAAATAAAAATCAGAACAGTCCGAGAGTCAGTGACTTGTCAATCGGGAGGGCAGCACCAATACCAAGGTAGATGGTGAAAGCAGTGCCGAACAGAAAAGCAGCTGTGGCGACAGGTCGGCGGAAAGGGTTCTGAAACTTGTTGAAGCTTTCAATGAATGGGATCAGCATCAATCCCAGCGGAATCATGGTCTGTAGGGCGATACCCAGCAGCTTGTTGGGAACTACCCGCAGGATTTGGAACACCGGGTAGAGGTACCACTCCGGGAGGATTTCCAGTGGGGTAGCGAAGGGGTCGGCCTTGTCAGCGAGCATGGCCGGATCGAGCACTGCCAAACCAACGATGCAGCCGATTGTCCCCAGGATCACAACCGGGAACATATACAGCAGGTCGTTGGGCCAGGCAGGTTCTCCGTAGTAGTTATGGCCCATACCCTTGGCCAGCTTGGCGCGCAGGGCGGGATCGGTGAGGTCGGGCTTCTTGAGGATGTGCATGGCTGTTGGGCCGGTGGAGAAAGGCTAGAGGCAGCTACTGAAGCCGCTGTGGGGAGTGCAGCAGAGATTCACAAGGGACCGGAGATTCCCTGCTTACGGATCATCAGGAAGTGCATGAGCATGAACACGGCCAACAGCCAGGGCATCACAAAGGTGTGCAGGCTGTAGAAGCGAGTGAGGGTGGCCTGGCCAACGCTCTCACCGCCCCGCAGCAGTTCAACCATGAAGTCGCCGACCACAGGGACAGCAGCAGGCACGCCGCTGACGATCTTGACGGCCCAGTAGCCAACCTGGTCCCAGGGAAGGGAATAGCCGGTGACCCCGAAGCTGACGGTGATGACCGCCATCACGACGCCAGTGACCCAGGTGAGTTCCCGAGGACGCTTGAAGCCGCCGGTGAGATAGACGCGGAAGACGTGCAGTATCAGCATCAGCACCATCATCGACGCGCTCCAACGGTGGACAGAGCGGATCAGCCAGCCGAAGCTGACGTCAGTCATCAGGTATTGGACAGAGGTGTAGGCCTCTGCCACCGTGGGCTTGTAATAGAAGGTCATTGCAAACCCGGTGGCAAACTGGATCAGGAAGCAGACCAGTGTGATGCCACCGAGGCAATAAAAGATGTTGACGTGGGGCGGAACGTACTTCGCCGAAATGTCATCGGCGATAGCCTGGATCTCGAGGCGCTCCTCGAACCAGTCGTAGACGGGGTTGGAAGCCCCCCCGGGATTGCCAGCGGGAGTGTTCGCCATGCAGCTGGGTGGATGGGTTGCGAGAGTCTACGCACCGCTTCGAAGCTGCCGTGAGCGCCGAGCTCCCCGTGTTCCGATCCCTGCCGTCCCTCCGCCAGAGCGGCCGTGTCCTCAGCCAGGCCTTGGCCTGGCTGGTCGCCATGGCCCTTTGGCTGGGCACCCTGGTTCAGCCGAGCCTGGCCCTCAACGATGCCCAGCAGCTGGTGGTGGAAACCTGGCGGCTGGTGAACCAGAGCTACCTGGATCCAGGGGAGTTCGAGCGAATTCATTGGAGACGCCTGCGCCAGCGGGCCCTGGAGCGGCCGATCACCAGCTCCGACGAGGCCTACACGGCCATCGAGGCCATGCTCAGCCCGCTCGACGACCCCTACACCCGTCTGCTGCGACCGCAGGACTACAGGGCCCTGCAATCCACCAACCAGGGCACGGTGAGCGGTGTGGGGCTACAGCTGGCGGCCCGGGACAGCGACCACGCCGTGGTGGTGATCGCTCCCCTGGATGACTCCCCGGCCGCGGAGGCCGAGATCCTGAGCGGCAGCGAACTGCTGAGCGTTGACGGGATAGCCACCGACGCCCTTGGGTTGGACGGAACGGCGGCGGCCCTGCGCGGCCCCAGCGGCAGCAGCGTGCTGGTGAACCTGCAGGACCAGGACGGCAGCCCCAGGGAAGTGGAGCTGGAGCGGCGCCAGGTGGACTTGCACACCGTGCGCAGCAAGCGCCTGCGGGTCGATGGCCACACCCTGGGGTATCTGCGCATCACCCAGTTCGCCGAGCCCGTGCCCGCCCAGGTTGGAGAGGCCCTGCGGGACCTCCAGGATCAGGCCATCGAGGGGTTGATTCTGGATCTGCGCAACAATTCCGGTGGCCTGGTGAGCGCCGGTCTGGCCGTGGCTGACGGGCTGCTGGACAACCGACCGATCGTGGTCACCGAGGATCGCGGCGGCTTGGTCTCCCCCCAGCGGTCCGGCCAGGGCCAACTGTTCGACGGCCCGATGATCACGTTGGTGAATGGTGGCACCGCCAGTGCCAGTGAGATCCTCGCCGGTGCGCTCCAGGACAACGGCCGCAGCAGGCTGGCCGGCAGCCGCACCTATGGCAAGGGGCTGATCCAGACCCTGATCTCCCTCAGTGACAGCAGCGGCCTGGCCGTGACCGTGGCCCGCTATCTCACCCCGGGCGGTCGCGACATCCAGAACGAAGGCATCGAACCGGACGTGACCCTGAGCGCGCCGGAACCGCTGAATCCCGGCGGCGATGGCGACGTGTGGCTGCAACAGGCCGGCAAATTGCTGGCCCGCGAGCTGCCCGGCGAGAGTGAAGCCGACACCTGAGGGGAGGCTGTGACGGAGCGCACGGGCATGGCCGAACGCACATACCACGACCCCCTCCACGGGTCGATCAGGCTGCGCCACAACGAGCCAGCCGAGGCCCTGGCCATCCGCCTGATCGACACAGCGCCGTTTCAACGGCTGCGGCGGGTGCGGCAGCTCGGTCCTGCCTTTCTCACCTTCCACGGCGCCGAGTCGAGTCGGTTCACCCACTCGCTCGGTGTGCTGCACCTGGCACGGCGGGCCCTGGCCGAGCTCGAGCGACTGCATCCCCAGCTGGCCGCCCATCGGGGCGTGCTCTATGCCGCGGCCCTCCTGCACGACGTGGGCCATGGACCCCTCAGCCACAGCGGCGAGGAGATGTATGGGATGCGCCATGAAGACTGGTCAGGCCGGCTGATCCGGGAGCATCCGGCGCTGCGGGAACCGCTGGAACACTTCGCCCCAGGCAGCGCCGAAACGGTGGCCCAGCTGCTGGGGGACGGCGATCACCCCTGCCGGGCCATCAAAGCGCTGGTGAGCAGCCAGCTCGATTGCGACCGGCTGGACTACCTGCTGCGGGACAGCCACAGCACCGGCATGAGCTACGGCCATCTCGACCTGGAACGGATTCTGGCCGCCCTCACCCTCGCTCCCGACGGCAGCCTGGCCCTCCATCCCAAGGGCCTGATGGCCGTGGAGCACTACCTGGTGGTGCGCAATCTGATGTATCGCAGCGTCTACAACCACCGTCTCAACGTGGTCTGCAACTGGCTGTTGCAGCAGGTGATCAGCCGGGCACGCAGCCTCGGGCCCCGGCTGGTTTGGGCCGACCCGGTGATGGCCGGGTGGCTATGGCACCAGCAGGATCTGAACCTGGACACCTACCTGGCCAACGACGACATCCGCACCGGCTACCACCTGATGCGCTGGATGGAGGAGGGCCCGGCGGAACTGGCGGAGCCCTGCCGGCGCCTGCTGGAGAGGCGGCTGCTGAAGGCCACGGATGTCAGCCATCGCCCCGCAGCTGAACGGCTTGAGCTGCTCGCCCGGGCCCGGCGCCTGGCGGAGGAGCAGGGCCTGGTGGCGGACAGCTGCTGCGGCCTGCAGCAGCGCCAGAGCCGCGGCTATCACCCCTACAAAGGTGGGCTGCGTCTATGGGACGGCCGCCATCTCGAGGCCCTCGAGCAGCGCTCGGCCCTGGTGCAGAGCCTCACCCGGCCCGTGGAGATGGCCTGGTTGATTCACCCGGCGGAGGTGGCCCCTAAGTTGCGGCTGTTGATCAGGGGATGATGCCGACGGCGGCCATGGAGGCGGTGGTGCTCGCACCAGGCTGGGAGGGAGCTCCCGGCTGGCTCGTGCTGCCGCCCCAGGGCGGCACCGCGCCGCTGCTGGACCTGGTGGAACGGGCCCTCAACGAGGCCAGCCTCCTGGGCGCAGCGCCGCTACCCCAGGCCCTCGGGCTGGCTCCGGGCGGCTGGCATCTTGGCGTTGGTGAGCTGCGGGCGGTGGCCGAAAGGCTGGGCCAGCGTGGCGTGCGGCTGGTCGCCCTCTGCAGCGATGCTCCCCGCAGCCGGGTGGCGGCGGCGGCCTTGGGCCTGCAGACCTGCACGAGCTGGTTCCGCCAAGGGCTCAGTGGCCAGGGGGCCGCCGAGGCGGGTTCCGGCCGCGCTGGCCTCACCCTCCAGCGCGGCACCCTGCGCTCAGGAGACCACCTGGAAGCGGAGGCATCGGTGCTCGTGCTCGGCGATGTCAACCCGGGCGCCCGGGTGAGCGCCGGCGGCCATGTGCTGGTGTGGGGCCGACTTCGGGGCATGGCCCATGCCGGCTGCCGGGGGGATGCGCAGGCCCGGATTGTCGCCCTGCAGCTGCGGCCCCTGCAGCTGCGCATCGCCGGGACGGTGGCCCGGGGGCCGGAAGGCAGCCCAGCAACCGGAATGGCCGAGCAGGCCTCCCTGGTGGACGGCGTGATCCGCCTGGACCCGGCTCCGCCGATCTGGCCGCTGGAGCCGGTACCCCAGGCGGGGCGGCCATCGGGACGTGAATTGGGGATGCAGCGTTTTGGCCCTAACCTGCCCCGACCCCAGGCCCAGCCGTGACCGAGCAGTCCAGCCGCTTCATCTTGATCTGCTCCGGCAAGGGAGGGGTGGGCAAGACCACCCTCACCGCCAACCTCGGCATCGCCCTGGCCCGCCAGGGGGCCCGAACTGCCGTGCTCGACGCCGACTTCGGGCTGCGCAACCTCGACCTGCTGCTGGGCCTGGAAAACCGCATCGTCTACACCGCCCAGGAGGTGCTGGCTGAGAGCTGCCGCCTGGAGCAGGCCCTGGTGAAGCACAAGCAGGAGCCAAACCTGGCCCTGCTGCCAGCCGGCAACCCACGCATGCTCGAGTGGCTGAAACCAGACGACATGCGCAAGATTGCCGCCATGGTGGGTGAGCATTTCGACTACGTGCTCATCGACGCCCCGGCGGGCATTGAGGGCGGCTTTCGCAATGCCATGGCCGCCGCCTCGGAGGCGATCATCGTCACCACCCCGGAGGTGTCGGCCGTGCGCGATGCCGACCGCGTGATCGGGCTGCTCAACAGCGAGGGGGTGAAGCCGATCCAGCTGGTGCTCAACCGGGTGCGGCCGAAGATGATGGCCAACCAGGAGATGCTGGGCGTCGATGACGTCACCGACATCCTCGCCCTGCCCCTGCTGGGTCTGGTGGTGGAAGACGAGCAGGTGATCGTGAGCACAAACCGGGGCGAACCGCTGACCCTGGGGGAAGGCAGCTCACCGGCGGGCAGGGCCTACACCAACGTGGCCCGAAGGCTGCGCGGCGAAGACGTGCCACTGATCGACCCCAGCAAAGAACGCCAGGGTCTGCGGGCCCGGATCGGCCGGCTGATGCAAACGAAGATCTTCTGAGCCGATGACCCTGCGCGACCTGATCGACAAACTGCTGGGCCGTCAGACGGCCAGCGCCGGCACCGCCAAGCAACGCCTGCGCCTGGTGCTGGCCCATGACCGCAGCGATCTCAATCCCGAGCTGCTGGAGCAGATGCGGCGCGAGATCCTCGAGGTGGTGAGCCGCTACGTGGAGATCGACATGGAGGAGGGCGACGTGAGCCTGGCCACCGAGGACCGGGTCACGGCCTTGGTGGCCAACCTGCCGATCCGCCGGGCCCGCCGCCTTGACGAACCCACAGCCGAGGCCACGGGCGACGATGATTCCGAGCCGAGCTTGAGCGCTCGCATCAGCCCCTGAGATCCCGCTCAGCAAAGGCGGCGGCCGCGGCCTGTGCTGAGGCGTGGCAACTCTGGATGCAGCCATTTCCCTACGCCGGCCATGACCAGCCCCATTGCCGCCACAACGGCGAACTGGGTGGAGGGGAGCACCGCCATCAGCCCGGCTGAGCGGCGGGTGCTCACGCAACTGGGCCGGGGGCTCACCAACAAGGCGATCGCCGCGGCGCTGGTGCTGAGTCCCCGCACGGTGGAAAGCCACATCTCAAACCTGCTGGCCAAGGCCGGTTGTCAGAACCGCACCCAGTTGCTGCTCTGGGCACTCGCCGCGCCGCCAGGGGTCGATAATCCTCCCTGTGCTGACGACCAGGCAGCCACAACGCCGGCTTAGCTCAGCGGTAGAGCAGCGCTTTTGTAAAGCGAAGGCCATCGGTTCAAATCCGTTAGCCGGCTTCTCCAGGCTGACGCCTGCCCAGGCGCCACCGCACAACAGGCACCGACCCGGCACCCCACCGCAACTCAAACGCCCGGCAGGGCCTGGGTCTGACGCAGGGCAGGCGGACGTGGTGGTGTCCGCAGGGGCGGCGGCGGCGGCGGCGCCAGCGGCGAGCTCGGCAGCGGCGCTGGCGGGGCGACCCGCGCTGCAGGCGCAGGACCGGCAACGCGTGGAGCGGGGGCGGCGAACAGCCTGGCCAGCACCGACTTGCGCTGGTCGGGGGGCTCCGGGCCCAGGGCCCAGAGACTTTCGAAGTAGAAGAAGGACACGCCGAGGCCCGCCTGACGGTTGGCGAGCACCTTCTCCTGCATCAGGTCGATGGAGATGGGGCGACTGCGCTGGCCACTGAGGATGGCGATGGCGGTGGGGATGCGCTGGCGGGATTCCTGCACCTCCGGCCGGATCAGGTGGGGGGTGTAGCTGGGCAGGTCGGGGCGGTAGATCTGCACCAGCAGTTCATCGGCGATGCCCCGTCTCACCCAGGTGAGCCAGTCCTGCAGTTGCAGCTTGTAGGCGAAGTCGTAGTAGTTGGGTGAGACCGACACGATCGCCCCGGGCCGCCGCGCCCGCACCGCCTTGCTGAGGCGATCCATGAACGCCGTGATCTTGTCGGCACGCCACTTCACCCAGGCGGCATCGGCCGGATTGGCGGGAGGGTTCTTGCCGGTTTCGCGCCGATACAGAGCGGTGGTGAAGGAGTCGTAGCCAAACTCCCGCGGCAGGGTCATGTGGTCATCAAACTGGATGCCATCGGCCCCGTAGGTGCCCACCACCTCCAGCACCAGATCGGTGATCAGCTCTTGCACCTCCGGGCGGAACGGGTTCAGCCAGGCCACCTTGCCGGCGGCACTGACGGAGGTGAGGCCGCCATCCTGTTTCTGGGTGAGCCAGGCCCGGTGGCGCTTGGCCAGGGTTGAATCGAGCGGCGCCATGAAGCCAAACTCAAACCAGGGAATCACCAGCAGCCGTTGCCGCCTGCCCTCGGCGATCAGCTCGCCGAGCACGTCCTGGCCCTGCAACCCGAGGTAGCGGAAGTTCTGCAGCTGCCGCTCCATCACCACCGAGCTGGGGTAGTAGGCAAGACCGCCGTTCCAGACCACCGGATAGAGCGTGTTGAAACCGAGCTCGGCCAGGCGGGCCACACTCTCCTGCATGCGCTCCCGATCCCGCAGCACCGGCATGTCATTGGCGGTGAGCCACACCCCCCGCAGCTCCGCCCGCTGCGTCGCCGGCTGTGCCGCAGGGGGCGACCCAGCGGGCTGGGCGAGCACCGGCAGCGTCAGATTCAGCAGCAGCGCGCAGCACCAGCCCAACAGCCCCAGGCCCGCCACAAGCATCCGGCGGCGATGGGCCATCGACTGGACTGCAAAGAGCAGCGAACCTTAGGGGCGTTCCGATCTGGCTGTCGCCCAGCAGGACACAGCCGCAGGACTGGCCCGGCAGGAGAGTGATGGCGTCAGTCGCGCGTGGCCAGCAGCCACACCAGCACCAGCACTGGCAGCCAGAGCAGCCAGCCGGCCTGGAGCAGGCCAGTGCCGGCTTGGATCAGTGGCGTCGCCAGCCAGGCGTAGGCGGCCATGGTGATCAGCAGCACGAGGGCCAGGGCCGCCATCAGCCATCGAGGTGCAGGTCTTCGGGCAGGAAAGCACCGGCGCGCAGCAGCCGCCATCGGCCGGCCCCTGAGCCCTCGCTGGCCTGCCAGGCCAGCACCGTGCTGGCGGCGCCGCCGGCCTCTGGCCAGGGCAGCGGCCCCAGCACCGGCAGCAACGGAAACAACTCCTTGGCCTGCTCCACAGTTGTGGCGGCGGCAAGACCCGATGGATTGGCGCTGGTGGTGGCCAGCGGGCCACTCAGCCGCAGCAACTCCCGGGCCTGGCTGCAGGCAGGAATGCGCAGGCCCAGATCGCCGCCGCCTGGGTGGAGCCACTCCACCCAAGGGCCCCGGGCCGGCAGCACCAGCGTGAGGGCTCCGGGCCAGCCCCGAGCCGCCAGGTCCAGCCATTCCCGATTCCAGGGGGTGCCGAGCACCCCGCCCAGCTGCTCCAGGTGGGCCCCCATCAGGATCAGGGGCTTGTGGGCTGGGCGGCCCTTGAGGGCCCAGATCTGGCCAGCGTGCTCGGGGCTGGCCGCCAGGGCAGGCAGCGTGTCGGTGGGCATCAGCGCCACGGCCCCGGCCTGGAGTTGGCGCGCCAGCTCAGCAGGAGAAAGGACCGCCCCGGGTGGGTCCAAAGGCTGGGGGGGCGTCATCGGAGACCGAGGGGTCGGCGGGCAGAGGCGAAACGCCAGATGCCCTGAAGATCCTGGTGAGCCTGCACCCGCTCGAGACCGGCGGCAACCAGCAGCTCAGCGACGGCCTCGCCCTGATCGTGGTGGTGCTCCAGCACCAGCGAGCCGCCGGGAGCCAGCGCCGCCAGCGCACCGGCGGCGATCAGGCGGATCTCCCGCAGACCATCGGGGCCCCCGTCCAGGGCCAGAACGGGTTCGTGGTCGCGCACCACCGGCTCCAGATCAGCCCACACGGCCGTGGGGATGTAGGGGGGATTGGCCACCACCAGCTCCAACGTTCCCCAACCCGGCCGCAGTGGCTGCCACCAGCTGCCGGCCTGCAGCTCCACGCGCTCGGTCAAGCCGGCGGCCTGGAGGTTGGCGCCGGCTTGACTGAGGGCCAGGGCGCTCAGATCCACAGCCACGCCCCGGCTCCTGGGCCAGAGCCGGGCCAGGGCCAGGGCCAGACAGCCGGAACCGGTGCCCAGGTCGGCCCAGAACCCTGGCGGATGCTCCAGCAGGCCCTGGGCCAGGTCCACGAGCAGTTCGGTGTCCTGCCGGGGGATCAGCACACCGGGAGCCACGGCCAGCGTCAGGTCCCGCCAGGGACAGCAACCGGCCAGGTACTGCACGGGCTCCTGGCGGGAAAGATGCCGCCGCCACAGGGCCGCCAGGCGGGGCAGGGTCAGCTGGAGCCGCACGCTGCGCTCGGGATCGAGGCGCAGACGCTGCAGGTCCGCCCAGCGCAGACCCCCCACCAGATCCAGCAGCCAGTCGAGATCGGCAGCTCGCCCCCCCTGGGCCAACTGCTGCCGGCGCCAATCCAGCAGGGCCTGGCCCGGCAGCACAGCTCCGGAGGGTGCGCTGGGCCGGATCGGCAGCTCAGCGGACTGCCCAGGCCCGGGGGCTGCCGGTTGTTGCCATCGGACCGTCATGGCGGCGGCTGTGGATCAGCACCGACTCACGCTAAAGGCGCCGCCAGTGGAGCCCCGGCTCGGCCCGCACCAGCCCCGCCAACTCCAGCGCCAACAGGCGGGGCGCCAGGCTGCCGGCCGGTTGCGCGAGTTGCAGGCAGAGCTCCTCCAGCGACGCCCGCTCCCCGAGGGCCTGCAGCAGCTCCCTCTCCCCTGCCGGCGGCCGCGCCGAGGGAACGGCCGACCTGGGCGGGCCAGCGAGGGCCGAGCGGGCCAGCGGCCCGGAGCCGAGCTGACGCACCAGATCGGCTGGCTCCAGCAACACCGAAGCGCTTTCGCCCAGCAAGCGGTTGCTGCCCCGAGCGGAGGCCCTGGCAGCATCGGCGGGCACCACCCACAGCGGCAGCTGCTGCCGCCAGGCGAGGCGGGCGGAATGCAGGGCGCCGCTGCGCTCGGGGCACTCCACCACCACCACGGCCCGGGCCAGGGCCACCTGCAGGCGATTGCGGCAGACAAACTGGCCGGCCCGCACCGGGGCCCCGCGGGGGTGCTCACTGATCAGCAGGCCCTGGTGGCCCACCTGCCCCTGCAGGTCACCGTGGTGCCGCGGGTAGACCCTGTCCAGCGGCGTGCCCAACACCGCCACGGGCCGACCTCCGGCCGCCAGGCAGCCCCGGTGGCAGGCCGCGTCGATGCCCTCAGCCAGACCGCTCACCACCGGCCATCCGGCCGCGGCGAGGGCCCGGCCCAGGGCCTCCGCCATCGCCAGACCATGGGGCGAAGGCCGGCGGGTACCGACCACCGCCACGGCCTGGCGACTGGCCAGGCAAGGCCAGAGGCTGCCTCGCCCCCGCCAGTGCAGGGCCAGGGGCGGCCGCTCGAGCTGCCTGAGCTGCGGCGGGGAGGCGCCATCACCGGGCAGCAGCACCCCCCGGCCGCCGTGCACCTGCGCGGCCCAGCGCTCCAGCGGCGCCTCTCCCCACCGGCGCCGAAAGCGATCGAGCTGCTGCAGCGCGGCCTGGCCCCGCCCGGGCAATGGCGGCAACTCCTGCAGGGGCAGGAGCCAGGCCGCCTCCAGGGAGCCGACATGGGCCTCGATCCGGCGCAAGCTCACCCAACCCAGCCCGGGACAGGCCGACCACAGCAACCACCACAGCCGCCGGTCGCGGGACCAGCCCTGGGCAGCTCCGGAGCTGGCGCACCCGGAACGGGTGGGGCGGGAGTGCAGCGAAACCAACTCCCCCATGAGCAACAGTACATTTGTACCAATCCTAGCCTGGGCCGCGGCCCAGGGCCTCCATGGCCCGCGCCAGCTCCTCGGGCCAGCGGCGCACCACACGCCCTCCAGCCCGCCCCGCATCGGCGCCGACAGGGCGCTGGCGGTCCACCAGCACCAAGTCGACCCGGGCACTGGCGGCCAGTTGTCCTGAGGGGCCGAAAAAGCGGCTGCTCCAGGGCAGCTTCACCCCCCGCCGGGCCAGCACCGTGCTGCGCAGTTCCACCGCATCGCCATGCTGGAGGGCCTGGCGGTAATCAATGGTGAGGCCCACCACCGGCAATTCCAGCCCCTGGTCAGAAAGATCGCTGTAGGCCAGGCCCACGGCAGCCAAAGCCTCCACCCGTGCCTCCTCCAACCAGCCCAGATAGGCCCCGTGCCACATCACGCCGGCGTGATCGGTGTGCTGGGGCAACACGCGCCTGCGCAGCAGCCATTCGCCACACTCCGTCACGGTCTGCATGGCGGGGATCAGGGGCTTCGGGGAATCGCCATAGGCTGCCCCAGAGTCCGGACGTGTCCCTGTGTTCCGCAACGTTCTGATCGCCGACTCCGGCAAAGGCCATGTGGAGGAGATGGTGCGCATGCTGCGTGCCATTCCCGTGGTGCGGCAGGCCCGCCTCAACCTCCTGCATGTGGTGCCGGAGCAGGCGGGTGAAGATTTTCAGCAGCACTGGCAGCAGGCGGCAGGGCTGGTGGCCGAGGCCGTGACCCGCCTGCAGCTCAATCCCAGCGACGTCAACACGATCATTCGCCAGGGCGACACCAAGCAAACGGTGCTGCAGGTGGCTGATGAACTCGGCAGCGATCTGATCGTGATGGGGTCCCGCGGCCTCAACCGGCTGCAATCGATCCTCGGCAACAGCGCCAGCCAGTACGTGTTCCAGCTCTCGACCCGGCCGATGCTGCTGGTGCGTGACGACCTCTACGTGCGCCACATCAACCGGGTGATGGTGACGGTGGATGGCACCGGGGTGGGCGACGACGCCCTCAGGCTGGCGGCCGAACTGGTGCGGGAGATTCCCGGCGGGACCCTCACCGGAGTGCACGTGACCCGCCAGGACATCACCCCATCCCGCGGCGGCAGTTCACCGGCCGACGCGGTGCTGAACCGGGCCGTGCAGCAGGCCCGGAGCTATGGCGTGAGCCTCAGGCCCATGCACCGCACCGGATCCGACGTGGGCCGCAGCGTGTGTGCAGCCGCCCAGGACGACAACGCCGACCTGCTGGTGATCGCCTCCCAGGACCGGCGGCCTGTGGTGGCCAAGGCGCTGGTGGATCTGGATCGACTCCTGGGCAGCTCCGTGAGCGATTACATCCGCGTGCATGCTCCAGCGCCGGTGCTGCTGGTGCGCGAACCGGAAGGGCGGAGTTGACCAGGGCGGCGTCAAGCCGCCCCCAAGCTCAGCCGCCCTGGCGGCTGCTGGTCTGGATGTAGAGCACCAGCAGAAACACCGTCGGAACCAGGACGAACATCAGGCTGGCGACAAAGCCGAGATCGTTGGTTTCCATGGGGCAGGGGGTCAGGTGAGGTCGTGGTCGGAGGGTATCACCGGCAAACCGTCACGCCTCAGCCGCCGTCACCGCCCGTAGCCGGATCCGCGTCAGCCGTGTCCGGGCCACCGGGGCCTGGTGTCCCGCCGCCCTGCTCGTCCATCTCACCCGGCTCCCCGGGCCCCGTCTCCGCCGCCGGGGGTACGGGCCAACTGGTGGGGCCCGCCGGCAGGGGCGATGCGCTGGAGGTGGCGAGCTGGGCTTCCCTGTTGGCCAGCCCCAGCTGGGGCCGGGTGATCACCACCAACGACTCCTGCACCAGGGCCTGACAGGCCAGACGCCAGCTCTCAGGACGGTTCCGCAGCTTCTGCTCCTCCACAGGGGTGCGTCCACTGAGGGCCTGCGCAGAAGCGTCCTCGGGAACCTCCACAAAGCAGGTGATGCATTGGCCGCAGCCACCGCAGTTGCCCAGGATTCCCTTGATCCCGTACAGGCCGATGTCCTCGCGCAGGGCCACGTCGCGGAGATTCTCTCCGGGGTAGCACTCCACATCGCGGTTCTCGCGCAGAAAACGGATCACGGGCATGGCTCACGGTGCACCTGGGCCCATTGTGAAGGGGGGCGTTGCGCTCCGTAACCTGCGCCGCCGTCGGGGCCAAGCCGACCTTACGATCGCCAGACCCTTCCAGAACGAAGCTCCCCATGGGATTGCCCTGGTATCGGGTGCACACCGTGGTCATCAACGACCCAGGCCGCCTTCTGGCCGTGCACCTCATGCACACCGCCCTGGTCGCCGGCTGGGCCGGCTCCATGGCTCTTTACGAGCTCGCGATCTTCGATCCGTCCGACCCGGTGCTCAACCCCATGTGGCGCCAGGGGATGTTTGTGATGCCCTTCATGGCCAGGCTGGGCGTGACCGGCAGCTGGGGCGGCTGGAGCATCACCGGTGAAACCGGCGTGGACCCAGGCTTCTGGAGCTTCGAAGGTGTGGCTGCAGCCCACATCGTTTTCAGCGGCCTGCTGTTCCTGGCGGCCATCTGGCATTGGACCTTCTGGGATCTGGAGATCTGGCAGGACCCCCGCACCGGCGAGCCCGCCCTTGATCTCCCCAAGATCTTCGGCATTCACCTGCTGCTGGCAGGCCTGGCCTGCTTCGGCTTCGGCGCCTTCCACCTCACCGGTGTCTTCGGGCCCGGCATGTGGGTCACCGATGCCTACGGCCTCGGGGGCCACATCGAGCCGGTGCAGCCCTCCTGGGGACCTGAGGGATTCAACCCCTTCAATCCCGGCGGCATCGTGGCCCACCACATCGCTGCCGGCATCGTGGGCATCATCGCCGGCATCTTCCACATCACCACCCGCCCACCGGAAAGGCTCTACAAGGCCCTGCGCATGGGCAACATCGAAACGGTGTTGGCTTCGGCCATCGCCGCTGTGTTCTTCGCCGCCTTCGTGGTGGCCGGCACCATGTGGTATGGCGCAGCGGCTACCCCGGTTGAGCTGTTTGGCCCCACCCGCTACCAGTGGGACCAGAGCTACTTCAAGACTGAAATCAACCGCCGGGTTCAGACGGCGCTCGACAACGGCGCCACCAAGGAGGAGGCCTACGCCTCGATCCCTGAGAAGCTCGCCTTCTTCGACTACGTGGGCAACAGCCCAGCCAAGGGGGGCCTGTTCCGGGTCGGACCGATGGTGAACGGCGACGGCCTTCCCACCGGCTGGCTTGGGCACATCTCCTTCACCGACAAGGATGGACGCGAACTGGAGGTGCGTCGCCTGCCCAACTTCTTCGAGAACTTCCCCGTGGTTCTCGAAGATCAGGACGGCATCATCCGCGCCGACATCCCCTTCCGGCGGGCTGAAGCCAAATACTCCTTCGAGCAGACCGGCGTCACGGCCACCGTCTACGGCGGAGCCCTCAACGGCCAGGTCTTCACCGATTCAGCCGATCTGAAGAGGCTGGCCCGCAAGGCCCAGCTGGGTGAAGCCTTCGACTTCGATCGCGACACCTACAACTCCGACGGCACCTTCCGCAGCTCCCCGCGCGGCTGGTTCACCTTCGGTCACGCCACCTTTGCCCTGTTGTTCTTCTTCGGGCACATCTGGCATGGCGCCCGCACCCTTTACCGCGACGTGTTCGCCGGCATCGATCCCGATCTGGGCGAGCAGGTGGAATTCGGCCTGTTCCAGAAACTGGGCGATCAATCCACCCGTCGCATCCCGGAGGGCTTCGTGCCCCCCGCTGGCACCCCCCTCAGCTGACCTGGAGGTCACCCCATGGAGAGCTTCGCCTACATCCTCATCCTCACCCTGGCCCTCGCCACTCTTTTCTTCGCGATCGCCTTCCGCGATCCGCCGAAAATCGGCAAGTGAGGTTCAGACCAGCCTTCGGGCCCTCCGCCCCCGGATCATCCGGGGGTTTTTTCATGGTCAAAACCGTTCAATCAAGCTCCCTAGCCCTTTTCAGGGCAACAACACCTGCTTAAACTCCGGTAACGACACCCGGACGTACGGGCATGCAATGCCCTTCCTGCCAACACACCGACAGCCGGGTTCTGGAGTCGCGATCTGCTGACTGCGGCCGCAGTGTGCGACGGCGACGGGAATGTCTCAACTGCACCTTTCGCTTCACCACCTACGAGCGGGTGGAAACGGTGCCCGTCACCGTGGTCAAGCGCAATGGGGCCAGGGAAACCTTCAACCGAGCCAAGCTGCTGCATGGCCTGCTGCGTGCCTGCGAGAAAACCGGCCTGGAGCCGTCACGGCTGGAATCGGTGGTCGATGAGCTGGAACTGCAGTTGCAGCAGCGTCCCGGGCGCGAGGTGAGCAGCGCCGAAATCGGTGAGATGGTGCTTGAGCAACTCAGCGCCATGAGCGAGGTGGCCTACGTGCGCTTCGCCTCGGTGTATCGGCAGTTCCAGGGGGTGAGCGATTTTGTGGCCACCCTCGAAGGCCTGAACAGGCGCAGCGGCCGCAAGCGCAGCGAGGCGCCCCTGGCCGCTCTGGGCTGAGCCAGTCACCCGTCCTGGCGATGGGGATCCAACCCAGGTGGCTTGATAGATTTGGGAGTCCGGGCGTGGCTGCAGGCGGGCAGCCCATCCGACTCCATCGCCCTGCCTCCGGCAGTCCGCCCATCCCCATGACCGTGACCCCTTCCGACATCAGCAGCACCGAGGCCGAACTCGATCTTGCCGCTGCAGCGGCAACCGACCTCGACGACGCCATTGCGGAAGAGGTTCCCGCCGCTGACGACTCCGACAGCCGACCCGCCAGCCTGGATCTCGACGGGGTGGGCTTCTCGCTCGATGAGTTCGCGGCACTGCTGAGCAAGTACGACTACAACTTCAAGCCCGGTGACGTCGTCAACGGCACCGTGTTCGCCCTGGAATCCAAGGGCGCGATGATCGACATCGGCGCCAAGACGGCCGCCTTCATGCCCCTTCAGGAGGTGTCGATCAACCGGGTGGAGGGCCTGGCGGACGTGCTCCAGCCCGGGGAGATCCGGGAGTTCTTCATCATGAGTGAGGAGAACGAGGACGGCCAGCTCTCGCTCTCCATCCGCCGCATCGAGTACCAGCGGGCCTGGGAGCGGGTGCGCCAGCTCCAGAAGGAGGACGCCACCATCTACAGCGAGGTGTTCGCCACCAACCGCGGTGGGGCCCTGGTGCGCGTGGAGGGGCTGCGGGGCTTCATCCCCGGCAGCCACATCAGCACCCGCAAACCCAAGGAAGAGCTGGTGGCCGACTTCCTGCCCCTGAAGTTCCTCGAGGTTGACGAAGAGCGCAACCGCCTGGTGCTCAGCCACAGGCGCGCCCTGGTGGAGCGCAAGATGAATCGCCTTGAGGTGGGTGAAGTGGTGCTGGGCACGGTGCGCGGCATCAAGCCCTACGGCGCCTTCATCGACATCGGTGGGGTGAGCGGCCTGCTGCACATCTCTGAAATCAGCCACGAGCACATCGAAACGCCCCATTCGGTGCTCAATGTCAACGATCAGATGAAGGTGATGATCATCGACCTCGACGCCGAACGGGGCCGGATCTCGCTCTCGACCAAGGCCCTGGAGCCGGAGCCTGGCGACATGCTCACCGATCCTCAGAAGGTGTTCGACAAGGCCGAGGAGATGGCCGCCCGCTACAAGCAGATGCTGATGGAGCAGGCCGAGGACCAGGAGCCCATGGGCGTCACCCTGGACTGATCTCCCCTTGGTCCACCTGCTGCTGCGTGGAGTGGCCCTGCGGCGGGGCGCAGCCCCGGGCGGCCCCTGTCCGATCGAGGCCGTGCTGTTCGACAAGGACGGCACCCTCTGCCACAGCGAGCCCAGACTGCTGACCCTCGCCCGGGCCAGGGTCGACCACTGCCAGCACCTGCTACGGGAACGCCATCCGGAGCTGGACGCGGCCGTGCTCAGCGCGTTTCCTCCCCGGCTGGCCGCCACCTATGGCCTGTTGAGCGACGGGATTCACCCGGCCAGCACCACGGCCGTGGCGAGCCGCGAGCACAACCTCGTGGCCACCGCCACCGCCCTGGCCCAGGTGGGCCTGGGGTGGCCGGAGGCCCTCGATCTGGCCGAGGCCGCTTTCGATCACTGCGATGGCGCCGGTGCCGATGCCAATGGCGCTCCCCCCAGGGCCACCGAAGGGCTGCACTCGCTCCTCCACCAACTCAACGCCGGGGGGGTGGCCTGTGCCGTGATCAGCAACGACGAGCAGCGGGGCATCGAATCGTTTCTGACGGGCGAGAACCTGGGCAACTGCTTTCAGGCCCTGCGCAGCGCCGACCATCGGCCCCGCAAACCCGATCCCGCCGCCGTTGGGGCCCTCTGCCGTGAACTGGGGGTGGAGCCGAGCCGTTGCGCCCTGATCGGCGATGCCAACAGCGACCTGCGCATGGCCGAGAGGGCCGGCGTGGCGGTGGTGCTGGGCTACAGCGCCGGCTGGCGGCAGCCCCCGCCCCTGGATCCCCGCTACACGCAGCTGGCCCACTGGCAAGAACTGAGGGTGCAACGCCCATAAGCTGGGGCCGCTGTTGAACCGGGGCCGATGAGCCGCTACGTCTTCACGTCCGAGTCGGTGACCGAGGGGCATCCGGACAAGATCTGCGATCAGGTGAGTGATGCGGTGCTGGATGCCCTGCTGAGCCAGGATCCCTCCAGCCGGGTGGCCTGCGAAACGGTGGTGAACACTGGCCTGTGCCTGCTCACAGGCGAGGTCACCACCACGGCCCGCGTCGACTTCAACACCCTGGTGCGGAAGGTGATCGCGGAGATCGGCTACACCAGTGCACGCGCCGGCGGCTTCGATGCCCACAGCTGCGCCGTGCTTGTGGCCCTTGACCAGCAATCCCCGGACATCGCCCAGGGGGTCAATGAGGCGGACGACCACGCCGGCGACCCCCTGGATCTGGTGGGGGCGGGCGACCAGGGAATCATGTTCGGCTATGCCTGCGATGAAACCCCCGAGCTGATGCCCTTGCCGATCAGCCTGGCCCATCGTTTGGCTCGCCAGCTGTCCCGGGTGCGCCACGACGGCACCCTCGGCTACCTGCTGCCCGATGGCAAGACCCAGGTGAGCGTGGTCTACGAGGACGATCGGCCGGTGGCGATCGACACGATCCTGATCTCCACCCAGCACACCCCCAGCATCGATGGGGTGAGCGAGGAGAAGGCGATCCGGGAGCGCATCAGCGCCGATCTCTGGAGCCAGGTGGTGGAGCCCGTCACCGCCGATCTGAGCCTGCGACCCAGCCGTGAGGGCACCCGCTTTCTGGTCAATCCCACCGGCAAGTTCGTGGTCGGAGGCCCCCAGGGGGATGCCGGCCTCACGGGGCGCAAGATCATCGTGGACACCTATGGCGGCTACGCCCGCCATGGCGGTGGCGCCTTCTCCGGCAAGGACCCCACCAAGGTGGACCGCTCAGCGGCCTACGCCGCCCGCTATGTGGCCAAGGCGCTGGTCGCCGCCGGCCTGGTGCGCTGCGCGGAAGTTCAGCTGAGCTATGCGATCGGCGTGGCCAGGCCGGTGAGCATCCTGGTGCAGAGCTTCGGCAGTGGCCGGATCAGTGATGCCGATCTCACCGCCCTGGTGCAGGAGCATTTCGACCTGCGGCCCGGAGCCATCATCGAGCGTTTCGGCCTGCGCGAGCTGCCCAGCCAGCGCGGAGGCCGCTTCTATCAGGACGTGGCCGCCTACGGCCACTTCGGCCGCAGCGACCTCAACCTCCCCTGGGAGGACGTGGAGGCCATGGCCGCCACCCTGCAGCAGGCCACAGCCAGCCAGATCGCCGCCTGACCCCGGTGGCGCCGGGCAACCTGGCGCTGGGTGTGGATCTGGGCAGCAGCGGCCTGCGCCTGGCCCTCGTCGACAGCGAGGGCAGCGTGGTGGCGGAAGCGGCCAGCTCCTATCCCGCACCCTTTGTCCAGCCTCTGGGGTGGCGGGATGGCCTGATCGCCCTCTGCAAGCGCCTCCCGCCTGAGCTCCGTGGTCAGGTGGGGGCCCTGGCCCTGGCGGGCACCTCCGGCACGCTGCTGCTCTGCCGCAGCGACGGCAGCCTTCCTGAAGGGATCCACCGGGGCGTCAACCTCGCCGAGGCCCTGCCGTACCACCTCAGCTGCCCCGAACAGCAGCCGGCGCTGGCGGCGCTGGCAGCTGACGGTCCGGCCCGCAGCGCCAGCGGCAGCCTCGCCCGGGCATTGCGGTTGCTGGACGCAGCGGCGCAGGGGCAGGCGCAAGAGCCGTGGCTGCTGCGCCACCAGGCCGACTGGCTGCTGGGCTGGCTACTGGGCGACTGGCGCTGGGGCGAGGAAGGCAACAACCTGCGCCTGGGCTGGGACCTGGAACGCCAGAGCTGGGGCGGGCGGATCGCCGCCCAGCCCTGGAGCTCTGGCCTGCCGGCCATCCGCGCCAGCGGCGAGGTGCTCGGCGGCCTCAGCGCCGGTGCGGCCAGCGCCCTCGATCTCCCCCCCAGCTGCCGGCTGGTAGCGGGCAGTACCGATGCCAACGCGGCCGTGCTGGCGGCCGAACCAGGGGACCTCGATGGGGTGTGTGTGCTGGGCACAACGCTGGTGCTGAAGCAGTGGAGTCCCCGGCCGATCCAGGGCCCGGGGGTGAGCTGCCATCGGGTGGCGGGGCGCTGGCTGGTGGGCGGGGCCTCCAATGCCGGCGGAGCTGTGCTGCGCCGCTTGTTCAGCGATCCACAACTGGCGCAGCTGAGCCGCCAGATCGATCCGGCCACGGTCAGCGGACTGACCTTGAGGCCCCTGCCCAGCCGGGGCGAACGCTTTCCGGTGGACGATCCCGATCTGGAGCCGGTGCTGGAACCCAGGCCGGTGAGTGATGCGCTCTATCTGCAGGGCTTGCTGGAGGGGCTGGCCGAGATTGAGCGGGCGGGTTGGGCCAGGCTGCAGCAACTGGGGGCAGCGCCGGTGCGGCGGGTGATCACCTTGGGCGGGGGAGCCCGCAATCCCCAGTGGCGGGCCATCCGGGAACGGCAGCTGGGGCGGCCGGTGCTGAACAGGCCCCGGCTGAATGCGGCCCAGGGCATGGCCAGACTGGCCGCAACCGCCCTGCTTCCGCCATGACCAACCAGCTGCGCGTTTGGATCTCGATGGCCCTGTTCGTGGTGCTGGCGGGCTACGTGAGCTTCAGCGCCATCCGGCTGGGGCTGCTGCTCTGGCAGCGCTACGCCGGAGCCTGATCCCCCTGCACCAGAATGGTGCTCCCCCCGTGCCCCCGCCATGGCCGCCGACCCCCTCACCGCCGCCGTGAGCGATCGGATCTGCAAGCACATGAACGGTGACCATGCCGAGGCGGTGTTGGCCTACGCGCGCCACTACGGCGGTGTCCCTGGCGCCAGCTCGGCGCGCATGCTTGCCGTCGAACCACAGGCGATGCAGCTGGAGGTGGATGGCGCGCCCCTGAGCGTGGCCTTCGACCACCAACTCAGTGACAGCGAGGATGCTCACCGCACCCTGGTGGCGATGCTGCGGGCCCTGCCCCAACCCTGAGCCCCAGCAGAGAACAGCTGCATCCCTCAGGTGGGAAGACTGAGCGCAGCACGCCCAGCCGCCATGCAACCCAGCCGCGCTCCAGGTCGGCTTGCCCCCGGCGGCTCCATGGTCGCCGCCCCGCTCTCCCAGGCCCCCCTTGACGACCCAAGCACTGGCCAGGCTCCGGGCTGGAGCGGCCTGCTGCAGTGGCTGCCCCTGGAGTGGCTGCTGCGCCCCCCTCTCCACCTCGACCTGCAGTTGCCGGCGGCCGGCCTGAACGGCCTGGAGCCCCTGCCCTGGTGGGCGGCGGGCCCCTATGCCGGCGGGCTGCGCAGCCACCTGCTGGCCCTGCGCAGGGATCCCCGCAGCCAGCGTCTCGCCCCCCTGTTGCCCGGACTGATGGCTGGCCTGCGCCAGCTGCAGCACGGGCGCGGACCCGCCCCCGCCCCATGGCTGGTGGCAATCCCCAGCTGGAAGCGCCGCAGCAATCCCCTGCCGCCATTGCTGGCGGCGGTGCTGGGCCGCCAGCTGGGCTGGTCCCAGGCCCGCCTGCTGGCGCGCAGCCGCCCGGTGCTCGGGCAGCACCGGCTCGGACGCGAGCTGCGCTGGCAGAACCAGCAAGGAGCGTTCCGCTGCCTGAAGCCCGCCGGGGGCAGCAGGCGGAGTGTGCTGCTGCTCGACGACATCCTCACCACCGGAGCCACCGCCTGCGCCGCCGCTGCGGCACTGCGGAGCGAGGGCTGGCGCGTGCTCGGCATGGCCTGCGTGGGGCGCACGCCGGCCGCACCGCAAGAGCGGAAGAGCCGTGATCTAAGATCGCCCCGTCACTCGGGCCAGCGCATCTGCGGGCCAGGCGCTGACAGGCCGGGATAGCTCAGTTGGTAGAGCAGGCGACTGAAAATCGCCGTGTCCCCAGTTCAAATCTGGGTCCTGGCATTCCACTGTTCACTCGCCCCGGCACCAACCTGTCGCGGCCGACCGAGCTGCCGGAGACCAGCCCTTTCTGGCTTCTGGGACCTGGGATCGCCACGCAGCGGAATGCTGGCTCGGTGGCAAGATGAGATTCCAGCTGCCGGGTTTTCCCGTTGCCAGCATGCCCGAGCTGCCGTTGACACGCGATCTGTCGAGCTCAGCCCATCCCCTGGCCAATCATCAGTTCAACAACGCCGACAGCTTTGCCCAGGCGTTTGATGAGGCCTGGCTGCAGCATGAGCGACAGCACCCCGACCACGGCCTGGATCGGCACCACAAGCAGGCCCTGATTCTCGAAAGCCTGACGGAGCATCCCTTCCTGCGCAGCCAGCCCGAACTGGCCGCACAGGTGGCTGCCTTCCGCCTGCGCCTGCTGGGACTCTGATCCCGGCACCACGCCTCACCCCACAGTCTCCATGCCCCACCCCCATGGACCGATGGACAGCTCCCTGAGCCGGCTTGTGCATCTGCTGAGCGGCGGTTTCAGCAATCAGCACCAAGCCTTCGAGAATCCACCGCTCTACGCCCACATCCTGGTGAAGATGAGGCCGTTGCCCCAGCTCTCACCCGGTTCGCTGCTGCTGGAGCAGAGCTACGCGATCAACCCCGCCGTGCCCTACCGGATCAGGGTTCTGCGCCCAGAACGCCGCGGCGACGATCTGATCATCGAAAACCAGTCAGTGATCGACGAGCAGCGCTTCTGGGGGTCGGTGGACGACAGCACCCTTCGCGCCGGGATCCAGGCCAGCGATCTGCGCCCGTTGGCGGGCTGCTCCTACCTGGTGCGGGAAGAGGGCGCGGGCTTCATCGGCGAAGTGGAGCCAGGTTGCCGCTGCCTGGTGGAACGCAAGGGCACCACCACCTATCTGGTGAGCCGCCTTGAGCTCGATGCCGGCGGCATGCGCACCATCGACACCGGCCACGACCCCACCAGCCACGAACAGGTGTGGGGATCCCTCGCCGGACCCTTCGAATTCAGCCGCACCCATGACTACAGCGACGAGATCCCCGCTGCATGGCTTGCGGCCTTCAGGCCGTGAGGAAGTCCTGAGGCCGCCCACCGACAGCCTCGGCGTCCTCAGCAACGTCCTCGAAGTCATCGAGGAACGGCTGCTCGGGCTCCTCGGGGAAAGGGCCATCGATGTCCTGGGCGCAGGATTCCTCCCCGTCATCGCCAGCCCTGGCGTCCAGCGGGGCACTCCTCGGGCTGCCGACAAGACTGAGGCGACCGCTGGAGGCGTTATCCCCGACCCCGGACAGCATGGATTCAAGGCGCAGGAGTCGGTTTTCCGTGTCGTCGAGCCGCACCTGAGCCTGCGCCGAAGCCGCCGAAGCGAGGGCAGAGCCCGGCGGCCCCTCCTCAACCAGGGCCTGGAGGCGTTGCGCCTGGGCCGCGACGCGCTCTTCGAGATCCAGCAGGCGATAGGTGATCGTCTCCACCACGTGCGAGAGGGTGTGGAGCTGTTCGGCGAGACGCTGGCAGGGCTCCGCCATAACAGGACCTGCCTGACGCGCGGACGGGTCGCCTGGCGAGTGGTCTGAAGGCTGGCCTGGCGGCTGAGAGGACATCGCTGGCCACAACCGATTGGTGAATCTGAGCGGCAACCCCTGGGGGAGGCCCTCGCGGTGATGGTATCCACGTCTCAGCGGAGCGCCAGGGGGCCGCGCAGTCGTTTTGTAACGATTCCGGAAAGGCTGTGAAGAGCCCCTAAGGGGCCCATAGGATCCACTCTGAAAACCGGCCAGCCATCAGGCCCGCTCCCGAAGGCTGAATCCGGACGAAAGCCCTGCTTGCACCAGCCCTGCCCCTGCAGTGCTGTCTCCAGCAGATCTGTCTCCAACAGTTCAGCTTTCGACATCCTCCCTCAAGCAGCGTGCTGCCACCAGCCCCCGGCTCCCTGCTCTAGCTCTGCATCCAGCAGCTGCCCGGCGACGAACAGCTCGTCGCAGCGGCTCCCCTCCCTCTCGCCCGCCCCTGCAAGTTCATGACCCTCGCCAACGCTGCCTATCTGGGCATTGAGCGTTTTGCCAACGATCGCACCAAGGAAAACTGGACGAACGCCTCTGAAAACGACAAGGCGATTCTCATCCGCGCTGTCTACCGCCAGGTGCTCGGCAACCAATACCTGATGAAGAGCGAGCGCCTGGAAGGCCCGGAATCGCTCTTCAAGCGTGGCTATCTGAGTGTGCGTGAATTCGTGCGTCAGGTTGCCAAGAGCGGCCTCTACAAACAAAAGTTCTTCGAAAACTGCAACCCCTACCGCTTCATCGAACTGAACTTCAAGCATCTGCTGGGTCGTGCGCCCCAGAACAAGGCAGAGATGCTTGAGCACTTCACGACTCTCCAGGAGCAGGGTTACGACGCCGAGATTGACTCCTACATCGACAGCGCCGAATACCAAGACCGCTTCGGGGAAGAAGTTGTGCCTTTCATGCACGGCTTCAACTACAACGTTGGCCAACAGGGTCTGCAGTTCTCCTACATGCTGCAGCTCACCAGAGGCGTCGGTGCATCGGTACGCGGTGACCTGCTCAAGACCCAGTCACGTCTTAACCCGGCGGTCCACTCCTCCCAAGCCATGCCGGTTGTGAGCCCCAATGCCAAGGGCTCTGTTTTCCGCAAGGTGGCCAGCGATGGGGTCACCCGTCAAGGCGTTGGTTCCGGAGAAGAGGGGCGCACCTTCCGGGTTGAGATCACAGGTTTCAACAACTACCGTCTGCACAAGCGCAGCAATCGTGTGCGTTTCATCCCCTTCAACAAGCTTCTGCAGTATCAGCAGCAGATTCAGCGCGAAGGTGGCCGGATCGCCAGCATTTCACCTGTGAGCTGAGGCTTCAACGCTTCACCCCTCTGTTTTCTTTGCCTCTCACTTCGCTTATCCAGCCATGAAGGTTTCTGCAGGTACACGCGGCACCAGCTTCAGTAGCGGCCGCCAGGTCACCTTCACCGTGACGGGCCTGGCCAACAATGACTATTCCCGCACAGCGGACATGGTCATGAATGTGCCCTACACCCGCATGAATGAGGCCATGCGCACGGTGCAGCGGATGGGCGGCAAGATCACCGGCGTCGCGGTCAATGGTGGTGACCTCTCTCCTGCCAAGGCGGCACCGGCCCGCAAGAAGTCAAGATCTAACGCCTAGGGCAGCGAAGGCAAGGCAGCGGCTCCGCACGCATCCGAATCCGAATCCGCAATCCCAGTCAAGGCCCTCCATCGGGCCTTTTTTGCGTTCTGGCCTTTTTTTGCGTTCTCCTTTGCGTCTGATGGGCACCCCGCGCTGGTGCCCATCGGTCTTTGATCGCTTCCGGGGGTGGGGCTGTTGATCGGTCAGGGACGGTCGCCCCAGCTGCAATGACCGTTTGTGAACCTGATCCCATCCAACGGGCAACTACCACCAACAATGGATACGTCAAGTTGACGAGGACCTGGCGCAGCGGGCTTGCCCACCTGCTGGCACTGGATCAAGCCAACCTGGCCCGTACCCACCCTCCCCGACACCTCGTCGATAACAGGAGCTCCCCCATGTTCGACGCCTTCACCAAGGTCGTTGCCCAGGCTGACGCCCGCGGCGAATTCATCAACGCTGGTCAGATCGACGCCCTCGCGGCGATGGTCGCCGACAGCAACAAGCGGATGGATTCCGTCAACCGCATCACCTCCAACGCCTCCGCCATCGTCACCAACGCGGCCCGCGATCTCTTCGAGGCCCAGCCCGCCCTGATCGCCCCTGGTGGCAACGCCTACACCCATCGCCGCATGGCTGCCTGCCTGCGCGACATGGAGATCATCCTCCGCTACGTCACCTACGCCGTCTTCACCGGTGACGCCTCCGTGCTGGAAGACCGTTGCCTCAATGGCCTGCGTGAGACCTACCTCGCCCTCGGCGTCCCCGGCGCCTCGGTCGCTGAAGGCGTGCGCAAGATGAAGGACGCCGCCGTCTCCATCGCCAACGACCGCAACGGCATCACCCCCGGCGACTGCTCCGCTCTGATGAGCGAGATCGGCACCTACTTCGATCGCGCCGCCGCCGCTGTCGGCTGAATCCCTCAGGACTCCATCTCCTGATCATCGGTTCAACTTCCTTCTCTCAACCCAATGAAGACCCCCCTCACCGAAGCCGTCGCCGCTGCTGATTCCCAGGGCCGCTTCCTCTCCAACACCGAGCTCAACGCTGCCTTCGGTCGCTTTGAGCGCGCCAAAAACGCCCTCGAAGCCGCCAAAGTGCTCACGGCCAAGGCTGATGAGCTTGTGAACGGCGCCGCCCAGGCCGTCTACAACAAGTTCCCCTACACCACCCAGATGCAGGGGTCCAACTACGCCTCCGACGCCCGCGGCAAGGCCAAGTGCGCCCGTGACATCGGTTACTACCTGCGCATGGTCACCTACTGCCTCGTGGCCGGCGGCACCGGCCCCATGGACGAGTACCTGGTCGCTGGTCTCGATGAGATCAACCGTGCCTTCGAACTCTCCCCCTCCTGGTACGTCGAAGCCCTCAACCACATCAAGGGCAACCACGGCATCTCCGGCGACCCCGGTGTGATCGCCAACAACTACATCGACTACGCCATCTCCGCCCTCGTCTGATCCAGCCCCACGCTCTCAGACTTCTCCAGGCCTCCCCAACGGGAGGCCTTTTTTTGGCCTGTTTTGTGGCTTGCCGCTCCAAAGCTGAGAACGTCGGGGCTGCGTCAAAAGAGGCTGTAAAGATTGCCACAGATCCTCACAATAAACAGGAGCATGGGCATACGCTGACATTCAGTGCGTGGGTCTGCGCGCACAGTTCCTCTGGATGCCCTTGCCATGACGCTTGCCAATGCCGCCTATCTCGGCATCGAACGCTTCAGCGGAGACCGCAACAAAGAAAACTGGTCTGCCAGCTCCCAGGAAGACAAGGCCGTTACGATCAGGGCTGTCTACAAACAAGTACTCGGCAATCAGTATGTGATGGCGAGCGAACGCCTCACGCAGCCGGAATCACTGTTTAAGAATGGCTATCTCAGTGTTCGCGAATTTGTACGGCTCGTAGCTAAGAGCGGTCTTTATCGCAGCAAGTTCTTTGAAAATTGCAATCCCTATCACTTCATCGAACTGAACTTCAAGCATCTGCTCGGCCGCGCACCTCACAACAAGGAGGAGATGCTTGATCACTTCACTATTCTCCAAGAGCAGGGATACGATGCGGAGATCGACTCCTATGTCGACAGCGAGGAGTATCAGGGTAGATTTGGCGAAGAAAATGTGCCCTATATTCATGGCTGGGATTACTCCAAGGGTCATGAAGGCCGACAGTTCTCCTGGCTGATGCAGCTGGCCCGTGGCGTCGCCGCCTCCGTGAAGGGTGAAAGCTCCGGCACGAATTTCCATCTCGGCCAGGCCCTGCACCAAAACCGAGCGGTGCCCGTGGTGAGTCCCAATGCCAAGGGAGCAGGCTTTCAGCCCACGAAAACGCCCCACGGCGGGATCACCAGCATGGCCCGTGGCATCGGCCAGAAGGCCAAGGTGTATCGGGTCCAGGTCACCGGCCTGACCAACTACCGGCTGCACAAGCGCGCCAACACGGTGCGCTTCGTGACCTTCGACAAACTGCTGGAGACCCAGCAGATGATCCATCGTCAGGGTGGCCGGGTGGCCAGTGTCACGCCTGTGAGCTGAATCAGCCTGCTGCGGCCGTCATCATCAGCCCATGGGATCACGGCCCAGCCACCTGGACAGCCATTTGAACAGCAAGCAGCGCGCAGACTCAAGAGGCTCGGTGGCCAGGCGACCGGGCCCTTTTGCTGGCGTCAACTTGGCCGTGCAGCCAGGCGTCAACTTGGCCGTGCAGCCGGCAGTGCCGCTCTGCAATGCCGCTCTTCAGTGCCGCTCTTCAGTGCCGCTGAGGCGGTCGCTGGCAGTGACCCTTTGTGAAGCGGGGGCAGTCAATGCGGAGGCTGTGGCGGCAAAGCAAGCACAATGATGCGGTGCTCAGCACAGCTGATTGCCAAGCTGAATGACAAGCTGAATTGCCAAGAGGCAACCGCAGCTTGTTTCACACTTTATTCACTCTCCCCGACACCTCGTCGATAACAGGAGCTCCCCCATGTTCGACGCCTTCACCAAGGTCGTTGCCCAGGCTGACGCCCGCGGCGAATTCATCAACGCTGGTCAGATCGACGCCCTCGCGGCGATGGTCGCCGACAGCAACAAGCGGATGGATTCCGTCAACCGCATCACCTCCAACGCCTCCGCCATCGTCACCAACGCGGCCCGCGATCTCTTCGAGGCCCAGCCCGCCCTGATCGCCCCTGGTGGCAACGCCTACACCCATCGCCGCATGGCTGCCTGCCTGCGCGACATGGAGATCATCCTCCGCTACGTCACCTACGCCGTCTTCACCGGTGACGCCTCCGTGCTGGAAGACCGTTGCCTCAATGGCCTGCGTGAGACCTACCTCGCCCTCGGCGTCCCCGGCGCCTCGGTCGCTGAAGGCGTGCGCAAGATGAAGGACGCCGCCGTCTCCCTCGCCAACGACCGCAACGGCATCACCCCCGGCGACTGCTCCGCTCTGATGAGCGAGATCGGCACCTACTTCGATCGCGCCGCCGCCGCTGTCGGCTGAATCCCTCAGGACTCCATCTCCTGATCATCGGTTCAACTTCCTTCTCTCAACCCAATGAAGACCCCCCTCACCGAAGCCGTCGCCGCTGCTGATTCCCAGGGCCGCTTCCTCTCCAACACCGAGCTCAACGCTGCCTTCGGTCGCTTTGAGCGCGCCAAAAACGCCCTCGAAGCCGCCAAAGTGCTCACGGCCAAGGCTGATGAGCTTGTGAACGGCGCCGCCCAGGCCGTCTACAACAAGTTCCCCTACACCACCCAGATGCAGGGGTCCAACTACGCCTCTGACGCCCGCGGCAAGGCCAAGTGCGCCCGTGACATCGGTTACTACCTGCGCATGGTCACCTACTGCCTCGTGGCCGGCGGCACCGGCCCCATGGACGAGTACCTGGTCGCTGGTCTCGATGAGATCAACCGTGCCTTCGAACTCTCCCCCTCCTGGTACGTCGAAGCCCTCAACCACATCAAGGGCAACCACGGCATCTCCGGCGACCCCGGTGTGATCGCCAACAACTACATCGACTACGCCATCTCCGCCCTCGTCTGATCCAGCCCCACGCTCTCAGACTTCTCCAGGCCTCCCCAACGGGAGGCCTTTTTTTGGCCTGTTTTGTGGCTCGTTGATTGCTTGTTCGGTCCTCCGACGCGGGTGCTTCCGTACGCTGCTTTCAATCGACCGGCAGCCATGGCTGGCCCCTCCGGCAACGGCGCTCCCGCCAACCCCACCGTCCAGCAGGCGGGCGCTCCGATCAGCGAGGCCGAGGCCATCGAACGTCTGCGCCAGAGCGATGACCGCTCACAGCAGTACTACGGGGCCTGGTGGCTGGGACGCATGCGCAGCCAGCATCCCGAGGCGGTGCCGCTGTTGCGTCTGGCCCTGCGCCAGCGCCGGCCACGCGACCCCGGAGCCGGTGTTGAGGAAAACGCCGTGGCCCGCAACGCCGCCAGGGCCCTGGGCAAACTGGCGCCGCTGGCGCTGGCGTCGGTTGCCGACCTGATGGAGGTGCTGGAGGACCCGGATGACGGCCTGCGGGAAGCGGCGGCGCGCGCTCTGGGCGAGCTTCGGGCTGCAGCGGCTGTGGAGCCCCTCTGCCGGCGACTGGCCAGCGGGCCGCAGCAGGCCGGAGCCCTGCGCCCCGGAACGCCCAGGCTGATGGAGCCCTGTGAAGCCCTGCTGGAGGCCCTGGGGGACATCGGCCAGACCAGCGCGCAGGTGCTGGCGGTGGTGGAGCCGTTCGTCGATCACGACCGGCCCCTGATCCGCAGCGCCGCCGCCCGGGCCCTGCTTCAGCTCACTGGCGAGCAGCGGTGGGGCGCGGTGCTGGTGGAGCTGCTGGATGATCCCCAGCTGCAGGTGCGCCGGGCCGCCCTGATGGATCTGGGAGCGGCCGGCTGGCGGCCGGCGCTGGAGCCCATCCGTCGCACCCTGGCCGAGAACAGTCTCAAGCTCATGGCCCTGCGGGGTCTGGTGGAACGGGGCAGCGGCGAGCCCGCCGAGGCGGCTCTGCTGGCCTGCATGGACGAGCTGCTGTGACCCCCATGGAGAAGCAGGAGCTGGCGGGAGCAACAGGGACAGGGGATTCCGTGAAGCTGGGGCAGCTGGTGGAGGCCGTGCGCCGCGCCGATAGCAGCCAGGCCCTGTTGATGGCCACCCGCGATCTGGCCGCCAGCGGCGCGCCCGAGGGCGCGACTGTGCTGGTGGAGGTGCTCGGGTTCAACAACCCCGGGGCGGCCGTCGCTGCCGTCGACGGGCTGATCCGGCTGCAGGGGGCGGCGGTGGAGGCGCTGTTGCGGCTTGATCCGGAGAACTACGGCGCCCGGGCCTGGGCGGTGCGGGCCCTGGCCGGCATCGGCGATGCCCGGGGCCTGGAGCTGCTGGTGGAGGCCCTCGGCAGCGATGTGGCCGCGAGCGTGCGCCGGGCCGCCGCCCGGGGCCTGGGCAATTTGCAGCTGGAGCACCTGCAGCCGCAAGAGCGGCAGCGCATCCAACGTCGTTGCCTGGACATCCTGCTGGCCGCCGGCAGCGACGGCGAATGGGTGGTGCGCTACGCCGTGGCCGTGGCCCTGGAATCGCTGGCCACAGGCCTGGAGGCGGGTGGCCAGGACCTGCAGGCGCTGCTGGGAGGACTGCACCACCTGAGCAGCGCCGGGAATGACAATGCACCGGTGGTGCAGTTGCGCGCCAAGCTGGCCCTTGAACGGATGCAGCAGCCATGAGCATCAGTCAGCGGGTGCTGTTCGTGTGCCTCGGCAACATCTGCCGCTCCCCCGCCGCCGAAGGGGTATTCCTGCAGCACCTGGAGCAAGCGGGATTGCAGCACCGCTATGCAGTGGATTCGGCCGGCACCGGCGCCTGGCATGTGGGCAAACCGGCCGATGCGCGCATGCGCAGCGCCGCCGCCAGCCGCGGCATTGCCCTGACCAGCCGGGCCCGGCAGCTGGAGCCCGCCGACCTGGGGCGCTTCGATCGCATCCTCACCATGGATGCCGACAACCTGGCCGCGGTGGAGGCCCTGGCCCGCAGCCAACCGCCAGGCGCCAAGTGCGCCGTGATCGAGCCGCTGGTGCGCCACTGCCGTCGCCTGAGCGCCAACGAGGTTCCCGATCCTTACTACGGCGGAGAGGAGGGATTCGAGCTGGTGCTGGATCTGCTCGACGACGCCTGTGAGGGCCTGCTGCTGGCGCTCGAACAACGCTGAGGGTCTGGGCCCAGGCCCTGGGCTCAGGCGGCCCCGGGCGCCGGCCAGGCCTCCTCCGGCACCCGCTCACGGAAGCGATCCACCAGGGCCTGGATCACCGCTTCGATGGTCATGCCGTCACTCACCAATTCTTCGGCGTCATCGGCCTGCTGCAGCGGTGCCACCGCCCGGGTGGAATCGAGATGGTCCCGCTCAGCGATCTGGGCCTCCAGGTCCGCCAGGGGAGGCACGGCAAAGCCGCGCTGCTCCAGGTCAAGGGCCCGGCGTCGGGCCCGCTCCGCCACGGTGGCGGTGAGAAACACCTTGAGTTCGGCGTCGGGGAAGACGGCCGTGCCGATGTCCCGGCCCTCCGCCACCAGCCCGCCCCGTAGCCCCATGGCCCGTTGCTGGGCGGTGAGGGCTGCGCGCACACAGCCATGGGCTGCCACCTGCGACACCCGGCCGGTGACCTCGGGACTGCGGATCGCCGCGCTCACCTCATGGCCCTGGATGTGCACCGTGGGCTCGCCGCCGCTGCCGCTGCCCAGCTGCAGCTCCAGCCCCTGCAGACAGCGCTCCACGGCGGCGGCGTCGGCTGGATCGACCCCCTGGTGCTGCACCCACCAGGTCACCGCCCGGTACATGGCACCGGTATCGAGATAGAGCAGTCCCAGGCGTTCGGCCAGGGCACGGGTCACCGTGCTCTTGCCGGCTCCGGCCGGTCCATCGATGGCAACGATCGGCGAACGGCTCATCAGAAGGGTGTGATCGATCAGGCGGCTGGAGCCGCAGCGGATGGCGGCCGCCAACACACACAGTCCCGCGGGACGGGACAGGGGCGCCAGGCCATGGGCCGACACCAGCTCTGCATACTCCACCACGGCACCGGCCTGCTCCAGCGCCTGGCGCAGCGCCATGGCGGGAGCAGGCGCCCCGTCCAGGGCCAGGTCGCCCTGGGGCTGCTGGGCCAGAGCACGGCTGGTGGCCGCCAGCGCGGCCGGCAGCGCAGCGGCCTGCCGACGTTCGAGGGGGTTGAGGGTGCGGTTGCGGGAGCTGCAGGCCAACCCATCGGCCTCCCGCACCGTGGCGCAACCCTCCACCACCACCGGCAGGCCAAGGTCGGCGAGCACCCGCCGCAGGATCACCAGTTGCTGCCAGTCCTTCTCGCCCAGCAGCAGCCGGGCCGGCCGCACCAGGGCCAGCAGGCGCACCACCACGGTGGCAACGCCTTCGAAATGCCCCGGCCTTCTCGGGGCACAGAGGCTGCGCAGCAGCCGGGCAGGGGGCTGGATGCGGGTGAGGCCCTCCACCCCTGCCGGCTGGATCTGGTCCACCTCGGGGGCGAACAGGGCCTGGGCACCGGCGGCTGAGGCCAGCGCCAGATCACTCTCCAGATCACGGGGATAGCGCTGGAAATCCTCCCGGGGGCCGAACTGGAGCGGATTCACGTAGATGCTCACCAGAACCGCCGGTGGGCCCGCCCCCCGGGGCTGGGCCGCGCGGCGGATCAAGGCCAGGTGACCGGCGTGCAAAGCGCCCATCGTGGGCACGAAATGCACGGGACCACCCACCCGGTGGCGCCAGGCGAGCAGATCACGGCGAGTCCGGAGCAACTGCATCAGGGGACGGGCAGGGGGAAACCAGGTCAGCCCAGCAAAAAGCCCACCCGCATGGTCGGCGGGTGGGCGACATGGCGTCTGGATGCTGCCGGAGCGGGCGGTCAGGCCCGGACTCAGCGCAGCACTTCGAGCTTCACGGGAGCCAGACCACTGGAAACCAGACCCAGTTCATGGGCGGCGCCATGGGCAAGGTCGATCACCCGATTGCCTGTGAAAGGTCCGCGGTCATTGATGCGCACCACAGCGCTACGGCCATTGTTGAGGTTGGTCACCCGCACCCGGGTGCCAAACGGCAGCGTGCGGTGGGCGGCCGTGAGGGTGCCGGGACGGAACACTTCGCCATTGGCGGTGCGGTTGCCGAAGAAGCCCGGGCCATACCAGCTGGCGGTGCCCTGGCTCACGTTCAGCACGGTGGGTGCGGAGGCCAGAAGGGACGGCGGAGCCAGGGGGGCCAAGGGGGCTGAATCGAGCCGGAAGGGGGTCAGCGGCTCGAGATCCAGCACGGCCATCGGCCGAGGGGAGGGCTGGATGGTGCCGGCGATGGCGGGGGTGGCGGTGCCGACAAGAGCGGCGGCGCCGGACAGCAGCAGGGCAACGGCCCTAGGTGAAACGGTGCGTCGCATAACAAACGAAACTCCTTGACGGAACGGAGACCCCTGAAATCAGGAATCACTGTGCCGGCGATCGCCAATGCCCTGATAAGGGAATCGAGAGAATCGCGGGGGAGCTCCTCGACAAACAGAGAACTGCGCCAACGTAAGGGACTTGCTGGGAAGGTTCCACTCCCACGGAGCGGAGCATCAGGCATCAGATTTCATGATCTGTGATGAAATTGCCGGCGATGACAGGGCTTCCCCCCGGCAAGCAAGCCAACGAACGATCAGCAGATTGAATTGAGTTCATAAGCGCAACTCATTCTTAGCTGTGCCAATCTGGAAGGCGTCTACCACCCGGGCCTGCTGATCGCCTCCTGGGCGTGGCGCCCGCCATCGCAGGATCACTGCTTCCACCCACTGTCGCGACAGGCAAGCAGCCATGGACTACCGCAGCGCCGGCGTGGATGTGATGGCGGGACGCGCCTTCATCGAGCGCATTCGGGCGAGCGTGGAATCGACCCGGAGGCCCGAGGTGATGGGTGGGCTGGGCGGCTTCGGAGGCCTCTGCCGGCTGCCGGCCGGCCTGCGCCAGCCCCTGCTGGTGGCCGGCAGCGACGGGGTGGGCACCAAGCTCGAACTGGCCCAGGCCCACGGCCGGCACCACGAGGTGGGCATCGATCTGGTGGCCATGTGCGTGAACGACGTGATCACCAGCGGCGCCGCGCCCCTGTTCTTTCTCGATTACATCGCCACCGGCAAGCTCAGTCCCGACGCCCTGGCGGCCGTGGTGGAGGGCATCGCTGATGGCTGCCGGCAGAGCGGCTGCGCGCTGTTGGGCGGGGAAACCGCCGAAATGCCCGGTTTCTATGGCCCCGGCCGCTACGACCTCGCCGGATTCTGCGTGGCGGTGGTGGAGGCCGATGCCCTGATCGATGGCAGCCGGATCGAGGCCGGCGACCGCATCCTTGCCGTGGCCAGCAGCGGCGTGCACAGCAACGGCTTCAGCCTCGTGCGGCGCATTCTCGACGACCAGCGACAGCACCACGGCCTCGCCGCCGATGCCCCCCTTCCCGGCGAGGAGCGCCCGATCATCGAGGTTCTGCTCCACCCAACCCGGCTCTATGCCGAGCTGGTGCAGGCACTCCTGGGCGCCAAGATTCCGGTGCACGGCATGGCCCACATCACCGGCGGCGGGCTGCCGGAAAACCTGCCGCGCTGCCTGCCGCCGGGATTGCACGGGGCCATCGACCCCTGCAGCTGGCCGCGCCCTCCCATCTTCCGCTGGTTGCAGGATGCCGGCGAGGTGCCCGAACCCGACCTCTGGAACACCTTCAATCTGGGCGTGGGCTTCTGCCTGGTGCTGCCCGCCGCCGCCACCGATCGAGCCCTGGAGATCTGCCATCAGAGCGGGCATCCCGCCTGGGTGCTGGGGGAGGTGGGGTCGGGTGCGCTCCCCTCCGGGATGGCGCTGGCGGGCCTGCCCGCCTGAGGGGCCCGGCCCGCCTGCCTAGGGTGCGGGCCAGTCCCCGACTCCGGCAGGCCATGGATCCCTGAGGCCGGGGAGCAGGGGTCCTTCCTGAAGTCATCGATTTGCGTCGAAGAGTATCCGCATGCTGAATAACCCGTCCCAGAGCTCCTTTGAATCCGTTCAACGCGAAACCGTTCCCCGTGAAGCCGGTCAACGCCTGACCCGCCGGCGCAGTTCAGCCGGACCGCTGCCGCCGGTGCGTCCCCAACGTCCCCGCGCTCCCCTCAACAATCCCCTGAACCGTGGCCTGCGCCCCACCTATCTGACGCTGCGCGATCACGGCCGGGTGTATGTGGCCGACTTGCCCCGGCTGTCCGATGGCCAGCTGTCACGGCTCCTCCAGGAGACCCGGGAGATGCACGAAAGCCTCTGCCACCGGCTGGCAGAAACGGGCAACCTCGGCCATGCCGGAGCCCTCGATGAGGACACCCGCATCCGCGCCGCCACCAAGCGCGACGTGACCGAGCGCTTCATGCGCGCCATCGGCGAGGAGCAGGAGTGCCGCCGCACCAACCCGGCGCTGCAGGCCGCGGCCGATGAATCCCTGGCTCGCGCCTTCCTGGAACTGGCCCGGCACCGGCTGTCCGGCGCCACCTTTGATTCCCTGCTTCAGGAGGCCCTCAACGCCTGCAGCGGCCCTGGCGACTCCTCCCAGGCTCCCCCCCAGGTGCTGCCGGTGGTGCTGACGCCGGCGTTCAGGAGCTCTGGAACGGATTCGCCGGCATGCGCCGCTCCAGCCCCAGGGCCAGATCATCAAGCGTTCGGGTCTGCTCAGGACTGAGCCTCCAGGCCAGGGCGCCCGCGGCCATGTCGGCCTGGGCCCGGGTGCGCAGCCCCACGACCGGCAGGGCCCCGTGGGCCCGGCACCAGTTGAGGGCCACCGCCGCCAGCGAAGCCCCATGGGGGGCGGCGATGGCGGCCATGCAGCTCCGCAGGGGAGCCAGCTGGGGTTCCAGGCGCCGGAACAGGGCGGCACGGGGGCCACGGGTGTGGCCCTCGCCGGCCACACCACGGCGCGCCAGCAGACCCAGGGCCAGGGGGCTGTAGGCGATCAACTCGATGCCCAGGTCCCGGCAGACCGCAGCCAGCCCCCCGGGAGCGATGGGCTCCGGGGCCAGCAGCGAGAGTTGCACCTGCAGGCTGGTGAGACGCACGCCCCGCCCGGCCAGGCGACGCTGGACCTGCCTCAGCCGCCGTGGACCCATGTTCGAGACGCCCAGCTCGGCGACCTCCCCGGCCTGGACCAGATCGGCCAGCCCGTCGAGCAGGGGATCCTCTTGCCAGGGGGCATAGCGGGCCGTGCTCCAGTGCAACTGCACCCGTTGCAGATGGCCCGCCAGTCGCCCGCGGGAGGCCTGGAAGGCACGGCGCAGTCCGCCCCGCCCCAACCGCCAGGGGAAGGGTGCCAGCTTGGTGGCCACCCGCACCCGCCCACCCAGGTCTGCGGGCAAGCGGCTGCAGAAGTCGCCCAGCAGGCTCTCACTGCGACCGTTCCAGCGGCCGGTGCCATAGGAATCAGCCGTATCGACAAAGCTGAGACCCAGCTCCAGCGCCCGGCGGAAGCTGGACTCCAACTCGCCGTCCTGGGCCGGGTCGTAACCCCAGAGGAAGCGATTGCCCCAGGCCCAGGTGCCGATGCCAATGGCCGGCAGGGGCACCTGGGCCTGGGGATCCGCCATGGTGAGCTCAACCGCCTGCAGCACCACCGCACTATGGGAGATCTCCCCTCTGCGCAGGATCCCAACACCGCCGCCCCATCGACCGCTGCCGACCCGTGTTCCAGCCCCATCGCCCGCGTGCCCGAGGCCACCGATCCGGTGCTCTGTCAGCACTGCGGGCGCACGGCGAGCAATGGCATCAGCTGCCAGGGCTTCTGCGTGGCCGACTCGGACTACTGAGCTCGGCGGCGCCCGGCACCGGGGCCGCTGGGCTCGCCGCTGTCCTGGCCGCCATCGGTTCGCTCACGCCGTCACTGCTGAACGACCGGGTCCGGGCCGCTGATTTCGGGCGCTGGGAAACCACCAGCAGCGACTGCAGCTGGCAGCAGGGGGGCTCCAGCCAGCGTCACGACTGCCAGGGACTGCGATTGGAGCAGAACCTGCAGGGCCTGCTGAGCGTGCGCTTCCTGGCCACCGGTCAACTCGATCCGATCGCCCAGGAGCACCTCGTGTTCGCAGGCGTACTGGAGTCGGAGCAGACGGCGATGCGCTGCGGCGACGATGGACGCTGCAATCCGCACTGGCCCGCCCGGCTGGCGGTGGCCACCGTGGCCGCCGCCCGCTTCGATCTCCGCGGCCTGGTGATGGGCCTGCCGCGTACCCATCTGGCCCGCGGTCACTGCCAGCTGGAGCGCACCCAGGTGAGCTGCCAGGCTCGCGGACCCGAAGGAACCCTCTGGAGCGCCGAGGCCAGCCTCTCGGCAGCGCCAGCGGTGGCGGGAAGCCAACCGCGCTGATCACAGAAAAGGCGGCACCCAGATTCGAACTGGGGATAAAGGATTTGCAATCCTCTGCCTTACCACTTGGCCATGCCGCCAGCCGGGGAGCAGACTCCCACGAGCGGATCGTATCAGCCATGGAATGCCCCCCCTGCTGCTGGTTCTGAGCAACGGCCACGGGGAGGATGCCATCGCCCTGCGGGTGATCCAGGCACTGAAACAGCGGCAACCCCAACTGCAGGTGCAGGTGCTGCCGCTGGTGGGGGAAGGTCGCGCTTTTGCGGCGGCTGAGCGGGCTGGGGAGCTGCTGCGGGTGGGTCCCCGGCAGCCCCTGCCCAGCGGTGGGTTTTCCAACCAGAGCCTGCGGGGAATGGCCGATGACCTGGCGGCGGGACTGGTGGGGCTGAGCTGGCGGCAATGGCGCTGGGTGCGCCGCTGGGGTGGCAGCGGGGCTCCACTGCTGGCCGTTGGCGACCTGCTGCCCCTGGCGCTGGCCTGGGGCAGCGGAGCGCCCTTTGCCTTTCTGGGCACCCCCAAGAGCGATTACACCTGGCGGTCAGCGCCGCCGCCAGGCTGGGGCGCAAGCCGGCTGGCCGATGGCTACCACCGCGGCAAGGGCAGCGAGTGGGATCCCTGGGAATGGGCGCTGATGGCCAGCCGCCGCTGCCGGCTGGTGGCGACGCGCGACCGGCTCACAGCCCGGGGGCTGCGGCGGCGGGGCGTGCCGGCCCTGGCGCCCGGCAACCCCATGCTGGATGGTCTCGCCGGCGCCGGGCCGCCGCCGGGGCTGCAGCAACGCCGCCGGCTGCTGCTGCTGCCGGGCAGCCGGATGCCGGAAGCCCTCGGCAATGGCGCCCGGCTGCTGGAGGCTCTGGCCCGGTGGCCGGCGCCGCAGCCCAGCACCGTGCTGATGGCCTGCGGCAGTGAACCAGATCGCGCCTGCTGGGCAGAGTTGCTGCAGCGCCAGGGCTGGCGCGCCGCAGACCTGAGCAGCGCCGCCGCGGCCTGGGGCGCCGATGGGGCCTGGCAGCGGGGCGGGATCACCCTGCTGCGTGGTGAGAACCGGTTCGAGGCCTGGGCGGGCTGGGCGGAGCTGGGACTGGCCACCGCCGGCACCGCCACGGAACAGCTGGTGGGACTTGGGATTCCGGCCCTCTCCCTGCCGGGGCCAGGCCCCCAGTTCAACGCCGGGTTCGCCCGCCGCCAAAGCCGTCTGCTGGGGGGGGCGGTCCTGCCCTGCCACAGCCCGGCGGAACTGGCCGGCCGGCTCAGCCGGCTGCTCGACGACCAGCCCAGGCGCCTGCGGCTGGCCACGGTCGGCCGCCGTCGCATGGGCCCGGCGGGCGGCAGTACGCGGCTGGCGGCGCTGCTGGAGGAGCGGCTGCTGGGGTTGGCCCCTGCCGCCGCTGAACTGGGATGATGGGTTCTGTTTCCGGATGGCCGCACCATGGCCGGCATCTCCGATCGGGCCTACTGCGCCAGCTGCGCGCGCCTGGCCAGCGCCCTGGGGGTGAGCCTGGCCTCCGCCCGTCGCCGGGTGGAAATCCGGGCCGCCCAGGCCGGCATCCGCGACCCGGACGCCAAGCTGGCGCTGGCGGAGGAGTTGCTGGCCGAGCAGCAGAGCAGTGCCGTCGACCGCCACCAGCTGCTCACCTCCCAGCTCGAGGCGGTGGGCAGTGATGAGTACTTCATGGTGGAGGACTGAGCCGCCCCGAACGGCGCCCTGAGCTGGGCCTCAGCGGTTGCCTCCACTGGAGTGCTCGAACAACAGGTGGTAGCGGTTGCGGTCCAGCTCCGCCATCACCGGCAGGCAGCCGAAGCAGCGCTGGGCGAGGTCCCAGCGGTCCTCGCGCCTCAGCATTGTTTCCAGCCGATCCCGGGCCGGCAGCAGAAAGCGCACATCGCCCGCGGCATAGGCGAGCTGGGCCTCACTGAGGTCCTCCACCTGCCCCCAGTCGGAGCTCTGGGCCTGCTTGTCGAGCTCAACCCCCACCAATTCCTGCACCACCTCCTTGAGCCCATGCCTGGGGCTGTAGGTGCGCGCCAGCCGACTGGCCACCTTGGTGCAGAAGATCGGCTGCACGGTGATCGCCAGGTTCTCAGCCAGGGCAGCCACGTCAAAGCGCGCGAAGTGGAACACCTTCTCGATGGCGGGGCTCTCCATCAGGGCCTGCAGGCGTGGGGCCTGGCTCTGGCCACGGGCGAGGCGGATGCAGGCCACGTTGTCGTGGTCATCGCAGATCTGCACCAGACAGAGGCGGTCGCGGCCGTGAATCAGCCCCATCGCCTCGGTGTCCACCGCCAGGGCCCGGGCCGGGCCGTAGAGATCCGCCCAGGCGGCATCGAGGTCTCCGTCGAAGACGGCAAAACGGGCCGGAGCGGGCAGGTTGCTGGTGGGAGCGGCGGTCATCGGCGCGGCAGGGGTGGATCCCCCATGCTGCATCGGGGCGCTGGGCAGCACGGCGGCGCCGGATCCAGCAGAATCAGCCGATGCCCAGCTCCGGCTCCACCCTGCTGCTCACCCTGCTGCTGGCCATCGGGCTGGTGTTTTTCCTGCGGGCCGCCAGCAAGGACCGCACCACCACCGTGGAGGTGCGCAGTTCCAGGCCAGCCCTCGAGGTGCTGCCCGCCCTCAGCGCCTGGCTGGAGCAGCGGGGCTGGCAGGCGCAGGAGTCCGACCCGGAGCGCCGCTGCCTGCTCTATCGAGGCCAGGTGAGCTTCAGCCCGCTGCTGGCCGTGCTGCTCTCGCTGCTGGGCAGCCTCGGTGCCGGCTGCCTGGGGCTGGTGATACGCCAGCTGCAGCCGGCCCTGGGCTGGTGGCCGCTGCTGCTGGCCCTGCTCGGGCCGCTCGCCGGCCTCCTCTACCGCCGCCGCGCCGCCCGGGACGAAACCGTGGAGCTGCGCTTGATCAGCCACGATCAGGCCACCGGCAGCGCCCTCAAGCTGCGTGCCCACCGCGATGAGCTGATCGCCCTGGAGCAGGACCTCGGTGCCAGCCTGGGCCTCTACAGCGACGCCAATCTGCTCAGCTCACCGATATGAGGATCGTTCGCCGCTGGCCCGTGCTCGTGCTTCTGGCTTGCCTGGTGGCAGGCCTGGCGCTGGGCGTGGGCGCCAGCGCCGAGGCACCGGGGTGGGCCGGGAGTGATCCGCTCACCGGCCCCCGCAGCCGGCTGAACGACCGCAAGGACTGGATCGGCCGACGGACCCTGCCCGAGGCGGTGCCCATCCTGCTGCTGGCCGGCCACGCCGACTCCCAGAACATGGCCGGGGCGGGCACCCCCGGCGAAGCCGTGGCCCTGCGCGGGGCGTCGCCGATGCAGCCGGGGATTCGCGACGAGCTCTACTGGAACCTGCTCACCGCCCAGGCCGTGGAGGCTCTCGGCCGGCAGCGGGGCCTGGCGATCCGGTTCTACGACCCGCTGGTGCGCACCATCCCCGACGGGGATGATCCCCGCACAAACTGGAGTGTGGGTCGCCGCCACGCCGGAACCGGGGGCTATGCCCTGGAGATCCACTACGACGCCTATGGACCCGATGGCGTGGGTTCGGGCCTGATCCCGCCGCTGCACCGCAGCCCCAGCCGCATCGACGAAAGCCTGGCCCAGGCCTTCGGCGCCTATCCGCTGCGCTACCGCGAGGGGTTGGGGGCACCACGCCGGGGCATCGGCATGCTCGAGATCGGCAAGCTGGAGGGCACCCTGGAGGCCGCCCTGCGCGACCCCATCCGCCGTCAGGCCACGATCAACGTCATCGCCACCCGGGTTGTCGATGCGATCGACCAGGGCCTCGGCCGCCCCCCCGGCGGGCTGGCCGGCCCCGGTCCGCAACCTGCTGTGGCCGAAGGCGCGATCAGCCCGGACCGGCTCAGCCCACCGCCTGGTGGGGTTCGCACAACTCCCTGAGTCCAGGGTCGTCCAGCCAGTTCTGGGGCCGGGTGAAGACGTCGGTGAGCAGGGCCTCGCGGCTGTTCGGCTCGGGCTCGTAGCCGTATTCCCAGCGCACCAGTGGCGGCAGCGACATCAGGATCGACTCGGTGCGGCCCTTGGTCTGCAGACCGAAGATCGTGCCGCGATCGAACACGAGATTGAACTCCACGTAGCGGCCGCGGCGGTAGAGCTGGAACTGGCGTTCCCGCTCCCCGTAGGCGGTGTGCTGGCGCTTCTCCGCAATCGGCAGGTAGCTGGGCAGGAACGCGTTGCCGCAGGCGCTGGCCAGCTGAAACAGCTGCTCCCAGCTCTGCCCGATCGCCCCCACCCGCTCAGCGGCGGCGGCGGCCGGGCCGCTGGGGTCTCCCCCCTTGTAGAGCACCCCGCCGGGGTCCTGGTAGTCGTAGAAGATGCCGCCCACACCCCGGGTTTCGCCGCGGTGCTTGAGGAAGAAGTACTCGTCGCACCAGGGCTTGAACACCTGGTAATAGGCGGGATTGACACTGTCGCAGGCCGCCTTGAGGCTGCGATGGAAGTGCTGGGCGTCCTCGAGGAAGGGGTAGTAGGGGGTGAGATCGGCGCCGCCACCGAACCACCACACCGGGCCGGCCTCGAAATAGCGGTAGTTGAGGTGAACGGTGGGGATGTAGGGATTGCGGGGGTGCAGCACCATCGAGGTGCCGGTGGCAAACCAGGGGTGCCCCTTCGCCTCGGGCCGCTGGTTGAGGATCGAGGGAGGCAGCTCGGAGCCCTGCACCTCGGAGAAGTTCACGCCGCCCTGCTCGAACACCCGACCGGCCTTGAGCACGCGCGAGCGGCCACCGCCGCCTTCGGGGCGCTCCCAGCTCTCCTCGAGGAAGCGTCCCTCGCCATCCAATTGCTCCAGGCCGGCACAAATGGAATCCTGCAGACCGAGCAGGAGATCGCGGGCCCGCTGGCGGGACTGGGCCGGTGGAGCCTCGAGGGCCTCAAGCATGGATGCCGCGCCGGATCGGCGTGCGAGTTAGGGCTACCTTTTCAGGCCGCGCAACCCCTCCACAAGTGGGTCGAGAGCCTCTGTCACGCCCCTAGGATCAGCCCTCTGCGCAGCACCGCTGGATGGCCACCTCAGAGCAGGTCCGCGTTGCCCTCAGCGCCGTGAAGGATGCCGGCAGTGGCCGCGATCTGCTGGAACTGGGCTGGATCCAGGAGCCCAGGGTTCAGGGGCAGCGGGCGGTGATCCGCCTGGCCCTGCCGAGCTTTGCCCAGGGCCAGCGGGAGCGCATCGTCGACGGGGCCCGCTCGGCGCTGCTGGCCCTCGACGACATCGACGACGTGCAGATCGAGCTGGCCCAGCCCAGCGCCGCGCCGCCCTCCGGTGCCCCCATCGGCGCCGCCGGCCATGGGCCTGGAGGCCAGGGCCAGTTGCCCGAACGCCAGCCCATCCCCGGGGTGAAACGCGTGATCGCCGTGAGCAGCGGCAAGGGTGGGGTGGGCAAAAGCACCGTGGCCGTGAACCTGGCCTGCGCCCTGGCCCTGGCTGGCCTCAAGGTGGGGCTGCTCGACGCCGACATCTATGGCCCCAATGCCCCCACGATGCTGGGGGTGGCCGACCGCACTCCCGAAGTGCGCGGCGAAGGCGGTTCCCAGGTGCTCGTGCCGATGCAGAGCTGCGGCATCGCCCTGGTGTCCATGGGCCTGCTGGTGGCCGAGAACCAGCCGGTGGTCTGGCGTGGCCCGATGCTCAACGGCATCATCCGCCAGTTTCTCTACCAGGTGGACTGGGGCGAACGGGATGTGCTGGTGGTGGATCTGCCGCCCGGCACCGGTGATGCCCAGCTCACCCTGGCCCAGGCCGTGCCCATGGCCGGGGCACTGATCGTCACCACCCCCCAGGAGGTGTCCCTGGCCGATGCCCGCCGCGGCCTGGCCATGTTCCTGCAGATGGGCATCCCGGTGCTCGGGGTGGTGGAGAACATGAGCGTTTTCATCCCCCCCGACGCCCCCGACCGGCGCTACGCCATCTTCGGCAGCGGCGGCGGGGCCCGGCTGGCCGAAGAAGGGGGGGTGCCCCTGCTGGCGCAACTGCCCCTGGAACTGCCGGTTCGGGAGGGCGGCGACCGGGGACTGCCGGTGGTGCTGTCGGCGCCTGAATCGGCCACCGCCCTGGCCTTCACAACCCTGGCCAGCCGGATCGCAGCCCTCGCGCCCCTGCCGGCCTGAGGGCCATGTTCAGCCTCAGCGGGCGCCACCGATCCCTGTTCGTGCGCCGGCAGCGCAGCCGGCGGCGGCTCCTGGCCGGGGTGGACCTGGTGCTGTGGGGGATCCCCCTGGCGATGATCGCCGTGTCGGGCATCCTGATTGCCAGCACCCAGCGCCAGGCCGACTACGCCGACTGGTACCAGCACTGGATCACGGCGGCCGTGGGCCTGGGGGTCGGCCTACTGCTGGCGCGGATTCCCCTCGAGCAGCTGGCCCGCTGGCAGTGGCCGATCTTCGCCGCCACCGTGGCCAGCCTGCTGGCGGTGAGGTTCGTGGGCACCACAGCGCTGGGGGCCCAGCGCTGGATCAGCATTGCCGGCTTCAACGTGCAGCCATCGGAATTCGCCAAGCTGGCGGCGCTTGTGCTGCTGGCGGGGGTGCTGGCCCGCCACCCGGTGGAGCGTCCGGTGGATCTGATCCGGCCCACGGCCCTGATCAGCCTCCCCTGGCTGCTGGTGTTCATCCAACCCGACCTGGGCACCTCCCTGGTGTTCGGCGCCGTGCTGCTGGTGATGCTGTTCTGGTCGGGGATGCCGGGTGCCTGGCTGCTGCTGCTGCTCTCCCCGCTGGTCACGGCGATTGTGGCGGGCACCCAGCCCTGGGGCCTGCTGGTCTGGATTCCGCTCAGCGCCTGGTGGGCCTGGACCAGCCTGCCCTGGAAGCGCCTGGGGGTGGCGGTCGTGGTGGGGATGCAGGGCTTCTTCGCTGCGATCACCCCCTGGCTGTGGATCAATGGTCTGCAGGACTACCAGCGCGATCGCCTGGTGCTTTTCCTCGACCCGGCCCAGGACCCCCTGGGCGGCGGCTACCACCTGCTCCAGAGCACCGTGGGGATCGGCAGCGGCCAGCTCTGGGGCACGGGTCTGATGCACGGCTCGCTCACGAAGCTGCGCTTCATCCCCGAACAGCACACCGATTTCATCTTCAGCGCCCTGGGTGAGGAGACCGGTTTCATTGGCTCGGTGCTGGTGGTGGCCGGGTTTGTGGCCCTGGCCTGGCGGCTGCTGCAGATCGCCGGCCGGGCCCGCAGCGATGAGGAATCCCTGCTGGTGGTGGGCGTGGCCACCATGTTGATGTTCCAGGTGGTGGTGAACATCAACATGACCATCGGCCTGGGTCCGGTCACCGGCATTCCCTTGCCCTTCCTCAGCTACGGCCGCTCGGCCATGCTGATGAACTTCATGGCCCTGGGTCTCTGCGCCTCCGTGGGACGCCGCGGTGGCGGCCATCCCCGGCCTGGCAGAAACCGCTGGTAGGTCTGGATCGGGAGAGCGCACCATGGCCCCAGCGGCATCCCGGGCCAGCGAGCCCGACGATCCAGGCTCAGCCGATCGGTTGAGCCTGGCGCGGGTGCGAGCCTGCCTCGCGGCCGGCGTGCCGTCGGGCCACAACGACGAGGACACCGTGCGTCGCCAGTGGTGGGCGGCCCTGGCCACCCTGCAGAGCGACTTTCTGCTGCCGCGGCCCGATCCCGGCGGGCTCTGGCTGGCGGCGCCGCTGCCGGCCCTCTACGAGCCCGAGCTGCTGGGCCGTCTGCAGGGTTGGGTGTGGACCCCCGCGCCGCTGGAGGGGCTGGTGCGCGCCCCCCAGGCCCTGCTGCCCGGTGGCAGCGGCCGGGCCTCCCGGCCCGCCGGTGTCGGCTTCGAGCGCCTGCCACTGCAGCCCCACGACGGCACCGATCCCCTGCTGATCGTGATCACGCCCAGCCTGCAGGTGGCGCTGTGCCTCGATGGCCCCAGCCGCCGGCGGCGGCTGCTGGTGCGCTTCGAGCCGGAGGTGCTCAGCGCAGCCCTGGCCCTGATCCATGCCCGCCTGGCCGCGGGGCATCCGGCCAGTGCCGAGCGCTTGCATCGGGCGATGCGGTCGCTGGGATCGTTGCAGAGCGATCCCGAGCTGGGCCAGCGCTTCTGGCCGCGGCTGACCGACCGCCTGGCGGCCATGGCCCCGAGCATGACCCTGCGTCCGCTGGTGCAGCCCGGCCCTGGGGCGTCTGACAGCGGTGGCGTGGGCGGTGAGCTGGCGCTGCTGGAGGCCCTCACCCATGAGGTGCGGACGCCCCTGGCCACGATCCGCACCCTGATCCGCTCGCTGCTGCGCCGCCGCGACCTCTCAGCGGTGGTGCGGCAGCGGCTGGAGGACATCGACGGCGAATGCAGTGAACAGATCGATCGCTTCGGCCTGATCTTTCTGGCGGCGGAACTCCAGAACCAGCCCGGCAACTCCGGCCCCGGGGGCGCCGCCGATCAGGAGCTGGCGCGCACCGACCTCAGCGACCTGCTGCGGCAACTGGAGCCGATCTGGCAACGGCAGCTGACCCGGCGCGGCCTGCAGTTGCGACTGGCGATCAGCTCCGATCTGCCGCCGGTGCTCAGTGATCCGGCTCGGCTGGAAACGATGCTGGGGGGCCTGATCGATCGTTTCAGCCGCTCCCTGCCCAGCGGCAGCACCGTGCGCCTCAGGCTGCAGGCGGCCGGAGCGCGGCTGAAGCTGCAGCTGGACAGCGCCGATGGCCGCAGCCAGGCGGCCAGCACCAGCGCCGGGACCGATCCCGACAGCGCCCGGGTGCAGGCGGTGGGTCCCGTGCTGAGCTGGGATCCCACCACCGGCAGCCTGCAGCTCAGCCGCCAGGCCACCCAACGGCTGTTTCAGCGCCTCGGCGGCCGGCTCACCGAACGGGATGGCACTGGCCTCACCGTGTTCTTCCCCATTTGTTGACGGGTGTGAAGACTGCCGGCCAGGGCCCCTGTGCCCCAAAACCACGGTGCTAGTTTCCGCTTGAATACAGTCTGCCGACACCTGAATTAGCCATGACAGCAACGGCGCTGAGCGGTCAACTACCCAAGTACATCGGCAGCACAGGTGGCTTGCTGAATTCCGCAGAAACCGAAGAGAAATACGCGATCACCTGGTCGAGCCCGAAGGCCCAAGTCTTCGAGCTTCCCACCGGTGGCGCGGCCGAGATGGGCGAAGGCGAAAACATCATGTATTTCGCCCGCAAGGAGCAATGCCTGGCCCTCGGCACCCAGCTGCGCACTCGCTTCAAGCCCAGGATTGAGGACTACAAGATCTACCGGATTTATCCCGGTGGTGACACGGAATATCTCCACCCCAAGGATGGTGTGTTCCCCGAGAAGGTGAACGAAGGCCGGCCGATGGTGGGCCACACCCCTCGCAGCATCGGCGCCAACCCCAATCCCGCCAACCTCAAGTTCAGCGGCCGGAACACCTACGACGCCTGATCGCAGCCAGGCCATTCAGCCCGCCGGGACCCCAAGGTCCCGGTTTTTTCATGGCACTCTGCTGCCAAATGTTTTGCTGCCAACGGTTCTGCTGGCGAACGAGCTCCTGCAGCTTCACCGCTCGGATGGAACTGCTCGCTGGGGCGATGGCGTCGCCCCCCGGTGTGCCGGGACCGGGCAGGAAAGCTGATGCTGAATGCCATCCTGCAGCGCACCAAGGTGGCTCGGCTGGGGCTGAACCCACCCCAGCCGGCCCCCCACCGCCACGGCGTCGCCCTGGTGCTGGTGGTGCGCAACGAAGCGCGCCACATCGGCGAATGGGCGCGCTTCCATCGCCTCGCCGGCGCCCGCCAGGTGATCGTCTACGACGACGGCAGCAATGATGCCACCGTCACCAGGCTGGCCGGGGAACTGGGATCCGAACAGTTGCGGGTGGTCCCCTGGCGCCAGCGCCTCACGGATCTGCCCCTGCACCGCGAGATTCACAACCAGGTGCTGGCCTATGCCCATGCGGCGGCCAATTTCGGTGGCGATTTCCGCTGGATGGCCTTCATCGATGCCGATGAGTTCCTGGTGCCCAAACAGGCTGAAAGTCTGGATCGAGCCCTCGCCCATCTCGGCCCCCAGGTGCGCAATCTCTCCTTGCCCTGGCACATGTTCGGCCGTTGCGGCCACCACCGGGCCCCGCCGGGCGGCGTCGTGGCCAACTACCGCTTGCGAGCAGCCGATCCCATGCGCGGAGTGAACTTCAAATGTGTCGTTGACCCGTGCCATCTCACCGCGGTGCGCGTGCACCGCATGCAGGTGGACCAGGGTGACCTCACCTGGAATGATCGCGGCGAGGCCACCTGCATGGGCAAGCGCACACGGGCGGCCTTCTACAGCGCCGATCATCTGCAGCTCAATCACTACTACACCCGCTCAGGCGAGGAACTGGAGCAGAAGATCCAACGCGGGCCCAATCTGCGCTCCAAGGCCAGCGCCTACCGGCGCAAGGTGATGCGCACGGTGCGCCTGATCGAGCGGCAGGTGGTGACCGACGATGCCGCGGCCCGGTTCCTGGAGCAGGCGACGGCTGCTGCTCAGAAGCGGTAGTTGAACTGCTCGATCTCGGCCCGGTACAGCCGCCCCACCAGGCGTTCGAGATCCGGGCTGTAGTGGCTTCGGTAGTCCGAGCGGTCGGCTGCCGGTCGATGGCCCGCCTTGGAGCGGGGCAGCCAACCATCCCAGTCCACGGCCAGCAGCTGCAGGGCTGAGGCCAGATCGCTCGGCAGCGCTTCGAAGCGCACGATGGAGTCGGCCACCACCTGATTGTCAATCGTGAACATCGGCCAGTTGTCATGGAAGGCCAACGGCACCACGCCGCCGAGGTCATCACCGGCCGCCAGCGCCTGCACATAGCTGGAGAAGCTGGGCGGGCGACGCAGCCGCTGGATGCGCCAGAAGTAATCGGACACGGTCTTGTCCCAGGGGTTGCGCACCACGGCGAGCTTCCGGTAGGAGCTCCACTCCCTGGGAAAGGCGGCCGCGACCATGCGGGCAGGGGCGTGGGGGGGTTTGCGGCCCAGCAGCGGCCGGTAGGCATGGTCGATGGCGCGCCCGAGGGCCCGGGCCCGCATCCGAGGGCCCAGACCACTGGCCAGGGCCAGGGCTGCCGGGTTGTGGCGCCAGGCTTCCCGCCGCACCCGCCTGGTGAGCGGAATCCCCTGGCCCAGGGTGTCCACGATGGCGCTGAGCTGGAGGTCGGCTGGGCCCAGCAGCCGGGCGAGGGACACACAGATGGAGCTGCCGGCTGCCTTGCGGCAGTGCAGCACGATCAAGCGGTGGCGATGGCTGAGGATCATCGCCAGCTCCGGGGCCGCTGATGCGACCACCAGCGCTTGAGCAGGGCCACGCACCTGGGAAGCTGGCGATCACGGCTGCGGCCGATGTCGCTGAAGTGCTCGGCCCTGAGGCCGTAGGCGGGCAGGCGACGCACCAGGTCCTCGATGGGGTCGTGGTCGAGCTGGAAATCGATCAGCTGCTGCGGGCGAGCGGCCATGAAGGAGCGCACCGCCGCCAGGTGCTGATCCCACTCCTGCCGCCAGAGAGCAGCGAGGTCGTCGAGGCTGGCCAGCCCCCTGAGGCGGCACTCACGGACCGCGAATTCACCGTGGCCATGGCGCAGCCGGGAGTGGATCCAGGCTTCCCGATCACGCCAGTTCAGCAACAGAATCGTGTCGGGATAATCATCAAGAATGCGGCGGTACAGAGTATTTCCGTCAAAACTTTCCCGGTCACTACTGTCGATCAGATCACCATAAAATACATAATCTTCGACACCGGCAAACACAGGGCGACCAGCATCCACATTCAGGCGCATCAAGCGGCCGATCTTGCGTGTTGTCCACAATCGTGCGATCCAGCCAGCGGCGATTTTCTGATGCACAACCCGGTGGCCAGCACGGGCAAACAGCTGGGCCAGGCTGCGGGTGGCGCACTTGTTGAAGCCCACCGCCACCACCCTCGGCAGCCGAGCCTGCGACGAAGCTGAATCACCGGTCTGGGACCTGGGCACAGGCAAGGGGCTGGGCGGCTGCACGGGGATCAGGACATTGTGAACGGGGCGGCCCTTTGCCTAGGGTCCCCCTCCCTGCCAGCCTTGCCGCCTATGCCCTCCCCCATGCCGGCGCCGGGTCCAGGTCGCGGCGGCGACGGCAACGGCGGCAACGGCGGCGGCGGCGGCGGCGGCCCGGTGCAACTGGGGCGGGGCCTCTGGCATCGCGCGGCGCAGATTTTGACACCGTTCTACCGGCGTTACCCCTACACGGGGCGCATGGATCTGTTCAAACTCGATCCCCGCGGCTGTTATTCGCCGGCCGAACCCTTCTTCTACAGCCGCATCCCCAAAGCCGCCAATACCACCGTCGTGGCGGCTTTGGCGGAGCACAGTTGCTTCCGCCGCCGGCATCCGCGCCGCCCGGACCCGAAACACCAGTTCCTGCGCCCGCTGTTCCTCTCCGGCCGGGAAGTCGCTCGCCTCGACCGCGAGGCCTTTGTGTTCACCTTCGTGCGCAACCCCTTCAGTCGCGTGCTCTCGGCCTACCTCGACAAGGTGGGGCGGTTGCGCCATCAGGGCCGCCGGTTCCTGGCCTGGGCCCACCGGCACGGGCAGCCGGGTGACTTCCTGGGCTTCTGCCGATTTCTGGAGGCCGGTGGCCTCCACCTCGACATGCACTGGGCACCCCAGGCCGGCATCCTCTGCCTGCCCCTGCGTCGCTTCGACTTCATCGGCCGGGTGGAGGCACTTGACCACGACCTGCCCGAAGTGCTGCAGCGCCTGTTCGGGCACCAGGCCGCGGCGCCGAGCCAGCGCCGCGGCACCACCACCAACGCCGCTCTCCAGCTCCAGGACGCCTATGGAGCCGAACAGCGGCAGATCATTGCCCGCCTCTACCGCAGCGACTTCGAGCTGTTCGGCTACGAACCCACCATCCCCGCCCCGTGAGGCCGCTGGCCCCGTGCCAACCCCTGGCGGCAGGGGGGCCAGGCTGGGGCCGCCTATAACGGCAGAGCCCGCAGCGCCGACCGTGGAACCCGGAGTCCTGGACCAGGCCTTCCGCGATCAGGTGGCAGCCGGTCGCACCTTCATCCCGCTCTGGAAACGCTGGCCTGCGGATCTGGAAACCCCTCTGACCACCTGGTTGAAGGTGGGCGCGGGCCACGACCATGGCGTGCTGCTGGAGTCGGTGGAAGGCGGCGAGCGCATCGGCCGCTGGAGCTTTGTGGTCAGCGATCCGCTCTGGACCCTCACCAGTCGCGGTGAGAGCAGCGAACGGCTGTGGCGCGATGGCCGGCGCGAGCTCCTCAGCGGCAATCCCCTGGAGCTGTTGCCGGCCTGCCTGGAACCGCTGAGCAGCACGGCGGTGCCAGGGCTGCCGCCGGTGGGGCAAGTGTTTGGATTCTGGGGCTACGAGCTGATCCGCTGGATCGAACCCAGCGTGCCCGTCCATCCCGCAGACGCAGACTCCGCCGCCGCCGCGCCCCCGGACGGCTGCTGGATGCTGGCCGACAGCCTGCTCGTGTTCGATCAGGTGAAGCGCCAGATCACGGCAGTGGCCTATGCCGACCTCAGCCGCGGCGCCGATCCTCAGACCGCCCACGCCGCCGCCAGCGAGCGCATCCGCCAACTCGAGGCCCGCATGCATCAGCCGCTGCCTGCGGGGGTGGCACCGCTGCGGTGGGACGACGCCACCCCAGCGGCCATCGCCGCGCGGCTGCGGCCGCTGAGCAACCGCCGCCAGGAGGATTACGAGGCTGCAGTGGTGCAGGCCCGCGACCACATCGCCGCGGGTGATGTGTTCCAGCTGGTGCTCAGCCAGCGCCTGGAAACCCACATCGAGCGTGATCCCTTCGAGATCTACCGCAGCCTGCGGATGGTCAACCCATCGCCCTACATGGCCTTTTTCAACTTCGGCGGCTGGTACCTGATCGGCTCCAGCCCCGAGGTGATGGTGAAGGCGGAACCGATCCCCGGCAGCGACCAGGTCAAGGCCTCCCTGCGGCCGATCGCCGGCACCCGGCCCCGGGGCGCTGACGAAGCGGAGGATCGGGCCCTGGAGCAGGAGCTGCTGGCCGACCCCAAGGAACGGGCCGAGCATGTGATGCTCGTGGATCTGGGCCGCAACGACCTGGGCCGGGTCTGCCGGCCGGGCAGTGTGCAGGTCACCGAGCTGATGGTGATCGAGCGCTACTCCCACGTGATGCACATCGTCAGCCAGGTGGAGGGGGTGCTGGCCGCCGGCAGGAGCGTGTGGGACCTGCTGATGGCGGCCTTCCCCGCCGGCACGGTGAGCGGGGCACCGAAGATCCGGGCGATGCAACTGATCCACGAGCTCGAGCCCGATGCCCGCGGGCCCTACGCGGGGGTGTACGGCGCCGTGGACCTGGCCGGGGCCCTGAACACGGCCATCACCATCCGCACGATGGTGGTGCTGCCCGCCGAGCGGGGCGGCTGGCGGGTGCAGGTGCAGGCCGGTGCCGGCGTGGTGGCCGACTCCAGGCCGGAGGCCGAGTACCAGGAAACCCTCAACAAGGCCCGGGGCATGCTCAAGGCCCTGGCATGCCTGCAGTGACGCCGAATCCCATGGCCAGCCGCCGCCTGCTGAAGGGCTTCGAGGTGGAACTGTTCACCGGCCGTGGCGATGGCACGGTGGTGGGTTGCAGCCCCGAGGTGGTGGCGGCCCTGGAGGGGTTCGTGATCGAGCCCGACCACCGCAACCTCGAATACATCACGCCTCCGGAGGCCGACTACGGCCGCCAGCTGGAGCTGCTGCTGGAACCACGCCGCAGATTGCGGCCCTGGCTGCAGGCGCGGGGACTGACGCTGCTCCCAGGCAGCACCCTCAGCCTCGGCGACAGCTCCCGCTTCGAGCGGTCCGATCCCCAGCACCCGTATCACGCCTACATCGAGGCCACCTATGGCACCCGGGTGGTCACCGCCAGCGTGCACATCAATCTGGGCCTCACCGCTGGCACCTCCTTTGAGGGTCTGGAGACCCTCTTCGCGGGCCTGCGCGTGCTGCGCTGCGAAGCGGCCCTGCTGCTGGCGCTCAGCGCCAGTTCCCCCTTCCTCGATGGGCGGGTCACCGGGGCCCATTCCCAGCGCTGGCTGCAGTTCCCGCTCACCCCGGCCGAGGTGCCGCTGTTCGCGGATCACCGGCATTACGTGGACTGGATGCAGGAGCAACTGGCCGCCGGACAGATGCAGAACGTGCGGCACCTGTGGACATCGGTGCGCCCCAACGGCGACGACCGCCCCCACGACCTCAACAGGCTGGAGATCCGCATCTGCGATCTGGTCAGCGACCCCGAGTTGTTGCTGGCGATCACCGCCTTCTGCGAACTGCGCCTGCTGCAGCTGCTGGAGGCGCCGGAGCGCTGGGATCCGCTGCGGGCCAGCTCCCTGAGCGCGGAGGAACTGGCCCGGCTGGCCGATGCCAACGAACGGGCCAGTGCCCGCGCCAGCCTTGAGGCAGGCCTGCACCACTGGCGGGACGGTCGGCCGATCCGCTGCAGCCAGTGGATCGAAGCTGGACTGGAGGAGCTCAGACCCCTCGCCGCCAGGGAGCAGCTCGGGGCCCTGCTGGCCCCCCTGGAGCGGGTGCTGGAGCAAGGCAATCAGGCCATGCGCTGGTTGGAGCAGCACCGCTCCGGCGCCTCGATCGCCACCATCCTCGGCGCGGAGGCCGAAGCGATGGCGGTGCAGGAGCGGCTGCTGGAGGATGGGGAGGCCATCCGTGCCGCGGCCACCGACCACACAGACCGACAGGCCGGTGTTTTGGGATGATCGATCGCCCCCGTACTGCCACCCCGGTTCCCATGCGGCAGTTCGTGCCCACCATTGCCCAACCCTCCCCCCGGGCCACACGCCTGCTGGGCGAGCGCATGGAGCTCGTTGAAGACCTCTGGCAGACGGTGCTGCGCAGTGAATGTCCGCCGGAGCAGGCCGAGCGGCTGCTGCGCCTGAAGCAGCTCAGCGAACACAGCCAGGCCGGCGACGGGGCCGACAACAGCGCCGCCTTCGTGGAGCTGATCCGCGAGATGGATCTGGCCGAGGCAATCGCCGCGGCCCGCGCCTTCTCCCTCTACTTCCAGCTGGTCAACATCCTTGAGCAGCACATCGAAGAGGACACCTACCTCGACAGCCTCAAGAGCCAGGCCGAGCCGAGCGCCAGCGACCCCTTCCTGCCCCCCCTGGCGAGCCAGACCGAGCCGGTCACCTTCCGCCAGCTCTTCGCTCGGCTGCGCAGCCTCAACGTGCCGCCGGCCCAGCTCGAGACCCTGCTGCGCGACCTCGACCTGCGGCTGGTCTTCACCGCCCACCCCACCGAAATCGTGCGCCACACGGTGCGCCACAAGCAGCGGCGGGTGGCGGCCCTGATCCAGAAGCTGGAGCAGGGGGCCGGACTCATCAACCCCCTGGAACTGCACAACCTGCGCCTCCAACTCGAGGAGGAGATCCGCCTCTGGTGGCGCACCGACGAACTGCATCAGTTCAAGCCCACGGTGCTCGACGAGGTCGACTACGCCCTGCACTACTTCCAGGATGTGCTCTTCGACGCCATGCCCCTGCTGCGGCAGCGGATCCGCTCAGCCCTGGCCCAGAGTTACCCCGACGTGGAGGTGCCGCGCGAAGCCTTCTGCACCTTTGGCTCCTGGGTGGGATCTGACCGGGACGGCAACCCTTCGGTGACACCGGAAATCACCTGGCGCACCGCCTGCTACCAGCGCCAGCTGATGCTGGAGCGCTACTTCCGCTCGGTGGGCGAGCTGCGCGATCAGCTCAGCATCTCCATGCAGTGGAGCCAGGTCAGTCCGGCGCTGCTGGAATCCCTGGAGATGGACCGGCTGCGCTTCCCGGAGATCTATGAGGAGCGGGCGGCCCGCTACCGGCTGGAGCCCTACCGCCTCAAACTCAGCTACGTGCTGGAGCGCCTGCGCCTCACCAAGGCCCGCAATCAGGTGCTCGCCGAGGCCGGCTGGGAATCCCCCTGCGACACCATCGCCAACGTGCCCCTGCCGGGGGGCAACCTCAGCAACACCACGCCGGCGCCGGATCTGCACTACGGCTCGGTGGAGGAATTCCGCAACGATCTCGAGCTGGTGCTCGAGAGCCTGGAGAGCACGGGCCTGAGCTGTGAGGCGCTGCAGCACCTGATCAGCCAGGTGCAGATCTTCGCCTTCTGCCTGGCCAGCCTGGACATCCGCCAGGAGAGCACCCGCCACAGCGACGCCATCGACGAACTCAGCCGCTACCTGCAGCTGCCGGTGTCCTATGGCGCCATGGAGGAGGAGCAACGGGTGGCCTGGCTGCTCGGCGAGCTGCAGACCCGGCGCCCCCTGGTGCCCACCTCAGTCCGCTGGAGCGACGCCACGGCCCAGACCTTTGCCGTGTTCCGCATGTTGCAGCGGCTGCAGCAGGAGTTCGGCACCCGCATCTGCCACACCTACGTGATCTCGATGAGTCACACGGTGTCGGATCTGCTGGAGGTGCTGCTGCTGGCCAAGGAGGCGGGGCTGGTGGATCCGGTGAGCCAGCACGCCTCCGTGATGGTGGTGCCGCTGTTTGAAACGGTGGAAGACCTGCAGCGGGCGCCGGCGGTGATGGAGGAGCTGTTCCGTGAGCCGGTGTACCGCCAGCTGCTGGGGGCAGCGGAGGGCACCCCGTCGCTGCAGGAAGTGATGCTCGGCTACTCCGACAGCAACAAGGATTCCGGCTTCCTCTCCAGCAACTGGGAAATCCACAAGGCCCAGATCGGCCTGCAACACCTGGCCATCCGCCACGGGCTGGCGTTGCGCATCTTCCACGGCCGCGGCGGCTCGGTGGGCCGCGGCGGCGGGCCGGCCTACCAGGCGATTCTGGCCCAGCCCAACGGCACCCTCGGCGGCCGCATCAAGATCACGGAGCAGGGCGAAGTGCTGGCCTCCAAATACTCCCTGCCGGAGCTGGCCCTCTACAACCTGGAAACCGTCACCACCGCCGTGATCCAGAACAGCCTGGTGAGCACGCCGGTGGATGACACGCCCAGCTGGAACGAGCTGATGGGCCGGCTGGCCACCCGCTCCCGCGAGGTCTACCGGGCGCTGGTGCACGACAACCCCGATCTGGTGGCCTTCTTCCAGCAGTGCACCCCGATCGAGGAGATCAGCAAGCTGCAGATCTCCAGCCGGCCGGCGCGCCGCAAGAGTGGTGCCAAGGACCTCTCCAGCCTGCGGGCGATCCCCTGGGTGTTCGGCTGGACCCAGAGCCGCTTCCTGCTGCCCAGCTGGTATGGCGTGGGCAGGGCCCTGCAGGATGAACTGGAACGCGATCCGGAACAGATCGACCTGCTGCGGTTGCTGCACCAGCGCTGGCCGTTCTTCCGCATGCTCATGTCCAAGGTGGAGATGACCCTCTCGAAGGTGGACATCGAGCTCGCCCATCACTACGTCCAGGACCTGGGCCGCAGCGAGGACCGGGAGTCTTTCGAGCGCATCTTCGCCACCATCGCCGGCGAATTCAGCCTCACCCGCGAGCTGGTGCTGCAGATCACCGGCCGCCGGCGTCTGCTCGACGGTGACCCCGCCCTGCAACTGTCGGTGGACCTGCGCAACCGCACGATCGTGCCCCTGGGCTTCCTGCAGGTGGCGCTGCTGCGCCGGTTGCGGGACCAGAGCCGGCAGCCGCCGATGAGCGAGGCCGTCGGGCCCCGCCAGGATGCACGGGCCTACAGCCGCAGCGAGCTGCTGCGCGGCGCCCTGCTCACGATCAACGGCATCGCCGCAGGCATGCGCAACACCGGCTGATCACCGCACGAGGTCTCCCTGGGTTCCCTGTTACTGCCATTCCGCAACCATCCACCGGCCCCACGCCTGCGTGAGGGCTATCGGCTGATCGAGGCGGGTCTGCCGGATCTCCAGGCCCTGGATACCCTGTTGCAGCAGAGCGGCGAGCGGGTCCGCGGCGAGGTGCGTTGGCGCCGCGTGCTCGAGTGCAGCCTCTGGCATCAGTGGATCGTCAACCGGGAGGAACAGCTGGTGGGGTTCGTGCGCTGCACCAGCGACCTCGCCCTCAATGCCAACCTCTGGGATCTGTGGGCCGATGCCCGCGACCCGGCCCAGGCGGAGCTGTTGCTGGCCCTGGTGCAGGGGGCCCTGGCCAAGCTGCGCCGCGAGCTGCCGGGCTGCAGCATTTCCCTGTCGGCCCCTCCCGAGGCCGTCGAGGCCCTGAAGCGCCAGGGCTTCGTGCTCGATCCCGGCGGGATCCGGGCGATGGGCCTGCAGCTCTGAGCCTCGGCCGTGACCGGGAACGGGTGCACGCGACAAAAAAATCCCCCCTGCCGAAGCAGGGGGGACGAAGCCAACGAGCATGGAGGGACTCGAACCCCCGACTTTCAGAACCGGAATCTGACGCTCTATCCAACTGAGCTACATGCCCGTGAACACGGGACGGAAACGAGCCCGACCCAGTCGTCAGGGGAACAGCTCCTGACGTGGGGAAGACCGCAGGAGCCCACCGGAGTGGCCGTTCACGGTGGAATTAGCTTAGCCGCTGGCCGCCTCTGACCCATCCGGCTGCACCGTCTGGAGCTGAGCCAATACCGCAACATCGAGCGCCTGGCGCTGGAGCTCGATGCCCCACGGCTGCTGGTGGTGGGCGCCAATGGCGAAGGCAAATCCAACCTGCTGGAGGCGGTGGAGCTGCTGGGCAGCCTGCGCTCCCATCGCAGCGCCAACGACCGGGACCTGATCCGCCACGGCCAGCCCGCTGCCGTGCTGCGCGGCCTCAGTGATGGCGGCGACCGGCTGCGGCTGGAGTTGCGGCGCCAGGGAGGACGCCAGGCGAGTCGCAACGGCAAGACCCTGGAGCGGCAGAACGAGCTGCTGGGGTCCCTGCGCTGCGTGAGCTTCAGTGCCCTTGATCTGGATCTGGTGCGGGGGGAGCCGGCGCTGCGTCGCCAGTGGCTCGACCGGGTGGTGGTGCAGCTTGAGCCCCTCTACAGCGAACTGCTCAGCCGCTACGGGCGGCTGTTGCGGCAACGCAGTCAGCTGCTGCGCCGCCGTCTGGGCGGGGCCGATCCGGGGCCCCTGCTGGATGCCTTCGACCAGCAGATGGCCCTGGTGGGAACCCGCCTGCACCGGCGGCGCCATCGGGCCTTGCGGCGCCTGGAGCCCCTGGCGGCCCACTGGCAACACCGCCTCAGCGGCGGCAGGGAGCTGCTGCGACTGCGCTATCGCAGCGGCACCGACCTGCCGGGCGAAGAAGCCGAAGAGCCCTGGCGGCAGGCCCTGGCGGAGCAGCTGGGCGCGCAACGGCCGCAGGAACTGCGCCTGGGGCAGTGCGCGGTGGGTCCCCACCGCGACGAGGTGGAGCTGCTGCTGGGCGACCGGCCCGCCCGGCGCTATGGATCCGCCGGTCAGCAGCGCACGTTGGTGCTGGCCCTGAAGCTGTCGGAATTGGAGCTGGTGCACAGCGTGGTGGGCACACCGCCGCTGCTGCTGCTCGATGATGTGCTGGCCGAGCTGGATCCGGGGCGCCAGCAGCTGCTGCTGGAGGCCGTGGGAGAAAGCCACCAGTGCCTGGTGAGCGCCACCCACGTGCAGTCCTTCGGCGGCGGCTGGCGCCGGCACTGCCAGGTGGTGAGGATGCAGGCCGGGCAACTGCAGGGGGATGGTTCTGAAGGAGCGGCACCCTGCGCGTAAGGTGAGCGCCCCATCGGCCCGCCATTGATGCCCCAGAGCCTGCCCTGCCTCCACCCGAACCCGGGATGGAGCAGCGCTTCCAGCACGGCCCCAGCGACCTGCGACACGGTTGGGAAACACTGCATCCTCGAGCTCTACGACTGCGATCCAGGTCGGCTCGACAACCAGGCTTTCCTCAGGGACTCCATCACCGCCGCCGCCAGCCAGGCCGGTGCCACCCTGCTCAACCTCATCACCCACCGTTTCCAGCCCCAGGGCGTCACCGGTCTGGCCCTGCTGGCCGAATCCCACATCTCCATCCACACCTGGCCCGAGTCCGGCTATGCCGCCGTGGATGTGTTCACCTGCGGTGATCACACCATGCCCGAGCGCGCCTGTGCCGTGCTCGCCGCCGAACTCGGCGCCGGTCGCCACCGCCTCACCAGTTTTCGCCGCGAAACCCCCGCCGCCATCGCCGGCACCGAGCGGCTGCCGGACGACTGCCAAGCCGCGGCGCGGCTGCCTGCCCTGGCCGCCTGAGTCCCGGTCGAGCCCGCGGCCAGGGGCCAGGGGCCGCTCAGATCTCGCGGTTGAGCTTGCCGCTCACCAGGCCCTCGAGATCGAGCGCCACGGCACTGAAGCCCAGGTCGAGGAAGGTCGCGACCAGGCCTGCCCTCGCCTGGGGGTCGGCCCAGCGGCTGAGGGCCCCGTTGAGCTGGGCGGCGGGCAGCTCAATGCGGGCCGTCTGCCCCTGACTGCGCACCCGCACCTGCGCCCAGCCCTGCTGCAGCAACCAGGCCTCGGCCGCCGCCACCCGCTCGAGTCGGCCAGCGCTGATCGGCTCTCCGTAGGGGAAGCGGGAGGCCAGGCAGGGCTGGGCGGGCTTGTCCCACCAGGGCAGGCCCAGGGCCCTGGAGAGCTGGCGCACCCCGGCCTTGTCGATGCCCAGCTCCGCCAGGGGGGAGCGCACGCCATGGTCCCGGGCCGCCCGGATGCCGGGGCGATGATCCCCCAGGTCGTCCCGGTTCACGCCATCGAGCACCACCGCCCCGCCGGCGGCGGCGGCGATCGGCGCCAGCAGGCTGTGCAGCTCCCGCTTGCAGGCGTAGCAGCGGTCCTGGGGGTTGTTGGCGTAGGCCGGATCGGCCAGCTCGGCGGTGGGGATCTCGCGATGGCGGATGCCCAGCCAGCGGGCCTGTTGCCCGGCCTCCCGGCGCAGATGGGGGGCCAGGGCCGGAGACACCCCGGTAACCGCCTCGGCAGCCGGACCCCGCTGTTCCACGGCGATGGCCGCCACCAGGGCACTGTCGACACCCCCGGAGTAGGCGACCAGCACCTGGGGGAATGGGGCGATGAGGCCACGCAGCTGCTCCAGACCCCGCTCCAGCGGGTCTGGCAGAGACTCGAGCAGGGTGAAGGCCATCGGCGATGCCGGCAGAGGCCTCCGTGATCCTGGCAGCTGGGCCGCTGAGGCTGGGTAGCATCAAAGTCAACGTCGCGGCGCCATGAGCTCCAGCAGCACCGGCACGCCGCAGCGGGGCACCCAACGCGGCACCGGGCGCGGCATCGGCATCCGCACCGCCGCCCACAGCGAGGAGCGCTCCCACGGCCAGTTGCACGTCTATGACGGCGACGGCAAGGGCAAGAGCCAGGCGGCCCTCGGGGTGGTGCTGCGCACCATCGGCCTGGGCATCTGCGAGCAGAAGCGCACCCGGGTGCTGTTGCTGCGCTTCCTCAAAGGCCCAGGCCGGGCCTACGACGAGGACGGCGCCATCGAAGCCCTGCAACAGGGATTCCCCCACCTGATCGACCAGGTGCGCACCGGCCGCGGCGAGTTCTTCGGCGCCGACGCGATCACCCGATTCGATCGCCAGGAGGCCCAGCGCGGCTGGGACATCGCCAAGGGGGCGATCGCCTCCGATCTCTACTCGGTGGTGGTGCTCGACGAGCTCAACCCGGTGCTCAATCTGGGCCTGCTCGACGACGATGAGGTCTGCCACACCTTGGCCGCCAAGCCGGCGGGGATGGAGGTGATCTGCACCGGCCGGGGGGCACCCGCCCAGCTCATCCAGCTGGCCGACCTGCACTCGGAAATGCGCGGTCACCGGCGCCGCCTGCCCGAGGGCGAGCGCGGACCCGACGGCTCCGGCGAGCTGCCGCTGGGGCTGGAGGGCATCGAGATCTACACCGGTGAGGGCAAGGGCAAGAGCACCAGCGCCCTGGGCAAGGCCCTGCAGGCGATCGGGCGGGGCATCAGCCAGGACAAGAGCCACCGGGTGCTGATCCTGCAATGGCTGAAGGGGGGTAGCGGCTACACCGAGGATGCCGCCATCGCCGCCCTGCGCGAGAGCTATCCCCACCTGGTGGATCACCTGCGCTCAGGCCGCGACGCGATCGTGTGGCGGGGCCAGCAGTTGCCGATCGACTACGTGGAAGCGGAGCGGGCCTGGGAGATCGCCCGGGCAGCCATTGCCAGCGGTCTGTACAAGACCGTGATCCTCGACGAGATCAACCCCACCGTGGATCTGGAGCTGCTGCCGGTGGAGCCGATCGTGCAGACCCTGCTGCGCAAACCAGCAGACACCGAGGTGATCCTCACGGGCCGCTGCAAGAACCGCCCCGCCTACTTCGACCTGGCTGCGGTGCACTCCGAGATGGTGTGCCACAAGCACTACGCCGAGCGCGGCGTGGATCTCAAGCGCGGCGTGGACTATTGAGCAGCCCCATGGGCGCCGCGCTGGATCAGTAGCGCGGCACCTCCGGGTCCACGTGCTGGCTCCAGGCATCGATACCGCCGCTCACGTTGACCCCCTCGATGCCATGGCGCCCCAGGGCGAGCAGGGCTTTGGCGCTGCGACCGCCGAGTTTGCAGTGCACGTAGAGCTTCTTGCCCGCGGCCATGAGGCGCACGTCATCGATTGCCTCGCCGCTCTCGATGCGATCGAGGGGCATCAGCACGGCGCCAGGAATCACGGCGATGTCGGCCTCCTGGGGGTTGCGCACATCCAGCAGCAGGATGTCTTGGATCTGGCCATCGATCACTGTCTTGAGCTCGGCCACCGTGATGCTGGGCACGCTGCCGGCTTCCTCCTGGCCCGGGGCGCTGCCGCCCACACCGCAGAACTCCTGGTAGTCGATGAGTCGGTCGATCAGCGGACGCTCGGGGCTGGGGCGCAGCTTCAGCTCGCGGAACTTCATCCCCAGAGCATCAAAGAGCAGCAACCGACCACTCAAGGTTGTGCCGATACCGACGATGATCTTCACCGCCTCGGTGGCCTGGATCATGCCGATGATGCCGGGCAGCACGCCCACCACACCACCTTCGGCGCAGGAAGGCACCATGCCCGGCGGTGGCGGCTCGGGGAACAGATCCCGGTAGTTGGGGCTTTCGGCATCCAGGTTGAACACCGTGGCCTGGCCCTCGAAGCGGAAGATCGAGCCGTACACATTGGGCTTGCCCAGCAGCACGCAGGCGTCGTTCACCAGGTAGCGGGTGGGGAAGTTGTCGGTGCCGTCACACACCAGGTCGTAGGGCTCGATGATCTCGAGGGCGTTCTCGCTGGTCAGGGCCGTCTCGTAGAGATCCACCTGGCAGTGGGGATTGATCTCGAGGATGCGCGCCTTGGCCGATTCGATCTTGGGCTTGCCCACCCAGCTGGTGCCGTGGATCACCTGGCGCTGCAGGTTGGAGTGGTCCACCACGTCGAAATCGACGATGCCGATGCGGCCAACGCCGGCGGCGGCCAGGTAGAGCAGCAGCGGCGATCCCAGGCCACCGGTGCCCACGCACAGCACCGACGCGGCCTTGAGACGCTTCTGGCCCTCCATGCCCACCTCCGGCAGGATCAGATGCCGCGAGAAGCGCGCCACCTCATCGGGGCTGAGCTGAACGCCGCTGGTGTCGGGAGGAAGCATGGTGGCGGTGAGGGAAGGCCGCGGCCACGGGTGCGGCTGGCCAGATTCAGTCATCCATTGTCCATGGCACCGGGAGCGGCACCGGGAGCGGCATGGGCAAAAACCCTGCGCCTTCCTCGGTCTCTCCGGTCGGCTCAGCAGCGCCGCCCGTGTCGGCCAGCCACCAGATCCGCTGCTCGCCATCCGGACCCTGGATCAACATCAACGCCGGCAGCACACACAGTCGCCGGTCGCTGGCGGACGGAATCGGGGCGCTGCGGGGATGGCTGTGGGCGTGGCCCAGCACCTCCAGGCCCCGCTCGCGGCTCCAGCGCTGGGCCAGCAGCTGCTCGCGCGGATCGATGGCAAAGCGCCGCGGTCGTTCAGCCGGCTGGGGCCAGACGTTGCGGCAGGGCCAGAGCCGACGCAGCCGCCACAGTCCGCCGCCATCGCGCCGCTGGCCGAGCAGCAGGGCGCAGGCTTCTTCCGGTGCCGGATCCGCCAAAAGCCGCTGCAGCTGAACCCGCAGCCGCCGGTCGGACGCCACCGCGGTTGGCGCGAAGGGGGACACACCGATACCTTATGAACCACTGTCTTCCGTGTGCGACCCAGGCCCATGAGCGAGTTCCCGCCCACCACGGCCGATTCCGGCACTGATTCCGGCACTGAGCCCAGCACCGTCGGCGAGGCGGTCAATGCGGTCGGCGATAGCGTCAACAAAGCAGCCAGCGAGACCGCCGCAGCTGTGGACGCCACCCTCAGCCCGGAGGCTGGGACCGATGCGGCTGCCGGCTTCAGCGAGCGCTACAGCGAGGTGCTCAGCCGGGTGAACGAGCTGCTCGATCAGGTGGACTGGAGCCAGATGGGGCGCATCAGCAAGATCGTGGGGATCCTGGTGCTCGTGATCGTGGCCCAGGTGCTGATCAAGGGTGTGCTCGACACCATCAACCTGCTGCCGATCGTGCCGGGACTGTTGGAGCTGCTCGGCCTGGTGGTGGTGGGCCAGTGGAGCTGGAAGAACCTCACCACCGGCGAGAAGCGCGGGGCGGTGGTGTCCCGCCTGCAGAACCTGAAAAGCGAATACCTGGGCTGACCAGAGGGCTGACCAGAGGGCTGAACCAAGCGCTGACGAGCGGGCTGAATAGGGCGCTGATCGGGGCTGGCGGCATGGGCCGTCAGCTGGGCCGGGCGGCCAGCAATGCATCGATGTTGGCCTGGGCCTGACCCCAGTAGCCACCACCGAACAGGTTGGCGTGGTTGAGCAGGTGATACAGGTTGTAGAGGGGAACGCGCTGGTCGGCCCCGTACGCCAACGGCCAGATCTCGTCGTAGCCCGCAAAGAAGGCCGGGGGGAAGCCCCCGAACAGCCGCGCCATGGCCAGGTCAACCTCCCGGTCGGCCCAGTGACTGGCCGGGTCGAACAGGGCCCCGCCAGCACCGGGCCCCAGCAGGCCAGCATTGCCGCTCCAGAGGTCTCCGTGCACCAGCACCGGCTGGCAGCCATGCCCCCCCAGCCAGGCCGGCAGATCGGCCAGCAGCTCCTCGCCCCCCCGCAGGGGCTGTCCGGCCGCCGCCGCGCGGCCCAGCTGGGGCGCGAGGCGGCAGTCGGCGAAGAACCGTCCCCAGTCCTGATGCCAGGCATTGGCCTGGGGCGCCGAGCCAATGAAGTTGTCGGCCGCAAATCCGTAGCGCCGCTCGGCACCACAGCTGCGGCGGTGCAGCTCCGCCAGGCCCCGCCCCAGCTGGCGCCAGTCGCCGGAGCGCTCGGCGCCGCCGCCCTGCAGTTCCAGCCAGGGGAGCACCAGCACCGCCAGCGGGCCGGCCCGGCCAACGGCCAGGGGCTTGGGCACCTGCAGGGGGGGACGGGCCCAGCCGGCCAGGGCGCACAGTCCGGCGGCCTCGGTTTCGAACATCGGCAACGCCGAAGCCTGGTTGGTCTTGGCGAACAGCCGCTGGCCGCCGGCGAAATCCAGGCACCAGGCCTGGTGGATGCAGCCTCCGCCCACCGGCGCCAGGGCCCGCAGTCTCGCCCCCAAGCGCTCGGCGAGCCAGGGGGCGAGCAGCGTCTGGGGTGAGGCGATCACGACGCGCCCGGGGGATCGGCCTTGCCAGCATGGCGCCATGGGCGAGCCGCTGGATGTGGTGGTGGTGGGGGCCGGCATCGCCGGACTCACGGCGGCGGCGCTGCTGGCCCGGGCGGGGCTGACGGTGGAGCTGCTGGAAGCCCACCACCAGAGCGGCGGCTGCGCCGGAACCTTCCGTCGTGGTCCCTACACCTTCGATGTGGGCGCCACCCAGGTGGCGGGCCTGGAGCCGGGGGGCAGCCACGCGCGCCTGTTCCGGCATCTGGGGGTGCCGCTGCCCGAGGCCACCGCCCTCGATCCGGCCTGCGTCGTGCACCTCGGCGGCGGCGGCGAGCCAGTGCACCTGTGGCGGGATCCCAAGCGCTGGCAGCGCGAGCGGCAGCGCCACTTCCCCGGCAGCGAACGGTTCTGGCGTCTCTGCAGTGCCCTGCACCGGGCCAACTGGCGGTTCGCGGCCGCTGATCCGGTGCTGCCGCCCCGCAGCCCCTGGGACCTGGCCCAGACGTTGCGTGCCCTGGAGCCGGCCAACCTGGCGTCGGGCCTGCTGGCCACCGCCACCGTGGTCGACCTGCTGCGGCTGAGCGGCTGCGCCGGGGATCCGCGGCTGCGCCGCTTCCTCGATCTTCAGCTGCGGCTCTACTCCCAGGAACCGGCCGATCGCACCGCCGCCCTCTACGGCGCCACCGTGCTGGCCATGGCCCAGGAGCCCCTGGGGCTGTGGCATCTGCACGGCTCGATGCAGATGCTCAGCGGTCGGCTGGAGGAGGCGCTGGCGGCGGCCGGCGGCCGGCTGCGGCTGCGGCAGCGGGTGAGCGCTCTGCGGCAAACCAGCTCCGGCCTCTGGGAGCTGGAGGTGACGGGCGGCCAGGGTCGCCCCGCCTGCCGGCAGCAGTGCCGCGATGTGGTGCTCGCCATCCCACCCCAGGCCCTGCCGGAGCTGCTGGGGGAGCAGATGCCCCGCGGCTTCGGCCGTCGCCTGGAGAGCCTGGACGACCCCTCCGGTGCCCTGGTGCTCTACGCCGCGGTGCCACGGCGTTCGCTGCCGGCCGGCGTCCCCTCCCACCTCCAGTTCGACGGCACCAGCCCCGGCCCCCTGTTCGTGTCCGTGAGCCATGAGGGCGATGGCCGGGCGCCCATCGGCCAGGCCACCGTGATCGCCAGCGTGTTCACGGCAGCGCGGCCCTGGTTCAACGGCACAGCCAGCGCCTACGACAGGGCCAAGGCCGAAGCCCAGGGCTCGATCCAGGCGGGGCTGGAGCAGGGTCTGGGCCTGGCGGCGGACACCTGGTTGCATGCCGAGCTGGCAACGCCGCGGGGCTTTGCCCGCTGGACTGGCCGGCCCTTCGGCTTCGTGGGGGGGCTGGGGCAACGGCCCCGCTGCTTCGGCCCCTTCGGCCTGGCCAGCCGCACAGCGCTGGCCGGGCTGTGGCTCTGCGGCGACGCCATCTATCCCGGCGAAGGCACCGCAGGGGTGAGTCTCTCGGCGCTCACCGCCTGCCGTCAGCTGCTCGAGCGCCGGGGCATCACGCTGCAGCTGCAGGCCTGAGGGCGCGCGGCCACACCCAGGGCTCGGCTGATGCAGGCGCTCAGAGGAAGTCCCCGCGCAGCTGCCGGCAGTGGTCCAACTCCTGCTGCAGGCCCTGCCAGTCCTCCAGCGCCAGCCTCTGCTCGAGCCCATCGAGGCAGCGGCGGTAGCCGGCCAGGGCCTCACCCACCGCCTCGCGGTTGCAACGGGCCATCAGCGCGCCCAGCTCCGGGTTTCCCGCACCCACCCGGGTGGTGTCGGCAAAGCCGCTCGAGGCCAGGGCCCGTGTGAGCCCGGGAAGGCCCTGATCAGGCGGCCCAGCGGCCGCGCCCCGATCGGCGGCCAGCAGCAGCGCGGCACTGACCAGCACCGGCAGATGGGAGATCAGCGCCACCGCCCGATCGTGTTCGGCGGCGGCACAGGTGAGCCAGCAGGCCCCCACCGCTGCCGCCAGCGCCTGGACGGTGGCCAGGGCCGATGCGTCGCTGCCGGCCTCGGGCGTCGCCACCCAGGGGCGACCGCGAAACAGATCCAGCCGGCCGGCCTCCACCCCGGCCTCGGTGCTGCCGGCCATGGGGTGACTGGCCACAAAGCGGGGATGGAGGCCACGCCAACGCTGCAGTACAGGCGCTTTCACCGAGCCCACATCGGTGACCACCGCTGCCGGCGGCAGGGCGGCGAGCAGCGACGGGGGGGGCTCCAGCAGGCGATCGAGGGGCAGCGCCAGCACCACCAGCCGACAGCCGGCCAGCACCGCCGCATCGGTGTCCACCACCTGGGCCAGGCCGCGCTGACGCGCCCGCTCGGCAGTCTCGGGGCGGCGCACCAGGGCACGCACCTCAAGGCCGCGCTGCTGCAGATCGAGCCCAAGGGAGCCGCCGATCAGCCCCAGACCCACCAGGCCCACCGGCCCCTGCAGAGACGTCACAGCCGGTGGCTGGGCCCCCGGGGGGGAAGCAGGAGTTGTCATCGCTGTTGCCGTGCCCTTGGGTCAGCTTCCTACGATCCACTGGCACCGGCTGACGGCGGATGCTCGAAGCCCGCGCCCACCACCAGCTCAAGGCCCTGCTGCAGCGCGAGGGCAGCCAGCGCTGGCCCCACCACCTGAGCCTCAGCCGCCTGGTGGGCCGCAGCCTGCGCCGCAACGACCACACCCTGGTGCGGCTGGCCCCGGGCAGCGACCCGAGCTGGCTGATCAGCCTGCTGGTGCCCCTGGCCCTGAGCGAGACCCGCCTGGCTGTGGTGGTGAGCGAGCCCCTGCGGCAACGGCTGCTGCAGCTGGAGCTGCCGCGGCTGATGGCCGCCGATGCGGGCCTGGCCCTGCCCTGCCTGGAGGGAGATGACCCCGGCGAGGCCAGGGTGTGGCTGCTCAGCCACCGCCAGCTCGTGGCGGCCTGGCAGCGCGGGGCCCTGGCAGACCGCCAGCTGGTGATCCCGGAAGCCGAACAGCTCGATGCGCTGCTGCGGCAGGCCCTGGCGATCCGCCTGCAGCCCAGCCACTGGGATCAGCTGCGGCGAGCCCAGCCCGCCGCGGCCGCGACCCTGCTGGAGCTCCACGCCAGGCTCAGCCGCCGGGTGCTGCAGCACCCGCGCAGCCCCTCCGCTCTGGTGCCCCTGGCGGAGGAGGACGAAGCCCCGCTGCGGCAGTTGCTGGCCCTGCTGGGACCCTTGCCCGAACCGTGGCCCCGCTGGCTGGCCAGCGACAACCGGCGCTGGACCAGCTGGGCCGAGCGCGACGTCCGGCTGCTGCAGTGGACCCTGCATCGCCAGCCCCTGGAACCGCTGCAGGTGCTCGATGGGCTGCTGGAGGGCCGCGGCGCGGTGGTCATCGGCCAGCTCGGTCCGGCCCGCCAGTCGGGTGAGGAGCTCGGACTGACGCCGCGGGTGTGCGTGGATCTGGGCGATCCGCCCCTGTCCGACCCCCTGCCCCTGTTCGCTCCCCTGCGGCAACCGCTGCCCAACAGTCCCCATTTCGGCCAGCACCTGCTGGAGCAATGCCGGCGCCTGGTGCTGGGGCAGTCGGGGCTGAGCGTGATCCTGCTCGACGACAGGGCGCTGCGCCTGACCCTGGCCAGCGGCCTGGCCGCCGAATTCGGCAGCCGGGTGGTGCTGGAGAGCACCGCACCGGAGGTCAACGGCGTTGTGTGCTGCCGCTGGAGCTGGTGGCTGGAGCGGCACCAGCGTCTACCCCTGCCCTGCCAGATCGTGGTGGCGCTGCTGCCGATCGCCAGCCTGGAGGACCCCCTCACAGCCGCCCAGGTGCAGGCCCTGCGCCGCCAGGGCCGTGACTGGTTTCGTGAACGGCTGCTGCCCGACGGCCTCACCCGCCTGCAACTGGCGGTGGCTGGACTGCGTCGCGGCGGCGGGCGCCTGGCCATCCTTGATGGACGCCTGCGCGGCAGGAGCTGGGGACGACAGGTGCTGGCAGCGCTCGACCCCTGGTTGCCGCTCAGCCGGCTGCTGCCCCACTGAATGCGGCCGGCTTGTCGATGCCGAAGGGACCGAGACCCACTGCAGTGCTCGGGACTCGGCTGACTAGCCTGCCGGCAGGCAACGGGGGAATCTGATGGGAGAAGCCAAGCGACGCAGCATCCAGGGGCTGCCCCCCCGGCAGAGCAAGCCGGCGTCGGCACGGGAGGTCGACAGCTCACCCCGGCTGATTTCCTGGCTGCCGTTCACCCGCAATCAGGCCGACCGCTTTGTTGCCGTCAGCACCCGGGGGGCCTGGGTGGGCATTGCCGCCCTGGTGATCTTCTGGGTCGCGGTGCGCTTCATCGGCCCTGCCGCCGGCTGGTGGGCCCTGTCGGACGGCTGAGCCCAGTGCCGCCAGCGCAGGTGCAGGCCGCGCAGGTGCGGAGATGGGTATTTACACCCACAAAAACCTGAAGAAAACCTTAGCGTTCCAGCAGTTTGCGGCATTGCTTCGATGTTTCCCCGCCTGGCGGAGCAATACCGCTGTCTCGTTCACGATCTTGTGCTCAGCCTTGAGGCCCTGGCCCGCAGCCTTCAGGATCGCGGCATGGCCGCCACCTGCTACAGCTGCGGCGACGGCCGCGACGGGTCCGGCGCCTCGTTTGTGGCCAGCCTGGGCAGCAACCACATGGTGCGCTTCCTGGTCTCCGACTTCGGCATCAGCTGGGTCGAGTCCCGTGATGGTCACGAACTGGTGAAGCTGGAGGGAGCCGACGCGATCGGCGAACTCCAGCGGGTGGCGCAGACGCTCCAGGAGCCAGCCGCACCCCAGGGTGGGGATGGCGGCATTGCCGTGACCACCAAGACCGCCCGCCCCTGAGCTGAGGCGCTGGCCGGCCACTCAGTCGGCCGCCGGCACCGCGGCCGTCCTGGCGGCGGCCGCCAGGGGCTTCATCGAGTTGGCACTCACCTCGGACCCCTCGGTGAGCTTCTGGCGCGTGAGTGTTTCCACGGCCGCACACTGTTCGGGGTTCTGTTCCAGCCAGGTGATGGTGTTGTCCCGTCCCTGGCCGATGTTGTCCCCCTCGTAGCTGTACCAGGCCCCCTTGCGCACCACCACGCCCGTCTCCTCGGCGAGGTCGAGCAGGCAGCCCAGGGTGCTGATGCCACGGCCGAAGAGGATGTCGAACTCGGCGATGCGGAACGGCGGAGCCACCTTGTTCTTGGCCACCTTCACCTTGGCGCGGATGCCGTATTCCTCCGTGCCCCGCTTGAGCGTCTGAATGCGGCGGATGTCCAGCCGCACCGAGGCATAGAACTTCAGGGCATTGCCGCCGGTGGTGGTCTCGGGATTGCCGTAGGTCACACCGATCTTCTGGCGCAGCTGGTTGAGGAAGATCACCGTGCAGCCCGACTTGCCGATGTTGCCGGTGATCTTGCGCATCGCCTGGCTCATCAGCCGAGCCTGGCTGCCCACCGCCAGATCGCCCATCTCGCCTTCGATCTCCGCCCGGGGGGTGAGGGCAGCCACCGAGTCGACCACGACGATGTCGACGGCGGCGGAGCGCACGAGCTGATCCACGATCTCCAGGGCCATCTCACCGGTGTCTGGCTGGGAGACGAGCAGGTTTTCGATGTCGACCCCCAGGGCCGCGGCGTACACCGGGTCGAGGGCATGCTCGGCATCGACGAAGGCGGCGACGCCACCGCGGCGCTGCACCTCGGCGATGGCATGCAGGGTGAGGGTGGTCTTGCCGGAGCTCTCGGGCCCATAGACCTCCACGACCCGGCCCTTGGGATAGCCGCCGCCCAGAGCCAGGTCGAGGGTGAGGGCACCGGTGGGGACGGTTTCCACCCGCATGCGGGAGGCATCACCGAGACGCATGATCGAGCCCTTGCCGAAGTTGCGCTCGATGTGGTTCAGCACGAGGCCGAGGGCCTTGTCGCGCTCGGCCGCAGCCCGGGAATCGGCGGCGCTCACGGCAGCGGCGGGGGAAGCTGCAGCGGCACTGGCTGCGTTGCCGGTAGGGGCCATGGCGGAGTAAGGGGAGGGATTGCGGTGGAGCGAACGGGCATCGCTGGGGGTGGCGGGCTTCGGGTCAGCGGGCTTCGGGTCAGCGGGCATGGAGATGGCGCGATGGGACGGGCCGCGGGGCGATCCTGCCGAAGCGATGCCGCCCGGCGTGGTCCCTGCGATCCCAGCAAACCAGTGCCACCGAAAGGGGCCGGCGTCTCAACGGCGCTTAGTACACACGTACTTTATCGGATCCTGGCCACTGCGCCAGAGGCTTGTCAAACTCCATCGGCTCCAGCCACTGAATCGCCTCCGGCAGGGCCAGGGCGTCCGCAGGAGCCAGATAGCCCCAGCTCACCAGAAAGCAGCGCACGGCCCGGAGCTCCGGCCGGGCGCAGACCTGCTCCAGGGTCGCCCGCCTGTCCTCCAGGAACCACAGGGGCCTGCGCTCGCTGAGCAGGCGCTCCAGCACCTCGGGCTTGCTGCCCTGCTCATGGCCGTAGACGGTGCGCGGCTCCAGACCCGCCTGCTCCAGGATCCGGCGGGCGAAGGCGCCCCCCTTGGTGGTGAGCACCAACCACTCGCTGCGCTCAGCGCCCAGGCGGCGTAGCCGCTCCACCACGCCGGGATAGAAGCGATGCAGGGCCAGCCATGCCGGCAGGTCGTCGGCCAGGGCCTGGCGGCGCACCTCCTCCAGCGCCGTCTGGAGCTGGTCGGCGTGCCAACCCCACCGCTCCAGCGCCCGGGGCAGGCCGTCGTCGTAGGCCGCCAGCAGGGCCTCGAGGTCCAGGTCGCCGCGGGACAGCTCGGCCGCCATCAGCACCATCTCCCAGCCCTTGTGCATCAGCGGGCGCAGGCGGGCAAAACCAGGGGGCGCCTGCTCGGGCAGAACCAGGCCCGGCTGCAGCCGCAGGGCGGCCCGGCGGGCCGACCACCAATATTCCGGCATGCCGTCGACGAGCACGCCATCGAAATCGCACACCAGCAACGGGGTGTCCGGCATGGTGCGGAGGGAGATCAGAACTGGGCCGCTAGGATTCGAACCTAGGAATGGCGGGACCAAAACCCGCTGCCTTACCACTTGGCGACGGCCCATCAAGGGCATGGGGAGCTGAAAGTCTGGCGGCTGGTTCAGTGCCCGGGGCCCTGAATGCTTGCCGTTCAACCTGGCAACTGAATCGGACCACGGAGTGGCCTGATCCTGAGCGCTCAGCCCCGAATGCTTAGCCAGTTACCCACAGCGCCCTGCCCTTCGTCAACGGCTCCAGAGCGTCCCCGAACCCAGCGGCGTCATGCTCAGGCGGGGAACACCCGCAGGCGCTGTTGCTCACCACGACCAAACACGGCGGTGCGCAGGCGGTAGCGGGCGGCGAGCTCCGCCTGCATGTGGCGAATCGTCTCACTGCGGGGCCGCAACTCCACGGGCTGGCCGGTGGCCAGCACCACCTGCTCCACCGCCAGCCGGCATTCCTCCATGGCGCCCAGGGAATCGTCTTGGCCCTGGGCCTGGGGGGAGGGCACGGTGCCACTGCGGCCATGGCGCTCCAGCAGCCGCTCCAGGCCCCGCTGCAGCTGGGGCAGGGCCGTGCTCTTGATCACCAGGATCGGCAGGCCCTGCTCCCGTGCCTGCCGACGCACGTGGGGATCGCGCCCCAGATGCTGACGCACGCTGAGCACGACGTCGGCCGCATCCACGCTGCCCACCACCTGCAGGGGCAGGGTGCGGGCGCGCACCACCTGCTCCAGCAGCCCCGCAGGGATGCCGGCCCCATGCACCCGCAGGGGCAGCGTCTGCTCCGCTGCGGGTGCCGCCGGCCCAGACAGCCCAGTCGACTGCGACAGCTCAGGCGACGCCTCGGGGCGGGGCAAGACTTGGGGCAGCCGGCGCACCCGAGCGCCGGCCTGGCCAGCCCCATCGCCCACCGGCGGGGCCAGCACAAGGGCTGGAACCCGGCTGTCCTGGCGGCTGACGCGCCCATCGTCAGCCAGCTCCCGCACCTGGGGCCTGGCGGCCTGGCCGCGCAGCAGAGCATCCACCGTGGCGGCCACATCGAGGTGCACCAGCCAGCGCTGACGGCTGTGCATCTCCACCGCCAGGGGGAAGGTGGGCTCAGCGGCCCGCTCCAGCACCGTTTTCTGGGTGCGCCGGCGCCGCGCCTCCTCATCCCCGAGGGTCACCGACTGGATTCCGCCCACCAGGTCGCTGAGGGTGGGGTTCTTGATCAGGTTGTCGAGGGCGTTGCCATGGGCCGTGGCCACCAGAACCACGCCGCGCTCAGCGATGGTGCGGGCCGCCAGGGCCTCCAGCTCGGTGCCGATCTCATCGATCACGATGACCTCGGGCATGTGGTTCTCCACCGCCTCGATCATCACCTGGTGCTGGAGTTCGGGGCGGGCCACCTGCATGCGCCGGGCCCGGCCGATGGCCGGATGGGGGATGTCGCCGTCCCCGGCGATCTCGTTGCTGGTGTCGATCACCACCACCCGCTTGCCCAGCTCATCGGCCAGCACCCGGGCGATCTCCCGCAGGGCGGTGGTCTTGCCCACCCCGGGGCGTCCCATCAGCAGCAGGGAGCGGCCGGCATCGAGCAGATCGCGCACCATCGCCACGGTGCCGAACACGGCCCGGCCCACCCGGCAGGTGAGTCCCACGATCTCGCCGCTGCGGTTGCGGATGGCGCTGATGCGGTGCAGGGTGCGCTCAATGCCAGCGCGGTTGTCACCGCCGAAGGCCCCGAGGCGTTCGACCACGGCGGCCAGGTCGTCCCGCTCGATGGGACGCTCACCCAGGGCCACCGCCCGGCCGGGGTAGCGGGCTTCGGGCACTCGGCCCAGATCCAGCACCACCTCCAACAGCTGGTCGCGCTCCTGACAGCAGGGGAGGGCCGCTGCCACCGGGGCGGGGAGCACCGTGAGCAGCCGATCCAGATCGTCGGTGATGCGCTGGGGTGACGGCGGGCTGGGCACCAGGGGAACCACCGGGTGGATCATGACCGTTCTAGCCAGGGCCGCAGCAGCGACCGGGCCAGGTCCAGGGCGCGGCGCCGGAGCTCGGGGTCGTGGCGAACGCCGCCGGCGCGGGTCTGGCCCTCCAGCAGCAGGGGCTGCAGCAGCCGGCGGGCCACCCCGCCGAAGGCCACGCCGGCACAGGCGGCGGCCAGGGCTGGCTGGGCCTCCAGCAACGGCAGGCTGCGGCCGTTGGTGCCGCCGGCCAACTGCAGCGGCCCAGGCGGCATCCGCTGGCGCCGGCGAGCCAGCAGGGCCACCGCCGCCCGGGCGGTGCCAGCGCCCACGTCGCCACTCATCGGTCGGCCGTCCAACTGCCACAGGGGCCGGTATCCCCGCTGCCGCAGGGCAGCGAAGCGCTGCCAGAGCTCAGCGGTGGGCACCTCCGCTCCAGCACTCACGGCCACCCGTCGCAGGCGCAGACCACTGGCGCGCAGCTGATCGAGGCGCCGCTCGAAGGCCAACTGCCGCCCGGGACTGGTGTGCAGCTCCACCGCATCGGGCCGCAGCGTGGCCAGCAGCGGGGCCACGGCGGCGGGCTCCAACAGCCAGGAGCGCTCCTCGATCACCCCCAGCGGGCAGGCCGGCAGGCAGCGGCCGCAGCCGTAGCAGCGCTCAGCCAGCACCCCCGGCGCACCGGTGGCCCGCTCCCCGATCGCCAGGGCCGGGCAGATCCGTTCACAGGGCCGCGGGCAGTCGGCCGGACAGCGCTGGGGATCGAACCAGGCCTTGCGAAAGTGGGGATCCTGCCCATCGCTGAGGCTCAGCATCACCCAGGGCCGTGGGGCCCCATGGGCCTCAGCCCAGGCCATCCCCCGCCGCGCCGCCGCCACCACGGCGCTATCGGCGGCCAGGTCCAGACAGTGGGCTCCCGCCAGGACATAGATCCCGGCCAGGTCTTCGATCGCCGCCAGATCCTGGTTGCTGGCCCCGGCGATCAACTTCACCCAGCGGCCCTGGGCCAGTGCCGTCTCAGCTGGCAGCGGCGGCTCAGCTGGCAGCGATGGGGCCGCAGTCCGGCCGGCAGGGATCAAATCAGCTCGCTGAGGGGCTGCCAACGCAGGGATCGGGATCCCCCCAGCTCCACCACCACCCGCAGCCGGGGTTCGCGGCGGGTGAGCGACACCAGCGAAGCCAGCTCGGCGGAGGACAGCACCTGCCCCTCCAGCAGCCAGAGCAGCATCGGCTGGGTGCCCTCCAGCAGGGCACCCAGCTGGGGCATGACGCGGAAGGCCTCGCCCACGGCGGCGCCCCGGCCCACACTCTGGTGACCGAGATGGGGCGGACGCACTCCGTGCAGCTGGAAGAGGAAGGCCTCGGGATCCCCCAGCCCGCGGGCGGAGGTCATCTGGGCCCGGTAACCAGCGGCCCGCATCCGCCTCAGCAGGCGGGTTTCGGCGCCACCCTCCAGGGGGGCAAACAGCGCCAGGGCGCCGGACTCCTCCAGCTCCTGACGGAACCCTCGGCCGGTGAGCAGCAGCGGCATCGCGAGCAACAAGGCTGCCATGAGTCTGACAGCCGCTGCACAGTTGCTGGGGCGGCAGCGTAGAAGCCTGTGCGGGGGAGGGTGTACCCCCGTGGGTTACATTCTTTAGCTGTGTCAGACGTCTGCGCCCGTCCGCTAGCCGGGCCTCCAGTCCCTGACACCAGATCACCAGTGGTGGTGATCTTCTTCGGCCATACGGGGCGAGCGTCCGCTTGATCCCGTCGGGAAACTGCCTGAACGCACCGCCCCAAAAGCGGATCCGGTCCAGACAAGTCCCAGCCGCCGCTGAACGGGTCCTGATCCGTCTCGCTAGCTCCCTGGATTGCGCATCGGGTCTGCCAGTCAGTCCCCTGCGGCCCCCAAGGCCAAGCTCGACCATCACGACTGCTGCAGCTCTCCGGCCTCGGCCGGAACCTGGCTTCACCAGGACCCCGGTTTCGATCGGGATTCAGGTCGTTGCCAGACGTCCAGCTGGCGCTTCACCCCCCTCCCATGTCCATCGGCATTCTCGGGAAGAAATTGGGCATGTCCCAGTTCTTCGACGACGAGGGCAGGTCCATCCCGGTCACCCTGATCGAGGCGGGCCCCTGCCGCGTCACCCAGCTCAAATCCACCGGCACCGACGGCTACACCGCCGTGCAACTTGGCTTCGGCGAGGTGCGCGAAAAGCTTGTCAACCAGCCCGCCCGCGGTCACCTGGCCAAATCCGGTGACGACCTGCTGCGCCATTTCAAGGAATACCGGGTCGAGAGCCTGGAAGGCCTCGAACTCGGTGCCCCCGTCACCGTGAGCGCCTTCGAACCCGGCCAGAAGGTGGATGTGAGTGGCGACACCATGGGCCGCGGCTTTGCCGGCTACCAGAAACGCCATGGCTTCAGCCGGGGCCCCATGACCCACGGCTCCAAGAACCACCGCCTGCCTGGCTCCACCGGCGCCGGCACCACGCCGGGCCGGGTCTACCCCGGCAAGCGCATGGCCGGCCGCTACGGCGGCAAGCAGATCACCACCCGGGGCCTCACAGTGCTGAAGGTGGACGCCGAGCGCAACCTGCTGGTGGTCAAGGGCTCGGTGCCCGGCAAACCCGGCTCCTTGCTCAACATCTGCCCGGCCAACCGGGTGGGCGCCAAGCGTGGCAACTGAGGAGCAAACCAATGGCTGATTGTGTGATTCGCGACTGGCAGGGCAAGGAGGCCGGCATGGCCGACCTCAGCCTCAAGGTTGCCAAGGAAAGCTCGGCTGCCGACCTGGTGCAGCGCGCCGTGGTGCGTCAACTGGCCCATGCCCGCCAGGGCACGGCCAGCACGCTCACCCGCGCTGAAGTCGCCGGCGGTGGCCGCAAGCCTTACAAGCAGAAAGGCACGGGCCGCGCCCGGCAGGGCTCGATCCGCACGCCCTTGCGCCCCGGCGGCGGGGTGATCTTCGGGCCCAAGCCGCGCAGCTACAACCTGGCGATGAACCGCAAGGAGCGGCGCCTGGCCCTGCGCACGGCGCTGATGAGCCGCATCGACGCCATCACCGTGGTGAAGGATTTCGGGGCGTCCCTCGACACCCCTAAAACCAGCGAGATCACCGCAGCCCTGGCCCGCCTCGGCATCGAGGCCGGCGCCAAGGTGCTGCTGGTGCTCAACAACCCCACGGAGGTGCTGCGCCGCTCGGTGCGCAACCTCCAGAAGGTCAAGCTGATCGCTGCGGATCAGCTCAATGTGTTCGATCTGCTCCACGCCACCTACCTGGTGGTTGGTGAGCAGGCACTGGCGACCATTCAGGAGGTCTACGGCGATGGCTGAGCGTTTTACAGGTCGGCTGGCGGATGTCATCCGCCGGCCGCTGATCACCGAGAAGGCCACCCGCGCCCTCGAGTTCAACCAGTACACCTTTGAGGTGGACCACCGCGCCGCCAAGCCCGCCATCAAGGCGGCCGTCGAGGAACTCTTCGACGTCAAGGTGGTGGGCGTAAGCACCATGAATCCGCCGCGCCGGAGCCGCCGTGTCGGTCGCTTCGCCGGCAAGCGCGCCCAGGTCAAGAAGGCCGTGGTGCGCCTGGCTGAGGGCAACGCCATCCAGCTGTTCCCGGAGTCCTGAGGGGTCTGACATCACATGGCAATCCGTAACTACCGCCCCACCACCCCTGGCACCCGCACCCGCGTCGCCAGCAACTTTGCTGAGATCACCGGTCGCGAGCGCATCAAGGGCCTGGTGGTGGCCAAGCACCGCCGCAAGGGCCGCAACAACCGCGGCGTGATCACCTGTCGCCACCGCGGTGGTGGCCACAAGCGCCTCTACCGGCTCGTTGATTTCCGCCGCGACAAGCTCGGCGTGACGGCCAAGGTGGCCGCCATCCACTACGACCCCCACCGCAACGCCCGGCTGGCCCTGCTCTTCTATACCGACGGCGAGAAGCGCTACATCCTGGCGCCGGCGGGCGTGGAGATCGGCCAACAGCTGGTCTCCGGGCCCGATGCGCCGATTGAAACCGGCAATGCCCTGCCCCTCTCCGCCATCCCACTGGGCTCAAGTGTTCACAACGTGGAGCTCTACGCCGGTCGCGGCGGTCAGATGGTGCGCACGGCCGGTGCCAGCGCCCAGGTGATGGCCAAGGAGGGTGACTACGTGGCTCTCAAGCTGCCGTCCACCGAAGTCCGCCTGGTGCGCCGCGAGTGCTACGCCACCCTGGGGGCGGTGGGCAACTCCGAGGTGCGCAACACGAGCCTCGGCAAGGCCGGCCGCAAACGCTGGCTGGGCCGGCGGCCCGAGGTGCGCGGCTCGGTGATGAACCCCTGCGACCACCCCCACGGTGGTGGTGAGGGCCGTGCCCCGATTGGCCGCTCCGGTCCGGTGACCCCTTGGGGGAAACCGACCCTTGGCTTCAAGACCCGCAAGCGGAACAAGCCCAGCAACCGTTTTGTGCTCCGGAAACGTCGCCGCACCTCCAAGCGGAGCCGTGGCGGACGCGATTCCTGATGACCAACACCGCTCTGCTCACCGCTTAATCCGCCATGGGACGTTCACTCAAAAAAGGCCCCTTTGTAGCTGACAGCCTGCTGCGCAAGGTTGAAAAGCAGAATGCCGCCGACGACAAGTCTGTGATCAAGACCTGGTCACGGGCTTCCACCATCCTGCCGATGATGATTGGCCACACGATCGCCGTTCACAACGGCCGATCCCACGTGCCGGTCTATGTCACCGAGCAGATGGTGGGCCATAAGCTTGGGGAATTCGCCCCCACGCGCACCTTCAAGGGCCACATCAAAGACAAGAAAGGAGGTCGCTGAATCATGGCCAACACCACCAGCACAACCAGCCAGGCCGTTGCCCATGGCCGCTTCATCCGCGGTTCCGCCTCCAAGGTGCGGCGGGTGCTCGATCAGATTCGGGGCCGCACCTACCGCGATGCCCTGATCCTGCTCGAGTTCATGCCTTACCGCTCCACCGGCCCAATCACCAAGGTGCTGCGCAGCGCCGTGGCCAACGCCGAGCACAACCTCGGGCTCGACCCGGCCTCCCTGGTGATCTGCCAGGCCCACGCCGACATGGGCCCGTCGTTGAAGCGCTACCGGCCCCGCGCCCAGGGCCGCGCCTACGCCATCAAGAAACAGACCTGCCACATCAGCATTGCTGTGGCTCCCTCCACCTGACCCCCGAGGACACCGAACGATGGGACACAAGATCCATCCAACCGGCCTGCGCCTGGGGATCACCCAGGATCACCGCTCCCGTTGGTACGCCCCAAGCAAGACCTACCCCACCCTCCTTCAGGAGGATGACCGGATCCGCAAGTTCATCCACAAGAAATACGGCTCTGCCGGCATTTCCGACGTGCTGATCGCCCGCAAGGCCGACCAGCTCGAGGTGGAACTCAAAACAGCCCGTCCCGGCGTCCTGGTGGGCCGTCAGGGCAGCGGCATTGAGGAACTCCGGGCCGGCATTCAGAAGACCGTCGGCGACACCCAGCGCCAGGTGCGCATCAACGTGGTGGAGGTGGAGCGGGTCGATGCCGACGCCTACCTGCTGGCCGAATACATCGCCCAGCAGTTGGAGAAGCGCGTGGCCTTCCGCCGCGTGATCCGCATGGCCGTGCAGCGTGCCCAGCGCGCCGGTGTGCTCGGCCTCAAAATCCAGGTGAGCGGCCGCCTCAACGGCGCCGAGATCGCCCGCACCGAGTGGACCCGGGAAGGGCGTGTGCCTCTGCACACCCTGAGGGCCGACATCGACTACGCCACCCGCGTGGCCAGCACCACCTACGGGGTGCTGGGCATCAAGGTTTGGGTGTTCAAGGGGGAGGTGCTTCCCGGTCAGAAAGACCAGGTGCCCATGGGTGCGGCCCCCCGTCGCCGGGCCAGCCGGCAGCCCCAACAGTTTGAAGACCGCTCCAACCGAGAGTGATCAGGAGGCCTGAACCATGCTGAGTCCACGACGCGTCAAATTCCGCAAGCAACAGCGAGGCCGCATGCGCGGTGTCGCCACCCGCGGCAACACCATCGCCTTCGGCGAGTTCGCTCTCCAGGCCCAGGAGTGCGGTTGGATCACCTCGCGCCAGATTGAGGCCTCCCGCCGGGCCATGACCCGCTATGTCAAGCGGGGCGGCCAGATCTGGATCCGCATCTTCCCCGACAAGCCGGTGACCATGCGTCCAGCCGAAACCCGCATGGGTTCCGGCAAGGGCAACCCAGAATTCTGGGTGGCCGTGATCAAACCGGGCCGCATCCTCTTCGAGATGGGCGGTGTCGACATCACCCCCCAGATCGCCCAGGAGGCCATGCGACTGGCGCAGTACAAGCTGCCCGTCAAAACCAAGTTCCTCACCTTGGCCGACCAGGAGGCCGCCGCAGCGGCAGCCGCTTCTGAGGCCTCCGGGTCCGAGGCCACCGGCTCCGAGGCTGCGGAGCCTGCCGTTTCCCTGGAGTCCTGACCATGGCCCGTCCCGAGATCACCGATGTGCGCCAGCTCGCCGTGAGCGAACTGGACGAACGCATCAACGCCACCCGGCGTGAACTGTTCGATCTGCGCTTCCAGCAGGCCACCCGCCGGCTGGAGAACCCCCACCGCTTCAAGGCAGCCCGCATCAAGCTGGCCCACCTGCTGACGGTGCGCAATGAGCATCAACGCTCCGGCAGCACCGCTGCCACCTCGACGTCATCCGCCTCCTGATTTCCCCATCGATTCCCATGGCAACCAAGGAACGGGTCGGCACCGTCGTCAGCGACAAGATGGACAAAACGGTGGTGGTCGCGGTCGAAAACCGCTTCCCCCATTCCATCTACAAGAAGACGGTGAGCCGCACCAAGCGCTACAAGGTCCACGACGAAACCAACGGCTGCAAAGTCGGCGATCGTGTTCGCATCACCGAAACCCGGCCGCTCAGCCGCACCAAGCGCTGGACCGTGGCCGAGGTGCTTTCCCCCACCAGCGCCACTTGAGGAGGACCCCCCAATGATTCAACAGGAAACCTTCCTCAATGTCGCTGACAACAGCGGCGCCAAGCGCATCCAGTGCATCCGTGTGCTGGGCACCAACCGCCGCTACGCCCACGTCGGCGATGTGATCGTGGCTGCTGTCAAGGACGCCATGCCCAACATGGGTGTGAAGAAGTCCGATGTCGTCAAGGCCGTGGTGGTGCGCACCCGCGCCACCCTGCGGCGCGATACCGGCAATGCGATCCGCTTTGACGACAACGCCGCCGTGATTCTCGGCACCGAGAACAACCCCAAGGGCACCCGCGTCTTCGGGCCCGTGGCCCGAGAGCTGCGCGAGCGCAACTTCACCAAGATCGTGTCTCTCGCTCCGGAGGTGATCTGACATGGCAACCGCAACCCCCAAGCCCAAACCCGCCGTGCGCATCAAGCTGCGCATCAAGAAGGGTGACACCGTGCAGGTGATCACCGGCAAGGACAAGGGCAAGACCGGAGAGGTGCTGCGCACCCTGCCCTACGAAAACCGGGTGGTGGTGCAGGGCATCAACCTGCGCACCCGCCATGTCAAGCCCACCCAGGAGGGCGAAACCGGCCGCATCGTCACGGAGGAAGCCTCCGTGCATGCCTCCAACGTGATGCTCTACTCCACCACCAAAAAAGTGGTGAGCCGGGTGGGGATCGTGGTCGACAAGGACGGCAACAAGCAACGCCTCCTCAAGAAAACCGGCGAAGTTCTGGATTGATCGCCGTCCCCGCTCCTCCCGCTCGATCCCATCCACCCCCACGGCCAGCCCGCCTGTTCCCGTCCGCCTTCTGACCCAGACCAGAAGCGCACCCCATTCCCCCCGTCATGTCCCTCAAACAGCGCTATCGGGAGACGATTCAGCCAAAACTCCTCAAGGATCTGAATCTCTCCAATGTCCATGAAGTCCCCAAGGTGATGAAAGTCACCGTCAACCGGGGCCTCGGCGAGGCGGCCCAGAACGCCAAGGCCCTCGAGGCCTCAATCGAGGAACTGGCCACCATCACCGGTCAGAAGGTGGTGGTGACCCGGGCCAAGAAGGCGATCGCCGGCTTCAAGATCCGCCAGGGCATGCCGATCGGGGTGGCCGTCACCCTGCGGGGGGAGCGCATGTACGCCTTCCTCGAGCGTCTGATTCACCTGGCTCTGCCGCGCATCCGCGACTTCCGTGGTGTCAGCCCCAAGAGCTTCGATGGACGCGGCAACTACACCCTGGGGATCCGCGAGCAGATCATCTTTCCCGAGATTGCCTTCGACAAGATCGATGCGATCCGTGGCATGGACGTCACGATCGTGACCACCGCCCGTAACGACGAAGAGGGCCGGGCCCTCCTCCGCGAGATGGGAATGCCGTTCCGCAGCAACTGAGCCCTCTTCGGACCTGACCCATGGCCAACCACGACCCAATTTCCGACATGCTCACCCGCATCCGCAATGCGAGTGAGAAGAAACACGAGACCACCAAGATTCCAGCTTCCCGCCTGCTCCGCAGCATCGCCAATGTGCTGCAGCAGGAAGGCTTCATCGCTGCCATCAGCGAGGAGGGGGAAGGCGTCCAGCGCCAGATCGTGGTGGAACTCAAGTACAGCGGCAAGCACCGCCAGCCCACCATCCGCTCGGTGCAGCGCGTCAGCAAGCCTGGCCTGCGCATCTACAAGAACACCCGCCAGCTGCCGAAGGTGCTGGGCGGCCTCGGCGTGGCCATCATCTCCACCTCCAAGGGAGTGATGAGCGACCGCGACGCCCGCAAGCAGGGCGTGGGCGGTGAAGTGCTCTGCTACGTCTACTGATCAGGAGATCGATCTATGTCACGTATCGGAAAAGTACCCATCCCCATCCCCAGCAAGGTGAGCGTCAGCCTCAACGGCCTTGACGTCACCGTGAAGGGCCCCAAGGGGGAACTCAGCCGCACCCTGCCCGATGGAGTCACCATCAGCCAGGAGGGCGACACCTTGCTGGTGGCACCGGCGGGCGCAAGCCGCCGCTGCCGCGAGCGCCACGGCCTCTGCCGCACCCTCGTCGCCAACATGGTGGAAGGGGTGAGCCAGGGTTTCAGCCGCAAGCTCGAGATCACCGGCGTGGGCTACCGAGCCTCCGTTCAGGGCAAAACCCTGGTGGTCAGCGCCGGCTACAGCCACCCGGTGGAGGTCACCCCCCCCGATGGCATCAGTTTCGCGGTGGAGGGCAACACCACCGTGGTGGTCTCCGGCGCCAACAAGGAGCTGGTGGGCAACGAGGCCGCCAAGGTGCGGGCAATTCGTCCCCCCGAGCCCTACAAGGGCAAGGGCATCAAGTACGAGGGCGAACGCATCCTGCGCAAGGCCGGCAAGACCGGCAAGAAATGAGGTCTGTCTGAGCGCCTTTACTCTGTATTCCCATGTCTTCCCTTTCTCGCAAGCTGCAGACCCAGAAACGGCATCGCCGGCTGCGTCGCCACCTGGGCGGCACCGCCGCGCGGCCGCGGCTGGCGGTGTTCCGCTCCAACAACCACATCTACGCCCAGGTGATCGACGACGACGCCCAGAGCACCCTGTGCTCGGCCTCCACCGTCGACAAGGACCTGCGCTCCAGCCTCCAGACCAAGGCCACCTGTGATGCCTCGGTGGCCGTCGGTCAGCTGGTCGCCCAGCGCGCCATCGCCAAGGGCATTTCCCAGGTGGTCTTCGATCGCGGCGGCAACCTGTACCACGGCCGGGTCAAGGCCCTGGCTGATGCCGCCCGGGAAGCGGGCCTTCAGTTCTGATCCCTGCTCTCACCATGACCGAAACCAAAGACCAAGTTCAGACCAGCGCCGTGCCTTCGGCCGCCGATGTTCCCCCGGCCGCCGAAGGCCAGCAGGAACGTCGCAGCAGCGGCGGCGGCGGCGGCGGCCGGGGCGGTGACCGCCGGGGTGGCGGCCGTGGCCGCGATGGCCGCCGCGGCCAGGAGCGTGATTCCGAATGGCAGGAGCGGGTGGTGCAGATCCGCCGCGTCTCCAAGACCGTCAAGGGCGGCAAGAAGATGAGCTTCCGGGCCATCGTCGTCGTCGGCAACGAAAAGGGCCAGGTGGGCGTTGGCGTCGGCAAGGCGGGGGATGTGATCGGCGCCGTGCGCAAGGGCGTAGCCGATGGCAAGAAGCATCTGGTCAAGGTGCCCCTCACCCGTCACAGCTCCATTCCCACCCTCAGCAATGGTCGCGACGGCGCCGCCAGCGTGCTGATCCGCCCCGCCGCCCCGGGCACCGGGGTGATTGCCGGCGGCTCGATCCGCACGGTGCTGGAACTGGCGGGCATCAAAAACGTGCTCGCCAAGCGTCTAGGTTCCAAGACCCCCCTCAACAACGCCCGCGCGGCCATGGATGCCCTGGCCACGCTGCGCACCCACAAGGAGACCGCCAAGGAGCGGGGCATCTCCTTAGAGCAGATCTACTCCTGAGGCCTCGCCATGAGCATGAATCTCCAGTCCCTGAAAGCCAATCCCGGCGCCCGGCGCCGCAAGCTGCGCAAGGGCCGCGGCATCGCCGCTGGCCAGGGGGCGAGCTGCGGCTTCGGCATGCGGGGCCAGAAGTCCCGCTCCGGCCGTCCCACCCGACCGGGTTTTGAAGGCGGCCAGATGCCCCTCTACCGCCGCATCCCCAAGCTCAAGCACTTCGAGCTGGTCAACCCCAAGCACTACACGGTGCTGAATGTGGCCAAGCTGGCCGACTGTCCAGCCGGAAGCGCGGTGAATCTCGATTCCCTCGTCAAGGCCGGGATCGTCACCAGCCCCAAGTATCCCCTCAAGGTGCTCGGCGACGGCGAACTGACGGTGAAGCTCACGGTGCAGGCCGCAGCCTTCACCGCCAGCGCCCGCAGCAAGATCGAGGCCGCCGGCGGCAGCTGCGAAGTGATCTGATCCGGCGCCGCCCAGCTGCCGCCCTAGGGTCTGAGCCCTCCCTTCCCTCACGCCCCAGTCACCATGCTCGTCAGTCGGGGACGCAATCCCAGTGCCGGCGAAATCGTCAGCCAGCTGATTCAGTCCAAGGGCCTGCGCGACCGGGTGCTCACGACCCTCGGCCTGCTGCTGCTGGTTCGCCTGGGCATCTACATCCCGGTGCCCGGCATCGACCGGGTCGCCTTTCAGGAGTTTCTGGCCCGCGGCGGCCAGCTGATCGGCTTCCTCGACATCTTCACCGGAGGAGGCCTCTCGACTCTGGGCGTGTTCGCCCTCGGCATCCTGCCGTTCATCAACGCCTCGATCATCATCCAGCTGCTCACGGCCGCCATCCCCCAGCTGGAGGACCTGCAGAAAAACGAGGGCGAGGCGGGACGGCGCAAGATCGCCCAGATCACCCGCTATGTGGCCCTGGGCTGGGGCATCCTGCAGAGCATCGTCTTCGCCCTGATCCTGCGCCAGTACGCCACCCAGGGGCTGTCAGAGCCGGTCTTCGTGATCCAGACCGCCCTGGCCCTGGTCACCGGTTCGATGGTGGTGATGTGGATCAGTGAGGTGATCACCGAGCGGGGCATCGGCCAGGGCGCCTCCCTGGTGATCTTTGTGAACATCGTGGCCACCCTGCCAAGGGCTCTGGGCTCCACGATCGAGCTGGCCCAGAGCGGTGATCGCAGCACCGTGGGCGGCATCGTGGTGTTGGTGCTGGTGTTCCTGGTCACGATCGTGGGCATCATCTTCGTGCAGGAAGGCAACCGTCGCCTGCCGATCGTGAGCGCCAAGCGCCAGGTGGGCGGTGCCGGGGTGCTGGCCGCACGCCAGAGCTACCTGCCCCTGAAGCTCAACGCCGGCGGCGTGATGCCGATCATCTTTGCCTCGGCCGTGGTGTTCCTGCCCCTGACCATCGCCAACCTCACCGGCGCCCCCTGGCTGATCCAGCTGGCGGGCTATCTCAACCCCAACAGCAGCACCCCCTGGCTCTATGCGCTGCTCTTCTTCGCCCTGATCTGCGGGTTTTCCTTCTTCTACGCCTCGCTCACGGTCAACCCGGTCGACATCGCCACCAACCTCAAGCGCGGCGGTGTCGCCATCCCCGGGGTGCGGCCCGGCTCCGCCACCGCTACCTATCTCAGTGGCGTGCAAAACCGCCTCACCCTGCTGGGCGGTCTGTTCCTGGGGGCCGTGGCGATCATCCCCTCGGCGGTGGAGGGTGCCACCCAGGTGCGCACCTTCCAGGGCCTGGGGGCCACCTCCCTGCTGATCCTGGTGGGCGTGGCGATCGACACCGCCAAGCAGGTCCAGACCTATGTGATTTCCCAGCGCTATGAGGGCATGGTGCGCCAGTGATCGGGCCCAGCGATCCGGCCGACCGCCCCCCCCACATCTCCAGCCTGCAGCACCTGTCCCCCCTGCTCCCGTCACGATGAAGCACCGTCTCCTGTTCCTCGGCCCCCCGGGCGTCGGCAAGGGCACCCAGGCCCAGCTGCTGGCCCGCGACCGTGACCTCTTGCACCTCTCCACCGGCGACCTGCTGCGGGCCGAGGTGGCTGCCGGCAGCGCCCTTGGCCAGGAGGCCGCAGCGGTGATGGCCCGGGGGGAACTGGTGAGCGATGCGCTGGTGCTGGCGATCGTGCGCCACCGCCTGGAGGGGCAGCCCGAGAGCAGCGGCTGGTTGCTGGATGGCTTCCCCCGCAACCTGCCGCAGGCCGAGGCCCTGGCGGAGCTGCTCCAGGAGCTGGACCAGCCGATCGACCTGGTGGTGCTGCTGGAGCTCGACGATGGGGTGCTGATCCAGCGCCTGCTGACCCGGGGGCGCTCCGATGACAACGAGGCGGTGATCCGTCACCGGCTGGAGGTCTACCGCGAGCAGACCGCCCCCCTGATCGACTACTACAGCGCCCGTGGGCTGCTGAAGCCAGTCGAGGCCGACGGCACGGTGGAGCAGATCGGCGCACGCATCACAGCCCTGCTGGGCTGACCGGCACTGGGGCGGGCCGTTGACTGCCGTGATAGGTTTTCGGTTTGCAAATCGGAGAGCACACCGCCCATGAAGGTGCGTGCCTCAGTCAAGAAAATGTGCGCCAAGTGCCGGGTGATTCGTCGCCACGGCCGGGTGATGGTCATCTGCACCAACCCCAAGCACAAGCAGCGCCAGGGCTGACCGCCCTCGCCCATGGCCCCTGACGGCCTCCCCAGCCCCCCTTCCGGTGGGCTTCCTTCTGCCCTTCACTCGTTTGCCCGTGGCTCGGATTGCCGGCGTCGATATTCCCCGCGACAAGCGGATTGAGATTGCCCTCACCTATGTGTATGGCATCGGTCTCACCCGTGCCCAGAAGATTCTCGCCAAGTCGGGCGTGAGCCCCGACATCCGGGTGAAGGACCTCAGCGACGGGGATGTGCAGAAGCTGCGCGGCGCCGCTGAGACCTACACCCTCGAAGGCGACCTGCGGCGCCAGGAGGGCATGGCCCTCAAGCGCCTGCAGGACATCGGCTGCCTCCGTGGTCGTCGCCATCGCGTGGGCCTGCCGGTGCGCGGTCAGCGCACTCGCACCAATGCCCGGACCCGGCGCGGCGCCCGCAAGACCGTGGCGGGCAAGAAGAAGTAAGTCCCCAGCGCCTACCCCCTGCGGATCTTCTCCCCCCAGGGCCCTGCCGGTCGCTCTCCGATCTGCCGTCTCCCCGCCCCTTCCCCCTCCTGCAGGCCACACCCATGGCGGTGGCCTCGCGGGGGTTGGCCAACCGGAACCGGCTCACCCGATCACCCCAGCGCCGTCACCAGAGCCCCGTTTTTCCTCTGATCACCTCTCCTGCTCCAGCAGGTTCCACCCATGGCCAAGCCTCCCCAGAAATCCGGTCCGAAGAAGGCCAAGCGCAACGTCCCCAACGGCGTGGCCCATATCCAGAGCACCTTCAACAACACCATCGTGTCGATCACCGACACCGCCGGTGAGGTGATCGCCTGGAGTTCGGCCGGTGCCAGCGGCTTCAAGGGCGCCCGCAAAGGCACCCCCTTCGCCGCCCAGACCGCCGCCGAGGCCGCCGGGCGCCGGGCGCTTGATCAGGGCATGCGTCAGATCGAAGTGCTCGTGCGCGGCCCTGGTTCCGGCAGGGAAACCGCCATCCGGGCCCTGCAGGTGGCCGGCCTTGAAATCACCCTGATCCGCGACGTCACACCGCTGCCGCACAACGGCTGCCGCCGGGCCAAGCGACGTCGCGTCTGAGCCTCCCGTCCCCGATCACCGGGAAGCCCACCAACCCTCCGAGCCTTCAGACCGTGCTGCATTACCAAATTGACCGGATCGAGCATGAGGTCGATGAAGACCGCTCGCAGACCGGGGTGTTCCTGATCGGTCCCCTGGACCGCGGTCAGGCCACCACCCTCGGCAATTCCCTGCGCCGGGTACTGATCGGTGCCCTGGAAGGCAGCGCCATCACCGCCGTGCGCATTGCCGGCGTCAACCACGAGTACGCCACCGTGCCCGGCGTGCGCGAGGACGTGCTCGACATCCTGCTGAACTGCAAGCAGATCCCCGTCAGCAGCCGCACCCGCGAGCTGGAGATCGGCCGCCTGGTTGCCAACGGTCCAGCCACGGTGACCGCCGGTGATCTGCAGTTCTCCTCCCAGGTGCAGGTGATCGACCCCTCTCGCCTGATCGCCACCGTGGCCGACGGCCACAGCCTGGAGCTGGAACTGCACGTGGAGCGCGGTGTGGGCTACAGGCCCGTGGACCGCCACAGCGAGGACACCAGCGCCATCGACCTGCTGCAGATCGATGCCGTGTTCAAGCCCGTCAAGCGGGTCAACTACACGGTGGATGAAACCGCCGTGGGCGAGGGGGGCTCAGCGCGCGAGCGACTGCGCCTCGAAATCGAGACCGACGGCAGCATCACCCCCGATGACGCCATGGCCCAGGCGGCCAACCAGCTCATCGCCCTCTTCCAGCCCCTGGCCAGCCTCACCGCTGAGGAGGAGCCCGGCCAGGAACCCGAACCCTCCGCCGAAGCCCAGATTCCCCTGGAGGAATTGAATCTCTCGGTGCGCGCCTACAACTGCCTCAAGCGCGCCCAGGTCAACTCGGTGAGTGACCTGATGGGCTTCAGCTACGAAGATCTGCTGGAGATCAAAAACTTCGGCTCCAAGTCGGCTGACGAGGTGATCGAAGCGCTCGAGCGCATCGGCATCACCCTGCCCCAGAGCCGCACCAGCGCCTGATTGGCGGCCTTCGACCACCTCCCGACCCAAGCACCATGCGACACCAATGCCGAGTCCCCCAGCTGGGACGCCCCGCCGACCAACGCAAGGCGATGCTGCGTGGACTCACCACCCAGCTGATCCGCGAAGGCCGCGTCACCACCACCAAGGCGCGGGCCAAGGCCCTGCGTGAGGATGCCGAGCGCATGATCACCCTGGCCAAGGACGGCAGCCTTGCCGCCCGCCGCCGCGCCATCGGCTACATCTACGACAAACAGCTCGTGCACGCCCTGTTCGACAAGGCCCAGGAGCGCTACGGCGACCGCAACGGCGGGTACACCCGCATCCTGCGCACGGTGCCGCGCCGCGGCGACAACGCCCAGATGGCGATCATCGAACTGGTCTGAGGCCGCGCCCAGCGGCTGCCACACCAGCCGGACAGCCACTGGGCAGGGGCACGGATGCCAGAGTCTGAGCTGCGTCGCATCGCCCTCTGCCTGCAGTACGACGGCAGCGCCTTCCACGGCTGGCAGCGTCAGCGCAATGCCTGCAGCGTCCAGGCCACCCTCGAAAGCGCCCTGCAGGCCCTCGATCCCGGCGGGACGGGGCAGTGCGTGGCCGCGGGTCGCACCGATACCGGCGTCCATGCCGCCGCCCAGGTGGTGCATTTCGATTGCGCTGGACCGATCCCGTGCGAGCGCTGGCCCAAGGCCCTCAACGGCCGCTTGCCGCCCACGGTGCGGGTGCGCGCTGCCGCAGAGGTGGCCCCCAGCTGGCATGCCTGCTTCTCGGCCAGCTACCGCCGCTACCGCTACACCCTCTACAACGGGCGCCGCCCGAATCTGTTCTTGCAGCCCTGGAGCTGGCACCGCTACCAGCTGCCGATCGCTGAAGCCGCCATGGCCGAGGCCCTGGCGGCGATGCTGGGCGAGCATGACTTCGCCGCCTTCCGGCGGGCCGGCAGTCGCCGCAGCCACAGCCGCACTTGCCTTCAGGATGCTCGGGTGGAGCGCCAGGGCGATCTGATCGGCGTGGAGCTGCAGGCCAGTGGCTTCCTCTACGGCATGGTGCGGCTGCTGATGGGCCAGTTGGTGGCCCTGGGGGAGGGGCGACTGAGCGCGGCCGAATTCGAACGGCGCTGGCGCCTTGGCCAGCGGGCGGCGGTGAAAGAGGCCGCACCACCCCAGGGGTTGTGCCTGCTGCGGGTGGGCTATCCACAGCCCATCTTCCCAAGGACCGCCTGGTACGATTGCCAGCCGCGGTATCAACTGGATCTCTGCGATCCACCGCCGGCCCCTCCACAGGCCAAGCGGTAGGTTAAGCGGATCGCTGACGTTGCAGTCCAGCCAGCTGGCTGCCTGCCGTCGGCCTCTCCAACCGTCAGCCCAGACCCCTTCGGCCTGCCGGTGCCCCACCAGGCGCAATGAACAAGACTCCCCTGCCTTCCCCCGATTCGATCGACCGCCAGTGGTACCTGGTGGACGCGGCGGATCAGACCCTTGGCCGTCTGGCCAGCGAGGTGGCCTCCGTGCTGCGGGGCAAGACCAAGCCCTGCTACACCCCCCACCTCGACACCGGTGACTTTGTCGTCGTGATCAACGCCGACCGCATCCGGGTGAGCGGCAACAAGCCCACCCAGAAGCTCTACCGGCGCCACTCCGGACGTCCCGGCGGCATGAAGACCGAAAGCTTCGCCCACCTCCAGGCCCGGATTCCCGAGCGCATCGTGGAGAAGGCCATCAAGGGAATGCTGCCCCACAACGCCCTGGGCCGCCAGCTGTTCCGCAAGCTGAAGGTCTACAAGGGCAGCGACCATCCCCACGCCGCCCAGAATCCCCTGGTCCTTGCCCTCGATCCCGCCACTGCTGCCCAATGAGCTCCTCCAAAGTCGTCTACTGGGGCACCGGCCGCCGCAAGACCGCCGTCGCCCGTGTGCGGGTGGTACCGGGCAGTGGTTCGGTGACCATCAACGGTCGCCCCGGTGACAACTACCTCAACTACAACCCCGTCTACCTGGCGGCCGTGAAGGCGCCCCTGCAGACCCTCGGCCTGGAAGGCCAGTACGACCTGCTGGTGAACGTGCGCGGCGGGGGCCTCACCGGTCAGGCCGACGCCATCAAGCAGGGCGCCGCCCGGGCCCTGTGCGATCTCTCCCCCGAGAACCGCAGGCCCCTCAAGACCGAGGGCCATCTCAGCCGCGACCCCCGCGCCAAGGAACGTCGCAAATACGGCCTCAAGAAAGCCCGCAAAGCTCCCCAGTTCTCCAAGCGCTGACCATGCCCAAGGCCGATATCCATCCCACCTGGTATCCCGATGCCAAGGTGATCTGCAATGGAGAGGTGGTGATGACCACCGGCTCCACCCAACCCGAGATCAGCGTCGACGTGTGGAGTGGCAACCACCCCTTCTACACGGGCACCCAGAAGATTCTCGACACCGAGGGGCGTGTGGATCGTTTCATGCGCAAGTACGGCATGGCGGGTGCCAGTTCCTCCTCCGAGGAGGACAAGTCCTCCAAGAGCGAGCCCGCAGCCACTCAGCCCGAAGCCTGAGTCGACCCCGAACGACAGCGAGCCAGCACTCTGAGCGGCGCCAGTTGCCCCTGCCAGCATGGCGCTGATGGATCCTTCCCTGCTGCTTGAGCGTCTGGATGCGGCCCGCCGCACGTTCAAGGCCCTCGAGCGACAGCTGGCCGATCCGGATGTCACATCCAATCCGGCCGAGCTGCAGCGCATTGCCCGCGAACGCTCCCGGTTGGAGCCCCTGGTGCTCGATCGCCAGCGCCTGCAGCAGCTGGAGCAGGAGCGGCAGCAGGCCCGTGAGCTGCTGCGCGAACACCGCGACGACGCCGCCATGGCCGAGCTGGCCGGCGAGGAGCTCGCCCGGCTTGACCAGGAGATCGCTGGGCTGCGACGGCAGCTCACCATCGCCCTGCTCCCCAGCGATCCCCGCGACGAGCGCAGTGTGATGCTGGAGATTCGCGCCGGCGCCGGCGGCGATGAGGCCGCCATCTGGGCCGGCGACCTGGCCCGGATGTACGAGCGCTTTGCCCAGAGCACGGGCTGGCGGGTGGAGCCGGTGAGCGCCTCGGAAGCCGAACTGGGGGGCTACCGGGAACTGATCCTGGCCATCCGGGGCGATGCGGTGTTCAGCCAGCTCAAGTACGAGGCGGGCGTGCACCGGGTGCAGCGGGTGCCGGCCACCGAATCCCAGGGCCGCGTGCACACCTCCACCGCCACCGTGGCGGTGATGCCCGAGGCCGATCCGGTGGAGGTGCAGATCGAGGCCGGCGACCTGGAGATCAGCACCGCCCGCTCCGGTGGCGCCGGCGGCCAGAACGTCAACAAAGTGGAGACGGCGGTGGACCTGTTCCACCGCCCCAGCGGCATCCGCATCTTCTGCACCCAGCAACGCTCCCAGCTCCAGAACCGCGAGCGGGCCATGGAGATCCTGCGGGCCAAGCTCTACGAGCGTGAACTGGCCCAGGCCAACGCCCGCGAACGCTCCGCGCGCCTGGCCCAGGTGGGCAGTGGCGACCGCAGCGAAAAAATCCGCACCTACAACTTCAAGGACAACCGCGTCACCGATCACCGGCTGGGCCGGAACGTCACCCTGGAGCCGGTGCTCAATGGCCAGCTCGGGGAGCTGATCCAGGCCTGCATCGCCACCGATCAGGCGCGACAGCTCGAAGAGCTGGCGGCCGGCGGCGCCACAGACTGAGCGCCGCCGGCCGCCTAGGCCGCCAGCTGGCCAGGGGCCGCAGGGTCGCCATCCACCACCTCCAGGCCGATCACATACTTCGCCCACTCGCGATGCAGACCGGAACGCACCAGACGGGTGGCCTCAAAGCCCGGGCCACTGAGGGGCCTGTGGGGCTGGCGCGCCAGGGCCATGCCGGCCTCCCGGGGGGTGCGGTTGCCCTTGCGCACATTGCAGGGCAGGCAGGCGGTGGTCACGTTCTCCCAGTTGTCAGTGCCGCCGCGGCTGCGGGGAAGGATGTGGTCGATCGAGAGGCGGTCGCCGCCGTAGCCGCAGTACTGGCAGCGATGCCCATCCCGCTGGAAGAGGTTGCGCCGCGTCAGCGGCAGCGGCTTGTAGGGCACGCGCACGAACTGGCGCAGGCGGATCACCGTGGGCAGCAGCAGGTCGGCACGGATCACCCGGGCCGGATCGTGTTCAAGACCCTCGGCCTTGCCCTTCAGCAACATCACCATGGCGCGCCGCCAACTGGTGATGTTCAGGGGTTCGTAGGACGCATTCAGTACGAGAACATGGCCCATCTCAGCACCGGTCCACGCCAGAACGGCAGTTGGGCGCGATGCTAGGTGGTATCCCGTAGTCACTCCGTGACCCAGGCCACCAAGCCAGGCCGGCTGGATGCCAGCAGCCCATCGATGCAGGCCCAGGAGGCCATCGGGCTGGAGCGCCAGCGGGCCTGGGTGGAGGTGAACGCGGCGGCGATCGAGGCCAACGCCGCGACCCTGCGCCGCCATCTCGGTGCCAGCGAGCTGATGGCCGTGGTCAAGGCCGATGGCTATGGCCATGGCGCCCTCACCGTGGCCCGTGCAGCGCTGGCCGGCGGGGCCAGCAGCCTGGGGGTGGCCACCCTGGCCGAGGGCATCGAGCTGCGCCGTGCCGGCATTGAGGCGCCGATGCTCGTGCTCGGCAGCCTCTGCCATGGGGAGGAGCTGCGCTGCTGCCTGCAGTGGCGCCTGATGCCCACCATCAGCGGCATGCGGGAGGCCCTGCTCTGCCAGCAGCTGGCCAGCGGCCAGGGGCGCTCGATGGAGCTGCAGATCAAGCTGGACACGGGCATGACCCGCATCGGCGTGGACTGGCAGCAGGGGGCGCAGCTGGTGGCGGCGGTCGCGGGGCTCGATGACGTGCACCTGGCTGGCGTCTACTCCCATCTCGCCAGCGCCGATCTGCCCCCCGGCAGCGACGGCGGCCTCACCCGAGAGCAGCACCAGCGCTTCGAGGCGGTGCTCACGCGCCTGCGGCAGCAGGGCCTCGACCCGGGCTGCTGCCACCTGGCCAACTCCGCCGGCACCTTGAGCAACGCACGCCTGCACTACGACCTGGTGCGGGTCGGACTGGCCCTCTACGGGCACCCGCCAGCCGCCCATCTGAGCGGCGTACTGAACCTGCAGCCGGCGATGCGTCTGCATGCCCGCGTGACCCTCATCCGGGAGGTGGCTGCCGGGGTGGGGGTGAGCTACGGCCACCGCTTTCACACCCAGCGGCCGAGCCGGCTGGCCGTGCTGGCGATCGGCTATGCCGACGGGGTACCGCGCCTGCTCTCCAACCAGCTCGATGTGCTCGCCCACGGCCAGCGGCTGCCCCAGGTGGGGGCGATCACGATGGATCAGCTGGTGGTGGATGTCACCGATTGCCCGGCCCTGGAGGTGGGGGCGGCGGTGACCCTGCTCGGCCGCGATGGCGACCAGGAGATCACGCCGGCGGAGTGGAGCGAGCGCTGCGGCACCATTCCCTGGGAGATCCTCTGCGGCTTCAAGCACCGGCTGCCCCGCCTGGCCTCTGGCGGCATCCAGGCGGTGCGCTGATAGGCTCAATGGGCCCCTGGAGAGGTGGCTGAGTGGTTGAAAGCGGCTCCCTGCTAAGGAGTTACAGGAGGCAACTTCTGTCGAGGGTTCGAATCCCTCCCTCTCCGTTGACCATCACTCGATCCTGCAGACGGCGCTGAGCCGGCGGGCGATCTCGGGCAGCAGGGTGGCATCGGCCGCGCAGTCCACCCCTTCGCTGAACACCACCAGCAGGAAGGGGTTGTGACCCTCGGCTTCCACGTAGGCGGCGTCGTGACGGGCCGCGCTCATCCAGCCCGCCTTGCTCCACAGCCGCGCCCCCGGGGGCAGGCCCTCGCCCAGGAAGCCATCCACCTGGTTCTCGGGATCGGCCGCCCGCTGCTCCGGATCGAGACTGCGGGCCAGCAGGGCCTGCATGCGTGCGCAGGCCGGTGGCGAGACCAGGGCCGAGGCCATCACGGCCTGCAGCAGCCGGGCACTGGCGTCGCTGCTCAGGCGGTTGCGGTTCTCGAAGCTGGCCCCGTAGAACTCTCTCTCCCGGCCGAAGGGCCCATCGCCCCATGTCTTCTGACAGGCATTGACGCCCTCGAGTTCGGTCCAGTCGAGCGCGGCCAGCCAGCTGTTCACCAGCTGCCGCTGGCCCATCCAGCTGGCCATGGCTTCGGCCGGCAGCGACGGGCCGCTGGTGGTGCCGCTGAGCAGGTCCACCACCAGCCCGGTGGCATCGTTGCTGGACTCCTGGATCATCGCCGCCAGGGCGCGGCGCAGCTCGACATCGTCCGGCAGCAGGTCGTCCTGCAGCCAGGCCTCGGCGGCGATCAGATACACCAGCTTGATCACACTGGCCGGGTAGCGCTGGCGGTTGCCCGCCCAGCTCGCCCCCTGGGCGGCCAGCGGAGGGGCGGCCTCAGCACCACCCAGCCCGGACAGGGCCACGGAGTAGCGCACCCAGGTGATCGAGAGCCGTTGGGCCAGGCCGGCACGATCCTGCAGTTCCAGCGCCCGCACCAGGTCCGCCAAGGTCTGGTCCATGGCCGGAGTGGGGCTGTAGAACGCCATCGAATCCGGCAACCATTGCGGCGAGATTAGGCATGCCCCCCCTGCCCCCCGATCCATCCGCCCCAGCCCCGAGCGATGGCAGCCCGGTGGCCGTGGAGCTGCTGAGGCCCGGCAGCATCTGGCAACTGCGGGCCCCGCTCAACCTGCACGCCCGGCCCCATGGCGAGGGCCTCGCCACCCAGGCTGCGGCGGGGCGGCGGCTGCAGGTGCTGGGCCCAGCGGCGGCCGACCCGCACGGGGCGGCTGCAGGGCGGGTGCGGGTGCGCCTGCTGGAGGACGGCTATCCCGGCTGGGTGGCGCCGGCGGCGCTGCTGGGGATCGCCGTGGCGGCCTCCCGACCGCAGCCCCGGCTGCTGCAGCGGTGGGCCATCCGGCCGCGGCTGACCCAGGTGCTGGCCTGGGCGCTGGCGGCGGCGGAGCGCCCCAACAGCTACCTGTGGGGAGGCGCCATCGGCCCCGACTTCGACTGTTCCGGCCTGGTGCAGGCCGCCTACGCCAGCGCCGGCATCTGGCTGCCGCGCGATGCCTACCTGCAGGAGCGCTTCTGCCAGCCGGTGGCCCTGCGGCCCGACCAGACCCAGCTGCTGGAGCCGGGGGATCTGATCTTCTTCGGCAGCCCCCGGCGCTGCACCCACGTGGGGCTGCATCTGGGCGGGGGCCGCTACCTGCACAGCTCCGGCCGGGAGCACGGCCGTGACGGTCTCGGCATCGACGATCTCAGCCCCCGCAACGGCCACCCGGTGGCCCGGCACTACCGCCAGGAGCTGCGCGGCGCCGGGCGGGTGATGCGCTGCCACGACGGCAGCCCCCTGCCCGCGTAGGTTCCCTCGGTGGGCGGCTCGGCCATGGATCTCTCAGTGGTGGTGCCGCTGTTCAACGAAGAGCAGAGCCTGCCCCAGCTGGTGCGGGAGCTGCTCGCCGGCGTCCGCCCCCTGGGGATGAGCTTCGAGCTCGTGCTGGTGGATGACGGCTCCCAGGACGGTTCAGCGGCGGTGTTGAGGCAGCTGCAGGCCGAGGTGCCGGAACTGGTGGCGGTGCTGCTGCGCCGCAACTACGGCCAGACCGCCGCCATGGCCGCCGGCTTCGACACCAGCCGGGGCGATGTGCTCGTGACCCTGGACGGCGATCTGCAGAACGATCCCCTGGATATCCCGCTGCTGCTGGAGCGCCTCGACGAGGGCTATGACCTGGTGAGCGGCTGGCGCCACCGGCGCCAGGACGCCGCCCTCAGCCGGCTGCTGCCCAGCCGGCTCGCCAACAGCCTGATCGGCCGCGTCACCGGAGTGCGGCTGCACGACTACGGCTGCTCCCTCAAGGCCTACCGCCGCGAGGTGATCGACAACCTCAACCTCTACGGCGAACTGCATCGCTTCCTGCCGGCCCTGGCGGCGATCGAGGGGGCCCGCATCGCCGAGGTGCAGGTGAGCCACCATGCCCGCCGCTTCGGGCAGAGCAAGTACGGGCTCGATCGCACCTACCGGGTGTTGATGGACCTGCTCACGGTGTGGTTCATGAAGCGCTTTCTCACCCGGCCCATGCACGTGTTCGGGGGGGCTGGTCTGGCGGCGATGGGGGCAGGACTGCTGATCAGCCTCTGGCTGGTGGGCGAGAAGCTGATCCTGGGCACCGATCTGGGTGATCGGCCGCTGCTGCTGATGGCCCTGATCAGCTTCCTCGCCGGAGTGCAGCTGTTCTGCTTCGGCCTGCTGGCCGAGCTGCAGATGCGCACATATCACGAAAGCCAGGGTCGGCCGATCTACCGGGTGCGGGAGACATTGCGCGGCAGCGGCCGCTGAGGGCGGGCGGCGGCGACGTGGGGGCAGGTGCGAAAGCGCTCAATCCCTTGCACCGCCTCCAGCACAACGCTGGGGTCCACATCCCGCAGGCCACGGCGCAGCAGCGGCAGAACCGCCGGGTGTCCCCAGCGCCGGGCGGTGCGCATGGCCTGCAGGCGTTGGCGGGGGTCGCCGTGGAGCTGGTGCTGCAGCCGTGCCGTGAGCTCGGCCCGCCGGCGCGAATCGGCGGGGGCAGGAAGGGGGACCGGCGCGGGCCCGTCCCCAGCCAGCGGCGGCTCTGTCGGCGGCGCTGGGCTGGCCACGGCAGGCCCTGCCGGTTCCTGGCGGGGGGCGGCGGAGGCCGCCAGGGCGATCTGGGCCCGATTGAGGGCGGCGATCGCACGGGTATCGCTGGATCGCAGCAGGGGAGGCGGGCTGCGGCGACGCAGGATCAAGGAGAGAACCAGCAAAAGGGCGGTGGCCCCAGCGAAGAGCGTCGTGGTCATGGATTGAACTTTTATGTCGTCAGCAGGGCCGCCAAAAGGCCCGTCCGGCAACGATCTTTACAGTACGGCTGGTATGTTTCGGCCCCCTGTCATGACTGGAGAATTTGCTGCCGCCTGGATGCCTTCGGTGCTGGTCCCCCTCGTGGGCATCCTCGGCGCAGCCGTGGCCATGGCGCTGCTGTTCAACGTGATTGAAGCCACCGAGTGAGGCCGTAGTTCCCGCGCCCAAGCGCAACGGCCAGCAGCGCGACCTTTCAAGCGCGGCCTTCCCCAGGCAACCTGTCTCAGCACCAGCCTTCTCAGCTCAGCACTCCCCACCAACCCATGACCGTGACCCCCGTCGCCGACCCCTGTGTCGGCAATCTGGCCACCCCCGTTAACAGCAGCTATTTCAGCAAGGCCTTTCTGAACGCCCTGCCGGCCTATCGCCCCTCCCTGTCGCCCAACCGCCGCGGTCTGGAAGTGGGCATGGCCCATGGCTACCTGCTGTATGGCCCCTTCGCCTTCACCGGTCCGCTGCGCATGACCGACTACGCCAGCACCGCAGGGCTGCTGGGTGCCATTGGTCTGGTCTCGATCCTCACCGTCTGCCTGTCGATCTACAGCACGGCAGGGAATGGACCCAACGTCCAGCCAGCGGATGCCACCATCGACAACCCTCCCGCCGACCTGTTCACCAAGGCCGGCTGGGCCGAGTTCGCCAGCGGCTTCTGGCTGGGTGGCTGCGGCGGCGCCGCCTTCGCCTGGTTCCTGGCCAGCATCGCCCTGTCGAGCCCCCTGGCTCACCTGGGCGGCGTCTGGAGTGCTGGCTGACCAGGAGTCCGGCCAGCAGGCCGCCTTGCCAACCTTGCCAAATCGCTCCGGCCCCGCACAGCGGGGCCTTTTTCATGGCTTGCCGCTGGCGGCAGCGTGATTGGCCTGGGGAGACGCTGACTTGACGAAGCGGAAAAGGGGCTGCCGTTGGGCAGGATGATCCTGGCCGCATTCACCCCCATGATCAACAACCGATCCCACGACGACGACCTGCAGCGGCAGCACCAGCCCCGTTGGCCGGCCTGGTTCTGCCTGCTCGTGCCGCTGAGCGTGGCGCTAGCGGGCTGCGATGCCAAGGTGAACGAGGCGCTGATGCGCCAGGGTCATCAGGCGATGGTGGAGTGCCAGCACGGAGAGCGCTCAATCACCAGTGGCGATGAACTGCGCTGCGAGGACTGGGACTACGTGCGCAGCAATTATCTGGAGGCGAAGAAGCCTTGAAGGGATGAAGCCTTGAGGGCATGACCATCAGGCCATGAACAGGCCATGAAAAAACCCCGGCCAAGGCCGGGGTCAAGGGTCCCTCGAGAGTGGGATCAGCCGAACTTACCGGCCGTCGAGGCGATCAGGAAGGCGGCGTAGGTGAGGAAGTAACCCACCGTGAAGTGAGCCAGACCCACCACCCGGGCCTGAACGATCGAGAGCGCCACAGGCTTGTCACGCCAGCCCACCAGGTTGGCGAGCGGAGTGCGCTGGTGAGCCCAGACGATGGTCTCGATCAGCTCCTGCCAGTACCCCCTCCAGGAGATCAGGAACATGAAGCCGGTGGCCCAGACCAGGTGACCGAAGAGGAACATCCAGGCCCAGACAGCCAGGTTGTTGGTACCGGCCGGGTTGTAGCCATTGATCAGCTGGGAGCTGTTGAGCCACAGGTAATCGCGGAACCAGCCCATGAGGTAGGTGCTGGATTCGTTGAACTGGGCCACGTTGCCCTGCCAGATCGCCAGGTGCTTCCAGTGCCAGTAGAAGGTCACCCAACCCACGGTGTTCAGGGCCCAGAAGACCGCCAGATAGAAGGCGTCCCAGGCACTGATGTCGCAGGTACCGCCACGGCCGGGGCCGTCGCAGGGGAAGGAGTAGCCGAAGTCCTTCTTGTCGGGCATCAGCTTCGAACCCCGGGCATCCAGGGCGCCCTTCACCAGGATCAGGGTGGTGGTGTGGAGACCCAGCGCAATGGCGTGGTGCACCAGGAAGTCACCAGGACCGATCTGGAGGAAGAGGGAGTTGGTGCCGGAGTTGAGGCTTTCCAGCCAACCGGGCAGCCAGACGGCGCCGTAGTTGGGCCAGGCGGTGGAAGCGATGCTCTCGGGGTTGGAGAGCAACACATCCATGCCGTACAGAGCCTTACCAGAGGAGGCCTGAACGAACTGGGCGAAGACCGGCTCAATCAGGATCTGCTTCTCGGGGGTACCGAAGGCCACGACCACATCGTTGTGGACGTAGAGACCCAGGGTGTGGAAGCCGAGGAACAGGGACACCCAGCTCAGGTGGCTGATGATCGCTTCCTTGTGCTCGAGCACCCGGGCCAGAACGTTGTTCTTGTTGGCTTCGGGGTCGTAGTCACGGATGAAGAAGATCGCACCGTGGGCGAAGGCACCGCACATCAGGAAGATGGCGATGTACTGGTGGTGGGTGTAGAGCGCAGCCTGCGTGGTGTAGTCCTGTGCGATGAACGCATAGGACGGCAGGGCATACATGTGCTGGGCCACCAGGCTCGTCGCCACACCAAGGCTGGCGAGGGCCAGACCGAGTTGGAAGTGGAGCGAGTTGTTGATGGTGTCGTAGAGGCCTTTGTGGCCTGCGCCCAGATCACCGGGGGTTCCCTTGGGTGGGTTGTGGGCGTCGAGGATCTCGCGAATCGAGTGGCCGATACCGAAGTTGGTGCGGTACATGTGGCCAGCGATCACGAAGATCACGCCAATCGCCAGATGGTGATGGGCGATGTCGGTGAGCCAGAGCGCTTCCGTCTGAGGATGGAAGCCACCCAGGAAGGTGAGGATCGCGGTGCCCGAACCTTCAGCGGTGTTGAACAGCTGGTAGGGGGTATCGGGGTTCTGGGCGTAGACGCCCCAGTTGCCGGTGAAGAACGGTCCGAGACCGGCGGGGTGGGGCAACACCGAGAGGAAGTTGTCCCAACCCACGTGCTGGCCGCGGGACTCAGGAATCGCCACGTGGACCAGGTGACCGGTCCAGGCGATGGAGCTGAAACCGAACAGCACCGCCAGGTGGTGGTTGAGGCGGGATTCAGCGTTCTTGAACCAGGCCAGGGAAGGCCGGAACTTGGGCTGAAGGTGAAGCCAACCAGCGAACAGCGCCCAGGCCGACAGGATCATCATGAAGATGGCACCCTGATACAGCTCGGCATTGCTGCGCATGCCGATCGTGTACCACCAGTGGTACAGACCGGAGTAGGCGACGTTCACCGGAGAGGAAGCGCCAGCCTGGGTGAAGGCCGAAATGGCGCCTTCACCGAAGTGGGGATCCCAGATCGCGTGAGCGATGGGACGGACATTCAGCGGATCGGTGACCCACTGTTCAAAGTTGCCCTGCCAGGCGATATGGAACAGGTTGCCCGAAACCCAGAGGCCGATAACGGCCAGGTGTCCGAAGTGGGTGGAGAACAGCTTTTGGTAAAGCCGCTCCTCGGTCATGCCGTCGTGGCTCTCGAAGTCGTGAGCCGTGGCAATGCCGTACCAAATCCGGCGGGTTGTCGGGTCCTGTGCCAGACCCTGGCTGAACGAAGGAAATTTCGTTGCCATTGGGAAAGGTCAGGAAAGGTCAGCCGACCGCAATCATGCGGGCCAGGAAGAAGGACCAAGTGGTCGCGATACCGCCCAAAAGATAGTGAGCGACACCCACGGCACGGCCCTGAGTGATGGAGAGCGCACGGGGCTGAATGGCCGGCGCCACCTTCAGCTTGTTGTGAGCCCAGACGATGGACTCAATCAGCTCCTGCCAGTAGCCGCGGCCGCTGAACAGGAACATCAGGCTGAAAGCCCAGACGAAGTGGGCACCCAGGAACATCAGGCCATAGGCACTGGAACTGGAGCCATAGCTGTTGATCACCTGTGCGGCCTGGGCCCACAGGAAGTCACGCAGCCAGCCATTGATGGTGATGGCGCTCTGGGCAAAGTTGCCGTTGGTGATGTGCTGGACGCTGCCGTCGGCATTGACGGTGCCCCACACGTCGCTCTGCATCTTCCAGGAGAAGTGGAAGATCACGATCGACAGGGAGTTGTACATCCAGAAGAGACCAAGGAACACGTGGTCCCAGGCCGACACCTGACAGGTACCGCCACGGCCGGGGCCGTCGCAGGGGAAACGGAAACCGAGGTTCGCCTTGTCGGGGACGAGGCGGGAGCTGCGGGCATACAGCACACCCTTCAGCAGGATCAGCACGGTGACGTGGATCGTGAAGGCATGGATGTGGTGGACCATGAAGTCCGCCGTGCCCAGGGGGATCGGAGCCGCGGCAACCTTGCCACCCACCGCCACCACGGAACCGTTGAACACCTCGCTCACGCCCGCGAGGGCATTGGGAGCAGTGGTGCCGGCGGCAGCCGCATGCAGACCCTGAATCCACTGCGCGAAGATCGGCTTCAGGGCAATGGCGGAGTCGCTGAACATGTCCTGGGGGCGACCCAGGGCACGCATGGTGTCGTTGTGGATGTACAGACCGAAGCTGTGGAAGCCCAGGAAGATGCAGACCCAGTTGAGGTGGCTGATCAGGGCATCCCGTGCCTTGAGCACCCGGTCCAGCACGTTGTCGATGTGCTTGGCGGGGTCGTAGTCACGGATCATGGCGATGGCCGCGTGCGCACCGGCACCCACCACCAAGAAGCCGCCAATCCACATGTGGTGTGTGAACAGGGAAACCTGGGTTGGGTAATCAATCCCGATGTAGGGATAGGGCGGCATCGCATACATGTGATGCGCCACGATGATGGTCAGCGAACCGAAGAGGGCCAGGTTCACGGCCAGTTGGGCATGCCAGCTGGTGGTCATGAACTCGAACAGGCCATCGTGACCATTGGGAGCCGGGAACAGCAGGGGATCGCCCTTCTGCCCCTCAAGGATTTCCTTGAGGCTGTGACCGATGCCCCAGTTGGTCCGGTACATGTGACCGGCCACGATGAACAGCACCGCAATCGCCAGGTGGTGATGGGCGATGTCCGTCATCCAGAGGCTTCCCGTGACGGGGTTGAGCCCACCTTTGAAGGTGAGGAAGTCGCTGTAGGCCGCCCAGTTACCAGTGAAGAAGGCGGAGATGCCCGCACCAAAACCTGGATAGATCTGGGACAGGACGTCCTGGTTGATGAACTCGTGCGGCAACGGGATGTCGCCGTAGGAGGCGATGGTCTTGCCATTGATCGCCAGCGGCTGGCCGGCATCAATGGCATCCATCAGGGCCGTGGTGGGCAGGGACACGTGCAGAAGGTGCCCGGTCCAGGACAGGGAGCCCAGGCCAAGAAGGCCAGCCAGGTGGTGGTTGAGCATGGACTCAACGTTCTGGAACCACTCCAGCTTTGGAGCTGCCTTGTGGTAGTGGAAGACGCCCGCATTGAGCATCAACCCGGCCATCACCAAAGCGCCGATTGCCGTACACAGCAATTGGAACTCATTGGTGAAGCCCCAGGCCCGCCAGACATGGAAGAGACCGGAGGTGATCTGGATGCCGTGGAAGCCGGCACCCACATCGCCATTGAGGATTTCCTGGCCAAAGATCGGCCAGACCACCTGAGCTGAAGGCTTGACGTGCAGAGGGTCGGCAAGCCAGCCGGTGTAGTTGGAGAAGCGGGCACCGTGATAGAAGGCGCCGCTCAACCAGATGAAAATGACGGCCAGGTGGCCGAAGTGAGCAGAGAAGATCTTGCGAGAGACCTCTTCGAGGTCACTCGTGTGGCTGTCGAAGTCGTGAGCGTTGGCGTGGAGGTTCCAAACCCAGGTTGTGGTTTTGGGACCTTTGGCAAGGCTGCGGTCGAAATGCCCGGGCTTTTCAAAAAGCTCGAACGTGGCCGGAACGCGGTTCCGGTCGACCATGGCCTCGGCCTTTTTCCCACGCTCTGGTGGGCTGATGGTCATCGAGACGTTCCTCGAGGGACGGAGTCGAGGTGGGGGTCCCCACCCCTGGGGAGCGACGCCTCATCCACTGGAAACCAGAAGAGAGGCAACGCCGTTGGGCCCCATGGAGCGGACGGGGTGAACCGGGCCGTCCATGGGCTCCAGCCGCGGAGACGCCGGTGAGGGATCACCGAAGCCGCCATTTGAGGCTGGGGCTAGGCCCCAGATAGGGGACCGCTGGGCGCAGTATAGGGGCCAGTTTCAAAACACTTTGGGGCGCAGTAACAAAGGTTCAATACCCCGGATTCCCAGTGCTGAACTGGGCTCTGGGCAGCAGTGAGGAATGTCAACTAATTTCCATTCAAGCAATCCTGATTATATTTTTACTGTCACTGCGTCTGGCGCTCACCGCTCTCGGGCGCCGGCCGCTCCGGCCAGCAGAATGGCTCCAGATCGATGGGGACCGGGCGGGTGAGCGTGGTGCGGGCCGGCGGCCATCAACGGTGGAGGCGGCTGCTGCGGGCCCTGCTCAGTGGGGTCGTGCTGCTGGTGCTGCTGGCGCCGGCGGGCTGCTCCCGCCTCAACCGCAATCGCGGGGCCGCGGCCCCGCCCCCCCTGGCCGCCAGCGGCCCCGCCGGTCGCCTGCAGGAAGTGGCTCCACCACTGGCTGTGCAGCAACTGCGCGGGGCACTCGATGGCCGCAGACCGCAGCTGACAATCGCCTCGCCAACGGACGACAGCCTGCTGCCATCCGGGGCCTGGAGCCTGCGCATCAGCGGCCATGACTGGCCGCTCAGCGATGCCGGCGAGCTGGGCCTGGGGGCCCATCTGGCCGTGCAGGTGGACGACGGCCTGCCCCGGCGACTCACGGGGGAGGGGCCGGCGGGGGAGCGCTTTGCGCTGGATGTGCCGATGGAGCCGCTGACGCCCGGAAGCCACCGCATCACCGTGATGGCCATGCGGCCCTGGGGGGAAGTGGTGAAACGTCCAGGGGCCTCGGCCCAGATCCGCCTGCACCGGGTGGCCGCCAACCCGCTGACCCTGCCCGACCCGGGCACCCCCCAGCTGATCGTGGCCAGCCCTGCGGATCTGGCGGGCGCCGAACCGGTGCTGCTCGACTGGTTGCTGCAGGACGCCCCGCTGCAGGGGCTGCGCGAGGGGGACGAGCGCTGGCGACTGCGGGTCACGGTCAACGGCGACAGTTTTCTGGTGGACCAGAACGCGCCGCTGTGGCTGAAAGGCTGGCGGCGCGGCAGCAACAGCGTGCTGATGGAGCTGGTGGATGCGCGCGGTGAGCCCATCAACCCTCCGTTTAACAGTGTTGTGCGGGAGGTGACCGTGGGGCCGGCAGGCCCGAGGCCCCGCTGGCTGGGGGGAACGCTCAATGAGCCGGAGCTGGCGGTGCTGCTGGGCGAGATCCCGGCCGCTGAGCCAGAGCTCGCCCCCCAGGACACGGCCGGCGGCGATGGAGGCGCCGCTGAGGACCCCAAGGACGCCACGGCCATCCCGCCAGCGGTTGCGCAGGCTGACCCCATCGCGGGCGAGCCGGCACTGCCCGAGCCAGAGCCAATCGATTCAGAGCCAATCGAGCCGGAGCAAACCGAGCCTGGGCAGGGCGGGGCTGGTCTGGCGGAGGTGCCGGCGTGAACGGGCGTGGCGACATCTGGGGGCTGAGCTTCAGCCCCGGCGCCCAGGCCCTGCTGGAGCCCCTGCTCCAGGCGGGGGTGATCGATCAGCTGGCGCCTCTGGGCGAGGCGGGCTCGGCGGCGGCCTGTCTGCGCGAGCAGTGGGCCAGCGCCCAGGGCTTTGTGGTGGTGGGCGCCTGCGGACTGGTGGTGCGGCTGCTGGCTCCGCTGCTGCTGGACAAGCGCCAGGATCCGGCGGTGGTGGTGCTCGATCCCCGGGGCCGCTTCGTGATCCCCCTGCTGGGGGCCCACCAGGCCGGTGCCGAGCAGCTCGGCCGGGAGGTGGCGGCGTTGCTGGCCGCCGAGCTGGTGAGCACGGGCAGCAGCAGCGGCTGGCAACGGCTACCGCTTGACCAGTTCGGGCTTGCCTGGGGCTGGCGGCGCAGCGACGGCGGCGACTGGAACGCCCTGATGAAGCGGGCGGCCCAGCCGATCGATCAGCTGCGCCTGGTCCAGAGCGCCGGCTCACGGCGCTGGCAGCAGCTGGAGGCCGCCGCCCAGCTGCCGGCCCTGCAGCAGCGCAACCCGGTGCCCCAGGAGAGTGCCCAAGCCGGCAGCGCCCCGCCGGACCTGACGATCACCATCGCCGCCGGGCCCGGCTGCCGCTGGCATCCGCCCTGCCTGTGGTTGGGCGTGGGCTGCGAGCGTCTGAGCAGCCTCAGCCTGCTGGAGCGGCTGGTGGATGGGCGCCTGCGGGAGCTGGGGCTGGCGCCCCAGGCCGTGGCCGGGCTGGCCAGCATCGACCGCAAGGCCGACGAACCGGCCCTGCTGGAGCTGGCCCGGCAGCGCCAGTGGCCGCTGCGCTGGTTTGCAGCGGCCGATCTGGCGGCCGTGGCGGTGCCCAATCCCTCAGCGGTGGTGGCGGCCGAGATGGGCACGGCCAGCGTGGCCGAAGCCGCCGCGCTGCTGGCGGCCGGCCCGCAGGCGCGGTTGCTGGCCGGCAAGCAGGTGCTGCACGCCGCGGCCGGCGAACGCGGCGCCGCCACCGTGGCCGTGGCCCAGGCCCCGGAGCAATGGGCCCCCCAGCGGGGCCACCTGCAGCTGGTGGGCAGCGGGCCGGGGAGGCTGGATCTGCTGACGCCGGACGCCCGCCGGGCCCTGGCCCAGGCCACGGTGTGGGTGGGCTACGGGCTCTACCTCGATTTGCTGGAGCCCCTGCGCCGCCCCGACCAGCTGCGCTGCGACGGCCAGCTCACCGAGGAGCGGGCCCGCTGCGCCCTGGCCCTGGAGCTGGCCAGCCAGGGGCTGGACGTGGCGTTGGTGTCCTCGGGGGACAGCGGCATCTATGCGATGGCGGGGCTGGCCCTGGAGCTGTGGCTGCAGCAGCCCGAGGACGGCCGCCCCGCCTTCACGGTGCACCCGGGCATCTCGGCCCTGCAGCTGGCCGCCGCCCGCAGCGGGGCCCCGTTGATGCACGACTTCTGCACCATCAGCCTCAGCGACAGGCTCACCCCCTGGAACGTGATCGAGCAGCGGCTCCGGGCCGCGGCGGCCGGTGATTTCGTGGTGGCGCTCTACAACCCCCGCTCGCGGGATCGCCACTGGCAACTGGGCTGCGCCCTGGCCATCCTGCGGGACGGCAGGCCCGGATCCACGCCGGTGGTGCTGGCCCGCCAGCTGGGCCGGCCCGAGGAGCAGGTCAGCGTGCACCGGCTGGAGGCCGTGCCGATCGACGCGGTGGACATGCTCACCCTGGTGTTGGTGGGCAACAGCAGCAGCCGCAGCAGCGGCCCGTGGGTGGTGACCCCCCGGGGCTACCCGGGGGCCGAACTCAGCTCCCCGGAGGAAGCCACGCCGGCTGGGGGCAAATCGGGATGACAGGATTCGAACCTGCGGCCCCTTCGTCCCGAACGAAGTGCGCTACCAAGCTGCGCCACATCCCGATTCAGTGACTTTAGGGGATGGCCCCTTGGCGCCAGCCGTACCTTCAGCCCTGGCCTGCCCCACCCCAAGCCCCCGCACCCAAACCCTCCTGAGAGTCACGGCATGCCCAGCGCCGACACGGCCCACGTCCCAACCGCCTTGGCTGAAACCCGAGTGGCTGCGGGTGAAGGCCCCCCAGCGCGAACGCATCGGCGCCGTGGCCGACCTGCTGGTGGACCTGAGGCTGAACACGGTGTGTCAGGAGGCCAGCTGCCCGAACATCGGCGAGTGCTTCGCCAGCGGCACGGCCACCTTTCTGATCATGGGGCCCGGCTGCACGCGCGCCTGCCCCTACTGCGACATCGACTTCGATCGCAGCGTCCGCGCCCTCGACCCCAGCGAGCCCGAGCGGCTGGGGGAGGCCGTGCAGCGGCTGAAGCTGAGCCACGTGGTGATCACCGCCGTGAACCGCGACGATCTGGCCGATGGCGGCGCCAGCCAGTTTGTGGCCTGCATCGAGCAGGTGCGCCTGCGCTCACCGCTCACCACGATCGAGCTGCTGATCCCCGACTTCTGCGGCAACTGGGCGGCACTGGCCAGGGTGATGGACGCAGGGCCTCACGTGCTCAACCACAACATCGAGACGGTGCCGCGCCTGTACCGCTCGGCCCGGCCCCAGGCCATCTATGCACGGTCGCTGGAGCTGCTGAGGCGGGTGCGCGAGGGCTGGCCGCGGGCCTACAGCAAATCTGGATTGATGGTGGGCCTGGGGGAACGGGATTCCGAGGTGCGGGAGGTGCTGGCCGACCTCAGGCACCACCAGGTGGACATCGTGACGATTGGCCAGTATCTCTCCCCCGGGCCAAAGCACCTGCCGGTGGATCGCTTCGTGACCCCCGAGCAGTTTGAAAGCTATCGGCGCCATGGCGAAGAGGACCTGGGCTTTCTGCAGGTGGTGAGCTCACCGCTCACCCGCAGCAGTTATCACGCCGGCGAGGTGAGGAGGTTGATGGAGATGCACGGGCGATGACAAGGAGTGATCGAGCCACTGAGCCATTCAGCCACTCTCGGATGGCCCGAATCGAATCGGTTCACGCAACCTGACAACCCTTCCAATCGTCCTTAAGACCAACAGGCTCCCTATTTTATGGGAGCGCCCCGACCTGCAAAAATCGGCACAGGTGATCCATGCAGGAACTAGCCAGATCAGGGGCAGCATTCATGCGGCCACCACCACCTCCCGCTCCGCCAGCCCCACCGTCTGCCTTCTCGCTGGGCGGCACCAGCAGCTTGAAGCGGCCTTTCCAGGTGGGCCAGTCGGCCAGGATCTGGGCGGCACGGGTGCTGCCGGTGCCCTCCAGGTGGCGCTCCAGCAACGGCCGCAGCAGCGCCTCCTGTTCGGCGGTGGTCAGGGCCTCGATGGCCACGGTGTCGGGGTTCACGCGCTCGCTGAGGCGGCCGTCCTCATCCAGCAGGAAGGCCACGCCGCCGGTCATGCCGGCGGCCACGTTGCGGCCGGTGGAGCCGAGCACCACCACCACGCCGCCGGTCATGTACTCGCAGCAGTGATCGCCGGCACCCTCCACCACCGCCCGTGCGCCGCTGTTGCGCACCGCGAAGCGCTCGCCGGAACGCCCCAGGGCGAACAGTTCGCCGCCGGTGGCGCCGTAGAGGCAGGTGTTGCCCAGGATCACCTGGGCCCCGGGGTTGCTGCCGCCGGGATGGGGCACCACGGTGATGCGTCCGCCGTTCATGCCCTTGCCCACATAGTCGTTGGCGTCACCTTCGAGGTGCACGGCCATGCCCTGCAGCAGGAAGGCGCCGAAGCTCTGGCCGGCGGCGCCCTCGAAGCGCAGGTCGAGCTGGCCGTTGAAGCCCCTGTTGCCGTGGCGGGCGGCGATTTCGCCGGCCAGCCGGGCACCCACACTGCGGTCGGTGTTGATGATCGCCAGCGTGCGGGCCACCTGGCCGTGCTCCTCGATGGCGGCCATCACGTCGGCATCGGCCAGCAGCTGATCCTCCAGGATCGGGCCGTTGCCATGGGCCAGCCGGTCGGGCCGCACCCAGCTGCGCTCGGCCGCGGCCGGAATCGGATCCAGCAGGCAGGAGAGGTCCACGGCGCTGGTCTTGGCCAGGGCCACCTCACGCACCGCCAGCAGGTCGCTGCGGCCGATCAGCTCCTCCATCGAGGCCACCCCCAGCACGCTCAGCAGCTGGCGCACCTCCTCGGCCACGAACAGGAAGAAATTCACCACGTGCTCGGGCAGGCCCGTGAAGCGCCGGCGCAGCGCCTCCTTCTGGGTCGCCACCCCCACCGGGCAGTTGTTGGTGTGGCAGACGCGGGCCATGATGCAGCCCTCGGCGATCATCGCCACCGACCCGAAGCCGTATTCCTGGGCCCCCAGCAGGGCGGCGACCACCACATCCCAGCCGGTCTTGAGGCCGCCGTCGGCGCGCAGCAGCACCCGATCGCGCAGGCCGTTCTCCAGCAGGCTGCGGTGCACCTCGGTGAGACCGAGCTCCCAGGGGCTGCCGGCATGTTTGATCGAGCTCAGCGGTGAGGCGCCGGTGCCGCCGTCGTGGCCGGAGATCTGAATCACGTCGGCGTTGGCCTTGGCCACCCCGGCGGCGATCGTGCCGATGCCGATCTCGGCCACCAGCTTCACACTCACCTTGGCCGCCGGATGCACCTGGTGCAGGTCGTGGATCAGCTGGGCCAGATCCTCAATGGAATAGATGTCGTGGTGGGGCGGCGGTGAGATCAGCGGCACCCCGGATTTGCTGTTGCGCAGCCAGGCGATGTAGTCGTCCACCTTGGGGCCCGGCAGCTGGCCGCCCTCCCCGGGCTTGGCGCCCTGGGCCACCTTGATCTCCAGTTGCTGGGCGCTGCGCAGGTACTCCGGGGTGACGCCGAAGCGGCCCGAGGCCACCTGTTTGATCGCCGAGCAGGCGGTGTCGCCGTTGCGCAGCCCGGAGATGGTGGGCAGGGTGGCGGAGTGGCCGGCATCGTCCACGTCGTGAAGACGATGGAAACGGGCCGAATCCTCACCGCCCTCGCCGCTGTTGCTCTTGCCGCCGAGCCGGTTCATCGCCACCGCCAGCACCTCATGGGCCTCGCGCGACAGCGCCCCCAGGCTCATGCCGCCGGTGCAGAAGCGGCGGCAGATGCTCTCCACGCTCTCCACCTGGTCGAGGGGCAGGGGCGTGGCGGCCGGCTCGAGCTGGAGCAGGTCGCGCAGGGCCGTGACCGGCCGGTTTTCGAGCAGGGTCTGGTAGGTGGAGAAGTGGTCATAGCCCGGCCCCGCCTTGACGGCCGCATGCAGCGCCTTGGCCATCTCCGGACTGTTGAGGTGGTATTCACCGCCGGTGCGGTATTGCACAAAGCCCATGAACTCGAGCTTGGTGCGATCCAGCTCCGGGAAGGCCTTGGTGTGGAAGGTGAGGGTTTCGCTGGCCAGTTCAGCCAGGCTGAGGCCGGCCACCCGGCTGGTGGTGCCGCGGAAGGCCAGCTCGATCAGGTCGGCGCCGATGCCGATGGCTTCGAAGATCTGGGCGCCGTGGTAGCTCGACAGCATCGAGATGCCGATCTTGGACAGGATCTTGCGCAGCCCGTCTTCGAGGGCCTTGCGCACATTGGCCTGGGCCCGGTCGGCGTCGAGGGCCGGCAGCTTGCCGGTTTCGATCATTTTCTGGGTGCGCGGCTGGGCCAGCCAGTGGCGGCTGGTTTCCCAGGTGAGCCACGGGCACACCGCACTGGCACCGAAGCCGATCAGACAGGCCAGGTGGTGGGTGCTCCAGCACTGGGCCGTGTCCACCACCAGGGAGGTGTGCAGGCGCAGGCCCAGGCGCAGCAGGTGCTGGTGCACCGCCCCCACCGCCAGCAGCGGCGGCACGTAGGTGGTGCTGGCGGCGATGCCGGCGGGGCGGCCGTCGAGGCCGAGGCGGTCGCTGAGCACCAGGATCTGGCGCCCCTCGCGCACCGCGGCTTCGGCCTCGCCCTGCAGCCGCCGCACGGCCTGCTCCAGCCCCGCCGGCCCGGCGGCCACCGGCAGCAGCGTCGAGAGCTGGGCGGTGGGCAAGCCCTGGTGGGGCAGGTCGGCCAGCTCCGCCTCATTGAGCAGGGGCGTGTCGAGATGCAGCACCGCCGCACCCTCCGGAGCGGGGCGCAGGGCCGAGCCGCGCCGGCCGAGGTGCATCTCCAGGCTCATCACCAGCTTTTCGCGCAGCGGGTCGATGGGCGGATTGGTGACCTGGGCGAAACGCTGCTTGAAGTAGTCGTAAAGCAGGTGCGGCTTGCTGGAGAGCACCGCCAGGGGGATGTCGTCGCCCATGCAATAGGTGGGCTCCTTGCCGGCTCCGGCCATGTCCTCGATCACCAGGTCGAGGTCTTCGGCGGTGAAGCCGAAGGCCGTCTGCCGCTGCAGCAGCTCCAGATCGCCCAGCCGGCGCTCCTGCTCCCAGGGCCGGGTCGGCAGGCTGCGGCGGTTCTCGGCCAGCCAGGCGCCGTAGGGGTGGCGGGCCGCGGCCTCCTCCTTCACCTCCCAGTTGTGCAGCAGCCGGCCCTGCTCGAGGTCCACCGCCAGCATCTGGCCAGGGCCCAGCCGGCCCTTCTCCACGATCAGGGATTCCTGCAGCTCCAGCACGCCGGTCTCCGACCCCATCACCACGTAGCCGTCGCTGGTGATGCAGTAGCGGGCGGGCCGCAGGCCGTTGCGATCGAGGGTGGCGCCAACGCTGCGGCCGTCGGCGAACACCAGCAGCGCCGGGCCATCCCAGGGCTCCTGGGTGCAGGCGTTGAATTCATACATGGCCTGGATCGCCGGGCGGCTCTCCAGATCGGGCTGGTGGCGGAAGGCCTCGGGCACCAGGGTGAGCAGGCTGTCGGTGATCGGCCGGCCGCCGCGCACCAGCAGCTCGAGGGTGGCGTCGAGGTTGGCCGAATCGCTGAAGGCCGGATTCACCACCGGCTTGAGGTCGCCGGCCGTTTCGCCCCACACGGCGTCGAGGTTGGCTTCGGCGGCCCGGGCCCAGTTGATGTTGCCGAGCAGGGTGTTGATCTCACCGTTGTGCCCCAGCAGCCGCATCGGCTGGGCCAGGGGCCAGCGGGGCAGCGTGTTGGTGCTGAAGCGGCGGTGATACACCGCATAGGTCACGGCGAAGCGCGGATCGCGCAGGTCGGCGTAGAAGGCCGGCAGCACCTCCGAGCGCACCATGCCCTTGTAAACGGTGGTGCGGCTGCTCAGGGCGGCGAAGTAGAGGTCGCCGGCGGAGCCCCAGGCCTCCCGGGCCCGGTCGCCGCAGCGGCGGCGCAGGCGGAACAGCAGGGCTTCGAGGGCATCGCCCTCCACCTCGGCGCCCAGCAGCCACTGCTCGATGCACGGGGCCGTGTCGCGCGCCATCGGCCCGAGCACGGCCGGGTCCACCGGCACGGTGCGCCAGCCCAGGCTGTCGAGGCCGAAACGCCGGGCCTCCTCATCGCAGAAGGCACGGGCCTGTTCGCGGCGGGCGGCATCGGTGGGCAGAAACACCATGCCCAGACCGCGGCTGCGGCCGGCGCTGGCAGCGGCCTGGGGCCACACGGCCTCCAGAAAGCTCCAGGGGATGCCGCAGAGCACGCCGGCGCCATCGCCGGAATCGCCGTCGCCGCCGCAGCCGCCGCGGTGCTCCATGCAGCCCAGCCCCCGCAGGGCCTGACGCAGCAGCCAATTGTCGGCCTTGCCGTGCAGGGAGGCCACGAAACCCACCCCGCAGGCGTCCTTTTCGCCCGCCACGGCAGCCGGCGCCGGGCTGTCGCGGTGGGGCCATGCGGGGCGGGGGAGACGAGGCATAACCCGAAGCGTTCCGGCGTGAGTCGTGGCGGTGGACAGGGGCACGGGGAGGACCCTGCAGCGGCCTGACCGGGTCGAACCGGTGCGGGGCCACTGCGGGGCCGGTATCGCCTGCGCCCGGAGGAGCATGCACCTGATGAGCCCCAGATCCTAGGCAGGCGCAGCCCGCTTGCTGCGCCTAACGTCAGCGGCCGATGGTGGACCGCGAGACTGCAGGCATGACAAGCGCGGATGCGACCCCACGCTCACCCCGGGCCGCCCTGGCGCTGCGCGGGCTGGTGGGTCTGGGCCTGGCGGCGGTGCTGCTGCCTGGCGCCGCCCTGGCGGCGCCGCGGATGCCCCCGCCCGTGAGCCGCAGCAGCCCCCGCCAGGCGACGGAGCCGACCCGCGAGGGCGCCACCCTGCTGGTCAACGGCCGCCCCCAGCAGGCGCGCTGGCGCTGGGTCGGCGCCGCCGAGCGCCCCAGCCAGCTGTGGCTGCCGCTGGAGGTGCTGCAGAACCAGCTGGGCGTGAGCAGCCGCAGCCTCAGTGACGGCAGCCTGGATCTGGAATGGTTCGGCCAGCCCCTGAAGGTGCCGGCCAGCGCCCAGCAGGCCCTCGACGACGAGGTGGCGGTGGATGCCCTGCCCCTGCTCCGGGCCGTGGGGGTGCGGCTGCGCAGCGACGGCGATCGCCTCAGCCTCGATCTGCCGGTGGCCGCCCTGGTGGGGGTGCGCAGCTCGAACCAGGTGGGCAGCCGCCGGGTGGTGCTCGACCTCGCCGGTCCGGCCCTGGTGGAGACCGCCGCCGGGGAACTGCTGCTGGGCATCAGCGCCGATGCCGCCCGCCGCCGGGAGCTGCAGGGGCTGGGGCTGGCGGCGCGGGGCGACGGCCGCGGGCTGGCCCTGCGCAGCGGTGCCGGCGCCCCGAGCAAGGTCTTCACCCTCGGGACACCGAACCGGGTGGTGATCGACCTGCCCGGCGGCACCAAGGCCCCCACGCCGGCGGCGCCGGCCCCCATCGATCCCCGCCTGCAGGCCCTGCTGGGCCGGGGCGTGCGCTGGGACCGCCTGGAGCGCGCCGGCATCCGCATCAACGCCGTGCGGGTGGAGCCGGCCAACGGCCCCCTGCAGCTGGTGCCCCTGGTGCCCCCCACGGCCATGACGGGCCTCGGCACCCTCGCCCAGCTGGCCCAGCAGAACCAGGCGCTGGTGGCCATCAACGGCGGCTACTTCAACCGCGTGCGACGCCTGCCCCTGGGCGCACTGAAGCGCAACGGCCGCTGGTACTCCGGACCGATCCTCAACCGCGGGGTGGCGGCCTGGAACGGCCGCGAGCTGCCCAGCTTCGGGCGGCTCAGCCTGCGGGAATCGGTGGCCGGGCCCGATGGCCGGGGCGTGCCGCTGGTGGTGGTGAACAGCGGCTTCGTGCAGCGGGGGATCAGCCGCTACACGGCCGAGTGGGGGCCGGCCTACCAGGCCCTCAGTGGCAACGAAACGGCCGTGCTGATGCGCAACGGCGCCGTGCTGCAGCGCCTCGGCACCCTGGAACTGGAGCGGGGCGTGCCGCTGCGGGGCGGCGACACGCTGTTCGTGGCCAGGGGCGGCGCCGTGCTGGCCTGGAACCCCGGTGATCGGCTCACCCTCAGCAGCCGCCCCAGCAGCTCCCTGGGGGCGGCCCAGCAGGTGGTTGGGGGCGGGCCGCTGCTGCTCCAGGGCGGCCGCAGTGTGCTCAACGGCAGCGCCGAGGGCTTCGCCGCCAGCTTCATGCGTCAGGGAGCCCCGCGCACCGTGCTGGCCAGTGACGGGCGCGAGGTGTGGCTGATCACCCTCGAAGGCGCTGGCAATCCCGGTCCCACCCTGGCCCAGGCCGCCCAGGTGCTGCTGCAGATGGGGCTGCGCGACGCCCTCAACCTCGATGGCGGCAGCTCCACGGGCCTGGTGATGGGCGGCAGCGTGCGGGTGATGGGGCGCGGCGTGGTGGGCAGGGTGCACAACGGCGTGGGCCTGGCGCCCTGAGCTCCAGGGCTGCCAGAGTGCGCGAAGTCCCCGCCCGCTGCCGCAGCCCCGTCATGCCCAAGGGCCACAGCCTGCGACTCACCGCCGCCGCCGCCGCCGAACTGGGCCGCCAGGCGGCCGTGGCCGGCACCCCCGGGCTGATGCATGTGGATCTGCTGGAGGGGGGCTGTGAGCAGTGGACGATCCGTCTGCGGCCCGGACACCTGGCGGGGGTGCCGATCGCCCGGGCCGATGGCGTGACCCTGCACGCGCCCCAGCAGCAGGCCCCATTGCTCGCCGGCCTGAACCTCGACTACCGCGGGGACCTCAGCGGCGGCGGCTTCCTGGTGCGCAGCGCCGAGGGGGTGCAAACCTGCGCCTGCGGGGCGGCCTTCAGCACCCAGCCAGGGAGAGGTCGGGCGACCCGGTAAGGTGACGGATTGTCGATTGGGGTCGGAACGCCCGACCAGTCGTTCCGTTCCCGGCCCCCGAACTACCGGCCCTCGATGCCCACAATCCAGCAACTCATCCGTACCGAGCGTCAGCGACTGACCCGCAAGACCAAGTCGCCGGCGCTGCGATCCTGTCCCGCACGCCGGGGCGTGTGCACCCGCGTGTACACCTCCACCCCGAAGAAGCCCAACTCGGCCCTGCGCAAGGTGGCGCGGGTGCGGCTGACCTCCGGATTTGAGGTGACCGCCTACATCCCGGGCATCGGCCACAACCTCCAGGAGCACTCGGTGGTGCTGATCCGCGGCGGCCGGGTGAAGGATCTGCCCGGGGTCCGCTACCACATCATCCGCGGCACCCTCGACACGGCCGGGGTCAAAGACCGGCGTCAGTCCCGCTCCAAGTACGGCGCCAAGACCCCCAAGGACTGAGCTCTCCTGAGCCAGATCCGGGTTTTGATCCGCGCAACGCCTTCCCCAACTCCAGCTTTTTCACCCTGCCCCCATGTCCCGCCGCAACGCCGCCGAGAAGCGTCCGGTTCTGCCCGACCCCCAGTTCAACAGCCGCCTGGCGTCAATGATGGTGGCGCGGCTGATGAAACACGGCAAGAAGTCCACCGCCCAGCGCATCCTTTCCGATGCCTTCGGCATGATCAACGAACGCACCGGCAGCGACCCGCTGGAACTGTTCGAAACCGCCGTGCGCAATGCCACCCCACTGGTGGAGGTCCGCGCCCGCCGGGTGGGTGGTGCCACCTACCAGGTGCCGATGGAAGTGCGCCAGGAACGGGGCACCGCCATGGCCCTGCGCTGGCTGGTGAATTTCTCGCGCGGCCGCAACGGCCGCAGCATGTCCCAGAAGCTCGCCGGTGAGCTGATGGATGCCGCCAACGAGGCCGGCAGCGCCGTGCGCAAGCGTGAGGAAACTCACAAAATGGCCGAGGCCAACAAGGCCTTCGCCCACTACCGCTACTGAGTTCCGGCTCAGCTCGCCCCCCCGGGGCTGATCACTAGAGTGATCCTCGCCTTTTCGTAGACCCTTCGGAGATCACACCCGTGGCCCGCGCCTTTCCACTGGAACGCGTCAGAAATATCGGCATCGCCGCTCATATTGACGCGGGCAAAACCACCACCACTGAGCGCATCCTCTTTTATTCGGGCGTCGTCCACAAGATGGGCGAGGTGCATGATGGCGCCGCCGTCACCGACTGGATGGCCCAGGAGCGTGAACGGGGAATCACCATCACCGCTGCGGCTATTTCCACCAGTTGGAAAGACCACCGCATCAACATCATCGACACCCCCGGCCACGTCGATTTCACCATCGAGGTGGAGCGCTCCATGCGCGTACTCGATGGCGTGATCGCCGTGTTCTGCGCCGTCGGTGGCGTCCAGCCCCAGTCGGAAACGGTGTGGCGCCAGGCCGACCGCTACCGGGTGCCGCGCATGGTGTTCGTCAACAAGATGGACCGCACCGGGGCCGACTACCTCAAGGTCTACGAGCAGATCAAGGACCGGCTCAAGGCCAACGCCGCCCCCATCCAGCTGCCGATCGGTGCTGAGGGCGACCTCAGCGGCATTATCGATCTGGTCAAGAACCGCGCCTACATCTACAAGGACGACCTCGGCAAGGACATCGAGGAAACCGATGTTCCCGCGGACATGGTCGAGACCGTGGCCGAGTGGCGCAACAAGCTGATGGAGTCGGTGGCCGAAACCGACGAGGAGCTGGTGGAGGCGTTCCTGGAGAACAACGAGCTCACCGAGGAGCAGCTGCGCAGGGGCATCCGCACCGGTGTGCTCAGCCACGGCCTGGTGCCGATGCTCTGCGGCTCGGCCTTCAAGAACAAAGGCGTGCAGCTGCTGCTCGATGCCGTGGTCGATTACCTGCCGGCGCCGATTGACGTGCCTCCGATTCAGGGTCTGTTGGCCGATGGCAGCGAAGCCCTGCGGCCCGCGGAAGACAGCGCCCCCTTCAGCGCCCTGGCCTTCAAGGTGATGGCCGATCCCTTCGGCAAGCTCACCTTTGTGCGCATCTATTCGGGTGTGCTGAAGAAGGGCAGCTACGTGCTCAACTCCACCAAGGACAAAAAAGAGCGCATCTCACGCCTGATCATTCTCAAGGCCGATGACCGCGAAGAGGTGGATGAGCTCCGGGCCGGCGACCTCGGCGCCGTGCTTGGTCTCAAAGACACCACCACCGGCGACACGCTCTGTATCGAGAGCGATCCCATCATCCTGGAATCGCTGTATATCCCCGAGCCCGTGATCTCGGTGGCGGTGGAGCCCAAGACCAAGGGCGACATGGACAAGCTCTCCAAAGCTCTGCAATCGCTCTCGGAGGAAGATCCCACCTTCCGCGTCTCCACCGATCCCGAAACCAACCAGACCGTGATCGCCGGCATGGGCGAGTTGCACCTGGAGATCCTGGTGGACCGCATGCTGCGGGAGTTCAAGGTGGAAGCCAACATCGGCGCTCCCCAGGTTTCCTACCGGGAAACCATCCGCGGCAGCGCCAAGGGTGAAGGCAAGTTTGCCCGCCAGACCGGTGGCAAGGGTCAGTACGGCCACGTGGTGATTGAGATGGAGCCCGGTGAACCGGGTTCAGGGTTCGAGTTCGTCAACAAGATCGTTGGTGGCGTCGTGCCCAGGGAATACATCGGTCCCGCCGAAAACGGCATGAAGGAGACCTGCGAATCCGGCGTGGTCGCGGGTTACCCGATGATCGATGTGAGGGTCACCATGGTGGACGGCTCCTACCACGACGTCGACTCCTCGGAGATGGCGTTCAAGATCGCCGGCTCCTTGGCCTTCAAGGACGGCGTCAAGAAGTGCAATCCCGTGCTGCTTGAACCGATGATGAAGGTGGAGGTCGAGGTACCGGAAGACTTCCTCGGCTCGGTGATCGGCGACCTCTCCTCCCGCCGTGGCCAGGTCGAAGGCCAGTCCATCGACAATGGGCTGTCCAAGGTCCAGACCAAGGTGCCCCTGGCCGAGATGTTCGGCTACGCCACCCAGCTCCGATCCATGACCCAGGGTCGGGGTATCTTCTCGATGGAATTCAGCCATTACGAGGAAGTTCCTCGCAATGTGGCCGAGGCCATCATCTCCAAGAATCAGGGCAAGTCCTGATCTTTCAACCACCCACTTACCCCCCCGATTCTTTACTCCCATGGCTCGCGAAAAGTTCGAAAGGAACAAACCCCACGTCAACATCGGCACCATTGGCCACGTTGACCACGGCAAGACCACCCTCACCGCCGCCATCACCAGCGTGCTGGCCAAGAAGGGTTTCGCGAAGGCCCAGGCCTACGACCAGATTGACGGCGCCCCTGAGGAGCGTGATCGCGGTATCACGATCAACACCGCCCACGTCGAGTACGAAACCGAGAACCGGCACTACGCCCACGTGGACTGCCCCGGCCACGCGGACTATGTGAAGAACATGATCACCGGCGCCGCCCAGATGGACGGCGGCATCCTGGTGGTGGCCGCCACCGACGGCCCCATGGCCCAGACCAAGGAGCACATCCTCCTGGCCAAGCAGGTGGGCGTGCCCGCCCTGGTGGTGGCGCTCAACAAGTGCGACATGGTCGACGACGAGGAGATCCTCGAGCTGGTGGAGCTGGAGGTGCGCGAACTGCTCAGCAGCTACGACTTCCCCGGCGACGACATCCCCGTGATCAAGGTGTCCGGTCTCAAGGCCCTTGAGGGTGATGCCGAGTGGGAAGCCAAGATCAACGAGCTGATGGCGGCCGTCGATGAGTCGATTCCCGAGCCGGAGCGCGAGATCGACAAGCCCTTCCTGATGGCCGTCGAAGACGTGTTCTCGATCACCGGTCGCGGCACCGTGGCCACCGGCCGGATCGAGCGCGGCAAGGTGAAGGTGGGCGAAGAGATCGAGATCGTGGGCATCAGGGACACCCGCAAGAGCACCGTCACCGGTGTGGAGATGTTCCGCAAGCTTCTCGATGAGGGCATGGCTGGCGACAATGTCGGCCTGCTGCTGCGCGGCATCCAGAAAGAGGACATCGAGCGCGGCATGGTGCTGGTGAAGCCAGGCTCCATCACTCCCCACACCAAGTTCGAGGGTGAGGTGTATGTGCTCAAGAAGGAGGAAGGCGGCCGCCACACCCCCTTCTTCGCCGGCTACCGCCCGCAGTTCTACATCCGCACCACGGATGTGACCGGCCAGATCACCGCCTTCACCGCCGACGACGGTGGCAACGTGGAAATGGTGATGCCGGGTGACCGCATCAAGATGACGGGCCAGCTGATCTGCCCGGTGGCCATCGAGCAGGGCATGCGCTTCGCCATTCGCGAAGGCGGCCGCACCATCGGTGCCGGCGTGGTCTCCAAGATCATCGAGTGAGCCAGGGCGGGGAACTGGAGGGCCAAGTGCTGCCCTCCAGCCCCAACCACCAGCCGGCGGCCGGTACCCAGCAACCGGCCCAGCACCTCGACAATTCCCCTCCCCGGATGCCCCACCCTGAGGGCCATTCCACCTGCTTCTCTTTCCCATGTCCGCCACCATCGCCCAGCAGAAGATCCGCATCCGCCTGAAGGCGTTTGATCGCCGCATGCTGGATCTTTCCTGCGAGAAGATCATCGAAACCGCCGATCACACCGCTGCAACCGCGATCGGCCCCATCCCCCTGCCCACCAAGCGCAAGATCTACTGCGTGCTGCGCTCGCCCCACGTGGACAAGGACTCCCGTGAGCACTTCGAGACGCGCACCCACCGCCGCATCATCGATATCTACAGCCCCACGGCCAAGACCATCGACGCCCTCATGAAGCTGGACCTGCCCAGCGGCGTGGATATCGAAGTGAAGCTCTGACGGACATGGCCCGTTACCCCGCCGCGGGGGCCGGGCGATGTTTCTAGGATCGATGGGCACCTCCTGAACAAGCCATGGCAAATCTGGCCGTACGGGAGCTGCCCCTGTTTCCCCTCCCTGATGTGGTGCTCTTCCCCCAGGAAGTGCTGCCCCTGCACATCTTCGAGCCGCGCTACCGCATGCTGCTGAGCACGGTGATGGAAGAGGATCGCCGCTTCGGTGTGGTGCGCTGGGACCCCCAGAAGCGCCGCATGGCGGATGTGGGTTGCTGCGCCGAAATCATTCATTGCCAGAGCCAGGAGGATGATCGCAGCAACATCGTGACCATGGGCCAGCAGCGCTTCCGGGTGCTGGACACGGTGCGTGAGGCGCCCTTTCGGGTGGCCCTGGTGAGCTGGATCGAGGATCAGGTCGCCCCCGAGCCCGACGACCTGACCAGCCTGGCCGGCGAGGTCCAGACAGCCCTGCGCGATGTGGTCGAGCTCACGGCGAAGCTGGTGGGCAAGCCGGCCCAGCTGCCGAGCGATCTGCCGGACCTGCCCCGGGAGCTGTCCTTCTGGATCGGCGCCCACCTCGGCGGGCCCGTGGCTGACCACCAGCAGGCGCTGCTCGAGATCACCGACACCGCTGAGCGCCTGCGCCAGGAATTCCAGCTGCTCGACCACACCCGTCGCCAGCTGGCCGCCCGCACCGTGCTCAAGGACACCTTCCAGACCCAATAGCCCTCGCGCCCCCCACAGCCCGCGCCGCTGGTCGCCTCACCGGCAAGGACCCGGACCCTCCAACTCTTGATGACTCCTGTGAGCTGGGCCCTGGCCGCTGGCCTCACCACCCTGGGGGTGGCCGCCACGGGCAGCGCCCTCTGGCTACGGCGCAACCGGCGCTACACCGACAGCGCCAGCGTGGCGGCCGCCTACGACCGCTGGACCGACGACCAGCTGCTGGAGCGCCTCTGGGGTGACCACATCCACCTGGGCCACTACGGCGATCCGCCGGTCCGGCCCGGGGCCGTGGACTTTCGCCAGGCCAAGGTGGCCTTCGTGCACGAACTGGCGCACTGGAGTGGCCTCGACCAGCTGCCCCCCGGCTCCAGGGTGCTCGATGTGGGCTGCGGCATCGGCGGCAGCGCCCGCATCCTGGCCCGCCACTACGGCCTGGAGGTGCTCGGCATCAGCATCAGCCCGGCCCAGATCGAGCGCGCCCGGGCCCTGACGGCGCCGGAGCTGGGCCACTGCCGCTTTGCGGTGATGGATGCCCTGGCCCTGGAGCTGGCCGACGGCAGTGTCGATGCGGTGTGGAGCGTGGAGGCTTCACCCCACATGCCTGACAAGCAGCGCTACGCCGACGAGTTGCTGCGGGTGCTGCGGCCCGGGGGGACCCTGGCGGTGGCCGACTGGAACCGCCGCGACCGCCGCGATGGCGCCATGACCGCCCGCGAGCGCTGGGTGATGCGTCAGCTGCTCGAGCAGTGGGCCCACCCGGAATTCGCCAGCATCCGCTCCCTGCAGCACAACCTCGAAGCCAGCCCCTGGGCCGGCGGGATCACGGTGGATACGGCCGACTGGACGGCCGCCACGCTGCCCTCCTGGATCGATTCGATCCTCGAAGGGGTGCGCCGCCCCGGCGCCGTGCTCGGGCTGGGGCCCGGGGCCGTGCTGCAGGGCCTGCGCGAAACGCCCACGATCCTGCTGATGCGCTGGGCCTTCGCCAGCGGCCTGATGCAGTTCGGGGTCTTCCGCGGCCGCAAGGCCGGCCCTCAGGCCAGGTTGGTGAGCGGATAGGCACCAAAGAGCTTGAGGTGCTGGCAGCGGGGCTCCAGCTCCTCGAGGGCCTCAGTCAGGGCCTCAGTCAGGGCAGACGGCTCGGCAGCGGGCTGGGCGGCGGGCGGGCGCTGCGAATCCGCCGGCAGGGCCAGGTCCACAAAGAAGATGTATTCCCCCATCTCGCGCTTGGAGGGGCGCGATTCGATCCGGCTCATGTTGAGGTCCCGGTGGGCGAAACAGGCCAGCGCCTCCAGCAGGGCCCCGGGCTGGTTGGAGCGCAGGGAAAAGGCCAGGCTGGCCAGCGGCCCGCTGCTGCTGCGGACGCCCCGGCGCAACAGCAGAAAGCGGGTGCAGTTTCCAGCGGCGTCGTTGATCGGGTAGGCCAGCTCGCTGAGCCCGTGTTCAACGCCCGCCTGGCGGGAGGCGATCGCGGCCCGGAAGCGACTGCCGGCCACCATGCGGGCGGCGTCGGCCGTGGAGCTGGTGGGCAGCTGCAAGGCATCCGGCAGATGGACGGCCAGCCACTGGCTGCACTGGGCGAGGGCCTGGGGATGGGAGAGCACCTCGCTGACGCCGTCGATCGCACCGCTGCCCAGCAGGGCATGGCGGATCGGCAGCACCAGGGCATGGGCAACCGACAGATCGGGATGCTCCCAGAGGGCATCGAGGCAGGCCGTTACGCCGCCCTCCACGGAGTTCTCCACCGGCACCACCGCGGCATCGCAGTCGCCGACGGCCAGGGCCTGGATCACGGCGCGGATGCCGAGCTGGGGCACCAATTCGGCATCCACGATCCCCTCCAGCTCCACCAGCTGCAGGGCCGCCTGCTCGCCATAGGTGCCAACGGGGCCAAGGAAGGCGATGCGCATCAGAACTGCTGAGCCGAACGGGGACCCGAAGGTGGGTCGATAGGATCATGCCGCGCCAGGCCGCAGGCCATGCCCCTCGCGTTCAGTGCCAGTCAGAAGCTTGAGCTGTCCATTCGCCACCACAGGGAGCGGCTCGCCAGCTACCTGAAGCAAGAGGAGCGGGTGGTGCAGGCGATGCTCAATCCCAGCCAGCTGAAGCGCCTGGCACCCCAGCACTACAGCTACACCGTGACCCGGCTGCAGGTGTTCCAGCTGCAGATCCAGCCGGTGGTGGAGCTGCGCACCAACCCCAGCCCGGGGCGGCTGGAGCTGGAGGCCCTCGACTGCCAGCTGGAGGGGCTGGGGTTGGTGGACGACTTTCAACTCACCCTGCGCTCCTGGCTGGCGGCCGGCGAGCGGGGCCTGGAGGGGGAAGCCAGCCTCAGCGTGCAGGTGAGCCAGCCACCGCTGCTGAAGCTGATTCCCGCCCGGGTGCTGGAGAGCACCGGCCGCTCCGTGCTGGCCGGCATCCTGCTGGGCATCAAGGGCCGGGTGGGCCAGCAGGTGGTGGAGGATTTCCAGCGCTGGTGCCGCCAGAATCCACCCCCAGCCATCGAGTCAGAAAGCTGCGCCGATGCAGCGGGGTGACGCCGAGCTGCAGCAGGGCCGCGCGGTGCTGGGGGGTGCCGTAGCCCACGTGCCGCTCAAGGCCATAGCCCGGGTAGCGCGCCGCCAGCTGATGCACCAAGTGGTCGCGGGCCTGCTTGGCGACCACGCTGGCGGCGGCGATCGCCGGGCAGAGCCGGTCACCCTTCGCCATGGTGGCCTGGACTCCGCCCCAGCCCCGCAGCGGCAGCACCCCATCCACGATCAGCAGCTCCGGGGCGGCGGCCAGTTTGTGCAGCGCCCGCAGCATGGCCAGCTCGGTGGCGGCGCGGATGCCGAGGCGATCGATCTCGGCGGCCGAGGCCTGGCCCAGGGCCCAGGCCTCGGCCCCGTGCTGGATTGCCGGCACCAGGGCGGCGCGGCGGCCCGCTGAGAGCGCCTTGCTGTCGGTGAGGCCAAGGCGCTGCAGGGGCTCGAGGGCAGCGGCGGGCAGCACCACCGCCGCGGCGAACACCGGCCCGAACAGGCAGCCCCGGCCCACCTCATCGACGCCGGCGCAGCGCTGCGGTTCCCGGCCCAGCCAGGGGTCGGGGGCCAGTCGGGAGCCCGCGGCCGAGCTCAGCTGGCGGCCGAGGAGCGGCGGCGGCGGCGGCGGGGCTGGTCGCTGTCCTCAGGCTCGGGATCCGGTGGGGCGGCGGCGGGCTCGGCGGCAGAGGGATCGGAGGCCGCTGTGGGCACCGAGACGGTGACCACGGGCTGCGGCTGCACCCGCAGCGGCAAGGGCGTGATCTCCACCGGAGCGGGGCTGGCCGCTGCCCGGCGGGTGAGCGGGGCCTTGGCGGTGTCGGAGCCGGCAGCGGTTTCGGTGTCTGAATCGGTGGCGCGCTCGGCAGCGGGGGCATCGGCGAGGGCCGCAGCCCCCGATCCCCGCCCGCCCCGGCCACGCCGCCGCCGGGAGCCGCTGGCCACCAGCTCGCGGCGGGCCTCATCGAGCACGGCCTCGGCATCCGCATCCGGGCGGATCACACGCACCACCACGTTGTCACCGCTGGGGGGAGCGTCGAGCAGCAGGGTGGGGCTCAGGCCCAGCCAGCCGTAGACGGCCTCCTGCTCGGCATCCATGGGCACCGCCACCAGGTCGGGCTCTGGCCAGCGATCAGAGCGCCGGGCCACGGCAGCGGATCCAGCGCTCTCGGCCACGGCCGCGCCGGTCTCAAATGGTGCCTCAACCGCAACCACGGGCAGGGTGGTGAAGGCGTCGTCGGCGCTGGCGGCCGCCGAGCGGCCGCGACCGCCACGGCGCCGGCGCCCGGAGGAGGCCGGCTCGCTGTCGGCATTGGGGGCCGGCACCCCGGCCCGGGCGGAGGCGGCCGAGCGCACCAGGCCCACCGTGCTGGCCAGGGGCTGGAGCGTGTCGGTGCCGGGCACCGTGGCCACGTGACCCAGGCCGCCGCAGGTGGGGCAGGCGCGGCCGAAGAGCTCGTAGATGTTTTGCCCCTGGCGCTTGCGGGTGAGCTCCACCAGGCCGAGCTCGGTGATCTGGGCGATCTGGGGACGGGAGGTGTCGTCGCGCATCGCCTGGGTGAAGTGCTCCAGGAGCTGCAGCTGGTCGCGGCGGGACCCCATGTCGATGAAGTCCACGATCACCACACCGCCGATGTTGCGCAGCTTCAGCTGGCGGGCGATCTCCACCGCCGCCTCACAGTTGGTCCAGAGCAGCGTTTCGCGGGCGTTGGCGGAGCGCGTGAAGGAACCGGAGTTGACGTCGACGACGGTGAGCGCCTCGGTGGGCTCGATGATCACGTAGCCACCGGAGGGCAGCTCCACCCGGGGCTTGAGGGCATCGCGGATGGCCGCGTTGACCCGGTGGTACTCGAGGATTTCGGTGGGCTCGCCGTGGGCGTCCACCTGCACATTGGCGTGGTCCACGCCCAGGAAGGCGTTGGCGCGCGCCACCGCACCGGCGGTGTCCACCACCACCCGCACCACCTCGGGGCTGTAGAGGTCGCGCAGCACCCGGTGGATGAAGTCTTCATCGCGGTTCAGCAGCACCGGCGGCGAGGCCGTCTCGGCTGCCGACTCGATCGCCTCCCACTGGCGCAGCAGGGCCTCGAGATCGTCGATCAGCTGGTCTTCGGGCACCCCCTCCGCTTCGGTGCGCACCAGCAGACCGGCGCCCGGGGGCTTGATCAGAACCCCCAGGGCGCGCAGACGGTTGCGCTCATGCTCGCCGTCGATCCGGCGGGAGATGTTCACCCCCTGGCCGTGGGGCTGCAGCACCAGGAAGCGCCCGGGCAGGGCGAGATTGCCGGTGAGCCGCGGCCCCTTGGTGCCGGTGGGCTCCTTCATCACCTGCACCAGCACCTTCTGCTTCGGTTCGAGCAGCTCGGTGATGCCGGCTCCGCCTTTCTTCAGGCGCAGGGGGCCGAGGTCGGTGATGTGAATGAAACCATTTTTCTCGCTTTCGCCGATGTTGACAAAGGCTGCATCGATGCCGGGGAGAACATTTTCGACGGTGCCGAGATAGACGTCACCAATCTGGTAACGGCCCTGGGCAACGACCAGTTCGTCTACGCGGTCATCGTTGAGAACTGCGGCGATCCGCAGCTGCTCGGCAATGACGATCTGCTGGGGCATGGGTTGGGGGGATGGGCCATCCGGGGCCCGGCCTGGGGGACAGCGGCTGCAGGGAAGGGGCGGCAGCCAGGGGCGCCACCGGGAACCATGGATCTACGGAAGCTTTCTCAACGGCACGCGACCGGGAAAGCACGATGTCGAGGGTTGGCGGCGACTGGGCTCAGCCGGGGATGACTGGCGGCCGGAAACGGGTTGTTGAGCCGTGCCGGATCCAGGTCAAACCGGAGCTGAGCTGGTGAAGCTGAAGCAGTGAAACTGGGGAGTGAAGTCGTCGCTGGGGATGACCCTGGGGCATCACCCTCGCTGGACCCACCGGATGCTGGTGGCGCTGGGAGAGCTTGTGGCGCTGCGCGGGGCGGCGAGAAGCTTGCGGCAGACAGCGGTGTCGCCTGTGGCGGAGATTAACACGCAGGTTCCGCGGCGTCGCGGCGCAGCACCAGGGCCGTGCGGCGGCGCTGGCCGCAGCGCAGCGCCAGCCCCAGCTCCGCCGCCAGCCAGTGGGCGAGCTGATCGGGCCTGAGGCTGCGGCCGGCTGCGTCCACCGACGCCGCCAGGGCCAGCGCCGCCGCCGGCAGCGGCTGCTCGCCGGGGCCGTCGCCATCCAGCAGCCGCAGATCCAGCAGGGCGGGCCGGCAGTCGCGCTGCCGCGGCCGTCCTTTCTTGTCGGTGTCATGCCAGATCAGGCTGCCGGCGGCCAGCAGGTTGTGGAGCGCCTGGCGCCAGGCGGCGCGGGTGGGGACGGGCTCGCTCTCCGCACGCAGATCGAAGCGCCAGTGGGCGGCCGCCAACTCCTGGCTGAGGCTGGGGCCGAAACTGGGCACCGCCGCCACCGACAGCAGGCGGAACTCGGCCGGCAGCTCCTGTTGCCAGCGGGCGCGGGCCGCGGCCGGATCGAGGCTGGCGGTGAACTCCAGATCGAGCCACTCGCCCTCGCCCGCCACCCCCAGGGGCAGGGAGAGGGCCAGCTGCAGCCGGGGCAGGGGGTGAAAGCCACCGCTGAAGCTCACCGGCAGGCCACTGCGGCGCAGGGAGCGCTCCAGCAGCCGCAGGGTGTCGAGATGGCTGATCAGAGCGAGGCTGCCGGTCTTGGCGAAGCCGAAGCGCAGCCGCAGCACCCGCTCGGAAGCGGGGGCCCGGGGCGGCAGCTGGGGCGGAACCGGCGGCGGCGGGATCACCACGTTGTGGCCCAGCTCCGGACCGCACACCCCGCAGCTGCTGCAGCCCGCAAAGGAGCAGTCGGGCACCACGGTGGCGGCCAGGGCCCGCTGCAGGTCGTCGGCGAGCCAGCGCTTGTCGACGCCGGTGTCGATGTGGTCCCAGGGCAGGCTCTGGCGGCAGAAGGTGTCGAGATCGTGGGGGCTGAGGGCCTCAGCGGCGCTCCAGGCCCCCAGCTCCAGGGCGCGGTAGCGACCGCCCAGGCCCGCCGCGTCGATGGCGGCGGTCCAGGCGGCGTGGCTGCGCTCGGCGGATTCAAACCAGGCGTCCATGCCGGCGCCGGAGCGCCAGGCGGCCTCGATCACCGGCGCCAGGCGGCGGTCACCGCGGCCCACAAAGTCTTCGATTGCCGAGAGCCGCCCATCGGTCATGTTGGTCTTGAGGCCGCGCAGCTGGCGCAGGGCGCTGCGCAGCACCTGCTGACGGCGCCGCAATTCCTCGCTGGACACGCTGTGCCACTGGAAGGGGGTGTGGGGCTTGGGGGTGAAATTGCTGATCGTGAGGTTCAGCTCCAGGCGCCCCAGATCGCGGCACTGCTGCTGCAGGTTGCGGCAGGTGTCGGCGATGCCGAGCACGTCGCTGTCGGTTTCACCCGGCAGGCCGATCATGAAGTAGAGCTTCACCTTGCGGTAGCCGTTCTGCATCGCCGTGCGGATGCCGCTGAGCAGCTCGGCGTCGCTGAGCCCCTTGTTGACGATGTCGCGCAGCCGCTGGGTGCCGGCCTCGGGCGCGAAGGTGAGGCCCCCCTTGCGGGTGCCGCCGAGGATGTGGGCGATGGTGTCGTCGAAACGATCCACCCGCTGGCTGGGCAGGGTGAGGCTCACGTTCTGCTCGGCCAGGCGGTTGCGCAGCTCCACCCCCACCGCCGGCAGGGCCAGGTAGTCGGAGCAGCTCAGCGAGAGCAGGGAGAAATCGCTGTAGCCGGTGCGGCGCATGCCCTCCTCCACCGCCTCCACCACCGCCTCGGGCTCCGCGTCACGGGCGGGGCGGGTGAGCATGCCGGGCTGGCAGAAGCGGCAGCCGCGGGTGCAGCCGCGGCGGATCTCCACGGTGAGCCGGTCGTGGACGGTTTCGATGTGCGGCACCAACCCCATGGCGTAGTGGGGCATGGGCGTGGCGGTGCGGCGCTGGATGCGCTCGGGGATGCCGGGCTCCAGCGGCACGATCGCCACCCCGTCGGCGCCGGGGCCGTAGAGGCCGGGCACGTAGACCCCCGGCACCAGGGCCAGGTCGCGCAACAGCTGGCCCCGACTGAGCCCGGCTGCGCGCCCCTCGGCCACCACCAGGCCGATCTCCGGCAGCAGCTCCTCGCCGTCGCCGAGGGCGATGAAGTCGAAGAAGGCGGCGAAGGGCTCGGGGTTGCTGGTGGCGGTGGGACCGCCGGCGAAGATCAGCGGTGGGGCCTGGGGATGGTCCAGCGGCAGGTCGCCGCGCTCGGCAGCCCGCAGGGGGATGCCGGCCAGATCCAGCATCTCGAGGATGTTGGTGCCGCCCAGCTCGTAGCTGAGCGAGAAGCCGAGGATGTCGAAGCTGGCCAGGGGCCGGCGGCTCTCCACCGCAAACAGGGGGGCGCCGCGCTGGCGCAGGCGGGCGGCCAGGTCGGGGCCCGGCAGGTAGCTGCGATCGCAGAGCTGGCCGGGAAGGCTGTTGAGGATCGAATAGAGAATGATGTGGCCGCTGTTGCTGGCCCCCACCTCGTAGACCTCCGGATAGGTGAGGGCCCAGCGCACCGCCGCCGCTGCCCAGTCGGCCTGCCAGTCGCGCTCCCGCACGCCCAGTTCGTTGCCCAGGTAACGGGCCGGCTTGGCGATGTCGAGATCCACCAGGGCTTCGAAGTCAACGGGGGCATCGAAATCGGTGAAGGCGACGGTCACGGGCGCGGGGGCCAGGGGCTGGCCTCGATGGTATGCAGGCCCGTCAGCCCCGGACCGGCCTGGTGGCGTAGCAGGATGCCGTGCATGCGAGCGGCGCTGCAGTGGTTCAGGTCAACGGCAACTACCTCAAGCTCAAGGCGGGCTATCTGTTTCCCGAGATTGCCCGGCGGGTGAAGGCCTTCAGCGAGGCCAATCCAGACGCGGCGATCATCCGGCTGGGCATCGGCGATGTCACCGAACCGCTGCCCCTGGCCTGCCGCCAGGCGATGCACGCCGCCATCGACGAGATGGGCAGCCGCGAGGGCTTCCACGGCTACGGCCCCGAGCAGGGCTACGGCTGGCTGCGGGAGGCGATCGCCAGCCACGATTTCCAGGCCCGCGGCTGCCAGGTGAGCGCCGACGAGATCTTCGTGTCGGACGGCAGCAAGTGCGACAGCGCCAACATCCTCGACATCCTCGGGCCCCACAACCGCATCGCCGTCACCGACCCGGTGTATCCGGTGTATGTGGACAGCAACGTGATGGCGGGCCGCACCGGCGAGGCCGATGCCGGCGGTCGCTACGGCGGCCTCACCTATCTGCCGATCAGCGCCGAGAACCACTTCAGCGCCCCGATTCCTGCCGAAGCGGTGGACCTGATCTATCTGTGTTTTCCCAACAACCCCACCGGCGCGGTGGCCACCCGGGAGCAGCTGCAGGCCTGGGTGGACTACGCCCGCGCCAACGGCGCCCTGATCCTCTTCGACGCCGCCTATGAGGCCTTCATCCAGGACCCGGATCTGCCCCATTCGATCTACGAGATCGAGGGGGCACGGGAGTGCGCGATCGAATTCCGCTCCTTCTCCAAGAACGCCGGCTTCACCGGCACCCGCTGCGCCTTCACCGTGGTGCCCCGCGGGCTGATGGGCACCGCCGCCGATGGCGAGCCTGTGGAGCTGTGGGGGCTCTGGAACCGGCGCCAGAGCACCAAATTCAACGGCGTCAGCTACATCGTGCAGCGCGGCGCTGAAGCCGTGTATTCGCCCGCTGGCCAGGCCCAGGTGAAGGCGCTGGTGGCCTTCTACATGGAGAACGCGGCGATCATCCGCCGCGAACTGGGCGCCGCCGGCATCGCGGTGCATGGCGGCGAACACGCCCCCTACGTGTGGCTGAAGACACCGGCCGGGCACGACTCCTGGGCCTTCTTCGACCACCTGCTGGGCAGCGCCCACGTGGTGGGCACGCCGGGCAGCGGCTTCGGGGCCGCTGGCGAGGGTTACTTCCGCCTGTCGGCCTTCAACAGCCGCGCCAACGTGGACGCCGCCATGCAGCGGATCCGCGCCCTGTGATCCCGTCCTTAAATGGAGGGGCCGTCATGAAGCTGCCAGCCATACCAACACAAGTCATGAGCCCAACAGCGACCCAGGCTCCCGGCCGCGAGAGCGGCGGCGCCGCCGTGATGGAGAAAGCGCCGCAGCGGGTGCGCAAGCCCTCGCCCCGCTACAAGGTGCTGCTCCACAACGACCCAGTGAACTCAATGGAGTACGTGGTCACGACCCTGCGGGAGGTGGTGCCCGCCCTGAGCGAACAGGACGCCATCGCCGTGATGCTCCAGGCCCACAACACCGGCGTGGGCCTGGTGATCGTGTGCGACCTGGAGCCGGCGGAGTTCTACTGCGAAACGCTCAAGGGCAAGGGACTGTCCAGCAGCCTGGAACCGGAGAGCTGATGGCGGCCGCCGGGGGCATCCCCTGCCGCGGTCCCCACTGGCTGAGCACGGTGGCCTATGTGCCGCTGCTGCTGGCAGCAGGCTGGCTGCTGGCCCGGCCGCTGACCCTGCTGACACCAGCGTGGCGGGCCGATCAGGTGGATCTGGCCGCTTTGGTGCTGGCGCTGCTGCTGCTGCTGGCCACCCTGCCGGGGCGGATCCGGAGGCTCTGGGAATCCCAAGCGCCCTGGCGGGCTCTGGGGCTGGCCATCGCCCCAGCGACGGGGGGGCGGCAGGCGCGGAACGCCTCACTCCAGGCCGCAGCGTTGCTCTGTGGGGTCACGGTGTTGTTGCTGCTGAGCGGCGCTGCAGCGTGGACACCCAGGCTCACGCCCACCTTGATGCTCGAAGCCCTGCTGCTGGGGTTGGGCGTGGGCTTTGCCGAAGAACTGCTGTTCAGGGGTTGGCTGTTCGGGGAGTTGGGCCTGCGGCTGAGCCCACAACGGGCCCTGGGGCTCCAGGCAGCCATCTATGCCCTCGTGCACCCGTGGTATCGAGAGTCGGGGCTGGCGAAACTGACGCTGCTGGGAGGCCTGCTGCTGCTGGGGCTCATTCTTGGCCTCAGAAAACGCACCGATCGCGGCTCAATCTGGGGGGCGATCATGCTTCATGGCGTCCTGGTGGGCGGTTGGTTCCTGGTGCAGAAGGGGCTGATCGTGATCGTGGCGGGTGCCCCCTCCTGGTGGATTGGGCCCGGCGCAGCCACCGACGTGAACCCACTGGGAGGACTGGTGGGCTGGGTGGGGCTGGTGGGGCTGCTGAGCCTGATTCTCAACCAGCCAGTGCTCGCTGGAAGCCTCGCCGACTGGTGATGATGCAACGCAATGAGGGCGAACTATTGGATACCTGGGTGCGGTATCACGCTGCGCTCTTTGGGTATCAGTCACTTCGAATCCTGGATCATGGTTCGACATGCGAGCGAACCATTGGATACCTCCAAGAAGCGCAAAGAGCTGGCGCCCATGTTGTTTGGGACAGGTACGCGAACATGGACTTTGCTCATAAAGGCTGGGCGCTTGAGGCCGAGCTCAAGAGCATGGGCCAAGGCAACCAGGCCCAGGTTCTTTTCCCGCTGGATTGCGATGAATTCATCTGTCTCGATCGCGGGTCGCAAATCACCTGTAAGCCCAGCCAGATCAGGGCCTACATCGCCTCACTCATGAAGGGTCAGATTTACAAGGCCAAGCGCCGGCTCAACAATGCCCCGTGGGATTTCTGCATCTTTCTGCCGATGTCCAAGTCCAGACCTGGCAAGGTCTTCATGACCACAACAAAGTTCTGCGATCTGGATGCGGGTAGCCACAGCTGCCAAGCAGAGCATGCCGCCCTTGACAGCGAGATCTCCTACCTACACCTCCACAACAAGCCCTATGCGTGGCTCCAGCAATCCGCGAGAGACAAACTCGAGGGCTATGGTGTTGACGCATCAGACAGGCAACGCCTCAGAAGCCACAAAGGCAAAGGCTGGCATCTCTGCAGATATATTTTAGATACGGAAGAAGAATGGCTGAAATCACTGCATCGAGAATCAAAGATCCGGTCATGCGCCTTTCAGAAAAGACTCAAGAAGCTGAAGATCAGACATCCTTTTGCAGACTCTTAACCAATCAGCAATGCATTCGCTAGCAAGCATCTGCCGATAGCACTCATTCAAACCTCGAAAGCACTCTACTTGCTGCAGCGAGCTAAATTCGCAAACCACCACCATGCACCGCCAGGATATGCGATGCTCCTTGAAACAGCCGCACTTGACAGGCGAAGGAATCTCTGAAGTCTCAGGATCTGAAACCCTTGCTTCTCCAGAAACAACTCAGTCTCAGGCTCATTCACCACTCTTCGAGTCGCAGCATCAGATCTGCTGATGTATAAGCGAAGGCGAGTCTGTGAACGATGCATCGATTCACCTTGCCTCATCCGCATGGGAATGCCTAATCGCCGTCTCAGCTCGCTGACGGCATACGGAGAAATGGCATCAAAGCGTGGTCCTGCCCCAGTGGAGGCGCGTCTGTTTCGTAACAAATAGCTTTTCAATGCTGATCGGAGGGAGAGAGTACCAAGATCCGAGGCGCAGTCTGTCTTTACCGAACCCAAGCATATGGAGGGATTCAGCCTGCCAGGATTTCAGGGGGCGCTCAAGCAAGACCACTGCTTACGAGTTCTCAGCGCACCGCGCTGGCCAGGGCCCGGCGTCCCTCCACCGGCGCGTGCAGGGCCTCCTCAAGCGGGGCGAGGCCGTAGTCGCGCTCCAGCAGATCCATCACCGTGCGGCCGAAATCGCCGGGGTTGCGATCAAAAGCCTCCAGGCAGATGCGGCCGAAGGTGCTGCCCATCGGCTCGGGATTCCAGAGGGTCTTGCGGGCCGCCCAGGGCATCATGCTCATCGGGTTGTAGCCGGGCTTGATCATTCCCTGCTCGAAGCCATACTGCTCCAGGTGGGTGTGGGGCTGCAGGCCGATGAAGAAGATCGCCGGCTCCACCTTGTCGGCACCGAAGATGCGCTCCAGCTCGCGGTGGTAGGCCACGGTCTGGCGGATGGTTTCGGGCCGCTCGTCGATCACGTTGAATGAGTAGTTCACCGACACGTGATGGCGGAAACCGGCCCGGGCCAGCAGCCGGCAGTTTTCCAGCACCACGCGCAGGTTGTAGCCCATGCGCATCTTGCGCACGAGTTCCTGGGATCCGGAGGTGATGCCGATCTCGAAATACTCCATGCCGGTGGCCACCATCAGCTCGGCCAGCTCGGCATCGAGGTTGTCGGCGCGGATGTAGGCGGCCCAGCGGATGTCGCTCCAGCCCTGGGCCTGGATCGCCCGTAGCAGTTGCTTGGCATCCTCGATGTAGCGGCGCGCCGGGATGAACTGGGCATCGGTGAACCAGAAGCCACGCACCCCGCGGGCATAGAGCTGGCCCATCTCGGCGATCACCTCCTGCACGGGGTTCACCCGCACCGCCTTGCCCTCCACCACGGTGTAGACGCAGTAGCAGCAGTTGTGGGGGCAGCCGCGCTTGGTCTGCACGCCCACGTAGAAATCGCCGCCCTCGAGGTACCACTCCAGCTGCGGCCAGATGCCGGCGATGTAGTCGTAGTCGCAGGCGGTTTTCTCCATCCCCGCCGGCTGCTCGTGGATCAGCCCCGGCCGCGGCGCCTCGCCCGCCACGAAGCAGCGTTCAGCGGCGAGCGACTGGCCCCGGATCAGCTTCTCCAGCAGCGGCTCGCCCTCCCCCACCGACACCACCGTGCCGGCGGGCAGCCTGCGGCTGAGCTGCTCGTAGAACACGCTCACGGCGCCGCCGCCGATCACGGCCCGGGCGTCGCGATGGTGGCGGCGGGCCCGTTTCAGCCCCTGTTTGACCAGCCGCAGATTGCGCCAGAGCTCGCCGTAGAAGGCCGCCATCAGCCCCAGGCCACCGATCGCCCCGCGCAGACGCTTGAGCGGGTTGCCGGCATAGAACACCTCGAAGGAGTGCTGCAGTGGGTTGCCACTGCGGCCATCCACGGGCGCATAGATCTGGATGTCGCGCCAGGAAAACACCAGCAGCGTGGGCCGGAAGGCATCCACCGTGCGACGCAGCACCCGCTGCACATCCAGCACCGGCACGGCGGCCAGGTCGAGGAGGCGCTGGGGCAGCTGGGGGAACTGCTTGTGCAGGTGGTCGGCCAGATAGATCGGGCCAACCGGGAAAATCGGATTGCAGGGCAGCCGCACCAGCAGCACCCGGTGGTCGCTCGCGGCGCTCAAGGATCTCGCGCTCAGGACAAGGTGTGGCGGGACGCTAACCAGCTGCCGCCAGAGCCTGGGCCATGGCCTCCGCCCGGCGTCGCAGCGGCGACGGCAGCCAGGGAATCCAGCCCGCGTGCACGCACAAGCGCGGCCGCAGGTGCCAGCCCTGGCGGGCCAGCCGCCGGGCCAGGGACTCGGGGGCCGGCTGGGGGTAGGCCGGGTTGATCACATCGCCGCTGTCGATGCCGCCCAGGTCGTCGATGCCGGCCTCCAGCGCCTCGCCGAGGCGATCGGCGGGCCAGAGGTTGGGGGGCAGCTGCAGATGCACCTCCGGCGGCAGGATCGCGCGCGCCTCGGCGATGGTGGCCAGCACGGTGTTCACCAGTGCCGGCGGCGGCGGCGTGGCCGCGGGTTCAGCGGGCCGCCAGGGCTGCAGGATCAGCTCCTGGATGTGCCCCCAGCGCCGCTGCAGCAGGCCGATGAGCTCGAGGGCGTCGCGGCGCTGGGCCATGGTTTCGCCCACCCCCAGCAACAGGCCGGTGGTGAACGGGATCCCCAGCCGGCCCGCCTGCTCCAGCTGGGCCAGCCGCAGCTCCAGCCGCTTGCTGGGGGCCTGGCGGTGGAGGCGGTCGTAGGCCGGACCCAACCCCTCCAGCATCAGGCCGAGCGAGGGATTGAGCCGGCCCAGACAGGCCATCTCCCGCAGCGCCAGGGGACCGGCATTGGTGTGGGGCAGCCGCCCTGTGGCCAGGGCCAGGGCGCTGAGGCGGCGCAGACGGGCAAACCAGGCCGGGCGTCCGCTGGAGCCGGGGGGCAGCTCGCCGCTGAGCAGCAGCACCTCCCGGGCCGCCGGGCGCGAGGCCAGCTGCTGGCGGGCGGCGGCGGCGCTGAGGCCGTCGTGTGGGGCCGCCCCCTCCAGCTCTGCGGGCTGGAGGGGGCGGCGGAAACCGCAGTAGCCGCAAGCGTTGAAGCAGGCGCGGGTGGGCACCAGGGTGACGCTGGGGCTCCAGGTGACAACGGCGGAACGGCTCAAGGCAACAGCTCGCGGCGGCGCGGACGAGCGCTGTGCGGCCGCCCTGTCCTGTCTGGGCCTGTCCTATCGGAACGGGCAGGGGCCCGGGGCTCCCCCAGGGCCCCTGCCCGATCGCGCCATCCGCGGGCAACCCCCCTTCACAAAACCCGCAACGTTCTGTTACGTTGGTTCGCGACGGGATTCCGTCCTCCATTCCCTCCGGAGCCGGCCGCGCCCTTCAGGCGCTGCTGCTGCCAGGCATTTTCGCCTGCTGTTTCGGAGTTCTCATCCTTTACCCGTTCTCATGACCACCACTCTTCAGCAGCGCTCCGGCGCCTCCAGCTGGGAGCAGTTCTGTGGCTGGGTCACCTCCACCAACAACCGCCTCTACGTGGGCTGGTTCGGCGTGCTGATGATCCCCACCCTGCTGGCTGCGACCATCTGCTTCATCGTGGCGTTCATCGCCGCTCCCCCCGTCGACATCGACGGCATCCGTGAGCCCGTTGCCGGCTCCCTGCTCTACGGCAACAACATCATCTCCGGTGCTGTTGTTCCCTCCAGCAACGCCATCGGCCTGCACTTCTATCCCATCTGGGAAGCCGCTTCCCTCGATGAGTGGCTCTACAACGGCGGCCCCTATCAGCTGGTGGTCTTCCACTTCCTGATCGGCGTGTTCTGCTACATGGGCCGCGAGTGGGAACTCTCCTACCGCCTCGGCATGCGCCCCTGGATCTGCGTGGCCTACAGCGCCCCCGTGGCCGCTGCTTCGGCTGTGTTCCTGGTGTACCCGTTCGGTCAGGGCTCCTTCTCTGACGGCATGCCCCTCGGCATCAGCGGCACCTTCAACTACATGCTGGTGTTCCAGGCAGAGCACAACATCCTGATGCACCCCTTCCACATGCTGGGTGTGGCCGGTGTGTTCGGCGGCTCCCTGTTCTCGGCCATGCACGGTTCGCTGGTGACCAGCAGCCTGGTGCGTGAAACCACCGAAACCGAAAGCCAGAACTACGGCTACAAGTTTGGCCAAGAGGAAGAGACCTACAACATCGTTGCGGCCCACGGCTACTTCGGTCGTCTGATCTTCCAGTACGCCTCCTTCAACAACAGCCGCAGCCTGCACTTCTTCCTGGCTGCCTGGCCTGTGATCGGCATCTGGTTCACCGCCCTGGGCGTGAGCACGATGGCCTTCAACCTCAACGGTTTCAACTTCAACCAGTCGATCCTCGATGGCCAAGGCCGCGTGGTGAACACCTGGGCCGATGTGCTGAACCGTGCCGGTCTGGGCATGGAAGTGATGCACGAGCGCAACGCTCACAACTTCCCGCTCGACCTGGCTGCCGCCGAAGCCACCCCCGTGGCCCTGACCGCCCCGGCGATCGGCTGAAGCTGAGTTGCTCAGCCTTCAAGCGCACCAGACCTGACGGAATCCCCCAACCCCCCTCCCTGCGAGGGGGGTTTTTTGATGGGCGCTGGCGGGTGCAGCTCCCCTACGCTCGGCGCAGCGGTTTCTTGCCATGGGCAGCAGCTTCGGCCAGCTCTTTCGGATCAGCAGCTTCGGCGAATCCCACGGCGGTGGTGTGGGCGTGATCGTGGATGGCTGCCCGCCCCGGCTGGCGCTCGACGTGGCGCAGATCCAGCGGGACCTGGATCGCCGCAAGCCCGGCCAGAGCAAGATCACCACCCCCCGCAAGGAAGACGACCGGGTGGAGGTGCTCAGCGGTCTGCTGGACGGCCAGACCCTGGGCACGCCCATCGCCATGGTGGTGCGCAACAAGGACCAGCGCCCCGGGGATTACAAGGAGATGGCGGTGGCCTTCCGCCCCTCCCACGCCGATGCCACCTACCAGGTGAAATACGGCATCCAGGCCCGCAGCGGCGGTGGCCGCGCCTCAGCCCGGGAAACCATCGGTCGCGTGGCCGCCGGCGCCATCGCCAAACAACTGCTGGCCAAAGCCGGCGGCACCGAGGTGCTGGCCTGGGTGAAGCGCATCCACAGCATCGAGGCCCAGGGCATCGATCCAGCCAGCCGTGAGCCTCGAGGAGGTGGAGGCCACGATCGTGCGCTGCCCCGACCCCGCGGCCGCCGAGCAGATGATCGAGCGGATCGAGGCGATCGGCCGGGAGGGCGATTCCTGCGGCGGCGTGATCGAGTGCGTGGTGCGCCGGCCGCCGGTGGGGCTGGGCATGCCGGTGTTCGACAAGCTGGAGGCCGACCTGGCCAAGGCGGTGATGTCGCTGCCGGCCACCAAGGGCTTCGAGATCGGCTCCGGCTTCGCCGGCACCCTGCTCAGGGGCAGCGAGCACAACGACGCCTTCCTGCCCACGGACGACGGCAGCCTGCACACCGCCACCAACAATTCAGGCGGCATCCAGGGGGGCATCAGCAACGGCGAGATGATCGTGATCCGGGTGGCCTTCAAACCCACCGCCACGATCCGCAAGCAGCAGCAGACGATCGATGCCAGCGGCGCCGCCACCACCCTGGCCGCCAAGGGCCGCCACGACCCCTGCGTGCTGCCGCGGGCGGTGCCGATGGTGGAGGCGATGGTGGCCCTGGTGCTGGCCGATCACCTGCTGCGCCAGCAGGGGCAGTGCAGCCTCTGGTGAGGTTGGGGACAGGGCGTGATCAGCCCAGCCGAGCGAGCAGGCGCTCCAGCTCCTGCCAGGCCGCGGGCGAATCCAGCCGTCCGCCCAGCGCCACGGCATCGACGCCCGCCGCCAGCCAGGGCTCCACATCCTCCACCGCAAGGCCGCCGGCCGCGATGCAGGCGGGCAGGGGTCCCAGGGGAGCGCGCAAGCGCGGCCAGAAGTCGATGCCCAGGGCGGCAGCCGGGAACAGCTTCACCAGCGGGCAGCCCAGCTGGCGGGCCCGGTGCACCTCGCTGGGGCTGAACACCCCCGGCACCAGCAGCAGCCCCCTGGCACGGGCCGCCTGGAGCAACGGCTCATCCAGCACCGGCGAGACGGCATAGGCCAGACCCGCCGTGCACACCGCCTCCAGGGCCTGGAGGGTGCACACCGAGGCGGCACCCAGCTGCAGGCGGGAAAAGAGCCGCACCAGCTCGGCGGCCTGGGCGCTCCAGTGCGGATGGCTGCTCCAGGCCAGCTCCACCTGGAGCACGCCGAAGCGATCGAGGCGTTCCAGCTGGCTGTGCAGGTCTTGCGGTTGTTCAGCCCGAAGCACCACCAGCAGGGGCTGGTGGTGCAGGGATCGGATCAGATCGTGCTCAGACGTACTCGGCGACGCGCACATCGCGGCGGATCAGCAGCTCCTGCAGATCCTCGGCATCCACCGTTTCCTTCTCCACCAGCATCTCGGCCAGCTCATCGAGCACCGAGCGGTTGGCGCTGAGCACCTCGGTGGCGCGGCGGTAGGCCTCCTCCACCAGCTGACCCACCTCTTCATCGATGGTGGCGGCGGTGTCCTCGGAGAAGTCGCGCTCGGCGGTGATGTCGCGGCCGAGGAACATGCCGCCCTGGCTGCGACCCAGGGCCACCGGGCCGAGGCGATCGCTCATGCCGAAGCGGGTGACCATCTGGCGTGCCACCCGGGCCACCTGCTGCAGGTCGTTGGAGGCACCGGTGGTGACCTCATCGGCGCCGTAGACGAGCTCTTCGGCGACGCGGCCACCGAGGGCCACCGCCATCTGGTTGTGCAGGTAGGCGCGGGAGTAGAGGCCCGACTCCATGCGCTCCTCCGACGGGGTGAAGAAGGTGAGGCCGCCGGCCTGGCCGCGGGGAATGATCGAGATCTTCTGCACCGGGTCGTAATCGGGCATCAGGGCGCCCACCAGGGCATGGCCCGACTCGTGGTAGGCCACCAGGCGCTTGCGCTTCTCGCTCATCACCCGGTCCTTCTTCTCGGGGCCGGCCATCACGCGCTCGATGGCGTCGTTGACCTCATCCATGGCGATCTCGTTGAGCTGGCGACGGGCCGCCAGGATCGCCGCCTCGTTGAGCAGGTTGGCCAGGTCAGCGCCGGTGAAGCCGGGGGTGCGGCGCGCCACCTTGTCGAGGTCAACGTCCTTGGCGAGGGTCTTGCCGCGGGCGTGGACCTGGAGGATCTGCAGGCGGCCGGAGTAGTCGGGACGCTCCACCACCACCTGGCGATCGAAGCGGCCGGGGCGCAGCAGGGCGGCGTCGAGCACATCGGGGCGGTTGGTGGCGGCCACGATGATGATGCCGTTGTTGCCCTCAAAGCCGTCCATTTCGGTGAGCAGCTGGTTGAGGGTCTGCTCGCGTTCGTCGTTGCCGCCGCCGAGGCCGGCGCCGCGCTGACGGCCCACGGCATCGATCTCGTCGATGAAGACGATGCAGGGGGCGTTTTTCTTGGCCTGCTCGAACAGGTCGCGCACCCGGCTGGCGCCCACACCCACGAACATCTCCACAAACTCCGAGCCGGAGATCGAGAAGAAGGGCACGCCGGCCTCACCGGCCACGGCCTTGGCGAGCAGGGTCTTGCCGGTGCCCGGAGGGCCCACCAGCAGCACACCCTTGGGGATCTTGGCGCCGACGGCGGTGAAGCGATCGGGATTTTTGAGGAAGTCGACGACCTCGGTGAGCTCCAGCTTGGCGCCCTCGATGCCGGCCACATCGCCGAAGGTGACCTGGGTCTGGGGTTCCATCTGCAGCCGGGCCTTGCTCTTGCCGAAGCTCATGGCCTGGTTGCCACCACCGCCCTGGGCGCGGCGCAGCAGGAAGAACAGACCCCCGAGCAACAGCAGGGGGAAGATCAGGCTGCCCACCGCCTGTTGCCAGGCCGCCGGCTCGCGGCTGGGCTGCACGGCGATGTCCACGTCGTGCTCGGTGAGCAACTTGAGCAGGTCCTGGTCGGGGGCGAGGTTGACCACGGCGCGGCGGCCGTCGCTCTCCACCACCTGGGCGGTGCCGCGGTCGGGGGAGATCAGCACCCGCGACACTTCGTTGGCCTGAACGGCCTCGACGAAATCGCTGTAGCGGAGGGTGCGCGGGGCGCTGGCGGGATTGGGGCGGTCGAGGAAGGCGGTGCCCACGGCGATGATCACGATCACCAGGAGCACATAGAGCCCCGCATTACGCCAGCGCTTGTTCACGGACTCTCCTCAGCTGAGAATGAAGGTAAAGGAACGTTAACTGCGGGACTGGGGCCCGGTGGGCTCAGCCGGCCGAGCGCAGCACCTCCACCACACTACGGAAGGCGAACCATTCGGGGATCTCCTCGCCGCCGCGCAGCATCTGGCGAAACTGGGTGCCGCTGAGCTTGCGCACGTGCAGCCCCCGGGCCTGGGCATGGTCGGCGGTGACGTAGCCCTCCTCCTCGGTGTACACGAGGTTGAGCGAGGGCACGGTTTCCATGCCCAGCTCGCTGGCGTGGTCGCGGGCGAAATCCTGGGCGTCGTAGGGGCCGTAGAAGTCGTCACCGCTGAGGGAGCTCTTGCAGCCGGCCATGTCGCGGCCAATGATGAAGTGGGTGCAGCCGTAGTTCTTGCGGATGATCATGTGCTGCAGCGCCTCCCGCGGCCCGGCCATGTGCATGGCGTAGGGCAGGTAGGCCCAGCGGATGCGGGGGTTGGCCACTTCCTCGGCCAGCCGTTCGTAGGTCGCGAAGCGCACCTCGCCGGGGATGTCGTCTTCCTGGGTGGGGCCGCAGGTGGGGTGCACGAGCACGGCGCCGCCCTGGCTGACGTTGTCGGCGTGCAGGGCGCGGGTGAACAGCTCGTAGTGGGCGCGGTGGATGGGGTTGCGGCACTGGAAGGCCACCACGCTCTCGCCGGCCGGCAGGGTGGAGCGCACCTCGGCCGGGGTCTTGCAGGGGAACACCCGCTGCGGCAGGGACAGCCCCTGGACGCTGCCGCCGAGGTAGAAGCGGCCCCGCTCGCCGCTGATCATGCGCACGGCGGGGTGCTCAATTGAGGTGGTGCCGTAGCAGCCCTTGGCCTCGACGGCCTTGTCGGGCTCCCAGCGGCTCTCCACCGTGAGCACGGCCAGCTCCTGGCCCCGGTAGGTGAGCAGCAGCCGGTCGCCCACGGCGATGGTGTCGTCGTTGGTGTCGAAGACGATCGGCAGACCGAACAGCAGGCCGCTGCTGGTGCGGTGGCCGGCGACGACGGCGTCGTAGTCCTCCTGGTGCATGAAGCCGCGCAGGGGCGAGAAGCCACCCACCACCAGCAGTTCCACGTCGCAGGCGTTGCGGTGGCTGCATTCCAGCCGCCGGCCGGCACTGCCCCGCACCGCCTGGCGTTCGTCCTCACTGACCATGAGGTCGACGAGGCTGCCGCCGTGGGGGGGGATCAGGGCGGTGCTGGCGGTCTCAAGCGTGGACCCGGTGCTGGAGGTGGCGGTCAAGGCGGCGCGGCGACTGGGAGATCGGCATCGATTCTCCCAGACCGAAGCTCAGTCCTGCTCCAGGCGGCCGTAGACCTCGCCGGTGATCTTCACGTCGAGGGGATCCTTGGAGCCCATGTCGTTGTCGGAGGGCTGGACGGCGGTGAACACACCGGCGAACTCACCGGTGTCGGGATCGACGCGGCTGATGGCGAGCTCCATCGAGCCGGTGCCATCGACGTAGCGCTTGATGTTCTCGCGGGCGATCTCCTCGTTGTCAGCGCCGAGGCCCACCAGACCCTGGGCGTACTCAACGCCGGTGGTGAGACCGCGGGACTTGGGATCGAGGAAGTTGGAGGTGCGGTAGCTGGGCACCCGGTAGGTGCCCTTGAAGTCGGTGCTGGTGCTGATGGCGGCGCCATCGGCACTGGCCTCGAGCTTCTTGCTGGAGAACACGAAGGGCACCTCCTCACCGCCGGGCAGCAGCACGGTGATGATCTGGAAGTCGAGGCCGCCCTGCTCCTTGAAGCTGAGGCTGTCACCGGTCACGGTGAGGTCGCCATAGACCTGATCAAGGCTGGTGGTGAAACGGGTGAGGATCTTGCCCAGCACGAAGCGGGCCTCCTGGCGCTTGTTGGACGGCTCGACCTTCACCGCCACCTCGGCGGGATGCAGGCAGATGTCACGCAGCTGGTAGCTGGTGCCTGGATCGAGGGCAATCGAGCCCCGGGCCGATTCGGGCAGGGTGGGGCAGTCGTTGGCGAGGCCGGTGTTGTGGATGTCTTCGTAGGTGAGCTGGTCGCGGTCCACCGCCTTCGCCCCTCCGCTGCAGGCGGTCACCAGGGTGAGGCACAGCGCCAGCACGAGGGCCAGCAGGGGACGAAAGCGCATGGGAGAACGCCGCAGAGGGGGCATGGAGACTGGGCTGGGGCGGATCCTACCGGTGCTTAACCCCCACGCCGCCTACGATGTCGTGGCTCTCAACAACCTGTATGCGATCGCGATCGGAGGGCGACGGGCAGCAGCGCCAGGCCGCTGTGCTGGAGCAGCTCGAAGCCCTGGCCACCGAGCTCAACGGCGATCCTGAGGCCCTGCTCGACCTGCTGCGCCAGCTGGAGCAGCTGCACCGGCGGATCCAGGACGGCCCCTTCCGCAGCAGCCTGCCGGCCGACCGCAGCCATCTCTTCGGTCTGCTGCATGAGATGGAGCGCAGTGGCGGCTGGCCCTACATCCCGCGCCTGCAGCTGCGCACGTTCATGGATCTGCTGCAGCGCGAGTCGCTCGAGCAGGAGCCGCAGGGTCCGCTGGCGGCCTGAGCCGCTGGCCCAGGGCGCTGAGCAGGCGGTGGGCCAGCTCCAGCTTGGAGGCCGGCCCGAGCTCCAGCACCTGTTGTGGCTTCGGGCCCCAGCAGCCAGCCGCGGTTGCTGGGGCTGGCGAAACCGGCAGCGGGCTGATCGATGGGGTTGGCGAAGAGCAGATCGCAGCCCTTGCGCTGCCACTTGGCGCGGGCCTGGGGCAGCACGTCGCCGCTGTGGGCAGCGAAGCCGAGGATCACCTGGCCCGCGGGGCGGCGCCGCACCAGGGCCGCCAGGATGTCGGGCACGGGCTCCCAGCCAGCGGCCAGCGCCGCCTCCAGCTCCGCCTTGGCGAGCTTGTGGGGCAGGGGGGCAGCGCGGCGGTGATCGGCCACGGCCGCGGCCATGGCGATGGCATCGGCGCGGGGCTGGCCCTCGAGCAGGGCCGCCTCCAGCTCGGCGGCGCTGGTGACGGGCCGGCAGCTGAGCCCCTCCAGCCAGGCCGGCGGCAGCTGCAGGGGGCCGTGCACCAGCTCCACGGCGGCGCCGCGCAGGCGGGCGGCCTGGGCCAGCAGCACGCCCATGCGGCCGGTGCTGGGGTTGGTGAGGCAGCGGGCCGGATCGAGGGCCTCGCGGGTGGGGCCGGCGCTCACCAGCAGGGTGCGCCCCTGCCAGTCGCGCCGCCAGCCCCAGAGGGCGAGGGATTCGAGGGCCAGCAGCAGCAGCTCGGGATCGGCCATGCGGCCATCGCCGCGCCGGTCGCAGGCCAGCAGCCCGGCGGCCGGGGCCAGCGGCAGCACCCGCGGCCAGGCCTGCAGCTGCCGCCAGTTGGCACGCACCCCGGGCGAGGCCCACATGGCCGTGTTCATGGCGGGGGCCACCAGCACCGGCGCCTCACAGGCCAGCAGGGTGCTGGCCAGCAGCGAGTCGCCGAGGCCATGGACCCAGCGCCCCAGGCTGGTGGCGCTGAGGGGGGCCACCAGCACCAGCTCGGCCCACTCGGCCAGCTCCACGTGCAGGGGCCGGGGGGCGTGGTGGCTCCACTGGTCGGCATCGAGGTGGCAGGGCTGGCGGCTGAGGGCCGCCAGGGCCTGGGCGCTCACCAGCCGCTCGGCGCTGGGGGTGAGCAGGCAGCGCACCTGGGCGCCGCGCTGCACCAGGGCACTCACCAGGGCGGGCAGCTTCACGGCGGCGATGCTGCCGCTGATGCCCACCAGCACCCGCCGCCCGGCGAGGGGCCCGTCGCTCACGGGTCAGTCCTCGTCAAGGCTCAGTCCTCATCAAAGGGTTCCTGATCCACCAGGTGCACGTAGGGGCGGGCGAGGTCGGGGCGGTGGATCGCCAGGGCCCGCATCAGATGCCAGTCGGAGAGGCCATCGAAGGGGGTGGGGTAGTCGTCGTCCTCGAGGCGGCGGGCGAGCTCGGCGACGCCGGCCTCATCGAAGGTCTCCAGCTGCTGGGGGGTGATCGAGGCGGTCATCGGGCGGCCGGCGGGAAGCTCCAGGGGGAATAATGGGCAGCAGCGGGGAATTAGCTCAGCTGGTAGAGCGCTGCGATCGCACCGCAGAGGTCAGGGGTTCGAGTCCCCTATTCTCCATCACCTGTTCCGTCGACAGCCGAAGCCGGGCCTGCGCGCTCACCGCGGTTGTGCCAGGTGGGATCGAGTTGCGGCTCTTCAACCACGTCTCACGCGAGTGCAGGCCTGCTCGATCGCGTCCTGGAGGGCGGGATTGGCTGCGAAGGGTGCGCCGATGGCGGCCTGAAAGGGCGTGAAATCTGTGCGAGACAGAGAGAGTTGCCGATCGAGCTGAATGGCTTCTGCGGCGCGCCAGGCGGCCATGCTCACGCCCTCGATGGCCGCCGCCTGCGCCAACAGCTGCTTGTCTGCCGCACTGAGATTGAGATCCAGGCGCTCATCGACCGTCATCGGGGAACTCCAGGCCTGGCCACTCGCCCACACGGTAGACAGCCGTATCCTGCTCCTGACACTCAAGGCCGTGGTGGATCTGGAGGGCTAGGTCGTGGGTGGCACTGAATCGAGGCGGGTTCGGATCCAACGTGGATCGCGCCGGCAATCCAGGACAGCGTCGATATCGACGGTGCTTTCGTCTTTCAGGTAATAGAGCGCAAAGGCGAATCTCCTGATCAGCATCCGATGGAAGCCATCCCTTTGATGTGGATTCCTGAATAGACCTTCAACGCCCGCACATCGGCCTCGATGGCATCCAGGAAGCGGTTGCCGAGCCCTGGACTCTGGCGCTCGTAAAACAACCAGCCGTAGCGCAGATCGTCCTTGGCCGAGTCAAGGAGCCTGATGATCACGCAACTCGGCCCTCAGCTCTCCGATCGCGCTCTCCCAATCCTGGAAGCTGGCGGTGCCCTGATCAACCTGATCGCGGCGCCGCTGCAGCACTTCGCTGTGCCAGGGCGGAGCAACGAACTCACGGGGCGACTTGGAGAGTTCTGCCCAAAGCATTTCCATGGCCTGGAGCTTGTCTTCCAGGCTCATCTGAGCGAGGGGAAGGTCCACAGCCATCAACACGCCCTCGCATCGGGTTGCGACGAGGACAACTTTAGGCCGCGTGACTGTTCGTGGCGCGCTTCGAGGCTGGCGGCATCGAAGTCCACGGACACGGGCGAGCGCTTGCTCTTGAGCATCCCGAAACCGCTGACGGGCAGGTTCTTGAGAGTGAGGGTTTTGGCCATGACAGGCAGCAGCCCAGCGGCACACCAACCAGCATGGAAGCATTCTGGTTGCATTACAGATCTGCGGGATGGTGGGAGAGCGACTTCCTGGGGGTGCAGCAGATCACCGTGCCGGATCCGCTACGCCTTCCGCCCCAACGGGTCGGTGGTGCTGCAACACCTGAACTCGCAAGCAAGTGGTGACCTCCGGCTCTCGCAGCGTTTCAAGCACTGCCGGAGCAGGACATGGCCAGTGACCCCGAACGACTGACGCCCGTCTGCGCTGATTGGATCGGACGCCTGGTGAGCGCTGCGTGGGCAGCCAGAATGGGGCCATGGACTGCGCCCTCACCCCGGAGCAGATCGCTGCGATCGCGGCCGCCTGCCAGCGGCATCCTGTGGCGCGGCTGCACGCCTTTGGTTCTGTGCTGCGGCCCGACTACCGGCCCGGGGAGAGTGACATCGACCTGCTGGTGGAGTTCCAGCCCTGCGAGGCCACTGCGCTCTACAAAGCCTACTTCGGACTGCTGAACGAGCTGCGCGAACAGCTCAATCTTCCCGCGGATCTGGTGATGGCTGAAACAGTGAGAAACCCGACCATCAACCAGACCATCGAGACGAGCAAGTGGCAGATCGTTCCAGGGTGATGCCAGCCCCCAACTCCGTAGCGATCAGCCAAGCTCCGCGGTGGAACTGGACGCGCTGCGGGCCTGACTGAGGCGCTGGACGCGACGGCGGTAGCGCTTCAGGCCGGCGAGGGGCAGGAGCGCCAGGGCTGAAAGGGGAGCAGGAACCTGACGGAGATGACCACTGGTCAAGGTGAGATCGTCGACGGTTAGTATCACGACTACGACCGAAAAAGAGCCGATCGTTGTCAGAATTGAAGTAATCGCCGAGGGCATCCTGTGCCGGCAGCAAAGGCAATGGGCTCGCCGGGTATCGATTGCCGAGACCTGCATCAGACAAGTCTCAATTCTAGGCAAGGTCGGCGAAATCAGTACTCCACACGGGCAGTCGCCAGATGTTACACCAAAGTAGAGTGTATTATTGCCTGTGTCGTAATAGCCAGTGGCGAAAAAGCTTGGCTGACAGTGTTGCCAGCATGTGCTGGTGAGCACTGTAACTGGATATCATCAGTAAGCGTCAGATTTCCACCAGTGAGATCAAAGCTGCCCGTAACTTGTCCGGTTCCTTCAGGGCCTGTCCAAACGAATCTGGTCGCGATCAAAACTCAGCTGCAAGCCCGGATCCGTTCACCGGTCCACCGTAAACACATACTGCAGCGCCTGCGCCGCCCCCTGCGCGCCCAGCACCACGCCGCCCGCCAGCAGGCCCAGCCCCAGGCCGTGGGCGAGCGGCCGGGCGGCGCGGCGGAGCAGTTCCAGGCGCAGGGACCGACAAAGGGACAAGCGGATTGCTATCGGCCTCATGGCGCCGCAGGACCTATCAGCTCTTGACGGGCGAACCCGGTCCGTCAGGCCATGCTGTAAAAGGGAATCGCCGCCCAGCCCGATTCATGTCGCAGTCCAAGCGTGAACAGGTGGTGAGCCACCTGCGCTACATCCGCCAGGAACTCCGCGAAATGCACCAGGGCGTGATGGAGGACGGACTCCTGCCCGAGGCCGGCGAGGTGCGCGGCGTGCTGGCCCAGATGGAGGCCCTGCTGGAACTGCTGGAGGGCAAATCCAGCCGCAAGAAAGAGAGCAGCAGCTGAGCAGCCAGCGGCGCCGCCGTCAAGACCACAGGGGGACGCTCCCGCAAACGTCCCGCAGCCATTGCCCCAGCTGCCCGGGGCCGCTTGTGTAAGTGAGTCCCCATCACCCGGCCCGGGCCTCTCAGGTTCCGGGCCTTTTTGATTGCCATCCCCTATCAGTAGCGGATCAACACTGGCAACACCCAAGAGATGGTGTAGACAGGGTTTGGCAGGGCTTGGCCGGGTGATGGGGATCACCACTTCCTGACCCTGCCACCTCCTTCCTCCGCCCCCGTCCCCGCGACGGGGGTTTTCGAAGATGCGATCCCCGCTCCAGGCCTCCCCGGCCGGCACCGGCCCCCTGCAGCAGACGCGCTTTCAACGCAGCCTGGTGGAGGCCGGCCAGCGGCTGGTGGCCTGGGCCCGCAACCCCTGGCGCCGGGCCTCGCTGCAACTGATCGTGCTGCTGGTGAGCTTCTCGATCGGCGGCGTGGTGGCCTCGATCGGCGGCCAGCTCGGCCAGAGCGATCCGGTGGGCGCCCTGCTCTGCGTGCTGGCGCTCGAGCTGGCGGTGCGCGCCCGCCGGCCCCTGCGCCGCCGCAGCGGCGACCCCCTGCCGCTGCAGCTGCTGGACATGGCCCGCATCGGCCTGCTCTACGGCCTGCTGCTCGACGGCTTCAAGCTGCTCTAGTTCTCCCTTTAGCCCTCAGTGGCGGCAAGCAGGTAGAGCAGGGCCATGCGCACCGGGATGCCGTTGCGCACCTGCTCCTCCACCAGGCTGTAGGCGGGATCGTCGAGCAGCGCCCCGGCCAGCTCCACCCCCCGGTTCACCGGCCCCGGATGCAGCACCGGCAGCGGCCGGCCGCAGAGGGCCAGGCGCTCGTGGCTGAGGCCGTAGCTGCGGTGGTAGCTCTCCAGGCTGGTGAGCAGGTGCTGGTGCATGCGCTCCTTCTGCAAGCGCAGCGTCATCACCGCATCGGCGCCGGGCAGGGCCTGCTCCAGCCGGCGCACCAGCCGCACCGGGCCGCGATCGGGCACCGGATCGTGGGCCTGGCCCGGGGGCGGCGCGGCCACGAAGTCGGCGAAGCAGTCGGGCAGCAGGGTGGGCGGCCCGCAGAGCACCACCTCGGCGCCGCAGGCGGTGAGGGCCCAGAGGTTGGAGCGGGCGACGCGGGAGTGCAGCACGTCGCCCACGATCACGATGCGGCGGCCCCGCAGCGCCGCCGGCGTGGGCGCCTCGGGGCAGAAGTGGCGGGCCAGGGTGAACAGGTCGAGCAGGCCCTGGCTGGGATGGCTGTGCAGGCCGTCGCCGGCGTTGAGCACCGCCACCCGCTCGGCGCCGCGGTCGAGGTCGTCGGCCAGGAGCTGGGGCACGCCGGCGCAGCCGTGGCGCACCACCAGCACATTGGCGCCCATGGCCACGTAGGTGCGGGCGGTGTCGAGCAGGCTCTCGCCCTTGGCCAGGGAGCTGGAGCCCGGGGCGAAGCTCTGCACATCGGCCGAGAGCCGGCGGGCGGCGAGCTCGAAGCTGCTGCGGGTGCGGGTGCTGGTCTCGAAGAACAGGGTGGTCATCAGCCGCCCCTGCAGCGCCGGCAGCTTGCGGGCCCCCAGCACCGGCAGGCTGCGGAAGCGCTGGGCCAGCTCCAGCACGGTGGCGAAATCGTCGGTCGAAAAGGTCGACAGATCGATCACATGGCGGTGCACCCAGCCGCTCAACACCCGGCCCCGTCTGGCCCCCTCAACCTAGGGGTCCCTGCGCAGGCCGCCGCGCTGGCAGCCGATCACCGGCGGCGCGGCGGCTCACGGCGCGGCTGCGGCGCAGATACCAGCGCCAGGGCAGCTCCTGCCCCTGGGCGATGCCGATGCGCTGGGTCTGCACCAGGTCGGCGGCGGCCACGGCCAGAGCCGCGGGGCGCGGCGCCAGCCACAGCCCCCGCTCGCGATCCAGCGGCGTGTCGTCGTGGCGGCGATCGATGCCGAAACGCCGGGCCAGCAGCCCCGGACCCGCCGCGCAGCGCTCCGGCTCGCCCGGCAGCTCGGCGGCCCGCAGCAGCACCCCATTGGCCCAGTCGGGCCGGCCCGTGACCACATTCACGCAGTGGTGCACCCCGTAGGTGAGGTACACGTAGAAGCGGCCGGGCGCACCGAACAGGGTGGCGTTGCTGGGCGAGCGGCGGCGATGGCCGTGGCAGGCCGGCTCGCTCTGGCAGTAGGCCTCCGTCTCCACGATCACGCCCCACAGCCGCGCGCCATCGGCCTGGCGGCGCACCAGCAGGCAACCCACCAGCTCGGGGGCCACCTGCTCGGCCGGGCGCGCAAAGAAGGCGGCAGGCAGCACAATGGAGCTCAACTCCTGCACAGCCGCCACCATGGACAGCTCCGCCGCCACCGCGGCTTCCGGCTTCAACCTCGGCACCCTGCTGCTGGCCGTGAGCGGTCTGTTCTGCCTGAGCACGCTGTTCTTCGGCACCAAGGGCGGCTACTACGACACCGACGCCTACGACGGCAACGGCACCGCCCACTGAGATCCGCCCACGGAGATCCGCCCACGGAGCTTGGCTCAGCCGCTGAGACGCTCGGCCTCGGGGCAGTCGTCGGCGGTGGGCAGTTCCTCGCCCGGGGCGCAGCTCACATACGCCAAGCGGGTGCTGACCGCACCGATCGAATCGAGCCGCACGCTCTCCTCCCAGCTGTGGGATTCGTCCTCGTCGGCGGCGTCGTAGCGCAGGGTGACCAGATCGCCGTCGATCTCCACCACCAGGGCCTCTTCGATCCAGCGCTGCTGGTCGCGCAGGAACACCCACACCGGGCGGCGCTCGGCGCAGAATTGATAGAGCTTGCGATGCAGCATGGGCACCACGGACTGAGCTCGCCCGCCAATCCTAGGCAGCCCAGGACCCGCTGCTGTTCATCCTGATCGCTTCAGCCTCGCCGGCCCCCCTCACCACCGCCATGCCCGAGACCGCCGCCACTGCCAGCGCCACTGCCAGCGCGCCAGCGCCGCCACCAGCGCCGCTGACCCGCAGAGCGCCGGCAGCGAGGCGATCCGCCTGCAACTGCGCAGCTGGCCGGAGGTGGAGGCCTATCTGCAGCACTGCCGCGGCGTGATCGTGCCCCTGGGCTCCACCGAGCAGCACGGCCCCACCGGCGCCATCGGCACCGATGCCCTCACCGCCGAAGCGGTGGCCCTGGAGGTGGGCCGCCGCAGCGGGGTGCTGGTCACCCCCGCCCAGGCCTTCGGCATGGCCGAACACCATCTGGGCTTTCCAGGCACCGTGAGCCTGCAGCCCAGCACCCTGATGGCCGTGCTCCACGACGTGGTGCTCTCCCTGGCAGGCCACGGCTTCGAGCGCATCTACGTGATCAACGGCCACGGCGGCAACATCGCCACCGGCAAGGCCGCCTTCGCCCAGGCCTACACCACCGCCGCCGCCCGCGGTCTGCCGGTGGCGCCGCGGCTGCGCTGCAAGCTGGCCAACTGGTTCATGGCGCCGGCGGTGATGCGCAAGGCCCGGGAGCTCTACGGCGACCGCGAAGGCCAGCACGCCACCCCCAGTGAGATCGCCCTCACCCTGCACCTCGAGCCCAGCCTGATCAGCAAGCAGCGACCCCTGCCCGAAGCGGCGCCGGCCGGCCCCATCCACGGCCCCGACGACTTCCGCCGCCGCCACCCCGACGGCCGCATGGGCTCCGATCCCTACCTGGCCGCGGCCGACCACGGCCAGGCCCTGCTGGAGCTGGCCGCCGAGGCCCTGACGGCGGATCTGCAGACCTTCCTGGCGGCAGACGACTGAGCCCCTCCGGGCCGGGGCCACAGGAGCCGCTGGAGCGGGAGCTAGCGTCGTTCCAACGCCCACTCCAGCCCGATGAGCAAGATCAGCGCCGACGACGTGCGCAAGGTGGCCTCCCTGGCCCGCCTGGCCCTGCCGGAGGAAACGATCGCCGCCTACACGGGCCAGCTGGAGCGCATCCTCGACTACGTGGATCACCTCCAGGCGGTGGACACCGAGGGCGTGCCGCCCACCACCCGCGCCGTGGAGGTGGTGAATGTGACCCGCGAGGACCGGGTGGACCCCACCCCGGTGCGCGAGGAGCTGCTCAACCTGGCGCCCCAGCGCGAAGGCGATTTCTTCCGCGTGCCCAGAATCCTGGCCGAGTGAGCCTGGGTGAGGGCGCTCAGCGCACCGGCGAAACCGCCGTGCGGTGCAGCAGTTCCAGCACCCGCCGGCGCGCATGGCGGGTGGGCATCAGGGCAGCGATCGGACGCAACTTGCTGCGGCGTTTGCTGTGGCTGCGCACGCCCAGCACGATGTCGTAGAGGAAGTTGAGACCGTCGTTGCGGGATTCGAACAACCCCAGCCGCTGCGGCGATCCCTTGGCATCCAGAAGATGCTTGGTGGCGTGGTACGCGGGACGGTATTCAAACCAGGGAATCGACGGCCAGAGGTGGTGCACCAGGTGATAGTTCTGGCCCATGATCAGCCAATTCATCATGCGGCCGGGATACACCCTGGCGTTGTGCCAGCGGCTGCGGGACTGGAAGGGCCGGTGGGGCAAATAATCGAAGAACAGCCCCAGGGTGACCCCCACCATCAGGGCCGGGGCAAACCAGCAGTTGAAGACGAAGGGTAAAAAGTCGTATTTGGCGGCGGCAATCACGATCGCCGCGAAGATGCCCCGGGCAATCCCCCACTCCAGCAACTCATAGCGGCGCCAGAGGCGGCGGCGGAAGAAAAACAGCTCGTGATAAAAAAACCGTGGTGCGATCAGCCACAGCGGCCCGAAGGTGCTGACGATGTGGTCGGGATCGTTCTTGGGGTCGTTGACATGGGCATGGTGCTGCAGGTGCACCCGCGTGAACACCGGGAAGCTGAAGCCCAGCAGCAGGGCCGCGCCATGGCCCATCACCGCATTCCAGAAGCGGTGGGGGTGGGCGGCGTTGTGGCAGGCGTCGTGGATCACCGTGCCCTCGAGGTGCAGGGCCAGGAAGCCGGTGACCAGCAGCGGCAGCAGCGGCCACTGGCCCACAAACCAGCCCCAGATCGTCAGACCCGCCAGGCCATAGCCCAGCAGGAACAGGCCCACGGTGGGGTTCCAGGGACCGGGCGGATCGATGAACTGCTTGGGGACCGAGCGGGAGAGGGCAGCGGCCGGGGCCTGGGTCATGGGCGCAGACAAACCCCCACGGAAGGGAACGGTGGCTCGAAACTTAGGCAAGGCACGAGGGGGGCCGGGAGCTGCGACCATCCCGGCGATGCCCACCGGGGGACTTGAACCCCCACGACCGAGGTCACTGGAACCTAAACCCAGCGCGTCTACCAATTCCGCCAGGTGGGCAGCTCGCCGACTGTAAGCAGGGCCGCGCCACGGCTCAGAATGGCGTCGAACCGCCCCCTGGCCATGCTCGCCGTCCTGGGCGGAGCCCTCGCTCTGCTGCTGGGGTTCGCCGTGCTGCTGCTGCCCCTGCTGCTGCCTGAACTGAGCCGCGCCCGCGATGCCGTGTGGGGCGCGCTGGTGCTGCTGCTGGGCCTGGTGCTGGTGACCAGTGCCGAGCGGCTCACCGGCGCGCCGATGCTGGGGGTGCTCTGCGGCGGCCTGCTGATCGGCCGGCTGGGGGTGGAGGTGGGCCAGGGCCGCTGGCGGCAGCTCACGGCCGAGGAGCAGCGCCGGCTGGGATCGGCCGAGCGCTGGCAGAAGGCCCTCGGGGAGGCGGGCAGCGCCGGCGGCCGGCTGCTGGAACTGGCCCGCCAGTGGAGCGCGGCCGCCGGGCTGTGGCTGCGGCAACGGCGCCAGCCGCGCAGCAGCGGCAAGCTCTGGGTGCGTCCCGAGCGCGGAGCCGCCCCTGCAGCCCAAGCCGTCGTCGCAGCGGCGCCAGCCGAGGAAGCGACGGATCGGGCTCAGCCAGCAGATCCGGCAGAGCCAGCAGAGCCGGCGAGAGCAGAGCCAGCAGACGTGACCGAAGCCGCCGCGGTGGTGCGCTCGTTCGCGCAGATCGATGCCCTGATCGAGGCCAGCGCGGAGCCGCCGGGCCCAGCCGAGTTCGCCGACCGGCCAGAGCATGGGCCAGAGGACGGGCCCGATGCCGCCGGCGCTTCGAGCCGGACGGGATAATCCGTTGTTGCTGCCCCCGGCCCCGTGACCGCCAGGCCCGCGTCCGAGCCCAGCTCCTACAAGGACACCCTCAACCTGCTGCAGACCCCCTTCGCCATGCGGGCGAATGCCAAGCAGCGCGAACCGGAGATCCAGGCGTTCTGGGCCGAGCGGCAGATCTACGAGCGCCTCAGCCGCGACAACCCGGGCGAGACCTTCACCCTCCACGACGGCCCCCCCTACGCCAACGGGGCCCTGCACGTGGGCCACGCCCTCAACAAGATCCTCAAGGACATCATCAACAAAACAGCCCTGCTGCAGGGCAGGAAGGCGCGCTTCGTGCCGGGCTGGGACTGCCACGGCCTGCCGATCGAACTCAAGGTGCTGCAGGGGCTGGGCCGCAGCGAGCGGGCCGAGCTCACGCCCCTCGACCTGCGCCGCAAGGCCCACGCCTATGCGCTCGAGCAGGTGGAGGGCCAGCGGACCGGCTTCAAGCGCTGGGGCATCTGGGCCGACTGGGATCAGCCCTATCTCACCCTGCAGAAGCCCTACGAGGCCGCCCAGATCGGCGTCTTCGGCGCCATGGTGCTGGCCGGCCACATCTACCGGGGCCTGAAGCCGGTGCACTGGAGCCCCAGCTCACGCACGGCCCTGGCGGAAGCCGAACTCGAATACCCCGAGGGCCACACCTCCCCCAGCGTCACCGTGGCCTTCCCGGTGGTGGAGCTGCCGCCCGCCCTGGCCGAGCGGCTGGCGGCCAGCGGCCTGGCCGCCGGCGACGCCGGGGGGCTGGCGGTGGCGATCTGGACCACCACCCCCTGGACCCTGCCCGCCAACCTGGCCGTGTCGGTGAACGGCCGGCTCGACTACGCCATCTGCGCCGTGGCCCCCCGTCCCGGGACGGCAGCCCCGGCCGCCAGCCATCTGGTGGTGGCTGCCGCGTTGCGCGAGAGCCTGGAGCACTCCCTGGGGCTGGAGCTCAGGCCGCTGCTGGCCGTCAAGGGCGCCGAGCTGGAGGGGATCGTCTACCGCCACCCGCTGCTGGAGCGCCGCAGCCCCGTGGTGATCGGCGGCGACTACATCACCACCGAAGCGGGCACGGGTCTGGTGCACACCGCCCCGGGCCACGGCGTCGACGACTTCAACACCGGCAAGGCCCACAACCTGCCGGTGCTGTGTCCGGTGGATGAGGCCGGCACCCTCACCGCCGAGGCCGGGCCGTTCGCCGGCACCAACGTGCTGCGCGACGCCAACCCCACGATCATCGCGGCCCTCGAGGCCGCCGGCGCCCTGCTGCGCCAGGAGCGCTACGCCCACCGCTACCCCTACGACTGGCGCACCAAAAAGCCCACGATCTTCCGCGCCACCGAGCAGTGGTTCGCCTCGGTGGAGGGCTTCCGGGCCGCCGCCCTGGAGGCCATCGCCACGGTGGACTGGCTGCCGGCCAGCGGCCGCAACCGCATCGAGGCGATGGTGGGCGAGCGGGGCGACTGGTGCATCAGCCGCCAGCGCACCTGGGGCGTGCCGATCCCCGTGTTTTATCACCGGCAGAGCGGCGAGGTGCTGCTCAATCGGGCCACCCTCAGCCACATCCAGGCCCTGATCGCCGAGCACGGCAGCGACGTGTGGTGGCAGCGCGACGAGGCCGGCCTGCTGCCGCCGGAGCTGGCCGACCAGGCCGCCCAGTGGCGCAAGGGCACCGACACCATGGACGTGTGGTTTGACTCGGGCTCGTCCTGGGCCGGCGTGCTGCAGGAGCGGGGCCTGCGCTATCCCGCCGACCTCTACCTGGAGGGCAGCGACCAGCACCGCGGCTGGTTCCAGAGCAGCCTGCTCACCTCGGTGGCCGTGCACGGCCAGGCCCCCTACCGGCGGGTGCTCACCCACGGCTTCACCCTCGATGAGCAGGGCCGCAAGATGAGCAAATCGCTGGGCAACGTGGTGGACCCGGCAGTGCTGGTGGAGGGCGGCAGCAACCAGAAGCAGCAACCCGCCTACGGCGCCGACGTGCTGCGGCTGTGGGTGAGTTCGGTGGACTACTCGGCCGATGTGCCCCTGGGTCCCGGGATCGTGAGGCAGCTGGCGGACGTGTACCGCAAGGTGCGCAACACGGCCCGCTACCTGCTGGGCAACCTGCACGACTTCGATCCCAGGCCCCGCTCCGAGGGGGGCCACGCCATCCCCTACGCCGAACTGCCGCTGCTCGACCAGTGGATGCTGCAGCGCAGCGCCACCCTGATCGACGCCGTCACACGGGATTTCGAGCGCTTCGAGTTCTACCGCTTCTTCCAGGCGCTGCAGAACTTCTGCGTGGTGGACCTCTCGAATGTGTACCTCGACATCGCCAAGGACCGTCTCTATGTGAGCAGCGCCGACGCTTTCCGGCGCCGCAGTTGCCAGACGGTGCTGGCCCTGGTGGTGGAGCGGCTGGCGGGGCTGATCGCACCGGTGCTCTGCCACATGGCCGAGGACATCTGGCAGAACCTGCCCTACCCGGTGGCCGAGGCCTCGGTGTTCGAGCGGGGCTGGCCCACGGCGCCGGCGGAATGGCGCAACGCCACCGTGGCGGAGCCGATGGAGGCCATCCTCGAGCTGCGCGCCCTGGTCAACCGCCAGCTGGAGAGCTGCCGCGCCGACGGGCTGCTGGGGGCCTCCCTGGAAGCCCAGCTGCAGGTGGAGCTGCTGCCCTCTGGCGGTGGGCCTCTGGCGGCGGCCCTGGCCTGGCTGCAGAGCTCCGCCCACCCGGAGGTGGACAACCTGGCCGACTGGTTGCTGGTGTCGGCCCTGCGCATCGGCGGCGAGCCGCCGGCGGCGGTGCTGCGCGAGGCGGATGCCAGTGCGGCTGCCGGTGTGGGCGAGGCTGCGGCAGGGGTGCGCCTGCGCGTGGCCCGCGCCGCCGGTCACAAGTGCGAGCGCTGCTGGCACTACGAAACCGACATCGGCCTCTCCAGCAGCCACCCCGGCCTCTGCGGCCGCTGTGTGGCCGTGCTGGAGGGCTGAGGGCCCATGGCACAACCCAGCGCGCCGGATGCGGCCCAGCTGATCGAGGCCCTGGCGCTGATCCCCCATCCCGAGGGCGGCCACTACCGGGAGACCTACCGCGCCAGCGAGCAGGTGCCCACCCCCCGGGGGCCACGGGCCGCCAGCACCGCCATCCTGTTTCTGCTGGCGGCGGGCGAATGCTCCCACTGGCACCGCATCCGCTCCGATGAGGCCTGGCACCACCACGGTGGCGGCGGACTGCTGATCCACGAGCTCAGGGCGGACGGCGCCGTGGGGAGCACGCGCCTGGGCCTGGATCTGGCGGCTGGCGAGCAGCCCCAGCACGTGGTGCCGGCGGGCAGCTGGTTTGCCGCCGAACCGGCGGCCACCAGCGCCTGGGCCCTGGTGGGCTGCACGGTGGCCCCCGGCTTTGCGTTCAGCGATTTCGAGCTGGCCACCCCCAACGCCCTGGCCGCCCACAGCGCCGCCCTGGCGAGCCTCTGCCCCCACTGGCGCCGCTTGTGCCAGGGGCCATGAGCCCGGTCTGGAGCGCGGCTCAAAGCCAGGCTGCTGGCTCAAAGCCAGGCAGATGGCTCCAGAAACCCCTGCGCCGGCTGGGGGGCCGCCAGAGCTTGCTCGGCGGCGGGGTTGAGGGGGCCGGCCAGCAGCTCCGCCAGCTCCACCAGCGCCTCCTCGGGCAGGGCGGGTTGATCGGGATCGAAGGCGGTGGGATGGCTGACGCTGCTGGAGAAGCCCCGGAAGATCAGCAGCTCGAACGGCTCCCGGCCGCCGCCGGCCGGCAGGCTGCCGCGCAGGCGCAGCACCCGATCGGGCCGCTCCCGGCTGATCGCCTCCAGATTCGCCAGCAGCTCAGCGACGGTCATGGGTGCTCAGGCAATGGGGTGTGGGCAGGGCGACAGGCCGGGCCTCAGAACTCGCCGGCCACCCGCCCCAGGCGGGGCAGACGCACCAGGATCCACTGCAGCAGGCCCACCGCGTAGGCCACCAGCCCCAGGTAGCCCACGAAGGCCGCCACGGCCGGGGTCCACTGCCCTCCGAACACGAACGCGAAGACCCGCGCCAGCTGGCTGTGCAGCTGGATCGGCGCTTCCATCCACACCGTGCAGCGCCCCGTGGCCCGCACCCCGGCATCGAGGCAGCCCAGGGCGGTGGCACTGAAGGCGGCGCTGAACACGGCCCAGAGGCTGAGGCTCCAGCGCCAGATGCGGGTGGTGAGCGGCAACGCCCGCCAGGGCGGCAGATCGGCCAGTTCCTCGTTGAGATCCACCCAGAACCACAGGCTCACCACCACCAGCAGGGGCGCGATCACCAGCAGCACGAAGGCAACCGGGCGGCGGTCGGTGAGCAGCAGGGTGGCCACCAGCAGCAGGCTGGCCGCCTTCCAGTAGAGGCCCAGCAGGCGCATCAAGGAGCGCTCCCGGCGCAGGGTCGCCCACAGCAGCAGCACCAGCGGCAGCCCCAGGCTGAACAGCACCCCCACGCGCACATCGAGCCACACCAGCGAGCGGTAGAGGGTGTCCGGCACGGCGGCGGTTCGGCAAGACGCCATTATCCGGGTCCTACCCCCCGGCGATAGGGTCGCTGCCATGGCTGCTCTCCCTCTCTCCGGCTGGTGGAGCCGTCGGCTGGGAGCCAACGGCTCGAAGCCCTGGTGCCGCATGGCCCTGGCCAGCGACGTCTCCCTGGAGGCCGCCGTTGCCAGCGTGGGTCGCCAGCTGGGCGCCGCCGGCCCGGCCGATCTGGCCCTGGTGTTCGTGTCCGCCAGCTACGCCAGCGACCTGCCCCGGCTGCTGCCGCTGCTCCAGGAACGGATCCAGGCCAAACACTGGCTGGGCTGCCTGGCCGGCGGCGTCATCGGCACCGCCCCCGAGGCGGCGCCACGGGAACTGGAGCAGGGGGCGGGCCTGAGCGTGACGCTGCTGCGGCTGCCCGGCGCACGGCTGCACCCCTTTGCCATCCAGCCCCAACAGCTGCCCGACCTCGACGGCCCCGCCGACCCCTGGCTGGCCCTGCTGGGCCCACCCGCGCAGGCGGCCGACCTGGCCGCCAGCCACTCGATGCTGCTGCTGGTGGATCCCGGCTTCACGGGAATCAACGACCTGATCAGCGGCCTCGACTACGCCTGCCCCGACGCCGCCAAGCTGGGCGGCATCGCCTGCCCCCACAGCGCCTCACGCAGCTCGCTGCTGTTCGACAACCAGGTCTGCGGCGGTGCGGTGGGCTGTCTGATCGATGGCGACTGGGCTTTCGAGCCGGTGGTGGCCCAGGGCTGCCGTCCGATCGGCCCGGTGTTCGAGGTGGAGGAGGCCCAGCGCAACGTGGTGCTGCAACTCAGCCGCGGCGAGCAGCGCACAACGCCGGTGGCGGCGCTGCAGGCGATCCTCGCGGAGCTCTCGCCCCGGGAACGGGAGCTGGTCAAGCATTCCCTCTTCCTGGGGGTGGGCCGCGACAGCTTCCGGCTGGAGCCCGACGGCGGCGACGGCGAGGCGCCCACCTTCCTGGTGCGCAACCTGCTCGGGGTCGATCCCCGCAATGGGGCCGTGGCCGTGGCCGAGCGCATGCGGGTGGGGCAGCGGGTGCAGTTCCAGCTGCGCGACGGCGCCGCCTCCCGCCAGGAACTGGAGCAGTTGCTGCGCCGCCAACGGCAGCGTCCCGGGGAGCCCATGGCCGCCCTGCTGTTCGCCTGCCTGGGGCGGGGCCAGGGCCTCTACGGCTGCCCCGACGGCGACGTGACGGTGGCCCGCGAGGTGTTCGCGGGCCTGCCCGTGGCCGGCGCCTTCTGCAACGGCGAGATCGGGCCGGTGGCCGGCAGCACCCACCTGCACGGCTACACCGCCAGCTGGGCCTTCCTGGTGCCCACCGCCGCGGCCTGATGGTGCGGCAGCACGTCAATCCGCTCAGCAGCTTTCACCAGCGGCCGCTGCTGCTGCCGCCGCCGGCCGAGCTGTTCGCCGATCCGCGCCGGCCCATCCATCTCGACATCGGCTGCGCCCGCGGCCGCTTCCTGCTGGCCATGGCCGCGGCCGAACCGGCGCGCAACTACCTGGGCGTGGAGATCCGCCGGCCGCTGGTGGCGGCGGCCGAGGCCGAGCGGCAGGCGCTGGGGCTGGCGCACCTGCGCTTCCTGTTCTGCAACGCCAACGTGAGCCTGGAGCAGTGGCTGGCGGGCCTGAAGCCGGGCCAGCTGGAGCGGGTGAGCCTGCAGTTCCCCGACCCCTGGTTCAAGACCAGACACCACAAGCGCCGCGTGCTGCAGCCCACCCTGCTGGGGGCCCTGGCCGCCGCCCAGGAACCGGCAGGGGAGCTGTTTCTGCAGAGCGATGTGCTGGCGGTGATCGCGCCGATGGTGGCCCTGGTGGAGGCCTCGGGCGGCTTCGACCGGGCAACGCTGGGGCCTGAGCTGGAGAGCGGGCACGAGGCGGAGACGGGGTCTGAGGCGCCCCCCTGGCAGGGGGCCAACCCACTGCCGGTGCCCAGCGAGCGCGAAGCCCATGTGCGCCGCCTGGGCCTGCCGGTGTACCGGGTGCTCTACCGGCGCAACCGCCGCCCCCTGACGGCGCTGGCGACCCTCGAACAGGGGGCAGCCAGGCCCACCGAGCCGAGCCGGCAGGCGGCCGATACTGGCGCCTGAATCCACCAGGGCCTGCCGTGGGCGAATCGAACCTGTCCCCCCCACCACCGCTGCTGCTGCGCTGGCAGGGCCTGCTGGCCGGCTGGCGGGTGGGGGCGGTGGGCAGCCGGCTGGTGAGCCTCGGCGGCCTGGTGCTCTGCGCGCTGATGGCGGGACTGCCGCTGCTGAGCCGCGGCGGCCTCAGCCTGCTGATCCTGGCCAGCGGGGCGCTGTGGCTGCTGCTCGCCCTGCGCCGTCCGGCCGGGGGGATCGGCGCCATCAATGCCTGGATCCTGGTGATCCTGGCGGTGGCACTGCTGGCCACCGGTTTCTCGCCGGTGCCGTCGGCCGCCGCCAAGGGGCTGCTCAAGCTGGCCAGCTATCTCGGGGTCTACGCCCTGATGCAGGAGGTGCTGAGCGCGGCGCCGCTGTGGTGGGACCGGATCGTGGCCTCGCTGCTGGGCGGCTCGCTGGTCACCAGCGTGATCGGCCTGCGCCAGCTCTACGCCGACACCTCGGAGCTGGCCCGCTGGGCCGACCCCACCTCGGTGGCCGCGGGCACGGTGCGCATCTACAGCACCCTCGGCAACCCCAACCTGCTGGCGGGCTATCTGCTGCCGATCCTGCCCCTGGCGCTGGTGGCGCTGCTGCGCTGGCGGCAGCCGGCCCGGCGGCTGTTCGCCCTGGCGGCCCTGGGGCTGGGCATCGCCACCCTGGTGCTCACCTACAGCCGCGGCGCCTGGATGGGGCTGGTGGCCGCGGCGGGGGTGATGGTGGTGCTGCTGGCGGTGCAGCAGACGCGGCGCTGGCCGCCCCTGTGGCGGCGCCTGGTGCCCGTGCTGGTGCTGCTGGGGGGCGCGGCATTGCTGGCGGTGCTGGTGTTCCAGGTGGAGGCCCTGCGGGTGCGGGTGATGAGCCTGCTGGCGGGGCGCGGCGACAGCTCCAACAACTTCCGCATCAACGTCTGGCTGGCGGCCCTGGAGATGATCCAGGCCCGGCCCTGGCTGGGGATCGGGCCGGGCAACGACGCCTTCAACCTGATCTATCCCCTCTATCAACAGCCCCGCTTCAACGCCCTCAGCGCCTACTCGATCCCACTGGAGCTGGCCGTGGAGGCCGGCATCCCCGGGCTGCTGGCCGGGGTCGGCCTGGTGCTGGCGAGCCTGCGCCAGGCCCTGGCGACCTGGCGCGGCGTTGGCCCCTTCGCCCTGCCGGCGATGGGGGTGCTGGCGGTGATCGCCGGCCTGGGCGTGCAGGGCTTCACCGACACCATCTTCTTCCGACCGGAGGTGCAGCTCAGCGGCTGGTTCTGCCTGGCCACGCTCTCGGCGGCGGCCCACCAGGGCCCCGGGCCCAGCGCTGACGAAGGGCGTGCCTGAGCTGATCGCCGGCTTTGACGCCGGCCAGAGCCACACCCGCTGCCGCCTGGCCGACGCCCACGGCGGGGCGGTACTGGCCGAAGGCGAGGGCCCCGGCGTGCGCCATCTGGCCAGCCCTGGCGGCGAAGCCGCCTTCAGCCAGGCGCTCAGCACCAGCCTGGCGGCGGCCCTGACCGGCCTCGCCGCCGGCCAGCAGGCAGCGCTGCTCGCCGCTGCCGTCGGTGCCAGCGGCATCGAGGTGGGCAGCCCGGTGCAGCAACGGGGCCACGCGCTGGCGGCGGCGGCCCTGGCCCTGCCGCCCGAGCGTGTGGCGGTCACCGGTGATGAGCGCACGGCCCTGCGCGGCGCCATGGGCACGGCGCCCGCAGGGCTGGTGCTGATCAGCGGCACCGGCACCATTGCCGTGGGCCGCAACGCCGACGGCCAGGAACACCGCTGCGCCGGCTGGGGCTGGCTGCTCGATGGCGCCGGCTCGGCCCTGGACATCGGCCGCGACGGCCTCAGCGCCAGCCTGGAAATGGCCGATGGTCGCCGCCCCGACGGCCCCCTGCGCCAGCAACTGTGGGCGGCCCTGGAACTCGACCCCCACGACCCGGCGGCGGCGGCGGCGATCAAGGCGCTGGTGGTGCAGCCCAACTTCGGTGCCGCCGGCTTCGCGGCCCTGGCGCCGGTGGTGGTGGCCGCCGCCACCGCCGGCGACGGCCCCGCCCTGGCGATCGTGCGCCGCAACGCCGAGGCCCTGGCCGCCATGGCGGCGGCGATCAGCCGGCGGCTGAACCTGCAGCAGCCACCGGTCTGGGCCATGGGAGGGGCCCTCACCCACCTGGCCCTGCTGCGCCTGGAGCTGGAGCGGGCCCTGGCGCAGGCCCTGCCGGCCGCCCAACTGGCGCGACCCACCGCCGATGCCTGCGCCGGCGCCCTCAGCCTGGCCCGGGAGCAGCTGCAGCTCAGGCAGCGTTGAGGTGCAGCTCGGCGGCGGCGGCAAGCTGGCCGGCCCAGTGGCTCACCAGCTGGGGTTCGGCCGCCTCCACCATCACCCGCAGCAGCGGCTCGGTGCCGCTGGCGCGCACCAGCACCCGGCCCTGACCCCGCATCTCGGCCTCGGCACGCTCCACCTCCCGGCGCAGGGGGTCGCACTGCTGCCAGCCCTGCCGGCGCTCGCGATCGGGCACCCGCACGTTCACCAGGCTCTGGGGATAGGGGCGGAAGCTGCTGTCCAGCCAGTCGGCCAGGCTCAGGCCCCGGCCGTGCAGCAGGGTGGCCACCTGCAGCGCCGTGAGCAGGCCATCGCCGCTCATGCCATGGCGGGCCGAGAGGATGTGGCCCGACTGCTCACCCCCCAGGCCCGCCCCCAGCTCCTCCATGGCGCGGTGGACGTGCTGGTCGCCCACGGGGGTGCGCTCCAGCACCCCGCCGCGCTGCTGCCAGGCCCGCTCGAAACCCAGGTTGCTCATCACGGTGGCGACGATGCGGCGGTCGGGCAGGCTGCCGGACTGCAGCAGCGCCGAACCCCACAGGTAGAGGATCTGGTCGCCATCGACCACCCGGCCGTGGCTGTCGACGGCGAGCATGCGGTCGGCATCGCCATCGAAGGCAAAGCCGATCTCGGCACCGGCCTCAACCACCGCGGCCCGCAGGGGATCGAGGTGGGTGCTGCCGCAGCGCACATTGATGCGGCTGCCGTCGGGCTCACCGTGCAGCACGGTGACCTCGGCGCCGAGGCCACGGAACACCGCCTCACCGCAGGCGGTGGCCGAACCGTGGCAGAGATCCAGCACGACGCGGCAACCCTCCAGCCGCCGCCCTTCGGCGCTGGCCACCAGGGCCTGGCGGTAGTGGTCGAGCAGGTCGCTGCGCTCGTGGCTGTGGCCACTGCCACAGAAGCCCGGCAGCGGGCGGTGTCCGGCCAGGCCGGCCTCGATCGCCTGCTGCAGCTCGGCGCCGAGCTTCGCGCCCGAGGGGCCGAACACCTTGATGCCGTTGTCGCCGGGGGGGTTGTGGCTGGCCGAGACCATCAGGCCGCCGGCGGCGGCGCAGCGGCGGATGGCCCCGGGCACCGCCGGCGTGGGGCAGATCCCCAGATGCCACACCTCCCGTCCCGCCGCCGTCAGACCCGCCGTCAGCGCCGCCGTCAGCATCGGGCCGCTGCTGCGGCTGTCGCGGCCGATCAGCACCGGGGCGCCGGCCGGCAGCACCTGGCCGCACCAGAAGCCCACCTGCAGGGCCAAGGCCGGCGTCACCTGGGTGCCCACGGGGCCGCGGATGCCATCGGTGCCAAAGGCGCAGGCCCCCTCGCCCAGGGGCTGGCCCAGCGGATGGCCCAGCACCTGGCCCACGGGATCAACGCTCGGCTGGGACATGGTGGGGCCGGGGCTGGCGACAGCGTATGTCCGGCCGCAGGGACGACCAGCCCCACAGTGCCAGCTGGGTCAGCGCCAACGCCGCGGCCACCACACCCAGCCGCACAGCTCGACCAGGGCCCACAACAGCAGGGCGCCCACCACCCAGCCGGGCAGCCAGCTGAACGGCATCCAGGGGCGCAGCACCAGCACCAGCGCCGCCAACGCCAGCGCCCGCAGGGCCCGCAGCCGCTGGCTGCTGCCCGGCAGGCTGGAGAGGTAGGGCGGCAGGGCAGGCCGGCGCATGGGCAGCGGGGACGGGAGGCGGCGGGCCCCCAGAATGCCGCCTTTGAACCCGGCCGGCTCTTGCAGCGCCTTCCCCTGCTTCTGGCCGTGAGCTGTCTGGGCAGCGCCGCCCTGCTGCTGGGGGGTCGGCTGCTGCTGGCGCAACGGCCTGCGCTGACGCCCAATGTGAGCAACGCCAGCCTGGAGCGCCACTGGCGGCTGGATCCCGATCCCTGGCGCCGCCGCGAAGCGGCCCTGCTGCTGGCGGGCCGCAGCACGGGCCGCAGCACGCAGGGATCCGGCAACCCCCTCGAGGCCGAGCGGCGCCTGCTGCAGGCTCAGGGCTGGGGCAGTGATCCCCTGGCCGCCCTGGTGCTCAAGCGGGAGGCCCAGGTGGCCGAGCGCCTGGGCGATGACCTGCTGGCCAGCCAGCGCTGGCGGCAGCTGCTGCAGCGCTTTGCCGCCGATCCCGCCAGCGCCGATGCCCTCTACACCCTCGGCCGCCGCCAGCCGGCCCTGCGCCGCCAGCTGCTGGAGCGCTTCCCGGCCCATCCGGCGGCCCTGGCCGCCGCCCTGGAACAGGGCCCCGAAGGCGCCCTGCACCTGGCCCGCTGGGGAGTGCGCTGGCCGGGGGCGGCGGCGCAACTGCGCCAGCGTTGCGCCGCCGGCCAGCCGCCGTTGAGCGCCGCCGAGCGCGATCAACTCGCCGCCGGGCTGGCCCAGCTCGGCGATGCCGCCGCGGCCCAGAGCTGCCTGGGCGATGGAGCCGCCAGCTCCGCCACCGATCTGGCCCTGGCCCGCGCCCTGCTGCTCGACCCGGAACAGGAGCAGGAGGCGGAGGCGCGGCTGCTGGCTCTGGCCCGCAGCGCGCCGGAACGGGAGGAGGCCCTGGAGGCGGTGCGGCTGCTCAGCGAGGGGCGCAGCAGCGCCAGCCTGGAGGCGATCCAGCAACTGCCGGCGGGCCTGCGCGGCAGTGCCCCGGCCCAGGCCCGGCTGGCCCGGGAGAGCAATGATCCGCAGCGGGTTCTGGCCGTGCTGCGCCAGTGGCCCGACGATCCGGCCAGCTGGGAATTGCAGTGGCACCAGGCCCGGCGGGCGGCCCTGGAGGGCGACTGGCGGCAGACAGCCCTGGTGCTCGACGAGGCCAGCCTGGACGGCCGTCTGCCGGTGGCCCTCGCGGGCCGCCGGCGCTTCTGGCAGGGGCTGGCCCGCTGGCAGCTCGGCCAGCGGCAGCAGGCACGGGAGATCTGGGCTGAGCTGCTGGAGCAGCTGCCCGGCGGCTACTACGGCTGGCGGGCCGCCGTGCGCCTCGGGCAGGGCGATGTGGTGCTCGATCCCCTGCAGGCGCCGGCGCTGCAAACGGCTCGCTGGCATCCGCTGGACAGCGGCAAGCCCGGCCTGGAACGCCTCTGGCGCCTGAACCAGCCGCTCGAGGCCTGGGAACACTGGCTGCTGGGGCAGCAACAGCGAAACGCCGCCGATCCGGTGTTGCAGATCCACGAGGGTCGCCTGCGCCGGGCCGTGGGCGACCACTGGCTGGGGCTGGGCCGGCTGGAGCAGGCCAGCCTGCGGCTGCCTGCCGACGACTGCCCCCGCAACCGGGTGCTGGAGCGGGAACTGCACAGCCCCGCCTTCAGCGACGACCTCAACGCCGCCGCCGCCGAGGCCGCCGTGCCCGCCACGCTCCTGGCCGCGGTGGCCAAGCAGGAGTCGCGCTTCTCCCCCAGCGTGCGCTCGCCGGTGGGGGCGGTGGGGCTGCTGCAGCTGATGCCCGCCACGGCGGCGGAGCTGATGGGCCGACCGCTGGCGGACGCGGAACTGCAACAGCCGGCCCTCAATGCCCGCCTGGGCGCCCGCTACCTCAGCCAGCTGCTGCGGCGCTGGCAGGGGGATCCGCTGCTGACGGTGGCCAGCTACAACGCCGGTCCAAACGCTGTGGCCGCCTGGCTCGACCCCCGCCTGGCCAGCCAGCCTGAGCTCTGGGTGGAGGCGATCCCCTTCCCCGAGACCCGCCTCTACGTCAAGAAAGTGATGGGCAACCTCTGGAGCCTGCAGGCCCCCCGGCTGCCCGCGTGCCCAGGGCTTGCCGCCGGTCCCAGCTGAGCCGCCGGGGCCCAGGGCGGCAGCGCCTCAGCCCCGGCTGGCCAGCCAGTGGCCGCAGGCACAGCTCACCATCACCAGCACGCTGAGGCCGAGGGCGAGCCTGGGCGGCGACGGCACCACCCGGATGCGGGCCAGATCCACCCGCGCCAGCAGCACCGCCGCAGCCAGGATCAGCACGCGCGACAGCACCTCCAGACGCAACAGGTACAGAGCGCCCAGGGTGACGATCAGCAGGGTGAGCACCAGGGTCATCACCTGGCTGGCCGCCATCAGCCCGGTGACCGCCCGCAGCAACCGCAGGGGCATGCTGCACACCACCACCACCAGCAGGGTATGCAGGGCATCCAGCGACCCAAACAAGCCCAGCGCCGCCAACAGACCGTCGTCGGCCACCACCAACGGCCTCCAGCCCGTGCCCACATAGGCCGCCACGCCGATCAGCAACAGCACCAGCGGTGCCCGCAGCGGCACCGACAACCAACGCAGCAGCGGCAGGATCACAACAGCCACCGCTCAGGAGGGATCAAGCACCAGCTCGATCGCCTCGACCGGGCAGCTGGGGATGCACTGTTCACACACCAGGCAGCGGGAGGCCTCGAACTGCAGGCGCCAGGCCGGAGCCGTGAAGCTCAGGGCGCCGCTGGGGCAGACGCTTGAACAGATGCCGCAGTCCACGCAGCGCTGGCGATCGATGGCGATCTCACCGGGGGCGCCGTTGAGGCTCAGGCCCTGGCTCTCCAGCCAGGAGGAGGCGGCCTCGAGTTCGTCGATGTCACCCGAGAGCTCCACCACCATGGTGCCGCTCTGGTTGGGCGCGATCTGGGCGCGCAGGATCTTGGCGGCGATGTCGAAATCCACCGCCAAGCGGTAGGTGATCGGCTGGTGCACCACCTCCCGGGGGAAATGCAGGGTGAGACGTCGCTTCATGGCGCTGCGGCGGCAGGGCGCAGGGGGCCTGTGGGCAGCACTCGGTGGCCGGCCGACCCTGGCAGAGTGCTTCCAGCCTGGACCCGCCCGGGCCGATTCGTTGCCATGCCGTTCCTGGATCACGCCGCGCCCCAGCCATGAACACCCCTGAGCCAACCACGGGCCCCAAGCGCAGGGAGCAACTGGCGCTGCTGGCAATCACCGCCCTGCTGACCCTGCTGGTGGTGGGGCTGCGGGGAGGGCTGCAGCCCCAGGCCCCCCTGGAGGCCCTGGCCCGGCGCTCCCCCGACTACAGCACCGCGCTGGCCGATGGCCGGCCCACCGTGGTGGAGTTCTACGCCGACTGGTGCGAGGCCTGCCGCGCCATGGCGCCGGCGATCGAGGCGATCGAACGGGAGCGTCGCGGCGCCCTGGACGTGGTGCTGCTCAACGTCGACAACCCCCGCTGGCAGCCGGAGCTGGATCGCTACGCAGTGAACGGCATCCCCCATCTGGAACTGTTCGATGCCGGCGGAGCCAACGTGGGGCACTCCATCGGTGCCCGCTCGGCGGCGGAGCTACAGGCCCTCGCCAACGCCCTGCTGCAGAACCAGCCCCTGCCCCAGTTGGCCGGGGTGGGCGCCGTGAGCCGCCTGGACAGCGCCCAGGGGGGGCCTGACGGCCCGGCTCCGGCCTCCACCATCGCCCCACGCAGCCATGGCTGAACCGAGCATCGACCCCCGCTTCACGGTGGAGCGGATCGCCGCCACGCCCAACCCGCAGCAGTGCGTGTGGGCGGCCATGCACCAGGACTACAGCGAGGACTTCGTCGCCCGCGACCCGTCCGCCTGGCCGGATGAACGCCGCTGCGGCGAGATCTGCGTGAAGCGGCTGCTGGCCGGCGAACGGGGCCACTACGGCCCGCTCGAGCACGCCCAGATCGTGCTCAACGTGGGCTGGTTCCCGCACTCGGTGATGCAGCAGGCCCGCACCCATCGCGTGGGGGTGAGTTTCGATGTGCAGTCGATGCGGTACACGGGCGACCGCATCCGGCGGGCCGGCAACGGCGAGCTGGATCTGGAGGAGGTGTTCTACCTCCGGCCGGTTGGTGAGTATGCCGACCGTCAGGGCAAGAAGTATGCCTACTCCAGCGAGCAGCGCCGGATCGATCTCGACATCTGCCGCCGCGCCGCCGAGCGCTACCGCGACCTGCTCGATGCCGGTTACGCCGAGGAGCACGCCCGCGGCATCCTGCCGTTTGATTACCGCCAGCACTTCGTGGTGAGCTTCAGCCTCAGGGCCATGCTGCACTTCCTCGATCTGCGCGCCAAGCTCGACGCCCAGCTGGAGATCCGGGCGCTCTGCGATCTGCTCTGGCCCCAGCTGCAGGGCTGGAGCCCGGAGTTTGCCCATTGGTATGAGAAGAGCCGGCTGCACCGGGCGCGGCTGGCGCCCTGAGCGTCAGCAGGCCAGCGGGCAGAACCCAGCTGGGCAGAAAGCCAGGGGCCTGGACTTGCTCAGACCGCCGCGCCGCCGGATCGATCACACACCAAGCTGGCCAACTCAGCTTCGTGGTCATGCAGTCGCTTTCTGAGCCTGCGAATGGGGCCCGTCAACGCTGCCAACACAACTGGGCCGAAGATTGGAGCTGGGGCTGGGACGCCTTGCACCTGGAGCTGGAGATACAGCGGATCACGTGCCGGAGTTGATTGAGGATCTCCACAGACTGGGCTACATTGCTGATAAGCAATCGGCAGGCCAGCAGCAGGGTTGCCAGGCGAAATAGATATGTTCCATAGAACATTAGAGCTGGCGGTGAGGGCGCCGACGTAGTAGTTTGTATTTTTTTCGACCGCGACTGGGGTTGACAAATTACCGCCAACCAAGATTCCATTACCAGGCGCGACAGGGAGCGTTGCCGAAGCGAGGGGAGGGGTAACAACAGTCGGCGGGGTTCCCAGGGTCGATTCCAACAGAAAAACCTGGATTGATCCGGTCGAGGGACCAGTATTTGAGAGAAGGAGATTGATACTCGTGATCAGCCTTGCGTTGCCCCGTATTGAACTGCTGGGCACGGCTATTAGCGGCAATGCCCCCAAAGCTGGAAGTACCAGTGATGTTATCAGCGATGGTGATCAATGCGAACGCCGGGGCCGGCACCAGGGCCAATCCGGCTGCGGCGAAGCCAGCAGCAGCACTTGCCACGACAGTGGATCGATGCATGCGCTCGTCGACAAGCAAAATTTATTCGACGGCAAGTTAGCACTCAGGCCTGGCTGGCAGCTGCCTTGATCGTGGTTCCCTGACTCCTCGCCTGTGTCCCATTGCAACACGTCTGTTTTGGGTGGCGCCGCCCCAGGACCTCGCTGCATCAGGCTCCTGGTCTCAGATCCGGGCCAGCGTCACCCGTTCCGGCTGGTGCTGATATTTCCCGGCCCGGTCCTTGTAGGTGGTGTCGCAGGGATCACCCTCGAAGAACAGCAGCTGGCAGATCCCCTCGCCGGCATAGATGCGGCAGTCGGCGCCGGAGGAATTGCTGAACTCCAGCGTCAGGTGGCCCTCCCAGCTGGCCTCCGCCGGCGTGGTGTTCACGATGATGCCCAGCCGGGCATAGGTGCTCTTGCCGAGACAGATCACGGTGATGTTGGCGGGCACCCGCAGCTTCTCCAGGGCCACGCCCAGGCCGTAGGAATGGGCCGGCAGGATGAAGTAACGGCCATCGGGATCGTCATGCAGCGGTGCCGGCTCCAGGTTGGCCGGATTGAACCGCTTGGGGTTCATCACCGTGCCCGGCACGTGGCGGAAGATCAGAAATTCCTGGGCGGAGAGGCGCAGGTCGTAGCCATAGGAGGAGCAGCCGAAGCTCAGCACCGGCTCGGCCGCGTTGTCGGGGTCGAGGTGGCGCACCAGGTTGCGCTGAAACGGCTCCAGCATCCCCTCGGCGGCCTGCTCCTTGATCCAACGGTCGTTCTTGAGCATCGATGGTGGCGTTCAGAGGCCGCGGCGCAGCTGGGTGACCTGATCGGCCAGGGCCATCAGTTCCGGCGCCATCGGCGGACCGGTGAGGATGACATCCATCGGTGCCGGACGCTGCTCAAGCACCGTGAGCACCTCCTCGGCCTCCAGGAAACCCAGCTCGATCGCCAGGCCCAGCTCATCGAGCACCATCAGATCCACCGCCGCCGCCAGCAACTGGTCGCGGCTGAACGCCCACACCTCGCGCACCGCCTCGCGCACCGCCGGCTCGTGGTCGCAGGCCGGTCCGGACAGGCAGGCCTCTGCGGCCGGCCGCAGCCAGCGCAGCCGGCCGCAGAGGCTGGGGCCGGCCTCCACGCCCTGGTTGACGCCGCCCTTGAGGAACTGGCACACCAGCACCCGGCTGCCGAGACCGGCCGTGCGCAGGGCCTGGCTGAGCACCGCCGAAAAACTGCCGCGGTAGGGCGCGGTGTGGATCTGCAGCAGCCCCTCGGGCTGGGCCACCAGCCGCAAAGGCGTGGCTGCCGGCGCCGGGCGTAGATGGCGGCCGCCGCCCAGCGGAGCCACAGCCGCCACGCCCGCGGGCCTCGCCCCATGGGCATGGCCCGCACCAGCACCAGCAGCAGCAGGGGGCAGGGCGCCGCGGCCGGAGGGGAGGCTGGCGGTCATGGCGTGGGGAGGACGGAGCTGAATGTAGCGGCTTTGGGGCCGATCACAACGTCCGCACACCACCGGTGGTGGAGAACAGACGTACCAGTGCCGGAGCGCCCCAGCCCTGGCCCACCCGCGCCCGCCGGGGGCAACGATTGGTGTGCGTTGCTACAAGTGACCTCGGGCTCGATCTTTAGGGTTTCGCCACATCCATGCCTGGTCCATGGTCGGCGCCACCCGCGGCTTCAGCCGTACCGCCAGCACCCCCTCCTCCGGAACCCCGGGTGCCGTGACCACCATCGGCAGCGGAGCCCAGGACAGCACCACCCTGCTGGAGGTGATGCGGGGTCTGAGCGGCAGCAACAACGAAACCATCGAGCGCGGCAAGACGATCTTCTTCCCCGGCGATCCCGCCGAGCGCGTCTATCTGCTGCGCCGCGGCGCCGTCAGGCTGTCGCGGGTCTACGAGAGCGGCGAGGAAATCACCGTGGCCCTGCTGCGGGAGAACAGCCTGTTTGGCGTGCTCTCCCTGCTCACCGGCCAGCGCTCCGACCGCTTTTATCACGCCATCGCCTTCACCCGGGTGGAGCTGATCACCGCCCCGGCCACCTCGCTGCGCAAGGCGATCGAGCTGGACGCCAGCGTGGGGCTGCTGCTGCTCCAGGGCCTCTCCTCGCGGATCCTGCAGACCGAGACGATGATCGAAACCCTCACCCATCGCGACATGAGCTCGCGGCTGGTGAGCTTCCTGCTGGTGCTCTGCCGCGACTTCGGCCTGCCCGGCAGCGAGGGGATCACGATCGATCTGCGCCTTTCCCACCAGGCGATCGCCGAGGCGATCGGCTCCACCCGGGTCACGATCACCAGGCTGCTGGGCGATCTGCGTCAGGAGGGCCTGCTGCAGATCGACCGCAAGAAGATCACCGTGTTCGATCCGATCGCCCTGGCCAAGCGTTTCAGCTGAACCACGAGCGCCCGGCGGCGGGAAGATCCCCTGCCGCCGCGAGATACTGAGCCTGTTCGAGCAAGGTCGTGTCGGGCTGGCTGCTGATCCTGGCGCTGCTGGTGCTCGGGGGTGTGCTCTCCACCCTGGGCGACCGCCTCGGCAGCCGTGTGGGCAAGGCGCGGCTCAGCCTCTTCGGGCTGCGGCCGCGCAACACCGCCGTGGTGATCACCGTGCTCACGGGCAGCCTCATCAGCGCCGTGTCGCTGGGGCTGATGCTGATGGTGAGCGAGCGGCTGCGCCGCGGGCTGTTCGAACTGGATCGCATTGAGGAACGGCTGCGCACCAGCCGCAATCAGCTCGAGGACAGCCGTGACGAACTGCAGGCCAGTCAGGCTGAGGTGGCACGCGCCCAGCTGGGTCAGCAGCGGGTGCAGCGGGAGCTGGCAAAGGCGGAGCAGCGGGCCGCCGCCCTGCGCGATGAACTGGCTCCACTGCGGGCAGAACGGGCCCGCCTGGAGGAGGCGCGTGACCGGCTGGAGGGGGAGCGTGACCGGCTGCAGGCCGAGCGCGGCCGGCTGCTGGGGGAACGGGAACGGCTGGGCCAGGACGTGGCCCAGCGTGACGCCGAGATCAAGCGCCGGGAGAGCGAACTGGCGGAACTGCGCCAGCGCATCGATGCCGGCAGCCGCGAGCTGGTGGAGCTGGAGGAGAACCTGATCGCCCTGCGCCGCGGCGATGTGGTGCTCACCAGCGGCGAACAGCTGGCCAGCGCCAAGGTGCGCCTGGAGCGGCCGCAGCAGGCGCGCGAGGTGATCGATGCGCTGCTGCAGCAGGCCAACCTCAGCGCCTTTCGGCGGGTGCGCCCCGGCGAACCCCCGGATCGACAGATCCTGCTGGTGCCCACCGCCGACATCAACCGACTCGAAGAGATGCTCAAACGGCCGGGCAGCTGGGTGGTGAGCATCCGCTCCGCCGCCAACGTGCTGCGCGGCGAGCAGCAGGTGCTGGTGTTCCCCGACCTGCGCCCCAACCGCCGGGTGGTGCGCGCTGGCGAGGTGCTGGCCAGCACCACCATCGAGGGCGATCTGCGCAGCCCCGACCTGCTGAGCCGGCGCCTCAACCTGCTGCTGGCCCAGGCCTACGGACAGGCGCAGCGCCAGGGCACGATCGTCGATGGGCTGCAGGTCGACCCGGCGGCCTTCAGCACCCTGGTGCGCACCATGGCCGCCCAGCCCAGCAGCCAGGTGCTGCAATTGCAGGCGGTGGTGCTGCGCGATGCCGACACGCCCGATCCGATCAGCGTTGAGCTGCGCCTGGTGCAACAGCAGGTGCGCGGCGCCCGGCCCCAGCGCCCATGACAGGTCATGGCCAGCTGGCGGGACTGGACCCCGGCCGCAGCAAGTGCGGCCTGGTGCTGGCTGATGGCGACCGCCGCACCCTGCTGGCGGCGGCGGTCCTGTCCCCGCAGGCCAGCGCAGAGCTGATCGATCGCTGGCGCCAGCAGGGACTGGCCAGCGTGGTGCTCGGCAACGGCACCGGCAGCGCCGGCTGGCCGCAGCGGTTGGCGGCGCTGGGGCTGGACGTGCAGCTGGTGGACGAGCACGGCACCACCCTGGAGGCGCGGCGCCGCTACTGGGATCTCGATGGGCGGCGGCACTGGCGGCGCTGGCTGCCGGCCGGGCTGCGGCTGCCCCCCCGCGACATCGATGACGTGGTGGCGCAACTGCTGCTGGAGCGCCACCTGGGCGGGGAGTTGCGGCGCCCGCCACTGGCGGTGTGGCGGCAGCTGCCGCCGCTCAGAAGCGCGCCCGCACCGTGAAGGCGTAGTCGCCACCGGGCTCAAGCTGGTAGTCGGCCCGCAGCAGGAAGCGCAGCAGGGCGTCCTGGATCAGGGCGCGGCCCAGGGAGGGTTCAACGCTGAGCTCGCCGCGATCGAAGGCCCAGCAGAAGGTCCAGCAAAAGGTCCCAGCCGTCACCTCCCCCTCCAGCAGGCGGCTGCTGAAGCTCTGGTGCAGCACGCGCAGCTGGGCGGTGGTGGCGGGGAGGCGGGCCATGGCGTCAGGCTGGCGCAGCCTGGACCCGGAAACCGTTCAAACGGTTACCGGCCCGCTCCAACCCCAGGCGCTGGATCAGGCCGATGCCGGCCGTGACCTCGCTCAGCACATCCTCCAGCAGCGGCTGTTCGGCCGGGGCGAAGCGACCGAGCACATGGCCCACGGTGCGCTGCCGCCGTTCGACGGGATTCTCGGCCGGTGCGCCGATGCCGATGCGCAGCCGGGGAAAGTCTTCGCTGCCGAGGTGGCTGATGGTGCTGCGCAGACCGTTATGGCCGCCGGCACTGCCACGGACGCGCAGGCGCAGGCGTCCCAGGGGCAGATCCATGTCATCGACCACCACCAACAGCTGGGCCGGCTGCAGGCTGAACCAGTCCAGGGCGGCGCGGATCGAGCGGCCGCTGTCGTTCATGAAGGTCTGGGGCATCAGCAGGCGCAGGCGCTGCTGGCCCTGACCCACCTCCGCCAGCAGGCCATGGAGCTTGGCCTGCTGGCGGAAGCTGGCTCCCGACTCGGCGGCCAGCCGCTCCAGGGCCATGAAGCCCACGTTGTGGCGGGTGTCGCGGTAGCGCGACCCCGGGTTGCCCAGCCCCACCAGCAGTGCCAAGCCGGGGCCAGCGGTCGCCATGGCGGTCAAGCCAATGGCGTCTCGCCGCCAGCCGTGGCGGCCGCGGCCGCGTCGTCTTGATCCCGTGCCGGAAGCTCCGTCATCGCCGGCTGGGAAGACACTGCCTCGGGAGGCGCCGCCTCGGCAGGAGCCGGCTCGGAAGGCGCCAGTTCGGGGAGGAAGACTCCGTTGCCCCTGCAGCCTCAACCGTGGAGAGGGCAGAGCGGAATTCATTCTCAAATTCCGAGGAGGCGCTCTGGAAGCCCTTGAGGGTGCGACCGAGGCTGCGGCCCATCTCCGGCAGCCGCTTCGGACCGAAGACCAGCAGGGCGATGGCGGCGATCACCGCCATCTCGGGAAGACCGATACCGAAGACGTTCATGACAGGCCGGTGGGGCGGAACTCAGCCGGCGCCGTTCCAATTGACATTGATGCCTTCCAGCAGCAGCGACTGGTTGTACAGCTGCAGGATCACCAGCAGGAAGACCAGGAAGAGCAGCATGAACACGCCCATCACCGGGGTGGTGCCCCAGCCGGGAACGACCTTGCCGTACTCGGAGTTGAGGGGGCGGAGGATGTCGCCGAGACGGGTGCGTTGAGACATGGGAAGGAGCGGGCCTCGCGCGCAGAAATTCGCTGCACCTACTGTACGGGACATCACCGGCGCGGCGTGCCGCAGCAGCTCACTGCCATGGATCCCAGCAGCACCAGTTCACCCGCGCTGTCCATCGCCCTCGCCGTGCTGGCGGTGCTGCTGGCACTCACCGGTTTCGGCGTGTACCAGGCCTTCGGTCCACCCTCCAAGGCCCTCAGCGACCCCTTCGACGACCACGAGGACTAGATCGAGACCTGATCAACGCTCGCGGAGATTGATCAGCGGGCCCTGATCCGCCAGAAGCCCAGTTCCCACGGCCGCAGCCGCAGCTGAGCCGGCCGGTCCGGGTCCTGGCCCAGGCTTGGACTCTGGGGCCGCGGCTGACTCCGGGGCTGCGGCTGATCCAGCCCGTCCAGGCGGGCCTCGATGTCCCAGCTCGGGCCCAGATCCAGCAGCTGACGGCAGGGGGTGCTGTTGAGCAGGCTGAGCACCGCCGCCCCGCCCTCCAGGGGCCTCAGCCCCAACAGCTGCACCCCCGACGGCAGCGGCGACATGGCCTGGCGGAGCGCCGCAGCGCTGGGGCCAGGGCCGGCGCCGCCCGGGCCAGCGGCATGCAGCAGCAGCGGTTCGCGGAAGGCCTGGGCCTGCTCCGGCACCCCCGCCTGCCGCCAGCCCGGCGCACAGGGCAGCAGGGCGATCCGCAGGCGCTGCCAGCCGTTGTCGGCGCCGGGATCGGGCCAGGTGGGCGCCCGCAGCAGCGACACCCCCAGGCGATCAGCTCGGGCCGACACCCCCTGGGGGCCGTCGAGCAGCAGCGCCAGGCCGCCGCCGGGGCTGCAGGAGGCCATCCAGCTGATCGCCGCCACCTCCCAGCGCGCCCGCTCCCGCGGGGTGAGCGGTTCGGCTGGCCGCTCCAGCACTCCCCCGCTGGTGTCGGCCGCCCAGCGATCGGCCGGCTCCGCCAGCGGCAGCTCCAGGCGCAACAGCTCGTGGCGCTGGCGCCAGTCGATGCTCAGCACCAGCTCCAGCCAGGGGCTGCCCGCCAGCAGCCGCCCATCGAGACGCACCCGGCTGGCACCGCAACAACCGCGCCAGAGGAAGCTGGCGCAGAGCGGTCCCCGCTCCCGCCACTGGGGCTCGCCCTGCCAGCGCCAGGACAGGGGGTGGCTGCGGTAGTCGGCGGCAATGTCCCAGGCATCCCAGAATTCGCCCCGATCGGCATAGCGGCACCAGGCCAGGGGCGCCGCCAGCTGGGGGCTGCCGCCGGCATCGAACAACTGCTCGATGCCGGCGGGGCCCAGCTCCAGGCTGACGCTGCCGTTGCCGGCACGGCGTCCGTCCACCCACACCGGCGCCTGGGCCTGCAGCGGCTCCTGCGGCCCGGCGGCGGGCGGCAGGCGCCGCAGGGGCTGGGCGCTGATGCCGGCCTGAGGCGGCAGCTGCACCCAGGTGCCGCCGGCCGCCGCGGGCTGGCTGGGGAGCGGACGATCACCGGCCAGCCAGCGACCGGCGGGCAGGCGCAGGGTGGGCCGGCGGCTGGCCAGTGGCTGCAGCTGCACGGCCCACCAGCAGGAGCCGGCAAGCCAGCCAGCCAGGCCCTGATCACGGCTGCGCCGGGCCTGGCGCCGGGCTGAGCGCCACTGGGGCTCGGCCTGCTCGAACACCTCCGGGATGGCGGTGCCGGGCAGGATGTCGTGGAACTGCTGGAACAGCAGCGGCCGCCAGTCGGCTGCCAGCTCCGCCCCGCCGGCGCCGCACCCGGCCAGCACCGCAGCCAGCTCCGCCTGTCGCAACAGCCGCTCGAGGCTGCGGTTGTGGCGCTTCTGATCGGGGCGGGTGGTGGCGCAGCCGCGGTGCAGCTCCAGGTAGAGCTCATCGCGCCACACCGGCAGTTGGGGGGCGTGGGCTTCGAGGCCGGCCAGGTAGGTGCGCAGGCTGCCGTGGCGCTGGGGTGCCGCCTCGGGCTGGCGGTTCCAGAGCTGCAGCTGCTCCAGCATCTCCGCCGTGGGGCCGCCGCCGTGGTCCCCCACCCCCGGCAGCCAGAGCAGCTCCCCCAGGCCCGTGGCCCGCTGCCACGCCAGCCGCTGGCGCTCCATCGTCAGCGGGTCGCCACCAGTGCCGATCGGTGCCGTCATCAGGGCCAGCTGCTCGGCGCCGCAGCGGGCGCGCCAGCGGAACAGGCGATGGGGGAAGGGGGTGGTGGCGTTCCAGAACAATTTGTGGGTGCAAAACCAGCGCACACCGGTGGCCGCAGCCACCGCCGGCAGTCCGGCAGCGAAACCGAAGCTGTCCGGCAGCCAGGCGAGCCGGTGGTCGAGGCCGGGAAAACGGGCACGGCTGTCGTGCTGCCCGAGCTGGAACTGCCGCAGCAGTGAGGCGGTGCTGATCAGCACGCAGTCGCTCTCCACCCAGGGGCCGTTGACGGGCTCGAAGCGGCCCGCGACCACGGCCTGCCGCAGCCGCTCCCAGAGCCGGGGCCGGTGCTGCTCCAGCCAGGCATAGAGGGCGGGGGTGGAGTGGGCGAAGTGCAGCGCCTCGAAGCGCTGCATCAGATCGAGGGCCGAGGCGAAGGTGCGCTCGGCCGCCTGCCAGGTGTCGGCCACCGGCCACAACCAGGCCAGATCGAGGTGGGCATGGCCGAGCACGTGGAAGCCGTCGCCGGCCTGGGGCAGCTCAGCCACCCCCGCCCCGCGGCGCAGCTCGCGCAGGTGCTGCCGCTGCGGGTCGAGCACGCCGAGGGGGTCGGCCGCCTCAAGGGGTTCGAGCTCCAGGCAGCTGTGGATCAGGGCACCGTCGTCATGGCTGGGGCTGCGCAGGCGCAGCTCCAGCTGCAGCGGCCGCCCCTGCCACCAGGTCGCTGGCAGCAGCCAGCGGCAGCTGCTGTCGAAGAGATCGCCGCTGTGCACCAGCGCACCATCGACGCGCAGCTCCATGGCCTCGGCCCACCAGCACAGCGCCAGCCGGGCCTGCACCTGCGGCCGCGGCTGCTGCAGGGCACGCCAGGCGGGCGGGCAGGCCAGGCTGAGCCGCAGCCGGCAGTCCTGGCCGCCACGGGGCCAGATCACCAGACCGCGGGCATGCCAGTCGGGGCGGTGGCGGGCGCCCCAGGGGTGCTCCAGGGCCGGGGCGGCGGCGGCGCCGGCATCGGCCAGGGCATCGGCAGGCGCCGCGGCATCGGTGGCGGCATCGGTGGAGGTGGCGGTGGCGGTGCGGTGCCAGAGGGGCTGCAGGTCGAGGCGGCTGCGCTCGGGGCCGCCGGCCGCAAACGTTGCAAATTGGTGAGACTGCCCGGCTGCAGGGGCCTCTGGCATTGTTGGATGGCCACACAGTCCCCATAGGATGATGGGGATGCCGCAGGGTCAACCGGGCCCATCGTGCGGCCTGTCACTCCCTGTCACCCACCCCGCGCGCTAGGGCGAACCATGCTGGCTCTCAAGATCTCGGTTTATTCGGTCGTTTTCTTCTTCATCGGGATCTTCGTGTTCGGCTTTCTGGCGAGCGATCCCACCCGTACGCCAAGCCGCAAGGATCTCGAGGATTGAGCGGCCAGGTCGCCTGTGCAGTGCTGCGGTCCGGGCCCCCTCCTCTTCATCTCTTCACTGTCCCTGGGTGATGGCCGCTGTCCCGTGATGGCCGCTGTCCCGTGGTGGCCGCACCAGACCCTTCCCCCCATCCCGGCGAGCGACGTCCTTGTGCCATAGCGTCGCCGCTGGTTCGACTGTCCAGCCCCGATGAGCCCCTCCCCCGGCAGCAGGCTGGTGCTCTCGGTGGCGGCCCTGGTTCTGCCCCTGGCCGCCGCAGGTGGCCTCACCCCGGCCCGCAGCCTCGCCGCGCCACTCCCGGTCGACCGCGACGAACTGCAGAAGCAGCGCCCCGCTGGGCCTGAACAGACCGGCGCGACACGCTTTCTGCTGGTGTCCGCCGATCGCCAGAGCGTGGATGGGCAGCTGGGCAAGCTGATCGCCGAGGGCCATGTGCAGGCCTCCTTCGACGGCTGGTTGCTGCTGGCCGACCGGGTGGAGGTGCTGGAGTCGACGCGCACCGTCTATGCCAGCGGTCGGGTCCGCCTGATCCGCGGCGATCAGAAGCTGCAGGCGGGACGGCTGCGCTACAGCGAGCTGGAGGGCACTGGGGACCTCGAGGACGTCTACGGGGTCATCGACGTCGAGAACCTGGAGGGGGACATCGCCTCCTTCAGCTCAGCTGCCAGCTCGCCAGCCAGCTCAGGACCCAGCCCAACGGCCCAGTCAGGTCTCCAGTCAGGCGAACCGGGCCAGCCGGGCGAATCAGCGGCAGCATCGGCAGCGGGTGAACGTGGCGATCCTGCGGCGGAGCCGACCCAGGGCAGCGCCGCCGAGCTCGATTTCGCCTGCCCCGAGCTGGTGCATGACCCCCGGCAGCGCACGGTGCGCGACCTGCTGCCCCCCCGCCGGGTGGCGCTGCCCACCCTGCCGGCCCCAGCCGGCTGTCCCGGAGCTGACGACAGCAGCCGGCCCCGACCCCTGCGCGAGCTGCTCACCGACGTGGCCCTCGGCCCGCCGGTCGGTGTCGCGGGCACTGGCGAGAAGGCTGGCGGCGATGCAGCGGAGCGGCCTCAAGCGCCGGCGCTTGAGGCTCAGCCCGGAGCGCAACGCTTCCCCCAGCGGGTGCGGGACGTGCGCTTCCGCCAGAGCCTCGACACCTCGATCCGCTTCGATCTGATCGATGTCAACGACATCGAGGACGACAACGACGACCCGGACGCCAGCCGCGGCAGGCCCACCGGTCCCAGCGTGCTGCGGCGGCCCAAGTCGAAGACGGGCCGCCTCAACCGGCTGCGCTTCCAGGCCTCCCAAGTGCGCGTCAGCGGCAACCGCTGGACCGCCGCCGAGATCGCCTTCACCAACGACCCCTTCACCCCCGCCCGCTCCTGGCTGATCGGCTACGGGGTGGAGGCCCTGTTTGAGGCGGACGGCGTGACCCGCATCCGGGCCCAGCGCACACGCATCCTGCTGAACAACAGGCTGGCCCTGCGGGGGATCAACAACACCACCATCGGCGAGGAGGGCCTGCAGCTGAGCATCGACGCCGACCGTCGCGATCGCGATGGGCTCTACCTGGGCTACAACCTGCCCACCCTGCGGCTGGGGGAGAAAGGCCGGCTGGATCTCCAGCCCCAGTTCATGGTGCAACGGGCCATTGAGGGCCGCACCGACAGCTACACCAAACCGGGGCGCAACCTGGCCGGTTCGCGCGTCAACCAGACCATCGGCCTGGGCGATGTGTTCGGCCTGCTGGGGGTGCTGGAGGTGCCGGTCAACCGCTTCCGCCTGCGGGCCCTGGCCGACCTCTCCACCCTCAATCCGGAGAACTTCAGGGCGGGCACCCGCAGCAAGGGCAGCCTCGACACCCCGATCCCCCTGCCCGGCCATGACGCGGCCCAGGCCGGCGTGTTCGGCAGCTACCGCGAGCTGATCTTCAACGGCAGCCTGGGGCGCCAGACCGTGATCAGCTCCTATGGAGCCCAGCTGGAGGGCAGCCTCAGCTTCAACCGCCAGGACGGGGACCCGATCGACCGCAACCGCCGCCCCCCCTACCTGGGCGCCGTGAACCTGGACTGGAGCGCCATCGGCGGCAGCTACCGGGCCGAGCTGTTCAACACCGACAACCTCGACAGCCAGTGGCGCACCCGCCTGAACGCCAATCTCAGCAGTTCCCTGCAGCTCTGGGAGGCGCCGCTGGACCCCGAGCGCCGGCAGGAAACGGCCCTGCGCTATTCCCCGCAGCCGATCCGTCCCGGGCTGGCGCTGGACTTCGGCCTGGTGGGCACGGGCGCCTTCTACGAGGACGGCGACCGGCAGAGCACGCTCACCCTCTACGGCGGTCCGGCGCTGACGCTGGGGCGGTTCCGGGATCCCTGGTTCGACTTCACCCAGCTGACCGTGCTGGTGGGGGGCACCCTGCGCGATGGCCTCAGTCCGTACAGCTTCGACCGGGCCGTGGATCTGCGCACCGTGAGCTTCCGCGCCGCCCAGCAGCTCTATGGGCCCCTGGTGCTGGAGGGAGGCGCCACGGTGAACATCGACGGGCGCTCCCGGTTCAGCGGCGAGGTGAGCGACTCCTACCTGGAGCTGAAGCTGCTGCAGCGCTCCTACGAGCTGGGAATCTTCTACAGCCCCTACGAAGGGACGGCCGGCATCCGCATCAAGCTCAACGACTTCAACTTCGGCGGCAGCGGCACCCCCTTCGTGCCGCGCCCCGGCGCCAACGCCGCGCCGCCGCTCAGCGGAAACCGTTGAGGTAGGGCAAGGCCGCCGCGGTGGCCTGCAGCTGGGCGTCGTGGGCGACGAGCTGGGAGGTGCCATCCCAGTGGCCGCTGAGCAACATGCGGCGCGGCCCCGGATCCAGGTGCACCGGCCAGGTGTTGTCGCCGGCGAATTCGCTCTCCACCACCACCGCCATCGCCTCCAGATCGAGGAGCAGTTCGGCGGCGGGATCCAGCGCGATCAGCGCCTGCAGTTCGGCCACATGGACGCCCTCGGCGCTGAGGCAGGGCAGCCCCAGGGCGAGGCAGTTGCCGAAGAAGATCTCCGCGAAGCTCTCGCCGATCAGCGCCCGGATCCCCCAGCGCATCAGCGCCTGGGGGGCGTGCTCGCGGCTGGAGCCGCAACCGAAGTTGCGGTTCACCACCAGCACCGAGGCCCCCGCATGGGGGGGGCGGTCGAAGGGATGGTCACCCGCCCGCTCGCTGCGGTCGTCGGCGAACACGCCCGTGGCCAGGTTTTCGAAGCTGACGCACTTGAGGAAGCGGGCGGGAATGATCCGGTCGGTGTCGATGTCGGCGCCCAGCAGCGGCAGGCCGCGGCCGCGGTGGGAGGCGATCGGACCGGAGGGGAAGGGCTGCTGCTGGTTCACGTGGGCAGGGGGGAGGGAGCGGTGGCAGCCGCGTCGGTCAGCAGGGGGCGCACATCGACAACGTGGCCGGCGACCGCGGCGGCCGCCACCATCGCCGGGCTCATCAGCAGCGTGCGCCCGGACGCCGACCCCTGGCGGCCCTTGAAGTTGCGGTTGCTGGAGCTGGCACTGATCTGGCGGCCTTCGAGCCGATCCGGGTTCATGGCCAGGCACATGGAACAGCCGGGCTGGCGCCATTCGAACCCGGCGCTGCGGAACAGCGCATCGAGCCCCTCGGCCTCGGCGGCGGCGGCCACCTGCTCACTGCCCGGCACCACGAAGGCCCGGATGCCCGGCGCCACCTGCCGCCCGCGGGCCACCTCGGCGGCGGCCTGCAGGTCGCTGAGACGGCCGTTGGTGCAGCTGCCGATGAAGCACACATCCACCGGGGTGCCGGCGATCGGCGCCCCGGGGCTCAGGTCCATGTAGCGGTAGGCCTCCCCGGCGAGGGGCCGCTCGTCGGCATCGAGCTCCTCAGGGGTGGGCACCGTTTCGTCCACACCGATGCCCTGGCCGGGGGTGATCCCCCAGGTCACGGTGGGAGCGATCGTGGCGGCATCGAAGCGCACCTCGTCGTCGAACACGGCCTCCGCCCCACTGGCAAGCGAGCTCCACCAGGCCACGGCCCGCTCCCAGGCTGCCCCGGTGGGCGCGCAGGCGCGGCCCTGGAGGTAGGCGAAGGTGGTGGCGTCCGGGTTGACGTAGCCGCAGCGGGCGCCGCCCTCGATCGCCATGTTGCACAGGGTCATGCGCTCCTCCATCGAGAGCGCCTCGATGGCCGGGCCGGCGAACTCGTAGGCAAAGCCCACGCCGCCCTTGACGCCCAGGCTGCGGATGATGTGCAGCACCAGATCCTTGGCGTAGACACCACTCTGCAGGCGCCCGTCCACCCAGATGCGCCGCACCCTGAGCTTGGCCATCGAGAGGCTCTGGCTGGCCAGCACGTCGCGCACCTGGCTGGTGCCGATGCCGAAGGCGATCGCCCCGAAGGCACCGTGGGTGGAGGTGTGGGAGTCACCGCAGGCGACCGTCATCCCCGGCTGGGTGAGGCCGAGCTCGGGGGCGATCACGTGCACGATCCCCTGGCGGCCACTGCCGAGACCGTGCAGGGTGATGGCGTGCTCGGCGCAATTGCGCTCCAGGGTGGTGAGCATCTCTTCGGCGAGGGGATCGGCGAAGGGCCGCGCCTGGGAGGTGGTGGGCACGATGTGATCCACCGTGGCCACGGTGCGCTCCGGGTGGCGGACGCCCAGGCCCAGATCCCGCAGCGCGGCGAAGGCCTGGGGGCTGGTGACCTCATGGATCAGGTGCAGGCCGATGAACAGCTGGGTGGAGCCACCGGGAAGCTCGGCAACCCGGTGCAGATCCCAGACCTTGTCGTAGAGGGTGCCGGCGCTCAAGGAACAGCAAGGGGGCGATCAGCCACCCTAGGGGGCCTGCCGGGTTGAAGGCTTGGCCATTCCTCCCCCCTGGTCAGGGACAGCCGACGGGCGGCCCGCAGCCGCTTGGCTAGGAGGGGAGGGCAGACACCCCCACCCATGTCCCTCGCCGTCACGGCCGTCGGCATCCTTGTGGTTGCCAATCCGATCGGCAACCTGCCCATCTACCTGTCGTTCACCAGCGGCAATCGACGCAGCGATCTGGCCATCGCCCGCTCCTGTGCCCTCACGGTGGCGATCACCCTGCTGCTCTCCGACTGGCTGGGTCAGGCCCTGCTCAACCTCTTCGGCATCAGCATCGAGGCGTTCCAGGCGGCGGGCGGATTGATCCTGCTGCTGATCGGTCTGTCGATGCTGCACTCGGAGACGTCGGCGATTCAGCACGACCCGGCCAGCGTCGAGCGGGATGCGGATTCCGCCTTGAAAGGGGTGGTGCCGCTCGGCATTCCGCTGATCGCCGGACCGGGCACGATCGCCCTGGTGCTGGCGGAGCCGGAGGTTGCCACCCGGAGCGGACGCCTGGAGCTCAGTGTGGTGATTCTGGCGATCAGTGCGCTGGTGTTTCTGGTCTTTGCCGTCGGTGAACGCCTCAGCAACCTGCTGAGTACATCAACACTGCAGGTCCTCACCAAGATCATGGGCCTGCTGCTCAGTTCGATCGCTGCTCAGATGCTGTTCACCGGGCTGTCCAAGGGCTTCCCAGGGCTGGCGGGCAGCGGCTGAGCGCAGCCGCAGAGGCGCACGCGCATGCACAGGCGCAGGATCGATCGACGGCCATTCCCGGCGGCGCCTACGAACGGCCGGCAAGCCATCGGGCAACGGTCGACAGTCATCCCCACAGCACGCCAACGGATTCGCGCAAAAGACATGACAGCGCACAAGCACATGTCAATCTCACCGCGATTAGATAAAATCAATACACTCCCGCTGCCGTCAGATGAGCATCGACAAGATCACGACATTCAGCACGATGCCTGGTCATCATGAAGGTCAAGGTGGGCTGAAAAGGTGGGGTGGCAGGGCCTTCAGCCTGGCCATGGCCGGAGCGCTGGCGATGGTCTCTGCCTCAGCAGTGGAGGCACGCCTGGGCCGTGGCGGTGGTGGCTACAGGTTTGGGGGCGGAGTGGGGGTGGGACGACCTGGATACCATCCGATCTACGGGGCCGGAGTACGCCCTGCCGCGCCACGCGCTGGGGATGATCTGGGCCGTGGCTTCTACAACCGTCCCTATGGCGCCGTGCATCCCGCCTGGGACAACGGCGGCTACTGGAAGGCCCGTCCCTGGGCCACTGGCTGGTATCGGGTGAATCCAGCCGGCTGGCGATGGTGGGGCGCCAGTGCCGCCGCCTGGGGGATCACCAGCCTGGCGGCGGCCGCCACGGTCACCGAGCTCGTCAATACGGCAGCAGCGGCGCAGTCCAGTGTGATTCTGATCCCCCAGACATCATTCCAACTCAATTATGCCTCCGTGGAGGCAATTGGCGAGCATGGTGTGAGCTTCTTCTACAGCGTCGACGGAGGGAGCCAACTCGCCGGGGGCGCCAACTGCGACATGGGCCTTGGTCGATGGACAGCCGCCGGCCAATGCCTCCGAGGCGCAGTTGCTCAATGCCGTCTGCCAGGTCGCCTATGGCTGAGCCCCGGTGGGCTCGACCTGATACTGCACCGAACATCTGTAGGAGTAATCACCACCCCGCATACCAATTGTCTGACAGCGGCTTGACACCACCGTGGCGTTCTTGGGGACCTGCTCCATCGCGCGCTGCTTCGCAGACTCCTCACTGATGATCGAAGAGGCGGTGATGCTGCCAGCCCAAGCAGGTCCTGCCATCAGCGCGAGAGAGAGCGTCATCATCAAACCAGCACCAGTGCGTGAAAGAACAAGACGAGAAATTGATGTCATGATGAATGCGAGAGCGAAGAAAGCAGGGAAAAGCTGTGATCATCTGGCGACCACAGGATCAATCTAGCCACGGCTAGAGCCTGGCAACACGGCAGCCGCCCGAGCCAGCGCTCCATCGCAACGGTCTCACCAGTCCATCTCCCGCCCATCTACAGTTCATCTCCGGTTCACTCCTTCCCCCAGCCAGCTGTCGATCGCGACAGCCCGATTGACGATGTTCTGAAAGTGCAAGTATCGCTTTGGGGTACGGGAACAGGCGATTGGCAACCCTGGCGATACAACCCTGATTCCCTACGCCGGCATCAGGGTGCTTGATGTCGAAACCGACGTGACCGTGAACGTCCAGCGCTCCTTCTGTTGCCGGGTGATTGAACGTCGCTTCACGGGAAGTGCGGAGGATCCGGTGGTCCACCCCCTGAGCGGCCTGCAGGGCCAGGTGTTCCTCTCGCCGCGACTGCGACTGTTTACCCGCGGCGACCTCGGTGGGCTCACGGACGAACGTCTCACTGCTGATCCATGGCTCCCCCCAGCGGCAAGGCTTTCAGCACCTCTCCAGCTTCAGCGCCTGCTTTCTGCGTCGCTACGGCCTGCTGCCATCCCAGGTGTTGCGCCTGGGTCGCCGGCCAGCAGCCGCAGGCGCAACCGGTCCAGCGCCGCGCCGGTGCTGAGGGTCTGGATCCAGGCGCGGCCGCGGCTGGGAGAGAAGCGCACCGCCTCGCTGTGGCTGCCATCGGGGCCGGCCACGGCAATGTGCACCAGGCCCACCGGCTTGGCGGCACTGCCACCGCCGGGACCAGCGATGCCGGTCACGGCGATGCCCCAACTGGCGCCGGTGAGGCGCCGCACCCCTGCCGCCATCGCCAGGGCCACCGGATCGCTCACCGCCCCGTGCACCGCCAGGGTGCTCTCCGGCACGCCCAGCAGCGCCTGCTTGACCGTGTTGGCATAGGCGATCACACCGCCCAGGAAGGCATCGGAGGCCCCGGGCACCGCCCCCAGGGCCGCGCCGATGCCGCCGGCGGTGCAGCTCTCGGCCACGGCCACGGTTTCCTGGCGGCGGCGCAGCAGCTCCAGCAGCACCGAGGCCAGGGAGTCGTCGTCGGCGCCGAAGCAAAGTGGACCGAGCCGGCCGCGGATCTCGGCCTCCAGCGGCGCCAGCTGGGCCTGGGCCAGCTCACCGGAATCGGCCCGGGCCGTGAGCCGCAGCTTCACCTCGCCCGCCCCGGCATAGGGGGCCACGGTGGGATTGCCCCCCTCAAGCAGGTCGGCCACCCGCTCGGCCAGGTCGGATTCCGCCAGCCCCCAGAAGCGCAGCAGGCGGCTGGCGATCACCCCCTCGGCCAGGCCGGCCTGCCGCAGCCAGGGGGCGGCGGTGGCCTGCCACATGGCCCGCATCTCGCTGGGCACCCCGGGGAAGGTGAGCACCGTGAAGCCGGGCCGGGGGGTCCAGATCATGCCCGGAGCCGTGCCGGTGGGATTGGGCAGCAGCTCGGCAGCGGGAGGCAGCAGGGCCTGCCGGCGCAGGCTGGCGGTGATGGGCCGACCGCGCTGGAGCAGCCGGGACTGCAGCTCGGCCCAGGCCTCCGGCCGCTCCTGCAGCGGCGCGCCGAAGGCGGCGGCGATCGCCTCGGTGGTGAGGTCGTCGGGGGTGGGGCCCAGACCGCCGGTGGTGATCAGCACCCGGCAGCGGCCTGACGCCTCGCGCACGGCGGCGATCAGGCGCTCGCGGTTGTCGCCCACCACCTCCTGGCGCAGGTGGGGGATCCCCAGACTGGCCAACTGCTCGGCAAGCCAGCGGGCGTTGCCGTTGGTGATGCTGCCGAGCAGCAGTTCGGTGCCCACACAGAGCACCTCGGCGGCGGCGGGGCTCATCGGGGGCTGTCCTGGCTGTGCAGGGCCCGGCGGGTGCTCACCAGCACCCAGATCAACACGGCGGTGGCCAGCCCCAGCCAGAGGAAACGCATCTCCGCGTTCACCAGCACCAGGGCCAGGGAGGCCAGCCACTGGGTGAAGGCGTAGATCAGCAGCACGGTGCGGCGATGGCTGAGCCCGGTGCGCAGCAGCCGGTGGTGCAGATGCCGGCGATCGGGATGGAAGGGGGAGTGCCCCTCGCTGAGTCGGCCCATGATCACCGCCGACATGTCGGCCAGGGGCAGCGAGAGAATCAGCAGCGGCAGCAGCACACTGACGCTGGTGAGGCCCTTGGCTGGGCCCACGATGCTCACCGCCGCCAGGGCGAAGCCGAGGAAATAGGAGCCCCCATCGCCCATGAAGATGCGGGCAGGGTTGAAGTTGTGGCGCAGGAAGCCCAGGCAGCCGCCGGCCAGGGCCGCGGCCAGCAGCCCGGCGGCCGGCTGGTGCAGGCTGAAGCTCACCGACAGCAGGCCCACCGCGGCGATGCCGCTGACGCCGGCAGCCAGGCCGTCGAGGCCATCAAGCCAGTTGATGGCGTTGGTGATGCCCACCAGCCAGATCACCGTGGCCAGCAGGCTGAGCCAGTCGGGCAGCTGCACCAGGGTGCTCGATTGGCCGGTCCAGCCCGAGGGGATCTCGATGCTGCCGATGCGCACCCCTTCAGCCCACACCACCAGCGACACCGCCAGCTGGGCCCCCAGCCGCGGCAGCGGCGGCAGGGCGAAGAGGTCGTCGGCCAGGCCGATCACGAAAAAGCACAGGCAGCCGGCCAGCGTGGTCCAGATCAGCAGGTCCTTGCTGGGCTCCAGCTCGGCGAAACCACCCAGCAGCCAGGTGAGGGTGAGGGCCACGCTGAAGCCGATCATGATGCCCACCCCCCCCAGCCGCACCATCGGCCGGGTGTGCTGTTTGCGGGCATCGGGCTGGTCGGTCAGGCCCCAGCGCAGCCCGAGACGCCGCACCTGGGGCACCACCAGCGCCGTGAGCCCCGCCGCCACCACAAAGGTGAGCAGCGCGGCCGCATTGGGGCTGTAGGCAAGGGTCACGGCAACGGGCCGGGGCGGACGGGTGGGAAGGCCTGGGGCCGCGCCACCCTACGGGCAGCCACAGCGATGTTCAGGCGGGCTGCAGCTGACGCTCGCCGGCATAGAGGGGGAAGCGCGCGCAGAGCCCCGCCACCCGCTGCCGGCAGCGCTCCTCGATCGCCCCATCCTCGGGGTTGAGCAGGCGGTCGGCGATCACGTCGGCCACCTCGGCAAAGGCCTCGGCATCAAAGCCGCGGGTGGTGCAGGCGGCGGTGCCGAGGCGCAGACCACTGGTGACGAAGGGGGACTCGGGATCGAAGGGCACCGTGTTCTTGTTGGCGGTGATGTGCACGTCGCTCACCAGCAGGTCCGCCACCTTGCCGGTCATGCCGATGCTGCGCAGATCCAGCAGCACCAGGTGGTTGTCGGTGCCACCGCTGACCACGGCGATGCCCCGCTCCTGGATGCGCTGCGCCAGGGCCTGGGCATTGCGCACCACCTGCTCGCTGTAGGCCCGGAAGGAAGGCAGCAGGGCTTCGCCGAAGGCCACCGCCTTGGCGGCGATCACGTGCTCCAGCGGGCCGCCCTGGCTGCCGGGGAACACGGCCTTGTCAAAGCGCTTGCCGAACTCGGCATCGCGGCAGAGGATCAGGCCGCCGCGGGGGCCGCGCAGGGTCTTGTGGGTGGTGGTGGTGACCACATCGCACGCGGGCACGGGGTTGGCGTGCACGCCGGCGGCCACCAGGCCGGCGATGTGGGCCATGTCGGCGAGCAGGAAGGCGCCCACCTCATCGGCGATGGCGCGGAAGGCCTGGAAGTCGATGCTGCGGGGGTAGGCCGAGTAGCCGCACACGATCAGCTTGGGCCGGTGCTGCAGCGCCAGCTGGCGGATGCTGTCGAAGTTGAGCTGCTGGGTTTCGGGGTCCACGCCGTAGTGCACGGCCTTGAACCACTTGCCGCTCACGTTCACCGGCGAGCCGTGGGTGAGGTGGCCGCCGTGGCTGAGGTCCATGCCCAGGATCGTGTCGCCGGGCTGCAGCAGGGCCAGGAACACGGCGAAGTTGGCCTGGGCGCCGCTGTGGGGCTGCACATTGGCCCAGGCGGCCCCGAACAGCTGCCTGGCCCGCTCGATCGCCAGCTCCTCGATGGCGTCCACGTGCTCGCAGCCGCCGTAGTAGCGCTTCGACGGCAGGCCCTCGGCGTACTTGTTGGTGAGCACCGAGCCCTGGGCCTCCATCACGGCGCGGGAGGTGAAGTTCTCCGAGGCGATCAGCTCGAGGTGGGTCTGCTGGCGCTCCAGCTCCTTGCCGATCAGGGCGGCGATGGCGGGGTCGGCGGCCGCCAGGGGTTGATCGATCACGGCGGGGTCGGCCATCGGTGCGCCAGGAGAATGCAACGGAATCGTAAGAAAGCAGCGGCCCCGATCCAGCGCCCAGGGCCGCCACCGGCATCCCTCGCCTCAGAGCTGCCACGTCAGGCGCGCCGGAACGGGCGATAAAAAAACCGCCCCGGTGACCCGGAGCGGTGGGGAAAGCGCGCCTGGAGAGATTCGAACTCCCGACCCTCTGATCCGTAGTCAGATGCTCTAATCCGCTGAGCTACAAGCGCAGATGCCAGCCCGGAGGCGGCGTGACGCTCATTCTCAGCGCACGGGGGGCCCTTCCGTCAACTACTGAGCCAGCTGGGGCGCCAACGGGAGAGCCAGCTGCGGGGGCGGGTCCGGGCCATGATCGGGGCAGTCCCCCGCCGCTGCGACCCATGCCGATCCGCTGGTACGGCCCGGCCGATCCCGCCGATCCCACCTACCGGCACTTCGAGCGGATCGTGAATCTCACCCTGCATGCCGCCCTGTTCGCCGCCGTCAACAGTGGCCTCTGGGTGGTGCAGGAACTGCGCCAGCCCTGGCAGCACCTCAACTGGCTCACCCTCTCCTGGCTGCTGGCCCTGCTGGTGCATGCCGGCGCCGTGATCGCCCTACGCCCTGAGCGACAACCGGAACCATGACCCTCTCCGCCACCGAACTCAACGAGCTGCGGGACGCCCTGGCCGACCGCCTCTACCTGCAGGTGGCCAACTGGCACCTGTATCTGGGTGATGCCGGTCTGGCCCAGGAGCTGGCGATCGAGTGCGCCGCCCGCCTCGACCAGGGCAGCGGCGTCTGCGCCCGTCAGGCCCTTGAGGCGGTGCAGGTGCCGATCGGCGGCGGCAGCACCCGCCTGCCGATGGCACGGCTGATTCCCGCCGGCCAGCTGCGCGACCTGGAAGAGGTGCTGGAGCCGTTCTGCCGCTGAGGCTGGCGACTCCGCGCCCCCCGCGCCAACGTCAGCGGCGCCAGGACAGCGGCAGGCGGCGCCCCACCATGGCGATCACCTGTTGGGCTTCGGGCACGCCGGCGGCACCGGCAACGGCCCCGTAGATCACCAGACCCACGCCACTGCTCAGGCCGGTCTGCAGCAGCCGGCCCCAGAGGCTTGAGGGCCAGCTCACGAGGCCGGCCATGACCCAGGCGGCTACGGCCGCCAGCAACGCCGCCAGCGCCAGCAGCAGCGTGTCCCGCCCCCAGGCCCGCAGCGGCAGGCCGCCCAGGCGCCGTTGCAGGGCCAGCAGCAGGCCCGCGGAGGTGATCAGGTTCACCGCCACGGTGGCCAGCACCAGACCAGCGGCACCGAAATAGATCCCCGGCAACAGCTGGGGGTTCCAGGGCGTCGGGCCGCCCACGAAGATCCAGCAGAAGATGGCGTTGAGGCCGATACCCGCCAGCGACCAACGGAACGGGGTGACGCCGTCGCCGAGGGCGTAGAACACGCGCACCAGCACGTCCCGGGCCAGGTAGGCCGGCATGCCGATGCCATAGGCCATCAGCAGCTGGCCCACCAGGGTGGCGGCGTTCTGATCAAAGGCGCCACGCTCATAGACCAGCGCCACGATGGGCCCGGCCAGGGCCACCATCAGCGCCCCCAGCGGCAGCATCGAAGCGTTGGAGAGCATCAGGCCCTGGCGCACGCGCTGCACCAGTTCGGGCCGGTCCGCCGGTGCCGTGAGCCGCGCGTAGAGCGGCAGCAGCGGCACCAGCAGGGCGTTGGAGATCAGCCCCAGGGGGGTCTGCACCAACAGGTTGGCGTAGCCCAGGCCAGCCGCCGCAGCCGGGATCCCCGAAGCGAAGAACAGGGACACGAAGACATTGATCTGCAGCATCCCCGAGGACAGGGTGGCCGGGGCCATCACCTGCAGCACCTCGCGCACCCCGGGGTCACGCCAGTCCCACACCAGCCGGAACTGGTGCAGGCCCCGGCGCATCAGCTCCGGCAGCTGGATCAGCCATTGCAGCACCGCGCCCACGGTGGTGGTGCCCGCCAGCACCACGCCACCCAGCAGCGCCTGCTCCGGCAGGGCGATCGCTGGCCCCAGCTGCCACCAGAGCAGGGCCAGGCCGGCGATCACCGACAGGCTGGAGAGCATCGGACTCACCGAGGGCAGCCAGAACACATCGGCGGCGTTGAGGGCCCCGAAGCCCAGGCCGATGAGGCCGGCGAACAGGGCCATGGGCGCCATCCAGCGCAGCTGCACCACGGCGATGGCATGCACCTCGGGGGTCAGCCCCGGACCCACCAGTCGGATCAGGGGATCGGCCGCCACCAGCAACACCACGGTCACCACGATCAGACCGGCCCCCACCAGCGTGTTGATCGACGCCAGCACGTGGGCCCCCTCCTGGCGCGGACGCCGGGCCAGCACGCTGACCATGGCGCTGTGGAAGGGGCCGTTGATGCCGCCGAGCAGGATCAGCAGAAAGCCGGGCAGCACATAGGCGTAGTTGTAGGCGTCGTAGGCCGATCCCACCCCGAAGGCGGCGGCGATCACCTGCTGGCGCACCAGCCCGGCCACCTTGGAGAGGGCGGTGGCCGCGGCCACGATCAGGGCGATGCGACGCAGCGATGGGGCCATGGCAGGGCCGGTCGTTCGAGCCCGGGGCCCGCGGAGATCAGCGGCAGTATGGCCGCCGCCCCCTGCGGTCCCCAGCCGATGCCGATGCCGATCCTCGACCCGGGCCCGCTGGTGGAGGGGCTGCTGCTGAGGCGCTACAAGCGCTTTCTGGCCGATGTCGAACTGCTGCAGCCGGGGCCCGGAGCGGAGCCGGCAGGGGCTGTGGTCACGGCCCACTGCCCCAACACCGGGCCGATGACCGGGGTGTTGCATCCCGGCGGCCGCGTGCGCCTGCGCCATGCCCCGTCGCCGAGCCGCAAGTTGGCCTGGACCTGGGAGCAGGCGCAGGTGCTCGGCGCCGGCGGCACGCCCATCTGGGTGGGCATCAACACGGCGCTGCCCAACCGCCTGGTGCGGGCCACGATCGAGGCCGGCTGCCTGGAGCCCTGGCTGGGGCCGGTCGGCGCCATCCGCGCCGAGGTGCCCTATGGCCAGGATCGGCGCAGCCGCATCGACCTGCTGCTGACGCCGGCGGCGACCGCCGCCGATCCGCGGCCGATCTACCTGGAGGTGAAGAACACCACCTGGACCCGCGGCGACCTGGCCCTGTTTCCCGACACCGTGACCGAGCGGGGCCAGAAGCATCTGCAGGAACTGGCGGCCCTGCAGCCCGCGGCCCGGGCCGTGCTGGTGCCCTGCCTGAGCCGGGGAGATGTCCGCCGCTTCGCGCCGGGGGATTCGGCCGACCCCCGCTACGGCGAGCTGTTCCGGGCCGCCCTGGCCGCCGGAGTGGAGGTGCTGCCCTGCATCTACAGCTTCGAGGATGGCGGCATCAGCTGGCTGGGACTGGCCGCTGTGGAAGCCCGTGAGCCGGGGGTGGATCGCCAGGAACGGGGACAGCGCCCATAGAGTCGGCCCAACCAAGCGGCGGCGACTGTGGATACCCGGGCTTTCAAGCGTTCCCTGCACCACTCAGACCGCTACAACCGCCGTGGCTTCGGGCTGGGCGAGGAGGTGGCGGGCAGCCTGGAGACGGCCTACCAGAGCGACCTGGTGGGCGCCCTGCGCACCAACGGCTACGAGCTGCGCCGGGGCCGGCTGACGGTTCGCCTGGCCGAGGCCTTCGGTTTCTGCTGGGGTGTGGAGCGCGCCGTGGCCATGGCCTACGAAACCCGCCGCCACTACCCCAGCGAGCGGATCTGGATCACCAACGAGATCATCCACAACCCCTCGGTGAACGACCATCTGCGCGAGATGAACGTGCAGTTCATCGCCGTGGAGGGGGGCGTGAAGGACTTCTCCGACGTGGCCAGCGGCGACGTGGTGATCCTGCCGGCCTTTGGCGCCACGGTGCAGGAGATGCAGCTGCTCAACGAGCTTGGCTGCCACATCGTCGACACCACCTGTCCGTGGGTGTCGAAGGTGTGGAACACCGTGGAGAAGCACAAGAAGCACGCCTTCACCTCGATCATCCACGGCAAGGTGAAGCACGAGGAAACCCTCGCCACCAGCTCCTTTGCCGGCACCTACCTGGTGGTGCTCGACCTGGCCGAAGCCCAGCTGGTGAGCGACTACATCCTCGGCAAGGGCGACCGCGAGGCGTTCATGGACCGCTTCGCCACGGCCTGCTCGCCTGGCTTCGACCCCGAGGTCGACCTGGTGCGGGTGGGGGTGGCCAACCAGACCACCATGCTCAAGAGCGAAACCGAGGAGATCGGCAAGCTGTTCGAGCGCACCATGCTGCAGCGCTACGGCCCGATCCACCTCAACGACCACTTCCTGGCCTTCAACACCATCTGCGATGCCACCCAGGAGCGCCAGGACGCGATGTTCTCCCTGGTGGACGAACCGCTTGATCTGATGGTGGTGATCGGCGGCTACAACTCCTCCAACACCACCCACCTGCAGGAGATCGCCGTGAGCCGCGGCATCCGCTCCTTCCACATCGACACGCCCGAGCGCATCGGCCCCGGCAACCGCATCGCCCACAAGCCCCTGGGCGGCGATCTGGAACTGGAGGAGCCATTCCTGCCGGCAGGTCCGATCCGGGTGGGTATCACCTCCGGTGCCTCCACCCCCGACCGCATCGTCGAGGCGGTGATCGAGCAATTGATCGAACTCAGCGGGGACTAAACGCCCCAGGCGCTTTACATTGGTTCATGTTCGCCAGTGGCTGAGCCCTTGCTGTCGTCGAGTCCGCTGCTGCCCGGCCCCACCGACGCCCTGGCGAGGGGCCCCCTGGCCACCGAAGCAATGGCCTCCGCGCCCCTGCCCAGCATTGGCCCCGGCGGCCCCCGGCTGCGGGACAACGACGATGCGCGCGTGCACCGCTACGCCAGCAACTTCGCCGACCTGATGGAGATGCGCGCCGGCGCGGCCGCCGTGGCCTCCTATCTCGATCGCCATGAGGGCTGGTTCCGGCGCTGCGCGGCGCCGATGCCGGTGCAGGGCCTGGGCGACAACGGCTACCGGCTCACCCTGGGCCGCTTCGGCAATTTCGGCTTTGACGTGGAGCCCACGATCGCCCTGGAACTGCTGCCCCAGAGCGAGGGCATCTACCGCATCATCACGGTGCCAGCACCGCCCAGCGAGGGCAGTCTCGATGGCCTCTACGACGTGGAGTTCAACGCCGCCCTGCAGCTCGACCAACCCGACAGCGATCTCACCCTGGTGCGCTGGGAACTCGACCTGAGCGTGTGGATCCGGCTGCCCGCCGTGGTCAGCCTGCTGCCGGCGGGGCTGCTGCAGAGCAGCGGCGAGCACCTGCTGCGCCAGATCGTGCGCCAGATCTCCCGGCGGCTCACCTGGAAGGTGCAGGGCGACTTCCACACCAGCCTCGGGCTGGACTGTCCACCACGACGCCGGGCCCAGTTCTGAGGAGCCGAGCCCAGGTCTGAGTCGAGCTGCGAGTCCAGCTGCGCGGCACCCAGGAGGAGGTGACAGACAAAGGGGACCCTCAGACCGGCCGGTTGTCCCAGATCTTGTTGAGGATCTGCAGGCCGCTGAAGGCCTGCCAGAGGAACAGGGTCATCATCGCCATGTTCAACCCCACATGGACCTTGCGGGCGATCAGGTTGCCCTGCTGCATCTGCTGGGTCAGCGACACCGCCAGGGCGATCAGGCAGACCATGGCGATCCCCACCAGCAGGTGGGGCCCCACGAACAGCTTGCCGTTGTTGAGGTAGGTCACCGCCATGCCGCCGAAGCAACCCAGCACGATCAGCGCCAGCAGGATGCTGCCCATCTGGAAGTGGCGACGGGCAAACTGCCCCTTGATCAGCTGCTTGCGCGCCTCGGCATCGGCGGTGCGCGTCTTCTTGGCCTTGATGCCCAGCAGCATGCTGTAGCCGGCCAGGGCCAGCACCCCCAGCATCAGCAGTGGATGCAGGAAGTTGAGGTTGAAGGCGAGCGACTCGGGCATGGGTCGGGGGCCGGGGTGAAGCGTGGCAATGAAGCTACAACCGCTCAGTGCAGGAAGTGCCGGCGGCCGGTGACCACCATCACCAGGCCCAGCTCGTTGCAGGCCGCGATCGAATCGGCGTCGCGCACGCTGCCACCCGGCTGAATCACCGCCTGGATGCCGTGCTGGGCCGCCAGTCGCACCGTGTCGTCGAAGGGGAAAAAGCCGTCGCTGGCCAACACGGCCCCCCGGGCCGCCGCCGCCGCGGCCTCCAGGGCCAGCCGGGCCGACCCCACCCGGTTCATCTGGCCGGCACCGATGCCCAGGCTCTGGCCGTCCCGGGCCACCACGATGGCGTTGGAGCGCACATGGCGCGCCAGTTTCCAGGCGAAGCGCAGGTCGTCGAATTCCTCGATCGCCGGCTGGCGCTCACTCACCACCTGCCAGCCGCTCTCGTCCACGGCGGCGTCGTCGAGGTCCTGGGCGAGCACGCCGCCGAGCACGCTGCGCAGCTGGCGCCGCGGGGCCCTGGCGATGGCCTCGGCGTCGAGCTCCAGCAGCCGCAGGTTGGCCTTGGCCGCCAGCTGCTCGCGGGCAGCGTCATCAAAACCCGGCGCCACCACACACTCCAGGAACAGGCCGCTGAGCAACGCCGCGGCGGCGGCGTCCACCGGCATGTTCATGGCCACGATGCCGCCGAAGGCCGAGAGGCGATCGGCATTCAGGGCCCGCTCCAGGGCGTTGGCGCCGCCGCTGCCCACGGCCACGCCGCAGGGATTGGTGTGCTTCACCACCACCGCCGCCGGCTGGGCCGTGCCGCCGTAGCCAAACTCGCGCACCGTGGCCAGGGCGGCGTCGAGGTCGATCAGGTTGTTGTAGCTGAGCTCCTTGCCCTGCAGCTGGCGCGCCGCTCCCCAGCCGGCATCGCTCTGGCCGTACCAGAGGGCCGGCTGGTGGGGGTTCTCCCCGTAGCGCAGGGACTGGCGGGGGGGCAGCTCCAGCTGCAGCGGGTCAGCCTGGCCCGCGGCCGCACCGGGATCCGAAACGGCTGCGGTGCGCTGGTCAACCAGGCGACTCGCCAGCCAGCTGCTGATGGCGGCGTCGTAGCGGGCGGTGTGATCAAAGGCCGCCAGGGCCAGCTCCCGGCGCAGGGCCTCGTCCACCCGCCCGTCGCGGAGGGCGGCCAGGAAGGCGTCGTATTGGCCGGGGCTGGTGAGCACGGCCACATCGGCATGGTTCTTGGCGGCGGCGCGCACCATGGCCGGTCCGCCGATGTCGATGGTCTCGATGGCGGTGTCGAAGGCCACGGCGAGGTCGGCCACCGTTTCGCGGAAGGGGTAGAGATTCACCACCACCACGTCGATCGGGGCGATGCCCTGGCCAGCGAGATCGGCCTGGTGGGAGGCCTCCGAGCGGCGCGCCAGGATGCCGCCGTGGATGCGGGGATGGAGCGTTTTGACCCGACCGCCGAGGATCTCCGGCGCTCCGGTGTGGTCGGCGACCCGGGTGACAGGCAGGCCAGCCGCCTGCAGGGCCGAGGCGGTGCCGCCGCTGGAGATCAGCTGGTAGCCGGCCGCCAGCAACCCCTGGGCCAGGGGCACCAGACCGTCCTTGTTGGAGACGCTCAGGAGGGCCGTGGGCGCCATGGCTCGCAATCGGACAGCAGTAGGGCCAACCTACGCAGCAGCATTGCGGCATCCGTCGCCCAGGCCCAGGAGAGCGCCATGAACCAGGAGCGTGGGGGCTGGGATCCCCAGCCGGCAGCCGGGGATTCGGACCGGATCACGCGGGGACCGGCCGCGGCCCCGCGCCGCCTGGTGCTGCTGCACGGCTGGGGGGCCGATGCCGACGACCTGGTGGACCTCGGCGAGATGCTGGTGGGGCCGGAGCTGAGCCTGGTGGCCCTGCGGGCACCGCTGCCCCATCCGGCCGGTGGCGGGCGCCAGTGGTACGACCTGCAGCAGCCGGGTTGGCCGCAGCTGCCGGCGGCCCGGGAGCAGCTGCGCCAGCGCCTGCTGGCCCTGGACGCGGACCTGCCCCTCGCGAACACGGTGCTGCTGGGCTTCTCCCAGGGGGCGGCCCTGGCCGTGGACCTGGTGACGGGCGGCGCTGGCCTGCCGCTGGCCGGGGTGATCGGCTGCAGCGGCTACCCCCACCCCGACTGGCGTCCAGGGGCACTGAGCGCCGCAGCCGTACTGCTCACCCACGGCCGCATGGACCCGGTGGTGCCCTATGGGGCCAGCGAAGCGCTGCAGCAAGGGCTGCAGGACAGCGGCCGGAAGGTGGAGCTGATCGGCTTCGCCGGCGGTCACACCATTGATGCCAGCCTCGTTCCCGCCCTGCGCAGCTTCCTGGAGGATTGCTGGCGCAGGGCGGGGTGATCGGACCCAGGGCGGATCAGACGAAGGCGTACTCGTACTCCTCCATCTCCTCCCAGTCGTCGGACGCCAGGGCCTCGATGCCTTCAAACAACACCTCCTCACCGATGCCGTCGACGATCTCGCGCAGGGAGGGGAACAGGAAGTGGTTCTCTTCGGCGTACTGAGCGCTGAACAGCCCCTTCTCACCCCAAAAGAAGCGATCGGTGGTGTGCTCGTTGCGGCGCACGTTGAGCAGGGCCGGCGGCACCAGCATCTGCTCGGCGATGTAGCGACGGGCGGCGGTGACGGGCTTGTGGGAGCCGGTTTCGAGGTTGAAGGTGGGGACGTGGGCCAGCACCCGCTGACCGGCCAGACGGCGGCGGCTGATCCGCTTGCGCTTCTTGGACATCAGGTAACTCCCGGCAGCGGGAGGATCGAGGAATAGGTGGGGGGAGAACAGGGGCGGGGCGGACCCGCAGACCGAGCCGGAGCCCCAGGGGGCTCCAGCCATGGACGTCCAGCCTGGCGATCACGGCGATGGCTTCAGGAGCACCGGCGCGGTCGGGGGGTCCAGCCCATTCGGAACCCCTGAGCAGTTGGGCGATGCAGGATCCGGTGTCCCGGAACCTGACCGTTCCTCTGCTGTAGCCTCGGTTACGACGAAGCGCAACTCGGCCCATGGCGTCGGCGACCTGACTGCCCGCTCGCAAATCGCGCGGTAGTGGTCGATACGAGCATCCTAAGTCGTTTTTTCGGAATTAACCCCCAGGCTGCAGATTTTTTTCAGCAGACCGGTTGATGGACGTCCCAGCGAAGCCGATGGCAGTCTCTCAGCGGTTTCTGAACCTGCTGAACTTCCAGCTCGCCCAGTTCGCCGACCGCGGCGACGTGGCCTCCCTGGTGGTCTATGTGACCGAGCCGGGGCCCACTGAGACCCCCAGCCTGGTGCCGGTGGGTCAGTGGCCCCATGGTGGTCTGGTGCTGCCGCCGCTGGCGCCGGACAGTCCCCTGCGGGCGCCCGAGGAGCGCCGGCGCTGGCTGCCCCTGCGCCATGGCGGCGTGCTGCTGGGGGCCCTGCAGGTGGAAACCAGCCAGGTGCCCTGGCCCGAACCCCTGCGGCAGCGCCTGCAGTCGGTGGCCCTCTGCCTCACCGAGGCGCTCTGCCTCGATCTCGAGCACCGGCGCCTGCAGCTGCAGCTCAGCCGCCAGCAGGAGCAGCTGAGCGTGCTTCTGCATCAGCTGCGCAATCCCCTGGCCGCCCTGCGCACCTTCGCCCAGCTGCTGCTGCGCAGGCTCGAGGGCGACAGCCGCAACCGCAGCCTGGTGGAGGGACTGCTGCGGGAGGAAGAGCAACTGCGCCGCTATGTCGACGCCATCGACCAGCTGGGGCGGAGCGAAGCCACCTTCAGCGCCGCCGAGACGGCCACCCCCCTGCTGCTGCCACCGAGCCTCGGAGGCGGGCGGCAGCAGCCCCTCGACGCGCTGCTGCCGCCCCTGCTGGAGCGGGCTGCCGCCACCGCGGCGCTGCAGTCCCGGGCCTGGCATCCACCGGCCCAGCTGCCCTGCTGGCGGGGCGATGCCGGCAGCGTGGCGGAGATTCTGGCCAACCTGCTCGAGAACGCCTTCCGCTACAGCCGCGCCGGCACCGCGGTGGGGCTGCACGTGGCGCCGTCAGCTGCGGGCGGCTGGGAGCTCACGGTGTGGGACGGCGGCGAGCCGATCGCCGCGGCCGAACGGGGGCGGATCTTCGCGGCGGGGAGCGGGGCGCCCGCGGCCACGATCTGCCCGGTTCCGGCCTGGGGCTCTCCCTGGCGCGGCAGCTGGCCCAGCAGCTGGGGGGGAGCTGGGCCTGGAGACCTGCCCCCGGCGCCTCGACCCCTGCCTGCCGGAGCAGGGCAACGCCTTCCGCCTCAGCCTGCCGCCGCCCACGGCCCCAGCAGACCCGTGAGCAGCAGCGCCAGGGTTTCGCCCCACTCCACGCAGGCTCCATAACTGTCGCCGCTGTGGCCGCCGAGGCGGCGCCCCAGCCACCAGGGCACCAGCAGCGCCGGCAGCAGGCCCACCAGCGCCAGCGCCGGCAACCTGAGCGCCACGCTGGCGGCCAGCAGGGGCACGCCCACCAGCAGCGCCGGCAGCAGTTCGCGGCCCAGGCCGCGCCAGTGGCGCCGGTGGAAGGCGGCGCTGCCGCCGGCGCCGGGCGCCTGGCGCAGGTAGGGGTAGCGGTGCATGGCCAGCAGCGGGGCCAGCCGCCCCCAGAAGGCCGCCCACACCAGGGCCAGGGCACCCACCGCAGCCGGCAGAGCCGCCAGGCAGAGCAGACCGGCGCCCCGCAGCAGCGCCAGCAGCAGCGCCGCCTGCACCGCCGCGGCCCCCACCCGGCTGTCCTGCATGGCCTCGAGGGCACGGGGGCCGGCGGCCAGGCCATCGGCGGTGTCGAGGGCCCCGTCGTGATGGAGACCACCGCTGAGCAGCAGGGCCAGGGCCAGCACCAGCGCCACCCGGGCCCCGGCCGGCAACCAGACCGCGCTGGCCAGCCACAGCGCCGCCTGCAGGGCGCCGAGCACCAGGCCGATCAGCGGCGCGAAGCGGGCGATGCGCTGGAAGCGGGGGGCGATGCCGGGCCAGGCCGGCAGCACCGAATAGAAGATCCAGGCGCCGGCCAGATCCTGCAGCCACGCCGGCGCGGCGCCGCCACGGCGCGTAGCGTCGTCTGAGCTTTGCTGCGGCCCCATCACCGTCTCTCCCGTCGGCGGCGCTTCACCCGGCAGTGCTTCACCCGGAAACTCCGGGGGCGCTCAGCCGTTCAGCTTTGCGATCACGGCCCGCAGCACCAGCGACCGCGCCCGCTGCGGCCTGCTGCACACGCCCCACGGCTGCCTCCAGACCCCCTGCTTCATGCCGGTGGGCACCCAGGCGACGGTGAAGGGGATCACGCCCGCCCAGCTGCGGGACACCGGCGCCCGCATGGTGCTGGCCAACACCTACCACCTGCACCTGCAGCCGGGCGAGGAGATCGTGGCCGAGGCCGGTGGCTTGCATCGGTTCATGGGCTGGGAGGGGCCACTGCTCACCGACTCGGGCGGCTATCAGGTGTTCAGTCTGGGGGACATCAACCGCATCGACGACCGGGGGGTGACCTTTCGCTCGCCCCGCGACGGCCGCCGCATCGAGCTCACCCCGGAGCGGGCGATGGCGATCCAGATGGCCCTGGGCGCCGATGTGGCGATGGCCTTTGACCAGTGCCCCCCCTATCCCGCCAGCGAGGACGAGGTGGCCGCCGCCTGCCGGCGCACCCACGCCTGGCTGGAGCGCTGCATCGCCAGCCATCAGACCAGCGACCAGGCGCTGTTCGGCATCGTGCAGGGAGGCTGCTTCCCGGCGTTGCGGGCCGAATCGGCCCGGGTGGTGGCCTCGATGGATCTGCCCGGCATCGCCGTGGGCGGCGTGAGCGTGGGCGAGCCGGCGGAGGCGATGCACCGCATCCTGCGCCAGCTGGGGCCGCTGTTGCCGGAGCAGCGGCCCCACTACCTGATGGGGGTGGGCAGCCTGCGCGAAATGGCCGTGGCCGTGGCCCAGGGGTTCGATCTGTTCGACTGCGTGCTGCCCACCCGCCTCGGCCGCCATGGCACGGCCCTGGTGGGCGGGGAGCGCTGGAATCTGCGCAACGCCCGCTTCCGGCACGACCATCGAGCGCTCGATGCCAGCTGTGACTGCCCGGCCTGCCGGCACCACAGCCGTGCCTACCTTCAGCACCTGCTCAGGGCGGAGGAACTGCTCGGCAAGATCCTCCTCAGCCTGCACAACGTCACCCATCTGGTGCGCTTCAGCGGCGCCATGGCCCGGGCGATCCAGGACGGCTGTTTTGCAGAGGATTTCGCTCCCTGGGAGCCCCAGTCCCCGGCTGCACACACGTGGTAGCGTCCGATTCACGCTTGTCGATCGAGTTTCGGGATGGCCGTCTACGCCCTGCAGACCCTGGCCCAGTTGCCCGAGGCCTACCAGGCCTTCGCTCCCCTGGTCGACATCCTGCCGATCATCCCCCTGTTCTTCCTGCTGCTCGCGTTCGTCTGGCAGGCCTCGGTGGGTTTCCGCTGAACGCCCCCTGAAGCGACCTGCTTCAGCCCGATCTGCAAGCGCAATCGGCAGCTCAGCATGCGGCAACTCAGCATGCGGCAACTCAGCTTCCGGATGAACCGCGGCCCTGCCTGAGCACCGCCCAGGCGAATTCCGGCAGGGCCAGCATGCGTCGCCAGCGCCGCGGCTCCTGAACCAGCCGGTACAACCATTCGATCCGCAGGGCGCCCATCCAGCGGGGGGCACGCCGTTTGACCCCGGCCCAGACATCGAAGCTGCCGCCCACCCCCATCCAGAGCCCCCCCCGGCGGCCGCTCAGATCAGCGATCCAGGTTTCCTGCCGCGGCACCCCCAGGGCCACCAGCACCAGGTCGGGGCGGGCCTCCAACAGCCTCGCCTCCAGCTCCGGCCAGGCTTCGGCTGACTGGTAGCCGTGGGCGCTGAACACCAGCTCCAGGGCGGGGAGCTCGGCGCGCAGACGCGCCGTCAGCTGCTCCATCACCGCCGGTGAGGCCCCCACCAGGGCCACCCGCCAGTGCTGGGCTGCGCCCTGGGCCAGCAGCCGGTGGGCCAGCTCGATGCCCGGGCTGCGCCGCACCCGCAGGCCCCGGCGCCCCAGGGCCCACACCACCCCGGCGCCGTCGGGGATCACCAGCTGGGCGGCGGCGATGGCCCGACCCAGCGCGGCATCCGCCCGGGCGGCCATGGTCATCTCAGCGTTGAGGGTGACGATCTGCCCACCGCCATGGCGCCAGAGGGCGAGGGCCGCCTCAAACACGTCCGGACAGACATCCACCGGCACCCCCAGCACCTGGCTGCGCCGCGGGGCTGCCGCATCGGTGGCCGTCACTGCCATGGGTCGAGGCGCCGCGGGGGAGAATCTATGGGTTACAGGATCCGCCGCCGCGACCCGCCCCACCCCACCCCACCGTGCTTCCCGAAATGGCCCGAGCAGAGCCCCTGACGGCCCTGGCTGACCCTGGCCAGGCCTGGGCGTTGCTCGACGACCTCGACCGCCAGATCGAGCAGGTGGTGCTGGACCGACAGCACCCGATCACCGGCCTGCTGCCGGCCAGCACGGCCCACACCGTGCACGGCAACTACGGCGACGCCTGGGTGCGCGATGGCGTCTATTCCATCCAGTGCGTTTGGGGTCTGGCCCTGGCCCACCGGCGCCTGCGGGGCGCCAACCGCCGCAGCTTCGAGCTCGAGCAGCGGGTGCTGCTGCTGATGCGCGGCCTGCTCAACGCCATGCTGCGCCAGGCCGCCAAGGTGGAGCGCTTCAAGCACAGCCGCAACCGGCTGGATGCGATCCACGCCAAGTTCGACACCGCCAGCGGCAACCCGGTGGTGGCCGACGACGGCTGGGGACACCTGCAGCTGGACGCCACGGGGCTGTTCCTGCTCCAGCTCGCCCAGCTCACCCGCGCCGGGCTGGTGGTGGTGCGTTCCAGCCACGAGCGCGACTTCATCCAGAACCTGGTGTACTACGTGGCCCAGGCCCACCGGGTGGCCGATTACGGCATCTGGGAGCGGGGCGACAAGGGCAACCACGGCCTGCCCGAGCGCAACGCCAGTTCGATCGGACTGGTGAAGGCGGCCCTGGAAGCCCTAGAGGGCCTGGACCTGTTCGGCCCCCACGGCGATGGCAGCGCCTGCCTGGTGATTCCCCACGATGCGATCGTGCGTCTGCGACGGGCGCTGGAGGGGCTGCTGCCACGGGAATCAGCCAGCAAAGAGGTGGATGCGGCCTGCCTGGCGGTGATCGGCTACCCGGCCTGGGCCGTGGATGAGCCCGAGCTGGCGGAGCGCACCCGCATCCGCATCCGCAGCGACCTCAGCGGCGGCTACGGCTACAAGCGCTTCCGCCGCGACGGCCACCAGACCGTGGTGGAGGACCACACCCGCCTGCACTACGAGCGCGCAGAGCTGGCCCAGTTCGAGCACATCGAGTGCCAGTGGCCGCTGTTCTGGGCCTATGAGCTGGTCACGGCCTGCTGCGAGCAACGCTGGGAGGAAGCCCGTCAGTGGCGTCAGCGGCTGGCGAGCGTGAGCGTGATGGTGGAGGGCGTGGCCCTGCTGCCCGAGCTCTACCTGGTGCCGGAGGAGGCCGTGGCGGCCGAGCGCCGCCAGCCCGGCAGCCAGCCACGGCTGGCCAACGCCAACGTGCCCCTGCTCTGGACCCAGAGCCTCACCTGGCTGGGGGATCTGCTGCTGGCGGGGCTGATCACCCCGGCCGAGCTGGATCCCTGCGGGCGGCGCCTGGGCGCCCGGCTGGGCGCCAAGCGGGTGCTGGTGGCCCTGGTGCCGGCCACCGCCGCCATCGCCGCGCGCCTGGGCGAGCAGGGGCTGCCCTGCAGCCCTGCCGCCCCCACGGCAGCAGCTGCTGAAGGGGCCGGTTCAGGCGGCTTCCGGATTGAACCCTCCGATGCCTTGGCGCGGCGCCTGGCCAAGGTGGGAGCCAACCCCCGCCTGGGGCTCAGCGGCCATCCCCCCAGCAGCATGCGCACGCTGGCCACGGGCCGGCTCTACCGGCGCAGCGATGGCGCCGGACAGCAGGAACGGCTGGCCTTCCTGCCGGCGGTGCTGGAGGAGGGCAGCTTCTACCTGGCCGACGATCCGGAGCAGCTGGTGGACAGCGTGGTGGCGGAACTGCGCCTGTTGCGCCGCCACTGGCGCGGTGCGGGGGTGCCGCTGCTGCTGATCCCGATCTCCGAGGCAGCCTTCCGGGCCAGCCCCGAGCCCCTGCTGGCCCTCGCCCACCAACTGCAGTCCGGCCAGCTGGATGCCATGCCGGTGCAGCTCGGCAGCCTGGACGAACTGGCCGACCAGGCCAGCTGGGTGGACCTGCCACCCACGGCCGACGCGGGCGCCCCTGAGCCCTCACCGCTCACCCCCCTGCAGGCCAGCAGCCGCCAGGCCCCGTTGACGGCCGCCGAAGAGCTGGAGCTGGAACGGGACGACCTCAGCATCGCCGACCTGGCTCAACGGCTCTGGAGCAGCACCTCCCTGGAGGAGCAGGCTGAGGTGCTGGAGCAGCTGGGCCGCCGCCTGGGCATCGATGCGCTGCTGCAGGGTCCCGATGGCCAGGCGCTGGCCCTGCGCCAGCTCGTGGAGGAGGTGTACCGGCGGGCACTGGCGGAGACCGACTGGGATGGCGTGCGCCGCATGGCCGCCCAGCTGGAGCTGGTGCATCCGCAGCTGGAGGATGCCCTCACCGATCTGCTGGCGCGCCAGAAGCAGGTGGTGGTGGGCCGCAACTACACCGCCGATTCGCTGATCACCAGCCCCCGCTCCAGTGACACGATCGCCGCCATGATCCGGCGCTTCAGCGGCGAGGACGGCCGCGAGTGGATGCTGCAGCAGGAGCTGCTGCTGGCCCTCGACGGCGTGGCGCGCCATGAGCCCAGCCTGCTCAGCGGCAGCCTCACGCTCCAGCTTGGCCAACTGCTGCTGCTGCTCACCGGCGAGCTGGCCCAGGAGGCCGAGCTCAGCCCGATCGACGCCTTCGAGGCCCTCTGCCGCCAGCCTCCCCATGCGATCCGGCGCCGGCTGCGGGCGGTGGTGCTGGATGCGGACCACGCCCGTGCCGCCCTGCAGCGCAAGGAGCAGCTGCACGTGAGCGGACGGGTGCGCTGGACGGCCCCGGCCCCCTTGGAGGAGCTGCCCCGGGGCGAGTGCTGGCTGCAGCACCGCATGCGCCTCGGCGCCCTGGGGCGGGTGCCGCGCGACTTCTACGCCGGCGTATGGGAGGTGCTGCACCACTGCCACGGCATCGTCATCGGCGACAAGCTGGAGAAGCGCAACCGCCTGGCCAGCGAACCGCTGCTGAGCGAGAAGACCCCCGGCGAGCGCAACTTCGCCTCCCTGGTGGAGCACCTGCTGAGCAAGATCGAGGCCCCGGAATACCGCCAGCTCTGCACCGAAACGCTGCTCACACTGATGGCGTTCGCGGAGGCCAACCCCCGGGTGCGCGTCGAGGACGACCTGGCCCTCGACGTGGTCATCGGCCATGCGGTGCGCGTGGGCTGGCAGGGCCACCACCCGGAGGTGCCGGCCAGCGACTACGGCCGCCACAAGGCCGCCGCCTGGGACCGCTTCTACCGCGCCTCCCCGGCCGATTGCCGGCGCTGGCAGCTCGAGGCCCTGCGGGAGCTCAGCCAGGCCCCCTGACTCAGATCGGTTGCTCCAGGCTCATCGACAGGCGGGGCTGCTCCACGCACTGCTCGATCAGGTCGGCGAGCCGTAGCGCCCGGGAAGCCTGCAGACCATCCACCGCCGGCGACTCATCGCCGCGCACGCAGGCCAGGAAGTGGGTGAGCTCGGCATAGAGGGGCTCGATCGAGGTGGTGCTCACCTCCTCCACAAGACCATCGGAGCGGTACACCAGCTCACCGTGGTCGGCGCTGACTGACTGGCGGGAGCGCCGGTGGATGTGCAGGGTGCGGTTGAGGAAGTCGGTTTCCACCAGGCTGGCGCGGCAGTGGGCACTGAGGCTGCGGATCTTGCGGTGGGCCATCTTGCTGGCCGTGAGGCTGGCCACCACGCCGTTGGTGAAGGCCAGGGTGGCGTTGACGTAGTCGATCGGGCCCTCGGCGCTGCGCCCCCCCGCCGCGGCCAGGCCCATCACCGGGGCGCCGGCCAGCTCCAACACCAGGTCGATGTCGTGAATCATCAGGTCGAGCACCACCGACACGTCATTGGCCCGCTCGGGATTGGGGCTGTGGCGCCGGGCCTCCAGCACCACCACCTCCTCACTGGCCACCACCTTCACCAGTTCCCGGAAGGCGGGGTTGAAGCGTTCGATGTGACCCACCTGCAGCTGCACGCCGGCCCGCTCGGCGGCGGCAATCAGCTCGGTCGCCTCCTCCTCGCTGGCGGCGATCGGCTTCTCGATCAGCACGTGCTTGCCGGCCCGCAGACAGGCCAGTCCCACCGGGTGATGCAGCAGCGTGGGCACGGCGATGCACACCGCGTCCACCTGCTCCAGCAACGGCTCGTGGGAGGGATACCAGAGGCAGCCGAACTGCTGGGTGGCCAGCTGGCCCCGGGCGCGGTGCGGATCCGCCACGCCCACCAGCTGGGCGTCCTTGATCAGGCTGAGCACACGGGCGTGGTGCCAGCCCATGTTGCCGATGCCGATGACCCCCACGCGGACCGGGTTCATGGCTGAGGCACGCAGGCGGCCCGATTATCGACGATCGCCGCGGCCATCGCTTCAGCGCTCGGGGGCCGTCGCCGGCTCCTGGGGCTCAGCGGCCGAGGGTTCGGCCCGGCGATCGATCTGCACCCGCTCGATGCGGGGGCCGTCCATGGCCAGGATCTGGAACTGGTAGCCCTGCCAGCGCAGGCCCTCACCCGGGGCGGGGATGTGCTGCAGGCGCTCGAGCAGAAAGCCGGCCAGGGTGTGGTGGTCTTCCGCCTCGGGCAGGGGCACCGGCAACTGACGGTTGAGCTCGAAGATCTCCAGATCGCCGGCCACCGACCAGCAGCCCTCCGCCAGGGTGGTGAGGTCGTCATCGGGCTCGAGGGGATTCTCCTCCTCGCCCACGATCTCGCTGGTGAGGTCGGCCACCGTGACCAGGCCCTCGGTGCCGCCGTGCTCATCCACCACCACCAGCAGGGGCTGACCCCGGCGGATGATCGGCAGCAGCTCCGCCAGCGAGGAGCTCTCCTGCACCCGGGCCACCGGGCGGATGTAGGGGGCCAGCGGCGAGGCGGGCTGCAGCAGCCCGCGGGCGATGGGATCGGCCAGGTGGCGCAGGTCCAGCATGCCGAGCACGTCGTCGAGGGAGCGACCGGTGACCGGGAAGCGGGCATGGGCAGTGTCGTGAACGGCCCGCATCAGCTCGGCGAAGCTCACCTCCAGGGGCAGGGTGACCATGCCGGAGCGGGGCACCATCACCTCGCGCACCCGGGTGTCCCGCAGGGAGAACACCCCCTCGAGGATGTTGCGCTCGTCGGGCAGCAGGCCCGTGACGCCGCCGGCTTCGATCAGCGTCTCCAGCTCCCCCGCCGACAGCACCGGCACCAGCTCATCCCAATTGCGCGGCAGCCCCAGCAGCCGCAGCAGCAACGCCCCCAGGCGCTCCACCAGGCCGAGCAGGGGGGCCAGGCTGCGGCTGAGGGCGGCGAGCAGCGGCGCCAGCCGCAGGGCCGAGCGCTCGGGGCTGTGCAGCACCCAGGCCTTGGGTGCCAGACCGCCGAACAGGGTGGCCACCAGCACCATCAGCAGGAACACCGCCAGATCCAGCCAGGCCTGGGGCGGGGTGGCCACGCCGCTGAAGGCCAGCCGGCTCAGGCGTTCAGCGAGGCCACGGCCGGCCCAGCCGAAGGCCACCAGGGCCAGCACCGAACCCAGCTGGGTGGCCACCAGGGCACGGCGCAGCCGGCGCTGGAGCTTGGCGATGGCGGCGGCCCCAGGCTCGCCGGCCTCCACGAGCTGGTTGACCCGGCTGGGCCGCAGCTGGATCAGGGCGGCCTCGCCGGCGGAGAAAAAAGCCCGGAGGGCCACCAGGGCCGCCAGGGCCAGAAGCAAGATCACGGCATTGGTGCCGGCCATGGGCGACGGGGAGACGCAGTTCGCTGCATGGACGCGGGCATGGGGGTCGCGAGGATCGAACTCGCCTTGGGCGGATTATGAGTCCACTGCATTCACCAGATTGCTAGACCCCCGGCGGCGCGGACCGCGCCGCCGGGCTCACCAGAGGCCGCGCACGGGCGCGGACCAGGTGTCGCCGCTGCTCTCCATCGAGAACGACTGGGGGGCATCCCCGGAAGCGCGCTCCACGGGTATGGACTCGGCAGCGCCGCTCAGGCTGCCCGAAAAGCCGCTGGAGATGTCACCGGTGCGCAGGGGCATCGGATCGCTCTGCTGGTCCAGCAGGAAGGAGGCGGTGTTACCCACCGCCGAGCTGTCCCAGATGATGGTCTGGTCGGGGAACCCCAGGCCCATCACGCGATTGCCCTGCCGGCCGCCCATGGCGATGCCGAACAGGTCGGTGATCTGGTTGGTGAGGCTGACGCCACGGGCGAAGGGCGCCGTGTAGCTGAAAAAGCGCCGGTCCATCAACTGGGGCACGCTCTCCACGGTGCCGCAGCGGGTCACCTCCACCGGGGCCGCCGGCGTGGTCCCGGCAACAGCCGGTGGCGGGGCCTCCAGGCTGGTGGTGCAGACCACCGGGCCCGCCAGGGCGGGAGCGGCCAGCGGGCCGGCGATCAGGGCGATCCCAGGCAGGGCAAAGGCCACGAGCAGGGCCGGGCACTGAAGGGGTAGGCGCTGAAGGGTCAACATGGCCGGGACCTCCGGTGAAAGCGGTGCAGGGATTGCGGAGAGATCAGCCCTGCGGCATCTGCCAGCCATGGCCGCTCCCCATCCAAACTAGGCCCATTGCCGCCGTTTCACCAGTGCCGCCTCTGGAGTCTCAGCCCCGGCTCACCCTGCCCAATGCACCGGCGGCGATGCGCAGCCAGCTGCTGGAGCGGCTTGCCGGCCACGCCTACCGCCACGGCAGCTTCACCCTGGCCTCGGGACGCACCAGCCCCCACTACGTCAACTGCAAGCCGGTGAGCCTCAGCGGCGCCGGGCTGGCCCTGCTCGGCTCCCTGCTGCTTGAGCAGGTGGAAGCCGCAGCCGCCGCCGTCGCCGGCCTCACCCTGGGTGCCGATCCGCTGGTGAGCGCCGTGGCGATGCGGGCCGCCCTGGACGGCCGCAGCCTCGCTGCCCTGATCGTGCGCAAGCAGGCCAAGGGCCATGGCACCGGCGCCTGGCTGGAGGGTCCGCTGCCCCCGCCCGGCAGCACCATCACCGTGCTGGAGGACGTGGTGACCACCGGTGGTTCGTCACTGCTGGCGGTGCAGCAACTGCGCCAGGCCGGCTACCGGGTGAACCGGGTGGTGGCGATCGTGGACCGGCAGGAAGGCGGCCTGGAGGCGATGACGGCGGCGGGCCTGGAGCTGCGCAGCCTGTTCCTGTTGGAGGAGGTGGCGGCCTGTCACGCCGCCACGGCGGAGGCGAGGCGATGAGCAGTCCCTGGGACTGGCGGCCCGAGCGGCCCGCCCTGATGCGGCAGCCGGCTTGGCTGATCCGCCTCGACGGCAGCGACACCCTGCGGGTGCTCCACGGCCAGACCAGTGCCCCCCTCGAAGGCGCCCCGCCCGGCAGCTGGATCCCCACCTGCTGCATCAGTCCCACCGCCCGCCTGCGGGCCCTGGCCGAGGTGCTGGTCGATGGGGAGGGCGCCTGGCTGGCGGTGAGCGCCGGTGACGGCGCCCAGGTGCACCAGGCCCTCGATCGGGTGCTGTTCCCCGCCGACCGGGTGCGGCTGCAGGCGCCCCAACCCGGCTGGCTGATGACGCCGGTGCCCAGCAGCGGCGAGACGCTGGCCCCGGCCCAGCCGGGCAGCTGGCAGGCGCTGGCGAACGCTGGCGGCTGGCAGCTGGGGCAGGGCGCCCTGGGGCTGGCGCTGCTGCTGCGCGAGGGGGAGTCGCTGCCGCCGGCCTGGGCCGCACGGCTGCCGCTGTTGCCTGCGCAGCAGGAGCGCTGGCGCCTCCAGTTGGGTCTGCCGGCGGTGCCCGGTGAGATCAACGACGACCACAATCCCTTTGAGTTGGGGCTGGCGGATCGGGTCAGCCTCAGCAAGGGCTGCTACGTGGGCCAGGAGACCCTGGCCAAGCTGGCCACCTACGACGGCGTCAAGCAGCAGCTGCGGCGCTGGCACTGGCGGGCCGGGGACGGCAGCGCCGCCCCGGCCGTGGGGGATGTGCTGCAGCAACCCAGCGCAGCGGCGGAGCCCGCTGGTGACAGCGAGGGCGCCGGCGCTGGCGGCTCCCGGCTGGGGCTGATCACGTCGGCGCTGGCGCTGGAAAACGGCGACTGGATCGGGCTGGCGCTGGTGCGCCGCCGGGCCCTGGGCCTGGCCCTGCTGCAGGCGGGCCCCGGTGACACCGCGCCCCGGCTGCAGATGTCGGTTGGGGATGGCTTCGTGAAGCCACCGCAGGGGGCGGGCGCTCAGTCCTCCTGATCGAGCAGCCAGCGGGCCACCGTCCAGGTGGCCAGGTTGTCGTCGCGGTTGTAGGTGAAGATCCGCCGCAGGCGTGCAGCGCCGCCGTCCCGGCGCCACTGGCGCCACCACAGCAGGCAGCGGGCCCCCTCCACGCCGGCCTGGCTCCAGTGGAACCCCAGCCAGCTGGCCACCGCCTTGAGGCCGTAGCTGTGTACCGGCAGGCGCCAGTGCCGCCGCACGCGGGCATGCACATCGAGCAGGCGCTGCCTGAGCTGCTCCACCTCGTCGTCGCTGGCCCCCTGGCGCCGGGCCAGGCGCAGCAGGGCGATCGACTCGGTTTCGCCGTAATGCAGCACGGGCCAGCCGGGGTAGCGGGCCAGGAGCCGGCGCAGTCGCAGCCACAGGCGCGCCTCGCCATGCTCCTGCAGGGCCAGCAGGGGGTGGTAAGGCCAGGGCTCAGCGGGCCGGGGCTGGCTGGGCCAGGCCCCATCAGCAGCCCGCCGCACGATCACGAAGCCGTGCAGGAAGTCGTCGCGGGCATCCGGATCCGACTCGATGTCGTAGAGCAGCAGCCCAGGCGCCGTGGCCAGCTCCGGCAACGGTCCGGCCTCGCCGCCCTCAGGCCGCAGGCGCTCGGGCTGCCCGCAGGCCTGCACCCGCGCCTGGGCCACCAGCTGGGCGGCAATGTCGCGGTGCTGATCCCCATGCACCGCCAGGGACTCCGCCAGGGCGGCGGGATCGCAGGCGGCCAGCTCGCGGAGGCTGGTGATGCCCTGCTCAAGCAGCAGTTCCCGGCGCCGGCCGCCGATGCCGCTCACCTCACTGAGATGGCCGAGGCGGCGGGCTTCCTGGTCGCACGGGCCGCGCCAGCCACAGAGCACGCATTTCTTGCGGTCGGCCACCAGCGGCGGCGGCTCCGGGCGGCCCAGATCCCCGGCCAGACGCTCCAGCGCTTCATCCAGCTGGCGCTGCAGACCGCCACCGAGGGGCAGGCGCTGGCGCTGCAGGCCCCGTCCCTCCCCGGCCACCGCCAGGGCCAGGGGCACCGGCGCCTGCTGCCGCTCCGCCAGCAGCCGGCCCCAGAGGGTGAGCACCAGCCGGTGCTCCCGGGTGAGGTGGCGCCCCTGGCGGCCCAGCACGGGCCAGTAGGCGTGGTCGCCCCAGCGGCTGGAGCCCGCCACCCGCTCCAACAGGGCCGGATGGGCCTCCAACGGCCCCCCGGCGGGGGTGCTGCCGTAGAGGCGCAGCCCCACCACGCCGGGTTCCCCGGCGGCACAGGCCGCCTCTCCATGGCCCGGCCGGCGGGGCAGCAGGCTCTGGAAGCTGCCCACCTGGTCGCTGAGCGCCAGGGCCCGGTGGGCGGTCCAGAGGCGCTGGCTGGGGTCGCCGTGACGGTCGAGCCAGGCCCGGCGCCTGCAGCGCAGCCAGCTGCGCAGCAGCCGGTCGGTGACCAACGTCTGGCCCATGGCGCCACGTTAGGCAGCCCCCGCGGCGAGCCCAGCCGGAGGGGCCTGGCTCGGGCATGCTGGCCACCACAGAGCGTTCCGCCGCCGCTGTCCATGGCTTCAGCCCCCCTGCCCCTGACGCCGGGGCCGATCGTGTTCGGCACCGATGGCTGGCGCGGCATCCTCGGTGTCGACATCACGGTGGAACGGCTGCTGCCGGTGGCGGCGGCCGCGGCCGCCGAGCTCGCCTACTCCGCCCCCGCCACTCTGGACAGCCGGGAGGTGGTGATCGGCTACGACCGCCGCTTCCTCGCCCCCGAACTGGCTGAGCTGATCTGCAGCGCCGTGCGGGGCGTGAACCTCTCACCCCTGCTGGCCGAGAGCGCCACGCCCACGCCGGCCGCCAGCTGGGCGGTGGTGGAGCGACGCGCCCTCGGCGCCCTGGTGATCACGGCCAGCCACAACCCACCCGAGTGGCTGGGCCTGAAGATCAAGGGCCCATTCGGCGGGTCGGTGGAGGGCGACTTCACCCAGCGGGTCGAGACGCGCCTGGCGGCCGGAGCCATCAGCGTGCCGATCCCGCCGGCCAGCCCCGGCGCCGAAAACCGCTTCGATGCCCTCGGCAGCTATGTGGCCGGCCTCAGGGGCCGCCTCGACCCCGCCCCCCTGGCGGCGGGGCTCGAGCGCCTGGGCCTCACGGTGATCGTGGATCCGATGCATGGCTCGGCGGCGGGGGTGCTGCCGGCCCTGCTCGGCCCGGCGGCCCTCGCCAGCGGCGTGCTGCAGGAAATCCGCTCGGGGCGCGACCCCCTGTTCGGCGGCAATCCGCCCGAACCCCTGGCCGCCTACCTGCAGGAGCTGATCGCCGCGGTGAAAGCCAGCACCGCCGCCGGCCGGCCGGCGATGGGGATCGTCTTCGACGGCGACGGGGATCGCATCGCGGCGGTGGACGAGCAGGGCCGCTTCTGCAGCACCCAGCTGCTGATGCCCCTGTTCATCGACCACCTGGCCCGGGCCCGCGGGCTGCCGGGCACGGTGGTCAAAACCGTGAGCGGCTCCGACCTGATGCAGCGGGTGGCTGAAGACCTGGGCCGCCCGGTGCTCGAGAAACCCGTGGGCTTCAAGTACATCGCCGCCGAGATGCTCACCGGTGAGGTGCTGGTGGGGGGCGAGGAATCCGGCGGCGTGGGCTTCGGCATGCACCTGCCCGAGCGCGATGCCCCCTTCGCCGCCCTGCTGTTGATCGAGGCCCTGGTGGAGGGCGGCACGCCCCTGGGCCAGCGCCTTGATGCCCTCCAGCAAACCCACGGTGGTGCCGCCAGCTACGACCGCCTCGACCTGCGGCTCGCCGACATGGCGGCCCGCCGGCGCCTGGAGGAGCGGCTGGCCCAGGCCCCACCGGAGCGGGTGGCCGGGGAGCCGGTGCAGGACGTGATCCGCACCGACGGGGTGAAACTGCGGCTGGGACCCAGCCACTGGCTGATGCTGCGCTTCTCCGGCACCGAACCGCTGCTGCGGCTCTATTGCGAGGCGCCCAGCGCCGAGCGGGTGGCCGCCGTGCTGCACTGGGCGCGCGAGCTCGCCGAAGGCGGTTGAATCGGCCAGCCCCTGGAGCCAGCAAGCCCTGAGCTGACCGCCGCCATGACCACCGCCTCCCCCACCCTGGTGATCGCCAGCGGCAACGCCGGCAAGCTGCGCGAGTTCAGCCGGCTGCTCGCCCCCCTCGGCCTGACGATCCGGCCCCAGCCCAGCGGTGTGGCGGTGGAGGAGACCGGTGCCACCTTCGCCGAAAACGCCCGCCTGAAGGCGGTGGCCGTGGCCCAGGCCACCGGCTGCTGGGCGCTCGCCGACGACTCCGGGCTGAGCGTGGACGGCCTCGGCGGCGCGCCGGGGGTGCACTCGGCGCGCTACGCCGCCGATGACGGGGCCCGCATCGAACGCCTGCTGCGGGAGCTGGCCCAGGCCCAGGCCGCAGCAGCAGCCACGGGCACAACGGTGGGCCGGCAGGCCCACTTCACTGCCGCCCTGGCCGTGGCCGATGCCAGCGGCCGGGTGCGGCTGGAGGTGGAGGGCGTCTGCCCGGGCACGATCCTCGAGCAGCCGCGGGGCCAGGGCGGCTTCGGCTACGACCCGGTGTTCTTCGTGCCGGAGGTGGGCCTGAGCTTCGCGGAGATGGACAGCCCCCTGAAGGGCCGGATCAGCCACCGGGGGCGGGCCCTGGCGGCCCTGGAACCGCAGCTGCGTCAGCTGCTGGCTTAGGTCTGCGCCGGCACCCAGCTGCCGTGCAGGCCATGGGGAATCGCCAGGGGCAGCTCCAGCACCGCCTGCTCGCCCATGTCCGCGGCATTGAGGATCACCAGATCACTGGCGCAGCGGGCGCCGTTCCAGACCACGCACAGCAGCCAGCCGTCGTCCTCGGCACCGCCGCCAGGCCGGGGCACAAACACCGGCTCGCTCACGAAGCCCCGGCGGCCGGCGCTCCAGACCCGGCGCTCACCGCTGACCAGGTCGAGCTTCTCGATCGCCTGCAGGGGGTCATTGCCCCGTTCCCGCTCGGCCACCGCCATCCAGGCGAAGCGAGGTTCCAGCCCCTGGCGCTCGGGGTGGACAGTGGCGAACTCACAGCAGCGCTGCTCCAGCCATTCGTGGCGCACACAGTCGGCCGGTTCGCTCTCGGCGCGGCCCAGATCGATGCGGCAGCGCAACAGCTGACCCTCGGGAATGCTCTCGAAATCCACCGCCTGGAAGTCGGTGCCCGGACCGATGGAGGGGAAGTCGGCGTAATAGATCGAATCCACCACCAGCTCGCCGCTGGCGGCGTCTTCGAAGGCATTGAGGTGGTGGAACACGAAGCCCTCCGGGGCCCGCACCTGCAGGGGGCGGGGATAGCGCTCGGCGGCGGCGGTGCCGGGTCGGGGCACCAGCCAGAACTGGCCGGCCTCGCCGGGCCTGGAGGCCAGGCACTGGGCCGCCCCCTTCTGGCCGAGCACATAGGGCAGGGGATTGAAGGCGATGGCGTTCTGCAGGAACACCGCCCACTGGGGGGTGATCGCAAAGTCGTGCAGGAAGGCGAAGCCGCGGAAGCTGTCACGGCGCTCGGCCAGCAGCTGGCCGGCACGCACCTCGGCGGGGGCCGGATCGGTACCGGCATCGCTGGAACCGGGCTGGTCGCTGGCGGCGAACTCCATCAGCCGGATGGTGCTGGTGGGGCCGGCCTTGACGCCGAAGGTGACCATGCGGGGTTCGCCGTGGTGGCCGGGATCGAAGCGGGGGTGGGCACTGAAGGCCTCCCCGGGCTTCAACACCCCGTCCAGCAGGGTGATGCCGCGGGTTTCCAGGGTCTGGGGGTCGAGGGCGTGGGGTTCGGCCGCCTCCCACAGGGCCAGCAGCTGGTCGCCCAGACCGACGACATGGGTGTTGGCGATGTTCTTGAGGCGCAGATCGAAGGCGTTGGCCAGCAGACCGCCAGGCTTCTGGGTGCCGAACACCCCCCGGTACACGAAGCGGCCGGCCTCTTCCTCGGCCTGCCAACCGTCGGTGCGCACGAAGCGGTTGCTGAGCTGGGCCCGGCCATCGGCAAAGCGCAGGGCGGTGATCATGCCGTCGCCGTCGAAGGGGTGATGCACCCAGCGGCCGCCCCGTTCCAGGCGACCGGGACCATTGCGATAGAGGCAGCCGCTGAGCTCGTCCGGGATGCTGCCCCGGGCCGCGCTGAGGGGCACGGCCGTGAGCTCGCTGACCACGTTGCGGAAGGCGCTGGCCCAGTCGGAGCGGTCGTAGCTGGCGGGCGACTGGGGGGCCGGAGCGGTGGGGGCAGTGGTCATCAGGGCGATATCGCTTCAGCGGTTGCGAATTGTGACGAAACTAGGCCGGCATAGATGCCGCCGCGAGCCAGCAGGTCGCCGTGGCGGCCCGACTCGGCCAGCCGGCCGGCGGCGATCACACAGATGCGGTCGGCATTGACGACCGTCGACAGCCGGTGGGCCACCACCAGGGTGGTGCGGTTGGCCATCAGGCGATCGAGGGCCTCCTGCACCACCTGTTCCGAGGCGGAATCGAGGGCGGAGGTGGCCTCGTCGAGGAACAGGATCGGGGCGTTCTTGATCAGGGCCCGGGCAATGGCGATGCGCTGGCGCTGCCCCCCCGAGAGCATGGCGCCGTTCTCGCCGATCAGGGTGTCGTAGCCATCGCTCAGCTGCTCGATGAAGCCGTGGGCATTGGCGGCCCGTGCCGCCGCCACAATCTCCTCACGACCCGCCGCCTGGGGGCCTCTGGAGCCAAAGCCCTGGCCGTAGGCGATGTTGTTGGCCACGGTGTCGTTGAACAGAAAGGTGTTCTGATCCACCAGCGAGATCTGGGAGCGCAGCGCGGCCAGCGAAAGCTCGCGCAGATCGAGGCCATCGATGCAGATGCGCCCGTCGCTGGGGTCATAGAAGCGGCAGAAGAGATCGATGATCGTGCTCTTGCCGCCGCCGCTGGGCCCCACCAGCGCCACGGTGCTGCCCCGGGGAATCTCCAGATCCAGACCCCGGATCACTGGCTCCTGGTCGTAGGCGAAGGTCACCGCCTCAGCCCGCAGCGCCCGCCCGAACGGCACCAGCGGCCGTGGCTGGGGCGGGTCGGCGGGATCGGGTGGCGTGTCGAGGATGGCGAACACATCCCGGGCGGCCGCCACTCCCTGCTGCAGCACGGCATTGGCCTTGGCGAGGCCCTTGAACGGGGCGTAGCAGAGGTAGAGGGAGGTGAGGAAGGCGAAAAAGCTGCCGGTGGTGCGGGTGCCGGCGATCACCGCCTCGCCGCCGTAGATCAGCACGGCACTGAAGCCCACCGCGCCCAGCAGCTCCATCAGGGGCTGGTTGGCGAGTTTGGCGCGGGTGGTGCGCAGGGCGGAGCGCAGCACCGAGCGGTTCTCCAGCTCGAAGCGCTCCAGTTCGTAGCCCTCCATGCCGAACACCTTGACAACCCGCGAGCCCACCAGCGCCTCCTGCAGGATCGATGCCAGGCGGGCAAGGCTCGACTGGCCGCGGCTGGAGTGGCGACGCACCTTGCGGGAAGAGCGCAGCACCGGCCAGACGCCGAGGGGGAAGAGGATGAAGGCCACCAGGGAGAGCAGCCAGTCCTGGTAGAACGCCACCAGCACCAGCACCAGCAGGGTGAGGCTGTCCTTGGCCAGGGATGTGAGCCCATCGACGAGGCCGGTCTTGACCAGCGTGACGTCGCTGAGCACCCGCGAAATCAGGCCGGAGGAACTGCCGCGATCGATGTAGGCCTGGGGCAACACCATCACCCGGCGGGCGAGATCGGCGCGCAGATCGGCCGTGATCCCCTGGCCCACCGTTTCGCTGAGGTAGGACCCCAGGAACTGGCACAGGGCCCGCAGACCGATCACCACCAGGATGGCCAGCGGCGCGGCGTAAAGCCGGCTGCGATCGGCACTGGGCAGCACCTGGTCGAACAGGTAGCGGATCACCAGCGGCACCACCCCGGTGGAGGCCCCGTAGCCGAGGTTGAACAGGAAGGCCAGCAGGTAGGTGGGCCAGAGGTAGCGGCGGCCGTAGGCCAGCAGGCGGCGGTAGCTGAACCCGGCGGGGGTGGGCCCGTCGGGGCTGGCGGGTGGCGTGGCGGCCCGCTTCATGGCAGACCCCGTCATGGCAGCAGCTCCAGCAGGACTTCGGCGGCGCGGGCGGAGGCGCCGGGGGGGCCCATGCGCCGCTGCAGCTCGGCGATGGCGGCCTCCACCCCGGGGCGATCGACCAGCAACGCCTGCAGGGCGGCCACCAGTTCATCGGCGTTGGCCCGCTCCTGCAGCAGTTCCGGGAAGGCCATCCGGCCGAGGATCACATTGGGCAGGCCCAGCACCCGGTGGCGGGTGACCAGCCGGCCCAGCAGGTTGGTGAGCCAGTTGAAGCGGTAGACGATCACGTGGGGGCAGCCCAGCAGCGCCGCCTGCAGGGTGGCGGTGCCGGAGCTCACCAGGCCGGCATCGGCCGCATGCAGCAGGTTCACGGTGTCGCCGGCGATGCAGGGCAGCGGCAGCGGCCGCAGGCCGGCCTCACGCTCCAGCACGGTGGGATCAATGGTGGAGGCGCGCAGCAGCACCACCTGCCAGCCCTGACGGCGCAACCGCTCGGCGGCGGCCAGCAGGGGGGGCAGCAGCAGGCGGATCTCACTGCGGCGACTGCCGGGCATCAGCGCCAGCAAGGGCCGCTGCGGATCCAGGCCATGGCGGCGGCGGGTCTGGGCCGCCGTGGCGGTGACCTCGATCTCATCGAGGATCGGATGGCCCACGTAGCTGGCGAAGGCGCGGCCATGGGCATTGAACAGGCCCTCCTCGAAGGGGAAGATCACCGCCAGGCGATCAATGAAGCCAGCCATGCGCCGGGCCCGGCCCCGCCCCCAGGCCCACACCTGGGGGGCGATGTAGAAGAACACCGGGATGCCACGGCGATGGGCCTCGCGGGCCACAAACAAGTTGAAGCCGGGGTAGTCGATCAGCACCACTGCGGCGGGCCGCCGGCGGTCCATGCGCTGCTTGAGCAGGCGCATCACCCGGTGATGGCGGCGGATGCTGCCGAGGATTTCCACCACGCCGGCGGCGGACAGGCTGCTGACATCAACGAGCGTGTCCATGCCGGCGGCCCGCAGGCGCTCGCCGCCCACCCCGGCCACGGCCAGATCCGGGGCCAGGCGCCTGAGCGCCTGCAGCAGGGCTCCGCCGTGCAGATCTCCAGAGGCCTCACCGGCCACCAGCAGCAGTTCCCGCCCCTCAGCCACGCTGGCCCCAGCCGCGGCTGGCCACAACGGCCAGCACCGAATCGGTGAGCTGGGTCACGGCCAGCGGATCGAGGCGCAACTCCACCGGCACGACAGCGGCACGCTCGTGAGGTGCCAGCACGGCCATGAGTCTCTGCCAGTCCTTCGCCGTGGTCACCAGGGTGGCATTGCGCTGCGACCGGGCCAGTGTCAACAACCGTTCCACGTCGGAGCGAGCATAGGGATGGTGGTCGGGGAAGGCCTGGCAGCCCACCAGCCGGCAGCCCTCGCGGCGCAGGGCGGCGAAGAACTTCTCTGGCAGGCCGATGCCGCAGAACGCCAACAGGGGGCGTTGGCGCAGGCCCCCAGGCAGCTCCAGCCGGGCCGGGACCGACAACCAGGGACGGCCACTGGGCCAGGGCAGGCCTGCCGGTGTGGCGCTTGTGGCGGCGGCGGCTGTGGCGGCGGCGGCGCAGTCGGGCTGAACACCGCTGAGCACCAGCAGATCGGCCCGTGCCAGGGCGGCGGCCGGCTCGCGCAGGGGACCGGCGGGGAAGAGCAGGCCATTGCCGAGGCGGCGCTGCCCATCGAGCACGCTCACGTCGCAGTCGCGGCTCAGGCGCCAGTGCTGAAGGCCGTCATCGAGCAGCAGCAGGTCAGCGCCCGCTTCCAGGGCCCTGCGGGCGGAGGCGACCCGGTCGGCGCCGATCCACACCTGCACGGCGGGCAGGGCGCGCACCAGCTCCAGGGCCTCATCCCCCACCGCCGCGGCATCCATCCGCGCCTCCACCCGCAGGGGCTCACGGCGGCCACTGCCATAACCGCGGCTGAGCACCGCCGGCCGCCAGCCGCGGGCAACGAGCTCCCCGGCCAGGGCGCGCACCAGCGGCGTCTTGCCAGTGCCCCCCAGGGTGATGTTGCCCACCGAGACCACCGGCAGCGGCGGCTGCCAGGCCCGGCTGCGGGCCCGGTGGTAGTGCACCGCCAGCCCGTAGAGCCAGCCGCAGGGCCGCAGCAACCTGGCCAGGGGGCTGGGCCGCGGCTGATACCAGAAACGGGGCGTGGCCAGCAGCATCAGCGCCAGGGCGGCGCCGGCAGGCGCTCCATGATGGTGGCGGCAATCAGCTCCGAAGGGCCCTGCAGGACCGGCAGGGCACCGGGCTGGGGCGGCTCGAGCAGCCAGGCGCTCGCCGCCTCCCAGGCCTCAGCCGCGCTGGTGCAGCGGACCAGCCAACCGGAGCGCTGCAGCTGCTCGCTCACCTCGGCGAAGTTGGCCATGTCCGGACCGCAGACCGCGGGCCGGCCGCCGCGCACGGGTTCGAGGGGATTGTGACCGCCCAGGTCGCGGCCGCCGACCCGGAAGCTGCCGCCCATCACCACCACGGCGGCCGCGGCGATCCAACTGCCCATCAGGCCCAGGGCATCGACCACCACAGCATCCAGCGCCGGCTCGGGCCCGGCCCCCAGCTGGGACCAGGCGTCCAGGCGACTCCAGAGCTGGGCGGCCGGCAGGCAGGCCTGCACCTGCTCCAGCAGCTGCACCGCCCGCTGCGGATGGCGCGGCGCCAGCAGCAGCGCCGGCCGCTGCGGCCCCAGGCGACGGCAAATGGCTGGCCAGGCGGCGAGCAACAACGCCTCCTCACCGGCATGGCTGCTGGCAAGCAGCAGCACGGGCCGCTGCGGCCACAGCCGCCGCAACCGCCCCAGGCTGGGGGCGTGCACCGGCAGCGGCGGCGCATCCCACTTGGTGGACCCCAGCGCCCGGGCCGGCGGCGCCCCCAGCCACTGCAAACGCTCCGCGTCGGCAGCCGACTGGGCGAAACAGGCCCGGCAGCGGCCATAGAGCCAGCGGCTGTAGCCGGGCAGCCGGCGGTGGCGCCGGTAGGAGCGGGCGCTGACGCGGGCATTGATCAACAGCGGCCCCGGCATGGCGTGCACCAGCTCGGGCCACAGCTCGGCCTCGGCCAGCAGCCCCAGATCGGGGCGCCAGTGGTGGCGGAACAGGGCCATGGCCAGCCAGTGGTCGATCGGCACGTACTGGTGCAGCACGCCGGCGGGCAGCAGGCTGGGGGCAAGGCGGGCCGCGGTGCGGGTGACGCTGGTGACCAGCACTGCCGGCGACGCCCGACCTGCTCCGGCGCAGCTCGTGGCCAGGGCCTCCAGCAACGGCACCAGGCTGGTGAGCTCGCCCACGCTGGCGGCATGGATCCACACGAGCGGCCCGGCGGGTCGGCGCCGGCTGGCCACCCCGAGCCGCTCCCCGAGCCGCCGCGGTTCCTCCCGCCCCCGGCAACTGCGCAGCACCAGCAGCACCAGCAGCGCCGGGGTGAGCAGCAGCGTCAGCAGGCGGTAGCTGAGCAGCAGTGCCTGGCCCCGCAAAGCCATCAGGGGCGGCCCCGGTGCAGCCGCAGGGCCGCCTCGCCACTGGTGGCATCCAGGGCCGCCGCCAGGGTGTCGGCCTGGTGGGGGAAACGGCTGTCACCCCGGCGCCGCGGTTCGCCAGCGCCAGCCGCGGCCACGTAGACAGGGGCGCCCAGGGCCAGCACGACCCGGCCGAAGGGCAGGGGCAGCACGGAGCGGTCCCAGGAGCCCAGGCGCCGCCGGCGGCTGAGCGCCAGACCCACCGGCACCACGGCGCAGCCAGAGAGCCAGGCCAGGTGCAGCACCCCCGCCTTCACCTCCTTCGCCGGCCCCCGGGGGCCGTCAGGGGTGATGCACACCGACTGCCCCCGGCGCAGGCGCTGCAACAGGTTGCGGTAGGCCGTCAGGCCGCCGCGGGTGGAGGAACCCTCCACCAGCTCCACCCCGCGCAGCCGAGCCGCAACCCCCACGATGCGCGCATCGCGATGGCTGCTGAGCAGCACCGCCAGCCGCCGGCGGGCATGGCTGCCCAACAACGGCAGAAAAAAAACGTGGCAGTGCCAGAGGACGTAGATCACCGGCACCTGCCGCTGCAGCACCAGGGCTTCGGTCTCTGGATTCGCCCACACCCGGATGGCGGAGGTGCCCATCACCAGCTGCCCGTAGGCATAGAGGAGAGCGCCCGCCAGCCAGGAGAGGACAGGGTTTTGCAGCAGGTTGCGCTTCTTCACAGGCTGATGGCCTGAAACCGCCGCGGGCAGCAGCTTGGATTCAGGCGTGTCCAGGCTTCAGCACTGGCGCCGGACTCAGGCGGAACCCACGCCGGCATAGGAGCCATAGAAGAACAGGCCGACCACGAAGATCACGGCCATGCCGCCGGCGGTCGCGACCAGCCAGAGGGGCAGAACGCCCTCGGTCCAGCGGGAGCGCCAGGCCACGGCCGGACGACCATCGGGCAGCCGATCAGGGATGCGGCCGTCAGGCAGGGTGGATTTCTTGCCGCTCATCGGATGGGCTCCTGAGTCAGTTGAAGAAGTAGCTGGTGAAGAGCACGCCGGTGACGAACACCAGCAGCAGGCCCAGGTAAAGGCTCGTGCGGTTCAGCTCAACCGGCAGGTTGTTGGGGTTGGTGTTGCGTTGCAGACCCATGACGTTGGGGTGGCGTTCAGCGGTGGATGTTTAGCGGCGGACGAATTGCATCGCCGCCAGGGCCCCCAGGAAGAACACCGTGGGGATGCCGAGGGCGTGAACCGAGAGCCAGCGCACCGTGAAAATCGGGTAGTTGCGCGGAGTGGTGGAGACGGGGGACTGGGTCATGGGTTATTGCAGGCGCAGGTCAAGCTGACTCCTGCCCTCGTAGCGCTCACTGACCACGGGGGCCTTGCTTTCCTGGGCCTGGAAATAGGCGTCAGGACGGGGGGTACCGAAGGCGTCGTAGGCCAGACCGGTGGAGACGAACAGGAATCCAGCGAGGAAGATCGCGGGCAGTGTGACCGCGTGGATCACCCAGTAACGAATGCTGGTGATGATTTCGAAGAACGGGCGTTCTCCTGTGGAGCCGGCAGCCATGGCAACAAGCGTTCAGCTGTCGAATCCTAGGGGCAGGCCCTGAGGGCTCGGGAGCAGGGACGGGCCATGGTTACAGAAGTTGGCGGGAGCGCCCCGGCTCAGCCCACCCAGCGCAGCAGCGAACCGCGCTCACCGAGCACAAAGCCCTTGCCGTCGCGGGTGAACACCAGGCGGGTGAAGTTGGAGGGCTCCTGCTCCCCCACCGGATCCCGGCGCCAGCTGCTGCCGCCGTCGTCGCTGGCCAGCAGGGTGCCGCTGCCGCCCCCGGTCCAGATGGTGCCCTTGGGATCCCAGGCCAGATCGAGGTAGCCGTAGCCGTTGGTGATCGGGATGATCGCCTTGCCCCAGGTTTCGGGTTCACCCACCTCAGGGCCGAAGCGCAACTGGGCGCCGCGGGCCAGCATCCACAGCGCCCCGTCGGGCTGGAAGCCCATCGACTGCAGCCGCTGGCTGCTGACGCGCTGGTGCACCTGCCAGGTGGGCTGACCCGGGTCCCAGGTGGAGAAGAAGTTGCCCAGGCTGCTCACGCTCACGTAGCGGCCCTCGGGGTTGCGGCGCAGCTCGCGCACGGAACCGGCGGCGTCCTCCACCCGCGCCTGCCAGCTGTTGCCCCCGTCGGCGGTCTCGTAGACGGCGCCGACAGTGGTGGCCAGTTCCGCCCTGCTGCGGCCCAGGGCCGTAATCAGGTAAGGCTCGCCAGGCAGTTTGGTGTCCAGGAACAGCCGGCTCCAGTTGCTGCCGGCATCGGTGCTGTGCAGAAGCAGTCCTGGTTGGCCGGCGATCCAGCCCTCCTGGCCATCGAAGTCGATGCTGATCAGCCGGAAGTTCTCCTCCTCGGGCAAGTCGAGGGCGCGCTCCTCCCAGTGGGCACCGCCGTCGTTGGTCTCCAGGATCAACCGATTGCTGCCCACGAGGAAGCCGTGGCTGTCATCGGAGAAAGCCACGGCCAGGGGATTGGAGCGGGTGTCCAGGGGCACCGGCTGCCAGGGGCTGGTGTCGGCCACCGGCAGGCCGGTGGTGACGCAACCGCCGAGGGCGAAGCCCAGGCCGATCACCAACACCAGGCTGAACAGGGGCGAGAGCCGCCGCCGCAGGGACGCGAGGAGGGCAGGCTTCATCAACGCAGGGAGTAGAGGGACAGGAAGAAGGCGACCGCCAGGGCGAAGGCGCCGAAGATCAGCACATTCTTCTGGCCCGGGGTGAGCCGGTTCACCCCCAGACCGAAGTTGAGGTTCTCCTCGAAGCCACTGGGCTTGCTGCGGGGACCGATGTCGTTGAAGGCGGCGATGCGGCTGCGGCACACCGGGCAGCGGAAGCCGGCTGGATCGAGCTCCAGGAACGGAGTCCCCGGCTTGATCCCCACCTTTTTGACGCCCTCGGCAGGGTCGTAGACGTAGCCGCAGCTGCGGCACTCGAAGCGGTGGCTGGCGGGATCGTCGGCTTCGGCGGCACCCGCGGCATCGCCAGGCTGGGCGGCCAACGGGTCGGGCGCCTGGCCGGGCGACGGGTCAGGCGCCGGATCGAGCTGCTGGTCGAGCGGTGGGCTCGTCCCGGGGCGGGAGCTGTCGGCGGTCGTCTCGTCGGTCACCGGGATCAGGCCAGGCCCAACGACTCTAGTGATCGCCGCAGGTGCCAGACTGCCGCCCAACTTGGGCCGCCCGATGTTCGTGCTCTCCGGCTACGACGCCTTCCTCGGCTTTCTGCTGATCTCGGCGGCCGTGCCCGTGCTGGCAATCGTGGCCAACAAGCTGCTGGCGCCGAAAAGCCGGGCCGGTGAGCGGCAGCTCACCTATGAATCCGGCATGGAGCCCATTGGCGGTGCCTGGATTCAGTTCAACATTCGTTATTACATGTTCGCCCTGGTCTTCGTGATCTTCGACGTGGAAACGGTGTTCCTCTACCCCTGGGCAGTGGCCTTTCACCGGCTCGGGCTGCTGGCCTTCATCGAGGCCCTGGTGTTCATTGCCATCCTGGTGGTGGCCCTGGCCTACGCCTGGCGCAAAGGCGCGCTGGAATGGAGCTGATACCGGCCTGAGCCGATCCCCCCCGATCCGGCGTCCTCTCAGATCCGCCGAGCACCTCGCCCCGTCGAATCCATGACCCCCCCCACCCCACCTGCCAACGCCACCCTGGGCAGCCCCGGCCTGGGGGAGGCGCCCTCGATCCAGGCGCTCAAAGACCTGCGGGCCGCCAGCTGCGGACCGGTGGGTTCCCCCACCGTGACCTCGGATCTCTCCGAGAACGTGATCCTCACGACCCTCGATGACATCCACAACTGGGCGCGGCTGAGCAGCCTCTGGCCCTTGCTCTACGGCACGGCCTGCTGCTTCATCGAATTCGCCGCCCTGCTCGGCTCCCGGTTCGACTTCGACCGTTTCGGCCTGGTGCCCCGCTCCAGCCCTCGCCAGGCGGATCTGCTGATCATCGCCGGCACCGTCACGATGAAGATGGCCCCGGCCCTGGTGCGCCTCTACGAGCAGATGCCCGAGCCGAAGTACGTGATCGCCATGGGCGCCTGCACGATCACCGGCGGCATGTTCAGTGCCGACTCCACCACCGCCGTGCGCGGCGTGGACAAGCTGATTCCGGTGGATCTCTACCTGCCCGGCTGCCCGCCGCGGCCGGAGGCGATCTTCGACGCGGTGATCAAGCTGCGCAAGAAGGTGGGCAACGAGGCCCTGGCCGAACGCGGCAACCTGCTGCCCACCCACCGTTATTGCACCGTGCCGCACCGGTTGGTGCCCGTCGAACCGCTCGTCAACGGCCGCTATCTGCGCGCTGAAACCCAGCAGGCCGCCCTGGCCGCCGCCGCCGGCCTCCCCCTTGGCGCCCTGGCGGCCGAGGGGGAGATCACCCAGGCCGAGATGGCGGTGGCACCCGACCCCGCTGGCACTTCGTCCGCAGCCACCCCCCGCACCTGAATCGATGCCTGAGGACACCCCCACCCCGGCTGCCGCAGCCACCCCCGCCGCCGCTGCCGAAGCCACGCCCACCACCGTTGCCGGTGCGGTGAGCCAGTGGCTGAGCGGCCAGGGCTTCGAGCACCAGGTGCTGCCGAGCGACCACCTGGGGGTGGAAGTGATCGGCGTCGAGCCGGCGTTCCTGCCCCTGCTGGCCACAGCCCTCAAGGCCGACGGTTTCGACTACCTGCAATGCCAGGGCGGCTATGACGAGGGCCCCGGGGGACGGCTGGTGAGCTTCTATCACCTCGTCAAACTCGGGGTTCTGGCCGATCTGAGTGCCGGCGTGCCCCATCTCGGGGCCGAGGTCAAACCGCAGGAGGTGCGCCTGAAGGTGTTCCTGGAGCGCGACGGCGACCTCACCATCCCCACCCTCTACGGCCTGTTCCGAGGCGCCGACTGGCAGGAGCGCGAAACCTTCGACATGTTCGGCATTCACTTTGAGGGCCATCCCCATCCCAAGCGCCTGCTGATGCCCGAGGACTGGAAAGGTTGGCCGCTGCGCAAGGACTACGTCCAGCCCGACTTCTACGAGATGCAGGACGCCTACTGATCGGCGCTTGGGCCTAGGGATCGTGCTGATCTGCCTCGGCCACCGGCCAGACGGGCGCCTGGCGGTTGCGGGTGTTGCGGTAGAAGCGCATCACCGCCAGCGCCAGGCTGCGGGGGTCGTGGCGCAGGGAGGTCATGGGCCGGCCCCCGTTCAGGGGTGCCTCCATCACCGCATAGCCCTGGCGGCGCAGAGCGCGGGCGTCGCAGCTGACCGGCTGAGCACCCTTGCGGCGGTACTGATCGAGGAGCTCGGTGTGGGGCAGGGCCTCCTGGGCCAGCACCGCCGTGAACAGGCGCTTCTCCACCCCCAGGCTGGCCAGCTGGGCTTCGATCGCCCGCAGGTGGCCTGAGACGTCCAGGCCGTCGGTTTCCCCCGGTTGGGTCATCAGGTTGCAGACGTACAGCCGCGGCGCCTTGCTGCGGGCGATGGCCTCCACCAGTTCGGGCACCAGCAGGTTGGGCAGCAGCGAGGTGTAGAGGCTGCCAGGCCCGAGCAGGATCAGGTCGGCGTGGGCGATGGCCTCGATCGCCCGCGGCAACGCCGGTGGCCGCTCCGGCAGGCAGCCGAGGCGGACGATCGGGCTGGGGGCCCGGCTGATGCGCGATTCCCCCTCGATGCGCTCCCCGTTCTCGAGCTCGGCCCAGAGGCGCACATCGGCGGTGGTGGCCGGCACCACCTGGCCCTGCACCGCCAGCACCCGGCTGGAGGCGGTGATCGCCGCCTCCAGGCTGCCGGTGATGGCGGAGAGCGAGGTGAGAAAGAGGTTGCCGAAGCTGTGGCCCTCCAGGCCGGTGCCGGCCGGGAAGCGGTATTGGAACAGGCGGGTGAGCAGTGGCTCCTCCCGGGCCAGGGCCGCCAGGCAGTTGCGGATGTCGCCGGGGGGCTGCACCCCCAGCTCGCGGCGCAGCACGCCGCTGCTGCCGCCGTCATCAGCCACGGTGACGATGGCGGTGATGTTGGAGCTGTAGCGCTTGAGGCCGCTGAGCAGGGTGGAGAGGCCCGTGCCACCGCCGATGGCCACGATGTTGGGGCCACGGTTGAGCCGGCCCTGGGCGGCGAGTGCATCCACCAGCAGGGTGTCGCGATCGGGAGCCAGAGCCTTTTGAATCGAGCCGAAGCTGCGGCTCTGACCCAGCCAGATCAGCGCCGCACCAATGGCGAGCACCAGCGGACCGGTGATCTCCCGGGGCAGCACCCGGGTGATGCTCTGCAGCAGCCACTGGATGCCGGCCAGGCTCCAGTAGATCGGCTGCAGATCGGCCCACACGGCGGCCCCGATCAGGGCGATCAGCAGGCCCAGGCCCGAGGTGACCACCCAGCGCTTCACCACCAGACCGGGCTGCAGCCAGCGCACCGCCCGGCGCGAACGGCTCACCAGGTCGCGCTGACGGCGATCGCCTCTGCCCACCCAGCCGGGCTGGGATCGCGGGTGTCGCAGCCGGCGCGGCGGGGGGGGCGAGGCGGAAGGAGGCAAGGGTGGGCCGGACCGGGGAGGGGGGACTGGCAACGTCGTGCCCAAACTGTAGGCAGGACATCCACCCCCCTCATCGGTCCTGGCAGGATGGGGTGGCATCGGGTTGCAGCCCTGAACCAGCCGGCAAGCCCCCTGGCCGAGCTCCGAGACGTGACCATGCAGTGGGGGTCAAACCGTGTGCTCGACGCGGTGAACCTCAGCCTGGAGCGGGGCGAACAGCTCGTGGTGGTGGGACCGTCAGGGTCGGGCAAATCCACCATCCTGCGCCTGTTGGCCGGACTGCTGCTCCCCAGCCGGGGCAGCGTGCTGCTGCACGGTGACGCCCAGCGCTACCTGCGCCTGGATCAGCAGCGGCCTCCGGACGTGCGGCTGGTGTTCCAGAACCCCGCCCTGCTGGCCTCGCTCACAGTGGAGCAGAACGTGGGTTTCCTGCTCTACCGCTTCAGCCGTCTCGGCAAGGGAGAGGTCCGCGAACGGGTGCGCCAGGCCCTTGAGGCCGTGGGGCTGGGGGGGATCGAGCAGCAGATGCCGGGCGAGCTCAGCGGCGGCATGCAGAAGCGGGTGAGCTTCGCCCGTGCCCTGATCCAGGACCCCAGCCAGCCGAGCGATCGCATGCCGCTGCTGCTGTTTGACGAACCCACTGCAGGGCTCGATCCTGTGGCCTGCACGCGCATCGAAGACCTGATCGTGCGCACCACCGACCTGGCCGGTGCCAGCTCGGTGATCGTGAGCCACGTGCACAGCACGATCGAGCGCACCGCGCAGCGGGTGGTGCTGCTCTACGAGGGCCGCTTTCGCTGGCAGGGGGATCTGCAGAGCTACCGCAGCACCGACAATCCCTATGTGGTGCAGTTCCGCAGCGGTAGTCTGCACGGACCCATCCAGCCGGCGGAGGCCTGAACGATGCGCCGCTCCGTGCGTGAGGCGATCGTGGGCTTCTCCCTGCTGGCCGCGATCACCAGTGCCGTGGGCCTGGGGCTGTGGCTGCGGGGGCTGTCGATCACCCGCCAGTACTGGACGGTGGAGGCGCGCTTCAACGAGGCCAGCGGCCTGGCCGTGCGCTCGCCGGTGGTGTTCCGTGGCGTGATCGTGGGCAGCGTGCGCTCGGTGGAAATCACACCGGAGGCGGTGATTGCCCAGCTGGAGATCACCAATCCATCCATCCGGCTGGCCCAGCCGGCGGTGGCCGAGATCGGCCAGGTGTCGCTGCTGGGGGGGGAGGCCCAGGTGGTGCTCAAAAGCGAGGGCGAAACTTTGCCCGCTGACGCTCCCAGCCCCCGCTCCCGCGACTGCGTGCCCGAGCGCATGCTCTGCGACGGCGCCAGCATCAGCGGCAATGAGGGGGCCAGCCTGGCCTCCGTGACCACCCTGCTCTACGAGTTGCTGAGCCAGGCCGATCAGGAGGAATTGCTGAGCAAGATGGCCGGAGTGGCTAGCAGCGTGGAGGACACGGCCCAGCAGGCCGATGTCTTCCTGCGCGAGAGCCGCGCTCTGGTGCAGGACGGCAGTGGCCTCGTGCGCCGGGGTCAGTCGCTGTTAGGCGACCTGGAGGGTTCGGTGCAAGGGGTGCAACCCACCATCGCCAACATCAACGCCAGCTCCGTCCAGCTACGGCAGCTGATGACCCGCCTCGACGACCCCACGATGGTCGCCGATCTGCGCCAGACGGTGGCCAATGCCGAGCGGCTCACGGCCCAGTGGCAGGCGGTGGGGGGGGACGTGGAGAAACTCACCGGCGACCCCGGCTTCATGAACGGACTGCGCAGCCTGTCGGTGGGGCTGGGCGAATTCTTCGAGGAGCTCTACCCCGCTCAGACCGGGGCGGCACGGGAGCGGGCGGAACGCGAGGCGGGCCAGGACTCGGGTACCGGCACGGCCACAGACGCCCAATCGGAGTCACCGCCAGGGGCAGGGGCTGCCCCGCTTACACCGCGTTGATCGCCTCCATGGCGATGGCGGCGATGGCCTGATCGCTGGCCTTGGGCAGCTGCACGTACTTGCCGCCGGCCGCCTCGGCCAGCTCCTTGCCCATGCCGCTGCCGATGAACTTGCGCTCGGTGTCGATCACCAGCAGCTTGAGGCCGAGGGCGCGGTAGCGGCTGGCCACCTGCTTCACCTCCTCCTTGAGGTCCACCGGCTGCTCCCCCTCCAGCTCCGGCTGCCCCAGGGAGCGGCCCAGGGGCACGTTGCCGCGGCCATCGGTGATCGCCACCACCACCACCTGGCCCAGGTCGCCCGTGGCCAGGGCGTTGGCCCCCACCCGCGCCGCCTGGGAGAGGCCGTGGGCCAGGGGTGAGCCGCCGCCGCAGGCCATCGCTTCCAGCCGCCGGCGGGCGGCGGTGATCGAGCGGGTGGGCGGCAGCAGCACCTCGGCCTGCTCGCCGCGGAAGGGGATCAGGGCGACTTCGTCGCGGTTTTCATAGGCCTCGGTGAGCAGGCGGATCACGGCACCCTTGGCGCTCTGCATGCGGTTGAGGGCCATCGAACCGCTGGCATCCACCAGGAAGATCACCAGGGCACCGGCCTTGCGCTGCAGCTGCTTGGCCCGCAGGTCGCCGTCCTCCACCACCACCTTGCGGTGGGGCTGGCGCTCGCGGCGGCTCTTCTGGTACGGGGCGGCGGCGCGCAGGGTGGCGTCGACGGCGATGCGCTTCACCGGGCCGCGGGGCAGCATCGGCTTGACGTAGCGGCCGCGGGAGTCGCTGAACACCACGGCCCGGCTGCCGCTGCCGCCGCTCTTGGCCTTGGCGGCCCCGAACAGCAGCAGCTCAGGATCGATCGCCACGGCCTCCGGATCGAGCATGAACTCCTCCGGCACCGAGGGGGGCGCCTGGTCCTCCGGGGTGTCGTCCTCCTGGTCGGGCTGCTCGGGGTCGCTGTCCGCTCCTCGGGCTCCGGCTCGCTCTGGTCGGGTTCGGGCGGCTGCTCCGGCGGCTGCTCGCCCTGGGGCGGCGGTGGCGGCGGCGGCTCCAGGGGCTGGTCGGGATCGGGCGGCGGCAGCTGGCAGGGCCCGCGGGGCGATCACCAGCCGCACGGCCACCTGCAGGTCGTCGGCCTCGACGCGATCGCGGCCGCTGAGGGCGGCATGGGCGCGGGCCACGCGCACGGCGTAGAGCTCGGAGCGGTGGCCCTCCACACCGCCGCGCAGGGCCTCGGTCACCAGGTAGGCGATCTGCTCGCGGCTGATCTGCACATCGGGCAGCCACTGGCGGGCCAGCAGCAGCTGGGTGGCGAGGGCGTCGGTCTCCTCCTGCCAGCGGCCCCGGAAGTCCTGGCCCGACTCGGCATGGTCGAGGGCGGAGCGGGTGATGGCCACCCGCTGCTCCAGCTCCAGTGCCTGGTTGGCACTGAGGCAGATGGCGAAGCGATCGAGCAGGTGGTCGCGCACCGCCCCCTCCTCGGGGTTGAAGGTGGCGATCAGCAGGCAGCGGCAGGGGTGGGCCGAGGCTGAGGCCCTCGCGCTCGATGCGGTTCTCGCCGCTGCCCACCGCCGCCAGCAGCAGGTTGGTGACGCCGTCGTCGAGCAGGTTGAGCTCATCCACGTACACCACGCCACGGTGGGCCTCGGCCAGCAGCCCCGGCTGGAACACCGCCTGGCCGCTGGCCAGGGAGGCGGCCACATCCACCGAGCCCAGCAGCCGGTCTTCGGTGACGCCCAGCGGCACCTGCACGAAGGGGGCGGGGATCACGCGGGTGGGCAGCAGGGCCTGGGTGTCGCGGCCACTGGGGTCGGCGCCCAGCTGCTGCAGCCGCTCGCGCACGGCCTCGTTCCAGTCGTCGGGGCGCTGGGGATCCACGTTGAGGGCCTGCACCGCCGCGCCGCCCAGATCGAGCACGTCGATGGGCGGCAGCAGGGCGTGCAGGCCCCGGGCCAGCACCGACTTGCCGGTGCCGCGGCCGCCGGCGATCACCACGCCGCCAAGGCCGGGGTCCACGGCCGCCAGCAGCAGGGCCAGCTTGAGGGTGCCGTGGCCGGTGATCGCCGCCAGCGGAAAGGAGCGGGCCGCGGCCTGGCCAGCCTGGGCCGGGGACGCTGCTGAGCCGCTGACAACCATGGAGCCGGTGGCGGGGAGAACGGGTGAGGGGGGCAGTCTGGCCGATGCGGAAGCTCCGCAAGCCTGGCCCCTAGCCTCGGCCCACCGCTGCGCCGCCGGCTCCGCCCATGTCCCTCTCCATGCACGCGGCCGCCGTGCCCCCCCTGCAGCGCACGCTCACCAACCTGGCGGCGGTGCTGGCCAAGGGGCAGGCCCACGCCGAAGCTGGCGGCATCGATCCGGCCGTGCTGCTGGCCAGCCGCCTCTACCCGGACATGTTCCCCCTGACCCGGCAGGTGCAGATCGCCGCCGACATCGCCCGCCGCGGCGTGGCCCGGCTGGCGGGGCGGGAGGCCGCCGCCGTGGCCGATGACGAAACCAGCTTTTCCGAGTTGATCGAGCGCCTGCAGGCGGCGAGCGCCGAGCTGGGCGGCTACACGGCCGAGCAACTGGAGGGAAGCGCTGCGCGGGAGGTGAGCGTGCCGGTGGGCCGGGACCAGACGATCACGATGGTGGGGTGGCCTTTCCTCAGCGGCTTCGTGCTGCCCAACGTCTACTTCCACACCACCACCGCCTACGCGATCCTGCGCCACAACGGCGTGGTGCTCGGCAAGCGCGATTTCCTCGGCGAGCCCTGAGTGGCGGCGGCGCCTGAGGCCACCACGGCCATCGCCCTGGGGGCCAACCTCGGCGACCCGCTCGCCACGCTCACGGCTGTGCGGCCGCTGCTGACTCAGGTGCTGCAGCGCTGGGCCGCCAAGGCCGCGCTGCCGGAGCTGCGGCTGCAGTGGTCGCCCCTGTTCCGCACGGCGCCGGTGGGGGGACCAGCCGGCCAGCCGCCCTATCTCAATGCGGTGCTGCTGGCCAGCGGCGCTCCCCCACAGCAGCCGCTGCTGCTGCTGTTGGCGCTGCAGAGCCTGGAGGCGGCGTTCGGCCGCCAGCGGCTGCAGCCCTGGGGCCCGCGCAGCCTCGATCTCGACCTGCTCTGGTGCGGCGCCCACCAGCGGCAGAGCGCCGCCCTCTGGCTGCCCCATCCGCTGTATTTGGGGCGGACCTTCGTGCTGGCGCCGCTGGCGGCCCTGGCGCCGGAGCTGGTGCCACCGGGTGCGGGGCGCCGGGTCAGCGAGCTGCTGGCCGACCTGTTGGCCGCGCCGCCTGATCACGGCAGTCCGCCGCCGCAGCGGCTGGCGCCCCAGGCCGGCTGGCCCGAGTCGGTGCTGGACGGCCGCTGGCGGACGGTCCTGATCAGCAACGATGCTGGTGTCAGCCCCACCACCGCCATGGCGCCCCTGCCCGCCCCCGAACCCGCGCGCCATCTCGAAACCACCGCCGTGCTGGACGCGGGCAAGATCCGCTTCGAGGTCAACCGGGTGCAGCTGCCGATGGGGGTGGAGGGGCACTTCGGAGTGATTCGCCACCCCGGCGCCTCCCTGGCGGTGCCGCTGCTGGCCGACGGCCGCGTGGTGATCCTGCGCCAGTACCGCTTTGCGGTGGCCGCCCGCTTGCTGGAGTTTCCAGCCGGCACCCTCGATCCCGGCGAGACGCCCCTGGCCACCATGCGGCGGGAGCTGCAGGAGGAGGCGGGCTACAGCGCCGCACGCTGGGATCCGCTGGGGACGATGCTGCCCTGCCCGGGGTATTCCGACGAGGTGATCCACCTGTTTCTGGCCCGCGAGCTCACCCCCCTGGCCCAGCCGCCCGCCGGCGACGACGACGAGGACCTGGAGGTGCTGCTGATGACCCCGGAGCAGCTGGACGCGGCCCTGGCCAGCGGCGATGAGCACCTGGACGGCAAGAGCGTGACCGCCTGGCTGCGGGCCAAGCAGGTGCTCGGGCTCTGATCTCCACCTTCAGCGCACCGATGAACCCACCCCGCTGGCTGTTCTGGCACCGCCGTGACCTGCGCCTGGCCGACAACCTCGGTCTGGCGGCCGCTGCCGCCAGCACCCCGGCGGTCACGGGCGTGTTCGTGCTCGATCCGGGGATCCTGCAGGCCGAGCCGGCGGCGGCAGTGCCGGGAGGCCTGGCCGCCCAGGCACCGGCACGGCTGTGGTTTCTGGGCGAGAGCCTGCAGGAGCTGCAGCGGGCCTGGCGCAGCGCCGGCAGCCGGCTGCTGATCCTGCGGGGCGATCCGCTGCAGCTGCTGCCGCAGATCGCCCGCTCCCTCGGCGCCGAGGTGGTGGCCTGGAACCGCGACGTGGAGCCCTATGGGCGGGAGCGCGACCGCGGCGTGGCCCGGGCGCTGCAGGCCGAGGGGCACCGGGTGCTGGCGGACTGGGACCAGCTGCTGGTGGAACCGGAGGCGCTGCGCACCGGCGCCGGCGCGCCCTACCGGGTCTACGGCCCCTATTGGCGGAGCTGGCGCCGGCGGCTGGAGGCGATGGCCGCGCTGGGATCGGCTGCCTCGGGCGGCCTCGATCCACTGCCGGCCCCGCACTCCCTGATCGACTGCGATCCCGCCGCTCTGGCGGGCCTGCCGATCCTGAGCGCTGAGCCGGAGCTGGGGGCCGGGGCGAAACCAGCGCCGCCGGCCTGGCTGGACCATGGCTTCAGCGGCGTGGAGCTCTGCCCCTGCCGGCCCGGCGAGGCCGCGGCGCAGGCGCAACTGGCCGCCTTCTGCGGGGGCAGCGGCGGCGGCCGCAACGCCCCCCTGCTGGGCTATGGCGAGGGACGCAACCTGCCGGGGGAGGCGGGCACCTCGGGGCTGAGCGCCGCGCTCAAGTTCGGCACCCTCAGCCCACGGCAGGCCTGGGCGGCCGCCCAGCGGGCCCGCGCCACGGTGGCCGCCCTGGGCGGAGCCGAGGAGTCGCTGGCGGCGATCGAGGTGTGGGAGCAGGAGCTGGCCTGGCGCGAGTTCTACCAGCAGGCGCTGTTCCACTGTCCCGAACTGGCCGAGGGGCCTTACCGGCCCCAGTGGCGCGCCTTTCCCTGGCAGAACGATCCGGCCTGGTTTGAGGCCTGGCGCCAGGGGCTCACGGGCATGCCGATCGTCGATGCCGCCATGCGCCAGCTCAACCAGAGCGGCTGGATGCACAACCGCTGCCGCATGATCGTGGCCTCCTTCCTGGTCAAGGACCTGATCTGCGACTGGCGCTGGGGCGAAGCCGCCTTCATGGCCCAGCTGGTGGACGGCGATCTGGCAGCCAACAACGGCGGCTGGCAGTGGAGCGCCAGCAGCGGCATGGACCCCAAACCGCTGCGCATCTTCAACCCGGCCACCCAGGCAGCCCGCTACGACACCGAGGCCCGCTACATCCGCACCTGGCTGCCGGAGCTGCGGCACGTGGCCACCGCCGACCTGATCAGCGGCACGATCCCCCCCCTGGAACGGCGCGGGTATCCGGCCCCCCTGGTGAACCACCGGGAGCAGCAGGCCCGCTTCAAGGCCCTCTATGCCGCCATCAGGGGCTAGAGATTCGCGGCCATCAGGGGCAAGAGAATCTGGGGGATGGGAATCAGGCCGCCAGGGCCTGCTGGGCTTCCACCAGGCCGAGCAGCCCCTCGATCACCTGCTGCTGGCGCGCCTCCCCCAGCTCCGGGAAGATCGGCAGGCTGAGCACCTCGTCGCAAAGGCGCTCGGTGACCGGCAGCGAGCCGGGGCCATAGCCGAGGTCGGCGTAGGCGGGCTGGCGGTGGATCGGGATCGGGTAGTAGATGATCGTGTTGACGCCGGCGTCCTGCAGCTGCTGCTTGAGCCAGTCCCGGCAGCGCGGCGTGCTTCCCGGGCAGGCGGAGGCCGCTGGGCCGTCGCAGCGGCGCTGGGAGGCACAGGGCGTGACCCGCAGCACGAACTGGTTCCAGCTGTGCCCGGCCGGACCGGGCTCAGGCAGGGCGATGCCGGGCAGGCCGGCAAGCCGCAGGCCATAGCCCGCCGCCAGCTGGCGGCGGGCCTCCAGCCAGCGCTCCAGGTGGGGCAGCTTGACGCTGAGCACGGCCGCCTGCAGGGCGTCGAGGCGGCTGTTGTAGCCGAGGGCCGTGTGCAGATAACGGCGCGGCATGCCGTGCACCGCCAGCTCCCGCACCCGCTGGGCCAGCTCCGGATCGCGGCAGGTCACAGCACCGCCATCGCCGGCGCCGCCGAGGTTTTTGGTGGGAAAGAAGCTGAAACAACCGGCATCGCCCCAACTGCCCACCGGCCGGCCCGCCCAGCTGGCGCCGGTGGCCTGGGCGCAGTCTTCCACCACCTTCAGGCCATGGCGCGCGGCGAGGGCGCACACGCGCTCCATGTCCACCGGCCGGCCGAAGAGGTGCACCGGCAGCAGGGCGCGGGTGGCGGGGGTGATCGCCGCCTCGAGCTGGTCGAGATCGATCAGATAGCTGTTCTCCAGCACATCCACGAACACCGGCGTGGCGCCCACGGCGCTGATCGCCTCGGCGGTGGCGAAGAAACTGAAGGAGGCGGTGATCACCTCATCACCGGGGCCGATCCCCAGGCCCGCGCAGGGCCAGCACCAGGGCATCGGTGCCGCTGTTGCAGCCCACCGCGTGAGGCACGCCGCAGGCGGCGGCGAAGTCGCGCTCGAAACCGGCCGTCACCGCCCCGCCGATGTACTGACCGCTGCGCAGCACCTCCAGCACGGCCTGATCGAGGGCTTCACCGAGCTCCTGGATCTGCTCGCCCAGGCTGAAGGGAGGCACAGTCATGCGAGTGACATTAAAGGGCCTGGTCGATGGCGGTCAGCGGGCCCATTCCGGTTCCTCACCTGGATGCCACTTGATGTTGCAGCCGATCGCCGGCCGCTGCTCGGCCGCCAGCGGCTCCCCGGCGAGCACCGCCTCAATGGCGGCGCGGATGTCACGGCCATCGAGGGGCTCGCCGTTGCCGGGGCGGCTGGCATCCAACTGGCCCCGGTACGCCAGACGCAGCTCACCATCGGCGGCGGGGGCGAACAGGAAGGGATCGGGGGTGCAGGCGGCCCGGAAGGATCGCGCCAGCTGCTGGCGCGCATCGAACAGGTAGGGGAACCGCCAGCCTTGCGCGCTCGGCCTGGGCGTCGCAGGCCCTCGGGGCCGTCCTGGGGGTGGGTGATGGTGCTGTTGCTGGAGATCGCCAGCAGGGTCAGGGGCGGCGCCGGAACCGCGGGCGGCGGGGGTGGCAAAATCGGCCTGCAGGCGGGTGATCTCCGGCTCCACGTGCTTCACGAACGGACAGTGGGCGCAGAGAAACAACACCAGCAGGGGCCCAGACCCCGGCCTCTCGAGTCTGCAGTGGCTCACCGCTCACCTGGCGGGCATGGCCCGCCGCCAGCTCCGCAGCGATCGTGGTGAACGGCAGCGCCGTTCCCAGGGGAAGCATGGTGGAGGGCGTCAGCGCCATGGGGCCGTTCCGCAAGCAATGCCAGCCGCCAAATTAGGGATGTCGCGCCCGGCGGCTCCGCCGGGGCCCTGGCTGGCGTTGGCGCCAGCCGCGCTGCTGGCCGCCGGCTGCGTGCCGGCCCATCGCCATCCCACCTGGGCCATCTATCCACTGCAGCGCCGCAGCGCCCCACGACGGTCTGGCGGTGGTGAACCAGCCCGACGGCTTCGGCCTGCACATCTGGATCGACACCGACACCAGCCAGAGCGGCGTCTGCACGCCGCGCTGGAGCCCGGACGCGGCGCGGCTGTTCAACGGCAACGGCACGGCACCGTTCAGCTCAGGCCTGGCCAGCCGCGAGGAGTTCTTCGCAGCGATGGCCGCGCCAACCGGTGCGCAGCGCCCTGCGGCGCGAGAGCGAGGCCCTCTGCCGCAGCCGCGATCCCCGCCGCAGCTTCCGCTGGCTGGAGCCACCCCGCAAGGCCAGCGAGGTGAGAGCCGAGACCTTGCCCGCTGCTGCAGGAGGAGGACCTGCTCAGCGATCCCGAGGTCGTGCAGGAACAGGAGGATCAGCTGCTGAACCCCGACCAGACCAATGGCTCGGCCCGGCGCCAGTAACGCGAGAAACGGCGCAGCTCGGCCGGGGGGATGTCGAGGGTCACGAAGGGGTCGGCCGGCAGCACCCGCAGTGGCAGCTGGGCGGCAATCGAGGTGGCGATCTGCCAGAAGCGGGGCGCTACACCGGCACTGGTCACAACCCCATCGGCGCCGTGGCGGGCCGCGAACGCAAGGACCGCGGCAGCCCCATCTCCGCTGGCGGCGGTGACGGGCAGCTCCTGCAGGCAGTCCTCCAGGAAGCCCAGCCGCTTGCCGCTGAAACCCGGAGCCGGCGGGACCTCGCCAGCGATCAGGGCCTGGTCGAACACGAACAGGGCCCGGGCATCCGGGTGGGCACGCAAGGCAGGGTTCGCCGGGCCCAGGGCGCCGTCATGGATCCACACCACCGGCCGCTGCAGCGGTGGGGCCGGGCCGAGGGGCGGCGGGGCCGGGGACAGGGCAGCCGACAGGAACGATGGTGGCCCCCCCGGGGGCATGCCCTCATCGCCGGCTTGGGGAAACAGGTGCGCCTGGAGCTGCTCGTAGCTGGCCTCGAAGGGGCAATCGCGCCCGGCGCGGGGACAGACGCGGCAGTACCGCCCGCCACTGAAGCGTTCGAGGTTGTCGCGATTGAAGATGTAGGGCTTGCTGCTGAAACTGCTGGCCACCCACTGCCAGCTGAGGTTGTTGCTGGCCGGATCGCCGTCGAGCAGGTGCTGCAGGAACCAGCGCGCCCCCGCTTGCCACTGCACCCGGCGCCAGTGCACCAGGTAGCTGGCGAGCCACATGCGGGCGTGGTTGTGCAGCCAACCCGTGGCCATCAGCTCGGCGGCAAAGGCATCGATGCAGCGCAGGCCGGTGCTGGCCGCGGCCAGGTCGGCCGGCAGATCGGGGGCGTAGGCCGAGGCGGCATGGCCGGTCTTGAGGGGCTCGAGGTTGTGCCAGATGCCATCACCGAGCAGGAGCCAGAGCCGCTGCCAGTAATCCCGCCAGCCCAGCTCGCTGATCAGCTTGCTGGCCACGCGGCGCCCCTCGTCCCGGCGCTCGGGGCTTGCATAGCCACGGTCGCGCAGCCAAGCGAACACGGCATCGCGCACCTCCGCCAGGGTGAGCACGCCATGGCGGAGATAGGGCGAGAGGCCGGTGACGGCGCCATCGAGGTGGTTGCGGCTGCGGCCGTAGGCGAGGGGGTCGAGCTGGGCCAGCCGCGCCCTGGCGGCCGCTGGGCCACCACGGATCGGCCGGGGCAGATCGGAGTCGGGTTGGGCCACGGGGCGCCGATGGGATGGGTTCATCAAGCACAGACTGGCGAGGGCCGCTGCAGCTCGATCCCGTTGGCGGCCACTAGGGCTGCACCAACGCCAAGGCGCCGACATAGCCAGGTCTCAGGGAGAGTGACCAATGGCAGATCCGCTCGCGCGCACCCGGCCGCGGTGGCGCCGCCAGGCCCCAGCCACCGGCCTTGAGCTCGGCCTCCAGCCGACACCAGGCCTGCAGGAAGGCAGCTTGCCGCTCTGGCTCGGGGCGGCTCAGCAGGCCCTCAACCTCGGCGCTGCTCAACACCCGGCGGGCGATGGGTTCCCAGTCGATACCGGGCCGCTCCTGCTCCACATCCACCCCCACGGGCCGGCAGCGGTGCACGGCCAGCAGGATCAGATCACCAGAGTGGCTGACGTTGAACTGCGGGCCGCCGGGGCAATGGGGCTTGCCATGGGGGCCCAGCGCGATGGTGATGGTCTGGGGCGGCTGCTGCATCCAGAACGCCAACAACCGGCGCATCAGGCCACGGCCGAGCAGAAAACGGTCCCGGTCGTCGCGGCGGTGATAGCCGTCGTGGCGCCGCTGCTCCGTTGCCGAAAGGCTGCCGCTCAAGTCAGCACGCCGTGCTGGATCGAGGCCATCGCGCCGATCCACGCACAGGAGCAGGTGACTATCACTCTGGGCGGTCCAGTCAAGGGACGCCAGGAGATCCGGCGCGGAGATGGCCAGATGCCATGGGGTGGGAGTGAGATCGCGCTTTTCAATCACTGCAGCTCGACGACTTCAGACCAGTTACTTCCACTTGACTTTTTCAGTTCAATTACTTCAGTTGCTTCGGTTCAAGCGTCAGGCGGCATCAGCACCTTTAAGGATAAAACCAGGCGGAAGTCGATGGCGAGGAGCACTCATCACGGGAGAACGAGCCCACCCTGCCAATGGAGCAAGAACAACCAGCAATGGCGGATCAACAACCTGGCGCGATCTCCAGAGTGCTTGGCAGCCCAGTCTCTGAGAGAACCGTGCCACGGCCAAGGCCCAAGCCGTAGGGGCTGAACCATCGATGCCATCAGCCCGAAAGAAAACTCCATCCAATCATGACTGGACATTCGCAGGTCCCATCAAGCTCTTCGCACAGCATCGTCCTCGCCGCTGCTTTCTAAAGGCATGGCTCGGCATCGGCTCAAGCTGTCCAAGCTGCCGCAAGGGACATTGCCGATCGGATGTCGAACTGGCATCCAGCCTGAATGGATTCACATGGCCGTTCTTACCGCCACCGCTCAAGTTGAAGGGGTCATTGCCAACGACAACGATCGAATCGCAGCGCTGAGACCGCCGGCGCCATGTCGTCAGGAAGCCGACACCGACGACCAAGAGGAACACCAAGGCGGGCACAAGGCGGGTAGCTGCTCGCCACCAGCGCACTGCCGCCCAACACGGCCATCCGGCTTCGCCGTCAATCCCCCAGGCGATCGATCCGTCTCGCCCTTCAGCTCGACAGAGCCATCCACTGGGAGAGAATCGCCCGAACGCACCGGTGGCCGCTGGGCTTTGCCTCAGGCCACCGGTTCGGAGCCCAATTTCTGCAAACCCCCTCCATGCTCCTCGATCTGCGCGGCAAGAAGGCCCTCGTCACCGGCATCGCCAACAACCGCTCGATCGCCTGGGGCATCGCCCAGCAGCTCGCCGCCGCCGGCTGTGAGCTGGGGGTCACCTACCTGCCCGATGAAAAGGGCCGCTTCGAGGCCAAGGTGCGGGAGCTCACCGCGCCGCTGAACCCCACCCTGTTCGAGCCCCTGAACGTGCAGGACCCCGCCCAGATCGAAGCGGTGTTCGAGCAGGTGAAGGCCCAGTGGGGGCAGATCGATGTGCTGATCCACTGCCTGGCCTTCGCCGGCAAGGAGGAGCTGATCGGCGACTACTCCGCCATCAGCCCCGAGGGCTTCGCCCGGGCCCTGGAGGTGAGCGCCTACTCCCTGGCCCCCCTCTGCCGCCACGCCAAGCCCCTGTTCAGCCCAGGGGGCCAGCGTGATCACCCTCAGCTACCTGGGCTCCGAGCGCGCCATCCCCAACTACAACGTGATGGGGGTGGCCAAGGCGGCCCTGGAGGCCTCGGTGCGCTACCTGGCCGCCGAGCTCGGCCCCGAGCAGCAGGTGCGGGTGAACGCCATCAGCGCCGGGCCGATCCGCACCCTGGCCAGCTCCGCCATCGGCGGCATCCTCGAGATGATCCACAACGTGGAGGAGAAGGCCCCGCTCAAGCGCACCGTCACGCAAGACGAAGTCGGCGCCACCGCCGCCTTCCTGGCCAGCCCCCTGGCCTCCGGCATCACCGGCCAGGTGATCTACGTGGATGCCGGCTACTGCATCACGGGGATGTGAGCAGGTCCTCGGTGCGCATCGGCATCACCGATCCCATCCAGTCGATCGCGGTGGTGTGCAGGTTGTAGAAACCGGCCACCACCTGCAGGCGGCCGCTGCGCAGCAGGTCGGTGAGCAGCACGCTGGAGTCCACCAGGTTGCGGGCCGCGTTCAGGGTGTGGTGGCGGGAGGCCTGCTCCAGGTCGTCCTTGCCCCCCAGGCTGAACAGCTCCATGCGCAACTGCCCCACCAGCTGGGCCAGGTTGGGGGTGAGGGTCAGGGCCGGGTTGAGGGCCGCCTCAACGGCACCGCAGCAGGCGTGGCCCAGCACCACGATCACGGGCACGCCCAGATGGGCCACGGCGTATTCCAGGGAGGCGATGGCCGCCGTGGTGGAGACGGTGCCGGCGTTGCGCACCACGAACAGATCCCCGAAGCCCGTGTCAAACAGCAGCTCCACGGGCACGCGGGAATCGGCGCAGCCCAGCACGGCCGCGATGGGGTGCTGGCCCGTTTCCACCTCCAGCATGCGTTCGCGGCTGCTGTGGGGATGGAGCGACTCGCCGCGCAGGAAGCGGTTGTGGCCATCCCGCAGCTCGGCCAGCACCGTTTCCGGGCAGTTGGTCACGCGGGGATGGACAGAGGCAGCTGATTGTGCTCTGGCGGGGCCGATGCTTTCGGCATGATTGGCACAGTTCTCGCCTCTCACCCGTGTCCGCCCCCCTGACCCCCGGCAGCAGCGGCGATCGCCACGGCAGCATCCACCGCGTCACCGGCGAAACCGATGTGCGCGTGAAGCTCAGCCTCGACGGCACGGGCCGCTGTCACGCGGGCACGGGCGTGCCCTTCCTCGACCACATGCTCCACCAGCTCGCCAGCCACGGCCTGCTCGACCTGGAGATCAGCGCCGAGGGCGACACCCACATCGACGACCACCACACCAACGAAGACGTGGGCATCGCCGTGGGCCAGGCCCTCGCCCAGGCCCTCGGCGACCGCCGCGGCATCCACCGCTTCGGCCACTTCGTGGCCCCCCTCGACGAGGCCCTGGTGCAGGTGGCCCTCGACTGCTCCGGCCGGCCCCACCTCAGCTACGGCCTGCAGATTCCCGCCCAGAGGATCGGCAGCTACGACACCGAGCTGGTGAAGGAATTCTTCGTGGCGGTGGTGAACAACGCCGGCCTCACCCTGCACATCCGCCAGCTCGACGGCGCCAACTCCCACCACATCGTGGAGGCCTGCTTCAAGGCCTTCGCCCGCGCCCTGCGGCTGGCCACCGAACGCGATCCGCGCCGCGCCGGCGCCATTCCCAGCAGCAAGGGGGTGCTGGAGCGGGCCGGCGCCTGAGCCAACAGCCAGAAATGTCCTCAGCGGATCTGCTGCCGCGCCCAGAGGAACAGCCCCAGGCGCTCGGCATCGGCCATGGTGCGCTCGGCATCGAGCAGCAGGGCGCCGCGGGCCTCCCAGGCGATGCCGGAGAGTCCGGCCGCCGCCGCCTTCGCCACCGTGGTGGGGCCGATGGCCGGCAGATCCATGCGCCGATCCTGCTGGAGTTTGGGGGCTTTGTAGAGCACGCCGGAACGGGGGGCCTCCGGCGGCAGGGCCCGGTTGCTGGCCACCCACTCGAGCATGGCGTCCGTGCCAGGGAGGGCTTCGGTGGCCAGACACAACCCCCCCGCCACCACGGCGCCCTGGCCCACATCCACCATCGAGATCGCCTCGACGATGTGGGCGGCGCGCTCCACATCGGCCCGGTCGGCCTCACTGGGCAGGCGGCTGGCATAGAGCCCTGGTTCGGGCAGCAGCTTGGGCGCCACGTCTTCCACCCCCACCACCTCCAGGCCGAGCTCCTCGACGATCTCGGCCAGGGAACGCAGCGACGCATCGTCGCCCTTGCGCAGCGAAGCCAGGATCCGGGGCGCCGCCATCAGCGTGGATCCCTCGAAGCGCAGGATGTTGAGGGCCCGGGGACGGTGGAACTTGCCCACCATCACCACCTGGCGGATGCCGCGCTGCTCCAGCGAGCGGAAGAAGGAGATCGAACGCTCGAAATAAAACTCCTCGGCTTCCTCCAGCTCCACCTCCAGGCCATGGGGGTGGCAGCAGAGGTGGGGGCGACCGGAAGCCTCCAGGGCGCGGGAGAGCATGCGGGGCAGCCCTCCAGAACCGGCGATGATGGCGAGGGTGGGATCTCCCATCCGGGCCGGTTGCTCAGGCGGAGTGCCAGCAGTCAACAGCCCGGAGCCGGACCGCTGCCGGCATCAGTGGACAGGTGCTCGGGCGTCATGCCATCGACTCCCCGCTCACCGGCCGCGCCCGCAGGGCACGCACCAGCGCTTCGCTGCCCAGACGCTGCTCCGCGGCATCGCCGCGCAGGTCCTTGAGCACCACCTCCCCGGCGGCGGCCTCGGCCTCGCCGATCACGGCGGCGAAGCGAGCGCCGCAGCGGTCGGCGCGGCGCAGCTGCTTGGCGAAGGCGGCAGCGCTGGCATCGAGATCCACCACCAGACCGGCGGCACGGCAGCGGCGGGCCAGCGGCAGGGCCAGGGCCTCGGCCGCCTCACCGCGGCTCACCACATAGAGATCGGGGCCGGCGGCCGGCGCCACGGGGTGATCGGCCTGGCTGAGCAGCAGCACCAACCGCTCCATGCCCAGGGCCCAGCCGATCGCCGGTGTGGGCGGTCCGCCCAGCTGCTGCACGAGGCCGTCGTAGCGGCCACCGCCGCACACGGTGGCCTGGGCGCCGAGCTGGCTGCTGGTGATCTCAAAAGCGGTGTGGCTGTAGTAGTCGAGGCCACGCACCAGGCGCGGGTTGAGCTGGAAGGGGATGGCGAGGGCCTCCAGCCCCTGCCGCACCCGCGCGAAGCGCTCGTGGCTCTCGCCGCTGAGGGCATCGGCGAGGGTGGGGGCTCCGGCCAGCAGGGCCTGGGTGTCGGGATTCTTGCTGTCGAGCACCCGCAGGGGGTTGGTGGCGATGCGGGCCTGGGAGTCGGGATCGAGCTGCTCGCGGTGGGCCTCCAGCCAGGCCACCAGTTCGGTTCGGTAACGGGCCCGGTCGTCGGGGCTGCCGAGGGTGTTGAGCTCCAGGGCCAGGCCGCCCACGCCCAGCTCGGCGAGCAGGTCCCAGGCGATGGCGATCGCCTCCACGTCGCTGCGGGGATCGGCGACGCCCAGCAGCTCCAGGCCGATCTGGTGGAACTGGCGCTGGCGGCCGGCCTGGGGCCGCTCGTAGCGAAACATCGGGCCGCCGTACCAGAGCCGCTGGGGCCCCTGGTTGAGCAGGCCGTGCTGGATGGCGGCCCGCACCACCGAGGCCGTGCCCTCGGGCCGCAGGGTGCAGCTGCGCTCGCCGCGGTCGAGGAAGGTGTACATCTCCTTGCCCACCACGTCGGTGGCAACACCGATGCCGCGGGCAAACAGCTCTGTGACCTCCAGCAGCGGCGTGCGGATCTCGGCGACGGCGGCGCGGCGGAAGTGCTCGCGGGCCGTGGCCTCCACGTGCTGCCAGAGCGCGGTGGCGTCGGGCAGCAGGTCGACCATGCCGCGCAGGCTCTGGAGCGAAGACAAACCGGAGAGCTCGGGTGGGCACGAGTCTGCCTGCAGGCATCTGACGGCGCAGACAGGAAAAGAGCGAGAACAGGAATCGGAGTCAACGACAGATCAACATTCCTGCCTGGGGGCCGTCCGCCGCAACAGGTGCTCAGGGATTTCGCCAGGCGCGCGAGCTTGGGGTGAACTGCATCCGCACCGACAGCTCACCTCCCGCCTGGCTGCTGGAGATGGTTGAGGCATGGGGCCTCTGGGTGAGGGCTTGTATTCCCAGGGCGGAGCACATCGCCTTGCTCAACTCCAAGCCCATTGGCAAGAACATCGGCGCGGCAGGCCCCGTGACGGGACCCGTCGCTTCCTGCCTGCTTCGGCTGCTTCAGAGCAGATGGAGGCCAGGGCCAGCGGCATCCGTTGACACTCGCAGCCGCAGGCCGGCCGTGGCTGTGGTGGGTTGCAGACCCATGGCGCAAGGGGTGGGCCCGTAGGCCCCGGTTTGGCCGCTTTGGGTAGCGTTCAGCCAACGGATGTGGGGCCCGAGGCCCGCTGATGCCAGGCCCAGGCGTGGGCAATGATCGTCTCGAGGTCTGGATAGGCCGGCCGCCAGTGGAGCTCCGCCCGCGCTTTGCCGGCACTGGCCACCAGCGCGGGCGGATCGCCGGCGCGCCGTGGGGCCACATCGGCCAGCAGCCCGCGACCCGTCACCTGGCGGGCCACATCCAGCACCTGTTGCACGGAGTAGCCGGTGCCGTTGCCCAGGTTGTAAATGTGCTGGCCGCCACCCTCCAGCAGCTGCTGCAGCCCCAGCACGTGGGCATCGGCGAGATCGCTCACGTGGATGTAGTCGCGGATGCAGGTGCCATCGGGAGTGGGGTAGTCGTCGCCGAACACCTGCACTCCCGGCCGGCGGCCCGCCATCGCCTCCAGCACCAGCGGGATCAGGTGCGTTTCCGGCCTGTGATCCTCCCCCAGGTCGCCGGCGGGATCGGCGCCGGCGGCATTGAAATAGCGGAAGATCACGCTCGGCAGGCCGTAGGCGGCACCGAAGTCAGCCAGCAGCTGCTCCACCATCCACTTGCTGCGGCCGTAGGGATTGATTGGCTGCTGGGGGGTGTCTTCGGTGATCGGCACCGTCTCCGGGATGCCGTAGGTGGCACAGGTGGAGGAGAACACGATCGGAATCGCCGGGCCGCTGCCGGCCCGCACTGGCTCCACCAGGGCCTCCAGCAGCACCAGGGAATCCCCGAGGTTGTTGCGGTAATACCTGGCCGGATCCTGCACCGACTCGCCCACGTAGGCATAGGCGGCGAAATGCAGCACCGCCTGCACCCGCTCGCCGCCGCAGGCCGGATGGCCGCCGCTGAGCAGCTGATCGATCAGCTCCCGGTCGCCGAGCTGGCCCTCCACCAAAGGCACCTTCAGCACCTCCTCCACGATGCGGCGATGGCCATACACGAGGTTGTCGAGCACGATCGGGCTGTGGCCGGCCCGCTGCAGGGCGCGCACGGTGTGGCTGCCGATGTAGCCGGCTCCACCAGTCACCAGCAGCTTCATCCGTCGCCCCCCAGCCGTTCGCGGAAATAGGCGATGGTGGGCTCCAGGCCCTGCTCCAGGCTCACCGTGGGCTCCCAGCCCAGTTCCCGCTGGGCCAGGTCGATCACCGGCTGGCGCTGCAGCGGGTCGTCCTGCGGCAGCGGCAGGGTGGTGAGCTCCAGCTGGGGATTGATCCGCTCCCGCACCAGCTCCGCCAGCTGGCGGATGGTGAACTCGCCGGGGTTGCCGATGTTGATCGGGCCGGTGTGCTCACCGTTCATCAGCCGGATCATCCCCTCGATCAGATCGTCCACGTAGCAGAAAGACCGCGTCTGGCTGCCGCCGCCATAGAGCGTCAGTGGCTCGCCGCGCAGGGCCTGCACGATGAAGTTGCTCACCACCCGGCCATCATCGGGGAGCATGCGCGGGCCGTAGGTGTTGAAGATGCGCATCACGCGGATCTCCGTGGCGTGCATGCGCTGGTAGTCGAAGCAGAGCGTTTCGGCGATGCGCTTGCCCTCGTCGTAGCAGCTGCGCAGGCCGATGGTGTTCACGCAGCCGCGGTAGCTCTCGGGCTGGGGATGCACCTCCGGGTCGCCATACACCTCACTGGTGCTCGCCAGCAGCAGCCGTGCCCCCACCCGCCGCGCCAGGCCCAGCATGTTGTAGGTGCCGAGAAAGCTCGTCTTGGCGGTCTTGATCGGGTTGAACTGGTAATGCACCGGTGAGGCCGGGCAGGCCAGGTGCCAGATCCGGTCCACCTCCAGCCGGATCGGATCGGTGACGTCGTGGCGGATCAGCTCGAAGCGCGGATGGCCGATCCACTGGCGCACGTTTTCCTTGCGGCCGGTGAAGTAGTTGTCGAGGCAGATCACCTCCTCGCCCGCCTCCATCAGCCGGTCCACCAGGTGGGAGCCGAGGAAGCCGGCACCGCCGGTGATCAGGTTGCGCAGCACGGCAGCCGGCATGGCTCAGCCCTCCCCCACGCGCCACACAGTCAGGCCCGCCGCCCGCGCCTCAGGCGCATCGGCGATCGCCCGGGCATCGAACAGCCACGACGGCCGCCGCATCACCGCGGCGATGCCACTCCAGTCGAGGCGGTGGTACTGCTCCCACTCGGTGAGGATCAGCACGGCATCGGCCCCGCGGGCGGCCTCGTGCGGGTTGAGGGCCGGGAACCAGCCCCCGTCACCCGCCAACAGCCGGTAGGCGGACGCGGCGGAGGGATCGGCGTCGAGCGGTCCACAGCCCAGGTCGCGGCTGATCTGGCTCTGCTCCACCTTCGGGTCCACGATCGCCAGCTGGGCCCCCTCCTCGATCAGGTCGCGGCAGATGCGGATCGCCGGCGCCTCGCGGGTGTCGTTGGTGTCGGCCTTGAAGGCGAAACCCAGCACCGCCAGGCGCTTGCCGCTCACCGTGCCGAACAGGCTGTTCACCACCAGCCGGGCGATGCGGTGCTGCTGCCAGCTGTTCAGCCCCACCACCGACTCCCAGTAGCTGGCCACCTCCTCCAGCCGGTAGTGGCGGCAGAGATACACGAGGTTGAGGATGTCCTTCTGGAAGCAACTGCCGCCGAAGCCCGGCCCGGCCTGCAGAAACTTCGGCCCGATGCGCGAGTCGGTGCCGATCGCCCGCGCCACTTCGCGCACATCGGCGCCGGTGGCCTCGCACAGCGCGGCGATGCCGTTGATCGACGACACCCGCTGGGCCAGGAAGGCGTTGGCGGTGAGCTTGCTCAGCTCGCTGCTCCACAGATTGGTGCGCAGAATGCGCTGCTGCGGCACCCAGGCTGAATACACCTGGGCCAGGGCCTCGATCGCGTCGTCGTCCTCGCCGCCGATCAGCACCCGATCCGGCGCCTCCAGATCCTTGATGGCCGTGCCCTCGGCCAGAAACTCCGGATTGGAGAGCACCGAGAAAGTCTTCCCCCCCGCCGCATTGCCTGCTGCAGCGATGCCTGCGGCAGCGTTGTCCTCGGCAGCGTCCAGGATCGTCTTCACCGCTTCGGCGGTGCGCACCGGCAGGGTGCTCTTCTCCACCACGATCGTGTGGCCGCTGGCCGCCGCCGCCACCTGCCGCGCCGAAGCCTCGATCCAGCGCAGATCGCTCGCCTGCCCAGCGCCCACGCCGCGCAGCTTGGTGGGCGTGTTCACCGACAGGAACACCATGTCGGCGGCTGCGATGGCAGCATCCACCGCGGTGCTGAAGTGCAGGTTGCGGCCCCGCGCCCGGCCCACCACCACATCCAGACCGGGTTCATACACCGGCAATTTGCCCAGATCGTCATCATTCCAGGCGGCAATCCGCGCCTCGTTCAGATCAACAACGGTGACCTGGATATGCGGACAGCGATCGGCAATCACGGCCATGGTGGGCCCACCCACGTAACCAGCACCGATACAGCAAATTGAATGAATATTCCGCCCTGCCGCCATTGATTTTCTGTTGATTCCTGGAGTCGAAATAGCTTCCCATGGGAATTGCCCGCGCGAGGGCGTTGTCTTCAATTCATCACGGCACCTTCCGGAAGGATTGTCAGTCCCCGGTGCTGCTGGTACCAGGCCGCGAAGTGCTCCACACCCTCCTGCAGCGGCGTGCATGGCCGGAAGCCCACCCACGCCTCCAGCAGCGCCGTATCGGCGGCGGTGGCCTCCACGTCGCCGGGCTGCAGGGGCAGGAAGGTCTTGATCGCCTCCCTCCCCAGGGCCTGCTCCAGGGCGCCGATGAAGGCCAGCAGCTGCACCGGCTGGCTGTTGCCGATGTTGAAGATCCGATGCGGCGCCCAGCTGGTGGCCGGATCGGGGGCAGACGCATCGAAACCGGGATCGGCCGTCGCCGGCTTGTCGAGGCAGCGGATCACCCCCTCCACCACATCGTCGATGTAGGTGAAGTCGCGCCGCATCTGTCCGTGGTTGAACACCTTGATCGGTTCACCGGCGAGGATCGCCCTGGCGAACAGCATCGGCGCCATGTCAGGGCGGCCCCAGGGGCCATACACGGTGAAGAAGCGCAGCCCCGTGGCACTCAGGCCATAGAGATGGCTGTAGCTGTGGGCCATCAATTCGTTGGCCTTCTTGGTAGCCGCATAGAGGCTCACCGGATGGTTCACCGGCTGGCGCTCGCTGAAGGGCAGGTTGGTGTTGCCGCCATACACCGAGCTGCTGGAGCCATACACCAGATGGCGCACGGCGTGGTGGCGGCAGGCCTCGAGGATGGTGCCGAAGCCCACCAGATTGCTCTGGATGTACACGCCGGGGTTGTCGATCGAGTGGCGCACGCCCGCCTGGGCCGCCAGATGGATCACCCGGTCGGGCCGCTCCCGCCTGAACAGCTCCATCACGGCCGGGGCATCGGTGATGTCGAGGGCGTGGAAGTCCCAGCCGGGAGATCCCTGGGCGCCCACCGTGGCCTTGGCTGTGGCGGCGACCCGATCCAGCCGGGCCCGCTTGAGGGCGGGCTCGTAGTAGGCGTTGAGGTTGTCGAGGCCGATCACCCGCTCGCCTCGGCCCAGCAGGCGCTCACAGACGGCGGCACCGATGAAGCCGGCGGCGCCGGTGACCAGAACTGGGGCGGCCATCAGCTGGCCGGACGCTCGGGAGCGGCAGGAGGCACAAAGGTGGTCCACTCCACCGCCTCGATGGAGCCCAGGGTGCGGAAGTCATCCGTGCCAGCCGCCACCTCAAGCAGGTCGGGGCGCCCCGCCAGCAGGCGCAGCCCCTCCCCCAGCGCCAGGCTGCGTTCCTCGTCGCCGATCAGCATGCCCATGAACAGCCGCCGGCCATCGAGGGTCTGCACCTCCACCCAGCAGTCGCCCCGGGCCCGCAGGCGCAGGCTCCCAGGGCTGGGTGTGGCGGCCGGAGTTTCGGCATCGGGGCCAGGCGCCGAGGCCTCGGCGGCCGGCTCCGGTGCCGGCGCCTCAACCTCCGCTGGAGTGGCGAGCTGGGGGGCGCGCGACCGGATCCAGAGCCCCAGGGCCCCAACGAGCCCGGCCACCGCCAGCATCGTGAGCGCAGAGAGCAGGATCAGCCGGGGCTGAGCATTGCGTGCCGCAGGCGCCTCGCCGGCCTCATCCGCGTCGAGGAAGGGGGTGTCGGGACGCCGCTCCTCAGCCATCGCCGTCGTGGCCTCGGGCAGGGCCATCGCCTCAGGGCCGCCCTCGAGGGCATGGTCAATCTGGCGCTGGAGGGCCTGGCGTTCATCGAGCAACCGGCGGATGTCCTGGGCCACATCCCGCAGCTGGTGGTGAAACTTGCCCTCGTAGATCGACGGCAGCTCCTCGATCAGCCCCTGATACTCCTCCAGCTCGGCCTTGACGCGTTGGAGTTCCTGCTCAAGGGCCTCGGTGGAGAGATCCTGATCTTCGGGCTCCTCGATCATCGAATCAAGCAAGGATCAAGCGGCGCAAAACCACACCTGGCCGAAGGGGAGTGAGCACGAAGAGGTGCAAGCACCAGCAAGACATGCTCGCCTAGAACCCATTGCCGGTCTGCAGGGCAGAGCCGAAGAAGTCTCGGCCCTGGCTGGTGCCGGGCTGGTAGCCATATCCATAAAGACCACCATCACTATCATCAACGATTCGCGGTGTGACCATGATCACGAGTTCGCGTTTCTCACGGCTACGCCCTGAAAATCTGAAGAACTGACCAATGATCGGAATATCGCCGAGAATCGGCCACTTGCTCACTTGCTCCCGGTCAAATTCGGAGATCACACCGGTCATGATCAGGGTTTGGCCTTCGCGGACGCGCAGAGCACCCGTATCGAGGCTGCGGACGCTGAGAATGTTGAGAGGTGATCCGCAGGCCGGCGGAGCTGGCTCCTGACCGGTGACGGCAGATACGCTCGGCGACAAGGTGAACGTGACAAAACCATTGTCGTCAATCTTCTCCACACGGGCGCCGAGAACCAGGCCAGCGGTGGAGAGGACGGGCGTGCAGATGACATTGCCGCCGCCCTCGGGGCTTTCGGTTTCGTAATTGGTGACAACGTTGGTGCCGACACGAACCACACCTTCATTGGCCCGGGCCCGGCCGATGGGGGAATCGATATTGAATTCACCAAGCCCTTGATTACCCGACACAAATGGCGACGCCGCTGATGACGCATCGCGAAGCAGCGAGGTATTCTCCTGCAGAATTAATGTGGGACTGGCCAGAAGCTTGGTGGAACCGGAGACGATCTGAGCGCGGACAAAATTGTAAAATGTGTTCTCTTCGAAATTGCTGCCAGGATTACGGGGCGTGCTGAGTAGGTCAATTCCGCCGGAGGTATTTGAGCGAAAGCGAGAAACCGTGGCATCCCTGCCGACAATCCTGTTGATCTCCCTCTGCAGGCCGCGGCTATTGGAATCCGTCGGGATGGTGATCGATGTCACATTGCCGGTCACAGGATCCACTGTGGTCTGCAGTTCCGAGCCAGTCAGACGGCCCAAGGTCCGCAGCGTGTTGCGGTTGAGGTTGCGGCCTCGGTTGACATCAATCTGAATGCCCCTTGTGAACCCCCTGGCAGTAAGCCCTTGGTTTGGCGGGCCACCTTCGGTGGTGAACTCTTCACCGTCGAATTCAATCGATTCAGGCTGGAAGCGCCCAAAAGCATCCTCCTGGGGAGGCAGATTATTGCCGAATGCCCCCAGCAATTGGCCGCTGTTATTGACAATAAAATTATTGCCGAAACGGAAGGCGAATGAATTGTCGACTTCCGATACGTTATCCAGATTGACATCCAGAATTTTCACATTCAGAGCCACCTGCCGCTGCCGCAGATCAAGCTGCTTCAGATACTGCTCGCCGATGCCCACGATGTCCGGGGAGCCCACCATGGTGATCGTGCCCAGGCGGTTGTCGGTGGTGGCCCGTAACCCCAGCAACGGCCCGCGGCTGGCCCCGAACTCCTCCACACTCACCGTTTCGGTCGAGGCCGTGGTCTGCGATGCGGTGGAGCCGAACACCACCGCCGCATTGGCAATGCCCTGGGTTGTGGATTCGCGCTCAATCTTGGTGCGCACCACGATGGCGCCCAGGTTGGCGAGGTAGCGCGCGGCGTCGGCCGGGCTCACCTGGTTCAGCCGATAGACCTTGGACACCTGGGGGCCGATAGCCGCGCCCATGGCCTTTGGACCGGCAAAGATCACATTGCCTTCGCGGCGGCCCTGAAGCCCAGCCGAGAGGAGGGTGGTGTTGATGGCCGTTGCATAGCTCTCATTGCGAAAGGCGATGGAAATCGGCCGATCTCCGAGCGAGGCACCGGGGAAGCCAGGGCCCCCTGGCACACCGGCGAGTCCCGCGCCAGCGCTCTGCTGGGCAGCATTGGCATGGTCATCCACATAGGCAAAGCCATAGCCACCCAGCTGGGCCAGAGCCATCAGTGCATCCTTGGCGGGCGCATTCTTGAGGGTCATCGTCACCGGTGGACCGGAGAGATTGAGAGAACCGGCACCACGCATGGTCATCGTGCCCACGGCCATGTCGCCCAACGGTGGGGCCGTGGCCCGGGCCTGGAGCGGCGGGGCATAGGTGGGCAGCGGCACCGCACCGGGTTGGGCCATGTTGAAGCGGTTGACCTGCAGCCTGGCCTGGGGCACGGGTGAGGCAAAGGTGAGGATCAGGTCGCGGCCATCGGCACTCACCACCGGCCGGCCCAGATTGACGCCGGGCGCCGGCGTGACCGACAGGGTGTAGGCGCTGTCAGCGCCATCGAAGGCGATGGACTGCAGACCCACCTCCGGCATGGAGATCCGCTGCGGACCCACCTTCAACCCGGAAGGAGCACCCGTGAACAGGCGACCCTGCCAACCTGAACCGGAGGTGGATTGCTGCAGCTGGGGGCCGGGACCGGTGCCTTCGATCACCAGTTCCACCGCGTCCGGCAGGCGGCGCACGCGCAGCTGCAGGGGGCCGCGGCTCGGAGTGGTGCTGGCTTGGGCTAACAGCTGCGCAGTGGCCAGCAGCGGCGCAGCGGCTTCTCCGCCCTCCACGGCCTCAGCTCGGGCCTGACCACCAACCAGGGGCAGAGCGAGAGCAGAAGCAGCAACGGCCGCCATCAGGGCGCGCGTGGGGCGTGGTCTGTTGCTGCGCCCTGATCTGGCCACTGCTAAAAAACACATCGTTGCAAAATTGTACCGAGAGTGCATGGGATTCAACCGCTGGGCCGACTGATTTCTTCAGGTTTCCGGTTCTGAATCTCCAGGGCTGGCAGATTCACCAGTCTGGGCAGAATCAGCTGAAGTTCCATTACCCGGAGATGGGGTGTAGTACTTGAGCTGCACTTTCAGCTGGGGTGTGGTGGGCGGCGGGGCCGTCGCCGGCCGGTCGGGGGCTCCCGGTGGAGTGGGAAGTTCCACCAGCGCGATGGCGAAATTGCTAGGCACCACAAGCAAACTGAGCCTCTCGACAGCCCTCATGAAGGCCAGCAAATTTGGATAGGATCCCTGGGCGGTGAGCAGTATCGCCTGGGACGACAGCCCCGCCGCCTCCAGCGGCTCCTGGGCTGCATCCTCAGAGTCGCCGCCACGTTGCCCGTCGGCATCCTCTGCAGCCGGCTCTGAGGCCACAACGGGCTCGAACAAGTCGAGCTGCACCCGGTTGCGGCGCGCCTCCCGGTCCAGCTGGGCCAGGAAAGTGTTGAACTCGCCGCTGCCCTGGATGAGGGTGAGGATCTGCTCGCGGCGGCTGCTGGCCTGCTCCTGGTCCGCCGAGGTTTTGGCCAGCTGGTCGCGCAGCAGGGGCAGGCTCTGCTCCAGCTCTTCGATCCGGTCGATGCGCTCACGGTTGCCCCGCAGCGCCAGCCACTGGGGCACCACCGCAAAGCCGAGCACCAACGCCGCCAGGACGGCGCCGACAGCGATGGGAAGGCCCAACAGCAGGCGCTGCTGTAGCCGTTGCTGATCGCGGTTGGCGGCCTGCTGGAAGTTGGTCATTGCAGCACCCCCTCCTGCTCCAGCAGGTCCAGTCGCCGCGCCAGGCCATCGGATCCCAGCTCCTCGAGGATCGCCTTCTCGGCCGCCGGCGGGATCGAGGGGCGGAATCCCACCTGAAGCTCGAAGTCGACCATCTCCGCCGATGCGGCCTTGCCGCCGGAGCCGGCGGTCTGCAACTGGCGGGACCCCTTCACCAAGCGCACTTGGTTGGAATCCACCAGGGGGGAGCGCTTGAGATCGAGCTGCAGGGCGTTGATGCGCTCGAAAGCCTGGGGATCACGCGCCTGACCCTTGAGGTTGAGCCCATTGCCCTGCTCCGTGGCCTCGGTGAGCTGGACGCCCTGGGGCACCCGCAGCTGCAGGTCGCGCATCAGGGCCGAACCGGAGCGGGAGCTCACCAGACCCTTCACCAACTCCTGATTGGCGCTGTTGAGCTTCGTAAGCCTGGAACGCTCGGCCTCGAGGCGGGATTCAAACTGCTCCACCTCCGCCTCCACGATCTTGAGCTGCTGCAGTCGTGAGGCCTGCATGGAGGCGCGCAGGGCCAGCAGCACTGCCACTCCGAGCATCAGGCCCAGCAGGACGGCGCCGATCACCACCCCCTTGAGCAGCGTCTCGCGGGCCTCGGCCGTGGCCTCGGCCGGTTCCAGGAGGCCCAGTTCTTCGCGCTTCTCGCGCAGCAGGTCAAACGGTGTGCTGCTCATGACGCCAGCTCCAACTGTCCGAGGCCCTGGAGATGCAGGGATCCGTAGTCGCCCCGGTCGGCGATGGTCAGGGGCAGGCCCAGCTGCTCGCCGATGGCCTCACTGCCCTCCAGCGCTTCGCCCAGGATCAGGCGCACCCCGGAAGCGCCGAGGCAGCTGCGGCAGAACCCGAGCACCTGACGCAGCACGGGGATCAGCTGGTCGATCGCCAGGGGCAGGGTGCGCTCGTATTCCGGGATACCCTCCCGCCACACCACCAGCTGGCAGTCGCTGATGGTGGGCTGCAGCAGCACCACCAGCTCGCCCGCCGGCGCCTCCTCCAGCTCCGTTTGCAGGGCGGCCATCAGCACCGTCTGGGAGGGGAAGAGGTGGCGCAAGCTGCCACCGGCGATGGCGAACACATCGATCCAGGCCTCCACCGCCTGGCGTGGGGCGCCGGCCAACAGCGAACAGGCCCCCGATCCCATCAAGGGCTGGAGATCGAAACAGGCGTCATTGAGGCCGAAGGGCGCGCCCAGTTCGGCGCCGCGAGCGCCGAGGGCTGCGCGGGGGTCGCTGGGTTGCCGGCCGCCGGGCCACTCGATCACCCGCCACTGGCCAAGCGCCCAGGGCAGCGCCACCACCAGGCCGGCGTAGGGACGGCTGTGCTCCAGCAGCAGATCGCCGATGAAATCGCCGAGGGCATCGGCCACGATCGGAATGCCATCGCGCAGGGTGCGGGCCGGTACTGGGGCGGTCCAGAGCGGCTCGGCGGGCTGGCCGCCCTTGAGGCCCTGGCCGATCAGCAGCTGCGGATGGCTGAAGTCGAGCAGCACGATGTCAGGGAACAGCTCGGCCCGCAGCGGCAGAAACTTCTCCTGGAGTCCCGCCAGCACCAAGCGGTCGCAGCGCGAACGCGTACTGAAATTAGCTTAGTTTTCTCTCCACGCCAGAGACGATCCCACAGCTTCACCAATGTGGCCAAGGCTATGGCGGTCGAGCTGCTGGCTGATCCCCTTCAGGATCTCGGGTACCAGGCCGGGGCCGCGGTAGATCCAGCCGGTGTAGAGCTGCACCAGGGAGGCCCCGGCGGTGATCCGCTCCCAGGCCACTTCGGGCGAGTCGATCCCGCCCACGCCGATCAGGGGCAGCGCCGGGCCGGCGGTGGCGCGCAGGCGCCTGAGCACCTCCAGGGCCCGCTGGCGCAGGGGTGCGCCGCTGAGCCCACCGGCCTCCTCGGCGAGGGTGCGGCCCGTCTGGGGGAGGCGACGCCCCTCAAGCCCGAGGCGGTCGAGGCTGGTGTTCACCGCGATCACCCCGGCCAGCCCCTCCTGGTAAGCCAGGCGGGCGATGGCATCGATGGCGTCGTCCTCCAGATCGGGGGCGATCTTCACCAGCAGCGGCGGGCAGCCGGGCAGGCGCCGCAGCCGCTCCACCAGCCGGCGCAGCAGCACCTCATCCTGCAGGTCGCGCAACCCGGGGGTGTTGGGCGAGCTCACATTGATCACCGCGTAGTCGGCCAGGGGGGCCAGCAGCTCCAGCGACGCGGCGTAGTCGTCGGGGGCCTGCTCCAGCGGCGTGAGCTTCGACTTGCCCAGGTTGATGCCCAGCACCGCCGGACGCTGGCCGGGCGGTGCCAGGCGCTGGCGCTCCAGCAGGCGGCGGCAGGCCTGGGCGCCGCGGTTGTTGAAGCCCATGCGGTTGAGGGCCGCCCGCTCCGCCGCCAGGCGGAACAGGCGGGGGCGTGGGTTGCCTGGCTGGCCCTGGGCGGTGATCGTGCCCACCTCGGCGAAGCCGAAACCAAACAGATGCCAGATGGCCGCGGCGACACCGTTTTTGTCGAAGCCGGCGGCCAGACCCACCGGATTGGCGAAGCGGCAACCAAAGAGGGTCTGGGCCAGCCGGGGGTCCTGGTGGCGTAGTTCAGCCCCGAGCCCGGCCAGAACCCCGCTCACCAGGGGCCACTCGCGCCGCAGGCAGGCCTGGCCCAGGGCCGCCAGGCTGATCTGGCTGAGCTGCTCGGCATCAGCTCCCTCATCGCGGCTGAGCAGGGGCCCCACCAGCCGTTCGTACAGCGGCCCGGTGCCGCCTGCTTCTGTCACCTCCTTCACTCCTGCCGTCACTCCTGCTGAGGCAATCCTGACGTCCCACGTCGCAGGCGCCAGCGCCCCCCCTCCAGGGGTTCCACCTGCCAGTCGCGCCAGCACCAGGAGGCACTGCGACCCTCGAGGCGGCTGAGGGGCTGCTGCACCAGCTGGGCCAGCTCCACCAGGCTGAGGCCATGGCCGCCGCGGGCCAGGCGATCGGCCAGCTCCAGGCGGCTGAGCAGGCGCTGAAGTTCGGCGGGGGCGGCCTCCAGAAGGGGATCGCCAGCTGGATCGGCGGGATCGCCACCGGGATCACCCCCTGGATCACCACCGCCTTGGCAGAGGCGATCAGCGAGGCGGGGCTGCCCGCCCCGGGAGAAGGCCACGGCGATCGTGTCGCAGCGGTCGTTGTCGGGATCGCCGCTGTGGCCACGCACGTGGCGCAGGGGCACGTCCGCCAGGCGGGCGCGGTCGAGCTGCTCCCAGAGGTCGCGGTTGAGCACCGGACCGCCAGAGGCGGTGCGCCAGCCCTTGCGCTTCCAGCCCTGGATCCAGCGGCCCAGGCCGTCGATCAGGTAGCGACTGTCGGTGCGCAGCACCAGATCGGGGTGCCGCGGCAGGGAACGCAGCGCCTGCATCAGCGCCAGAGCCGCCGTGAGCTCCATGCGGTTGTTGGTGGTGGCGGCATCGGCTCCGCCCAGTTCCCGCACCGAGCCGTCCTCGAAACGCATCAAGGCGCCCCAGCCCCCGGGCCCCGGGTTGCCACTGCAGGCGCCGTCACAGGCCGCTGCCACAACCCTCACCGGCTCATCCGCCACTGGACAACATGTCGATCTCCGCTAGACAATCCCTCTGATCTGTCCACGTCCCCCACGGGGACAGGAGCACGGCGATGACCTTGAGGCTGAAGCGACGCTACCTGGCAGCCGCAGGGGCAGTGAGCCTCGCGGCCGCTGTCCTGCCCCAGCAGTGGGCCCGGGCGGCCGCGCGCTTCGACAGCGCCCCGGTGGAGGCCGAGCGCACCATGGCCCTGGCCCAGCCCCTCAGCGGCAACCGCTGGAACCTGGTCGTGCTCGAGCAGCTCGAACCAACCCGCCCCTGCTGGCGTCGCTTCGACGACGGCTCGGTGGCCACCTACGAGAAGGACCTGCCCGCCACCAGCTGCGGCCTCTACTCCTCCAGCAGCGCCTACTCTCTGCGCATCGCCGGCGACGACCTCAGCCATCCCTGGCGCCTGCGGGTGGAGAGCCGCGGCGGGCGCCTGGAGCTGCTGGCCAGCAGCCCCGAGCAGTCCAGCCCCCTGGTGGTGGGCAGCGCCGAGCCCAGCGGCGACGGCTTGGTGGAGCTGCAACTGGCTGAAGGCTGGGCCTTCGAGCGTCGCGTGTTCGGCGGCCAGAGCCTCCAACACCTCTATGTGAGCAACGCGGAGCCGCTGCCGGTGCTGCTGGCCCGGGCGAACGCCGGTGGCGACCCCCTGCTCGGCCTGGCCACACCGCCGCCGCCCCCCAGCGCGCTGGACACCGCCACCGCCAGGGCCGCCAGCTCCCGCAGCTCCAGGGACTCCAGGGGAGTCTCCCGGTCGAGCACGAGCCAGTCCCGCCTGGCCCGGCTGGAGAGCCTGCGCCTGGGCCGCCCGGGGGCTCGCGCCTGGTCGCAGGAGAACACGAGCGCCGAGGCGGAGGCCGGCGGCGTGATCGCCCTGCAGGTGGTGCCCTATCGGCCCTGAGACCAATCGCAGGAGTGTCCCCCAAGCCTTGCTGCACACCTCACCATCTTTTATGTTCATGGGGTGTGAGGAGTGCGGAACGACCATTCCGGGGTCGAAACGAGGACAGACTCCCGGAAACCGTTCCAAGCCCTGAGCCCCGCCTTCGGCGGGGTTTTTTTTGTGCCGGCTTTTGGCGCAGGCTGCCATAAAAAAACCGGCCCCTGGGGGCCGGCGGGCTCAGCCGGGGCTGAGGCATCAGCAGCTGATCACTTGATGGTGACCTTGCCGCCCACCTCCTCGATGGCCTTCTTGAGGGCTTCGGCGTCGTCTTTGGTGATGCCTTCCTTGACCGCCTTGGGAGCGGCCTCCACCAGGGCCTTGGCATCGCCGAGGCCGAGGCCGGTGGCTTCGCGCACGGCCTTGAGCACCTTGATCTTGGCGGCGGCGTCGAAACCGTCGAGGATCACATCGAATTCGGTTTGCTCCTCCACGGCTTCAGCGGCGGCACCGCCGGCGCCGGGAGCGGCCATCACCACCCCGGCGGAGGCGGCGGCAGACACACCGAAGGCCTCTTCGATCTGCTTGACGAGCTCGGAAGCTTCCAGCAGGGAGAGGGTTTTGAGCTGGTCGAGAATCTGGTCAGTGGTAGCGGTCATGGTTGAGAATCAGCAACAGATCTGTGGGAAACAGTCGAATCGAGGAGCCCTGCAGGGCCGATCGCGGGTTGGCCTCAGGAGGCCGAACCGTCGCCATCGGCGTGCTGCTGGAGCGCCCGGGCGAGGCCGGAGGGAACTTCGTTGATGCCCACCGCCAGTTGGGTGGCCACGGCATTGATCGCACCGGCGATCTGGGCCATGAGCACCTCCTTGGAGGGCAGATCCCCGATGGCCTGGATTTCGGCTTGCGAGAGGAGCTTGCCTTCGAACAGGCCTCCTTTCGTTTCCGATTTCTTGCTGTCCTTCTGGAAGGACTGCAGGGCCTTCACCGCACCACCCACGTCGCCCTTGATGAGCACGAAGGCGTTGGTGCCAGTGAGCAGGGAATCGAGTTCCGACCAGGCGCTGTCGCCATCAATGGCCCGGCGCATCAAGGTGTTCTTGGTCACCTTGCAGACACCGTTGCTGGCCTGCAGACGGGTCCGCAGGTCAGACATCTCCTTGATGGACAGGCCCTTGTAATCAAGGACCAGCGCCATTTCGGCGTCACCGAGGAGCCCCTTGAGCTCTTCGACGATCTGTTGCTTGCTCTCCAGCGTGCGGCCCATAGGGAAGGAACGGATCGGGGGAACAAGCGGGGTACGCGGCCCTGGGACACCGTCTGCGCCGGGAAACGGCTCAGAACTGGTGGCGAGGCCGCTGCATGCTCCGGGCCCGACCAGCTCGCCGGCGGCAGGAGGCCGCTGGTGCACTGGAGGCTGAAACCTGTCGCGTTCACCTCGGCAGGGCTTACGAATAAGGATTCACCGGCGAACCGGAGCCTTGTCCAACCTGCTGTCTGGGGTCGGGCGCGTGCCCGTCTGGCCGAAGCCAGCTCATCACCATAGCAGCCTACCCTCAAGAAAGACCCTGGACCGTCCCAGGACCCGGCGCACAGCGGCATGCTGAACCCATCGGCCCCGGTGGCGTCACCTCGCGGCGGGCTGGGCCCCTGGCCCAGGAGACTGATCGTTAAATTGACAAAGAGGGAAGATACAATTAAAGTAAATAAGCGATTTGCCAAGATCAAGCCTGCACCGCTCTGAGCCGGGATCATTGGATTTCTGCCTGAACTGGCGCTTCAGTTGCGATTCGGTGGACTCACTTGATTCAGCTCCAAGCCCGACATCTTTGCCAACTATCTCACCCAATCGATGCATCCCATGGCCAATCCCATCTTCGTCAACAAGCTGTTTGGCTTCTCCCGTCAATACACCATCCCCTCCAGCACTCAGCCCAAGATGGGTGTGGGCACGCCAGTTCAACCCCCCTACGAAGCCAATCCAACCTAAAGACCAGCTTTGGCGTGGCTGACAGCAGTTCACTCGCGTGGCCAGCACCTGGCCGAAGGCAGAGGCTGATCAGCACCGCACCCGATCGGTCGATATCAAGCCTGAGCCCTGCCCTCAGCTCGGCTTCAGCGCCTCTCTGCCCCGCGGAGCAATGGTGAGTACTGCCAGGGTCGGCAGGGATCTCCAGAGAGGTCGATGGCGTCCCGGATATTGGGGTTGCACAAACCCTGGCAACCAGGCCAAGGTGAGAGGAGTCATAGTAATTCCTCCAGTGGCAAAGCTTTCAGGAAATCCTGCTCTCGTGACCAACCTCTTTGGTTTCGCGCGTCAGCACACCATTCCCTCCAGCATTCAGCCGAAAGTTGGGGGTCGCCGTGCACGCCGCGAGTGAAGCCCCCGATGGAAGCAGAGTACCGCTAAAATTACTCTGAGGCTTGCTTTCAACACTCCATAGGGCACTAGGGGGCCCTCCTTATCTGTACGCTGTATTCATCCCCCCGGGAAGGTCAGCGCGACAAAGACACTCTCGCTTGATCAAGCAAAAGTATCAATATCTCGATCACGACGCCTCTTTTTTCGGTCACCTTCGAATCACATTCCTGCAATTCCATGTCCAATACCGCTCTCATCCCCAAGCTTTTTGGCTTCGCACCTCAATACACCACCCCCTCCAGCACTCAGCCCAAGATCGGTGGTGGCCCAGACTTCAGACCCAGGTCCCCCGCCTACGAAGCCAATCCAGAGTAAACATCAGCTCTGGGGGGGGCCTGGCAGCGTTCAGTCATTCGCCGAGCCCCCTGTCCAAGGTCAGAGTTGGATCACACTAGAGCAGCATCGGGGGGAGTCAGGCTTGAGACCCGCCCCAAATGGTCTGCGACGCCTTTGGAGTTGGTGATTAGGCCAGAAGCTTTCACCATGTCAGGCACCCCCAGAGAGCCCGTTGGCGGCCCGGATCGGGGGCTTGTCGAATTCGGGCAGCAAATGCATGGTGACTACAATTCCATCCACATTGCCGTGACTATGCCTTATTCAAGCTCGCTTCTTGTCGATGGCCTCTTTCGGCTTCGCCCGTCAGCACACGATTCCCTCCAGCACACAGCCCAAAATTGGAGAGCTCAGTGCATGTCGGCCCAAAGAATCCTCTCCCTCCAGGCGAAATCATAGAAAACTAAAACTACCCGGAAACTTAGAGTTAGCTTCAAGAGCGCAAAGTTGAGTACATTAGTCTTAAATTCGGACTAGTCCGCTCTAAAAAAGCGAGCGTCTAATACTCCATTTTTCAACAACTACTGCTTTGGCGGAACCCATCCGGTCCCTGTTCCTCCGATCGCCTGCGGGAAGCATCTCAAGGCCCGCAGGTACAGAACTTTGGTTACCACACAGCCGCAGTTGCTGAAGTTATCTGCAACATGGTCCGCTCAACTCCGTCAACCAAACAGCTTGTCAAAGCCAACGTCCGCTGGCTGAATGTTGAGCATTTAGGCCAGATTTCTTGGTCGTGCAGTCAGCAGGATCTCCTTGCAACGGTTTTCTCCATGGCCCGAGTCCATGTCTTCTCAAAGCAATACTGCTGATTAACCACCGGGAAGGCATGCTCAACCTGTCCTAGGCCGTATCAGGCAGTTCCTTGCGGTGCCCAGGCCGCAAGGCGATCCTGAACTCCGTCTTGCTGTCACCCATATCTGGCCACTTTCCGATGCCCTGCCACATCGTCAACCATGGGGCCCTGAAACGCCAGAATCGTAGTCCCGTCCGGGGTCCGGTTGGTGATCATGTCGATCCCAGCAAAGCAGCGCATGGTGAGTGCCACGGGTTAGAGGTCGCCAATTGATTCCCAAAATCAGTAGCAGTAAAAACCTCTGAGCAATTGCTCAGAGGTTTGTCTGATGAATAGCATTCTTACCTTTCTGTGCTGACTGTTTCTGGAAGGCTGTCCGGCGGCCCCCCCCGCTGCGCCATGGGAAGAGAACCGTCAGTCCTGTTGAAATACTCCCCTCGCGATCTCAGCTCCTGCTTGACAATCTCGGGGGAAAGAGCGAAATTAGAATCTGAAAAGGAGGCGGGTCAAGCAACTCGTCTCTGATCTTTTGAGCCGCTGAGATCTCTTCAGCTCTAGATTGCCTATGATACGCACCTCCCCTCCCTGGCAGAGCGAAATCTTTAAGTGTTGAAGCCACCTCAGCCAAACCACCTTCACTTCAGCCCTCTCACTTCATTTAACCCATGACCAATCCCGCCCTCGCAAACAAGCTTTTCGGGTTCGCCCGTCAATACAGCATTCCTTCCAGTATCCAGCCCAAGATGGGTAATGGCATCCCAGTTCAACCCATGCCGCCCGGATACGAAGCCATTCCAGCCTAAAGACCAGCTCTGGCGTGGCTGGCAGCATTCAGTCGTTCGGCGAGCCCCTGGCCGAGGGCAGAGGTGGATCAGACCGAACCCCATCGGGCAAAATCAAGCCTTAGCCCTACCCTCAGCTCGCCTTCATCGCCTGTCAACCCGGGGAGCGACGGGGAGATCAATGGCGTCCCGGATCTGGGGCTTGACAAACTCTGGCAACCCAGCAAAAATGCGTCACATTGTGATTTGCTGTTCAATGGCCATCCTCTCTGACAACGTTTCTCTCGCGGGTTGCCTCTTTGGTTTCGCCCGTCAGCACACCATTTCCTCCAGCACTCAGCCGAAAGTTGGACGTCCATTGTTTCCCACTGAGCACGTCGGCGTAGAAAAGCCGTGGCCCCCGATTGAAATCTGGTGAGCCTTAAAGGTCACGAAGCCACCACGCTTCGGCCTCCCAGCTGGATTCATCCACCCGCAAAGACCAGCTAGCAACAGTTTCTCGTTTGATTAAGTAGAAGCGTCAATATCTCGATCATGACGCCTTCAATCGATTCTCTTCGAATTCACATCTCCACAGTTCCATGACCAATACCGCTCTCATCACCGAGCTTTTTGGCTTCGCGCCTCACGACGCCATCCCCTCCAGCACTCAGCCAAAAATTGGCGGAGAGGGTAGAGAATATGAGATCGACATCCCTCATCGGGGAATCAACGTTGAAATGATTCCAAATTAACCAACCCAAGCTTCGATCCCGCTTGAACAAACCTTTTCCACGCTGAAGTAAAACTGTCTGCCACAACTCAACCACTCGGCTAGCCCCAAGCAGCTTCTCCCCGTGATCGCAGGCGAAAACCACCTCGCTTCCAGCGTGCACAGAGCGGTGAATACAGCCCACCGGCAGTTCAGCCGACTCTGTGTCCTTGCTGAGCGCCCATGATCCATCGCTGGGCTGGGGTTTACTGCCGCAGACAGTTCAACAAAGGATCGAGGACCAGCCAACCTCCCTCTCTCCCTGGCTCTATCTCGGTTACTACGAGCTCGGCAAAGTGGTGCTGTCCGATCTGCCGGTTGGCTCCCAGGCACGGCAGCGGGCCTTCACCACCGCATTGGCCCTGGCCGAGCATGGGCTGGCTCACGACAGTCACGTTGCTGAGAGGGGCTCACCTGCACAAGGGCCCACTGTTGTGGCGTTCGGGGATTCCGATCAGGCGTCCCCGCAGATGTGGACCACCCTGCTGGCAGTGCTGCAGGAAGGTGGCGACTTCGTCGAGGATCTCTCTGCCCCCTCAGCGCTGCACCTGGACGCCCTGAAGCAGGAAATCCAGACCGCACGCCGTCTGATTGCCCTGGTCGACCCTGACCTGCATGGCTTGATGCTGCGGCTTCAGCGGCTGCTTGTGCTGGCGATCCCCGGGCCCCGCTCCCAACGGCGAGGAGAGTCGTTCGGCGGAGTCACAGCCTTCTTCTTTCGTGGCGCCAGTGTGCTCAACGCCTCGCTGCCGCGCAGCCTCGCTGCCACCGTGGAGGTGCTGGTGCATGAGTATGCCCACGGCGAGCTGTTTGCCCTGGGGCAGGAGCAGGTGCTCTGCCTCAACCGCGACGAGGAGCGCCACCAGGTGCTGATCCGCGCCGATCCCCGCCCGATGCACGGCATCCTCCATTCCCTGCATGTGGTCTCGCGGGTGATCGGCGTGATCGACACGATCCTCAGCCAGCCGCCGATGGATCTCCTCACTGGCCCGGAGGACCTGGCCGCCTTTCAGCAACTGCGGGAGCAACAGCTGGCCCAGGGCCTCTCCTCTTTGGCAGTGGTGCGCGAGCACGCCAGGCTCACCCCCATCGGCGAGGTGGTGGTGGACGCTGCCGCCCAACGGCTGGAGCGGTGCGGCCGGGGCACCGTATCCCTGCCCAGCGCCGTTGAGGCTGGGACACTGCAACCCGTGCAGGAGCAGCTCAACGAGCGCTGGCGGGAGCTGACCCGTGCCGAGCCCGATGCCACCGCCATCGACTGGCTGGGACACAGCATCAGCTACAACAACCTCGCCGAACGGGTCGCCAACGAGCGGCGCGAACTGCACACCCTCATCCCCCTCAAGACCTGGGGAGTCACCGCCCGGGTGGGCATTCAGATCGAAGACGGCCCCGTGAATCTGATCACGGGGATGGCGCTGATGCTCTCGGCCCTGCCCCAGACCATCCTGCCCATCACCGCCACCACCCGCGAGCAGGAGGCGCTCGAACACCGCCTCGCCCTCACCCACCGCATCGGCCACCGGCTCCCCAGACCGCCGGGGACTGGATCCGCCTCGGCTCCCTGCCCTCGGGCCTGGGCTGCTGGCAGCGCCAGAGCACGCCTGAAGTCTGTGGCGAGGCGCCTGGCAGCAATCCCGTGCTCTTGATCGGCACCACCTCGGGCACCAGCTCAGGCCGTCCGGGGCTGGTGGAGGCGAAGGCCATCTCCATGCTGCATCCAGGAGACGCTCACTCCCCCTTCCACCTGCTGCGTTCGCCGTTGCTGGGCGAGGGGCTCCAGAACTGGAGTGCCCGCCTGTTCAAGTTTGTGGTGTTGCTCAAGGGAAGCGGTCTGGTGATTCGCTCCAGCGACACCCCGTTCGCCGCCGGCAGCATCCCGGAGCACTGCGATGGCATGCCGATGCCGCCCAACGGGCTGCGGCTGCATCTGGCCTGGGACGACCTGCGCCACTGCCCGCCAGGGTTTCTGCTGATCAGCGGCAGCGACCGGGTGCCGATGGACCTGCGGCAGGCCGTGGCGGCGATCGGCACCGTGCGCCTGGGCATCACCTACGCCACCAGCCAGAGCGGGCCGCTCACCTGGTTGCCCCCGGAAGCGCTGCTGGCGGAGAAGGATTCGGTGGGCTGGCCCCTGCGGGGCGTCACGCTCGAGCCCACCGGTCCGGTGCGCTACGAACGGGACGGACTCAGCTTCCGTGAGGTGATCGTGTGCGCGCCCGGCTACAGCCCCTTCAACCCGGGCGACCTGCTGGCCTTCTCGGCATCGGGCCAGGTGATCTTCGGGGGGCGCTCCAATGACATCTTCCTGTTCGCCAGCGTGCTGATCTCTCCCTACGAGATCGAGGAGGTGCTCAGCCAGCACGAGGCCGTGGAGCAATGCGTGGCCTTCGGCGCCCAATCCAAGCGCTATGGGGGCGTGCCGATGGCCGCCGTGCGCCTGCGGACCGGCCATCAAGCTCCCGCTGTTCTTGCCGAACTCGACCAGCTGGCCCGCGCTGGCCTCGGCCAGCGCCGTCCCCGCCGGATCATGGCGCTCGATGCCATTCCCGCAGGCCCAACCGGGAAGCCCCTGCGCCGGCTGCTCAGCGAGCAGTACGCCCTGCAGACATGACCAGCCCCCCCCAACTTCCCTGGGAGGAGCTGGAGCGAGAGCTGCGCGCCGAATCCCCGGCGCAGTGGTATGAGCGACTCAAAGCGCTGAACACCAATCGCATCAACCAGCACCAGATGCTGATCGATCGCTTCGCCACTGGCAGCGAGCTGGCAGCGCTGTTGCGGCTGGCCCGTCGCGATTCAGGCGCCAGTTCCGATTTCAAGCGATGGCGACAGAAAGCCAAACGATTTTCGCCCTCCTACAGGACGGCCACAGCCCGCTATAGCCGGCGGGTACACCCGGGAAAGTATCACGAGATCATTCATTATCAAGCCGCTCCGCTTCCGGATTCCGATGGCCCGCCCCGGCCTGTGCTGATCGGCTTCACCGGCAATGTGGGGCTGCTGATGGCGCCGACGCCCTACATCCTCTCGGCGCTCGGCACAATCGGGCACGATCTTCTGCTGGTGCAGGCGCCATACTCTCGAGGGCTATTTCCATCACCAGGGCGAGGTGTTGCGAGACATCACCCGTCATCTGCGTCAGCACCTCGGCAGGCTCAGCCGCAGTGGCCTGCGCCGCTCCCAGGTGCAGACCCTGGGCACCAGCGCCGGCGGCCTGGCCGCTTTGGTGGTGGCTCAGCAGCTGGGGCTGGCCCAGGGTGTGGCCATCGGTGCAGGTGGTGAACCCCAAACCTTCCGGCCCGGCGGCGCCGTGGCCAGGGCCCACGGCGGCATCGGCAGCTGGTGGCCGCGATGGCCGCGCACCCGCCTGGTGCTCGCCTACCCCGAACACAACGCCGCCGATCGCTCCTGCGCTGGCTCGATCGCCAGCTACTACCAGCAGCAGCACCGGCGCCAGAGCAGGATCAGTGGACGCGTCTACAGGGGCTGCACCCACCACACCCTGTTCCACGACCTGCTCCTGCAGGGGGTGAATCTGGAGCAGGCCATGCCCAGCCTGCTGCGAACCGAGGCTCGCCAAGACGAGGCTTCAGAGGGCCTGGATCCCCTGGCCTGGGATGTGGGGGCCGAAGAGCTGGCGGGCTAGCTATTCAGACCAACTGGGCCTGGATCGACTCGATCAACGCCGCCACCGTCTTCAGCGTGATCAGGGTTTCCGGAGTGATCACCACCCCGTGGTCGAGCTCCAGGTGGATGCAGAACTCCATGCGGCCGAGGCTGTCCAGCCCCAGGTGCTCGATCGGCAGACTGGCGTGGTCACGACGCAGCTCAGCCTCAAGCCCCTCAAGATCCTGCGGCGGCAGGGAGAGGGAGCGCAGGGCGCTGCCGATCATGGCGAGCTCGCGGTCTGGGGCTGGGTCGTGGCTCAAACTGGCTACTCGTCAGCATGGGACCTTCTCGCAATCTGATACGTGATGTCAACCGTGGGCCCAGCCTCAGCCCAGCCACCCTCGGGGAGGCCACCGTGACGCACCTAGCTGTCGCGGTCGACACATCCCCATCCCAGCTATCGGCCAAAGTGAGTGAAGGAGAGGCGGACCGGTGATGCTGCCAGGCTTGTTCTCCTTTTCACCACTATTGTTGTGCCAACCATGCAACTCAGTCATCTCTTCGGTTTTCGACTCGCAGCTTTGGCACTAGCCAATTCAGGCGCAGAGCCCTCTGATCCATTCATTGATCCCGACCACAGCAACTCGGCCTCGGTTCCCACCTGCCAGTCGCACCTTTCGGCCAAAGTGGGTGAAGGCGAATCCGGCAATGGTGGAAATGCTGCTTGACTCTCAAATCCGACACCTCACCTGAGGTAGCGTCGATCGTTGAGCTGTTGGCACTCGGACGATCTGATCTGCTCTGGTCAATACAGGCCTTTGAGGGCCATTCCCCTGCACTGGCAGAAGCACAGTTGGCAGCAGCCCTGCAGGATCGTTTTGAACAGCAAGCCCAGAACACCCTGAGCCCATGGGTGTATCTCTTCTACTGGAAGATCGGCCGCATCCTGCTGCAAAACCCTGACGCCATCCCAGCTGCGGACCTCATCGAAGCACTGCGGCTGGAGATCAGACATCTCCTGCCCCCACTGACGGTCCTGGCCTATGGAGCGGAGTCGCGGCCGCTCCAGCACTGGGATCTGCTGGTGGGACTCTTCTCGGAAGGAGGCGATTTCCTGCTCGATCTCGAGAGCCCAGCTCCGGCCCGTTGCACCACCCAGGCAGCCATCATCAGCGAAGCTCGCGACTTCATTGGCAAAATCGATGCCCCTCTGGCACGGGGCATGGAAGCCCTGCAAGCCGTGGTGATCTTGGCCGAGCCAGGACCGGCCGCCAGGGAGGCGGGACAATGGTTCGGCAGTGCCACCACCTTCTTCTTCAGGGGAGGCAGCATCATCAATGCGGCAATGGAGCGTACATTTTGCGCCTGGGTTGTGACCCTGATCCACGAATACGCCCATGCCGAACTGTTCGTGCTCTCCCAGAACGAGCTGATGTGCACCAACACCGACCAGGAGCGCTACAGCGTGCTGATTCGCCGCGATCCAAGGCCGATGAACGGCATCCTCCATTCCTTTTATGTGGCGGCGCGGCTGGTGGCCTTTCTCGACGCCGCTATCCGCCACCCGATGCCCTGGCGCTCCGACCGAGACCAGCTGGTCGTGGAGCTGCAGACACTGCGCTCCTCTGTGCAGGAACTCACGCAGTCGTCCCTGGGTGCCATTCAGCGGCATGGTCGTCTCACCGCCCTGGGACATCAGATTATGCAGATCTGTTGTGACCGCCTCGAACTGAGCCCACAGCCGGCGGTATGAGCTGCGGGTGCGACCTTGCAATCCACACGCTTCGTGGTGAGCTCGAGCAACGGCTCGTCGCCGCCTCAGACATTGTTGTCATCGACTGGGGCGATCTGCCTGGAATCACTGGACTGGAGTTGCTGCAGCGGCTACGTCAGGAAGGCAGGGCGCTCCAGGATCCATTGTCAGGCTGCTCCAGGTCCCGGCCGATCCGGGTCGGGGTTCACGCCAGCGATTCCCCCCGGCATCTGATCGCCATGCTGGCGCTGGTATGGGCTGGCATGAGCCAAGCCGTGCTGGCCCGCTATGCCCCAGCGCGGGAACGGCGTGAACTGATCCGGCGGCTGGAGCTCACCCACCTGCTCGTCGAGGGAGAGTGCCCCCTGGACGAAGCGGAGGTGCGCCCTTTGGGGATCACCGCCGAGGGTCTGCAGCTGCTTGAGATCCGTGATCCAGGGCCATCGGATCGGCGTGGGGCGGGTTTCGACAAGGATCACGATGGTGCCGAGGCGGGAGCCGATGCGGCCGCCTTTCTGTCGATCACGTCAGGCACCACCTCCGGTCGACCGGGCATCCACCGGATCAGCTTTCTGAGGATGGCCTCCCTGCAGCAGGGGCTGAACTGGTCGCCCTTCGACCTCCTGGAGCAGCCCTTGCTGGGCCCGGGCCTGCAGGACTACAGCTCCCGGGTGTTCAAGCTGCGCTACCTGCTGCGGGGCCAGCCCATCGTGGTGCGCGACGGGCATGGGCTCGATCCCAGCTCGCTGCCCCCGAACACCAGCGGCTTCTCCTGCCCGCCCCTGACCCTGCGGCGCCTGCTCCAGCAGGGACAGCTCGGTCGTTTTCCGGAAGGATTTCTCTGCATTACCGGCTCGGACCACATCCCCATGGACCTGCGTCGAGCGGTGGCGAGCTCTCGGCAAGCTGCGGCTCGGCATCACCTATGCCACCAGCCAGACGGGGCCGCTCACCTGGTTACCTCCGGAGCAGCTGCTGGACGAGGTGGAATCGGTGGGTTTTCCCCTTGAGAGTGTGAGCTTCCAACCCCATGGTCCAGCGCTGCTGCACAAGCAGGGGCTTGATTATCACGAAATGGTGATTCGGAAGAGCCGCTGGCTGCGGTTGCCCCGGAACGATGGCAGTTGGGAGGATCGAGCTGCTTGAGGACACCAGCAGCTTCAACCCCGGCGATCTGCTGGCCCGATCCTCTACCGGACAGATCCGATTTGGGGGTCGCTCCAATGACGTGTTCCTGTTCTGTGGCGTGCTGGTGTCTCCATTCGAGATCGAGGACGTGCTGCGAGAGCGACCGGACGTGGCCGACTGCGTGGCCTTCGGCGCCCCGGCCAGCCCCTACGGAGCCATCCCGATGGCCGCTGTGATGCTGAGCGGCTCTGCCCGTGCAGCCGTAGCGGCCCGGGCGGCCGTGGGTGAAGCGGAAGCGGAGGTCTCAAGGGAGATCGCCGCCCAGCTTCGGGACCACTGTCGTGAGTTGCTCGGTTTTCGCTCGGCCAAGCAGGTCGTCATCGTGGAGGATGTCCCCCGCGGACCCACGGGCAAACCCCTGCGGCGTGTGTTGGCCGAGCAGTTTGCCCTGAGGTCGTGACAGCTCCTGCCCAGCTGCCCTGGGACAACCGTCCAGAAAGCGGAGGCGGCGGTGAAAGCCATGCGGCCTGTGCCGGCCTGATCCGTGACCTGCGCGACAGCGACCTCCCCGCCATCGCCTGCCTGGTGGGCAGCCTCGGCTATCCCTCCACCCCCGGGGCGATCCAGCGGCGGCTGGAGGCCATGCCCGACCACCTCTACAAGTGCTTCGTGGCCGACAACAACGGCGAGCTGACGGGGTTCATTGGCCTGATCCTGCTTCCGGTTTACACCTGTGATGAACCCATGGGCTGGATCCTGGCCCTGGCTGTCGCCCCGGAGCACCGCGGCAAGGGCATCGGCAACCGTCTGCTCGCTCACTCCGAGGAGTTCATGGCGGCCAGGGGTGCCAGGGCCTTTCAATTGTTCTCCAAATTCGCCAACCACGACGCCCACCGCTTCTATGAACGGCGGGGATTCCGTGCCGAAGCCCTGCGCTTTCTGAAACGACCCGGCGGCTGAGCCCCTGCCTGCAGGGTCAGGCGTTCAGCCGGTAGATCTGGGCGAGCTGCCGCCGCAGCGGCTTGCCTCCCACTCCCCGAGGCACCTCCTGGTTGATGTGAACGGCATAGAGACCTCGGAAACCAAAGAGCTGCCGGGAGCGCCGTTGCAGCTGCTGGGCCGTTGTCGTGGGGTCCAATCCTGGCGCCAGCTGGACTACCGCCATGGGCACCGCGCCATAGGTGCTCGATTCGGCGCCGAAGGCCACCGCCTCGAGCACCCCGGGCTGGGCTTCCAGGAAGGCCTCCAGTTCGTGGGGCGACACCAGCACCCCCCGCAGCAGGAAAACATCATTGGCCCTGCCGGCATAGAGAAACTGGCCATCGTCCAGTTTGCGCAACCGATCGCCAGGGCGAAGTGCCGCCACGGACTGGGTGTGCTCTTGCCAGCCGACCAGCGGCGAGGGATAGGCCAGGGTGATGGTCTTGTCGACCACGATCTCGGCAGCCCCATCACGGTCTGGCGGCGCCATGAACCCCACCTGGACGTTGGGCAGCGGCCAGCCCACCGATTCCGGCTGCTCCAGCGCCCGGTTGGCGGGCAGGTACGTGATCGGCCCGCACTGGCTGGTGGAGTAGGTGATGGCCAGGCTGGACGGGCGCTGGCGGTGCACGGCAGCGCGCAGGGCCGTTGGCACCCGGTCGGTGCCGACCAGCAACTGCAGCTCAGCGGGGAAGCGCAGCAGGGCCTGTTGGGCCACCAGCCGCCGCAGCAGCGGCACGAAGAGATGGAGGCGGGTGGCACCACTACGGCCATAGAGCTCCCCGAGCTGATCCTCCTGCTCAGCGCAGAACCAGCAGAGGCAGCCACCGGCCAGGATCAGGTTGAGCAGCTGGGCCCGGGGCCCGGGAAACTGCAGGTTGCGCCACACCAGGCGCCTGGGCGTGTAGTAGAGCCAGTCTTCGCCAGCGGTGGCGTAGCTGAGCAGCGAGAAAAACGTGCGGCTCTGCAGCGAAGGAAGCCCCGTGGTGGTTCCCGAGGAGAGGATCTGAAACGCGGCAGAGGCGAGGTCCGGATCCGGCGCAGCCTGGCCCCGGCGGCTCTTCAGCTTCAGGGCAGAGCAGCTGGAGCCGGCCGCCAGCCCAGGCCAGAGTCGCCCTGGGCTGCCAGCCTGATGGCACGAAGTCAGGCTGGTCGCTGAGGATCCGATCACAGCCCATGGTGATGAGCTGCTGGCTCAGTTGATCACGGGGGGCGTGCTGGGGCAGCACGATCTGGCAATGGCCATCGAGAAAGAAGGCCAACCCAGCCACGAGGTTGGGACTGTCGTCTCCGAGGTAAAGACCCACATGGCGGCGGCCCGGCCAACATCCACAGCTGGCCAGCTGCCGCCGGGCCTCGCGTACCGCCGAGGTCAGACTCGCGCCGCCGCACGGACCCCTCGGTGCTCCAGATCACCTCCGCCTCGGGAGCTTCCTCCTCCCAACCCTGAAAGAACAGCTGCAGGAGAGCCGCAAGGTTGCCGCCTGCCTGGAGCCAGCTGCCGCTAGCGCGGCGGGGTCAGCGGCACCAGGCCATCCGTGGCCACTGTGCGTCACGGTCATCGAAGCAGGCAGGGCCTGGGAAGCAGCCGCGCCGCCTCGCCCTCCTCTCGGCCTCAACCCTCCTGCTTGATGTCCTGCAGGGCGGCGAAGTCCACCTGCACCGAGGGACCCATGGTGGAGGTGACGTAGAGGGAGCGCCAGTAGCGGCCCTTGGCGCCACTGGGCTTCTGGCGGTCGATGGTTTCCTGCAGGGCCTTGAGGTTGTCGAGCAACTTGGCGGGCTCGAAGCTGGCCTTGCCGAAGCGCACGTGCACGATGCCGCTGCGGTCGGCGCGGAACTCCAGCTTGCCGGCCTTGAAGTCGCCGATGGCGCCGGCCAGGTCGGTGGTCACGGTGCCGGCCTTGGGGTTGGGCATCAGACCGCGGGGGCCGAGCACGCGGCCGAGCTTGGCCACCTTGGGCATCATGTCCGGGGTGGCGATCAGCAGGTCGAAGTCCATCTCCCCCTTGGCGATGGCCTCCACCAGGTCGTCGTCGCCGGAGAGATCCGCACCGGCGGCCTTGGCGGCGGCCACGGCTTCACCGCGGGCGATCACGGCGATGCGGATGGCCTGGCCGGTGCCGTGGGGCAGGGCCACGGTGGTGCGCAGTTGCTGGTCGGTGTACTTGGGATCGATGCCGAGGCGCACGTGGGCCTCGATCGTCTCGTCGAACTTGGCCGTGGCGTTGGCCTTCACCAGCTCGATGGCCTCGAGCGGGGCGTAGGACCGCTCATCGACCTTGGCGGCCAGGTCGGAATAGCGCTTGGACAGCTTGGGCATGGCAGGAATGGGGTGCAGGCGACCGGTGGGTCTCCCCCGCTGAGTGGATAAGAAGGATCGGAATGGACGGAGAGCAACGCAACCCTGGGGGCCCGCTCGCTCAGTCGTTGACGGCGACGCCCATGTTGCGGGCGGTGCCTTCGATGATGCGCATGGCCGACTCCACACTGGTGCAGTTGAGGTCGGGCAGCTTGGTCTTGGCGATCTCCTCGAGCTGGGCGCGGCTGATGGCACCCACCGACCCCATGGCGGAGGTGGCGGCGCCCTTCTCAATGCCGGCGGCCTTGGAGATCAGCACCGAGGCGGGCGGAGTCTTGGTGATGAAGGTGAAGCTGCGGTCTTCAAAGACCGAGATCTCCACCGGAATCACATAGCCGGCTTTCTCCTGGGTGCGGGCGTTGTACTCCTTGCAGAACGCCATGATATTGACGCCGTGCTGACCGAGGGCAGGACCCACCGGCGGCGCGGGGTTGGCTTTGCCGGCATCGAGGGCCAGCTTGATTACGGCAACGACTTTCTTGGCCATCGTCTGGGGCTAGGGGGCGGATCTGCGGATGACCCCCATCGCCGGGGGTATGTCGGAAGACGGCCGCCCTCCGCAGGGAGACGGCCGCTGCGCCGGTGGCGCCTCAGGTGTGCTTGCTGATCTGGGCAAACTCCAGCTCCACCGGGGTTTCCCGGCCGAAGATCGAGAGCAGGGCCTTGAGCTTGTTGCGGTCGCCGGACACCTCAATCACCTCGCCCTGGAAGTCCTTGAACGGCCCAGCGGTGACCAGGATCTGGTCGCCTTCGCTGAGATCAACCTTCACCACAGGCTTCTTCTCGGCGGCGCGCTTGAAGATGCGGTCCACCTCCTGGCGGCTCAGGGGCCGGGGCTTGATGTGGCCGCGGGCGCGGGCCGTGGCGCGGCGCTCCTCCGCCCCCACGAAATTGATCACGTTGGGGGTGCTGCGCACCGCCATCATCGTGTCCTCGTCGAGCACCATGCGCACCAGCACATAGCCGGGGAACACCTTCTCTTCGATGGTGGCGCGGTTGCCATCCTTCTTGATCTTCACCCCAGGGGTCTGGGGGATCTCGATCTCAAGGATGCGGTTGTCCACGCCCAGGGTCACGGCCCGCTGCTCCAGGGTGGCCTTCACCTTCTTCTCGCAGCTGGAGGCCACCTGCACGGCATACCAGCGGGCCACCTGACGCTTCTCAGCCTGCTCAGCGGCGACAGCCTCCAGGGCCTCGGCACTGGCGGCTGAAGCGGCACCCGCATCTGCAGCGGCAGCGACGACCACATCGCTGAGGGGGGCATCGCTGGCGGCGGTGGGGGTGGGGCTCTCGGGCAGAAACTCGGACACGGGACTCACGGAAAGACGGTCGGCGGCGATTGGGGGGAGGACGGTGGGGGCGGTGCTCAGCTGAACACCTGGGAGGCGGCCCAGCCGAAGAAGCGGTCGATGGCGGCGATCGCCGCAGCCGACAGGCCCACCATCAGGATCACCGCCACCGACTCACTGAACAGTTGCTGACGGCTGGGCCAGACCACCTTGCGCAGCTCATCGAGGGTGGCCGCGGCGAAGCTGGCGGGCTGGGCGGCGCTGGAGAGGGGCGCGCCATCACCAGCGGTTGCACCATCCCCATCGGCCCCGGCTGCGGGGGCGGGTTCGGTGGCCGTTGCGGCCTCCTCTCGGGACTGGGCAGGTTGGAGGGAGTCGGGCTCCACGGCGAATCGGGTTGGGGTGGGCTCGGCTGGGGTGGTGAATCGCGACGCCGCAGGCGCCGAGGCGTGTGGACAATCTCTCACCCTACCGGAGGGCCTTGAACCTGAGTTCATCGCCGCCCTCGGCAACCAGCTCCACCTGGACGCCGTGGGCGCCGCTGAAGTGCTCCGCCAGCAGCTCGGTGGCCAGGGGATTCTCCAGGCGGCGGCGCAGCACCCGCCGCAGCGGCCGGGCCCCGTATTCCGGCTCGTAGCCCTGCCTGGCCAGGGCCTGCACCACCGGCTCCTCCACCACCAGCTGCAGCCCCTGCTCGGCCAGCAGGGAGCCCAGCTCCGCCAGCTGCAGGCGCACGATGCGCTGCAGGTCGGCGGCCGCCAGGGGCCGGAAGCGGATCAGCTCATCGATGCGGTTGAGAAACTCCGGCCGGAAGTGGCTGGCCAGGGCGGCCTCCACCGCCTGCTCCAGCTGCCGTTCCCGGACCTCGGGATCCCCCCCGGCGCGGGCGTTCTCGAGGATCGCCCGGCTGGCCAGGTTGCTGGTCATGATCACCACGGTGTGGCGGAAATCCACGGTGCGGCCCTGGGAGTCGGTGAGGCGGCCGTCGTCGAGCACCTGCAGCAAGAGGTTGAACACCTCCGGGTGGGCCTTCTCCACCTCATCGAGCAGCAGCACGGCGTAGGGGCGGCGGCGCACGGCCTCGGTGAGCTGGCCGCCCTCCTCGTAGCCCACATAGCCGGGGGGCGCCCCCACCAGCCGCGCCACGGCGTTGCGCTCCATGAACTCGCTCATGTCCAGCCGCACCAGGGCGTCGTCCTCGTCGAAGAGGGCCGCCGCCAGGGCCTTGGCCAGTTCGGTCTTGCCCACGCCGGTGGGGCCGAGGAACAGAAAGGAGCCCACCGGGCGGGTGGGGGCCTGCATGCCCGCCCGGGCGCGGCGGATCGCCGCCGCCACCGCCGTCACCGCCTCCGCCTGGCCGATCACCCGCTCCTCGAGGCTGCTCTCCAGCTCCAGCAGCTTCTGGCGTTCGCCCGCCAGCAGGCGCTGCACGGGGATGCCGGTCCAGCGGCCCACCACATCGGCGATGTCGCCCGCCTCCACCTGCTCGCGCAGGATCGACTCGCCGCTGCGCTGGTCCGCCAGCTGCTCGGCTTCGAGGGTCTCGCGGCGCTGCTGCACGGCCTGCAGCCGGTCCACCTGCAGCCGGGCCGCCTCCTCCCAGGCACCGTCGCGCTCGGCCTCGGCGATGGCCTGGCGCAGATCCTCCTCCTGCTGGAACAGCTCGTGCAGCTCGGCGAGCTGCTCCCGCTCCCGCCGCCAGCGCTCCTGCACCGCCAGCAGCACCTCGCTGGCCCGCTGCCGCTGTTGCTGCAGGGCCACCCGCTCGGCCTGGGGCGCCGCTTCGGCGGAGAGCAGGCCCAGCTCCACCCGGCGCAGCTCGGCCTCGGCGGCCTCCACCGGCTGGGGCTTGGAGGTCACCTCCATGCGCAGCTGGGCGGCGGCCTCATCGATCAGGTCGATGGCGGAATCGGGCAGGCTGCGGTCGCTGATGTAGCGGTCGGCGAGCCGGGCGGCCGCCACCAGCGACCCATCGCTGATGGTGACGCCGTGGTGCAGCTCGTAGCGCTCCTTGAGTCCGCGCAGGATCGCCACGCTGGTCTCGAGGTCGGGCTCGCGCACCACCAGCTGCTGGAAGCGGCGCTCCAGGGCCGGATCCTTGGCGACGCTGCGGCGGTATTCCTCCGGTGTGGTGGCACCGATGCAGCGCAACTCACCCCGGGCCAGGGCGGGCTTGAGGATGCTGCCGGCATCGGCACTGGAGCGGTCGCTGCTCACCACCGTGTGCAGCTCATCGATGAACAGGATCACGCCGGGGTCGGCGTCCCGCACCTCCGCCAGCACGCCGCGCAGGCGTTCCTCAAACTGACCGCGGAACTTGGCCCCGGCGATCAGGGCCCCCAGATCGAGGGCCACCAGGCGCTGGCCGAGCAGGGCCTCGGGCACCTCGCCGGCGACGATGCGCTGGGCCAGGGACTCCACCACGGCGGTCTTGCCCACGCCGGGGTCGCCCAGCAGCACCGGATTGTTCTTGCTGCGGCGCGAGAGCACCTGGATCAGCCGGCGGATCTCAACGTCGCGGCCGATCACCGGATCGAGCTCGGCGGCGCGGGCGGCGGCGGTGAGGTCGCGGCCGTAGCGCTCCAGGGCGGTGGGCTCGGCCTCCTCAACCGCCTCGGCCTCCAGGCTCAGCTGCGGTTCGGCAGCGGTGGTCCTGCGCTCGCCGCTGCGGCCAGGGGGCGCGGCTGGGGCTGGCGGGGCGGGGGAATCAATCCAGGCATCGGCCCGCGCCGGCTCGGGAGCGGCCACCCCGGGGCGCAGGTGGCGCAGCAACTGCTCCTCCCCCAGCCCCTCGTTCGCCAGCACGGCGGCGCCGAGACGGGGTTCCTCCAGCAGGGCCAGGAGCAGGTGGGGCAGGTCGATCAGCCGCGAGCCCCAGGCCGCCCGGCGCCGGTCGGCCTGCTCCAGCAGATCCTCCAGGGCATCGCCGATGTAGAGCTCCCGGCCCTGGCCGCCGGGCTGTTCGGTGCAGAAGGTCTCCACGGCGTCGAGCACCCGGTCGGCATCGATCGGCAGCCGCTCGAGCCAGCCGCCGAAGCGCCGTTCCTGCAGCAGGGCCTGGAGCAGGTGCTCCACGTCCATGGCGCCATGGCGCCAGCGCCGGGCGCTCTCCTGGGCGGCCAGCAGCAGCTCCCAGGCGTCGTCGCTGAAGCGATCGGGGTCGCCGGTGAGGCTGCCGCGGGGCTCGGCGCCGGTGAGGGTGGACGACGGGCTGGACATCTCAGGCGGCGGCACGGGAGGAGAGCTGGATCAGCTCCACCTTGTAGCCGTCGGGATCTTCCACGAAGGCGATCACGGTGCTGCCGTGCTTCATCGCCCCGGGTTCGCGCACCACCCGGCCGCCCTTGGCGCGGATCTGAGCGCAGACCGCGTGGATGTCGTCGACCCCCAGGGCGATGTGGCCGTAGCCCTCGCCCAGCTCGTAGCTGCTGGTGTCCCAGTTGTGGGTGAGCTCCAGCACCGAGTGGTCGCTCTCCTCGCCATAGCCCACGAAGGCCAGGGTGAAGCGGCCGCTGGGGTAGTCCTTGCGGCGCAGCAGGCGCATGCCGAGCACATCGGTGTAGAAGGCGAGCGAACGCTCCAGATCGCCCACCCGGAGCATGGTGTGCAGCAGTCGCATGGGCGCAGGGGTGTGGGGGGACACGGGCGGACTGGGCTTCCGCCTGGGGCCATTGTGGGCAGGGCGGTGACCGCAGCGGTGGGCGTGGGGGTGAGCCCTGCCGTGTTGGTTGGCCCATCCGGTGCCCGGAGGCACTGCGCCGCACCCCGGGTTGGCCCATAAGATCCCGTCCAGCACTCGCAACGACGGCCCTGTGATCGACTCCCTCGACCTCGTGATCGACACGGTGGTGGCCCGCGAGGTGCTGGATTCCCGTGGCACCCCCACCGTGGAGGCCGAGGTGCTGCTGGAGGGCGGCGCCAGCGGCCGGGCGATCGTGCCCAGCGGCGCCAGCACCGGCGCCCACGAGGCCCATGAACTGCGCGACGGCGGCAGCCGCTACATGGGCAAGGGCGTGGAGCTGGCGGTGAGCAACATCGAGGAGAAGATCGCCCCCAGCCTCTGCGGCCTCAGCGCCCTGGATCAGCTGGCCGTGGACACGGCGATGATCGAACTGGACGGTTCCGACAACAAGAGTGCCCTGGGGGCCAACGCCATCCTGGCGGTGAGCCTGGCCACGGCGCGGGCGGCGGCCAACGGCGTGGGCCTGCCGCTCTACCGCTATCTGGGCGGGCCGATGGCCAGCCTGCTGCCGGTGCCGCTGATGAACGTGATCAACGGCGGCGCCCACGCGGCCAACAGCCTCGATTTCCAGGAGTTCATGCTGGTGCCCCACGGCGCCCCCAGCTTCCGCGAAGCGCTGCGCATGGGCACCGAGGTGTTCCACACGCTCAAGGGGCTGCTGCACGACCGCGGCCTGAGCACCTCGGTGGGCGATGAGGGTGGCTTCGCGCCGGACCTGGGCAACATCGAGGCCGGTGAGCTGCTGGTGCAGGCGATCGAGCAGGCCGGCTACCGCCCCGGCGACCAGATCTCCCTGGCCCTGGACGTGGCCAGCACCGAGTTTTTCAAGGGCGGCCGCTATGCCTTCGATGGCGGCAGCTACAGCAGCGCCGAGATGGTGGACCAGCTGGCGGCGCTGGTGGAGCGCTTCCCGATCGTGTCGATCGAGGACGGCCTGGCGGAAGACGACTGGGAGGGCTGGGCCCTGCTCACCGAGAAGCTGGGCAACACCGTGCAGCTGGTGGGCGATGACCTGTTCGTGACCAACACCACCCGGCTGCAGCGCGGCATCGATCAGGGCGTGGCCAACTCGATCCTGATCAAGGTGAACCAGATCGGCTCGCTCAGCGAAACCCTGCAGGCGATCGACCTGGCCGGCCGGGCCGGCTACACCAGCGTGATCAGCCACCGCAGCGGCGAAACCGAGGACACCACCATCGCCGACCTGGCCGTGGCCACCCGCGCCGGCCAGATCAAGACCGGCTCCCTGAGCCGCAGCGAGCGCGTGGCCAAGTACAACCAGCTGCTGCGCATCGAGGACGAACTCGGCAGCCAGGCCGTCTACGCCGGCGCCGTGGATCGGGGGCCGCGGGGCCGGCTGAGCCCTGCCCTGTGGTTCACCCGTAAAGTCTCCCCGAACTCATCCCTGCTTGACGTGGGGCTGCCTCTGGTACCCCCTGGGGACGAGAGCATGCAGACTGTGCCACCGAGCTTGGTCTGGGCCGGGTCTGGCCATGCTGCTTCGGCGAGCCTCCACGGGGCTGAGCTGGAGTGGTGCCCGCATACCACTCAGCGCCCGACAGTCAGACCCTGCCTGCACCGCCCAGAGTCGGGTGAATGGCGCATCGCTATCGCGGCGGTGGGGCACGCGGCCATAATGGGTCTTCTGATCACGCTGGGGGCTTGGCGCCTCGCCGCCGGCATCACCCTGGGCCCTTGCACACCGGCATCAGCCCTGACCTTTTTGGGAGCAGCAGGTGTCTTTCAGAATGCGGTGGTGGTGGTACAACTGTTTCCTTTGAACCCCCCCCTATCCGCACCACAGATCTCACCTTCAGGAAACCAACCGCGGCCATGGGTTGCTTGGCCCCACCCTCGGGATTGCTCGATCAAACGGACTCAGCTCTACGGCTCGAATATACCCGCTGGCGTCGTGATTCCGACCGACGCATCCCCTGCAACTGTCCCCATGTCTTTGAACTCATCACCTTAATTTTCCGATTAACGCACCGGCTATCAGCAGTGTAGATCTAGCTGTCACTTACAGCTTCCTTGACGATTCCAATAATCCCTTTACAGCCCAATCCATCATCCCGATCCAAGTTGATGAGACACCTAACACTGATACCCTCGCTGGGTGCACTTCCGGATTTCACAACGCTGCAGTCCCTTGCTGCGACCGCGTTCACCCTCACTCAGCCAGCGACGGTGTGATTCTCGTTGACGGTGGCCCGGAGTTCATCGAGCTGACTTTGCAATTCCCTACCTCCGGCACAAATTTCATCGTTACTGAAGAAGGACAGCAGAATCCCTTCGCTATCGATGCTCAATTCAGGTCTGGCACCAGCACCGGCACCCTTCGGGGCTCTTGGGGCACTCTCCATACTTGCCACGGGCTTCAAACGACTGCGCAAGAGATATGCAGCGATTGCTTCGGATCCTGGTCTAGGTCATCAACGGTTTAAGTCCCGGTTGTCTTCAATCCAGCTCAGCAGATCCCTTGCCGTTCCATCCCAGGAAACGGCAGGGGTTTTTTATTCTCTCGTTGCTGACATCCCTCGATTGCCGGAGATCTGCGCCGCGGGGTCGCCTGATTGGGTGGCGAGCAATTCGCGGAGGCGGGACAACCGCCGGTCAGCAGCTGGCCGTGGGCGCAACCGGTCAGCCGCCCATCCCCGGCAACTGATCAAGGCGGCCGTCGCGGCGCAGCCGGCCCTGCAGTTTCAGCCAGCTCAGGCTCACCGGTGCGCCCAGCACCAGGGGCACGGCCACCAGCGCCGGCCGGGCGCTCACGGCCAGCAGCGCGGCCGCCACCGCCAGGCCGGCCAGCAGCATCGACTGGCCGGCCACCTGCTGGGCGAGGGCCAGGCGACGCAGCAGGCGGTCGGTCTCGCCGGCGCGGATCTGCACCTGCAGGTCGCCCTGCTCGATGCGCGCCAGGCTGTCGTCCAGGCGCCGGGGGATGCCCAGCGCCCGGCTGCCCACCGCAGCCGCCTGGCGCGAGATCTCGCCGAAGAGATCGGAACCTCCCGCTCCGCCGCCGGTACCACCGGGTCCACCGCTCGAAGTCATCAGGGGCAGCAGGTAGGGGCGGGCAATCGACACCAGGCTAAAGCCGGGATCGAGGCTGCGGCCCACCCCCTCGAAGGTGGAGAGGGCCCGCATCACGAAGATCAGCTCCGGCGGCAGCCGGAACGGCTGGCCGTAGACCAGGGAATAGAGATCCCCCGAGAGCTTGCCGATCACGTTGGCCGAAAACGGCGGCGTCAGCGCCTCGGTGAGCATCACCCGCACCAGGCGCCGCACCGGCCCCGGATCCACCCCCGCGGCGATCACGCCGGCCGCCTGCAGCTCCTGCACCAGACCAGCGGCATCGCGGCCAGCGGCGGCCCGCACCATCCGGCCCAGGCGTGAGCGCAGGCCGCCGGAGAGCTGGCCCATCATCCCGAAGTCGTAGTAGATGAGGGCGCCATCGGCCGCCACCGCCAGGTTGCCGGGGTGGGGATCGGCGTGGAAGAAGCCGAAGCGCACCAGCTGCTGCAGGTAGCTGGCGGCGCCCTTCTCGGCCACCGCCGCCGGGTCGATCCCCGCCGTGAGCAGGGCCTGGCGATCGGTCACCTTGATCCCGGGCACGTAGTCGAGGCAGAGCACGCGCCGGGAGCTGAGCTCCCAGATCACCGCCGGGATGCGGATGCCGGGGTCGTCGAGAAACTGCTGGCGGAAGCGGGCGGCATGCTCGGCCTCCAGCCGGAAATCCAGCTCCCGCAGCAGCACCCGCCGGCACTCCTTGGCGATGCCCACCCAGTCGCGGCCCCTGGCCCCAGCGGGGATGGCGCTGCACCAGCGCCGCCACCTGCTGCAGCACCTCCAGATCCAGGCGAAACAGGTGCTCCAGCCCCGGCCGCTGCACCTTCAGCACCACCTGGCGGCCGCTGCGCAGGCTGGCGCGGTGCACCTGGGCCAGGCTGGCCGAGCCCAGCGGCGTGGGATCGAGGTCGATGATCTCGGCGCAGCGCTCGCCCAGGCCCTCCTCCAGCAGCTCCTGCACCACGGAGAAGGGGAAGGCGGGCACGCTGTCCTGCAGCAGCGCCAGTTCCTCCACCAGTTCGGCCGGCAGCACGTCGGGGCGGGCCGAGAGCAGCTGGCCGAGCTTGATGAAGGCCGATCCCAGGGCCAGGAACTCGGCGGTGAGCCAGCGGGCCCGCCGTCGTGCCCGCTGGGAACGGCGCTCGGGGGTGGGCCCCCCGGGGTAGCTCCAGCTGCGGCCGTCCCACCACAGCCCCAGGCTCAGACGCAGCGCCAGCCACCAGATGCGCAGCGGCCGCCAGAAGAGGGGCCGGCCGATCACGACGGCTGGTCGAGGCGGCGGCCGAACGCGGCCACCTGGGCGCGCAGGGCATCGATGTGGGCCTGCAGGTCCGCAGGAGCCGGCGGGCCCTGGTGGGACCAATCGGGCGTGGACAGGTCGGAGTCGGAGGAGCCCCGCTCGAGCCGCTCGGCCTCCTGCTCCACCTCATCCCAGAACAGCCGCACCTCCCGGCGCACCTGCTCCGGCGCGTCCTGCAACGCCACGGCGGCATTGGCGGCCGCATCCAGGAGACCGCTGCCGAGGCGGGCACCGAGCCGGGCGATGGCCGCCTGCATCAGGGTCTGGGGAGCAGGCATCGGGGCCGACCGCAGCTGGGGGAACTGTGGCAGATGGAGCCCTCAGGGGGCGGGCGCAGCGGGCGACGGCGGCGGCGGCGGCGTTGGCAGCGGTGCGGGCGGGGTGGCGGGCACCGGCGCTGGCGGCGGTGCGGGGCGGGGGGCGGGTGCTGGTGCGGGCGCGCTGCGGGGCGGGGGCAGCGGGGCGGGGGCAGGAATGGGCTCCAGCTCGCGGCTGAGGGGAGCCGCCAGGCGCTCACGCTGGCGTTCGGCTTCCAGCTCCTGGTCACGCTTGCGCCGCTCGGCCTCGGCCTTGCGCTGCTGCTCTGCGCGCTCCAGGCCACCGAGATCGCCCCGGACCGGTCGCGCGGCCTCCCCCAGCTTCAGGCGCAGGCTCTCCAGGGTGGTGCCGGGGAACTCACGCATCCGGAACGACTCCACCAGCTGGTCTCCCCTGGGCAGCTCCATGACCATCAGCCGCTGCACCACCGTGTAGCCCAGACCGAAGCAAAGGCCCGCCAGCAGCGGCAACCGCCAGCTCTGGGCCAAGGGCAACCGGGGGGGGCGGGAGGCGCGGGCGCGGCCTGCCGGGATGGGACTCTCCATGGAGGGGAGGTTAGGTCGTGTAATCGGCGTTGATGCGCACGTATTGATCGGAGAGATCACAGCCCCAGGCCACCCCCTCAGTGGCGCCATCGCCCAGCCGCAGGCGGATCAGCACGGTGTCCCCGCCGGGGCCGCTGCCGCCCAGGTAGGCGCCGGCGGCCCGCTCGCGCAGGTAGGCGGAGGCCGCGGCCCGATCGAAGGGCAGCGGCTCCCCCCGCGCCATCAGCTGGTGCTCGCCCAGCCACAGGGCCACCGCCCCGGGATCGAAGGCCACCCCGGCGCGGCCGGCGGCAGCCACGATCCGGCCCCAGTTGGGGTCGCGGCCGTGCACGGCGCACTTCACCAGGGATGAGCCGCAGACGGTGCGGGCGATGGTGCGGGCGCCGGCGTCATCCGGGGCACCCTGCACGCGCACTTCGATCAGGCAGGTGGCGCCCTCGCCGTCGCGGGCGATCGCCCGGGCCAGGTGCTGCAGAGCCTGCGTCAGCCCCGCCTCCAGGGCAGCCAGGTGCTCCGGCTCGAGGGGCTCGCCGGCGGCGAAGGCCAGCAGGGTGTCGTTGGTGCTGGTGTCGCCATCCACCGTGATCGCGTTGAAGGAGCGCTCCACCGCCCGCCGCACCATCGCCTGCCAGAGCTCGGCCGGCACAGCGGCATCACAGCTGAGATAGCCGAGCATCGTGGCCATGGCGGGGTGGATCATCCCCGAGCCCTTGGCCATACCGCCCAGGCGCACGCAGCGGCCACCCAACTCGGCCTCCAGGGCGATCTCCTTGGCGACCAGATCGGTGGTGAGGATGGCCTGGGCCGCTGCCGGACCGCCGGCCGGGCCCAGGGCCGCCACCAGGGGATCGAGGCCCGCCTCCAGGGTGGCCATGGGGATCGGCACGCCGATCACGCCGGTGGAGCAGATCAGCACCTGCTCGGCGGCCAGGCCCAGACGATCGGCCAGGGCCGCGGTGGCGCGCAGGCTGTCGGCCAGGCCGCGCTCGCCCGTGCAGGCGTTGGCCTGGCCGGAATTGGTGAGCACCGCCCGGGCGCGGCCGCCGCTGGCGTGCAGCCGCTCGGCGCAGAGATCCACACAGGCCGCCCGCACCCGCGAGGTGGTGAAGGTGCCGGCGCACACGGCCCCCTCGGGGGCCAGCAGCAGGGCCAGGTCGGGGTTGCCCGACGGCTTGAGGCCGGCGGTGACAGCAGCGGCCCGGAAGCCGGCCGGTGCGGTGATGCCGCCGGGGATCGGGCGCCAGGAGTCGGTCAACACCGCGACACAGCTGGCTCCCATCCTCTCCCCAGGGCGGACCCGCCCCAGGGCCCTGGGCAGACTGGCCCCACGCGCTCTGGAGCCGGCCCATGGGCGAACAGCTTGCTGGCGATGGCGCCCTGGCGCGGGGCCGCTGGCGGGGCCAGCAACGCCGCATCGGTCTCACCGGCGGCATCGCCAGCGGCAAGAGCAGCGCCGGCAGCTGGCTGGCGGCCCGGGGCCTGCCGCTGCTCGATGCCGACCGCTATGCCCGCGAGGCCCTGGCCCCAGGCAGCCCGGGGGCGCGGGCGGTGCTGGCGCGCTACGGAGAGCAGGTGCGGGCGCTGGCTGGGGAGGACGGTGGGGCGGGGGCGAGCCTCGATCGCGCCGCCCTGGGGCGACTGGTGTTCAGCGACGCGGCGGAGCGCCGCTGGCTGGAGCAGCTCGTGCACCCGCTGGTGCGGGCCCGCTTCGCCAGGGAGCTGGCCCCCCTCGGCAGCGTTCCGGTGGTGGTGCTGATGATCCCGCTGCTGTTTGAGGCGGGACTGCAGGAACTCTGCAGCGAGGTGTGGCTGGTGGATTGCGATGAAGGCCAGCAGCTGCAGCGGTTGAGGGCCCGCGATGGCCTCAGCGACAGCGACGCCCGTGCCCGCATCGCCGCCCAGTGGCCCCTGGCCCGCAAGCGCCCCCTGGCCGACGCGGTGCTCAACAACCGCGGCGGGCCGGAGCAGCTGGCGGAGCAGCTGAGCAGCCAGCTGGGGCTCAGCCAGGGCTAGAGCATTTTCAGCGGTTGGATCAGCAGCGCCACGGCCAGGCTCAGGCCGAGTGCCAACGTGGCCTTGAGCAGGTCAGCGCCCAGCTGCGCCGCCACCGCCGCCACCGGACGGTGCTGCAGGCGCAGCAGCAGGCCCAGTTCGCGGCCGGCCAACAGGCCCAGAAACACCCAGGTGGTGCTCAGGGGCGTGGGGCTGAACCGAGCCAGGGCCAGCAGCAGGGCCCCGAACAACAGATCGATCAGGGTGGCGGAGCGCAGGTCGGCGCTGTTGGTCTTGCCGCGCACCAGCTGCTGGATGGGGCCACCGCCACTGGCCACCAGAACGCAGAGGCCAACCCCGAGCACCGCGGCCGACAGCGCCAGCTGCCAGGCGTCCAGCCGGCGGGGCAGCAGCACATAGATGTTGGCCAGGTCATGCACGAGCCACTGGCTCCACAGCCAGGCGGTGGAGAGCCACTGCAACGCCAGCCACAGGGGCCCGTTGCGGGGCGCCGCCGCCGCAGGCGGTGGTGACTCCAGCAGCCACAGCAGCGCCCCATAGAGCAGCAGCGCCGAGGCGAAGGCCAGGCCGTAGCCCGCCAGCGACCTGAGCAGCACGGGTGCCAGGTTGGCGGGGGCGATGGCCGTGAGCAGCAGCACCGAGGTGCTCACCGGCGCGCCCCAGCGGGTGAGCAGCAACACCACCAGGGGGGGCAGCAGATCGACCCAGCTGGGTTCCTCGGGGAGGGGGAAGCGGGCCAGGCGGCCCCAGGCCGGATCGCCGCCATTGAGCCACCATCCCAGGCCCAGCACCACGGCCGTCAGCCCCACCAGAAACGCCATCTGGGCCGCCGGGGGGGTGCGACCGCGGTTGCTGCCCAGGAAGGTGCCCAGGGTCTGCAAAGAGTCGTTGCCGACCACCGCCGCCGCGGCCAGCAGGAAGGCTGTGGCCTGAATCCAGCTCAGAACTCAGCCCTTCAGCTTCTGGCTGAGGATCTGGTTGGCGAGCTTGGGATCGGCCTTGCCACCGGTGCGCTTCATCAGCTGACCCACGAAGAAGCCCTGCAGCTTGGTCTTGCCGCCCCGGAAGGCCTCCACCTCATCGGGGTGGGCGGCCAGCAGCTCCGTCACGATCGCCGTCAGCGCCGCCGGGTCGCTGATCATGCCCAGGCCCCGTTCGCTCACGATCGCCGCGGGCGAACCGCCCTGGCCCAGCAGCTCCGGCAGGATCTCCTTGGCGATCTTGCCGCTGATCGTGCCGGCCTCGATCAGGCCCACCATCTCGGCCAGCTGCTGCGGGCCCAGGGGCAGGTCGGTGAAGCTCAGGCGGTTGGCGTTGACGTGGGCGACGATGTCGCCGGTGATCCAGTTGGCGGCCGCCTTGGCATCGGCGCCTGCCGCCACCGCGGCCTCGAAGTAGGCGGCCATCGGCCGCTCATCGGTGAGCACGCGGGCGTCATAGGCCGAGAGGCCGAACGCCTCGGCGTAGCGGTGGCGCTTGGCGGCCGGCAGCTCCGGCAGCTCGGCGCGCCAGGCCTCGCGCTGGGCCGCGGCCACCTCGATCGGACCCAGGTCGGGCTCGGGGAAGTAGCGGTAGTCGCTGCTGCCCTCCTTGGAGCGCATGCTCTTGGTGAGCTGCTTGCCCTCATCCCAGAGCCGGGTTTCCTGCCGCACCGGCTCACCGGCCTCATAGGCCTTGATCTGACGCTGGATCTCGAAATCGATCGCCTTCTGGATCGCCGAGAAGGAGTTCATGTTCTTGATCTCCACCTTCGTGCCGAAGGGGGCCTCGGGTCCGCGGCGCACCGAGATGTTGACATCGCAGCGCAGCGAACCCTCCTGCATGTTGCCGTCACTCACCCCCAGATACCGCATGATCCGGCGGATCTCGGAGGCATACTCGGAGGCTTCACGACCGGTGCGCAGGTCGGGCTTGCTGACGATCTCCGCCAGGGCAACGCCGGCGCGGTTGTAGTCCACCAGGGAGTGGGTGGAGCCCGCCAGGCGGTCGCTGCCGGCGTGCACGAGCTTGCCGGCGTCCTCCTCCATGTGCAGACGCTCGATGCCGATGCGCTTGAGGTAGGTGTCCTTGCCCTTCTCGGCCACCTCCACCTCGATCCAGCCGTTTTCGGCGATCGGCTCATCGAACTGGGAGATCTGGTAGTTCTTGGGCAGATCGGGATAGAAATACTGCTTGCGGTCGAACTTGCTGTGTTCGGCGACGTGCAGATTCAGGGCCAGGGCGGCCTTCACCGCATACTCGAGCACCTTTTGATTCAGCACCGGCAGGGTGCCGGGCAGGCCACACACCACCGGATCGATGTGGGTGTTGGGGTCGTCGCCGAAGGCGGTGGAGGCCGCGGTGAAGATCTTGCTGGCGGTGCCCAGCTGCACGTGGGTTTCAAGGCCGATCACGGCCTCCCAGTCGGCTTGCCCTGCCATGCCCGTTGCGAGTGCGCCAGGGTTGATCCTATGGACCGGCCAGCACCGGCGGCCCCTCCGGGCTGTCCTCCAGGGCGGCCACGGCCTCGCAGCTGAACACCGGCTGGGGATCCATCCCCTTGATGGGGGTCTCCCCGAGGCTGCGCACCGGGATCTCAGCACGCACCAGCTCGGCGGTGGCGGCATCGAACAGCACCGGCACCTCGAGGTTGCGGGTGAGGCCCTCCAGGCGGCTGGCGAGGTTGACCTTGTCGCCGATCACGGTGAATTCCATGCGTCGGGGGCTGCCGATCTGACCCACCAGCACCTCACCCGAGGCCAGGCCGATGCCGTTGTCCAGGCCGGTGCAGCCCTCGCTCGCCCACTGCTGGTTGAGGCGCCGCAGGGTGCGGCGCATCTCCTGGGCGCAGCGCACCGCCGCCAGGGCCTCGGCCGCCGTGCCACGGCTCAGCGGCGAGCCGAACACGGCCATCACGGCATCGCCGATGAACTTGTCGATGGTGCCGCCATGGCCCGTGACCACCTCCACCATGGCGGCGAGGTAGTGGTTGAGCTGGCGCACGTGCAGTTCGATCTCGCCGCTGCGGCTGCGGCGGTTGGTGAGCTGGGTGAAGCCCTTGATGTCGGTGAACAGGATCGTCACCGGCCGCAGCCGGCCCCGCAGCATCCCCTCGGCAGCGCTGGGGTCGGCGAGGATCTCGGCCACCACGCTGGGGGCCACGTAGCGCTCGAAGGTGCGGCGCAGGCGGCGGCGCTCCCGCTCCTCGTCCAGGTAGGCCGAGCCCGTGTGCAGCCCCCCCAGCGCCACCAGCCCCAGGGCGGGCAGCAGCAGGGGGATCCAGGCGTGGGCCCAGGCCAGGGCCAGCACGGCGGCGCCGAACTGGGCGGCCAGCACCGCCGCCACCAGGCCCAGCCGCCAGCGCAGTTGGCTCCGCAGCGGCACCAGCAGCGCCACGATCAGCAGCGGCAGCGCCGCCAGCAGCCCGCGCGGCAGGGGCGCGGCCGGCCACGCCCGCAGGCCGTCCCCCTGCAGCGAATTGGCCGTGGCCGTGGCCAGCACCTCCAGCCCCGAGAGGCTGCCGTAGGGGCTGGAGGTGCCGGAACCGCCCTGCACCACCACCGGGCCCACCAGCACCAGCGCTCCGCGCATGACACTGCGGCTGGGATGGTTGCTCCAGCGCTGCGGATCGAGCACCTCCCAGGCCGGCAGCCGCAGGAAGTGGCCCTCGGGACCGTAGAAGTTGAGCCGGCGCTCGGCATCGTTCTGGCGGCTCTGGCGCCCACCCCGCTCCAGCAGCAACGTGGGCAACGACGGCAGGGCCAAGGGCGCGTTGACGGCCTGCAGGGAGCGGCTGTAGGCCTGGGGATGGCGCGGTGAGGCCTCCCCCGAGGTCGCCGGCAGCATGTTGGTGAGTCCGGCACTGGCCGGCCCGGCGGCGCTCAGCAGCACCGCTGCCGGCTGCACGAGGCTGAGGCCGGCGAAGCCGGATTCGGTGATGTCGAGCACTTCGGCGGCCAGCACCACCCGGCCGCGGGAGCGGGCCAGGGCGACGGCCAGGGCGGCGTCATCGCCGGGGCCCTGGCCGCTGCTCCCCTGGAACACGACGTTGACCGCCACCGCAGCCGGATCGGCCTCCCTGAGGCGCTCGAGCAGGTCGGCGAAGCGGGCCCGGGGCCAGGGCAGGGTGTCAATCCCCTGCGCCCAGGAGGGCACCGGCTCCCCGGCGGCCCCCTCATCGCTGAACCAGGCGCCCTGCTGCAGGGTGGAGTCGTCGATGGTCACCAGCACCACCGCGTCGGGAACCGGCCGCGGGCCCCGCAGCCGCAGCAGCCGGGCCTCCAGCCCGCCCTCAAGGGTGCGCACCGCCTGGGGGGGCACGGCGCTCAGCACCGCCACCGCAAGCGTGCAGAGGGCCGAAAGCACGGCCACCGGAGCCGGGCGGGGCAGTGGCATGGGGTCAGGGGAGTGGCGTCAGGAGAGTGGCGGCAGCGGAGTGGCGGCCTAGAAGAGCCGCGGCAGCAGGTTGAAGCCGGGGAAGGACGGGCTGACCGGCACCGAGGGGAGCTTCACACCGGGAACGGCGCGCCGCACGTAGCTCTCCAGCGAGCCGATGCCGGGCAGCGGCGTGCGGAAGCCATCGAACAGCGGACCGTTGAAGATCCGGCCGTAATCACCGGCGCTGAGCTCCAGCAGCGTGAGCACCACGCCCCGGGGCGAGATCGCCAGCCGCTGGCCCGCCTCCACCGTGGTGACGGGCTCCCCGGTCGGCTGCCCGTCGTCCAGGGGCTCCACCGCCACGCTGCCCTCGAGCACGGAGAGCTCGGAGCCACCCTCTGCGTCCACCTCCAGCACGTAGTTGGTGCCGCGCACGCTCAGGCGGGCCGAGCGCGTGCAACCGCTCTGGGGGCCGGAAACCAGAATCTGGCCGCGCTGCAACTGGAAGCAGCCGCTGCCCAGGCGCATCAGCGAGAAGCTGGTGAGCCGTCCCCCGGCGCCGCTGTTGAACAGCAGCTGGCCGCGGCTCCTGCCGGTGCTGATCTCCTGGGGCGCCACGGCCCGCTGCTTCACCTTGGCCTGGCGCTGATCGATGTAGAGCTCGCGGCCATCGAGGATCTCCTGCACCGTGGCGCCCTCGCGGCCATGGGCCGGCGCCGGGCCGAGCACCAACAGCAGGGGCAGCAACGCAGCCGCGGCCAGCCCGGCACCGGCGCGGCTGCGGCTGAAGGCGGAGGTGGACGGGGCTGAACTCAGGACTGCCGGAACCGCCATCTGCTGCCGCGCCGGGATGCAGGCCAGGCTGATCCTATGGATGGCGTCAACTCGGGCCCCCTCGATGGCGTGAATCCGTCTGAAACACTGGATCCTGGATCCCCTTGGCCGCGGTGGTCGCGATGACGGCAGCAGGTGGCGAACCGGTGCTGGTGCTCGGCGGCGGCCTGATGGGACTGGCCACCGCCCACGCCCTGGCCCGCCGCGGCCAGGCGGTGCTGGTGCTCAGCCGGCAGCGCAGCGAGGCGGCCGGCTTCGTGGCCGCCGGGATGCTGGCCCCCCATGCCGAGGGCCTGGAGGGGGTGATGCTCGAGCTGGGGCAGCGCAGCCTCGAGCGCGTCCCCGCCTGGGTGGCCGGGATCGAGGCCGATGCCGGCCTCTCCTGCGGCCTCTGGCGCTGCGGCATCGTCGTGCCCTTCTTGAGCGCCGCGGAGCGGGACCGCTTCCCCACCGCCGGCCACGGCATCCCCATCGATCGCAGCGGCCTGGAGCGGGAGGTGAACGGCATCGGGCCGCGGTGGCGCAGCGGCCTGCTGTTCCCCCAGGACGGCCAGATCGACAACCGCAGACGGCTGATGCGGGCCCTGGAGCGGGCCTGCAGCGCCCTGGGGGTGCGCTTCCAGGAGGGCAGTGAGGTGCTGGGCCTGGACACCGCAGCCGGCCGCCTGGCCGGGGTCTGGACCCGCACCGTGGAGGGCCAGCAGCGGCTGATCGCCAGCGGGCGGGCCGTGCTCAGTTGCGGCGCCTGGAGCGCCCGGCTGCTGCCGCAGCTGCCGGTGCTGCCGATCAAGGGGCAGATGCTGTCGCTGCAGGGGCCGCAGGAGGCGCTGCGACGGGTGGTGTTCGGCCCGGGCACCTACCTGGTGCCACGCCGGGACGGCCTGCTGGTGGTGGGTGCCACGAGTGAGCCGGAGGCGGGCTTCGGCGCCGGACTCACCCCCCAGGGCCAGCGCCAGCTGCAGGAGGGCATTGAGGCGCTGCTGCCGGCGGCCGCCCACTGGCCACCGATGGAGCGCTGGTGGGGGTTCCGCCCCGGCACGCCCGATCAGGCGCCGCTGCTGGGGCCCTCAGCGATCGAGGGGCTGTGGCTGGCGACGGGCCACTACCGCAACGGCGTGCTGCTGGCCGCCGTCACCGCCGAGGTGATCAGCGCTCAGCTGGCGGGGCTGGACGCAGCCGCCGGGGATGCCGGCATGGGGGAGCTGCTGGGGGCCTTCCGCTGGGATCGCTTCGCTGGCAACGGAGCCGGCACCGCCGCAGCTCCGCGGCCCCAGCCCGGCCCGCAGCCTCAGCCCTCGCTGCGCCAGGTCTGATCGGCGGGGGTCCAGTCGCTCAGCTCAGAGGGTTGGAACCAGAGGCCGATCTCGAAGGTCGCCGTCTCGGGGGCATCAGAACCGTGGATCACGTTGCGGCCGATGTTGACGGCCAGGTCGCCCCGGATGGTGCCGGGCTCGGCCTCCAGGGGCTTGGTGGCGCCGATCAGCTTGCGGGCGCTGGCGATCACGCCGTCGCCCTCCCACACCATCGCCACCACCGGGCCGGAGGTGATGAACTCCACCAGGCCAGCGAAGAATGGCCGCTCGCTGTGCACGCCGTAATGCTGTTCGGCCAGCTCCCGGCTGGGGGTGAGCTGCTTGAGGCCCACCAGCTTGAAGCCCTTGCGCTCGAAGCGCCCCAGAATCTCGCCCACCAGCCCCCGCTGCACGCCGTCGGGCTTGATGGCGATGAAGCTGCGTTCGGCAGTCATGGAAGACAAAAAGGGAATGGCGCCATCGTGTGCGGCGGCCCTACCGCTTGGCAAGCACGGGGCCGGCTACGGCGGCAGCCGCAGGCGGCACTGCCGCTCCAGGCCGTACACGGCGATGGGCTCCGGCCAGCCCTTGAGCCGCTGCTGGCCCAGAGCCTGGAGCGGCAGGTCGGCGGGCAGCAGGGCGCGCAACTCACCGCTGAGCAGCAGGTCGCAGTGGGGAAATTGGCGCCCCAGCTCCTGGAGGCGGCTGGCCACGTTCACCGCCGCCCCCACCACGGTGAATTCCAGGTGCCGCTGACTGCCCAGGTTGCCGGCCATGACATCACCGACATGGAGCCCCAGCCGCTGGCGCAGGGGCGGCAGGCCTTCCGCGGCCAGCTGCTGGTTGAGGGCCGCCAGCCGCTCGCGCATGGCGGCCACGGCCCGCAGGGCCGCCAGCGCCTCCTGGCGTTCGCCCCGGGAGCGGGGCACGCCGAACTCCGCCATCAGGGCATCGCCGATGAACTTGTCGAGCAGCCCACCTTCGGCCACCACCGACTCGCCGATGGCATCGAAATAGCGGTTGAGCAGGGCGAACAGAGCTCCGGGTTCCAGCCGCGAGCTCAGGGTTGTGAACCCCTCGAGATCGGTGAACAGCACCACGCAGCGGCAGCGGGACCCCTGGGCCTGGGTCCAGAAGGGGGCTGGATCCCGCAGGATCTCCTCCAGCAGCGCCGGCGAGAGGCGGCTGGCCAGAAGCTTCTGAAGCACCCGGCGCTGGCGCTGTTCCCCCCGCGCCTGGCCGCTGGCCCGCAGCCCAGCCGCCGCCAGGGGCGGCAGTGCCAGGGCCGCGGCCGGGGAGCGTCGCAGCGCCAGACCCCAGAGCAGCGCCGCGAGCAGCAGGCCCCCCAGGCACAGGCCCACCCCCAGCAGCAGCGAGCGCTGGGAACCGGGGCTGCGGCCCAGGCTGATGGCGCTGATCGCCACCATGGCCAGCAGAGCCGCCGCCGCCAGGGGGGCCGGCAGCGGATGCAGGCCCCGGTCGCTGAGCACCGAGGCGATCGCCGCCGCCTGCACATCGGTGCCGCTCTGGGCGCCGAAGGGCGTCTCCAGCTGGTCCCCCAGGCCGGCGGTGGTGGCGCCGATCACCACGGTGCGGCCGCGCCAGAAGGCGGGGTCGGCCTGGGGCAGCTGCCAGGCACTCAGGCGCGTGATGCTGCCGGCCGGGCCGGGGTAGTTGATGCCGGTGGGCGCCTGCGGGGGGTCCCGCTCGGCCACGGCATAGGCGAGGGGCGTTGGCAGCGGCGGTGGGAACGCCGCCAGGTTGCGCGCCATCCAGGCGCGGCCGGGGATGGCATCGACCACCCCCTGGGGGGACTGCAGCACCGTGGTCAGGCCCTCCCGGGGCGTCGGTGAGCCCTCAGCCCTCCAGGGCTCGACGAGGCCGGGGCGGCGCAGGCTGCCCAGGGCCAGGCCGGGGGACGGCCGCTCCACGGTCCAGCCCGCCGCCAGCACCAGCTGGGCGCGCCAGGGCTGCAGCCGCCGCCGGAAGGCCGCATCGTCGGCGGGCCCGTAGCGACTGGGCTCGGCCAGCACCACATTCAGCACCACCTGGCGAGCCCCCTGCTCGAGCAGCCGGGCCGCCAGCTCCGCCTGCAGCGCCCGGGGCCAGGGCCAGGGGCCCATGGCACTCCAGAGCGGCGAGGCCTGGCGCTCCTCGGCGCTGAGCAGCTGGTCGAGGCTGAGCGAGGGGCCGTCAATGGCCAGGATCACCAGGTCGTCCGGGGCGGGCCGGGGGCCGCGCAGCTGGAAGGCCAGCACCTCGAGCTGGGCGTCGAGGGCGCTCAGCCCTCGCCCCGCCGGGGTGGAGGCCAGGGGCGGCAGCGCCAGCAGCGGCAGCGCCAGCGGCAGGGTCCAGAGCAGGGCCGCAGGCGCCCTCACCGCACCTCGATCTCGAGGGCCTCCTCGATCAGGGGCAGGGTGTCCATCGGCACGTCAAAGCCCCGCAGCAACTGGCTGCGGGCGCTGCGCTTGGCCGCCTCTTCACGGCTGAGCCGCCGGGGCGGCTGCCAGGCACCATCGCGGAAGGCCAGCTCCTCGCCGCTGTTGAGGATCACGGTGTCGCCGGCATCGGTGACCACCCGCACCCGGCCCTCCCAGCTGAACAGGCGCAGGTCACGCTCACCGGCATCCACAAACACCGTTGTGCCCTCGATCGAGGCGCTGGCGCTGCGGGTGCGCACCTCCAGGGGGCCGGCGCCCGGGCTCCCCGGTGTGACCCAGGCGATGATCTGGCCGCGCTCGAGCTTCAACGAGCGGGGGCGAAGGCGCAGCAGGGCATCACCGCCGAGGCGGAAACTGCGGCCATCGGCCAGTTGCACCTGCAGGCGTCCGGGCTTGCTGGTGCGCACCAGCGTGTTGGTCACCAGGCTCTGTCCCACCGCCGCGGGCCGCTCGCGGGCCCCGGGTGGCTGCACCCAGGCGGGTCGCGAGGGCACCGCCACCACCCGCGGCAGCACTGGCGGGGGGGCCGCCCGCAGCGCAGGCGCCCCCAGGCCGGCGGCCAGGAGCACCAGCAACCCCCCCGTGCCGGCGGCAGCGGCTGAGGCCGGTCGGCGGTGAACCAGGGAGCGGGGCAGGTGCAGGGCCGTGGGGGGGGCTGTGCGGGGGGCGATCGTCATGGCTCGGCTCAGGGGACAGACGGCAGAGGCAGAGGGCAGCCAACCTGCCCCTACCGCGACCCTGGCGGCACGCTGGCTACCGACCAGCGCCTGCCAGCGAACCGGAACAGGGGCTGCCCCTTGCGGTGAGCACACAGGGGCCTTGGATCCCCCGACAGTCTGGGGAGGATGGCACGATCAGCAAACCGTCTTCCGGCCCCATGGTGCTCGCCGATCGCCGCCACCACGACGCACCCCCCGGCGACGACCGTGCCGGGCCGGCAGCCGCCCAGCCCGACGGCTGGACCGCCGCCGACGGCGCCGCTCTCTACGGCCTCGACCGCTGGGGCGACCCCTATTTCTCGGTGAGCGGCCGCGGCCACGTGATGGTGCAGCCGCGGGGCGATCGGGGCGGCTCGCTGGATCTGGTGGAGCTGGTGGGGGAACTGCAGGGCCGCGACCTGAGCCTGCCGCTGCTGATCCGCTTCGACGACATCCTCGAAGACCGGCTGGAGCGGCTGCACGCCGCCTTTGAGCGGGCCATCGCCCAATACGGCTACGCCGGCCGCTATCAGGGGGTGTTCCCGGTGAAGTGCAACCAGCAGCGCCACGTGGTGGAGCAGCTGGTGGAGAGCGGCCGGCGCTGGCATTTCGGCCTGGAAGCGGGCAGCAAGGCCGAGCTGCTGATCGCCCTGTCGCTGCTCAACGACCCCGACGCCCTGCTGATCTGCAACGGCTACAAGGATCAGCGCTACATCGAGACGGCGATCCTGGCCCGCCAGCTGGGGCGCCAGCCCGTGGTGGTGATCGAGCAGGCCGACGAGGTGCCGCGGATCATCGCCGCCAGCCATGAGCTGGGCGCCGCGCCCCTGATCGGCATCCGCGCCAAGCTGGCGACCCGCAGCACTGGCCGCTGGGGCAGTTCGGTGGGGGAGCGGGCCAAGTTCGGGCTCTCGGTGCCGGATCTGCTGACCTGCGTGGAGGCCCTGCGGGCGGCGGGGCTGCTGAGCGACCTGCGGTTGCTGCACTTCCACATCGGCAGCCAGATCAACGACATCGCCGTGCTCAAGGACGCCCTGCAGGAAGCGGGACGCATCTACGTGGAGCTCACCCGGCTGGGGGCACCGATGGGCTATCTCGATGTGGGCGGAGGCCTGGGCGTCGACTACGACGGCAGCCGCACCGCCAGCGCTGCCTCCAAGAACTATTCGCTGCAGAACTACGCCAACGACGTGGTGGCCACGGTGCGCGAGTGCTGTGAGCCCCACGGCGTCACGCCCCCCACCCTGGTGAGCGAGAGCGGCCGGGCGATCGCCAGCCACTTTTCGGTGCTGGTGTTCAACGTGCTCGGCAGCGCCTCCCTGGCCGGCACGGTGCCGCAGGTCCTGGGGGAGGAAGCCCTGATCCTGCGCAACCTGCGCGACACCCTGGGGGTGATCGAGGCCTGGACGGCGCCCACGGGCGCTGGGACCGGCAGTGGCGGGCTGGAGCAGTTGCAGGAGGCCTGGAACGATGCCCTCAAGTTCCGCGATGACGCCCTGGCGGCGTTCCGGCTGGGCTACCTCAGCCTGCCGGAGCGGGGCCAGGCCGAGCAGCTCACCTGGGCCTGCTGCCAGGCAATCGACCGCCACCTGGCGGCCCTGCCTGCGGACCAGCCGGTGCCGGAGCAGCTGCTCGCCCTGCCGGCCGTGCTGGCCGGCACCTACTACGCCAACCTCTCGGTGTTCCGCTCGGCCCCGGACACCTGGGCGATCGACCAGCTGTTCCCGGTGCTGCCCCTGCAGCGCCTCAACGAGCGGCCCCTGGGGCTGGGCAGCTTCGCTGACCTCACCTGCGACTCCGACGGCAAGCTCGCCCGCTTCATCGACCGGGGCCAGGTCAAGCCGCTGCTGGAGCTGCATGGGCTGCGGCCGGGTGAGCCCTACTGGATCGGGCTGTTCCTCGCCGGCGCCTACCAGGAGGTGATGGGCAATCTGCACAACCTCTTCGGCAGCACCAATGCGGTGCACATCCGGGTGGCGGCCGGGGGGGGATACCAGGTGGACCACGTGGTGCGCGGCGACACCAACGCCGAGGTGCTGGAGGCGATGGAACACGATCCGGCGCTGCTGCTGGAGCGGCTGCGGATGGCCAGCGAGGCGGCGATCGGCAGGGGCAGGCTGGGCATCGCCGACGCCCGCCGGCTCATGGCCCACCTGAAATCCAGCCTCGAGCAGACCACCTACCTCGGGGACGAATGAGATCGGCAGCTGAATCAGGCCAGGCGCACCAGGCCTGAGGCACCCAGCCAGCCGTTGGCGATCATCACCACCACCCACAAAACTTTGCAGATCAGATGCAGCAACTGATCAAAGCCAAGGCTGTAACGATGGCGACATTTGCCATCGTCAATGAGCATGTGCGCCAACCACTCCGCCACCCCAAGCCACACCACCCCGGTGAGCACCGCCACCACCAGGCCGTGGATGGCGGCGTGGGACATCAACCACCACTGCCAGGGCAGGGTGTGATCCTTCCCCCGGCACTTCTCCTGGGCCATGCGATCACTCTGAAGGCCGAAATCGCCCAGGAAGTGGCCCATGGCCAGCAGCATGACCAGCTGCACCCCAGCCTGGAGGAGGTCGCCGGGGGAAGTCATCAGCCGCAGGACACCATCAGAGACTGGCTCAGCATGGGTATTTTAACCATCACCATGCCATCGCCTCGGTTGTATCCAACGGCGTGGCTGTGGCCTGGAACGGCGTGGCTGTGGCCTGGCAGGAATCAACGGGCACAGAATTGCGCCGTCAGCTGCAGCCGATCGATGGGCTGGGGCAGCTCTCCGGGATCAAAGTCGGGCACTGACTGCCCATCCCGCGCCGCCGCCGCCATGGGCACGGGCCGAAAGGCCGATTGGATCTGCACCTGCAGCGGGGCTGGGTTGCCCAGGCCGATCGCCTCGGCCATCTCCCGGGCCTGGGCCAGGGCGTCCCGGTAGGCGGCCCGGAGCAGCTCGCGCCTCACCGCTGCGGCCCCACTCGCATCGGCCTCGGCGCTCACCGGCGCCAGGCGCACCCCGGGCAGGCCTCCCACCTCGCGCACCAGGGCCTGCAGACGCTCCGGGCGCAGCCCACCGCTGACCCGCAGGCTGGCCCGGCCGAGGGCAGGGCGTCCGCGCTCAGCCGGGCGCATGGAGCTGGAGGGTGAGCTGACGTCCAGCTCCTGGACGTCGAGGCGTTGCAGCGCCGAGCGCACGGCAGCGAGGCGCTGCTGCAACTGGCCGAGGGCCGCATCGGTGCTGGCGCCCTCGCCCTCCACAGCGAGGGAGAACCGCAGGCCCTGGATCGGGCGCTTCTGTTCGGCGTTGCCCTGGGCCTGCAGCAGGGTGCCATCACAGCGCAGCTGCACCTGCTGAGCCGCCAGCGGCGTGGGGGCGGCCAGGGCGGCGCCGAGGCCGGTGATGACGGCCAGCGTCGCCGGCCAGGGGGAGGAAAGGGTCATGGCGGAGGTGGGCGGTGGCGATCCTCAACCGCAGTGAGGATCCAGCGCAGGGACGACGGCACGGATCTACCACCGGCTCGGCGACGCCACCTAATCTGCGCTGGAGCCGAGCTGTGGTCGCCAGAGCAGCCGCCTCCCCCGTTCTGATTCGCGCACCGGATGCCACTGCTGCAGGTGTGGCTGACCGCCATCACGTTTCTGGCCCTGCTGCTGCCGCTCAAGCAGCTCAGCCGCCGCCTGAGGCTGCCCGATCTGCCCGTGCAGCTGGCGGCGGCGGCGCTGCTGGCCTGGGCCGTGGGGAGCTCCTTCCGCGAAGGACTGGCTGCCAGCTCCTCTCGCACCTGGTTTCTGGTCGTCGACGAGCTGCTGGTCAGCTACCTGCTGATTCGGCTGCTGCTCTGGCTCACCCTCGAACTGCCCCCGGCCCTGGGCTGGCGCAAACCGCAGCCGCAGATCCTGGTGCAGCTGCTGATGCTCGGGGGATCGGCCATCGCCACGGTGATCGTGCTGCGGGAGCTGGCCCGCTTCGATGTGGTGGGCCTGGTCACCACCTCGGCGGTGCTCACCGCCGTGCTCGGCCTGGCGGCCCAGGAACCGCTCAAGGATCTCTTCGCCGGACTGGAGCTGCAGCTCGACGACGTCTTTGAGGTGGGGGACTACATCGAAGTGGACCAGCAGCACCGGGGTGTGGTGGTGTCGGTGGACTGGCATGACACCTGCCTCCGCGACATGACAGGCACCCTGGTGGTGGTTCCCAACACCACCGTGACCGAGGCGGTGGTGAGGAACTTCGGTCGCTTCGGCAGCATGGGCAACCGCTTCCATGTGGGCCTCGACTACGCCCTGCCCACCACCCAGGCCTGCGCCCTGGTGCTGGATGTGCTGCAGCGGCACCCGCAGGTGCTCAACGATCCGCCCCCGGTGGTGCTGGTGGAGAGTTTCGAGGAGAGCTCCATCAGCTACGGGATCCTGGTGTTTCAGCGCCCCGGCACTGAGCTCGACCAGTTGAAGCTGCGCAGTGAGCTGCTCGCCCAGATCTGGTATGCCCTCGAGCGCGCCGGGCAGAGCGTGCCCTATCCGGTGCGGGAGCTGCGGCCCAAGCGGGCCCCGGTGGATGGCAACCATCCCAACCGCCTGGTCGACGACGAACGCATCAAGCTGCTGGAGCGCAATCCGCTGTTCAGCAAGCTCAGCGATGGGGAGCTGGCCAGTCTCGCCCAGCAGGCCAGCTGCCTGCGGTTCTCCCCGGGCGAGGTGGTGGTTCAGGAAGGGGATCCCGGCGATTCCCTCTACCAGCTGGTCATCGGACGGATGGAGGTGCGCAAGGGGCAGGCCGGCCAGGCCGCCAGGACCGTGGCCCAGCTCAAGCCCGGCGACATCTTCGGTGAGATGTCACTCCTCAGCGACAGTCCGCGCAGCGCCAGCGTGATCGCCAGCGATGAATGTGTGCTGCTGGAGGTAGCTCAGCAACACATCGCTCCCCTGATCCAACGCAATCCAGGCCTGATGGAGGAGCTGGCCCGGCTGGTGACCGCCCGCCGCCATCAGCTGGAGGATCTGAACACCACCGCCGTGATGGCCCACGAAAATCAGCTGCTCAAACGCATGAAGCAGATCTTCACCACGCGGATCTGGTGAGGCTGACGGGCCCGGGAGCTGTCAGCGGCAGCGGGTGATCGACTCCTGAATGCGCTCGTCGACGCCGGCGGGCAGCTCCAGTTGGCCATCGGTGAAGCGGTTGAGGGCCGCCAGCAGCTGGGAGCGGCTCAGGGCCGCCTGGCGCTCGAACTCACCGTTGAGGCTGAACTGGGCCACCTCACAGCCACAGATGTAGGTGGTGCGGCCGCTGGGGTCGGCATCCACCACAGCACCAATGCCGGTGGCGGCCCCCTGGGTCTCGGGCGCACGGTTCTGATCGGCAGGGCGGTTCTGCCGTTGCTCCTCGTAGCCCCCCGGTTCGCCCACGTAGGCCACCCCCTCGAGGGTGATGACGTTGTAGGAATCGCGCTCGCGCTGCACGATGGTGGTGGTGCCCCGAACCCCCAGCACCTTGGAGCCGAGGCAGGTTTTCTGGGGGCCACTGATCAGCACCGCCCCCCGATCCAGGCGCAGACACTGGCTGCCGACGTTGAGCACGCTGGAGCGACCCATGAAGCCCACCGTGCGACCGTCGAACAGCAACTCGGCGCGGCTGCGGCCGGTGCGCAGCTGCTGCCCGGAGCGGGCGACATTGCCGGGCTTGGCGGTACGGCCATCGATGTAAACCTCCCGGCCATCGATCACGCGCTTGACCTGGGCTGACTGGATGGCGGCGGCACGGGCCGGGGCAGCGCCAGCAAGAACGGCCATGGTCAGGGCTGCGGCCATGGCCAGGGCGCCGGCAGGGCGGAACCGGAGCCGCGGGCGGGTCGTCAGGCGACGCGGCCGGGAGTTCGTGAACAGAACGGTGGTGGGTTCAGTACGCATGGGATCAGTACGCATGGAAAGGCCGCTCATGGATGGGTATGGCTTGGGAGCGCATGGATCGGGAGGTTATGAACCCAGGCTTTTAATCTAGGTACCCTCATCGGGTTCGGGATCATCGTCTTGGCGGCCGATCAGAGCGAACACATCCTGGCTGCCCTGACCACGGATCTCGAAATCGCCCAGAGACTGCATGATCCACTCCTGGCGAGCCTGCCGGACCACGATCCGATTCATCACCACGTCACTGCCGAGCTGCTTGGCCACCGACTCGAGGCGGCTGGCGAGATTCACGGTGTCGCCGATCATCGTGTAGTCCATGCGGTTGGCGCAGCCGATGTTGCCGCTGATCACAGGGCCGCCGGCCAGGACCAGGACATGCTTCCAGGGTTCCCTGCCCTGGGCGATCCAGCGCTGATTGAGTTCGGCGAATTCCTCCTTAATCTCGCTGACGGCCTCAAGAGCCGCCTGAACTTCGGCTGCCAGACCCCGGCTGAGGGGAACCCCGAACACCGCCAGCACCGCATCGCCCATGTATTTGTCGATCGTGGCGCCATGGCGCTGGAGGACCCTCACCATCACCGCGAAATACTCATTCAGCTGGGCCACCAGCTCGCCGGCACGCCCCTCCTGACTCATGCGGGTGGTGAGTTGGGTGAATCCGCGCACATCGCTCAGGAACACCACCACCTCGGACACCCGGCCGCCCAGGAGCTCATCGGCTTCCTCCGGCTGGCTGGCGATCTGGGACGCCACGGCCGGAGACAGGTAGCGCTCAAGCATGCGCCGCAGGCGCAGCCGGTTGAGCTGCAGGCGCACCGTGGCCTCCCCCGCGCTCACCAGGCCCGTGGCGAGCATCAGGCCCGAGAGGCCCACCAGCACGATGCCCAGTCCCTGGGAACTCAGCAGCATCAGGGCCACCAGGAACAGCAACCCGGCGCTCAAGGCCAGGGCACCCAGCCGCACCTGGGGCCGCTCCCAGCGCGTCGAGAGCAAACCCAGCAACAGCACCCCCAGGCCCACCAGTGGTGCCCAGCGTGGGGAGATGTAGGGCACGAACAGGGCCCGTCCCTCCAGGCGGTTGGCGATCTCGGTGGCGTGAATCTCCACCCCCGGCATCCCCTCCGCCCCGGCGAAGGCGGTGCGGTGGATGTCCTGCAACACGCTGGCGGTGGGGCCGATCAGCACCGTCTGCCCCTGGAGCACGCCAGTCTCCAGCAGGCGCTCGAAACCGGAGGTCTCCAGCACCTCCCAGATGGGGATGGTGGCGATGGTTCGGGCCGGTCCGTAGGGATCGACCAGGGGGCGCCAGGAGGAGGCCAGGCGGGGTGGGGGCAGCTCCTGGAGATCGCCCTTGTCGATCAGCCGATCGGCCAGGCCGGGCGGAACATCCAGCACGCCGCTGCGGCTCAGCTGGGCGGCGTAGGTGGTGGGCCGCAGGCGGATGTAGCCATCGGAATCCTGCAGGCCATTGAGCAGACCGGAGCTGGCCGGTCCGGCGGCGGCGGCGAGCTGGTCGATCGGACTGCTGAGGGTGAGTCCGCCCACCCGTCCACGGGTCTCGAACACCTGGGCGCCAAGCACCACCTGGCCCTGATGGCGGCCCAGGGCGCGGGCAAAGCGATCATCGTCCTCCTGGCCATGGCTGCTGGGACCGTCGAAGAGCAGGTCGAAACCCACCACCCGGGCGCCAGCGGCGAAGAGGCGATCGAGCACCCGGTCGTAGATGGCCCGGGGCCAGGGCCAGCTGACCAGACGACGCAGCTCGGGGTCGTCACTGAGATCGGCGTTGGCCCCCTGCACCAGGCTGGCGTCGTCGATGGCGACGATCACCACCCCAGCCGGCGGCTGCCGGGGCCCCCGCAACTCCTGGGTGCGGGTGGCCACCATCAGCTGCCACTGGTCATAGGTGTTGGCGAAGAGGGCAAACCCCACCGTGCAGGCGGAGGCCCAGACCACGAACACCAGATGGCTGCGCAGCCAGGAACGAGCGCCGGACTTGCTCACGAACTGACCTCAATCACGGGCAGAGCTGGATCACGAACTGACTTCGATCACGGAACGCACGTGCCCCAGCTGATGGAGCCGCAGTCGACCAGGGGTTGCCGATCCTTCAAGAGCTCCTGATCCCAGCGCCGATCGGGCGAGCGGTCTGTCGCCGGGGCTACCCCTGGCCGGCGACGGCAGCCCCGGAGAGGGTGGTGAGCAGCTGCTGGCGGGCCTGCTCCAGGGCCCCATCGAGGGCGGCCCCATCGCGGCCGCCGGCCTGGGCCAGGTTGGGGCGGCCGCCGCCGCCGCCGCCACAGGCCTTCGCCACCGCGCCGATGAAGGCTCCCGCCTTGGGGCCGGCGGCGACCACGGCAGGACCGAAGGCGGCCACCAGCACCACCTTGCTCAGGTCCGCCGGATCGGGCAGGCCACCGAGCACCACGGCGGCACCGTCGCCGAGCCGGGCGGCCAGGTCCTGGGCCGCCCCCTGCAGGCCGGTGCCATCGACACCGTCGAGGCGCGTCACCAGCAGCCGGCAGCCCGGCTGATCCCCCTCGGCGCCCACGCGTTCGGCCTGCTGCACCAGGGCTGCGGCCTTGGCCACGGCCAGCTCGGCGCGGGCGGCCGCCAGGGCCTTGCCGGCGCCTTTGAGCTCCTCCTGCAGGGCCGCCACCCGCTCCACGATCTCGCCCGGCTGGGCCTTGAGGCGTTCCCCCAGCTGGCGCACCACCGCATCGCGCTGCTTGAGGTAGGCCAGCGCCGCCGGACCGGCCACCGCCTCGATGCGGCGGATGCCGGCGGCCACGCCGCTCTCGGCCACGATCGTGAACAGGCCGATCTCCGTGGTGTTGGCCACGTGGGTGCCGCCGCACAGCTCCATCGACACACCGGGCACATCCACCACCCGCACCACGTCGCCGTACTTCTCGCCGAACATCGCCACGGCGCCGGCGGCGCGGGCCGCGTCGATCGCCATCTCCTGCACCTCCAGCCGGTGGGCCTCGCTGATCCAGCCGTTGATCAGCGCCTCGATCTGCTCCAGCTCGGCGGCGCCCACGGCCCGCGGGCAGTGGAAGTCGAAGCGCAGCCGCTCGAAGTCCACCAGGGAGCCCGCCTGGCTGATGGCCGGATCCACCACCTGCTTGAGGGCGGCCTGCAGCAGATGGGTGGCGCTGTGGTGAGCCTGGACGCGGCGGCGGCAGGCCGGGTCCACCCGGGCCGTGACCAGATCCCCCAGCGCCAGGCTGCCCCGCTCCAGCCGGCCGTCGTGCACGAACACGCTGCGGTTGCGGCTCACCGCCGCGATGCTCACGATCACGCCGGCATCGGCGGCCGTCTGGTCGCCGCCGCCCAGCAGCAGCCCCCGGTCGCCCACCTGGCCGCCGCCCTCGCCGTAGAAGGGCGTGCCATCGAGCACGATCTGCACCCCATCGCCCGCCGTGGCCCGCTCGGCCGGGGCGCCGTTCACCACCAGGGCCAGCACGCAGCTGGGGTGCTCCAGGGCCTCATAGCCCTTGAAGGCCGTGGGCTGCAGGGACGCCGCCACCTGCTCGATGGCGCCCTGCAGGGTGAGATCGAGGCTCACCGCCGCGGCCTTGGCGCGCTGGCGCTGGGCCTCCATCGCCGCCTCGAAGCCCGGCAGATCCACCTTGAGCCCGTGTTCCTCGGCGATCTCCGCAGTGAGCTCCAGGGGGAAGCCGTAGGTGTCGTAGAGCTCGAAGGCCTGCTCTCCGCTGATCTGGCTGGGCCGGGCGGCCAGCACCTCAGCCAGCAGCTTCTCGCCCCGCTCGAGGGTTCCCAGGAAGCGGGCCTCCTCCCGCTCCAGCTCGGCCGAGGATCAGCTCCCGGCGCTCGCTGAGCTGGGGGTAGGCGTCCGCCCATCAGGCGCGATCGCCGCCTCGCCCATCGCCGGAGGAAGGGCCGATCGATGCCCAGCAGGCGGCCGTGGCGCACCACCCGCCGCAGCAGCCGCCGCAGGATGTAGCCGCGGCCCAGGTTGCTGGCGCTCACCCCATCGCCGATCAGCTGGGTGATGGCGCGGCTGTGGTCGCCGATCACCTTGAGGCTGGTCTTGCCCTTTGTCGTCGAGGGCCCGAGTAGGCCACGCCCGCCAGGCCCGCCGCCGTTTCGATCAGCGGATAGATCAGATCGGTTTCGTAGTTGTTGGCCACGCCCTGCAGGATCTGGGCCATGCGCTCCAGGCCCAGGCCGGTGTCGATGTTGCGGCTCGCCAGCGGCGTCAGGGTGCCCTGGGCGTCGCGGTTGTACTGCATGAACACCAGGTTGTAGAACTCGATGAAGCGACTGTCGTCCTCCAGATCGATGCCGTCATCGCCCAGTTCGGGCTTGAAGTCGTAGTAGATCTCCGAGCAGGGGCCGCAGGGGCCGGTGGGGCCGGAGGCCCAGAAGTTGTCGGCCTCATCCATGCGGATGATGCGCTTCGGGTTCACGCCCACCACGATCGCGCCAGATCGCCTCGGCTTCGTCGTCGTCGCGGAACACGCTCACCACCAGCTTGCTGGGCGCCAGGCCGAACACCTCGGTGCTCAGCTCCCAGGCCCAGCTGGATCGCCTGCTCCTTGAAGTAGTCGCCGAAGGAGAAGTTGCCCAGCATCTCGAAGAAGGTGTGGTGCCGCGCCGTGCGGCCCACGTTCTCGATGTCGTTGGTGCGGATGCACTTCTGGCTGCTGGTGGCCCGCGGCGCCGGCCGCGGCGCCTGGCCCAGGAACACCGGCTTGAAGGGCAGCATGCCGGCGATGGTGAGCAGCACCGTGGGGTCGTCGGGAATCAGCGAGGCGCTGGCCATGCGCTGGTGGCCGCGCTGCTCGTAGAAGGCCGAGAAAGGCCGCGCGGATCTCGGCGCCGCTGCGGGGGCGGGCGGCCTCGGATCGGGGTGGCTGGGGGGGTGGCGGCGGCCATGGCTCTGGTCATCAACCCTGTGGGGGCATGATCGCTCAGCGGCCCACCGGGGGCGGAGCAGCCCCGGCGCCCGGCTCCCCCTGGTAGCGCTCGATGCGGCGGGTCTGCTGGCGCAGCAGGCTGCGGGCAAAGCCCGAGGACTGGTGCAGCAACTGCTCGAAGGCGGCGGCATCGAAGACCAGGGCCCGCACCGGCTCCCGGGCCGTGACCGCCGAACCGCGGGGGCGACCGCTGAGCAGGGCCATCTCACCGAGGGTCTCCCCGGCCGACACCCGCGCCTGCCAGTCGTCGCCCCTGACCAGGGCGCAGCCCTCCAGCAGGATCGCCATCCAGGTGGCCTCGTCTCCGGGCCGCAGGATCGCCGCGCCGGCCGGCCAGGCGCGCAGCTGGCCCCAGAGCGCCGCATTGAACAGGGCTGAAGGCGACAACTCGGCCAGCAACGGCACCTGCACCAGCAGCTGCAGCAGCTCGGCTTCGGCCGGCGGCCGGCCGGCCAGCAGGGCCTCGAGATGGGCCGAGCTGGGCAGACCGCTGCGGGGGGTGCGGCGCAGGCGGGCCGCCCGGGCAGGATCGCGCTGGTCGAGAAGCCAGAGCACCCAGAAGGCGTTCTCGGGGTCAGGGTCACTCCACAGATCCTCCAGCACGCTCACGGGATCCGGCAGCGGCTCCAGCGGCAGGGGGGGCTGGGGGGCCGGATGGGGCAGCAGGGTGAGGTCGCGGCGCAGCACCTCAGCGATCACCCCCGGGGGCAGCTGGGCCTGCAGGGCGGCGAAGTGCTGGAGCAGGGGGTCGTCGGCCTGGAACTCGGCCAGCAGCGGCAGCAGGGGCAACAGCCGGCCGACGATGCGCAGGTCGATCACCGGCAGCAGGGGCCTGAGCAGGCCGTCGTCAGCGGCCACCGTGGCCAGCGCCTGGCGGCGGGCCAGCTCAGCGCGCAGATCCTGCATGCCGGCAGCGAGCTGCTGGCGGGCGAAGGCCGAGCGGGGACCGAAGCGCAGCAGCAGCGCCTGCCAGGCCCCATCCTCGAGGCCCGAGTCCTGGCGGATCATCTCCAGCCGGCCGGCCTGGGCAGTGTCGAGGACGCCGGGGCGCAGATCGCGCTGCCCGGCCAGATGCAGCAAGTCATGGATCGCCTCGGCCGCGGCGTCCTCGCGCAGGTTGCGGCTGGCGCGCTGGCGCTCATCGAGCTCCAGCAGCTGGGGATCCTGCAGGGCGAGTTCGCGCATGGCGGCGTGGTGGTCCTCCTGCTCGAGCCCCAGGGAGAGGCGCAGCTCCTCGAGCTGCAGCGCACTGGTGGCCCGCTCCAGGCGGCCGCTGCGGAACAGATCGGCCAGCACATCGCGGTAGAGCGCCTGGTTGGTGGCCGCCAGCTGGGCCGGCAACGCCTTGGCCAGGGTGAACACCTCGCCGGGGGTCAGCTCGTCGAGCGTGCGTCCATCGAGATGGGACCCCAGATCCGGGAAGCGCTTCTTGAGCTGCGAGCGCAGGCTGGCACTGGTGTTTTCGCGGCGATAGGCATCCGCGTCGCGGGGCCAGCCGCGGTAGAGCCCGATCGCACTGGCGATCAGCACCAGGGAGCGGATCAGCTGGCCCACCTTGCCGCCGGCGGTCCCCAGGCTGGGATCGGCGAACCAGAAAAACAGGTTCACCGCCAGGAACGTGGCCAGCAGCCGGGTGCGCGAGCGGGCCATGGCCCGGGCGCGCTCCGGGCTGTGGTCGCCGCTGAGGCCGGCCTCGAATCCGCTCTCCACCCGGCCGAACAGCGCCACGCTGGCGGCACCGGCAGCGCTCAGCAGCGCCGGGATCGCCACCAGCCTCGGCAGGCCCCAGCCGGCGTCGGCCCGGGGCCAGAGGTCGAGCGCGCGGGCGGGCAGGTTGGCATCGAAGGCCCACAGACCACTGCGCAGCATCTCGATCGAGGCCGGCCCCTGCTGGCGGCTGAGCAGGAAGAACGCCAGCACCAGCCCCGGATAGGAGAGCCAGGCCCAGCGCAGGCCCCGCTTGCCCTCCAGGCCTGTCCAGTAGGTGCGTTCGGAATCGATGTCGATGCAGGGCGACTGGCAGGCCACGCAGGCCGAGCGCTCGTGGCCGTCCTCGGCCACCGTGCGGCACATCGACTGGGTGATGCGGCTGGAATCGAGGTGGGCGGCACTGGCCAGGGGCCCGCGGGGACCGGTGACCACCTGCTGCACCGCTCCCATCGGGCAGACGTACTGGCACCAGGCCTTGCCGGCATAGGCCCAGCCCACGGCGATGGCCGCCACCACGGTGAGCGCCAGCAGCAAGCCCAGCCCCAGGGGGCTGCTGTTGACCACCAGCAGGCGCAGGCACAGCCCCGCGATCAGCAGGCTCCACTGCAGGGCCAGGTGATGACGTCCCAGCCAGGAGTCGCCCTCCACCTTCGCCAGCTGGGGCTTGCCGTTGCGGCCCAGCACCCGGCGCTGGCGGTCCAGGGCCCGGAACAGCTGGGAGACGAAGGCCAGCGGACAGATGCGGCGCCAGAGCTCATGGCTGCCGGCCGCGAGGATCAGCAGGCCGCTGGGCACCACCGTGCCCCAGAACAGCTGGTTGCCGCCGTGGGCGTGGCAGGCCACGGCGTCGGGACAGAGCGGCGGGCGCAGGGCCCAGCCCTCCAGCTGGGGGATCAGCAGCGAGGCGATCAGGGCCAGCCAGCCCAGCAACAGCAGCCAGCGCAGCAGGTGGGCCTGGCGTTCGGGCCAGCGCGCGAAGAGCCCCATCGAGAGCGGATCTGCAGCCCGCAGGGTAAGAACCTCAGCTCACCGGCAAGCGCCGCCGGTAGCCCGCGTACAGCTGGTCGGCCTGGCGGCGCAGCTCAGGCTCCAGCAGCAGTCCCGCCGCCGACGGCCCAGGGAGCTCGGGATCGTCGAAGCAGGCGGCCCAGGGCTGCCCCCACACCCGCGCGGCGAAGCGCTCATTGCCCCCCCCGTAGCGCTGCCGCACCCGCTGCAGCAGCGGGGCATTCCAGCCACTGAAACGCTCCTGCACCCAGCCCTGCTGCCGGGCCAGGGCGCGGAGGCGGTCCACCAGCCGGTTGAGGCCGTGGTCGGCGATCAGGCGGTTGCGGCGCAGCGGCAGCTCATCGAGCCGTTGGTTGAGCAGAAAGGCCAGACCCAGGCCGCGCCGGCCCAGCTGTTCGTTGGCCTGGGCCGGCGGTGCCGGCGTCCAGGCGGCGGCGGGCAGACCCAGCGCCGCGATCAGCTGCTCGAACAGATCCCCCTGCCGCGGGCGGTAGGGCACAAACGAGGCGCGCACCCCCGCCGCCGCCAGCAGGGGAGCGAAGCGCCGCTCGAGATCGAGGGCCAGCGGCGCCATGCGGATCCAGCGGCGGCGGGCGGCACCGCGCACCCGCCGGCCGGCCAGCTGGGCGCGCACATAGGGGCGGAAGGCGGGGCTGCCGTAGAGGCGCCCCAGCGCATGGCAATAAAACGAATTGAGCAGCTCCTCCTGGGGACGCACGACGCTGATCACGTGCAGCTGGTAGCCGTGGGCCGCGGCGCTGGCCCGCAGCTGTTCCAGGCCCGCCGGCCGGCCCAGCAGGGGCACGAAGTGCTCGGCGCTGAGCAGCAGGTCGCCGCTCCAGCGCCCCTGCCGCCGCAGCAGCTGGTCGAGGGCCTCCAGCCCGCCGCCGCGCAGGGCCCGCGCCAGGTGGCGGTGGGAGTGCTCCCCCCAGGGGGTGGGGTAGCGGAGGCCCAGCCGTGCCAACGCCCGCCGATTGCACTGCAGCCGCGCCTGCAGGTAGGTGCTGCCGGTTTTGTGGGGGCCGGCGTGGAGGTGGAGGGTGCGCTGGGGCGGCATGGCGGACCGGCAGGGGTGCATGATCGCCCGGCACAGGCCCTGCCCTCCGGGGCGCCACCGTGAGCCAGGCCGCCACCTCGCCATCCCGCCAGCAGCTGCGCCGGCGCTCGCTCGTCTGGGCGCTGACGGCCGGCCTCGCCGCCCTGCTGCTGGGCCTGCCGCTGGGTCTGGAAGCGGCCCTGCGGGCCGGCGGCTGCGGCCTTCTCTACGGCCTGCTGGCCTTCCATCTGCAGCGGGTCGATCCCGACGACAGCCATCTGCAGGCCGGCCTGGTGGGGGCGGTGTGCGGCATCCACAGCCTGGGGCTGCCGGCGATCGCGCCCTGGCCGGAGCAGACGCCGCTGCCGGCGGCGCTGCTGGGGGTCGCGCCGACTGTGATGATGGGGTTGTTTCGCACCTGGTTGCCGCTGGTCGGCGCCGCCCTGGTGCTGCACGGAGCCCGCCTGGTCGCGCAACGCGTCCTGCCATCGCGCACCGCCGACCCACCCGTCGGCGCCCAGGCCTCCACCCACCGGCCCTGATCACCCTGGGATGAGCCTGCTGCACGCCACCTGGCTGTTCCCCCCCGAAGGCCCCGGGGGACGCCTGTTCCTGTGGGCTGACACCTGGCGCGTCGCCAGCCCGGTGCAGCCTGAGCGGGAGGTGCCCACCCACCCCCTGGCCCTGAGTGCCGACGAGGTGGCCGACTGGCTCGACGACAACGGCATGTGGAGCGAGGCCCTGCGGCCGGCCGGCGCCACCCTCACCCTGCCCAGCCGCACCCAGGCCAGCCGGGGCCAGCGCCGTGGGCGCGGCGAGCACTGGAGCGGTCTGCCGCTGCAGGCGGGCGAGCCGATCCCCAGGCAGCTGGAGTGGTGGCCCTGGCAGGTGGAGGGCTGGGCCCTCGATCCGGCGGGCGCCGCCGAGTGGCTCAGTGGGCTGCCCCTGGCCGCCGGCCATGCCCAGATGGCCGATGAGTTGCGCTGGTGGAGCCATCTGCAGCGCTGGGCCCTGAGCCTGATCGCCCGGGGCCGCTGGCTGCCGATGATCGAGGAGGACCGGGCCCGCTGGCAGCCCCTGCTCAACCGGGAGAGCGATCGCCGGCGGCTGGAGGAGCTGGCGATGGGCATCCCCCAGGTGGCCACCTGCGCCCTGGCGGCCGGACTGGAGAGTGATCCCGCCCTGGCCTGCCGGCGGCCCGGCAGCGGCCGGCTGAGGGTGGCCAGCCTGCTCGCCGCCCTGTTGGACGGCCAGGTGCGAACCGGGTTCCAGCCCGAGCCCGACGGCCTCGACCCGCTGCTGCTGGGCTGGCAGAAGGGCCTCAGCAGGGGCGACGGCAGCCTGCGGCTGGACGAGGAGGACCAGGAACGCCTCACCATCGCCACCCACCACTGGCGGGAGGCGGTGGCGGGCCGGGTGGCCCCGGCGCGGGCCTGCCTGGAGCTGTTCACCCCCCCCGAGGGGGAGGAGCTGTGGGAGCTGAATTTCAGCCTGCAGGCGGAAGCCGACCCCAGCCTGCGGGTGCCGGCGGCGGCGGCCTGGGGGGGCGGCGATCGCACCCTCCAGCTCGGGGAGGTGGCCGTGCCCCAGCCCAGCGAACTGCTGCTGGAGGGTCTGGGCCGGGCCCTGAGTGTGTTCGAGCCGATCGAGCGGGGTCTGGATTCGGCCACCCCCGAGGGCATGCAGCTGACACCGGCCGAGGCCTTCGTGCTCGTGCGCACCGCCGCGGCCCAGCTGCGTGACGTGGGCGTGGGTGTGGTGCTGCCCAGCAGCCTCTCCGGGGGCCTGGCCAGCCGGCTGGGGCTGGCGATCACGGCCGAGCTGCCCAAGACCTCCCGGGGCTTCACCCTGGGCGAGAGCCTGGTGTGGGACTGGGCGTTCATGATCGGCGGCGTCAGCCTCAACCTGCGCGAGCTGGAGCGGCTGTCGGCCAAGCGCAGCCCCCTGGTGCAACACGCCGGGGTGTGGATCGAGCTGCGGCCCAGCGACCTGCGCAACGCCGAGCGCTTCTGCGCCACAGATCCGGGCCTCAGCCTCGACGATGCCCTGCGGCTCACCGCCAGCGAGGGCGACACCTTTCACCGCCTGCCGGTGCACGCCTTCACCGCCGGGCCGCGGCTGCAGGCGGTGCTGGAGCAATACCACCAGCAGAAGGCCCCCGATCCATTGCCCGCCCCCGAGGGCTTCTGCGGTCAGCTGCGCCCCTACCAGGAGCGGGGTCTGGGCTGGCTGGCCTTTCTGCACCGCTTCGACCAGGGCGCCTGCCTGGCCGACGACATGGGCCTGGGCAAGACGATCCAGCTGCTGGCCTTCCTGCAACACCTCAAGGCCGAGGAGGAGCTGAAGCGGCCGGTGCTGCTGGTGGCCCCCACCTCGGTGCTCACCAACTGGAAGCGGGAGGCGGCGGCCTTCACCCCTGAGCTGGGGGTGCACGAGCACTACGGGCCCCGGCGCGCCGCCAGCGAGACGGCCCTGAAGAAGGCCCTCAAGGGCACGGATCTGGTGCTCACCAGCTATGGCCTGCTGCAGCGCGACAGCGAACTGCTGGACAGCGTCGACTGGCAGGGGGTGGTGATCGACGAGGCCCAGGCGATCAAAAACCCCCAGGCCAAGCAGTCGATGGCGGCCCGCGACCTGGCCCGGACCGGCAATGGCGGCGGCACCGCTGGCGGCGGCCGGGGGGGACGGGCGAGCCGGGGCAGCCGGTTTCGGATCGCCCTCACCGGCACACCGGTGGAAAACCGGGTGGGCGAACTGTGGGCGCTGATGGATTTCCTCAACCCGATGGTGCTGGGGGATGAGGCCTTCTTCCAGCAGCGCTACCGGCTGCCGATCGAGCGCTATGGCGACATGGCCTCCCTGCGCGACCTCAAGGCCCGCGTCGGCCCCTTCATCCTGCGCCGCCTCAAGACCGACAAATCGATCATCTCCGACCTGCCCGAGAAGGTGGAGCTGCAGGAGTGGGTGGGCCTCAGCGCCGAGCAGCGCAAGCTCTACACCCGCACCGTGGACGAGAGCCTCGATGCCATCGCCCGGGCGCCCCTGGGCCAGAAGCACGGCCAGGTGCTGGCCCTGCTCACGAAGCTGAAGCAGGTGTGCAACCACCCGGCCCTGGCGCTCAAGGAACCCAGCACCACGGCGCTGCAGGGCAGCGGCGCCGACGAGTTCGGCGGCCGCAGCGCCAAGCTGCAGCGCCTCGAGGAGATCCTGGAGGAGGTGATCGAGGCGGGCGATCGGGCGCTGTTGTTCACCCAGTTCGCCGAGTGGGGCCACCTGCTCCAGGCCCACCTGCAGCGACGCTGGCGCCAGGAGGTGCCCTTTCTCTACGGCAACACCAGCAAGAGCGAGCGCCAGGCGATGGTCGACCGCTTCCAGGAGGATCCCCGCGGCCCGCAGCTGTTCCTGCTCTCGCTCAAGGCCGGCGGCGTGGGCCTCAACCTCACCCGCGCCAGCCATGTGTTCCACATCGACCGCTGGTGGAATCCGGCGGTGGAGAACCAGGCCACCGACCGCGCCTACCGGATCGGCCAGCAGAACCGGGTGATGGTGCACAAGTTCATCACCAGCGGCTCGGTGGAGGAGCGCATCGACCGCATGATCCGCGAGAAATCGAGGCTCGCCGAGGAGATTGTGGGGTCCGGCGAAGACTGGCTGGGGGGGCTGGACGTGGGCCAGCTGCGCGACCTCGTGGCGCTCAGCGATGCCTGAGCCACAGCTGACCCGGAGGAGCCATGACCCTGGATCTGTACTGCGAACGCCTGGGGCCTGGCCTGCTGGCCGAACCGCTGAATGCCGTGACCAACGGGGCCTTCCTGCTCGCAGCCTGGTGGATCCAGGCCAGGGCCCGGCGGCTGGGGGTGCGGGGGGATCGGGGCATCGCCGGCCTCACCGTGCTGGTGGTGGCCATCGGCGTGGGCAGCGGCCTGCTGCACACCGTCGCCACCACCTGGGCTCTGGTGGCCGATGTGCTGCCGATCCTGCTGTTCCAGCTGCTGTTCCTCTGGCTGTATCTGCGTCGCCGCGCCGCGCTGGGCACCCCGGGCGCGCTGCTGCTGCTGGGCCTGTTCCTGCTGGCGACCCTGGCCGGCCGCACGGCTCCCCAGCTGCTCAACGGCTCCCTGGCCTACAGCCCCACCCTGCTGGTGCTGCTGCTGCTGGGCTGGCGGGAGCAGCGGCGCCATCCCCAGCTGCTGCTGGCAGGGGGCGTGTTCAGCGTCTCTCTGCTGCTGCGCAGCAGCGATCAGCTCCTCTGCCCCTGGCTGCCCATCGGCACCCATCTGCTCTGGCACCTGCTCAACGCCGTGGTGCTGGCCCTGGCCACCCGGTCGCTGATGCCGGACCGGCCCGCCGCCGCCGCGCCCCGCTGAACCGCCCGCACACTGCTCTCACCGTTCCGATCCGATGACCAACGCTCCCATCAACACCCAGCTCGGCGACGAGGGACTGGCCCATCAGCCCTGGTGGGTGGAGCAGTGGATGGAGCTGATCCAGGCCTACCGCTTCAAGAAGCGCCTCGAGCGGGCCTGGGAGTACGCCCGCTCCGGCAACGTCAGCTCGATCCGCTTCGAGGGCAGGCGGGTGCATGCCCGTGTCCAGGGCAGCGACGACGAGCCCTACAAGGTGAAGCTCTGGCTCGATGTGCTCAGCGATGACGACTGGGGCTACGTGCTCGATGCCCTCAGCCAGAAGGCCCGCTGGTCGGCCCAGCTGCTCGCCGGGGTGATGCCGGCCGACATCGAGCGCGCCTTCGCCGCCAGCGGCAAGCGGCTGTTCCCGTTCAAGCTCCAGGAGGTGCGCAGCGAGTGCAGCTGTCCCGACAAGGCCAACCCCTGCAAGCACGTGAGCGCCGTGTTTTATCTGATGGGCGAGCGCTTCAGCGAGGATCCCTTCGTGCTGTTTCAGCTGCGCGGCCGCACCCGCTCCCAGCTGCTCACCGACCTGGCCAAGCGCCGCCGCCGGGCCCTGGCCCGCCAGGCCCGCCAGGCCCGCTCGGCCGGGCAGGAGCCGCCAGCGGCGGAGGCCCCGCCACCGCCGGTGCATGCGGCGATCACCGACCCCACGCGCTGGTGGCGCTATGGCGCCGCCCTGGACCCAGACCTGGTGGTGATCACCCCGGCCCTCGAGGGTGACACCGGGCTGGATGCCGCCGGCCCCCTGCCCCTGGCCGAGGAGCCCCGCTTCCCTGAGGCCAACCAGCATTTCCTCGAGCACATCCGCGCCCACGGCGAGGCCATGGTCAACCTGGCCATGGCACGCGCGATGGGCAACGGTCTAAACGAGGGCGCGGGCGGCGGTGCCTGAGGCTGCGCCCTTCCGGGAGGCGCCCTGGCTGGAGCAGCCCCGGGTGGCGCTGGCGCTGCGCCTTCTCGATAGCTACCGGCAGGCCTTCGGCAGGCCCCTGCTGGCGCTGCCGGCTGGCGAGGCCTGGCCCCAGCAGCGCGCCCAGGCCCTGTTCGCCGCGCCGCTGGTGGTGCTGGCCCACGACGGCCAGGACCCGGGGGCCGAGCCCGGGCCGCGCCTCACCTACGCCAACCGGGCGGCGCTGCGCCTCTGGCGCCGGCCCTGGGCGCAGATGGTGGGGCTGCCCTCAAGGCTCACGGCGCCGGCGGCGGAACGGCCGGGTCGCGGCCAGGCGCTGCGACGGGCCGCGGCCGGTGGGGCCCTGGAGAACTACAGCGGCATCCGCGTGGACAGCGCTGGCCGCCCGTTTCGGATCCGCGGCGCTCGCCTCTGGACCCTGCTGGATGGGCAGGGCCGGCCCTGCGGCCAGGCGGCCCGCTTCAGCGACTGGTGGTGGCTGTGACTCCCACCCGGAGCTGCAGTGGGCCCAGCGAAGGACAGCTTGATTAAGAATGCTTTTGGGGCCGATAGCAAAACGCGTTCAAACAGGCACGCTGTTGCGATGATCAGCCCAGTAAGATCGCAGCAAATTGGATAGCCTTAGCATTCCAGTTCAGGCTTGGGGCGACCTGAATCGCCCCCTCGAGTGTCGCGATATTTCATTGAAACTTATTTCGGAAAAACCGATTTCACGGCACCTGTTTCATTGAAGCTGTTTTAATTCCCGCATTTCGTTCCAGCCAACAACCACCTTCCCAATGGCCCTTGGACTCTTCGCCAACTTCACGCAGACGGCCTGGCTGGTCCCCATCTACCCGCTCGTCGCCGCCTTCGCCTCCCTGGCCTGGTCCCCCGGACTGATCTCCCGCACGGGGCCGCGACCCAGCGGTTACGTGAACCTGGCGATGGCCGTGGTGGCCCTGCTCCACAGCACGCTGGCCCTGCTGGGTGACAACCCCGCCACCGAGATCCACGTCAGTTGGACATGGCTCTCGACCGCCGGACTGAGCATCGGCTTCGACGGATTGATCACCCAACCCGCCCTGCTGGCGATGGTGATCATCACGGGCTTACATGTGCTCACCCAGATCTACACGATTGGCTATCTCGAGATGGACTGGGGTTGGCCACGATTTTTCGGGGCGCTCAGTTTCTTTGAGGCCGGTCTTTGCGCTCTGGTGCTTACAGACTCGCTGTTCATCAGTTATGTGATCCTGGAACTGCTCACCCTCGGCACCTACCTGATCATCGGCACCTGGTACAACCAGTCGCTGGTGGTCAAAGGAGCCCGCGATGCCTTCCTCACCAAACGCATCGGTGATCTGATCCTGCTGGTGGGCCTGGTGGCGATCCTGCCGATCACAGGCACCTGGAACTTCCAGGGTCTCGCCGACTGGGCCGCAACCCACGCCAACCCGGACAGCCTGCCCCGGGGCTTCGGCCTGATCCTGGTCGCCCTGATCGCCGGACCGATGGGTAAATGCGCCCAGATCCCACTCCACCTCTGGCTCGATGAAGCCATGGAGGGTCCGGTGCCCTCGTCGGTGCTGCGCAATTCGGTGGTCGTGGCCGGTGGTGGCTGGGTGCTGCTGAAGCTCCAGCCCCTGATCGCCATCAGTCCCCTGGCCCAGGGCTTCCTGATCGTGGTGGGCGGCTCCACCGCCCTGGTGGCAGCGGTGATCGCCCTGGCCCAGATCGACATCAAGCGGGCCCTGTCCTTCCTGGTGAGCAGCTGGTTCGGGCTGGTGTTCGTGGCCGTGGGGGCCGGCGGCGGCCCCGCCGCCGAGCACCTGCTGCTGGTCTACCCGCTGCCGATGGCCCTGCTGCTGATGTCCGCCGCATCGGTGCTGGTCACCAACATCACCCAGGACCTCACCCAGCTGGGGGGGCTCTGGAGCCGGCGGCCGTTGATGGGCCTGGCGTTCCTCAGCGGCGCGGTGTCCCTGATGGCCCTGCCCCCCTTCGGGGCCTTCGCGGCGATTCGCGAACTGCTCGAACTGCTGCTGGCCAGTGCCAACCCCGCCCTGCTGGGCGGCCTGGTGCTGCTCACCAACGCCTTGATCAGCGCCGGTCTGGTGCGGGTGTTCGGCCTCGTCTGGGGCGGTCGCCCTTCCGCCTTCACCACCCGTTCTCCGGAAGTGATCTGGTTGATGGTGATGCCCACCATGGTGCTGATGGGCCTGGTGCTGCACCTGCCCCAGCTGTATGTGCGCTACGGCGTGCTGGCCCTCACGCCCCTTCCCGGCTGGGGGCCACTGGCGCTGCCGCTGCTGGTCTCCACCCTGGCCGGAGCAGGCCTCTCAGCGCTGTTCTACCTGCGGCCCCACGCCCAGGCGGAGCTGCCCGCGGGGCTGGGCGGTCTGCAGCACTGGCTGGCCGCCGACATGCACACCGAGGGCTTCTATCGCCGCACCGTGGTGGCCCTGGTGGCCGGGCTGGCGCGCGTCAGCACCTGGTTGGACCAGGGCCTGACCGAAGGCGTCAGCAGCCTCACGGGCGAGGTGGCGCTGGAAGGTGGCCGTCGCCTCAGCCTCACCACCAGTGGCCGCTCCCAGGCCTATGCCCTCAACCTCGTGCTGGCGGTGTTGCTGATGGGCGCCTGGCTGCTGGCCCGCCAGGTCGTGGTGCCCTTCATTCCCCTCCCTTGATCGCTGCTTCGATGCCTTCGTCCTCGTTGTTCCTGGTGCCGGCACTGCCGCTGCTGAGCGTGCTGCTGCTGCCGCTGCTGGGCGTGGTCCAGACCGCCCGCATGCGGTGGATCGTGGCGGCCATTCCCGCCGCCCAGCTGCTGCTCACCACCCTGATCTGGATCAGCCCTCCCGCCGATCTGCAGCTGGCCTGGGTGCCGCAGCTGGGGCTGAATCTCAACCTCGGCGTGGATGGCCTGTCGCTGCCGCTGATGCTGCTGGCGGCATTGGTCACCCTCGTGGCGATCCTGTCCAGCGACCTGGATCAGACCCGCCCCCGCCTGTTCTTCCCCCTGATTCTGGCCACCAACCTGGGATTGATGGGCGCGTTCCTGGCACGGAACGCACTGCTGTTCGTGCTGTGCAACGAACTGATCCTGATTCCGATCACCCTGCTGCTGGCCATCTGGGGCGGCAAGCAACGGGTCAAGGCCGCGATTCGCTTCCTGATGTTCGCGGCCAGCTCGGGGCTGTGCCTGCTGGCCGCGGTGCTGGCCCTGGGCTGGTTGAACCGCAATGGCTTCAGCTTCGCCTACGACGACTTGCTCCAGGCTGACCTCTCCACCAGCAGCAGGCGCTGGATCCTGGTGCTGCTCCTGCTCGGCTTCGGCCTGAAGTTGCCGCTGGTGCCCCTGCACGGCTGGCAGCCCCTGGCCTACAGCCAGGCCTCCACGCCGGTGGTGATTCTGTTGAGCGGTGGGGTGTGCAAGCTGGCCGCCTACGGCCTGCTGCGCTTTGGGGTGGGCTTTCTGCCGGACATCTGGGCCAGCTGGTCGGTGTGGATCGCCAGCGCCGGCGCCATCACCGCCGTCTACGGCGCACTCAATGCCATTGCCCAGGCCGACATGCGCCGCATGGTGGCCTACAGCTCCCTGGGCCACATGGGTCTGCTGGTGCTGGCCCTGGCCGCCGCCACGCCCCTGAGCCTGCAGGGTGCGGTGGCCCAGATCCTCGCCCACGGCATGATCGTGCCCTTGCTGTTCCTTGTGGTGGGCTTGATCGAGGCCAAGACAGGCACCACCACGATCGCCGAGATCTCCGGACTGATGAACCCCCTGCGGGGCCTGCCGCTGACCATGACGCTGCTGCTGCTGGCCCTGATGGCCTCGGCCGGCATCCCCGGCCAGGCGGGCTTCGTGGCCGAGCTGCTCGTGTTCCAGGGCAGCTGGTCGGCGTTCCCCTGGCCCACCCTCAGCTGCCTGGTGGCGTCTGGGTTCACGGCGGTCTACGCCGTGCGGCTGTTCAACCGGGTGGGCTTCGGCCGGCTGGACAACAACCGGGTCGACTACGCCAGCACCAGCTGGAGCGAACGGCTGCCGGCCGTTGTGCTCAGCCTGCTGATCGTGGTGGGAGGCCTCTGGCCGCCCCTGCTGCTCGGCTGGAGCGAAGCCGCCACCGCCGCTCTGTCGGTGCGCCCTGACCCGTTCACCACCACCTTGATCGCCGCCGCCCCCCGGCCCACCCTGCAGAGCACTCCCTGATGACACCACCCCCCAGCCAGGTGGCCGAGCCGGTGAGCTCGCCCTTGATTCCCCCCTCCCAGCACCACTACGCCGAGATCATCCATCGGCTGGAGGCGGGCGGTTCGATGCTGCCCGACAATCCCGAGAACCTCAAGCAGATCATCGGCATCTACAAGGCCTATGCCGTGCCGATGGATTTCTACTGGCGCGACCTGCTCTACATCGCCGAGCAGGTATTTCTCAATCCGCTGCCAGCGTTCAAATATTTCATCTCGCAAGAGTATCTGGATCTACCCAACTCCTACGCCGGCGACAGCGCCGACCTGCGCATCTGGCGCGGGCAGGCCTCCGCCCACCCGGAGCTGCTGGAGTACATGGCCAAGGGTGAAACCAAGGCGATGCCAAAACTGCTGCATCACCTCTGGCATGATCGCATCAACATGGAGTTTGCCGAGGAGTGCATGCGCGCCATGCTCTGGCACCAGGGCATGGGTGGCCGCTTCTACGACTACCTGGAAACCGACACCTATCGAGCCAGCGCCGATCGGGCCATCAAGGCCTACTTCAAGGGCAATCCTTTGATGCTGGGTCTCTATCGCCTTTTTCCGGAGATGTTTCTTGAGAAGGTGAGAGAGCTCTCCTATTACGCCAACCTCGGCCTGTTCTGGGAGGTGATGGCGCCGGTGTTCTTTGAGATGAGCGACATCTACGATGAGGGTGGCTTCAAGGGAGTTCCCGATGCCATGGACTTCCTGGTCAATGGCATCTTCGCAGTTGCCGGCCGGCCGATCTATCACCACGTCTTCATCGACGGGGAATGCCATGAGATCATTCCCAAGAGCGAAGGTTTCACCTGGCTCTATGAGGCGGCACTTCCCTATGTAGAAGCTGTGTTCTACCGCACCTCACCATTCCGCGGCACCAAGAGCTACAACGCCCAGGCCGGTCAGGTGCCGTCGAATCAAGCCGATTTTCACTACGGGATTCTCTATGCGGACGTCTTTCCCGTGGGCTCGGCCGGCATCCCGCCCACCCTGTTGATGCAGGACATGCTGCATTTCCTGCCCGCCTACCTTGAGGAGACCTACCGCCAACACAAGCGCGGCGAGGAGGATCAGTTGATCCAGCTGGGCATCACCTTTCAGCGCTCGATGTACAACGTCACCTCAGCGGTGATCCAGGCCCTGCGCTGTGCCCTGCTCTATCCCCTCGACGACACCGATCCCGAGCACCTGATGGCCAACCGCCGCTTCTTCGAAGCCCAGCTGGACCGCTTCATCAGGCCCGAGGCCCGGCTTCCCCAGATTCAAACCCAGGATTACCGCTAACTCCTCCCCGCATGGCCACCATCATCGAAACGGCCCAAGCTGCCGGCAGCTTCAACACCCTGCTGGCGGCAGTCGATGCTGCCGGCCTCCGATCAGCCCTGGAGAGTCCGGGCCCTTTTACCGTGTTCGCGCCTGTGGATGATGCTTTTGCGGCGCTACCTCCCGGTTGTGTTCAAACCTTGGTGGACAATCCTCCCCAACTGGCGCGGATTCTCAAGTTCCATGTGCTCAGCGGTGCCTACAACCGCGAAGAACTGTTGACCAAATCAGCCTGGGAGAGCCTCGAAGGAGCTGAGGTGCCAATCGTTCGGGCCGACCCCTTCGAGGTCAAGAACGCCACCGTGGCCGCTGCCGACATCGTCTGTGACAATGGCATTGTGCATGTGATCAACCGTGTCATTCTTCCAGGCTGACCCTTGCTTTCAGGGCCGAGTCCAGGTCTTGCATGGCGAGTGACCTCTTCCTTCAATTCAGATCAAATTGAAGTCAGAGCTGATCACCTCGTTGATCACCTCGCTGATCAACTCTCGGTTTGGAGCAGACGATTTCATTCACCTTGGGCAGTCCCTTCTTTGCGTCAACGCCCTATGCCGGACAGACCCTCGTGCTGGCCAGCAAGCACGGCAAACAGCGGGCCCTGGCCCGCCCCCTGCGGCTGGCCCTGGGCTTGGAACTGCGGCTGGCCGAGGGCCTCGACACCGACAGCCTGGGCACCTTCAGCGGCGAGGTGGAGCGGCAGGGCTCCGCTTCCCACACCTGTCGGCGCAAGGCCGAACTGGGCCTGAGCGTCAGCGGTTGTGACCTCGCCATCGCCAGCGAAGGCAGCTTCGGCCCCCATCCCCAGATCCCCTGGCTGCCTGCCGGCGAGGAGATCCTGGTGTTTCTCGACGCCCGCAGGGACCTGCTGATCCAGGAGCGCCGCCGGGGGCTACGCACCAACTTCGACCAGCGCGTCGTCAGCGCTCCGGAAGACCTGGGTCCATGGCCCCAGCAGGTGGGCTTCCCCTCCCACGCGCTGATCGTGCGGGCCCATCGCGAGGCTGGCTCCAGCACTGCAGCAACCGGACTGCGCAAGGGGCTGCGCAGCGAGCCGGAGTTGCAGGCAGCGATCAGGGCGGCCGCAGCCTGCTCCAGCGATGGCCGCGCCCTGGTGGAAACGGACATGCGCGCCGACCGCAACCCCACCCGCATGGCGACGATCCGGGCGCTGGCCTTCGCCCTGGTGCGGCGCATCGGCAGCCCCTGCCCCGCCTGCGGCAGTCCCGGGTGGGGGGTGGTGGAGAGCCGTGGCGGGCTGCCCTGCAGCTGGTGCCGCACCCCCACCCCACGGCTGGCCGCGGAGATCCTGGGCTGCCCAGCCTGCTCCCACCACCTGGAGCGCCCGCGCCCCGACGGCCTGCTCACGGCCGACCCCCAGCACTGCCCGCGCTGCAACCCATGAGCGCCGCCGGCGGCAGGGCGCAGCCTTCACCGGCGGCAATCACGGCGATCAGCAGCGCCAATCACCGCACCAACCTGCCGCAAAATCCTGCTTCCTAGGGTGCCTTCACCACCCCGCGTTTCTGGAGGATCGGACCATGCCCGCCGCAGCCCCTGCCGTCTCCAGCCCCGCCCAGCCCGCAGAGGCGCCCAGGCTCAGCCTGCAGTGCGAGCCGATCGCCGCCGACACCACCGCCATCCGCTCGCTGGACTGGGACCGCAGCCGCTTCGACATCGAATTCGGCCTGCGCAACGGCACCACCTACAACAGCTTTCTGGTGCGCGGGGAGCGCACCGCCCTGATCGACACCAGCCACCTCAAGTTTGCGGACACCTGGCTGCCATTGCTGGGCGAGCAGATCGATCCCAGGGCGATCGATTATCTGATCGTCAGCCACACCGAACCGGACCACTCCGGCCTCATCGGTCACCTCATCGATCTCAACCCGGAGATCGAGATCGTGGGCTCCAAGGTGGCGATCCAGTTTCTGAAGGATCAGGTGCACCGCCCCTTCCGCAGCCGGGCGGTGAAGAGCGGCGAAAGCCTCGATCTGGGCACCAACCCCGGCAGCGGCGTGGAGCACCGCTTCGAGTTTCTCAGCGCCCCCAACCTGCACTGGCCCGACACGATCTTCTCCTTTGATCACGGCACCGGCATCCTCTACACCTGCGATGCCTTCGGCCTGCACTACTGCTCCGACCACCTCTACGACGTGGACCCCGGTGCCATCGCCCCGGATTTCCGCTTCTACTACGAATGCCTGATGGGCCCCAACGCCCGCAGCGTGCTGCAGGCGATGAAGCGGATGGATGCCTTGCCCGAGCTGACCACGGTGGCGGTGGGCCACGGCCCACTGCTGCGCCACCACCTCGGCCTCTGGCTCGATGACTACCGCAGCTGGAGCAGTGAGCGCAGCGCCGGCCAGACCTACGCGGCCGTCTGCTACCTGAGCCAGTACGGCTTCTGCGACCGCATCAGCCAGGCCATCGCCCGGGGCATCGACAAGGCCGGCGCCCAGGTGCAGCTGGTGGACCTGCGCGCCACGGACGTGCAGGAACTGACGGCGCTGGTGGGAGACGCGGCGGCGGTGGTGGTGCCCACCTGGCCGGCCGAACCGGAAGCGGACCTGCAGGCCCAGATCGGCACCCTGCTGGCGGCGCTCAAACCGAAGCAGCTGGTGGGCTGCTACGACTCCTTCGGTGGCAACGACAAGCCGATCGACACGGTGATCGGCCAGCTGCGGGAGCTCGGCCCGAAGGAGGCCTTCGTGCCGCTGCGCATCCGCCAGGTGCCCCAGAGCGCCGACTACCAGCGCTGCGAAGAGGCCGGCACCGACCTCGGCCAGCTGCTCACCAAGGCCAAGTCGATCGCGGCGCTGAAGGCCATCGACGGCGACCTGGACAAGGCCCTGGGCCGGCTCTCCGGTGGGCTGTATGTGGTCACGGCCCGCCAGGAGGACGGCGCCGACGGCCGCAGCGGCGCCATGGTGGCCAGCTGGGTGAGCCAGGCCAGCTTCGATCCGCCCGGGATCACCGTGGCGGTGGCCAAGGACCGGGCGATCGAGACCCTGATGCAGGTGGACGATCGCTTCGTGCTCAACATCCTGCGGCAGGAGGGCCACCAGGAGCTGCTGCGCCATTTCCTGCGGCGCTTCCCACCGGGCGCCGACCGCTTCGCCGGCGTGGGCATTCTCGAGGGGGTGGCCTCCGGCGGTCCGGTGCTGGCCGACGCCCTGGCCTACCTGGGCTGCCGCGTGGCCCAGCGGATGGAAGGGCCCGACCACTGGATCATCTACGCCGAGGTGGAGCAGGGCAAGGTGGCCGACACCGAGGCCTTGACCGCCGTCCATCACCGCAAGGTGGGGAACCATTACTGATGCCGACTTCCGTGAGCGCCACCTCCGCTGCAGCGCCGACCCCGGCCCCGGCCGATCGCCGGGTGCTGGTGCTGCCCGTGGAACCCGGGCTGCTCTGCCTGCGGGGCCTGAGCCCACGGCGGGTGCGCTTCGAGGTGGAGTACGGGCTGGAGCGGGGCACCACCGCCAACAGCTTCCTGTTTGAGGCGGGCAGCGGTGCCGGCGGGCACGCCGTGCCGCCCGTGCTCATCCACCCGCCCGGGATGACCTATGCCGAGCCGTTCTTCGCCGCCCTGGCTGAGCTGGTGCCGGCGGATGCGGCCCTCAAGGTGGTGGTGGGGGTGGTCAACCCCAACCGCGTGGAGCTGCTGCGGGCGCTGGCGAGCCGCTGGCCCCAGCTCACCCTGGTGGCCTCCAATGCCGGCGCCAGGCTGGTGCGGGATCTCTGGGAGCAGCGGCGGCCGGCGGCCACCGGAACCCCGGAACCGCCGGCATTGCCCCCCCTGCCGCCGCTCGACGTGGTCAAGCAGGAATCCAGCCGGCCCCTGGCCAACGGCCTGCAGCTGAGGCTGATTCCCACGCCCACCCCCCGCTGGCCCGGCGCCCTGCTGGCCCTTGAGGAGAGCACCGGGCTGCTGATCAGCAGCAAGTTTTTCTCCGCCCACGTCTGCGTGGAAACCTTCGCCGAGCCCAACCGCGGCAGCACGGAGGAGGACCGCCGCTGGTTCTACGACTGCCTGATGGCACCCATGGCCCGCCAGGTGGAGACACTGCTCGACCGCATCGACGAGCTGCCGATCCGCACGATCGCCCCCTTCCACGGGCCGGCGATCGCCGAGAGCTGGCGCAGCCTGCTGGCCGACTACCGGCGCTGGGGAGCGGATCAGAACCGCTCCAGCCTGTCGGTGGCCCTGCTCTACGCCAGCGCCTACGGCAACACGGCCGCCATCGCCGATGCCCTCGCCCAGGGGGTTTCACGCACCGGCGTGCGGGTGGAGAGCATCAACTGCGAGTTCAGCGAGCCGGAGCAGCTGCTGGCTGCCATCCGCTCCTGCAACGCCCTGCTGATCGGCTCCCCCACCCTGGGAGGCCACGCCCCCACGCCGATCGTGGCGGCCCTGGGCACGGTGCTGGCCGAAGGCGACCGCAGCAAGCCCGTGGGCGTGTTCGGCAGCTTCGGCTGGAGCGGCGAAGCCCTCGACCTGCTGGAAAGCAAGCTCAGGGACGGCGGTTTCCGCTTTGCCTTCGAGCCGATCAAGGTGAAGTTCAGCCCCGACCCCGCCAGCATCCAGGCGATCGAGGAAACCGGCACCGCCCTCGGGCGTCAGCTGCGCTCCGGCCAGCGCCGCAGCGAGCGCCGCACCGCCGCCGGCGGCCTGAGGGAAAGCGGCAGCGATCCCACCATCCAGGCCCTGGGCCGCGTGGTGGGCACCCTGTGCGTGCTCACCACCAGCCGGGGGGAGGGTCAGAGTCGGTTGAGCGGTGCCATGGTGGCCAGCTGGGTGAGCCAGGCCAGCTTCACCCCTCCGGGGCTGACGGTGGCCGTGGCCAAGGACCGGGCGGTGGAGACCCTGCTGCACGTGGGCGATCGCTTCGCTCTCAACGTGCTCGCGGCCAGCCGCTCCAGCGGGCCGATGAAGCGGTTTCTGCAGCCCTTCCAGCCCGGTGCCGACCGCTTTGAGGGCCTCGAACTGGAGTGGAGTCCGGGTGGCCAGCCGGTGCTGCCGGAGGCCCTGGCCTGGATGGAGGCCACCGTGCAGCAGCGCATGGAATGCGGCGATCACTGGCTGCTCTACGCCCGGGTGGAGCAGGGAGCCGTGCTGGATCCGGCCGGCACCACAGCCGTGCACCAGCGCCGCAGCGGCGCCAACTACTGATCGGTCGGGCCGCCGCCGGGGCCGCCCCGCCGGGGCCGAATCAGGCGGCCTGGGGCGGCGGCGTGGGATCGCTGCCGCCGTGGAAGGGCAGCACCACGGTGGCCCAGCGCTCAGGCCGGGCCGGGCGGCTGCGGCGGGAGCGGCGCACGCCGAAGGGCACCCGCACCACATTGGTGTCGGCCACCGGACCCATGGACGCCTGACCTTGCCCAGCCACTGCGCCAGGGGAGGCGGCGGCCGGATCACTGCCGCAGCTCGGGTCGCTGAACTTCAGATCAGCGCCATTGAGATTGTGGCCCTGGGGATCAGGGCCCTGGGGATTGCGGCCCTCAGGCCCGCCTGGATTGCTGCCGTTCATGATCCCCACCCCAAACAACGGGCGACCGGAGCGCCTGAGCTGCAGTTGCAACAGATGCAGCCGCAAAAGCAAGGGCTCGATCGCAAAGAAATCCTGAGGATTTCAGGTTCACCTGGGCACAGTATGACCCCAGATCGCCCTCAGGCAGCCGCCACCGCCGGTTCGGCCAGCGGTTGGGCCGCGGCCAGCTCCTCCACCGAGGGACAGGTGCACACGAGGTTGCGGTCGCCGTAGGCGTTGTCGATGCGGGCCGCCGCCGGCCAGAACTTCTCCCCCTGCTGGTGCTCACCGGCCGGGAAGGCGGCCTGCTGGCGGCTGTAGGGCCGGTCCCAGTGCTCGGCCGTGACCGCCGCCAGGGTGTGGGGAGCGCGCTTGAGGGGATTATCGAGGGGATCGGCCTCGCCCCGCTCCACGGCCGCGGCCTCGGCGCGGATCGCCACCATCGCCGCACAGAAGCGGTCCAGTTCCGCCAGCGACTCGCTCTCGGTGGGCTCCACCATCACCGTGCCGGCCACCGGCCAGCTCACGGTGGGGGCATGGAAGCCGTAGTCCATCAGGCGCTTGGCCAGGTCGTCCACCTCCATACCGCAGCTCTGCTTGAGCGGCCGCAGGTCGAGGATGCACTCGTGGGCCACCCGGCCACCCACCCCCCGATACAGCACCGGGAAATGGGGTTCGAGCCGCTCAGCGATGCGGTTGGCGACCAGGAGCGCCACCTGGCTGGCGGTGCGCAGGCCGGCACCGCCCATCATGCGGATGTACATCCAGCTGATCGGCAGGATCGAGGCGCTGCCCAGCGGCGCCGCCGACACCGGCCCCACCACCGCACCGCCGCTGCCGGCGGCGCCGGGCAGGAAGGGCAGCAGGTGCTCGGCCACGGCGATCGGCCCCACCCCCGGACCACCGCCGCCGTGGGGGATGCAGAAGGTCTTGTGCAGGTTGAGGTGGCACACGTCCGCTCCGTAGAGGCCGGGCTTGCACAGCCCCACCTGGGCGTTGAGGTTGGCGCCGTCGAGATACACCTGGCCGCCGCGGGCGTGCACCCGGTCGCAGATGTGGCGGATGGCCGGCTCAAACACCCCGTGGGTGGAGGGGTAAGTGACCATCAGGGCCGCCAGGCGCGCGGCGTGGGCCTCAGCCTTGGCCTCCAGGTCGGCGAGGTCAACGTTGCCCTGGCTGTCGCAGGCCACCGCCACCACCTGCAGCCCGGCCATCACGGCGCTGGCGGGGTTGGTGCCATGGGCGCTGGTGGGAATCAGGCAGACATCGCGGTGCCGCTCGCCGCGGCTGCGGTGCCAGGCGCGGATCGCCAGCAGGCCGGCGTATTCCCCCTGGGAGCCGGCGTTGGGCTGAAGCGACGCGCCGGCAAAGCCGGTGATCGCCGCCAGCCACTGCTCCAGGTCGGCCGCCAGGCGCCGGTAGCCGGCCTGCTGCTCGGCGGGGGCGAAGGGGTGCAGCTGGGCGAAGGCGGGCCAGCTCACCGGCAGCAGCTCGGCGGCGGCGTTGAGCTTCATGGTGCAACTGCCCAGGGGGATCATCCCGTGCACCAGGGAGAAGTCGCGCGAGGCCAGGCGCTGGATGTAGCGCAGCAGCTCGGTTTCGCTGCGCTGCTGGTGGAACACCGGCTGGCTGAGCCAGGCCCCCCGGCGGGCGGGCAGGGGCCGGGGGCCGGCCTGCCAGGCCTCGGTCCAGAGACGATCCCCCTGCGCCAGGGCCCGCTCGCAGGCGGCCCAGGCCGAGGCCAGGGGCGCCGGCAGCGTGCTGCCAGCGAGGCTGCCGGCAGCCCCATCGGCGCCGGGCACGCCCGCCAGGGCCGCCAGCAGCTGGCGCAGCTCCTCGGGGCTGCTGCACTCATCGAGGCTGACGCCCACACCATCGCGGTGACGTCGCAGGTTGAAGCCACCGGCCAGGGCGGCGGCGATCAACCGATCCGGGCTGGCACAGGGCAGCACCAGGGTGCCGAAGGCGGGGCCGGCTTCGCACTCCAGGCCAAGGGCCGCCAGGCCGGCCGCGAGGGCCTGGCGCAGGCGGGCGATGCGGGCGGCGATGCGTTCCAGTCCGTCGGGACCGTGGTGCACCGCGTAGAAGCCGGCCATCACCGCCAGCAGCACCTGGGCGGTGCAGATGTTGCTGGTGGCGCGGTCGCGGCGGATGTGCTGCTCGCGGGTCTGCAGCGCCAGGCGCAGGGCCGGCCGGCCCTCGGCATCGAGGGAGCGGCCCACCAGGCGGCCAGGGATCTGGCGCTTGTAGGCCTCGCGGGTGGCGAAGAAGGCGGCATGGGGCCCGCCGCAGCCCATGGGCACCCCGTAGCGCTGGACGCTGCCCACGGCGATGTCGGCACCGAGCTCGCCCACCGGGGCCAGCAGCACCTGGGCGAGGGGATCGACAGCCACGGCCGTGATCACCCCGGCGGCACCGGCGGCGGCCAGCAGCGGCGCCGGATCCCAGAGCCGGCCGCGGTTGCCGGGCAACTGCAGCAGCAGGCCGAAGGCATCGGCAGGCAGCTGCTCGCCGCTGAGGGCTTCGGCATCCACCAGCTCGAGGGTGAGACCGAGGGGTTCGGCCCGGGTCTGCAGCACGGCCAGGGTCTGGGGAAACACCTGCTGATCCACCAGAAAACGGTCGGCGCCGGGCCGCCGGCAGACCGCCCGCGCCAGGGCCATCGCTTCGGCGGCGGCGGTGGCCTCATCCAGCAGCGAGGCGTTGGCGATCGGCAGGCCGGTGAGCTCGCTGATCAGGGTCTGGAAGTTGAGCAGGGCCTCCAGCCGGCCCTGGGCGATCTCCGCCTGATAGGGGGTGTAAGCGGTGTACCAGGCGGGGTTCTCGAACACGTGGCGCTGGATCAACGCCGGCGTGGCCGTGCCGTAGTACCCCTGGCCGATGAGGGAGCGCAGCACCTGGTTCTCAGCCGCGATCAGCCCCAGCTCCGCCAGGGCCCGGGACTCATCGCAGCCCTCGGGCAGCCCGGCGGTGGCGGCCTCGGGCGGCAGCAGGATGTCGGCGGGCACCACCTGCTCGGCCAGCTGCTCGAGGCTGGCCAGGCCCAGGTCGGCCAGCATGGCCCCCTGTTCCTGCTCGGAGGGCCCGAGATGGCGGTGCTGAAAGTCCTGGCTGGTCATCCCTTGGCCTGCAGTTTGGCGGCGTAGCGCTCGGCCGGCATCAGGCCCTCCAGCTGCTCGGGGGCGGTGGGGCGGATCATCACCAGCCAACCCTCGCCATAGGGGTCGTTCTGCAATTCCTCGGGGTTGGCCAGCACGGCCTCGTTGCGGGCCTCCACCACCCCGCTGATCGGGGCCAGCAGATCCTCCACGGCCTTCACCGATTCGACACTGCCGAAGGTCTGGCCAGCGCTGAGCTCGGCCCCCACCTCGGGCAGTTCCACAAAGACGATGTCACCGAGCTGGTCCACGGCGAAGGCACTGAGGCCGAGCCGCGCCCGTTCGCCCTCGGGCCGCACGTATTCGTGACTGTCGGCGAAGCGGCAGTCGCTGGGGAAATGGAGCGCCATGGCTGGCAGGCCGGGAAAGCGTGGCGATCAGTCTGTCGGACGACGGCGGCGTTCGCCCATCGCCTCCAGGGCCCGTTGCAGGGCAATGGCGGCGTGGGCCCGGTGGGTGCCGCCCTGGGCATAGAGCACGTAGGGCTGGCGCAGGGGGGCGTCGGCGGAGAGCTCGCTGGTGCTGCCGTCGATGAAGGTGCCGCCGGCCATCACCAGCTCACTGGCGTAGCCGGGCATCGGCGCCGGCACCGGATCCAGGTAGGAGCCGATCGGTGAGGCGGCCTGGAAGGCGCGGCACACAACCTTGAGCAGCTCCGGATCACCCAGCCGCACCGCCTGGATCACGTCCGTGCGGGCCGCGCCGGGCCGTGGACTGACGGCGAAGCCCAGGTCGCCGAACACCAGCGCGATCAGCTCGCTGCAGATCAGCGCCTCGGCCACCATCTGCGGGGCCAGGAACAGCCCCTGAAACAAGAGTCGCTGGAGATCGAAACCGCTGCCACCGGCACTGCCGATGCCCGGGGCGGTGAGCCGGCAGCAGGCCTGCTCCACCAGCTCGGCGCGGCCGGCCACGTAGCCGCCGCCGGGGGCGATCGTGCCGCCGAGGTTCTTGATCAGGGAGCCGGCGATCAGGTCGGCGCCCACGGCCGTGGGTTCGCGGTCCTCCACCAGCTCCCCGTAGCAGTTGTCCACGAACACCACGCAGTCCGGCTGCAGGGTCTTCACCCGCTGCACCAGCCGGCCGATCTCGGCCACGGCCAGCGACGGGCGCCAGCTGTAGCCCCGGCTGCGCTGGATCAGCACCATGCGGGTGGGCATCGCCAGGGCGGCGGCCAGGCCATCCCAGGCGATGCCGCCGTCGGCCAGCAGGTCGAGCTGGTCGTAGCGGATGCCGAACTCCGCCAGGGAGCCCTGGCCGCGGCCGCGGATGCCGATCACCTCCTCGAGGGTGTCGTAGGGGCGGCCCGTGAGGGCCAGCAGCCGATCGCCGGGCCGCAGCACCCCGAACAGGGCGGCAGTGATGGCATGGGTGCCGCTCACGAACTGCAGCCGCACCGCCGCGGCCTCGGCCTGGAGCACCCGGGCGACAACGCGATCGAGCACCTCGCGGCCCTGGTCGCCGTGGCCATAGCCGCTCACCGAGGCGAAGTGCTGCACCCCCACGCGCTCGGCGGCGAAGGCCGCCAGCACCCGCTCCAGCCGCCCCCGCACCGCGGCGGTGTGGGCCGCGGCCAGGGGGGCGAGGTCCGCCTCGGCGGCGGCCAGCCGCTCGGCCGCCCAGCTCCTCTCTGCCGTCATGGGGCCTGGGGCGGCGGGTCCGCCGCCACACGCGCCAGCCGGGCCCGGATCGCCGCACCAAGATCGCCCTGGGGGGGGGCTGCCCAGCCCAGCTCCTGCAGCTCGCGGCCCCGCTGGCGCAGCAGCTCCAGGAATTGATCGGGTTCCAGTTCCCCCTCCCAGGCCCCGCCGAGGGCCGCCAGGGTGAGGCGCAGATCGGGCAGTTCCGCATCCAGCTCGGCGGCGCTGTAGTCGCGCTGGCCGGCCATCACCTCGGCAAAGCGTTCGCGGCGCTGGCGTTTGGCCACCGGATAGGCGGCCAGCACCGGCTCGCGGCACAGCCGCCAGGGACGGCCGGCGCACAGGAGGTCGGCCAGGGCGGCGCTGAGGGGGGCGGCTTCGCCGTCGGCGATGCGCAGATCAAAGGCCGCCGGGGGCTGGCGCAGGCCCACGAACACCTCCAGCAGCTCGCCGGGCCCCAGCACCGGCTCGCCCGGGGCCTGCACCGGCAGGGCCGAGGCCTCGAGGGCGGCGAGCAGTTCGGGATGGGCCACGAGGCGCTGGCGCAGGTCGGGGGTGAGGCTGCCGGCACTGGCCTGCTCAGCCAGGAGGCTGTTGATGCGGCCGAGGGCCAGGAACACCTCCGGCCCCGGGGAGGCGAGCTTGCCGTTGCGCAGCATCGACAGCTGGGAGTTGTGCACCCGGCCCAGGTCGAGCGCGTCGGCCAGCCCCGGCAGAACGCGATGGCTCCAGCCGTTGCGGCCATGCCAGACACGGATCAGGTGGGCAAAGGCCACCCGGCCGGCCGTGAGGTCATCCCGATAACCCACAACGCAGCTCGCAATCCGAATTCGTATTGCTACCATCCTATCGATTGATCAGGAGCCGGTCCGCTATGGCCGCTACAACCGCCCCACGATCGGGAGCCCGCGGCACTGGAACTGCCGCTGGTTCCCGCCCCTCCGCCCGCAGCACCCGCCAGCCCGCCTCCATCAATGGCGGCGCCAAGGGCCTGCTCCGGGCCGAAGCCCTGCACCAGGCCCGCGCCGGCGAACCCGAGCCGGAGATCAAGCGTGGCACCCGCTGGGGAACCATCACCTACATGTCGGCCATCCATGGGCTCGCGGTGGTGGCCCTGCTGCCCCGCTTCTGGAGCCTGCCGGCCGTGGCCAGCTTTCTGGTTCTGTACTGGGTCACCGCCTGCCTGGGGGTGACCGTGGGCTACCACCGCATGCTCAGCCACCGCGCCTTCCGCGTGCCCCACTGGCTGGAGCGCTTCTTCGCCACCTGCGGCGCCCTCAGCTGCCAGCACGGCCCGATCGACTGGGTGGGCCTGCACCGCCACCACCACAAGTTTTCCGACACCGATGTCGACCACCACACCAGCACGAAGGGCTTCTGGTGGAGCCACATGGGCTGGATGTTTCACACCATCCCGGCCATGTCGGCCGTGCCCCGGCTCACCGGTGATCTGGCCCGCGATCCCTACTACCGCTGGCTGAACAACTGGTTCCTGCTGCTGCAGCTGCCCCTGGCTGGCCTGCTGTTCTGGATCGGCACCATCACCGGTGCCGGTGGCTGGGCCCTGGTGCTCTGGGGCATCCCCCTGCGCCTGGTGGTGGTGTACCACTGCACCTGGCTGGTGAATTCGGCCACCCACTGCTGGGGCGGCGTGTCCCACGACAGCGGCGATCAGTCGCGCAACAACGTGTGGGTGGCGGCGCTCACCTTCGGCGAGGGCTGGCACAACAACCACCATGCCTTCCCCCATTCGGCCCGCCATGGCTTCGGTCGCCAGCTCGACCTCACCTGGCAGCACATCCGCCTGATGCGGGCCCTGGGGCTGGCACGCCAGGTGCGCCTGCCCGCCGCGGCCGCCCTCGGCCGTCCCGCCAACCGTCGCTCCGGCCGCCGCGGCTGAAGCCGCCCAGCGGCAGCGCCCTGCCGCCGAAAGGGCCGATCCCCATCACCTAGGGTGATCGATCGGCTCGCGATCACATCCCCCCGTCCTTTCACCATGGCCAAGCGCGTACAAGTGGTCCTTCAGGAGGACGTCCTCAGCCTGGGCAAGGGCGGCGATCTGGTGGATGTGGCCCCCGGTTACGCCCGCAATTTCCTGGTTCCCACCGGCAAGGCCGTTCCCCTCACCCGGGCCGTGCTGCGCCAAGTGGAGGCGCGCCGGGCCAAGGAGGCCGAGCGTCAGGCCGCCCACAAGGCCGAGGCCGAGGCCTTCCGCACTGCCCTGGCGACCATTGGCCGCTTCACCGTCAAGAAACAGACCGGCGGTGACGACGTGCTCTTCGGCACCGTGACCAACGGGGATGTGGCCGAGGCGATCGAGGCCGCCACCAAGAAGGACGTCGACCGCCGGGCCATCACCGTGCCCGAGATCCACCGCACCGGCTCCTACAAGGTGCAGGTGAAGCTGCACCCCGAGGTGACGGCGGAGATCAACCTCGAAGTGCTCAGCCACTGAAGGCTGCCCCTCAAACCGGGCTGCCCCAGCAAACTCACCGCCGCCGCCCACCGATCTGGCGCCGGGTCGGTTCACAATGGAGGTGCTCCAGAGTCTGTTGTGGGCTGAGCGGCGCTCCGCCTGACTGCATCCAGCCTTGAGCGCCCCATGCCCCCCCCAGTAGCCCGGCCATGGTGAGCGTTCCCCTCGGCAACCAGTCGCCGGCCGGCGATGACGCCCGTTCTGGCCGCCAGGGCGAAGGGGGCCGCCAGGGCCAAGGGGGGCGCCAGCGGGACGAGGCTCGCTTCGAAGCCCTGCCCGATTCCCTGCCTCCCCAGAATCTGGAGGCCGAGGAGGCGGTGCTGGGCGGCATCCTGCTCGATCCCGAGGCCATGGCCCGGATCGCCGATGTGCTGCGGCCCGAGGCCTTCTACCTCAGCGCCCACCGGGAGATCTACCGCACCGCCCTGATGCTGAACAGCCAGGGCAAACCCACCGACCTCACCGCCATGACCGCCTGGCTGGCGGACACCGGGGCCCTGGAGAAAGTGGGCGGAGCCGGTCGCCTGGTGGAACTGGTGGAGCGCATCACCTCCACGGCCTCCATCGAGCAGGTGGCCCGGCTGGTGATGGACAAGTTTCTGCGCCGCCAGCTGATCCGCTCCGGCAACGAGGTGATCGCCCTGGGCTTCGATCAGGCCAAGCCGATGGAGATGGTGCTCGACGAGGCCGAGCAGAAGATCTTCGCGATCAGCCAGGAGAAGCCCAGCAGCGGCCTGATCCCCACGGCCGAGATTCTCACCAGCACCTTCAACGAGATCGAAAGCCGCTCGCTGGGCACCTCGGTGGCGGGCATCCCGGTGAACTTCTACGACCTCGATGCCATCACCCAGGGCCTGCAGCGCAGCGATCTGATCATCGTGGCCGGCCGGCCGGCGATGGGCAAAACCTCGATCGTGCTCAACATCGCCAAGAACGTGGCCCAGCTGCACCAGCTGCCGGTGTGTGTGTTCAGCCTGGAGATGAGCAAGGAGCAGCTCACCTACCGGCTGCTGTCCACCGAGGTGGGGATCGAGAGCGGCCGGTTGCGCACCGGCCGACTGCAGCAGGAGGAATGGCCCCTGCTGGGGCAGGGCATCAACACCCTGGGCCAGTTGCCGCTGTTCATCGATGACAAGCCCAATGCCGGCGTGCTGGAGATGCGCTCCCTGTGCCGGCGGCTGATGGCGGAGCAGGGGCGGGAGCTGGGTCTGGTGGTGATCGACTACCTGCAGTTGATGGAGGGTTCCACGCCCGACAACCGGGTGCAGGAACTCTCCCGCATCACCCGCGGCCTGAAGGGCCTGGCCCGGGAACTGAATGTGCCGGTGATCGCCCTCTCCCAGCTCAGCCGGGGGGTGGAATCGCGCACCAACAAACGGCCGATGCTCAGCGACCTGCGCGAATCGGGCTCGATCGAGCAGGACGCCGACCTGGTGCTGATGATCTACCGCGATGAGTACTACAACCCTGAAACCCCGGATCGCGGCATCACCGAGGTGATCGTGACCAAGCACCGCAACGGGCCGGTGGGCACGGTGAAGCTGCTGTTCGAACCCCAGTTCACCCGCTTCCGCAACCTGGCGGCGCCGTGATGGGCGGCCCTCAGCCGCGCAGCAAGCGGGGCTTGAGTTCCACCACCAACAGCAGCACCGCCAGGCAGAGGGCGGCTTCGAGCAGGGCCTCGAAGGCGCCGCTGCGCCCCGGCAGGAAGGGAATCCACTCGGGATGGCGATCGGCGATGTGGCTGCAGCCGAAGAGGATCAGGATCCACAGGCCCCAGGCCCGCAGCGGGCCCACGGACTGGTCATGCCGCCAGCTGGTGGTGAGCCAGCGATCCCGGTGGCTCCAGAGCTGGCGCAGCAGATCGGCAATGGCCAGAAGACAGGGAAGGATCAACAGCAGCACCACGATCTTTTCACCCAATGGCGCGCGATCGCGAAAGTAATAGCCCGACGACATAATCGAGCGATAGGTGAACATGGTCTGAAAGTCGAGCTCCCTCAATGAGGCATAGAGGAGCACGATTGCCGTGGCCAACCACACGCGGGCGCGGCTGACGATCGCGGACAGCACGGCCAGCAGCGTGGCGGCAATCAGAAAAGCGGCCGAGGCCTGCTCAAAGAAGCCCTCTTCCGAGGCCAGATGCCGGGCCAGCTCCGATTCGGGCGGCAGGGACTGGGTCCACAGGGCCGTGGGCAGCACCAGCACCAGGCAGGCCCAGACCGGCAGCGGCGTAGCGCCCAGAAACTGCCGGCAGCCGCGGCCCAAAGGCTTCAACCAACTGCTGTTCATGCCCGCCTGGATGCCGGTCGAAGCGTAGGTGCAGGGTCAGCGGGGAGGATGGAGCCTGCCTGCGCCCCTCCGCCGATGATCCGCTCCCGCGCCGCCGTCGCCTGGGCCCCGGGTGAGCCCCTGGAGGTCACCGAGATCGACGTGGCACCGCCGCGGTCGGGGGAGGTGCTGCTGCGGGTGGTGGCCAGCGGTGTGTGCCACACCGATGCCTTCACCCTCTCCGGCGCCGATCCGGAAGGGCTGTTCCCGGCGGTCCTGGGCCATGAGGGCGGCGCCATCGTGGCGGAGGTGGGCGCCGGTGTGAGCTCCGTGGCCGTGGGCGACCACGTGATCCCCCTCTACACACCCGAGTGCGGCAGCTGCCGGTTCTGCCGCTCGGGCAAGACCAACCTCTGCCAGGCGATCCGATCCACCCAGGGTCGGGGGCTGATGCCCGATGGCAGCAGCCGCTTCTCCCAGGGCGGCCGCCTGCTGCACCACTACATGGGCACCTCCACCTTCTCCGAATACACCGTGCTGCCGGAGATCGCGGTGGCCAGGATCAGCAAGGACGCACCCCTGGAGAAGGTGTGCCTGCTCGGCTGCGGCGTGACCACCGGCATCGGCGCGGTGCGCAACACCGCCAAGGTTGAGCCGGGCAGCACGGTGGCCGTGTTCGGCCTGGGGGGGATCGGCCTGGCGGTGGTGATCGGGGCGGTGATGGCCGGCGCCTCCCGCATCATCGCCATCGACGTGAACCCGGAGAAATTCACGATCGCTCGCCAGCTCGGTGCCAGCGACTGCATCAACCCCCGCGACCACGACGCACCGATCCAGGAGGTGATCATCGACGCCACGGATGGCGGGGTCGACTATTCCTTCGAGTGCATCGGCAACGTGGAGGTGATGCGCGCCGCCCTGGAGAGCTGCCACAAGGGCTGGGGCGAATCGACGATCATCGGCGTCGCCGGCGCCGGCCAGGAGATCAGCACCCGCCCGTTCCAGCTGGTCACCGGCCGGGTGTGGCGGGGCTCGGCCTTCGGTGGCGTGCGCGGCCGCAGTGAACTGCCCGGCTTCGTGGAGGAATTCCAGCAGGGGCTGATCCCCCTGGATCTGTTCATCACCCACACCATGGGGCTGGAGGACATCAACCACGCCTTCGAGCTGATGCACCAGGGCAAGAGCATCCGTTCGGTGATTCACTTCTGATGGCTGATCTGCTCGCTGATCTGATGGCTCGATCTGATGGCCGATCCACTCCTGCTGCCCGGCTGCCCATGACTGGGCTCGAGCTGATCTCGGAGCAGCGCTGCTTCGGCGGCCTCCAGCGCCGCTACCGCCACAACTCCGCGGCGCTGAACTGCCCGATGGTGTTCGGGGTGTTCCTGCCGCCGGTGCTCCTGGACAGCGCCGGCGGCTTGGGTGAGGCCAGCGCGCCCGTGCCGGCGTTGTGGTGGCTCTCGGGGCTCACCTGCAGCGACGAAAACGTGATGCAGAAGGCCGGCGCCCAGCGCCTGGCGGCCCAGCTGGGCCTGGCCCTGGTGGCCCCGGACACCAGCCCCCGGGGTGCCGGGGTGCCGGACGACCCCGAGGGCGCCTGGGACTTCGGCCATGGCGCCGGCTTCTACGTGGACGCCACCGCAGCGCCCTGGGCCCGGCACTACGCCATGCACACCTACGTGAGCGAGGAGCTGCCGGCGCTGCTGGAGGCGCAGCTGCCGCTGGATCCGGCGCGGCGCGGCATCAGCGGCCACTCCATGGGCGGCCACGGCGCCCTGGTGTGTGCGATGCGCCATCCCGGTCGCTATCAGTCAGTGTCGGCCTTCGCGCCAATCGCCAACCCCTCGGCCTGCCCCTGGGGCCGCAAGGCCTTCGGCCACCTGCTCGGCCCCGATCCCCAGGCCTGGCGGCCCTGGGATGCCAGCCGGCTGCTGGCCGCCGGCGCCGGCCCCAGGGGCGCCGCTGGCCAGCTGCTGCCGCTGCTGGTGGACCAGGGCACGGCCGACGGCTTCCTCGAATCCCAGCTGCAGCCCGCGGCCCTGGAGGCGGCGGCCGCCGCCAGCGGCCACCCGCTCCACCTGCGCTTCCAGGAGGGCTACGACCACAGTTACTTCTTCGTGGCCAGCTTCATCGACGACCACCTGCGCCACCACGCCACAGCCCTGCTCGGTGCTGCGTCTTAGCCTGGGGGGATGGCACCGACGGCAGTCCCGATCTCTCCCTGCCCTCACTCCCGCAGCGACGCCAGCGACAGATGCTGCAACTGCTGCTGCACACCCCCAAGCTGGCCCTGCACGAGGCGATGGGGACTGGGCTGGACATGGTGACCGGGCTGGTGATCGAGGGTGCGTCATCCACTGCTTCGACATCACCCCGAGGCCCTGCCATCTGGCCCGTGGAGATCGCGGCCCCATGGGGTGCTGCATCCCTGGCGCATGACATCACCGGGTATTCACTACTCAGCCGAGCCTGGCGTTTCAGAGTTCTCCAGCAATACTTGCTGACAAGCAAGCAGCCGATCTAGAGTTCAGAAATTGAGACAGATAATTCACCCAAATGAACCTCGACAGCGCGACGCCAGAGGCATTCATACTCAGTCGCATACAGGTGCTCTGCCCCAGATCGATCAGCGCGGAAGAGCTGCTCGCCACACCCATCGACCAGTCCGGCATTGAGTCGCTTGAACTGATGGAGTTGTTGATGGAGATTGAAGATGCCTACAACATCCAAATTCCGGATACGTCCATTGGAGAGCACATGACCGTAGCTGATCTCTGCGGACTGACCAAAACCCTGCTTAGCGCCTCGTCATGAGAGCGTTTCTGTTCCAGCAGAAGCGATGGCAGCAACAGCCCACGACAAGCAGCCGTAACCAGCCTGTTGGGCTGAGCTTCCTCCAGCAACTGCAACAGAGCTGCCGATGGGGGCGGGGGCGCGGCACCGCGCCAAACAGCACCAGGGCCATTGCTTTGTTACTGGGATCCGAGCATGCCAAGGACTACAACAAAGCCCTGAAACTTTACCGCAACCGAAATGGGGAGACTTCGGGCTTTAACTTAAGCTATCTGAAACATGCACAACACCTTGAGTCAATTCATTTTCCCCACTATTGGCGCCAGGGAATTGACCAGGCCTACCTGTCCGCCACGCTCCCAGATCGCCCCAGGCTGCTGGTGTGCTTCACCGGAAGAGCCAGAGCCCTCAACATGTCAATTCCATGCTTTCATGCCACTGCCAGGCACCACTTTGATGGACTAGTTTATTTCGTAGACCGAGAAAACGACTTCTATTTCGCCTGCGAATCCGCATTGCTCAAGGCCCTGGACAGTCTCTGTGAGCTGGCACCCTGGCATCGCGTTGCTCTCCTGGGGACATCAGCCGGGGGAGTGATGGCCCTGAGGTTGGAAGCCTCGGCCCCGATCGGGAGACGCCTCGCCGCCTCGCCGCCTGTGCTGCGTGACAGTCGCCTGCTGGCGCGCCTGCAGAACCAAGGCTGCCGCAGCCTGCGCCACAGTCGAATCTTTTATGCCAGTGAAAACCCGATCGATACCCCCCACTACAACCACCTGCGCACAACCCTTCCTGCCCACCAGTTCCGCCGCTGCGTCTTCGATCTCAGCTGGGCATCACGGTCTCACGGCACCCTGGCCACGGTGATGCAGCTCGGCGCTCTGGATCAGCAGCTGCGATGGCTGGCTGAGCAGGATGCCCCAAAGGAGCTACCGACAAGATCCACCTTCGTGCATTGATCTGACGTCATGCAGTTCTTGCAAGTCCTGGAAACCATCCGGTGGATCACGGGCCAGCGAGGCTCCGACCACTTCCCACGCAAAGCCGGGGCCGTCGAGGCCATTGGTTTGCTCGGTACGGGCCAGGGGGTGCTGTTCGTCTACAACCCGACCCTCGCCAGGCAGATCCTGCGTTCACCGCAATTCGGCCAGCACAACTTCCTGGCCAGCGCCATGGCCTTGGCTGGAGCCCAGCAGACAGGCTGGATCCGCCGCTTCTGCGCCGAAAGCCCCCTGATGCTGGAAGGGCCGCTCCATGAACAACGGCGGGGGGAGCTGGCCAGCGTGTTCGAACGCTGCAGCGGCACCCTGGCGGAGCTGGGGCCCGATGGACTGGCGTCAACACTGAAGTCAGACCTGGGCAGGCCAGGGGCCAGCAGCCTCAGAGTGGCGGAAGGCCTGACCACCGCACTGATCAACCACTGCCTGTCAGCGGTTTCGCAGCGTCGGGTGGCGCTCACGACCGACGAGCTGATGGCCGTCGACTTCTTCAACCCGTTTCCGAAGCCGTCAACGCTGCGCCGCTGTAACAAGGCCATCGCCACCTGTATGGCCGCCCTTGATTGGGAACGGTTATGCGCCGACGAGCGGACCGCCGCGGCAGCACTGATGGTGATGGGAGCAGCCCCCTTGGTGGCCGCGGTGACCGCCAGCTTGAACGCGCTGCTTGAGAGCCTCAGCGCGACGCCCGGCAACATTGATCAGGCTGTGGCCGCCTGCAGCCGGATGACCTTCCAACGCATCGTGCCCACGAACTTCGTGATGCGACGGTGTCTCACCACAACCACCTTGGCGGGTCACAGCCTGGTGGAGGGAGATCGTCTCTACGTGTTTCTGGGGGCGGCCACGGGTTGCCCTTTCAGCAAGATCTCCAGCCTGCCCTTCGGTGCCGGCCGCCATAGCTGCAGTGGTCTGGCGCTGGCCCTGCAGATGCTGGCCATGGCTCAGCGTGCCCTGGCTGCAGAGGCCCAGCGGATCGCCACAGCCCCAGTCCTGCTGCATCGCTCCGCAGTAGCGCAGGGAGGGGCTTCCGCCTTCCTCGCCTACGCCGATCGGCAGAGCGTCCATCAGCAGGCCATACATTGAAGTTCAGTACCTGACGCCATGGCCTGGTCCATCCCCCCCAGCGAATGCTTCGACGTGATCGTGGTGGGCGGCGGCCACTCCGGCTGTGAGGCCGCCATCACGGCGGCCCGGCTGGGGCTGCAGACGGCCCTGTTCACCCTCAACCTCGACCGCATCGCCTGGCAGCCCTGCAACCCGGCGGTGGGCGGTCCGGCCAAGAGCCAGCTGGTGCATGAGGTGGATGCCCTCGGCGGCGTGATCGGCCGCCTGGCCGATGCCACCGCCCTGCAGAAGCGGGTGCTCAACGCCAGCCGCGGCCCGGCCGTGTGGGCCCTGCGCGCCCAGACCGACAAGCGCCACTACGCCCGCCAGATGCTGCAACTGCTGCAGCACACCCCCAACCTGGCCCTGCGCGAGGCGATGGTGACCGGGCTGGAGATCGAGGGTGCGGCCGACGGCGGCGGCCCCGGCTGGGATCCGGCCCGGGGGCCGGCGGCCCGCATCACCGGCGTGCACACCTACTTCGGCAGTGTCTATGGCGCGCGGGCGGTGGTGCTCACCACCGGCACCTTCCTGGGGGGCCGGATCTGGGTGGGCAGCCAGAGCATGGCGGCCGGCCGCGCCGGCGAGCAGGCCTGTGAAGGCCTCACCGAAGCGCTGCAGCGGCTGGGCTTCGGCACCGATCGGCTGAAAACCGGCACTCCGGCGCGGGTGGACCGGCGCAGCATCGCCCTCGATCAGCTCGAGGAGCAGCCCAGCGATGCCGCCGATCGCTTCTTCTCCTTCGATCCCGCCGCCTGGGTGAGCGGGGAGCAGATGAGCTGCCACATCACCCGCACCACCGCCGCCACCCACCAGCTGATCCGCGACAACCTGCACCTCACGCCGATCTACGGCGGCTTCATCGACAGCAAGGGCCCGCGCTACTGCCCCTCGATCGAGGACAAGATCGTGCGCTTCGCCGACAAGCCCAGCCACCAGATCTTCCTGGAGCCCGAAGGCCGCGACACCCCCGAGATCTACGTGCAGGGCTTCTCCACCGGTCTGCCGGAGCGGCTGCAGCTGGAGCTGCTGCGCACCCTGCCCGGCCTGGAGCAGTGCGTGATGCTGCGGCCCGCCTACGCCGTGGACTACGACATCCTGCCCGCCACCCAGCTCAAACCCTCCCTGGAAACCAAGCGGGTCGCCGGGCTGTTCAGCGCCGGCCAGCTCAACGGCACCACCGGCTACGAGGAGGCCGCCGCCCAGGGCCTGGTGGCGGGCCTCAACGCCGCCCGGCTGGTGCGGGGCCAGGAGCCGGTGCACTTCCCCCGCGAGGGCAGCTACATCGGCACGATGGTCGACGACCTGATCAGCAAGGATCTGCGCGAGCCCTACCGGGTGCTCACCAGCCGCAGCGAATACCGGCTGGTGCTGCGCGGCGACAACGCCGACCGCCGGCTCACCCCCCTGGGCCGGGAGCTGGGCCTGATCGACGGGCGCCGCTGGGGAATCTACGCGGCCAAGCAGGAGGCGATCAGCGCCGAGAAGCGGCGACTGGAGACCGTGCGTCTGAAGGCCAGTGACGCCGCCGCCGCCGCGGTGGAAGAGCACACCGGAGCCCCCATCAAGGGCTCCATCACCCTGGCGGAACTGCTGCGCCGGCCGGGCTTCCACGCCGCCGACCTGGTGGGCCATGGCCTGGCCGATGGGACCCTGCCCGCCGATGTGCGCGAAGGGGCCGAGATCGACATCAAATACAGCGGCTACCTGGCCCGCCAGGAGCAGCAGATCGAGCGCGTCAAGCGGGAGGAACACCGGCCGATTCCCGCCGATCTCGACTATGCCACCATCGCCACCCTGTCCCATGAAGCGCGCGAGAAGCTGGCGGCGGTGCGCCCGGTGAGCCTCGGCCAGGCGGGCCGGCTGGCGGGGGTGAGCCCCGCCGATGTCACGGCCCTGATGCTCTGGCTGGAGCTGGCCAAACGGCGCCAGGGTCAGGGCGCCCCATGCTGATCTGCCATCACCACCGCTTCATCTTCCTCAAAACCCAGAAAACGGCGGGCACCGCCATCGAAATCGCCCTGCGGTCGCTGATGGCCCCAGGCGATGTGATCACCCCCATCTCCCGCGACGACGAGCACCTCAGCCGCCGGCTGGGCTTTCCGGGGCCGCGCAACTTCCGCACTCCGCTGCACCACTACTCCGCCCCAGACCTGGTGCGTCTGGTAAGCCGGGCCAGGCTGAAGAAGCGCTTCTACAATCATATTCCGGCCGCCCAGATCAAGGCCCAGCTGCCTGCTCCCACCTGGGACGCCTATCTGAAGATCAGTGTGGAACGCAATCCCTTCGACAAGGCGATCAGCAGCTACTACTGGCGCTCCCGCAAACAGAGCCAGCCCCTGCCCATCAACGCCTATATCAAGAGCTGCCCCCCCGGCGAACTCTCCAACTGGGACATCTACAGCATCAACGACACACTGATCACCGATGTGATGCTGCGCTACGAATCACTGGCTGCTGACCTGCTGGCGCTGTCCCGGCGCCTGGGGCTGGAGCGCCCGCTGGAACTGCCAACCCAGCGGCCCAAGGGGCAACACCGCCACGACAAGCGCCCCTGGCAAGAGGTGCTCGATGCGGCCAGCCAGCAGCGCATTCGACTGATCTGCGCCCGGGAAATCCAGGCGCTCCGGTATTGATGAAGCTGGTTCTGTGCATCAAGTGGGGCACAAAATACGGGCCCGACTATGTCAACCGGCTGCAGCGGATGCTGGCCCGCCACCTCACGCCGCCGTTCCAGCTGGTGTGCTTCACCGATGACGGCAGCGGCCTGGATGCCTCGATCCGCGTGCTGCCGCTGCCCGAGCTGGGCTGCGAGGAGCCCCAGCGCACCCGCGGCAAATGGCGCAAGCTCGCCCTCTGGGGGCCTTTGCCGGGGGGATTGCAAGGAACAGCCCTGTTCGTGGACCTGGATTCGGTGATCGTGGCCGATCTCGATCCTTACTTCAGCTTCGGCCCGCCCGCTGCTGTGATCCTGGAGCGCAACTGGTCACGTCCCCTCAGTGGCCTGGGCCAGACCTCGGTGTTCCGCTTCCGCATCGGCTCCCATCCGCAGATCCTGGAGCGCTTCCGCCGCGATCCCCAGGGCCTCGCCGACCGCTTCGGCTACGAGCAGCACTACGTGACCGCCTGCCTGCAACGGCAGCTGCAGTTCTGGCCCCGGGGCTGGACCCGCCATTTCCGGCTCCACTGCCTGGGGCCGCTGCCGCTGCGCTACCTGCGGCCGGCCCGGTTGCCGGCGGGCAGCCGCATCATCACCTTCCCCGGGGGGCCCAACCCCGCCGATGTGCGGCTCGGGCGATGGAAAGCCGATTCGCCCGCCTACGCCGGCCGGCGGGCCCACCTGAGGCGGCTGCTCAGCCAGCGCGACTGGGGCGGGCTGCGCCGTTTCGTGATGCCGGTGCCCTGGATCGACCGGCACTGGACCTGAAGGAGACGGCAACGATGCACAGGCTCTGGCGTGAACCCCTGCGGGGCAGCATCCATGTCTGCGGCTGCGGCCACTCCGGCACCTCGATCCTCACCCGCCTGGTGGGGGCCCACTCGCGGGTGCATGCGATCGCCGGCGAAACCGGCGTGGCCAAGAAGGAGAGCTACGGCCGCTATCGCCTCGCCCTGGAGCAGTTCTGGCGGGCCAGCGGGGACGCGGGCAGCGATTGCTGGGTGGAGAAGACGCCCAAGCATGTGCGCCACCTCGGCTTCATCCTCGGCGCCGCCCCCTGCTCGCGGATCCTGCTGATCTGCCGCCATCCGCTCGACACGGTGGCCTCCCTGAAGCGGCGCTACGGGCGGCTGGGGAAAAGCCTGCGTCGCTGGCAGCAGGACAACCGCCGGGTGCTGCGCTGGCGGGGCCATCCCCGGGTGCATCTGGTGCGCTACGAGCAGCTGGTGCAGAACCCCCAGGCCTGCCTGGAGCAGGTGATGGGCTTTCTGGAGCTGGACTTTGAGGAGCAACAGTTGACCTACCACCAGCAACCGGTGAGCTGGTATGGCGGCAGGGGCGGGGAGCAGGCCCCAGCCGCCCGCGGGGAGGGCGAACTGGCGGGGGTGAGCCATGTGGACCACCGCAACCGCCAGATCAATCAACCACTGTTCGACAACAGCGGCGGCTACCGCCAGCACCTCAACGCTGCGGAGATCGCCCGGGTGCGGCGGTCATGCGCTGGACTGGCAGCAGACCTCGGCTACAGCCTCTGAGCCATTCCGCCACAACAATCTCGTCAAATCTCGGAACTGCCAGTACGTTGAGTGGCAAATTTCCCGTCGTTGGGCCATGCCGTCCGTGCGCGCCATCCCCACGTCGCGGGCCTATTGGGAACTCCGCGCCGAGCAGGTGCTCAACCGGGTGTTCTCCCCGGAGGCGCCGATCGAGGTGGAGGTGTGTGACACCCCCGCCAATGCCGCAGCTCCGGCGTTCGGCCCGCGGCCGCAACCAGCCTCGACCCGCCGCGGCGCCACCACCCTCCCCAGCCAGCGGCGCTCCGCGGTGGCCCGGGCCAGGGGCACGGTGGGGAGCGCCTGGAGCAGCAGCCTCCAGCATCAGTCGACCCTGGTGATCGCCGCCGTGGGGCTCACGGTCACCACCCTGGCCGGCAGCGTGCTGGTGGGCCTGGGCCTCTGGGGTCAGAGCCAGCAGGCCCTGCGGCAGGAACGCAACTTGCTGCTGGTGGAACGCCTGCGCGCCATGGGCCCGGCCACCATGCCGGCCCCTGTCGCGGACACCACCATCGTGGCGGGCCTCCAGCCCAGCCAGGCCCCAACCCTGAGCAGTGACGGCGACGCACTGCCGCCACCGCCCTTGGAGCCATGGATGGAGGAGCTGGCCACCCTGCCGGCCAGCAGCGCTCCGGCCGCCAACGTGCTCAAGGTGCCGATGAGTGGGCAGGTTTCCAGGCCCGCCCCGGCGGCCGCCACCGGCACAGGCCCCTCAGCGTCGAGGGCGACACCGGCGCCGGCTGACCCCAGCCTGCCCCAGCTGGTGGGGGTGGTGCAGGTGCCCGGTCAGGGCGGATCCGCCATCTTCCAGGTGGGCGGCAGCTCCACCAGCGCAGCGATCGGCGAGTCGATCGGCAACAGCGGCTGGCGCCTGGCCGCTGCCAGCGGCGATGCGGCGGTGATCGAGCGCAACGGCCAGCAGCTCCGCATCAGCATCAGCAACGGCTCCTGATCCCGGTGCCCTGGGGCTGGTTTCTACGCTGAGCCGTGATCGCCAGCAGCCAGCCATGACGGCCACGGGCCTCAGCCTGTCCCCGAGCCCCGTGCCCACCCCGTCGCCTGCGGCCCTGTGGGAGCGGCAGCTCGGGGAGGGTGATCTGCAGACCCTGGCCCAGGTCCTCAGTGGCCCCTGGAGGCTGCTGCTGCTCGGCGACGGCAGCCCCACCCGCCACCTGGAGTCGCTCACCGGCCTGCCGGTGCGCATCGAGCTGATCGCCATGACCCCCCAGGCGCAGCCCCACCAGGACGGCGCCCGTCCCCCGGCCGAGGTGGCCGAACTGGCCCTGCCCCTGCTGCGCCGTCAGGTGTGGCTGCGCTGCGGCGACCACACCCTGGCCTGGGCCGAGAGCTGGTGGAACCAGGGCCAGGCTGATGCCCACCTGCGCCAGCGCGATCAGCCCATCTGGAACAGCCTCACCAGCAACCGGGCCGAACTGTTCCGGGAGGTGGATGGCCTGGCCCTGGTGCAGGCCCCCTGGCTGGTGAACCGCTTCGGCCACGGCGGCCCCTTCTGGAGTCGCCACTACCGCTTTTTCCGCGGCGGTCAGCCGCTGACGGTGATCAGGGAGGTGTTCTCTCCAGACCTCGAGCAGTGGCTGGGGCCGGCCGCGCAACACCATGAAGGCCCCAGCGACTCCCCAACCTCACCCCCGGGCTGACCCCAAGGCTGACTGGCTCAGCCTCACCGACCTGGGCCGCCTGCAAGGCATGCGGCCGTGCCCTGCAGCTGGCTCAGGAGAGCCGCAGGGCCTCGGCCTGCCGGGCGGCGTCCTCCAGCAGGGTGCGCAGCTGATCCTCGTCGGTGTGGCTGAGGTTGCTGCGCAGCAACTTGGCGTGGGGCGCATGCACCCGCAGGCGCTCGATCACCCGGTCGGCGGTGGCTTCACGGATCAACAGGCAGAGGGCCGCACTGCCGCGGGGCAGGGTTTCACCCAGCTCGCGCATGAAGGTGTCGTCGATGCCGATGTCGGAGAGCGACCCGGAGGCGGCACCCACGCCCGCGCCGACGGCGGCACCGAGCAGGGGGTTGAGGAACAGCAGACCCACGAGCGTGCCCCAGAAGCCACCGCCCAGGGCGCCGGCGGTGGTGAGGTTGACCGCCTGGCGCAGGTGCACCTGGCCGTCACCGTCGTGTTCCACCACCACCGCATCCTCGAGGGCGATCAGCCGCTCTTTCTGGATGCCCGCCAGTTGCCGACGCACCTCCTCGGCCTCAGTCACCTTCGGGAAACCCACCACCACCAGGCTGCTCATGGACCCTGTTCAGAAGGCCTCAGCGTAATCAGCCGGGTCGGCGGCGACTGGAACGGGGCAGGGGCCGCGCCGCCTCCTGCTGGCGGGCAGCGGCGTTGCGGGCCGCAGCGGCGCTGAGATCGGGGGCCCGGCTGGGATCACTCAGGGGACGCTGCCAGCGGGGGCGGGCGAAGCTGGTGTCATCGGGCCAGGCGTCGGCCTCGGACTGGCGGGATTGAGCCGGCTCAGCGGCAGGCCGGCGCTGGTCGCGGCGGGAGATGGCCTCCAGGGGCCGCCGGCGCGCCGACGCTGCGGGCATTGGCGTGCGGGCTGCCGGCGGCTCCGGCGGGTCGTCCCGCTGCGGCCGCAGTGACACGCTCGGACGCCCGGATGGCGCCTGCCGCCCGGGGCGGGGCTCCTGCCAGGGCTCCCGCCAGTCGTCCTCGTCCTCAAGGATCCAATCGAGCTTGTCTTCCACCCAGCGGCCCAGCTCCCCGAGGCGCGGGCGGGGGCCACCGGCCCGCTCCCCGGGGCGGGCCGAGCGCTGGGCTGGGCGGGTGGACGAGCGGGTGCCGGGGCGGGCACCGGACACCCCATCCACCAGCTGCCTGCCGGCGCTCACCAGGCGGTCGAAGCCCTGCTCCATCGGGTCGGGGGGGAACGCTGGGGATCGGAGCGGCGATCGGGCATCCCCCAACGCTACCGGCGCCTCAGGGACAGGCGGCGCTCCCGCAGCAGGCCCACCACGGCAATGGCCACGCCGGACCACTGCAGGGTCCAGAGAAAGACGCTCACGGCCGCACTCGGGTGCGGCGAACCTAGGCCGCCGCCACGAACTCCAGCAGACAGCTGGGGTCCCAGTGGCCGCCGTGGTGCCGTTCACAGCAGGCCCGGCAGGCCAGGCCGCGGACGCGGCGCCGGTAGGGGGCGCTGACCCCGCAACGGGGGCAGCGGGCGATCCAGCGGCTGCCCCTCGCCGCCTCGACGGGCAGGGGATAGCGGTGGCGCACGCTGACCACGAACCCGCTCTGGGCGGCGTTGATCGCCGCCATGCGGGCACGGAAGTGGGGGCCGTGCACCTCGCGGGCCGCCAGCACCCGATCCACCCAGACGTGGATCATCTCGTGGCAGAGGGTGGAGAGCAGGGCCTCCTGGGGCAGCGGCTCCAGCAACGGCCGGGAAAGCACGATCTCGCAGAAGCGCTGGCCGGCGGGATCACGCCCGCGCCGGTAGAGGCCGGCACTGCGGCGCAGGCGCCCGTCACTCCAGCGCACGCTCGCCAGCGACTGGCCGCCGGGCGCCAGACAACCGTCGAAATGCTCGCGGTTGAGCCGGTGGAACAGCGGCAGCAGGGGTTCGAGCGGCACGCCAGGCGCTGGGGGGAGGGCTGGTCAGTCAGACTCTGGGGCCATTCAACACAGCTGGACCGCTCAATGGATTGGGGTCTGATCAGCACCATCGGCACCAAGGTTCTGCTGGCCGGCGCCGGGGCCCTGCTCCTCTACTGGACGATCTCGGCGGTGAGGCTGGTGCTCAGCGCCCGCGGCATCAACCCGCTGCTCAAGCAGTTCTTCACCCAGGTGGCCAACGGCCAGCTGGATGGCGCCTATCTGCTCACCACCAAGAACTACCGCACCCATGTCACCCGCAAGCAGTTCATCGGCTTCCTGGCGGGCCTGAAGCTGAATCGCTACCGCAACCTCAAGAGCGGCCGGCCGCGCCTCA
>CAVXWZ010000010.1:0-26599 GCA_963765575.1 uncultured cyanobacterium | reverse complement strand
GCCGCCGGGGCCGCCCGTCAGCTGATCCGGTCCCCGCCGAAGTAGGGCACCAGGGCGGCCGGGAGGGTCACCGAGCCATCGGCCTGCTGGCCGTTTTCGAGCAGGGCGGCCATGGTGCGACCCACGGCGAGGCCGGAGCCGTTGAGGGTGTGCACGAGCTGGGTGCCCTTGGTGTCGGGGTCTTTGAGCGGATCGGCGGCGCGGCGGCCTGGAAGTCGCCGCACACCGAGCAGCTGGAGATCTCGCGGTAGGTGCCGGCGCCGGGCAGCCACACCTCCAGATCGAAGGTGCGGGCGGCGGAGAAGCCCAGATCAGCGCCGCAGAGCTCGATGCGGCGGTAGGGGAGGTTGAGGGTTTCGAGGATGGACTCGGCGTGGCGGGTGAGCTGCTCGTGGGCGGCGGGAGTCTTCGGGGCGGGTGAACCAGTAGAGCTCCACCTTGTTGAACTGGTGCAGGCGGATCAGGCCGCGGGTGTCGCGGCCGTAGGAGCCGGCCTCGCGGCGGAAGCAGGGGGTGTAGGCGCAGTAGCGCAGGGGCAGCTGCTCAGCCGGGATCACCTCGTCGCGGTGCAGGGAGGTGAGCGGCACCTCGGCGGTGGGGGTGAGCCAGAGGTCGTCGCCGGCGCACTGGAAGCTCTCCTCGGCGAACTTGGGCAGCTGGCCCGAACCGGTCAGGCTGGCGGAGTTCACCAGGATCGGCGGCAGCACCTCGGTGTAACCGCGGGCGGTGTGCTGATCGAGCATGAAGCTGATCAGGGCGCGCTCGAGGCGGGCGCCGGCGCCGAGCAGGGTGATGAAGCGGCTCTGGGCGATGCGCACCGAACGCTCGCTGTCCCACAGCACCAGGCGCTCGCCGATCTGCCAGTGCTCCTGCAGGCCGGCGGCCGGGCGCGGGTTGCCCAGCGCTTGCACTCCACGTTGTCGGCCTCGCTGAGGCCGGCGGGAACTTCGGGGGCGGGCAGGTTGGGGAGGCTGAGCAGCTGCTCGCGCAGGCGGGCTTCGAGGCCCTTCTCCTCGTCTTCCAGCACCGCCACCTGCTGCTTGACGCGGTTGCCGCTCTGGCGCAGCTCGGCCACGTCGGGGCCATCGGCAGCGGCGCCGGCGCGGATCAGCTGGCCCACCTGCTTGCCGATGCGGTTGCCTTCGGCCTGGAGCTCGCTGCGGCGCTGCTCGAGGTCGCGTTCCTGCTCAGCCACCAGCTGCAGGCCGGTGAGATCGACCGCCAGGCCGCGGCGGGCGAGCTGCTCCACGATCTGCTCGGGGTGTTGGCGCAGCAGGCGCTGATCGAGCACGGCGGGCTGTGGTGGCGGCCGGAAGACTAGGGGGCCGCCAAGGTCGGGATCAGCGGCTCAGAGCACCTGCACCACTTCGGCGATCTCGGGGATGGCCTCACGCAGCTTGCGCTCGATGCCCATCTTGAGGGTCATGGTGCTGCTGGGGCAGCTGCCGCAGGCGCCCTGCAGCCGCACCTTCACGATCGGCCCCTCGATTTCCACCACCTCGACGTTGCCGCCGTCGGCCATCAGGTAGGGACGCAGTTCATCGAGGTTGCGCTCCACGTTCTCGACCGTGAGGGCGCGGGGATCGCTGCTGGCGGTGTCGCTGGTGGTGTCGGTGGCGGAGCTGGTCATGGCGGCTCGGGAGCTGGACTGTGATCTTAGGAATCGCTCGCCACGCCTGGCTGGGATGCGGCGCCGGGCTTGGCTGCGGCGCTGGGCGGTGAATGAGGCTGAGCAGCAGGGTGTCGTCGGGTTCGGGCATCCCGGCGGCCCGCCACTGCTTCGTGAGCTGCTCGAGCTCCTTCTGGTAGCGCCGCTGACGCTTCGCCAGCAGGGCGATGTAGACGAGCCCGGGAATCAGCAGGCAGAGCAGCAGCAGCACGGTGATCAGCACCTGCCGCCGGCCGATGGCGGGCCGGGGGTAGGGCTGGCCGGTGCTGATCGCCCAGATCAGGGCCATCACCGAGCGCGGCTGTTTCTTGATCGCCTGGTTGAGCTGCTGGAGGTCGTACCTGGCGGCCCGTGAGGGCGTCCAGGTGATGCCGGCGCTGCGAAGGCGCAGCAGGCGCAGCAGGGCCCGGCGGCGTTGGCGCAGGCCCTGCTCCAGCTCCCGGATGGGGATGCGCATGATCAGCTGGCCGTCGCTGTCATTGAGGGCGTAGCTCAGCCGGCAGGGGTGAGAGTGCTCGGCGCTGGCGCGGTCGCCCGGGGGCAGGTTGTGGTGCCGCCAGGCGAATTCCTGGGCCACCCCGAAGAGCAGCTGGGCATCGGTGTTGGCGATGGAGAACGCGGGCGAATCCGGGTCGGCGGTTGAGGGCATGGGCTGGGGGATCAGTCGACGAAGGGCCGCGAGCCGGTGCGCAGCCCAATGGTGCGGGTCACGGGGTTGCCCAAGCCCTGGGTGGGGGTGAAGGTGTTGGGCGCCACGGGGGCCACGGTGAGCTGAACGGTGGCAGAGGTGCAGTCATCGTTCAAGGTTGTGCGAAAGGTCGTGACACCGCGCATCAACAACTGACGGTTGTTGTTGTTATTGGGATCTAATTGGCCGTTGGCTAGAACGGCGGGGCCATTTCGCTCGAGATTGGTTCCACCACCCGGCCTGAAATAACGAATGACCCGTGTTCCCGCCGGGGCGTTGTTTGCATCCAGCAGGGTGACGCGCATGCGCAGCTGGTTGCGCTGCGCCGTGTCGCATGTGAAGTCTGCTGCCGGAACACAGTCTGCGGGCAGAGAGGCGGCATTGGTGCCGAGCTGGCAGGCGTCGTTAGCTTCGCTGGTGATCAGGGTGGTGAGGCGATCGAGATCGCGCTCCAGCTGCACCTGCCAGACGGTGGCCTCAAAAAACTGGATGGAGCCTCGGATCGTGGTCCAGATCAGGGGCACAAACAGGCCGCTGATCACCAGCGCTACCAGCAGCTCCACCAGGGTGACGCCGCTCTCGGAGCTGGGGGGACTGGGGACGGGGGGGGATTTGCGCTTCATGGCGTCAGACGCGGCTCCATTCGTTGCAGGTGCCGCTGGATGCCTGGTTGTTGCGGCCCACCTCGAGCACGCCGATCAGACCGACGAGGCGGATACAGCGCAGGGGGCGCTGGTTGTTGACGCTCACATTGATGGTGATGCCGTGGCCACGTGCCCCGCGTGTGAACACGAAGGGGGTGGCGGCGATCTGGCGGTGGGGCGTTGAAGCGCCAGATCCGGCACCGTGAGCCCTATCCGCACGCAGCTCGCGCGATCGTGCCATCCGCACCGGGGGCCAGGTTGCCGGTCGTGATGGTCACAGTGCAGGCTTCGTCTGGATCGGCGGAGTCGACGAGTGCGTTGAAGCGGATGGCGTCGCGGCTCACCTGATCCAGCCAGCCCGAGAGTTCGGAGGCCACGGTGTTGGCGCGTTCGCGGCGGGCGGTGTTGAGCAGTGAGCCACCGCCCACGGCGGCGATCACGCCCAGGATCACGATCACCACCAGGAGTTCGATGAGCGTGAAGCCGCTGGCGGAGGAGGAGCGTTTCATGGGCAGAAACGGGCCATCGGCGGCACCACGCGGGCCACGCGCACCGGGGCGTTTGGATCTGCCGCGTTGCTGTCGGTGTAGGTGACCTGGAGGATGTTCTGGTTGCCGAGCTGATTCTGCACTGAGTTGAGCCGCACGATGGGCTGGCGCACCCCGCCGGCCGCCGTGATACCGGCGTCCACGGGCAGAGCGTTGAACTGAGCCAGCACGCCGGCGCTGATGATGCCGGCATTGGGTTCTTGGCAGAGGGCGTCCACTAACTGGGGTTTGCTCCCAGCAGCAGCGGGGTCGGAGTCGAGTTGCGGATAGAAGTAGCGGTCGTCGCGGAGATTGGTGGTGGCGCAAGGTGAGGTGGGGCCTGGCGTGATGCCTGCGGGGATCCCCAGGGTGCAAGCGCCACTGCAGCAGGTGAGCACGGTGGCGAGGTCTTGAACCTCGGCGAGATCGGCATCAATAGCGGTGCTGAGCTGGTTGCGCTGGCCGGCCCGCTGGCGCTGCTGGTTAGCGATGTTGATCACGCCGATGGTGCCCAGCAGGGCAACAGTGACAACCACGCTCACCACCAGGGCCTCGATCAACAGGGCGCCCTGCTCAGCGGGCGGCACCCGGAAGGACTTTGGCAGCGGGGGCGGGGGACGTTTCACCACAGGCGCGTGTTGGTGGTGGAGCGGGCGACCCAGTCGATGCCGTTCCAGGGCACGAACTGGGCGGGGTTGGCCTCACCCAATGAACCCCCGGTGACCCGGGAGTCGGGCACGCGCAGGTGGAAGGCACCATAGGGCTTGAAATTCTTCACCCAGATTCGGCCGAAGAAGCTCCAGTTGTCTTCATTGTCGTCGTAAAAACCATCAGGAATGGCACTGGCGCCATCGCCGGTGATGGTGAGTTCTACCCAGCCTTGGGGCAGGTAGAACCAGACCCCGCCGCTTCTGGCATTGGAGCCGAAGGTGGTGGTGATCAGCACGTTCTGTTCCTGACCGGCAGTGCCGGTGTCGCGGCCGAAGAAATTCAGACGATCGGGTTCTCCAACGGGAGAGAAGTCATAGTTTTCATCATCAATCAACTCGTCGCAATCATTCTCGATCCCGGGGGAGCAGTCAACGTGGGCCAGATTGGCGGGATCACGCGAGAGGTAGATGAAGTTTTCAGGATTGCTGCTCACGGTGTTGGGGCCGAAGCGAAGATCGGTGGTGGCCGGTTCGGTGTAGAACAGGCTCAGCGGACCGCCGCTGGTATCGATGAACAACTGGCCGCCGTCAAACTGGTTGATGGTGGGGCCGACACAGTGGAAGCCGGCATCCAGCGTGATCGGGGAACTGCTGCTGAATTCGCACCATGCTCCCCGGAAAGCTGTATCAACCGGTCTTCCATTGAGGGTGTTTGAGCCTGCATTCCGGGCGAGGGTGGGACGTCCTGATTCAATCAGGACGTCGTCAATGTCAATGCGTTCGCCAGATTCAAGGGCTGCTGCGTTGAACCTGATCGCGAACGTGGTGCCGGTGAAAGGGAGCGCGAGATTGATGAATTGATTTGATTCCGAAATATCATTGCGGAAAATTCTCTTGAAGAGCCTGCAAGTGGATGTATCGCTGGCATCAGTGCAGGCCTCAACATCCAAGTAATCTGCTGTGGCTGAGCCCCATCCGTCTCGATCAGCCCTGAACGAGAGATAGGGAGTACTCGATGCCTGAGGTATCGGCTGCGCGCAGAGCTGTTGCACCTGAAGGGCACCTCGAAATATGAGTGTTTCCGGCCGTTCTAGCCAGCCAAAAAGCCGCATTACTGCGGCTTGTCGGCTGATTTTGTGTACACCATTAAGGGCAGTAAATCTTAAGGTCGAATCAGTTAGACCGATGCTCACGCCATCACTACACTATTGCTTGAACGCTGAAGATAGCGAAGGAAGTTGAATGTCAGATTTTTCAGGCCCCACCAAGCTTCGTTTCTTCCAAGGCCAATCTTTCTTGTTAGCTTGCCGCCCATTGAGGTCGTCATGCAGCCGAATACGTGTTCAACACAAGCTCTAATCGCCGACTTGATCCGATTACGGTCTTTAGCTGCGTCACTAAGCGGGTGATTGCGTGCACCCTTTTCGTGGATCCGACTCTCAAAGCCACCGAGACTCAGCAGATCTTCAAAGCACTCACCCGAATAAGCGGAGTCTGCCCAGACATAGTCATGTTGATTTTCTGGATCTAGGAGCTTTGGAAGCATCTGACTGTCATGGATATTGGCAGGAGTAATGGCATATCGGCGGATAAATCCATGTTCAGCATCGATGCAGATGCTGTTTTTGTAACCGTAGTGGTTGATGCCATTCTTTTTAACCCAGCGAGCATCTAAGTCCTTCTGCTGCAGGCGATGTGGGTTCTCATCCCAACCATGCGGCAAGCGACCGGCCTTAATTTCCATGTTCTCTTCTCGGCTATTGCGTTGCTTGGGAACAGGGACCAAAGTCGCATCAATGATCTGACCACCACGGGCTTCGAGGCCCTGTTCTCGGAGGAATCCCTCAAACTTCTCGAAGAGCTCTTCGATGACGCCTGCTTTGCGAAGACGTTCCCTGAAGAAAGCCACAGTTGTGGCGTCTGGAATATCGTTCATCACCCCAAGACCTACGAACTCCTCAAAAGATCGCCTGTCATTGACCTGGAATTCAAGTTCTTCATCGCTCAGGTTGAAAAGTTGCTGGAGCACCAGCATCTTGAACAGGATCAGCGGATCAATCCTCTTGCGACCAGCATTGCTCTTGCGCTCCTGCATGTAACCCATCTCAAGCAATGGACGGAATGATTCCCAGCGAATAGAATCCGACAACCGCTTGAGGACCGGCTTCTTCTCCTTGAGTTTTGCGACTCTTTGCTGTCGTCCCAAAAGCCACGCTGCCCCATTGCTGAGATGAGATCTTATGGCTTCATTCTAATCCAGAATTTTGCTCAATCAAGTGATTTGGCGATTTTTCGAGGTGCCCTGAATTTAGACGGACACGATCGTTCCCGCTGAAGTTGCCAATGTTAATAGAACCAGTGAAGATCCACGAGTCTTCAAAGGCTTCTGATCCGTCGTTGCCGTTACCATTTAAAGGGCTGAAATTATCCGCGTATGAAGTGGTGAGGTCGGGAGCCGCGCGGCTGGTTACATTCAGCCAGGTGTCATCGTCACAGTCGTCAGCTGTGGTGTCGTCATCGAGGTCCACCACGCAGATCTCCACCCGCTCGGCGCCGGCCTCGTTGTTGGTGCGCAGCCTGATCGTCGTTTCGCTGTTGGCGCCGCCGGAGCCGTCGCCGTTGTCGGTGCTGAGCAGGGGCCAGAGGGCAGCGTTGTCGGCTTTGTTGCTAATGGTTGCAGCCCTTGCGATCAGCTCATCAGGCCCCCAGCCATTGGTCCAGGTGTAGACGAAATCATCGATATCAGGGAAGGCTGTGGCCTCCAGGGCAATGATCGGCGAGCAGGACGCCGAGGTGCCGCGGATGTCGGTGTCGGGACCGGAGAAGTAGCCAGAAGAGTTCTGCGGCTGGCGGCAAATCTGCTCGGCGGCTGTCGGTGTGCCCGCACCCGTGATGTCCGCGTTGCGGCCATTGTCGCTGCCGCGTGGATCGCCTGGCTCAAAGGTATTGGGACGGTTGCCAGAGGCTTCCTGCCCCCTGCCCGGACGAACCCGACAGTTGGACCGCTCAAAGATGTCGTCGGAGTTGGCTACCACGCCGAGGATGGGTCCATAGCGCTCGATAGTGCCGCTGCCCTGGGCCCTCTGGGTGAACTGATCGTTCGCAAAATACGACCAGTGCCAGCCATCATTGAAGCCGGTGACCACGCCGTACTGCAGGTTGCAGAGGCGGCCGTCTGAGCCCAGCGAACCCGTGGTGCCCTGGTAGTTCGCCCCCCCCCGATTCGTTGCTCCCCAGCGAGGCGCCGCAGCATTTCGGCAGTACTTCAAACTCCTGGGTGAGTCGTGAGTTGGCCACCACCCGGCCGCCCTGCACCACCCGGCCCTCCACCACCAGCCCGATGAAGCCGCTGTTGCGACCGGGTTGGAGCGCGCCCGTGCCGTCGGGATCGTTGAGGTTCACCAATTGATCCCAGCTGTCGAAGCCGGTGGGCAGGGCCGCGCCGGTGACGCCACCGCCGGGCGCCGCGCTGCGGCGGAGGGCCCGGGGGTTGGGGTTGGCCCGGCCATCGGAGGCGGTGTAGTCCACCCGCACCAGACGGACCTGGCGGCCATTGGTCGTTTCGTCGGCTTCGGCCCCGGTGACCACATCGCGCCACTCGCCGTCGCCGAGGTTGATGGCCGCCTGGTCGGGCTGGCCATTGTTGGGGCCGGGACGGCTGCCGTCGGAGGTGTTGAAGCAGTCGCTGCGGAGGCTGGCGGCGGTCCAGTTGGCCGGATCGTCCCCTGACACCAGCAGGGCCCGGTTCTGGGGCTGGTTCCAGGTGTCGATCATCAGGTCGGCGCCCTCGGCGGCTGCGCCGCGGGCCTGGCGCGAATCGGAGGAGGCGAAGACGCCGCGCAGGTTGCCACTGGTGAGTTGCACCACGGCGGCGCCACTGAGGATCAGCACCAAGGAGGCCACGATGCCGGCGGCCGCAGAGATGGCGCCCCTCTCGGCGCCGCGCCGCTGGCTGCTGGGGCGGCGGGAGGCCAGCAACCGCAGCAGAAGCTGGTTGCCCATGGAGGTATCACGGTCTGGTTCCTGTTCCAGGGTAGGCCAGTTGCCGCTCTGGACACCCAAGGAGCGGCAACGTTTGGTAATGGGGGCGACTGCCTAGGATCGACCGGCGAGGCTCTGGTGAGCTTGACCAGCCCGAGTTGACCCGCATGAGCCTGAGCAGAGCTGCATGACCGACGTTCCCGTCTCCCGGATCCGCAATTTCTGCATCATTGCCCATATCGACCACGGCAAATCCACCCTGGCCGATCGTCTGCTGCAGGACACCGGCACGGTGGCGGCGCGGGAGATGCAGGAGCAGTTTCTCGACAACATGGAGCTGGAGCGTGAGCGGGGCATCACCATCAAGCTGCAGGCGGCCCGCATGGCCTACTCCGCCGCCGATGGCGAGAGCTATGTGCTCAACCTGATCGACACCCCCGGCCATGTGGACTTCTCCTATGAGGTGAGTCGCTCGCTGCAGGCCTGTGAGGGCGCCTTGCTGGTGGTGGATGCCAGCCAGGGGGTGGAGGCCCAGACCCTGGCCAATGTGTATCTGGCGCTGGAGAACGATCTCGAGATCATCCCGGTGCTCAACAAGATCGACCTGCCCGGCGCCGATCCCGATCGCATCAAGGCGGAAATCGAAGCGATCATCGGGCTCGACTGCTCCAGGGCCATCGCCTGCTCCGCCAAGACCGGCCTGGGCGTGCCCGAGATCCTGCAGGCGGTGGTGGATCGGGTGCCGCCGCCGCCCGACCGCATGGCCGAGCCGTTGCGGGCGCTGATCTTCGATTCCTACTACGACCCCTACCGCGGCGTGATCGTGTACTTCCGCGTGATCAGCGGCCAGCTGCGCAGGAAAGACAAGGTGCTGCTGATGGCCAGCGGCAAAACCTACGACCTCGATGAGATCGGCGTGATGGCGCCCGATCAGCGACAGACCGACAGCCTCCATGCCGGTGAGGTGGGTTATTTGGCCGCCTCGATCAAGGCCGTGGCCGATGCCCGCGTGGGCGACACGATCACCCTGCTCAACAACCCGGCGGCGGCGCCCCTGCCCGGCTACACCGAGGTCAAGCCGATGGTGTTCTGCGGCCTGTTTCCCACCGATGCCGACCAGTACCCCGACCTGCGCGAGGCCCTGGGCAAGCTGCAGCTCAGCGATGCGGCGCTCCAGTACGAGCCCGAAACCAGCAGCGCCATGGGTTTCGGCTTCCGCTGCGGCTTCCTCGGCCTGCTGCACATGGAGATCGTGCAGGAGCGGCTGGAGCGCGAATACAACCTCGATCTGATCGTTACCGCCCCCTCGGTGATCTATCAGGTGAACATGCTCGATGGCAGCACCGTGATGGTGGACAACCCCGCCATGCTGCCTGATCCGCAGAAGCGCGAATCCATCGAGGAGCCCTATGTGAAGCTGGAGATCTATACCCCCAACACCTACAACGGCGCCTTGATGGAGCTGTGCCAGGAGCGCCGCGGTGAGTTTATCGACATGAAATACATCACCACCGATCGGGTGACGCTGCACTACGAGCTGCCGCTGGCGGAGGTGGTGAGCGATTTCTTCGATCAGATGAAAAGCCGCACCAAGGGCTACGCCTCGATGGAATACTCCCTGATCGGCTACCGCCGCAATGAGCTGGTGCGCCTTGATGTGCTGATCAATGCCGAAAAGGCCGATCCACTCACCACCATCGTGCACCGCGACAAAGCCTACGCGGTGGGTAAGTCGCTGGTGGAAAAACTGAAGGAGCTGATTCCCCGCCAGCAGTTCAAGATCCCCATCCAGGCCTCGATCGGCAGCCGCATCATCGCCTCCGAAAGCATCAGCGCCATCCGCAAGGACGTGCTTGCCAAGTGCTACGGCGGTGACATCTCCCGCAAGAAGAAACTGCTCAAGAAGCAGGCCAAGGGCAAGAAACGCATGAAGGCCATGGGCCGGGTGGAGGTGCCCCAGGAGGCCTTCATGGCCGTGCTCAAGCTCAACCAATAAGCGCGTTCAAGACTGTGCTTGTCATGCTGTGGCCTGGTGGCTAGGGATGCAGCAGGATCTCCTGTCTCCAGGCCAATCATGCCGGTTCTGCGCTTCGAACAGACCCATCAGTGCCCTTTCCCGGTAACCACAACAGGCGTAAGCACCGCCTTGACGGTGTGCGAAGTGGGCAACGACCCCATGCTTGCCTTTCTCACGCAAACCGGCTACAATGACGAGATTGTGTATCTCGCTCTGGGCTGTTGCGTTGAGTATTTCCGCCAGCCAACGCCAGCCAATCGGGAAGTGATTTCCGGGATGGGATTCAATCCGATCACCAAGAAAATCTGGTGTGGATCCACAACCTCCCAGGGGAATGAGGTGTTTTCGTTTGATCCCGCCACGGGTCAGGAAGTGGCCGCGCTCGATCTGTCGGCAGACAGCACGCTTTCCCTTCCCGGTGGCTTTGCCACCAATGGTCTGTTCTTCGTCCGCGCCTCCGGTAGTAACCTTGAATTGCGCTCCATGGGTGGTGTCAAGCTGGGGCGGATTCAGTTTCCAGGCCGTTCGATCACAGCGATCTCCCAGTCGCCCTGGAGCTGGACCTTTGGCGATAGGGGCAACAACGAGATCGTGGTGATCAATCCCTTCGGTGCCGAGGTCGCAACCGCGCCGGCCCCTGGCTCTGCCGGAGGGCTGCAGGCCATCGCCTACGACACGGTGAGCGACATGAGCGCCCATCCTCAGGTTTGGCAGCCCGATTGCACCATCGGTGATCCGGGAACGATTCTCATCCCGATACCCCCTGGAATCCCACCCCCTGGCCATTTCGCCACCGGCTGTACGTGGCGAACGAGAACGACCAGATGATCTACGCCGGCTATCTGACGGAGTCCTGAGTCTGGTCTGTCACTTCCCCTGGCCCGAGCCCTGATCGCTGGCGGAATCTCCAGGCCATTCCTAGCCTGGGCCTCCAGCGGCGGAGCTGACGATGGCCGATCCAGCGTCCCCCATCCTGCAACCCCCGATCCGGCACCCCCTGAACCCACGTCCCCCCAGGCCAAACCGGGATGGTGGGCAAACGCCAGGGGCTGGCTGCGGCAGTACCTGCCGCAGCTGCCCACCCTGGTGGTGGCGTTGGCCACGCTGCTGGGGGTGAGCACCCTGAGCACGCGCATGAGCACTTCGGAGATGCTCCTCGCCCAGATCGACAACCTCAAGCAAGAGGACAGCCTGCCGCGCAACATGTCGATCCTGGCGATTGAGCACACCCTCGCCAGCCGCAGTCCGGTGGAGGGCGTGCGCCACGATCTGCTGCTCACCCACGTGCTCGGCGAGGTGCTGATGCACGACAAGGCCAGGGGTGATCTGCTGGGGGAGGACAGCGAGGCGGGCATCCAGCGCCGGGGCCAGATCCAGCGCATCCTGCTGGCCTCGATCCGCGACCTCAACCCCCGCTGCGCCCATGGCTTCACCAACCTGGGCGACGCCAGCGGCAGCGAGCAAGCCGGGCAAGACGGGTTGCAGTTCAACAGCAGCAGCAGCAGCCCACGGGGCCAGCCCCCGCCAGCCCCTGAGCGAGGTCGTCGCGAGCCCCGCCTGCCGTCACGCGGCGGCCCTGGGGGTGTGGACCGGCTGGTGGCCTGGGAAGGCCTCCCGCGCCGAGGTGCTGCGCACGTCGGTGCAGCGCCTGGCCGAGATCACCCCCACCATCTCGGGCGAATCCCAGCTGCCCCTCTCCAGCCAGATCACCACCAGCCCGATCGAGCGCCGGGCCGGAGCGGCGAGCGCGGGGGCCCCCGGCATCGATCTGGAGCGCCTCAGCCAGGAGCAGATCCGCTCGGCTTCGGAGATCGTGGCCGGTGCCGTGGCGCTCGACCAGCAGAAGCGCATGGTGTCGGAACGGCGCGGCAAGCTGCCGGGCCTGCCCCATGTGTTCATCCACTACGACGACCAGCGACGGCAGGCGGTGAAGCCGCTGCAGACGCTGGCCGAACGGCTCAGCGGCTCGGGGCCTATTTCGTGGACCGCGCCCTGCGCCATGTGCCCCCCACTGCCAGGGCCTGTGCCCCCAGCTCCCAGGTGAAGTTCTTCCACCAGGCCGATCGCGAGCTGGCCACGCAACTTCTGATCGCCGCCACGTCCGGCGCGGGGAGGGGCGCCGGCACCTGGACCATCGATGACGAGGCCGGTCTGATCGACCTCAGCAGCTGGAGCCTGGCCGCCAAGGTGCCGCGGGGCAGCTGGAGCTGTGGCTGATCAGCGACGGCCCCAGCTGCCGGCCGTCCACGGGGGCTGAGGTGTTCCACGGCCAGCAGCGACTGAGCCAGGGCTCAGCTCGTGAAGCAGGCCAGATCGATCGCGGCAGAGAGGCCTGGCCGCGGCTGCTCCAGCTTGCGCACAGGCGCCGATCCGCCGTGATCACGTGGCCTGTTCCTGCTCGGCCAGAGCCACATAGAGGCAGTCGTAGGCAGGGTGAACAGCTCCCGGCACAGTGGCCGGCCCGGGCCAGGAGCGCCGTGGCGGGACCCAGCAGGTGGAACGGCTCGGCAGCACGGTGGGCCAGCACCTGGAACTGCTCGGTGGTGATCGCCCCCAGCCGCAGGCTTTTCCAGGCCGTGTTCAGCCGTTCCACCAGCACCAGGTCCGGCGCCAGCAGGAGCGTGCCCGGCGTGGCCTCCAGAGCTAGCGGCCTGCTGCGATCCCGGCACCGCGGCGAACCAGCCGAAGGCCACCGAAGCGTCCACCACTCATGTGTGGGATCAGCGGCCATCGCGATCGTCGCGGATCAGGGCTGCCACGTTGAGACTGCGGCCCGCTTCCGGCGTCGTCGCCCGCAGGCGCGCCAGCTCCTGGCGAAGCGACTGGTCCCGGCGAACGGTAGTTCTGAGCAGATCGCGCAGGCTCTGTTCCAGGGAGACGCCCCGGGCCCGGGCGCGTGCCCGCAGCGCGGCCACCACCTGGTCGTTGAGTTGCAGGATCAGCACCTGAGCCATGGGCCTCGATCGATAGCGCCAATGATAGCGCCAAGGCCTTGGGCGCCCTGGTCGTTGGCAGCGGCGATGTTTCGCATCGTTGCGCTGCCGGCATCCAGCGTGGCAACGCTGATGCGGTCGTTGCCGAGGTTCTGGATGCCTGCCGTTGTGTTGTTGCTGCGGGCCGGACTACCCGCCGCTGTTTGCCGCCCCAGCAGGCGGGATTTTTATTGCCACTGTCGCTGACTGTGGTCTTGTTGTTGATGCTCAGCAGCATGATGTTGCTCACCCTGGCGCTGCAGAGCCGGCTGCAGCCCGCCGTGCAGCGCCAGCGGCGCCTGGCGGAAGACAGCTGATGAACGCCGCCCAGCAGTGGGCCGGCCACCTGCAGCGCCACTGCCCGGAAGCGCTTGCCCATGCCCACGACCGTTGGGACGGCGAGTCCTTGGGCCGAGCAGGGCTGCGGAGGGCTGGAGGCCGGAGCTGACTACCGGCTGGTGAGCTATGCGCCGGGCGGCGACCCCCAGCCGGGCACCGGCCCCGACCAGGGCACCGGCGAACTGGTGCTGGAGCTCAGCGACGCCGGACCCCCCCTTGGCGGCGCCTTTGCGTTTCACTGGCGGCGGCAGCCTCTCCTGGAGCCCCAGAGCGAGGAAGGGTCCACCACCTCGCCGACCGCAGCTGATGGGCCTGGAGGAGCGGGGGCTGCGCGCTGCCGCCTCCCCCGCCGCGGCTTCGCCTCCGAGCTGGAGGTGGGGCCATGAACCTTGTGGAGTGCCTGGTGGCCAGCTGCCTGGTGCTGGGCTCGGCCACGGTGTGCTGGGCATCTGGGCCCGCACCGTCCACTCCAGCCACGACGCCGCCGCCCTGCTGCGGCAGCAGCGCCAGGCCGATGAACAGCTGCTGGCGGTGGAGGCCCAACTGCAGGCCCTGGCCGCCGAGCGACGCGCCAGCGGCGCGCCGGTGCCGGCGGTCTTGCCCGACCTCACAGGCCTGGGCGTGGAGGGCGCCGGCCCGATCGTCAGCGTGAGCGTGGAGGTGGGGCGGATCAGCGCCGCCAGCGGGAGTTCGACCTGGCGGCCTCGGCCTCTGTGGGGGACGCGATGGGCGTCGTGTTGATCGCCGCAGCGCTGGCGCCAGCCTGCCGGAGCTGCTGGTGGCGGTGGTGGTGCTGGGGTAGCTGCTGGCGATCGGCGGCTTCAGCGGGCAGGGCTTCTCGCCCGGCAGCGGTGGATGTGGCGGCCCGCGAGCTGGCGACACGATCGAGCGCGAGCGCGACTGGCCCCGCGCCATGGCCGCAGCCGCAGCCTCGCGGTGGAGGGCTCCGGCGGCTTGCTGGCGGCGGCCGTCGGGCCGGCGGCGGGCTCGATCAGCCACAACCTGCCCGAGCAGCTGCGCTTCACGGCGAACGGCCTGCTGCTCGATGGCGGCAGTTGGTGGTGGAAGGGGCCGGCACGATCTGCGCCGCTGCCTGGTGATGGCGCTGCCGATCGGCGTGCTGGCCTGGGCCGCGACGAGGGATTAGCGGGCGCCGTGAGCGCCAGCACTTGCGTCTCGCGAGGGGGCGTGATGGGGGCCGAGGCCGGGATCGGGGCCAGCGCCGCGATGGCTTCACGCTGGTCGAGCTGCTGAGGACGCTGCTGCCTCGGGCCCGGTGCTCACCGCCGTGCTTCAGCTGTCGTGGGCGACCTGCGCCAGGTGGGCCGGCTGGGCCGCTGGCTGCGGAGCGGCAGGCGGGCGAGCGCCCCCTGGCGCTGTTGCGCGAGGAGCTGCAGCGGGCCGAATCGGTGAGCCTTCGGGCGCAGGGCGCCGCTGCCGGCCGGCTCGGCCTGGCGGGCCGCGCCCGGTGCTGCTGCTGCAGGGCGCACGGCTGGCGGGACGCCGCCGCGGTGCTCTACCCTACGGCCCGGCGCCCTCGGCGATCTGGCGCGGGGCGGTGCTGATGCGCTGCTGCCCGGCCTACGGCCTCGATGGCGACTGGAGCGAGGGCTCACCGGTGGCGCGGGTGCTGATCGATGCCCTGCCGGCCGCGGCGGCTTCGCCGTGACCGGCAGCGTGCCGGGGGTGCTGCGGCTGGAGCTGAGCGCCAGCTGGCCGATGGCCAGACGATCCGCCAGCAGCAGGTCGCCCTGGGGGCGGGGCCGCCGGCGGCCATGGATCAGCCCTAGAAGCGGACACAGGCAAAGGACGGCCCCCCTGCCGGCCAGGTTGAAGGTCTGCTTCCCCCCACTGCGATCACCCCCGGTTCGCGGGGGCTGAGGAGGGCCGGGTGGTGGATGACATCGACGCGGTCATCGAGGCCCTGAGGCTGCGCTGTGACGTCAGCCGTCGAAGTGTGGCAGAGGAAGGAGCCGTCGGACGGCGCACCAGGTTGCCCTGGTAGGCGCGAGTGTGGGATGCGGTCCCAGTAATCCATCTTGTCAGTGCCGAAGGTGAACGAGAGCAGCACCACCGGTGGATCACAGGTTCCCGGTTCGGTGGAGTGGATGAACTTGTCGCCAAAGATGATGCCCTTGCCGATCCGGTAGGGATAACGCCCTTCGCTGCCATCGGTCTTCTTGTAGAGCAGAGCGGCGGGAGGGTCGCCCAGTTGCAGGGGGGTGATCAGGGTGAAGGCCTGCTGGAGCGTGTCGATCCAGTCTTCGTGGAAGCTGGGGGCCGAGCAATGGCTGCGCTGCACCAGGAAGCCGGAGTAGAGCCGCGGGGCGTGCTCGAGATCCAGCAGAGGCCGCACCACCTGGGCGCCGCCGAGATCATCGAACAGCTGCCGGTAGACGCGGAACATCGCCAGGCTGTTGGGGGAGATCCAGGCGATGTCGCTGTGCCAGGGGGGGGGCAGCACCTGGAAGTCTGCTGATTGCCGATACATCTCCAGGTGGGGCTTCAGACGTTGCAGCTCTCCAGCATCGAGATCCACTTCAAGCACGTTGGCGGCATCGAGCTCGGGGTTGTGGAAGGGGAACATCGTGGGCGGTTCAGCCGGGGAAGACGCCCAGAGCCTGCAGGGCCGGCCAGCGCCCGCCGCTGAAGCGCTCGATCTCCTGCTGCAGCACATCGAGGGGCGGCTCGGGCCCCAGGGCACTGAGGCCCGCCTGCACGCAGCCGCTGAGCAGCTCGCCGCTGAGCCCCTGGCTGAGGCCAGTGGCCATCAGCTGTTCGCTGGGGGGCACGGCGACAGCCTGGCCGATGCGGGCTGCGGCGAGGGAGCCGAAGGCCGCGCCCTCGGCGCTGAGCCTGGCGATGGCGCGATTCACGGCCTGACAACCTGCCAGCGCCGCCTCGCCCGCCGCGCCGCGGTCCAGACCCAGTCGGCTGGCGGCCAGCAGCAGTGCCACCTGCACCACGAGGTCTTCCGGCGGCTGCGGGCATGCCGCCAGCAGCGCGGCCAGGGGCTGGGGCCCAAGCGCCAGGGCCTCCTCCAGTGCCCGGTAGGCCTCTAGGTGGCCGGTGACATCGCCGTAGCTGGTGGAGAACACATAGGCCTCCAGGGGCGGGGCCTCCTGCGGCCGCACCTGCAGCGCCGCCAGCCGCTCCTCGCGGGCCGAGGCGGTGAGCCGGCATTCCCCGAGCACGAACAGATCACGGCGGAAGCACTTGTTGGTGGCCAGATCCACGAGCAGCTCGCGTACGCGGGGGTTGGCCTCCTGGCGCAGCACGGCCTGCACCTGGGGCGGCAGCAAGTGGGGGAAGAGCTCGGAGAGGTGGGCAGAACAGATGTAGCTGAGCTTGTGGGCGGCGCAGCGTTCATGCAGCTGGTGCACGTAGAGGGGCTGCCAGCCGTCATTGGCGTATTCCTGGCTGAGGTAGAGGGGCGGGAAGCTCTCCAGCAGGTCCAGGTCGTTGCGCAGGCCGGGGCAGGCCTGGGCCAGGGTGGTGGGGTCGGCCTCGTCGCCCAGCAGCGCCTTGAGGGTGGTGGCGGCCCGCTGAATCGGCTGCAGGGCAACGGCGGGATCGCTGCGCCGCCGCTCCAAGCCCACCAGCTGGTGCAGGGCCGTGCGGCCCAGCCAGCCGGGAAAGCAGTTGTAGGAGCAGTAAAACAGGCCGCCGGGACGCAGGCAGGAGGCCGCGGCTGCAAACAGAGCCTGCTGCACGGGCTCCACCACCCAGGTGGCCACGCCGTGGGCACCGACGTAGTCAAAGCGAGGGGCGCCGCCGGCGGCATCCGCCAGGGGGTTTGGATCACTGGCGAGGGCGAGCACATCAGCCTCCAGGAAGCGGATGTTGCTGAGCTCCAGAGCGGCGGCGAGGCTTTCGGCCTGAGCGATGTGGGTGGGCAGGAAATCCACGCCCACGAAGGGTCCTTCAGGATGCAGGGCGGCCAGCAGGCAGAGGCCGTAGCCGGTGCCGCAGCCCAGATCGAGATAGCGGAAGGGAGCGCCGTCGCTGGCGCGACCAGGAGCCACGCCCTTCACCAGGGCGGCGAGATCGATCCAGCCGGGCGCCATCTCGCGGTAGTAGCCGCTGGTGTAGGCGGCATGGGAGTAGTAGCCGTGATCCCAGCTCATGGAGGGCCCCATTGGGTGCGGTGCAGCATAAAAAAGCGGCCGTGGACCGGCCGCCTGGATGGTGCGTGCTGGCTTGAAGGCAGTAAGGCCGCAAGGAGCTCAGGCGCCGGGTGTGACGGCGCCCTGGGCGTTGATGGTGGCCCGGCACCAGAGCGAGCGTTGGTGCCTTCTCCTGCACTCACCGTGTAAGTGGTATCCAAGGCGCAGGCGGAAGTACTGATCTTGCACCCTGGTGCCGTCCACACCGGTCTTGAACTGTGCTTCGATCGCCGGTGACGAGCAGGGCTGCGCAGTTCTTGGCGGCGGCGGTGGCAGCCACGTTGGCGGTGTTCTCGTTGGCACGGGCGATCTGGCTTACATAGGCGCCGTAGCCACGCCTCCGAGCACGCCCAGGATCACGATCACCACCAGCAGCTCGATCAGGGTGAAGCCCTGAGCCGCACTCCGGTCGATGCCGCGGGAGTTCAGCAGTTGCAGCAGCAGCCGCTGCCTGTAGGTGGATGCAGCCATGGCGATAGGGAGCGATTTACTGATCGAGTGAAGCGCACACGGGCCTCCCTGGGGGAGGCCGTGGCAGGTGAAAAGACTGAGAGATTGCTGAGATCCGACACAGCCGGCGGGGCCGATCAAGCCCCGTGGCGGGCCATGGCGAAGAAGGCCGCTCAAGCTGGTGGGCAAGATCCGCACCGTCGAACAGGGAACTCGCCAGCACCCGCTGCTGCAGGGCTGATCTGCCGCGCGCAGCTGGGCCACCTGGCTGCGAGCTGGCCCACGATCGCGGCGAACTGGGAGGGATCGCGGGCGATCCAGTCGTCCTGGCCCAGGGCATGAAGAATCGAGCAGGTCATGCGGCCCGCCGTGGTGCCGCCCAGGATGCCCACCACGGACCCCCATCGCCAGGGCCTCAAAGCTGGTGGTGGCGCCGGCCCAGGGGGTGGCGTCGAGGGCGATGTCCATCCCCCGGTAGCAGCCCAGGTGCTCGGCGAAGCCGGCTGTGCGCTCCAGCACGCGCACCCGGGCCGGATCCACCCCGCGGCGCTCGAGCCCCTCCGGATGCGCCGGCGGGGGGCGGCGGCATCGCTGGAGACGCTCTTGAGGTGCAGCACGCTGCGGGGGCTGTGCGCAGGGCCGCGGCCCAGAAATCCAGGGTTTGCGGCCCCACCTTGCCGAACTGGTTGAACGAGCCCAGCACCGGCGCGGCGGTGGCGTCCAGGGTGGAGGTGGCCTCGGGCAGCTCCGGCGGCGGCGGCTGGCCAGCCACAGCCGCGGCAGGCGCCAGAGCCCTTCCACGTAGTGATCCGCCAGCTCCGGCGCGGCGGTGACCTCGTCGCCGATGAACCAGTCGATCGTGTCCAGGCCGGTGCTGGCATGGAAGCCGATGTAGTGGCACTGCACCGGCGCGCAACGCTCCGCCAGCAGGTCAAGGCCGCTGTGGGCGGTGAATCCCGACGTTTCCACCAGCACGTGGTAGCCGCGGCTGCGCAGGCGGCGGCGCGCTTCCTGCCCGTCCACGTCACCGAGGGGAATCACCGCATCGGCGAGGCCGCGCAGCTGATCGGCCCATGCGGTGGCGTGCTCCGTCACCTCGATCAGCTCCACCTCCAGGTGCTGGCGGTTGTAGTGGCGCAGGAAGGGCTCAAGAAACAGGCTCACCACGTGGTCGCCGATCTCCGCGGTGAGAATGCCCACCCTCAATCGGCCCTGCGCCGGAGGCAGGCTGAGGGCCCCGCCGGCGGAACGCCGCTGGCCGCTTCGGAGCGCACCAGGGCCAGTAGCGGCGCAGGTGCTCGAGATGGCTGGCCACGGCGGCCTGCCGGAGATCGAGTGCAGGAAGGCGAGCTGGTGATGGGCATTGCAGTCGCCTGGATCAGCCTTGAGGTGGAGCTGGAGCAGCGCTCGGCCTCACTCAGATCCCCCTGGGTGATGCGCAGAGACGATGGTCTGGGCGCGGCCCCGCGCTGCCGGTCTCCCCTCCAGCATCGACTGCCAGATGGCCTCGCTGCGTCGTGGCCATCAGGGCGACGCCGACAATCGCCGCCTTGCGCAGCCGCGCCTCTGCGTGGGCCGGCTCGCGCTCAAGGGCCTGTTCCAGGCAGGTGAGGGCCTGCTCCCGCTCGCCCAGCTCGTCGTAGGCGATGGCCAGGTTGGCGAGATCGGCCGCGCTCGCTTCGGCCGGCCAGCTGGAAGCTGTAGAGGAAACGGCCTGGTGCAGCACCGCTCGCCGGCCTGGGGTTCGGCCGCTTCGGCGCAGGGTCAGGCCCAGCTCCACCAGCACAGCGGGGTCATTGGGGTTGAGCTCCACAGCCCGCTGCAGCAGGGGGGTGGCTTCAGAGATCGCCCCCAGCGCGATCAGGCACTTGGCGATGTAGTGCAGGGAAGCCGGGCAATCGATCCCCAGCGGCGCGCCTGGTGCAGCAGTTCCCAGGCGGCGGTCCGATCATTCCCCTGCAGGCTCTGCCAGGCCTGCTTGCTCAGCTGAAGCTGGGCTTCGTTGCGGCGCGCCTGCTGCGGCGATCCGGTCGGCAGGCTGGGGAAGCGGCGGTTCAGCAGCCGCAGGCGCCGTGCTGCAAGCGCCCCGGGGCCAGCGGATAGCCCAGCTCAAGCAGGCGTTGCAGCCGGGCCCGGCCGCGCTCACCCAGGTAGAAGCCGGAGTAGGCACCCAGGATCTCGTCGGCCTCCAGGCCGGCTGAGAGCAGCCAGTCAGTCGCGCCCAGCCGGATCGAGAACGTCGTAGCGCTGCAGGGGGGGCAGAAACGGCTGCTGAAGGTCGAGTGCTCGCTCCGCCCGCAGCGCCGTGATCAGCTGGCCCAGGGCGCGCACCGCCGGGCTGCGCTCCCCCAGCTCGTGGCCACGCGGGCCAGGCTGCTCAGTGCTGGTGAGCCGCTGGTTGTCGCGGGCCTGCTCACTCAGCACCTGTAGCTGCGCTGCAGGGCGCCCAGGCGCCTGGCGATGGGCGGGCGGGGTCCTGGGCGTAGGCCCACAGCGCCAGGGGTTCGGCCGCGCCGCCGCTGCGCTGCCTGCGTGCTCCTCCCAGGCGGCGGCCAGGGCCTGGCCGTAGGGCAGCCGGGTGAGCACCCGGCGCCAGTGGTAGGGCTCCAGCTCCTGCTGGTTCGGGGGGCTCGGGGTTGGCGCTGGGCACCAGCCAGCCGCCGGCGGCCAGGGCCTCGGCGCGCTCGGGCTTGGCGGCGAACAGGTTGAGCAGATAGCCATCCACCCCGGCCGCAGGATCGAAGGGCATCAGGGCATCGAGGCCCGGGCACCAGCCGGTAGCAGCTGTAGCCAAGCGCCTGGAAGCGCTGCACCAGCTCCAGGTGCAGCTCGGTGCCGGCCTTGAGCTCGAACATCACCAGGGGCGAGAGCTCGGCGAAGAACCGCCGGCCGCCGGCAATGATCCGCTCCTCCTCACCCTCGGCGTCGATCTTGAGCAGATCCACCTGGCGCCAGCCGAAGGCGTCCAGGCCGGCATCGAGGGTGGTGAGGGGCACCTGCTTCGCCAGGGCCCTGTGCTCGGTCGCCAGGCTGTTGAGTTCCGACTGGCCCGGCGTCTGCAGCCAGGCGCTGCCGGTGTGATCGGAGAGGGCCTGGCGCTGCAGGTGCAGCCAGGCTGGTGCCGTTGGCGGCGATGCTCCTGCAGCAGAGCGGCGGTGTCTGCCGCCGGCTCGAAGGCCCACACCTGCCCTCTGGGGCCCACCCGGCGGGCCAGGGAGAGGGCATAGACGCCCACGTTGGCGCCGATGTCCAGCACCGTCTGGCCCCGGCTGCACCAGGCGGCGGAGGAACTTGATCTCGTCCTCGAACCAGTCGCCCTGCTCCTGCAGCACGTAGGGGGTGATCTGCTCGAGGGAGTCGGGCACCACCACCTGAGTACCGTCCACCAGGGTGACGGTGAGGGTGGCGGGGGTGCTGGTCATCGGCGGCACGGACGGGGTTAAGCTAGGTCGGGGCTGGGGTTTCAACGGCCAGGCCGGGGCGGCTCAGCGCATGAGCCCAGGTAGCACTCCTGCCAGGGCGCTGCCCTGGCGGCGGTCAAGCTCAGCGAGCAGCAGGGCCACCAGATCGAAGGCGCGTAGAGCTCATGCAGCAGGAACGCCGCCGCCTTCAGCTGCCGCTCGCTCCACTGGTGGCGCTGGCGGAAATCGCGCACATAGATCGCATCCCCCCAGAGCAGCTGGCTGAGGGCCGCTTGGGATTCGCTGCCTTGCTGCAGCAGCCGGAAGGGCAGGCCCATGGTGTAAGGGAAGCGCAGAAAACAGAATCCCTGGCGGCGCAGCAGGGCATCATCGGCGAACAGGGGCTGACCCTCGTAGAGCTCCAGGAACTCCACCTCGCTCTGCAGCACCGCCACGTCCTTGAGGGTTTTGGTGGCGTGCTCCAGCACCATCCGCTCGGCCCCCGGCACGTCGAACTTGAGGAAATCTGCCGGCCTGGCCTCCTCGAGGTCGTCCAGCCGGCGGGTGCGCAGCGGCGCCTCTTGCTCCACCCGCATCAGCTCGCCGAGGGCCGGGAACAGATCGATGGTGGTGCGGGCGGGCGGGTAGAGCGAGGAGGTCATCGGACGTTGGTGACGTGCAGGCTGTGCTCCGCGCCATCGCCCAGGGCCCAGGGCAGATAGCGGAGCGCCCCGCGCTGGGGGGCCCCGCGGTTCAGCCGCTCGCCTCCTCCTCCAGGGGCTCGAAGCCCACCACCTCGGCGCAGCCTTGCCGGGCCCAGCGCTTCCAGGGCTCCGGTTCACCCGCCAGCGCCAGGGCGCCCACATCCAGGCACCTCAGCGGCCGATCCAGCTGCAGGAAAGCAAACCAGGAGCGGACGAACGAGGAGGACTCCATGGAGCGGCGGGGGATGTTCCAACATGGTGGGGTTCGGCCCCCCAGCCCCAGCCTGCCCCGATGGGGCATCCCCGGTCGCTGCGCGAGCGCCTGCAGGGCACCACCTTCCTGGCGGTGCTGGCTGGCTACGGGGTGTTGCTGGTGCTCAACCAGGGGCTGGGGTGCTGCAGCGGCGGAGCGCCCACGCCCAGTTGGTGGCGGCGGCGCGGCAGGAGATTGGACGCCGGCAGACTGGTGCTGCCCGCCATTGGGCCGTTGCGCCTGCCCGGCGGCGATGAGGTGCGGCCGGCGGGCAGGCCTTAAGCCACACCCACCGCGCATCGAGCCGGTGGGGTCGCAGCGCTGGCTGGTGAGCGTGAGCGGGGGGCTGGAGGTGCGCCAGAACGTGACGGCGGACCTGGAGGCCCGGCGCAACGCCGCCCCTTGCTGCTGGTGGCGGTGGCGGGGTTCTCCAGCCTCGTCACCAGCGCGCCTGCTGCGGCCGGTGCTGCGCGCTGGCCTGCTGAAGCCGCTGCAGCGTGCTCAGCCAGGCCCTGGCCGCCGCCGAGCCCGATGCCGCCCGGCCGGAGCCGATCGCGGTGGCCGAGCAGCCTGACGAGCTGCGGCCGATCGCCCGGGCCTTCAACGCCCTGCAGCGCGCGGCTGCGAGGCCAGCTGGGAGCAGCAGCGCACCTTCATCGATGGCGTGGCCCACGAGCTGCGCACCCCGCTCACCCTGATCAGTGGCAACGCCCAGCGGCTGGAGCGGCTGCTGGCGCGCTGCCGCCCCGGTCGCCGCCGCGCCCCTGCGGCCAGGCTGGCGCGCAGCATTCACGGCCGAGGCCGACCGCATGGCGCGCGCTGGTGCGCGATCTGCTCGATCTGGCCCGCCGCGACAGCGGCCGCCTGGAGCTGCACGGCCCTGCCGCTCGATGCCGGCGATGAGCCGCTGCTGGCGGCCTACGAGCGGCTGGAGAGCCGGTGGCGGCCGGCCGGCTGCGGCTCTGGCGAGTGCGCCCGACGCGGACGACGCGGATCTGCGGCGTGCGCGCCGATCCCGAGCGGCTGGAGCCAGTGCCTCACCAACCTGGTGGAGAACGCCCTGCAAGTACAGCCCCGGCCCCCACGCCGGTGGAGCTGGCCTGCGAGCTGGCCGGCGGACCAGCCGGCGACACCGTGCTGCTGCTGCACGTGCGCGACCACGGCCCCGGGGTGGCCGCCGCAGGAGCGCGAGGCCGATGCTTCGAGCTGCTTCCGTGCGCGGTTCGGCCGCCGCCGCCAGCCTCCATGAGCGGCAGCGGCATCGGCCTGGCGATGGTGCGGCTGCTGATGGAGCGCCATGGACGGCTACGGTGCAGGTGGACGATGCCCCGAGGGCGGCGGTGCCGACGTTCCAGCTGCTGCTGCCGCCGCTCAGCCTCAGGGGGCCCTCCTTGAGCATGAAGCCCACCCCGCGCACGGTGTGAATCAGCTTGGCCTCGCCGGGCGGGCTCGAGCTTGCGGCGCAGCGTCGCGGATGTACACATCCAGCAGGTTGTCGTCGCCCACGAACGGTCTCACCCCACACCGCCTCCAGCAGGCGCCAGCCGCTCCTGCACCCGGTTGGGCTGGCGCAGCAGCTGCAGCAGCAGCGTCGTACTCGCGCACGGTGAGCTGGATCGGCGCGCCGGCCCGGCGCACCTCCCGCGCGGCGGGGTTCAGCGCTGAGGTCGGCGAAGCTGCAGCAGCTCCGCTGGCCTCCTCGCCGCCGCTGGCCGGTGCGCCGCAGCCGCGCCCGCACCCGCGCCAGCAGCTCCTCGATCGAAAACGGTTTGGTGAGGTAGTCGTCGGCGCCGGCGTCGAGGGCCTCCACCCGCTCGCTCACCGCATCGCGGGCGGTGAGCATCAGCACCGGCGTGGCTGATGCCGCTGCTGCGCAGGCGCCGGCACACCTCCACGGCCGCTGAAATCGGGCAGGGTCCAGTCGAGCAGCACCAGCTCCAGGCCGCCGGCGCGGATGCGCGTCAGCGCCTGCTGGCCCGTGCCCGCCGTGTCCACCCCGTAGCCCTCGGCCTCCAGCTCGCCCTGCAGGAAGCGGCGCAGCTCCGGGTCGTCGTCGACGATCAGCATGTTGGATGCTGATGCAGGTGCTGCTGGTGGCGGGGGCGGTGGCATGGCAGTGGGTGACGGCATCGCCATCCCCAGCTTGATGCCAAGGCAGGCTGGAGCCCCATGGGCGTGCTGCCGTGCTCGAGCGAGCCCTGCAGTTCTTCGGCCGCGGCGACCTGGCCGGAGCGGAAGTTCTGCTCAACCACCTCTGGGAGCAGCAGCCCGCCTCGGAGGTGGCGGCCCTGCAGGGCCAGGTGCTGAGGGCCGCTGGCCGCTGGGCCGACGCCATCGCCTGGTTCGAGCGGGCCCTGGAGGCCAACCTTGCCGTGCCCAGCCACGAATCGCCATCGGCCAGATCCAGCGCCAGCGGGGCGAGGACGAGGCGGCCCGGGCCAGCTTCGAGCAGGTGCTGCTGCAGGCCGGGCTGGCACTGGCCTTTGCGCCGGAGCAGCCCCTGCGGCTGCTGGAGCTGGGCCTGGCCTACGCCGAGCTGGAGCAGCCCGATGACGCCATCGCCGCGCTGGAAGCGGCGCTCGTCGCCGATCCGGCGCTGGTGGAGGCCCGCCGGACCCTCGCACTTGCTGCTCAGCAGGGCGGGGCAGCTGGGGGAGGCGGTGTGCCACCACCAAGTACTGGCACGCCTGCAGACAGAGCCCCTGGTGGCGCGCCTGAATGTCTCCGAGTGCCTGCAGGGGGCCGGTGACCCGGTGGGAGCCCTGACGGCGCTGGAAGGCCTCCTGCAGGAGTTCGGACCCGACACCCGGATCACCAGCTCCTTCCTGTTCGTGGCCTCCGTTGCCGGGCGAAGGGCTGGCTGCAGCGCCGGCGGGAGGTGGCAGAAACCCACTGGCGGCTGATCGGCGCCGATACCCCTCCCACCGCCAGCGCGCCGGCTTCAGGGCACTGTGCAGACCGCCACACCCCCGCGGACCCCTGCGGGTGGGCGTCCTCACCGCCGAGCTGGGCACCCACCCGGTGGGTCATTTCCTTGAATCGTTCCTGCGGCATCACGACCGCTCCCGGCTGCAGCTGGAGCTGATCGAAACCCAGCCACGCTGGGAGGAGCGCAATCGCTCCCTGCGCGCCCTCGCCCACCACGCCCTGCTGCTGCCCCAGGCCGATCCGGTGGTGCGCCGTGCCCTGATCCGCGAGCGCGACTACGCGGTGATCGTGGAGACCTCCGGTTTCACCACCGCCAGCGGCCTGCCCCTGCTGGCCGAGCGCCTGGCGCCGGTGCAGTGTCACTACGTGGGCTTCCACGCCAGCACCCACCTGCCCACCCTCGACTGGTTCATCGCCGATGCGGCCCTGCTGCCGCCGGAGTTGGAGCCCCAGTTCAGTGAGCGCATCTGGCGCCTGCCGCGCCCCTGGGCGGCCTACACCCCGCCCCCCATGAGCTGCCGGAAGCCGCGTCATTGCCGGCCGATGAGCCGCTGCTGTTCGGCTCCTGCAACCAGGTGGCCAAGCTCGGCCCCGAAACCCTGGCCTACTGGGCTGCGGCGCTGCGAGCCGTGCCCGAGGCCCGGCTGCTGCTGAAGCACCGCCACACCGCCGATACCGGCAGGTGCGCGAGCGCATCACCGGCGCTCTGGAAGCCGCCGGCGTGGACCCCGCGCGGGTGCGTTTCGAGGGCTGGGCCGCCGACTGGGCCGATCACATGGCCGCCTACAACCGCATCGATCTGGCCCTCGACGCCACCCCCTGGAGCAGCGCCACCACCGCCTTCGAGGCGCTGGCGATGGGCACCCCCCTGGTGGTGATCCGCGGCCACACCTTCGCTGGCCGGATGAGCACCGCCGTGCTGGAGGGCTTCGGTGAGCCGGATTGGATCGCCGACACCCCCGAAGCCTTCGCGGCGATCGCCCGCCGGCTCACGGCCGATCTGCCAGCCCTGCGCTCCGGGCGGGCCGAGCGCCGGCAACGGGCCCTCGCCGGTCCGCTGTTTGATGGCGTCGATCTGGCCTGGGCGTTGACGGAAGAGCTGGAGGGGATGGCCAGCCAGGCCGGCTGCTCCTTCAGTTGAGCGCCTACGCACCACCCGCATGACTGCGCTGGCTGGCGAGTGCCAAGGAGCTGGCCCGGCGCCTGTCGC
>CAVXWZ010000009.1:0-22359 GCA_963765575.1 uncultured cyanobacterium | reverse complement strand
GAGGGGCGCGAAGCCACGGCGTTGCTGAGGGGTGAGGGCCTGCCAGCGCTCCAGCCTCACCATGGAGGCATCGGGGCTGAGCACGGAGCCGTCGGCGAGGCGGAAGCCGGCGGAGCTGTCGAACACCCTCCAGCGACCCGATGACTTGGCCAAGGTGGTGAGCTGAAACAACAGCTCGTTGTTGCGTGCTCCTGTTTCGCTGCCTGTGGGCGTCATGGGGCCTGCGCAGCAGGTGATTTCACGCTAGCCGCGGTGGTGTCGTCGAGCTCAAGGAGCTGCAGACGCGGTCAACGACTCTCTGGGTGAAGTCGTCGGTGGTGATGCCGGCCATGGCGGCGATCTCCTCTACGGGGCTGTTCGAACAGCCAGAAGACCAGCTTGTTCGAGAGCACCGGCCTGCAGCTATCAGCCCATTGCGACCAGCCGCGTTGTGTACAGCGTGTACAGGTTGCGGATCTCTTTGTTCAACGGTTGCCCGGCTTGAGGCCGGGAGGCCTGGGCGGCCCTCAGACCGCCACGGGGAGCTGGGCCTTGAACGGCTCGGCCAGCAGTTTGGCGAGCCCTGCCGGATTGCGAATGTCGATGCAGAGCAAGGTGGGGCCGATGAACTCGAGGGTGTAGCCATCGCCTTCCAGCACCAGATCAGGGATGCCCCGCAGCGTGGGGTGGCGGAACAGGATCGCTCCGGTGTCGGCATCCAGCACCCGCTCCATGCCTTCCAGCTGCGTGCTCAGGTGTTGGGATTGATCCATCGTCCTGATTCCAGGCGGTTGGTCACTGTGCGCTGATCAGTGGGGTATGTGGTGATGACCCGCTCCCCATCCTGGCTGAGAACTGCGATCCAGGGGCGGCCTTCCCACTGAGTGACCATGACCATGGCGGCTGAGTTCCATCTCTGCTGGCCAGCCGCCGCCGCTCACCCAGCCGGGCCGATCCTCTCCCCCCCGAAATAGGGCACCAGGGCGGCGGGAGGGTCACCGAGCCATCGGCCTGCTGGCCGTTTTCGAGCAGGGCGGCCATGGTGCGGCCCACGGCCAGGCCGGAGCCGTTGAGGGTGTGCACGAGCTGGGTGCCCTTGGTGTCGGGGTCTTTGAAGCGGATCGAGGCGCGGCGGGCCTGGAAGTCGCCGCACACCGAGCAGCTGGAGATCTCGCGGTAGGTGCCGGCGCCGGGCAGCCACACCTCCAGATCGAAGGTGCGGGCGGCGGAGAAGCCCAGATCAGCGCCGCAGAGCTCGATGCGGCGGTAGGGGAGGTTGAGGGTTTCGAGGATGGCCTCGGCGTGGCGGGTGAGCTGCTCGTGGGCGGCGGCGGAGTCTTCGGGGCGGGTGAACCAGTAGAGCTCCACCTTGTTGAACTGGTGCAGGCGGATCAGGCCGCGGGTGTCGCGGCCGTAGGAGCCGGCCTCGCGGCGGAAGCAGGGGGTGTAGGCGCAGTAGCGCAGGGGCAGCTGCTCGGCGGGGATCACCTCATCGCGGTGCAGGGAGGTGAGCGGCACCTCGGCGGTGGGGGTGAGCCAGAGGTCGTCGCCGGCGCACTGGAAGCTCTCCTCGGCGAACTTGGGCAGCTGGCCCGAACCGGTGAGGCTGGCGGAGTTCACCAGGATCGGCGGCAGCACCTCGGTGTAGCCGCGGGCGGTGTGCTGATCGAGCATGAAGCTGATCAGGGCGCGCTCGAGGCGGGCGCCGGCGCCGAGCAGGGTGATGAAGCGGCTCTGGGCGATGCGCACCGAACGCTCGCTGTCCCACAGCCCCAGGCGCTCGCCGATCTGCCAGTGCTCCTGCAGGCCGGCGGCCGGGCGCGGGTCGCCCCAGCGCTTGCACTCCACGTTGTCGGCCTCGCTGAGGCCGGCGGGAACTTCGGGGGCGGGCAGGTTGGGGAGGCTGAGCAGCTGCTCGCGCAGGCGGGCTTCGAGGCCCTTCTCCTCGTCTTCCAGCACCGCCACCTGCTGCTTGACGCGGTTGCCGCTCTGGCGCAGCTCGGCCACCTCGGGGCCATCGGCAGCGGCGCCGGCGCGGATCAGCTGGCCCACCTGCTTGCCGATGCGGTTGCCTTCGGCCTGGAGCTCGCTGCGGCGCTGCTCGAGGTCGCGTTCCTGCTCAGCCACCAGCTGCAGGCCGGTGAGATCGACCGCCAGGCCGCGGCGGGCGAGCTGCTCCACGATCTGCTCGGGGTGTTGGCGCAGCAGGCGCTGATCGAGCACGGCGGGCTGTGGTGGCGGCCGGAAGACTAGGGGGCCGCCAAGGGCGGGATCAGCGGCTCAGAGCACCTGCACCACTTCGGCGATCTCGGGGATGGCCTCGCGCAGCTTGCGCTCGATGCCCATCTTGAGGGTCATGGTGCTGCTGGGGCAGCTGCCGCAGGCGCCCTGCAGCCGCACCTTCACGATCGGCCCTTCGATCTCCACCACCTCGACGTTGCCGCCGTCGGCCATCAGGTAGGGACGCAGTTCATCGAGGTTGCGCTCCACGTTCTCGACCGTGAGGGCGCGGGGATCGCTGCTGGCGGTGTGGCGGTGGTGTCGGTGGCCGGGCTGATCATGGCGGCGGGGGGATCGATTCTGCGAGGATCCTAGGTAGCACCACCGTGCCTGGCTGGGCGAAGGGACGCGAGCCGGTGCGCAGGCCGATGGTGCGGGTCACGGGGTTGCCGAAGCCCTGGGTTTCCGCGAAGGCGCTGGGGGCCACGGGGCGCGCGGTGACCTCAATGGTGGCGGTGTTGCAGTCGTCGTTGGGCGTCACGGTGAAGGCCGTGACGCCGCGCATCACCAGCTGGTCGCTGGGGGTGGTGTCTGGATCGAGGCGGCCGTCGGCGAGGATTGTGGGGCCTGTGCGACGCAGCTCGTTATTGGTGTCACGGGTGTAGGTGATGACGGCATTCGCTGGGGAGGCGCCGGTGGTATTCAGCAACGTCACCAGCATCCGCAGTTGGTTGGGTGTAGCTGTAGCGGCGCAGATGGGGTTCCCGGCCGCGCAGTCACTGGGAGCGGCGTCGGTGCCGAACAGACAGGCTTCTTGGGCTTCGCTGCTGAGCAGGGCGGTGAGGCGATCGAGATCCCGCTCCAGTCGGCCTTGCCAGATGGAGGCCTCGAAGAACTGGATGGACCCCCGGATCGTGGTCCAGACCAGGGGAACGAACAGGCTGCCGATCAGCAGCCCCACCATGAGCTCCACCAGGGTGAGGCCGGCGCTGCCCCTGAGGCGGGGCGGTTGGATAGGGACGTGACGGCGCGGGGGCTTCATGGCATTACGCGCGATTCCACTCGTCGCAGGTGCCGCCGGTTGTGGCCTGGTTGTTGCGTCCAACCTCCAGCACGCCGATCAGGCCGGTGAGGCGGATGCAGCGCAGGGGGGGCAGGCTCTTCACGGACATGGTGATCTGCACTTCACCGTTGGGCAGGGGGGCTCCGGTGGTGGTGGCCACCGTGCCCCGGGGGGTGTACACGAACCGTGCCGGGTCGGCGGTGATCTGCACCAGGGTGTTGTTGTAATAGAGGTCGGGCACCGTCAGGGTGGCCTGGGGTGCACAGCCGGCCGGCTCGATGCGGGCCAGCTCGGCGCCGGTGGTCAGCGTGGTGCGGGTGGTGATGGTGACAGTGCAAGGCTCACCGCCACCCGCCTGGGCGCGGAAGCGGCTTGATTCTGCGCTCACCTGATCGAGCCAGCCCGCCAGTTCGGAGGCCACGGCACTGGCGCGCTCGCGGCGGACGATGTTGAACAGCGAGCCCCCACCCACGGCGGCGATCAGGCCCAGGATCACCACGGTGACAAGCAGTTCCGGCTGGCTGAAGCCGCTGGCGTGGCGGGAGCGGTTCATGGGCAGAAGGCGGCCATGGGCGGCACCACGCGGGCCACGCGCACCACGGCGCCTCCCCGGCTGGCGTCGGTGTAGGTGACCTGGAGGATGTTCTGGTTGCCGGGCTGGCTGGGGCTGCACGGCGTTGAGCCGCACGATCGGCTGGCGCACGCCGCCGGCTGCCGTGAGGTCGGCATTCACGGGGAGGGCATTGAACTGGGCGAGCACCGCCTCGCTGAGGATGCTGTCATCTCTGCAGATGTCATCCACCGCATTCGGCTCGATTATTGGTGTGGCGGGATCGTCAATCTGGGGAAAGAAGTAACGGTCGTCTCGGCGGTTGGCCGTGAAGCAGGGTGACGTGGGGTTCCAGGTGTGACCCCACCAGGTATTCCAAGTGTGCAGTCGCCACTGCAGCAGGTGAGCTGGGTGGCGAGGTCCTGGATTTCCGCCAGGTCGCGCTCGATGGCGGCATTGAGCTGATTCCTCTCGCCGGCGCGGTTGTGCTGCTGGGTGGCGATGTTGATCGAGGCCGCGGTGCCGAGCATCGCGATGGTGATCACCACGCTCACCACCAGGGCCTCCACCAGCAGCGCTCCCTGCTCAGCCGGTGCGACCTGGGGATTCAGCACTCGCGGCGCGCGTCTCACCACAGGCGGCTGCTCGTGGGGCCGCGGGCTACCCAGTCTTGTCCGGCAGGGCAGCCGGGTGAGTATGGCGCGCGGCTATCGGCTCCCAGCGACCGGCGCCCCCGCTACCCAGGGAAAGCCGCAGCACTTGGGCAGCACTTCGAACTCCTGGGTGAGCCGGGAGTTGGCCACCACCCGGCCGTCGCGCACCACGCGACCCTCCACCTCAAGAATCAGAAAGCCGCTGTTTTCGCCGGCTGGGTGCACGTCGAAGGTTCACCTGCTCGTTCAAGCTAACTGTCGATACCCAGCCGCCGGCGGGAGGGGGTCTCCTGAGGATGCCTCCACCCGGTGTGGCTGTACGGCGCAGCGCACGGGGATCGGGAGCAGGTACTTCCATCGGAGGCCGTGTAGGTGATGCTGAGCAGCCGGAACTGCCGCCCATCGGTGTCTTCATCAGCCGCCGGCTCCCGTCACCACATCTCGCCAGGAGCCATCAGCCAGGTCGATTGCCAGCGGTGTTGCTCCAGACGTTGAACAAGGTCTTGGGCTGCCTACAGTCCAGTTCGCCGGATCCTCCCCCGACACCAGCAGCGCCCGGTTCTGGGGCTGGTTCCAGGTGGCGATCATCAGTTCGATGCCCTCCGCCGCCGCTCCCCGGGCCTGGCGCGTGTCGGAGGAGGCGAACGCCCCGCGCAGGCTGCCGCCGCTGAGCTGCACCACGGCGGCAGCGCTGAGGGTGAGCACCAGCGCCGCCACGATGCCGGCGGCCGTCAGGATGGCACCACGCTCACCGCTCGGGTGCCGACTGGCTGCCAGGTTCAGGGCCCGCCGGCGCCCCATGCTGTCCTCCCCGCCCATTCAGGAAACTGTCTAGGAGCTTTCAGGAGTCTCTCAAGACTCAATCGGGCTTTCATTATAGGCCTGACCAGCAAGGCTTCGCGGGCCTGCGTCAGGGTTTTGCATTGCCGCCGGCTCCCTAGGATCGGGCCGCCCGCCCCAGCCTCCGCCGCCGGCTTGGCTCACAGGGCTGCCTCCCCCCGCATGACCGACGTTCCCGTCTCCCGCATCCGCAATTTCTGCATCATCGCCCACATCGACCACGGCAAATCCACCCTGGCCGATCGTCTGCTGCAGGACACCGGCACGGTGGCGGCGCGGGAGATGCAGGAGCAGTTTCTCGACAACATGGAGCTGGAGCGCGAGCGCGGCATCACCATCAAGCTGCAGGCGGCCCGCATGGCCTACACCGCCGCCGATGGCGAGAGCTATGTGCTCAACCTGATCGACACCCCCGGCCATGTGGACTTCTCCTATGAGGTGAGCCGCTCGCTGCAGGCCTGCGAAGGTGCCCTGCTGGTGGTGGATGCCAGCCAGGGGGTGGAGGCCCAGACCCTGGCCAATGTGTATCTGGCGCTGGAGAACGATCTCGAGATCATTCCGGTGCTCAACAAGATCGACCTGCCCGGCGCCGATCCCGAGCGCATCAAGGAGGAAATCGAAGCGATCATCGGGCTCGACTGCTCCAGGGCCATCGCCTGCTCCGCCAAGACCGGCCTGGGCGTGCCCGAGATCCTGCAGGCGGTGGTGGATCGGGTGCCGCCGCCGCCCGACCGCATGGCCGAGCCGTTGCGGGCGCTGATCTTCGATTCCTACTACGACCCCTACCGCGGCGTGATCGTGTACTTCCGCGTGATCAGCGGCCAGCTGCGCAGGAAAGACAAGGTGCTGCTGATGGCCAGCGGCAAAACCTACGACCTCGATGAGATCGGCGTGATGGCGCCCGATCAGCGCCAGACCGACAGCCTCCATGCCGGTGAGGTGGGCTATCTGGCCGCCTCGATCAAGGCCGTGGCCGATGCCCGCGTGGGCGACACCATCACCCTGCTCAACAACCCGGCGGCGGCGCCCCTGCCCGGCTACACCGAGGTCAAGCCGATGGTGTTCTGCGGCCTGTTTCCCACCGATGCCGACCAGTACCCCGACCTGCGCGAGGCCCTGGGCAAGCTGCAGCTCAGCGATGCGGCGCTCCAGTACGAGCCCGAAACCAGCAGCGCCATGGGTTTCGGCTTCCGCTGCGGCTTCCTCGGCCTGCTGCACATGGAGATCGTGCAGGAGCGGCTGGAGCGCGAATACAACCTCGATCTGATCGTTACCGCCCCCTCGGTGATCTATCAGGTGAACATGCTCGATGGCAGCACCGTGATGGTGGACAACCCCGCCATGCTGCCTGATCCGCAGAAGCGCGAATCCATCGAGGAGCCCTATGTGAAGCTGGAGATCTATACCCCCAACACCTACAACGGCGCCTTGATGGAGCTGTGCCAGGAGCGCCGCGGTGAGTTTATCGACATGAAATACATCACCACCGATCGGGTGACGCTGCACTACGAGCTGCCGCTGGCGGAGGTGGTGAGCGATTTCTTCGATCAGATGAAAAGCCGCACCAAGGGCTACGCCTCGATGGAATACTCCCTGATCGGCTACCGCCGCAATGAGCTGGTGCGCCTTGATGTGCTGATCAACGCCGAGAAGGCCGATCCACTCACCACCATCGTGCACCGCGACAAGGCCTACGCGGTGGGTAAGTCGCTGGTGGAGAAGCTGAAGGAGCTGATTCCCCGCCAGCAGTTCAAGATTCCGATCCAGGCTTCGATCGGCAGCCGCATCATCGCCTCCGAGAGCATCAGCGCCATCCGCAAGGACGTGCTCGCCAAGTGCTACGGCGGTGACATCTCCCGCAAGAAGAAACTGCTCAAGAAGCAGGCCAAGGGCAAGAAGCGCATGAAGGCCATGGGCCGTGTGGAGGTGCCCCAGGAGGCCTTCATGGCCGTGCTCAAGCTGAATCAGTAGGCGCGGTCGTGGGCGATCGTTCGGGGGATTGGTATCAGCAGGCCCTGCGGGATCTGGAGCAGGCCGAGGCCTCGATGGTGGCTGGTCGCCATGAATGGGCCTGTTTCGCTGCTCACCAGGCCAGTGAGAAAGCGCTCAAGGCCCTCAACCTTGCCCTGGGCACCGTGGCCTGGGGCCACACGCTCACCCGCCTGTGGGCCGCCGTGCCCCCCGACTGGAAGCCAGCCCCGCCGCCGCCCGATGACCTGGAGGATCGGCTGAGGCTGCTCGATGGTTTCTATATCCCCACCCGCTATCCCGACAGCTATCCCGAAGGCACGCCCGCCGAACATTTCGGCAGACTGCAGAGTGAGCAGGCCCTCGCCCATGCCAGCGATGTCATCCACTGGATCGGTGCTGCGCTGGCCGAGCTCCGAGGCGGTGCTTGAGCAGGCCCGCGCCTGGGCCGAGCAGCAGGCAGCCGCCAACCCCGATCTCGAGGCGGTGGGGGTGTTCGGCTCCTACGGCCGCGGCGATGCCGGCGTGGGCAGCGACCTCGACCTGCTGTTGATCCTCAGCCGCTGCCAGCTGCCGGTGTGGGAGCGCCTGCGCCGCTGGGACACCAGCCCCCTGCCCCTGGCCACCGACCTGCTCGTGTACAGCCGCGCCGAGTGGGAGACACTGCCCGAGTGGAACCCGAAGCTGGCCGATGTGCTGGCGCGCGATGTGCGGTGGTTGGTGGAGGCGTGGAGCCCTCCGCACCGGCAGGTTGAACCCCTTGGGTCCATGCGCGGAGACCACTCCCTAGCGGCTGACTTCGACCAGCCGTTTGAAGATCGTGTTGATGGTCTGAGCTGACACACCCTGCTGCACACAACCTGCTGCTTGGTGGGCACAAGCAACTCAGTTCTTGTGCGCCAGCGTGCTCATGCGCTTCTGATATCACCGCCCTGTTGGCCAAAAAATCACGCCCCTAACATGTAAGTACTGGGGGAACGTCCATGACGCTGGCACCGCCAAGCTCACCACCAGCACGGCAGCCCCTGCAGCTGCCGTGGGACCTGCGGCTCAACGCCGATCAGTTCGAGCGCGTGTGCCAGGCCAATCCCGATGCCGTGCTGGAACTCTCGGCCGATGGCCAGCTGATCGCGATGACGCCCACCGGCAGCGAAACCGGCGCCCGCAACCAGGCCCTTGGGGCCTTGCTCTGGTGGGCTGTTCGCCAGAGCGGCCTGCCCTTGAAGGCGTTCGACAGCTCCAGCGGCTTCCGCCTGCCTGATGGCTCGGTGCTGAGCCCCGATGCTTCCCTGGTGCGTCTGGATCGGTGGCAGGCTCTCACCCCCGAGCAGCGTCGTGGCTTTGCGCCGCTCTGTCCTGAGCTGGTGGTGGAACTGGCCAGCGCGTCTGACGAAGGGCCCCGTGGCGTGACTGCGCTCCGCCAGAAGATGGACGCCTACCAGGCCAATGGGGCGCAGCTGGGCTGGTTGTTGCTGCCCGAGGAGAGGGCTGTGGAGATCTGGCGCGCTGGGGCCGCCGCTACCCCTGAGCGCCTCGACGACGCCAGGGAGCTCGATGGTGGAGCGCTGTTCGCGGGGCTGGTGCTGGATCTGGCCCCGATCTGGAACGTCTGAGCAGGGCAGACTGCAGAGCGAGCAGGCCCTCGCCCAGGCCCAGAAGATGGCCGATTCCCCCCCGCCCCCGGAGCCCCAGCCGCAGGCGCCGCAGCCCCAGCCGCAAGCGCCGTTCTGGCGCTGGACCGGCGGCCTGGGGGGCTGGGTGCGCAAGAACCTGCTGCAGCTGCCCACCCTGGTGGTGGGCCTGGCCACGCTGCTGGGGGTGAGCACCCTGAGCTCGCGCATGAGCACCTCCGAGATGCTGCTCACCCAGATCGACAACCTCAAGGAGGACGACAGCCTGCCGCGCAACATGTCGATCCTGGCGATCGAGCACACCCTCTCCAGCCGCAGTCCGGTGGAGGGGGTGCACCACGAACTGCTGCTCACCCACGTGCTCGGTGAGGTGCTGATGCACGACAGGGCCAGGGGCGACCTGCTGGGGGAGAACAGCGAGGCGGGGCGGCAGCGCCTGGCCCAGATCCACCGCATCCTGCTGGCCTCGATCCGCGACCTCAACCCCCGCTGCGCCCATCGCTTCGCCACCCTGGCCGACGCCAGCAGCGGGCCCCAGCAACCGCTGGTGTTCCGCAGCAGCAGCGACGGGGCCGATCCCAGCCAGCAACGCCTGGCCGATGTGATCGCCAGTCCGGCCTGCCGCCATGCGGCGGCCCTGGGGCTGTGGACCGGCTGGTGGCCCGGCAAGGCCTCCCGCGACGAGGTGCTGCGCACGTCGGTGCAGCGGCTGGCCGAGATCACCCCCACCGGCTCGGGCGACTCCCAGCTGCCCCTCTCCAGCCAGATCACCACCAGCCCGATCGAGAGCGCAGCCGGCGCGGCGACCGGGGGCGATGGGGCCGCCGGCATCGATCTCGAGCGCATGAGCCAGGACGAGATCCGCGCCGCCTCGGAGATCGTGGCCGGTGCCGTGGTGCTCGACCAGCAGAAGCGGATGGTGTCGGAACGGCACGGCAAGCTGCCCGGCCTGCCCCATGTGTTCATCCACTACGACGACCCGGAGGCGGTGAAGCCGCTGCAGACGCTGGCCGAACGGCTCAGCGGCTCGGGCGCCTATTTCGTGGACCGCACCCTGCGCCATGTGCCCCCCACTGCCAGGGCCTGTGCCCCCAGCTCCCAGGTGAAGTTCTTCCACGAGGCCGATCGCGAGCTGGCCACGCAACTTCTGATCGCCGCCAACTCCGGCAGCGGGAACGGGCGCGCGGACACCTGGACCATCGATGCCTCCACCGGATTGATCGACCTGAGCAACTGGAGCCTGGCCGCCAAGGTGCCGCGGGGGCAGCTGGAGCTGTGGCTGATCAGCGACGGCCCCAGCTGCCGGCCGTCCACCGGGGCTGAGGTGTCCACGGCCAGCAGCGACTGAGCCGGGGCCGCCATCTCGGCTCGTCCCTCAGCTGCTGCGGCGCAGCTGGCCATCGCGCAGCTCATGCACCTGGCTGGCCTGGGCCAGCAGGCGGGGATCGTGGGTGCTCATCACCACGGCCATCCGCCGCTGGCCGCAGCTCATGCGCAGGTCCTCGATCACGCTCAAGGCGGTGCGGTGGTCGAGGGAGGCCGTGGGCTCATCGGCCAGCAGCAGCTGGGGCTCGTGGGCCAGCGCCCGGGCCACCCCGGCGCGTTGGCGCTGGCCCCCCGAGAGCACCCGCGGGTAGCAATCGGCCTGGTCGCCGAGGTCCACCGCGTCCAGCAGCTCCATGGCCCGCCGCTCCTTCACGGCCGCGGGCAGGTGCCGATGGGCCTCGATCGCGGCGATCACGTTCTGCTTCACGCTCAGGAAACTGATCAGCCGGTGCGACTGGAACACGAAGCCGATGCGGGCCCGCAGGCGGCGCAACTGGGCCGGGCTGCTGCCGCGCAGCTCCACCCCCTCCACCTGCACGCTGCCGCTCTGGATCGGTCGGATGCCGCCGAGCAGGGTGAGCAGGGTGGTTTTGCCGCATCCGGAGGGGCCGAAGATCGCCACGATCTCCCCCGGCTGGGCCGCGAAGCTGATTCGCTCGAAGATCGGCTGGCTGGCGGCACCGCCGCTGGGCATCCGGAAGCGGTGCTCCAGCTCGCGCACCCGCAGGATGGTGGCTGGCGCTGGTCCCTCAGGAGAAGGCATCGGCGGGGCTGGTTTCATTCAGCCGCTGCAGGCTGAGGATGCCGGAGAGGGCACAGAGGCCCACGCTGAGCGCGAACACGACCAGCGCCCGGGTGGGGGTCATCTGCATCGGCAGGTTGGTGGTGAGCCGGGTGAGCGCATAGATCCCCTCGGCGATTCCCAGCCCCAGGGGATAGCCGAGCAGCGACAGCATGATGGCCTGGTTGAAGATCACCAACTGCAGGCGCCAACGGGAGTAGCCGAGGGCCATCAGGGTGGCGAAGTCGTCAACGTGGAGCAGGATGATGGTATTCAGCACCAGAAAGATGATGCTGCTGCCGATCACCATTCCCATCAACACACCGAACAGAAAGATGAAGCCGATCGGCTTGCTGCGGTCCCAGAAATCCTGCTCGAACCGCACAAACTCGGCCGGGGTGAGCAGGCGCACGTCGGCGGCGAGGCGCTGCCCCTGGCTGGCGATGAAGGCGCTGGCGGCGCTGCCGGGCACCAGCCGGATCAGGCCGATCTCCACCTCGCCGTTGTTGAGGCCCGGCAGGATCGTCTCGAAGCTCTCGCGGCTCATGATCGTGGTGGCATCGGCTCCGAAGGAGGCGCCGATGTCGATCACGCCGGCCACCCGCACCCGCTGGTCTTCCAGGTAGGTCACCACGGCGTCGCCGGAGCGCAGCTGCGCCTCCACATCCCCGTATTCGGGGCGTGAGAGGCGGTCGAACAGCAGCCGGCCCGGCAGCTGCAGCAGGGGCGCTGCGCGGGCCAGCGGCGGGCTGAAGAACGCCGTCCGGGATGGCTCCACCCCGATGGCGGTGGACAGCCGGGCGGTGTGCTGGCCGTCGAGAGTCCAGCGCATGTAGGCCAGGCGCACGGCGGTGCTGTCGGCCACCCGCGAGTCGGCGTGGAGGGCGTCGAGGTAGGCGTCGGGGAAGGTGCTCATCCAGGTGAGCGTGCTCACCGAGCGCCGGCTGATCATCACCACATCCGCCTGGAACAGCTTCTGGATCGCCACCGAGGAGCTGAACAGGGCATCGCGGAACCCCCACTGGGTGAGCATCAAGGAGGAGGCGAAGGCCACGGCGGCCAGCGCGGTGACGAGGTTGAGCAGGCGGAAGCGCAGGATCTGGAGGCCGAGCGGCAGCGTGTTGCGGCGGCTGAGGGCCTCGAGAAAGCTGCTCACTGCTCTGCCGCGCTGGCGCCGAGGAAGATCACCAGCACCTTGCTGCCACTGCGGGCGTGGCGGCCCAGGGACTGGCCGGCGGGCTCGAGATCGATCGTCACATCCACCACCCGCGGTTCGCTGTCGCGGTAGAAGCCGGGCCGCTGGGTGAGGGTGCGGCGGGGGCTCACCTTGGCGGCGATGAAGCTGATCCGGCCACCGAGCGGTTGGGGGAACTCCGCGTTCTCGCCCACCACCTCCACCGGCTGGCCCAGGGTCAGGCCGCCGGCGCTGGCTTCCTCCACCTGGGCCTTCACCACCAGGTTGTCGGTGGCGGCGAGTTCCAGCACCCCGTCGGGGCCCGCCTGTTCGCCCGGCCTGGCGTTCACGGCCAGCACCTCGCCGCTGATCGGGGCCACCAGCTGGGCCTTGCGCAGGCGTTCCTCCAGCACCCGGCGCTCCTGCAGGGCCAGGGCCCGGTTGTTGCGCAGCTGGCTCAGACGCAGGGCGCGGTCTTCGAAATCCGCCAGGGCCACCACCCCCTGGGCGCGGAGGCTGTCAAAGCGCTGGGTCTGGCGATCGAGGATGGCGATCTCGTCGCCGAGGCCGTTGATCCTGGCGGCGATGGTGTCGATCTCGCGCCGCAGCTCGCCGTCGTTGTCGAAGCGCGCCAGCACCTGGCCCCGTTGCACGATGTCGCCCACCTGCACATAGAGCTGCTCCACCCGTGGGGTGATGCCCAGCGGGCCCACAGGAGCCGCCAGGGCAAGGCTGCCATCCCTGGGCTCGAGGATGCCGGGTGCCGCCAGGCGCTCTCCCGCCTGGGCCGGCGAGCTGGCGGGCGTGACCTCCGGGGTCGCAACCGTGCCGCGGGCGGCGGGCCGGCAGCCGAACGCCGTGGCCAGCAGGCCGCAGATCAGCAGAGCAGGGAGCAGGCCTGCGCGCTGGCAGGGCTTGTTGTTATTGCTGATGCAATGCATTTTCAATTGCGTGCGCATCGATCATGGCCCGCACAGTGCCGCGACTGACACCACCAACTGTAGACAACCGCAGTGGGCGATAGTGGCGTCATTCATTGTGATTCGAGTAAGAAGAAAAGCTTACGGTGGTGCCGTAGCAGCCCCTCAGGGCTCCATACTTGGGTTGTTCAGAAGGAGGCCAAAGCAATGGCTACCGACAAACTCACTGGCATCAAAATCGGTAAAACTGTTTATCAGGAGGGCAAAACCTACAGGGATACATCTGCACTCTCTGGCTTGCTGGGCGGCCAGGCCTCCCTCGATGATTTCGAGGCGGAGTTTGATGTGCGCAAGAAGCAGCTGGCGATCTTCATCTCCTCCGATGTGGAAGGGATGGGCGCCTCGGCATCGGTGGACCTGAAGCTGGTGTTCGATGGCAAAGCCAAGGGCAAGGGCAAGGTGGCGAAAGACTTCAAGGTGAAGGAGCTGGGTGCCGGCGTCTACGCCGGTGGCATGGCCGACACGGAAGTGATCGCCACGGTCAAGACCAAGAAGGTGGGGCTGCGCAAGGCCTTCAAGTCTCTCGGTGGCAACCCCGAGAAGCAGCTCGCGAAAAAGGTCAAGCTCGGCACGCTCGACGTCTATGCCGGGGGGAGCTTCGCTCCTCAGGTGAGCTCGCTCCTGGGCGATCAGGGGATCGGCCTCACCAGCCGCAGCAGTGCCGTGGCGCCGTTTGCTGCTGATTTCCAAGGCAGCTGGTGGAACGCCGGCCTCTGAAGCGGCCGCGTTGAGCGGCAGGCCCATGGCTGGCGGTGTTGCGCATCGTTGCGATCAGCGCCAGCCCGTGGCAACGCTGATGCGGTCGTTGCCGAGATGCACGGATGCCTGCACGGTCCATACGCTGGCGGTGCCGCAGGACGGCCCGCCAGCTCCCGCCCCAGCAGGCGGGATTTTTATTGCCACTGTCGCTGACTGTGGTGCTGTTGTTGATGCTCAGCAGCATGGTGCTGCTCACCCTGGCGCTGCAGAGCCGGCTGCAGGCCGCCGTGCAGCGCCAGCGGCGCCAGACGGAAGACCAGCTGATGAACGCCGCCCAGCTGTGGGCTGGCGGTGTGCAGCGCCACTGCCCGGAAGCCCTGGCCCATGCCCACGACCGTTGGGACGGGCAGCCCTTGGGCACCGAGCAGGGTTGCGGAGGGCTGGAGGCCGGAGCTGACTACCGGCTGGTGAGCTATGCGCCGGGCGGCGACCCCCAGCCGGGCACCGGCCCCGACCAGGGCACCGGCGAACTGGTGCTGGAGCTCAGCGACGCCGAACCCGCCCCGCGCGGCGCCTTTGCGTTGCACTGGCGGCGGCAGCCAGTTGTCCTGGAGCCCCAGGGCGAGGAAGGTGCCACCACCCTCGGCCCGCCCCAGCTGATGGGCCTGGAGGAGCGGGGGCTGCGCGCCGCCGCCGCCGCCGCCGCTGGCGCCTCCGAGCTGGAGGTGGGGCCATGAACCTGGTGGAAGTGCTGGTGGCCAGCAGCCTGGTGCTGGGCTCGGCCACGGGGTCGCTGGGCATCTGGGCCCGCACCGTGCACTCCAGCCACGACGCCGCCGCCCTGCTGCGGCAGCAGCGCCAGGCCGATGAACAGCTGCTGGCGGTGCAGGCCCAACTGCAGGCCCTGGCCGCCGAGCAACGCGCCAGCGGCGCGCCGGTGCCGGCGATCATGCCCCGACCTCACAGGCCTGGGCGTGGAGGGCGCCGGTCCGATCGTCAGCGTGAGCGTGGAGGCCGGGGCGGATCAGCGCCGCCAGCGGGTGTTCGACCTGGCGGCCTACGGCCTCTGTGGGGGGACGTGATGGGCGTGCGTGTTGATCGCCGCAGCGCTGGCGCCAGCCTGCCGGAGCTGCTGGTGGCGGTGGTGGTGCTGGGGCTGCTGCTGGCGATCGGCGGCTGGACGGGCCGCGAGCTGCTGGCCCGCCAGCGGGTGGAGGTGGCGGCGCGGGAGCTGCTGAGCGCCATCGAGCGCCAGCGCGACCTGGCGATCCGCCACGGCCGGCCCCGCAGCCTGGCGGTGGAGGGCCGCGGCGGGCTGCTGGAGGCGGCCGCTGGGGCGGCCGGTGGGGCCGGCGGCGGGCTCGACCTGCACCACAACCTGCCGGAGCAGCTGCGCTTCACGGCCAACGGCCTGCTGATCGACGGCGGCACCGTGGTGGTGGCAGGGGCCGGCACCGATCTGCGCCGCTGCCTGGTGATGGCGCTGCCGCTGGGGGTGCTGCGCCTGGGCCGCTACGCGGGCGAGGGCGGCGGCGTCAGCGCCGAGAGCTGCGTGCGCGATGGGAGGGCGTGATGGGGGCTGTTGGCCTGAATCGGCGGCCAGCGCCGCGATGGCTTCACGCTGGTGGAACTGCTGGTGACCCTGCTGCTCTCGGGCCTCGTGAGCGCCGCGGCGCTGCAGTTGCTGGTGGGCGACCTGCGCCAGGTGGGCCGGCTGGGCCGCTGGCTGCGGGAGCGGCAGGCCAGCGAGCGGGCCCTGGAGCTGGTGCGCGGCGAGCTGCAGCGTGCCGAAACGCTGCTCGTGAACGACGAGATCAGCGCTGGCTGCGGCAGCAGCGGCCGCACCCCGAAGCTCCAGCTCAGCGGCCGCGACCGCGCCGGTGTCGTCCGCACCGTGACCTATGCCGCCGGCACGGCGCCCTCCTCGATCTGGCGCGGGGCGGTGCTGATGCGCTGCGGCCCGGCCTACGGCCTCGATGGCGAATGGAGCGACGGTGACGCGCTGCCGCGGGTGCTGATCGATGCCCTGCCGGCCGACGAGTGGCTTCACGGTGACCAGAACGTCGCCCGGCCTGCTCAGCCTGGAGCTCAGCCGCGAGCTGGACGATGGCCAGACCATCAGCCAGCGCCAGACAGCCTTGGCAGCGGGGCCGCCAGCGGGGCCGCCAGCGGGGCCGCCATGAAGCCTGGGCGCCCGCTACGGACAATCGTGAGGCCAGCCGTCTCGGCTTCATGCGTCAGTCGGTCATCCAGGTGTGGTTGGCGGACGGCACGGCGGTCACCGCCGCCTTGCAGAACTCGCCGTGATCAAGGCCCCATTCGGCGGGGAGTTACAGCTCTGTGTCGGAGCCCACGATGAGGGTGGTGTTCCTCACTCACGCAGGGAAGCACTACGCAACATGGCCCTCGAGAGACTCTGGAAAAGCAATTCAATGTACGGAATAATGGCTCTGTCATCACCGTTCAGTACTGAGGTGATGGTCGGCCTCCGTATCCGCTGGCCACGTAGCTTCCAGCTTCTGGCAAGCGGTTGCTGCGCATCCACGTACTCCAGCAGTGGTATTCACCTAGCGATCCAGTCATGGAAGAGACCTTGATCGAGGTGCCCACCATGCGCCGCATTGCTGGGATCGACCTGATCAGCGACCGGGTCCAGGACCAGACCACGATTCTGGCGTTTCGCCTTCTGCTGAAGAAGCACAGCCTGGGTGAGCAGATCTTGGAGACGGTTAAGGCCCACCTCAGTGCCAGAGGCGTGACGATGCTGCAGGGCACGATCCTTGATGCACCCTTGAGCCCTGCTCCCAGGTCCACCAACAACAAAGCCGGGGAACAGGATCCGAAGATGCACCAGGCCAAGAAAGACAATCTATGGTATTTTCCCTAGGCGGAAGCTAAGGACTATGGGAGACCTCGAAAAATCGATACCATCGCCCTGACAGCCTATGGAATATGCAATAGAATCGTTTCAGTTCAACAAAGCTGAATGGGACAGCGTGGATTTTGGGATGAGGAGAAGCGCATCCACATGCTTCAGCAGAAGAAGCCCACGTTAGCGACCTTATCTGAGGCGATTCCCTGGGAGGCATTCAGGCCACTGCTGGAGCAGGGTTACAGCCATGAACGCAAGAGCAATGCCGGCAGAAAGCGGATTGATCCGCTCATCCTCTTTAAGATGCTGGTACTGCAGCAACTGTTCAACCTCAGCGATGAAGAGCTGGAATTCCAGGTCAACGACAGGCGCTCATTTGAGGAGTTTGTCGGTCTGGGAGTGATGAACACCATTCCCGATGCCACCATTGCCTTTTTCTGCGAACGGCTCCGCAAGGCTGGTGTCATCGATGAACTATTTCAACGGTTTGAGGAGCACCTACGCTCTCAGGGCTTGGAGGCCCGTGGCGGGCAGATCATCGATGCCACACTGATCCCTGTCCCCAAGCAGCGAAACTCGCGGCCTGAGAACGAAGCAATCAAGCGAGGCCAGTTGCCAGAATGGATGGGCCGATAGACCAGAACGGTTGCGGCAGAAGGACCTTGATGCTCGCTGGGTCAAGAAAAACGGCATCAGCCACTATGGGTACAAGAACAGCATCTGCATTGATGCCGAACATGGCTTCATCCGCAGATATCCGATTATCGCCAGCCAACATTCATGACAGCCAGATGATTCCACAGGTCTGGATCCAGAGAACAGGGATGACTTCGTCTGGGCTGATTCCGGCTACGCAGGCGCTCAGTATGAGGATCTACTGGAAGCGGCTGGTTTTGAGAGTCGAATCCATGAGAAGGGTTCACGCTGCCATCCCTTGAGCGAGGAGGCCAAGGAACGGAACAAGGTCCGATCAAGCTGTACGGGCCAGAGTTGAGCATGTCTTCGGTGCTATCACTACCTAGCATGCGCGGCAAGCTGACGAGGCGTATCGGGCTTGGCCAGGACGAAAGCCTGGTGGGGACTGCGCAATCTGACATACAACTTTCTTCGTTACCTGCACTGCTCCACAAGGCCATTGCCGACTGCCTGATCATTCGGTAGCTAGCGATATCATCTTATATTGGCATCATGGATGCCAATGATCAGTCAGATCTTCACGTGCAGAGGAGGGCTTACGACTGCTCAATGCAGCTTCGGTAATGGGAATATTTCGAGGTGCCCTTTAGAAGGCGAAGCTGCACGGCATGGAGTCTAAAGCGCTCCAAGTTGAACGTAATGAACCAATTCATAGGCTTATCTCGGCGCGACGTCGTTTACTGGGGGCCGCACCAGGGGGTCAATGGCCAGCTCGGTCCAATCAGGACATTGAGACAGACTGAGCAGACTGGGGAACGGCCATGTAGAAAGATTGGCGCATGCAGTCAGAGGATGTTCTTTAAGCCTAGAAATCTATCGCTCCATTCTGCTGCATGAGTTGCTTGGCAGGGATGAAATTCTTCTGCACTTCACCTGTTCAACGGACAGCAGTCTTGTGAGTTGAACGCCGCATCTTCTTAGACAGTGGCTTGAGCCTCGGTAGCCAAGTCACCAATCTCGGAAGTGAACGTGGCCGCTCCAGTGGCGGAACATGTGGTTTCGTCAACTCCTGATATTTCTTCGAAGCGGCCGTGTCGCCTGTACGCGCAGGGCAGCGCAAGCTTGGCGGCTGCCATCGCCGCCTGGTTTGGCATTCTCTCGGGCGAGATCAACCTGGTTTACGTAGGCGGGAACTCCAACCAAACCCAGAACGCCAAGGATCACAATGACGATCAGGAGCTCGATCAGGGTAAAGCCCTCGGACTTTTGCAGTTTTGCTCTCAACTGCATGGACATATTTTGGATAAGAACGGAATTTGCCATTGGCACGGCTGAACTTGTGTCGGGAGATACCAAATAGTATTGCCACAAGGAAGCGCCTGCCACTCGAAAAACTCGATTCCTTCCTTAGAGTTTTATGAGAATCACCCCTTTGAAGTCATTCCCGCTTCTGTCGCTTCGGTTCGCTCCCTGCGCGAGCGCCTGCAGAGCACCACCTTCCTGGCAGTGCTGGCTGGCTACGGCGTGCTCTTGGTGCTCAACCAGGGGCTGCAGGTTCTGCAGCGGCGCGCCGCCCACGCCCAGCTGGCGGCGACGGCGCGCCTGGAGCTGAGCGCTGGCCTATTGGAGCTGCCAGCCGCCGGGCCCCTGCGGCTGCCCCGTGGAGATGAGCTGCGAGCGGCTCCGCCCGAGCTTTGGCAGCCGCCGCGGCTGGAGCGGTTGGCAGCCGCGCTGGCTGGTGAGTGCCCGCAGTGGCCTGGAGCTGCGCCAGAACATCACGGCCACTCAGCAGGCCGAGCGCAACAGCGCCCTGCTGCTGCTCGCGGTGGCGGGGTTCTCGAGCCTGGTCACCAGCACTTTGCTGCAACCGGTGCTGCGTGCTGGCCTGATGGAACCCCTGGAGGTGCTCAACCGTGGCCTGGCCAACGCTGAGCCCGATGCCGCCCAGCCCGAGTCCATCGCGGTAGCTGAGCAGCCGGATGAACTGCGGCCGATCGCCGGTGCCTTCAACGCCCTCCAGCCCCGGCTGGAGGACACCTGGGAGCAGCAGCGCCCGTTCGTCGATGGCGTGGCCCATGAGCTGCGCACCCCATCACCCTGATCTCCGGCCACGCCGAGCGCCTGGAGCGCCAGCCCCCGCATGGCCGCGGCTGATGCGGCCGCTGCTCGGCCTGCCGCACCATCCACGTCGAGGCCGGTCGGATGACGCGATTGGTGAGCGATCTGCTCGATCTGGCCCGCCAGGATGCCGATCGTCTGGAGTTCCACCCCAGCCCGATGCCGCCGATGGGCCCTGCTGACGGCCTACGAGCGCATGGAACCCGGTGGCGGCGGGTCGGCTGCGGCTGACTGGCAATGCCGGCCGACGCCGAGGCGGGGCTGCTGCTGCGGGCCGATCCCGACCGGCTTGGCGCAGTGTCTGACCATGCTGTGAACAACGCCCTGCTATACGCCCCGCCCCGGCACCGGTGGAGCTGGCCTGGAGCGGCGCGGCGACGGCGTGGTGCTGCATGTGCGCGACCGTGGCCCCGGGGTTGCTGCCGAGGAGCGTGATGCGATCTTTGGGCTGCTCCGTCCGCGGGGCCGCCCCGCAGCCATCGGTCAGCGGCACCGGCATCGGCCTGGCCCTGGTGAGGCTGTTGATCGAGGCATGGACGGATCGGTGCGGGTGGCCGATGCTCCAGGCGCTGGGGCCGATTTCAACTGCTGCTGCCGCCCTCAGCCAGGGGGCCCTCCTTGAGCATGAAGCCTACCCCGCGCACGGTCTGAATCAGCTTGGCCTCTCCGGGCTGCTCGAGCTTGCGGCGCAGGTAGCGGATGTACACATCCAGCAGGTTGTCGTCGCCTACGAAGGGTCTGCCCCATACCGCCTCAGCAGCGCCAGCCGCCCTGCACCCGGTTGGGCTGCCGCAGCAGCTGCAGCAGCAGTTCGTACTCGCGCACGGTGAGTTGCATCTGCGCGCCGGCCCGGCGCACCTCTCGGGAGGCCGTGTTCACCTGAGGTCGGCCAGCTAGCAGCCGCTCGCTCTCGTCGCCGCCTGCGCCGTCGCGCCGCAGCCGCGCCCGCACCCGCGCCAGCAGCTCCTCGATCGAGAACGGTTTGGTGAGGTAGTCGTCGGCGCCGGCATCGAGGGCCTCCACCCGCTCGCTCACGGCATCGCGGGCGGTGAGCATCAGCACCGGCGTGCTGATGCCGCTGGCAGCGCATGCGCCTGCACACCTCCAGGCCGCGAGAAGTCCGGCAGGGTCCAGTCCAGCAGCACCAGCTCCAGGTCGCCGGCGCGGATGCGCGTGAGAGCCTGCTGGCCCGTGCCCGCCGTGTCCACCCCGTAGCCCTCGGCCTCCAGCTCACCCTGCAGGAAGCGGCGCAGCTCCGGGTCGTCGTCGACGATCAGCAGCGTGGGTGGTGAGGGACAGGCGCTTGTGGTGGCATGGCAGTGGGTTACGGCATCGCCACTCCCAGCTTGGCTCCAGGTAGGCAGAAACGCTGATCATTGGCCTGCGGCTGTAGCCGTTCGCTTCGGCGGTGGTTGCCCTGCGGGGCCCGGTGCTGCGGGCCGCTCGCCCCTGGCAGGTCGCCATCGCCTGGTTTGAGTGGGCTCTGGAAGACCGACCCCGCTGACGCGCGGCCTGGCTATCTCCACCGAACAGATCCAGCCCTGGTGGAGGTCCGCCATGCACTTGCCCGTCTGCGGCATTCGGCTCAGGACACCAGGCTTGCCGCCATCGTGCTGTTCGTGGCCTCCGTTGCCGGTCGAGCGGGGGTGCGGTGCCACGACGTGGACCTTCACGCCAGTACCCATGTGCCCAGTCTCGACCGGTTCATCGCCGCTGCGGGAGGTGCCTGAGGCGCAGCTGCTGGTGAAGCAACGCAACACCGCCGATCCCCAGGTGCGCGAGCGCATCACCGCTGCCCTGGCTGCGGTCGGTGTGGATCCCGGTCGACTGCGCTTCGAGGGCTCGGCCCCCGATTGGGCCGCCCACATGGCCGCCTACAGCATCGACCTGGACGTCGACGCCACCCTTGGAGTAGTGCCACTACCGCCTTCGAGGCCGCGATGGGCACCTGTTCGATATGGACGTGGGCGGTGCATGGCCAAGACCAGACGGATCGAGCTGAGGGCCATGTCGGAAGACCGGGAGCTGATGGACCGCGCCGCGGCGACACTCGGAACCGATCGCAGTTCCTTTGTGATTACCAGTGTGCGGGCTGCTGGATCCCGCAGCCCAGGAGCAGTGGGAGCGCATCAACGCCCGGCGGGCGCAGCCTGCCGAGTCTGGTGCGGTTGATGCAGAGGCCGTCACCGTTTCACGGGTCGGACGGGCACGAGTCTCCTGCTTGAGTGCCTATCGATCCCCTAAGTAAAGCCGCTGGCTGACCCAGTCCGCGCGGCAGGCCCATGGCAGCGGCACCAACCGTGTGTTCATGGCCACCCAGGCAGACACCACAACGGTGGTGGCCTACGACGCCTGGTGCATGGCCAGCATTGCTCTGGCGAAACTGCCGCAGCGGATCGGCAAGGGCGCAGCCCGCTATCCACAGCCGGCGGCCCTGCTCGCCAACCTCGGTGGGGATGAACGCCACGAGGGACAGGGGCTCGCAGCAGCCCTGCTGGCTGATGTGCTGGCCCGTGTCGCTGGGCTCGGAGAGGAGATCGGCTGCCGTGGGCTTGTGGTGAATGCCGAGAACGCTGCGGCCCGTGACTTCTACCTGCATCTCATCCCTGAATTCGAACCGTCGCCCACCGATCCCCTGCTTCTGCTGATGAAGGACATCCGGCGCTCACTGCCGTGGACTGGCCGCGCCTGAAGCGGTTTCACCCTGCCGCCGCACGGGCGCCAGCAGGCCCCGCATTGCGTCAGCTGGTCGACGAGGTTGAGTATGGCCCGCTGGAATCAGCACGGACCAGAGGCCGGTGGCGATACCGGCCCGATCGTTTGCCGCGTCGGGGCGCTGACGGCAGCCGCCAGAGTTGGTTTGGATCGC
>CAVXWZ010000008.1:0-376417 GCA_963765575.1 uncultured cyanobacterium | reverse complement strand
ACAGCCCCACATCCATGCCGATGTGCTGATCGGGGCGGCCGGTGATCAGCAGGGCCGTGCGCTGGCGGGTGGCGATCTGCCACATCCACTTGCTGAACAGGGCGATGCGGTTTTCGGTGTCGGGAATGAAGGCCAGGTGGGCCAGGGCCCAGAGGACCAGCCCGGCAGGCCCGTCACATGCCAACCGCGTAGATCGGCCACGGCATACCAGGGTCCGATCACCGCCATGCTGCCCAGATCGAACCAGCGGAAGGGCGCGATTGCTGCGATCCCTTCAGCTTGGCCAGCAGGTCGCGTGCCACCCAGCCGCCCATCTGCACCGCCGGCCCGGCCATCCCCGGCAGGGGGCGCTCGTCGGCGGTGTGGCCGTAGCTGCAGAGATCACCCACCGCCCGGATCTCGGGGTGGCCCGGGATCGAGAAATCGGGCTCCACCACCAGGCGGCCACCGCGGTCCACCGGGCAGCCGGTGCGCTCGGCCAGCAGCCGCGCCCAGCCGCGAGGCACGCACCCCCGCGGTCCAGCAGATCGTGGCCGCCTCCAGCTCCTGCTCGCCCGCCGCGCCAGCCAGCCGCACCCGCCCCGGCGCGATCGCCTCCACCTTGGCGCCCAGGCGCAGCTCCACCCCCGCCACCTGCAGGTAGCGCGCGGCATCGGCACAAACTCCGCCGCCATGGTCGGCAGCACCCGCTCCACAGGATCCACCAGCACCACCGTGCAATCCTCCTGACGCAACTGCTTGAACTCGCGCTGCACGGCCCGGTGCATCAGCTCGATCAGGGAGCCGGCCAGCTCACAGCCGGCGGGGCCGGCGCCCACCACCACCACGGTCTGAAGGAAGCGGCGGCGCTCGGGATCGAGCGTCTGCTCCGCCTCCTCCAGGGCCATAAGCAGACGGCGGCGGATCTCATCGGCGTGCTCGAGGATCTTCATCGGCGGCGCCAGGGGCCGCCACTCCTCGCGGCCGAAATAGGTGCTGCCGGAGCCGCTGGCCAGGATCAGATGGTCGTAGCCGTAGCGGTGGTCGTTGAACACCACCTCCTTGGCCTCGGGGTCGATGTCCACCACCTCCCCCAGCAGCACCTGGATGTTCGGGGCCTGGCCCACCATCTGGCGCAGGGGGGAGGCCACATCCGCCTCCGACACCAGCCCCGGAGGCCACCTGATACAGCAGCGGCTGAAACAGGTTGAAGTTGCGCTTGTCGATCAGCGTTACCCGCACCGGCTTGCCGGCCAGGGCGTGGCAGGCCTTGAGCCCGGCAAAGCCGCCGCCCACGATCACCACATGGGGCCAGTCCTGGCGTCAGCCGTTCCAGCTGACATCTCTGGCCAGCATGATGCCCAGCCACACCCACGAACCGCGATCAGCTCCGTCAGATCGTCCGCCTAAGCCGCTTGTTGAGAGGTTCGTTCCCCGCTCTCCTCCCGCTCCTCCTCCCACGGCGCCCGATACAGCCCCACATCCACGCCGATGTGCTGATCGGGGCGGCCGGTGATCAGCAGGGCCGTGCGCTGGCGGGTGGCGATCTGCCACATCCATTTGCTGAACAGGGCGATGCGGTTTTCGGTGTCGGGAATGAAGGCCAGGTGGGCCAGGGCCCCAGAGATCCAGCCCGACAGGCCCGTCACATGCCAGACCGCGCAGATCGGCCACGGCATACCAGGGCCCGATCACCGCCATGCTGCCCAGATCCAGCCAGCGGAACGGCGCGATTGTGGTTCCCTGCAGCTCTGGCCAGCAGATCGCGCGCCACCCAGCCGCCCATCTGCACCGCCGGCCCGGCCATCCCCGGCAGCGGGCGCTCATCGGCGGTGTGGCCGTAGCTGCAGAGATCACCCACCGCCCGGATCTCGGGGTGGCCCGGGATCGAGAAATCCGGCTCCACCACCAGGCGCCCGCCGCGGTCCACCGGACAGCCGGTGCGCTCGGCCAGCAGCCGGCCCAGGCGCGAGGCCCGCACGCCCGCGGTCCAGCAGATCGTGGCCGCCTCCAGCTCCTGCTCGCCCGCCGCCCCAGCCAGCCGCACCCGCCCCGGGGCGATCGCCTCCACCTTGGCGCCCAGGCGCAGCTCCACCCCCGCCGCCTGCAGATAGCGCGCCGCATCGGCTGACAACTCCGCGGCCATGGTCGGCAGCACCCGCTCCACCGGATCCACCAGCACCACGCGTGCAATCGTCCTGACGCAGCTGTTTGAACTCGCGCTGCACGGCCCGGTGCATCAGTTCGATCAGGGAGCCGGCCAGCTCACAGCCGGCCGGGCCGGCACCCACCACCACCACCGTCTGCAGAAAGCGGCGGCGCTGCGGATCGGGCGTCTGCTCCGCCTCCTCCAGGGCCATCAGCAGCCGCCGGCGGATCTCATCGGCGTGCTCGAGGATCTTCATCGGCGGCGCCAATGGCCGCCACTCCTCCCGGCCGAAGTAGGTGCTGCCCGAGCCCGTGGCCAGGATCAGCTGGTCGTAGCCGTAGCGCTGGCCGTTGAACACCACCTCCTTGCGCCGCCGGGTCGATGTCCACCACCTCCCCCAGCAGGATCTGGATGTTGGGGGCATGGCCCACCATCTGGCGCAGGGGTGAGGCCACATCCGCCTCGCTCACCAGCCCCGAGGCCACCTGATACAGCAGCGGCTGAAACAGGTTGAAGTTGCGCTTGTCGATCAGCGTCACCCGCACCGGCTGGCGGGCCAGGGCGTGGCAGGCCTTGAGCCCGGCGAAGCCGCCGCCCACGATCACCACATGGGGCCAGTCGCGCAGCGCCTCAGCCGGGGGGCTCCAGCTCCAGGAAGAAGCGTTCCATGGGCCGGCACGGTCCCGGGACGTCCAGACCCTATGGGGATCCGCTCGCCCTGCCCGGTAGCTGTTCGCACCAGGCGACGCTCCCCTGGTCTCAACCGGAGAGGGAGCGCCCCTTCCAGGTCCACCCACGGCCGGTGCGGGTGCGCCACACCGAGGTGGGACCGATCGCGCCCACCACCAGCCCGCCGGCGCCCATCAGCCACCAGTGCCTCAGAGGCAGCTCGAAACGCCACTGCAGCCACAGCCGCAACACCAGCTGCAGCACGATGCCCAGCCCCGCCAACGCCAGGGCCAGCACCAGCCAGGGGCGTTGGTCCGGCAGCAGCACCGCCGCGATCGCCGCAGACGGCGCCAGCAGCCACGGCGCGCTGAACATCAGCACCACCGCCGCCGCGGCGCCGAGGGCCTTGGGCACGCTGCCGGTGAGGCCCAGGAGCCAGTTCTTGCTCCAGCCCTCCCACAGGGCCGCGAAGTCGGCATACATGTGCAGCTCGGCCGCGTCCAGCCCGAGCAGAAAGCGCAGCCGCAGACCGGACGCCTTGATCCGCCGCGCCAGCGCCACGTCCTCCACCACCTCCCCCGCCAGGGCCCGGTGACCGCCGATGGTCTCGTAGGCCGAGCGGCGGAAGAGCATGAACGGCCCGGCCGCAAAGGCGGTGTCGCTGGCGGGATCGTTGCTGGAGCGGATCGGGAAGCCCAGTCCCAGCAGGCTGAGCATGATGGGCTGCACCATCCACTCAGCCAGGCAGCCGCAGCTGAGCCGCGGCGCCAGGCTGAGCAGATCGGCTCCCTCCGCTAACGCCTGGACCAGGGCCCGCCGCAACGTTGCGGGCTGCAGGCGCACATCGGCATCCACAAACACCACCCAGTCGCTGTCAACCTGCTCCATCGCTCTGCAGCAGGCCCAGTTCTTGCCCACCCAGCGTTCGCCCGTGGGCCGCGACCCGGCGGCGAGCACGCCGAAACCCTCGGCGTCGGCGCCCACCTCCGCGGCCGCCTGGCGGGCGTTGGCCACGGTGGCATCGCTCGAGTCATCGTCCACCAGCAGCACTCTCCAGCCGGTGCAGGGGGGATCGCTGGTCAGCAGGCTCGTGAGGCAGGCGGCGATGTTGGCGGCCTCGTTGTAAGCGGGCACCACCACCGTGAGTGTGGTGGATGGGGCCACACCGTCCGCCTCGGCGAGCTGCGGTGCCTTTGTGAACACCCAGGCCAGTCCGGCCACCAGGATCGTCAGCCCCAGGGCCGCCGCGGCGCCCACAAACACCAGCGTGGCGCTCAGCAGGGCTGTGCTTGTCATCGCGGCTGCATCCACCGCCCACCCTGGACCCTCAGCTGGCTGGCGTAGGGCCCCAGGCCATCGAGGCAGGCGCTGCCGCAGTGGCAGCCCAGGCTGATCGCCTGGTGGGCGCTCCAGCCGGCGGCCAGGGCGGCGGTGACCGCCGCCGCAAAGTTGTCGCCGGCGCCGTAACTGTCCACCAATGGCCCGTTGCGGAGTGGTGCCGCGAAGGCCCCCAGGGGTTCGGCTTGGCCTCCGGCTGCCCCGGCGGTGGCGATCTGCAGGGCCGGCGGCGGCTCCAGGGCACCGGCCGGCACCTGTTCGGCCGGATCCAGGGCGCTGCCGATCAGGGCGTCGAGGGCCACGCCCGCCTGCCGCAGCACCGGCAGCCGCAGCCGCGGCGTGGCGGTGAGCACGCCGGCGGCACGGGCCAGCCGCAGGCCATCGGCATCAGCGGCGGTAGCGAAGACGCCGTGGCATTCGGCCAGGGAATCCCAAGGGAGGGGATCACTGGCCAGGGGCGCCAGCCGCTCGCCAATCACCACGATGCTGCGCTCGCCGCTGGCATCGCAGAGGCTGAGGCCCCGGCGCGTGGGGGCATCCCGCCAGGCCACCTGCAGATCCAGACCCAGCTCGGCCAGCGCCACCGCCGCCGCCTCGCCCGCCGCATCACGCCCCAGGGCCGTGAAAAACTGCACGCGGCCGCCGCTCAGCCGTGCCAGTTGCACCGCCGCCACGGCCCCCCCTCCACCGGCCAGCTCCAGGCAGCTGCGGGCCGTCTGCACCACCCCCGCCTGCGGTAGCTCATCAACTGCCAGGAAGGTCATCACCTCCACGTGGCCCACCACGGCCAGGCGCAGCGGCGGCAGGGCCGGCAGCTGCTCCAGGGGAATCGGCTCCAGGGGAATCGGCTTCAGGGGGGCGGTTGCGGCGGCGGCGCTGGGGATTCTGCGGCCAAAGCGGCAGGACGTCGCCAGCGGTGTTGTGTGAGCTGTCGCTCACCCATGCCCTGATTGGTGTCCGATGGCACGTCAGCCCCATCAACTCGTTGTGATTCTTAACCTCCTAGGCACCAGCTCCGATGGCTCTCTCACGCCACATCGACGTGGCCCCGGTGGTGCACAACCGCGCCGGCGCCACCCTCTTCTCCCAGCCCCTCGCCAGTGACGAAACCCTGATCGCCGAAGTCAGCAACGAAACCAGCCGCACCCTCTTCTGCCATCGCCACCAGACCGACCAGTTGCGCGTGCTGCGCGGCTCCCTGGATCTGGTGGTGCTCGCCGACCGCCGGCTGCTGCGCTTCACCCTGCGCGAAGACGAACCCACCTGGGTGCGCATTCCCCCCGGCGTGCCCCACGGCGCCATCAACCGCAGCAGCACCGCGGCGGTGGTGGTCAACGCCGTGATCCGCCATGGCCCCAGCGATCCCCGCGACTACCAGCCGCGTCCCCTGCCCGGCGCCCTGCTGCGCCAGTGGGAGGAGCTTCTGGAGCGCTGAGGTTGCGCTAGGCATGGGGCAGCGTCCCGCCCCTGCCGTTCCGATGCAGTCCAACCCCCAGCCCCCTGACCGCGGCCAGATCCTCTCCGCTTCCAGCGCCTGGGTAGCCGTGCTGCTCAACGTGGTGCCGGGGGTGGGCAGCGGTTACATCTACCAACGGCGCTGGCGGGCCTACTGGCTCACCGCCGCCGCCGCTGCGGCCTGGTTTGCGCTCGGCGCGGTGCAGGGCGCCGACATCGATCCGGTGCTGATGCCCGAGGCGATGGCGCGCAACCAGGTGGTGGGGCTGGGGGGCTTTCTGGTGCTCGCCCTGGTCACCGCCGTGGAGGCCGGCCTGGCGGTGCGCCGCAGTCGCGCCTGATCCCTTGCGCCTGCTGCACACCTCCGACTGGCACCTCGGTCGCCAGTTCCACGGCCTCTCGTTGCTCGACGAGCAGGCCCGGGCCATGGACCGGCTGGTGGAGCTGGCGCTGGAGGCCAGGGTGGATCTGGTGGTGATCGCCGGCGACCTCTACGACCGGGCGATCCCGCCGGCCGATGCCGTGCGCCTGTTCACCGACACCCTGGCTCGGTTGCGGGGCGGCGGCGCGGCGGTGGTGGCGATCGCCGGCAACCACGACTCCCACGTGCGCGTGTCGGTGTACGACGAGCTGCTCAGCGCCCAGGGGGTGACGATCCGCGGCCGCTGGCAGCGGGCCGCCGAGCCGGTGCTGGTGACACCCCAAGGCGGCGGCAGTCCGGTGGCGGTGTATCCCCTGCCCTACCTCGAGCCCCTGCTGGACGGGCCGGCGTTGCAGGCCCTCGCCGGCGAGGGGGACCCGGAGCTCGAGCAGCGCCCGGCCCGGATGGACCACCAGCAGGCGATGGACCTGGCCCTGGCACCGATCCGGGCCGATTTCGCCCGCCGCCCCGCCACCCGCTCGGTGTTGGTGGCCCATGCCTTTGTGGCCGGAGGCTGCACCAGCGAATCGGAGCGCGACCTCTCGGTGGGCAACGTGGAGGCCGTGGCGGTGCCCACCTTCGCCGGCTTCGACTACGTGGCCCTGGGCCATCTGCACGGCTCCCAGCAGCTCGATGGCCCCCGCCTGGCCTACAGCGGCACCCCCCTGCCCTACTCCTTCTCCGAGCAGCACCACGTCAAGAGCGTGCGGCTGGTGGAGCTCGCTGCCCACGGCAGTCCCCAGGTGGAGGTGGTGCCCCTGGGGGTGGGGCGGCCCTTGCGCACCATCAGCGGGGAACTGGAGCTGTTGCTGGCTGATCCCGAGCTGGAGAGCGCCCGCGGCGCCTGGGTGCGGGCGCTGCTGCGCGATGAGCAGCTGCCCCAGCAGGCGATGGCGCGGCTGCGGCAGCGCTTTCCCCACGCCGTGGAGCTGCGTCACCAGCCGCCGGAGCAGCAGCGGGCCAGTTCCAGCGAGCGCAGCCAGCGCATCCTGCGCTCCAGCGACCCCCTGCAGCGCACCCTGGCGTTCTTCAGCGACCAGCAGGGCCGGCCCGCCGATGGCGAGGAGGAGCGTCTGCTGCGCCAGGCCCTGGCCCAGGCCGCCGCCCGCCACTCCTGAGACGCCCGTGAGACCGCACCGCCTGGAACTGGAGGCCTTCGGTCCCTACGCCGAGGCGCTGGTGATCGACTTCGATCCCCTCGCCCGCGACGGCCTGTTCCTGATCCACGGCACCACCGGCGCCGGCAAGACCTACCTGCTCGATGCCCTCTGCTTTGCGCTCTACGGCGTGGTGTCGGGGGAGCGCAGCGTGCGCGGCCTGCGTTCCCAGCACGCTGGCGCCTCGGTGGTGCCGCGGGTGCTGCTGGAGTTCTCCACCCCCTCCGGCCGCTGGCGGGTGGAGCGCCAGCCCGCCTGCGAGGTGGCCAAGGTCCGCGGCAGCGGCACCACCAACCGCGCCGCCCGCGCCGCCCTGTTCCGCATCGGTCCTGATGGGCCCATTCCGGTCGCCAGCGGTCCGGCCGAGGTGTTGCCGGAGGTGGTGGACCTGGTGGGCCTCGACGCCGACCAGTTCCGCCAGGTGATCCTGCTGCCCCAGGGGCGGTTTGCCGAGGTGCTGCGCGCCCGCCCCGAAGACCGCGAGGCCCTGCTGCAGACCCTCTTCGACACGGGCCTCTACGAGCGCGCCACCGCCTGGTTGGAAGAGCAGTCGCGGTCGGCCCTGGGGGAGGTGCTGGATGGTCGCCGCCGGCAGGACAACTGGCGCCAGGAGGCCTGGCGCCTCGCCCAGCCCTGGCTGGCCACAGACGAGCACACCGGGCCACCGGCCGACCAGGTTGAGCTCGAGGCCCTGCTCGCCACCATCGCCGCCCACAGGCAGCAGCTGGGGCAGCAGCTGGAGCTGCTGGTGGCCACCTGGCAGCGGCTGCGGCAGCAACAGCTCGAGGTGCTGGCGGCGGCGGAGCGCTGGGACCGGCGCGCCGACGCCCTGCGGCGGCTCCAGGAGCTTGACCAGCAGGCGGCGCTGATCGCCGAGCGCCAGCGGCAGCTGGCCCGGGCCCAGCAGGCCGAAGCGGTGCGTCCCAGCCTGCTGGCCTGGCGCCGGGCCAGCAGCCAGCAGCAGCAACTGGAGCGCCTGGGCAGCGACCTGCTGGCGGGGGCCCGCCGCTGCCGCGACCAGGGCCAGGGGCTGCCCGCTGCCGTGGTGGCCCTCGACCTGCTGCAGCTGCCGGCCCCCACGGCCCTCACCGGCGCCCTGACGGCGCTGGTGGCCCACCGCGCCGAACTCGTTGGGTTGCTCGCCCTCCAAGACGACCTCAACCAGGCGCTGCAGGCGCTGGCGGCGGCCGAGGCGGAGCTGGCCGACCGCAGCGATCGCGTCGTGCGCGGCCAGCAGCATGTGGCCGCCTGCCGCAGCCAGTTGCCCCAGGCCGAGCAGCATGTGCTGGCGGCCCGCAGCGCCCGCGACGGCCTGGCGGGCCTGGAGCAGCAGCGGGCCCGCGCCCAGGTGCTGGTGGAGGCGTTCGCCGCCCTGGATGCCGCGCGGCACCAGGAGCGGCAGGCCCTGGAGCTCCACCAGGGGGCCGAGCGGCAGTTGATCACCTGCCGGGAGCAGGAGCTGGAGCTGCGCGAGCGCCAGCTCGCTGGCATGGCCGCCCAGCTGGCGTCCGAGCTGCGCAGCGGCCAGCCCTGTCCCGTCTGCGGCTCCCCGCACCATCCCCGTCCCGCTTCGGGGGGCACCGCCCCAGGAGGCACGGCCCCAGTGCCGGCGGCGGCGATCACCAGCGCCAGCGCCCGCGTGCGCCAGGCCCAGGACCAACAGGCCCGCAGCCAGCAGCAGCTGGCCCGCTGCCAGGCCGACCGCAGCACCCGCGAGCAGCAGGTGGCTGGAGCCGATGCCCAGGCCGCCACCAGCGCGCTGGCCAGCGCCAGCACCGCCCTCGATCAGGCGCGCAGCCAGGCTGAAACCCTCCCCGCCCGGGAGGCGGCCTGGCAGGCCAACCAGCAGCTCCTGGAGAAATCCCTGGCGCGCCTGCTGGTGGTGCAGCAGGAGCAGGCGGCGGCAACCGAGCGCGTGCGCTCCGGCCAACAGCGCAGCGCCACCCTGCAGGCACGGCTGGAGAGCCGGCTGACGGGCCAACCGCTGGGTTCACGGGCAGGTGCTTTGGCGGACGCCCAGGACCCGGCCCGGGACCTGGCGACGCTGGACGCCCTGCAGCCCCTGCTGGAGCAGTTGGCCGCCCAGCTCGAGCCGCTCACCGTCGCCCGCAGCCGCAGCGCCGAAGCCCTGCGCCGGCTCACGGCCGACCTGGCCGCCGCCGGCTTCGAGACGCCCCAGGCCTTGGAGGCCGCCCTGGTGGACGGGGCCCAACGCCAGGGCTGGGACCAGATGATCCAGGCCCACTCCCAGGAGCGACAACGGCTGGGGGGGGTGCTGGGTGCGCCGGAGCTGCAGGGGCTGCCCGAGCTTCGGCCCGACACGGCCGCCGCCGCCACGGCTCTGGAGCAGGCGGATGGCCAGCGCAATGCCGCCCTGGAGCGCCGCGCCCGGGCCGATGCCGCCTGCCAGGGGCTGGCCGCCCTGGTGGAGCTGCACCGGGCCGGGATGCTGGAGCTGGCGGCGGCCCAGGGCCGGGCCGACCGGCTGGCGGCCGTGGCCGGTCGCTGCGGCGGCCGCAGCCACCCCCACATCTCCCTGCAGCGCTGGGTGCTCTCGGCTTACCTGGAGGAGATTTGCGCCCACGCCAACCAGCGCCTGGAGCAGATGACCAGCGGCCGGTACCAGCTGCGCCTCAGTGATGACAGCGGCCAGCGGCGGGGCAGCAAGGCCGGCCTGGGCCTGCGGGTGCTGGATGCCTACACCGGCGAGGAGCGCGAGGTGGCCAGCCTCTCGGGCGGCGAGACCTTCCAGGCTTCCCTGGCCCTGGCCCTGGGCGTGGCCGACACGGTGCAGGCCCACAGCGGTGGCGTGGGTCTTGATGCCCTGTTCATCGACGAGGGCTTCGGCAGCCTCGATCCCGACAACCTGCAACTGGCCATGGATGAACTCGACCGCCTGCGGGAGGGCGGCCGCATGATCGGTCTGATCAGCCATGTCTCGGCGCTGCGGGAGCGCATCCGCAGCGGCATTCATGTGGTCGCCGGCGAGCGCGGCTCGCACGTCGAGGTGGGCCCCACGGCTGCAGGCGCCTAGGGTCCGCCCAGCCGTCGTTCCCAGGCTCTTGAGCCCCCCCTCCCACGGCCGGCGCTGGCGGGGCCGCGTGCCCTTCCGCCTCCGGGCCGCGCTCTCCGCCCTGCTGGTGGGCCTGCTGCTGGCGCTCCTCGTGGCCCCTGTCCCGGCCCTCTCAGCCGCCGGCACCCCCCGCGACCCGCTGCCCCAGAGCAGCGATGAACTGGCGCGCCGCTCGCCCTGGAACCGCCCCGAGACCTACCCGCTGGACCTGCGGCCCGACCCCGATCTCTACCGTCCCAGTGCCGAGTGGAGCGGCCGCCTGATCCTGCCCGCTGCCGAGGAATCCAGCACCGACAGCGACTGGGTGTGGCTGGAGGTGGACCAGGCGCCGGCGGACCAGCAGGAGCTGATCGGCGAGCGGCTGCCGCTGCGCTGGGCCGAGGAGCCGCAGCTGCAGCGGCTCGTGGAGGCGGTGACCACCGACATCACGCTGGGCGAAGCCGCCCGCCAGGCCGCCGCCGCCGCCAATGTGGTGCCCACCCGGCTGGACGGCCGCCGCCGGGTGGGGCCGCTGCAGTCGCTGGCCGGGGCGCGGCCGGTCGACGACGTCACCGTGCGCCTCGAGGACGTGAGCCTGGCGGATGGCGAGTTGCGTATCGCCCGCCCGCCGCTGCAGACCAGCGGCCGTTGGACGGGCCTGGTGACCGTGCTCGATGACGACGACAGCCGCAGGCGCAGGCCTCCAGCCGGGTTCCGATCCCGACCTGCAGCTGGTGCGCCACTTCGATCCCGCCAGTGGCGGCTTCGACGGCCCCGAGGAGCGCATCCGCATTCCCCTGCTGCCCCCCGACCGCTTTGGCCGCCGTCTGCTGGATCCCCGTGGTCTGGCCGGCTCAACGCTCAATGCCGGTGGCTGGCTGATCCACGGCGCCCCGGCCGGCGACGGCGTCTTCACGGTGCAGGCGATCGAGTCCCGGGAGCTGCTGCGGCTCACCCCCCAGGAGCGGCTCTCCGGCACGCCAGCCGGCCTCGGCTTCATCAGCCGCACCAATTGGAGCCCGCCACGGCTGCGGCGCGGCGGGCTCCACACCAGCCTGCTGCTGCCCGATCGCTCGACGCTGGATCCCCGCGCCGCCGCGGCCTGGGAGGTGGGTGACAGGGCCCTGCTGATCCACCTCTTTGGTGGGATCGGCGGAGCCGATGGCGAGCCCACACCGGGCTGGACCACCACCGGTCACTTCGCCTTCGGGGAGGCCGAGGTGGTGCGCGATCCGATCAGCGGCGAGCCGCGCTTCGCGCTGCGCTACCACCAGATCTACGCCAACAACCCCAACGGCATCGTCTCAGGCAGCCAGGACGCCAGTGCCTATGCGGGCAACCTCCAGCGCGGCTGGATGGGCACCCGGCCGATCTCCGACGTCCTGGTGCGCCTGGATGGCCCGGCCCTCGACGCCATCGCCCTGCAGACGGAGCTGCTGGCGGCGCGCTACCGCAGCGGCGACGGGGCCGGCGTGGCGCTGGTGACGCCGGCCACCTCCTGTGTGCAGGACTCCAGCCAGGCGCTCTGGATCGCCCTCCAGCAGCTCCGCCAGGCCAACGATCTCGCCGGCCTGCCCAGCGCCGAGCGGGAACGCCGCCTGCGCTTGGGCGAGAGCCTGGACCGCCTGCTCACCCCCTTCGGCCGGGTGCGCTCCGACTGGCGCCAGAACGCCGAGGTGACGTTCAGCGCCGGCACTGGCCGGCTCACCGCCGCCGCCACCGGCGACGGCCGCCGCAGCCCCTTCCACGCCAGCCAGCGCCTGGTGGATGTGCTGCTCAGCTGGCGCTCGATGCTGCCCCGCCGCGGCCAAGACGCCCTGGCCGCAGAGTTCCTGCGCTCCGGCCTGCCCCTCTGGGTGCTGCGCACCAACCAGATCCCCGGCAGCGATCCGCGCCTGGAGCCCATGGCGCCCACCCCGGTGCTGGGCCAGCTGCCGCTGCTGGGCACCCTGCTGCAGCGCCTGCTGGACAGCCTCTTCCCGCCGCTGCTGCCCACCGCCCAGGGCTTCAGCCTGCTGGTGCTGGGGGTCTACGCCGCCCTGGCCCTCGGCCATGGCTTGCGCAGCGGCTTTCTCGCCGGACCCTGGCGGCTGAGGCCCCTGCGGGTGCTGCTGCCCCGCGCCGCCGCCCTGTTGCTGTTGCCCGCCCTGGTGGAGGAGCTGATCTTCCGCGTGGCCCTGCTGCCCCATCCCCTGGAGGGTGAGCCCAGGGGCCCGCTGCTGGCCTGGCTGGCCCTCAGCGTGGGGCTGTTCGTGCTCTACCACCCGCTGGCGGCCCGGCTTTGGTATCCCCAGGCCCGTCCGGTGTTCGACGACCCCCGCTTTCTGGTCCAGTGCACCCTGCTGGGGCTGGCCTGCGGGCTGGTGTACGTGGTCACCGGCTCCCTCTGGCCGCCGGTGCTGATCCACTGGCTGGCGGTGCTGGTGTGGCTGGAACCCCTGCAGGGACGGCGCCTGCTCCAGCCGCCCGCACCGGCGGCCGGTACCCAAGTGGTCTGAGGCCATGGCGGCCGGGCTGCGCGTTGCCGTCTACGGCACCCTCAAACGCGGCGAGTGCAACCACCACTGGCTGGCGGGTGCCGCCTTCGAGGGCCGCGCCCGGCTGCCCGGCCTGGCGCTCCACAACCTGGGCCCTTACCCGATGGCCGTGCCCTGCCGTGATCCCGGGGCCCGCATCCACGCCGAGGTCTACCGGGTGGATGCTGCCGGGCTGGCCCGGCTGGATGTGCTCGAGGACGTCCCCAGCCTCTACGCCCGCCGCCGGCTGCCCACCAGCAGTGGCACTCTGGCCTGGATCTACCTGGGCCGGCCCGATCAGGTGCGTGGTTGTCGGCGGGTGCCCTTCGACGACTGGGGCGCCACCCCCGTGTTCAGCTACGGCTCCAATCTCGACCCGGCCCAGCTGCGGCAGCGCTGCGCCGGCTGGGACGGCAGCGGCCTGGTGGCCCGGCTGGAGCACTGGCACTGGGCGATCAACAAGCGCTCGCTGCACGACCCCGGCGAGGGCTACGCCGGCATCAGCCCCCGCCCCGGAGCTGTGTGCTGGGGGCTGCTGCACCACCTCCCGCACCGCGACCGGGCCGTGCTCGATCTGCAGGAAGGCGTGGCGATCGGCCAGTACCAGCACCGCGAGGTTGAGGTGCTCTGCGCCGGTGAACGGCTGCGGGCGCTCACCTATGTGCCCGATCGCGCCGTGGTGGCCAGCGGCCTGCGGCCCAGCCCGGCCTATGCCGAGCGCATCCTGCGCGGGGCCGAGCACCACGGCCTGCCCGCCGCCTGGCGCGCCTGGTTGGGACAGGCGTTGGCCCGCCAGCCGGGACCGGAGCCTGGGCCGGTGGAAGGCGGACAGGCCATCGTGGGCCCCAGTGGTGACGCGTCCGATGCAGCCGACGATCCTGGACGTTGACCTGCTCGCCTTCGAGCAGGGCGGCGCCCACCAGCAACAGGCGGTGGTGGACGGGGTGATGCGCAGCCTGGCCACCGGTTTCGTCTTGGTGAGCAGTGATCTGCCTGCTGACCTGCTCGATGAGGCCTACGGCCTGCTAGGCCAGTTCTTCGCCCAGTCGCCGGAGCGCAAGGCCGCCTTCACAGCCCACGGCAGCTGCGGCCAGACCGGCTATACGGGCCTGCTGGTGGAGACGGCCGCCGGCGAGCAGCGGGCCGACTGGAAGGAGATGCTCAACTGGGCGGAGCCGTTGCCGCCCGAGCACCCGCTGCGGCGCCGCTTTCCCCTGCTCTATCCGGAGCCGGTGCTGCCCGAGCCCCTGGTGCCGGGGATCACGGCGGTGCTGGGCCGCTTCCATCGCGCCATCGCCGAGCTGCAGCGGCGCGTGTTGCGGGTGATCGCCACCGGGCTGGGCGCCCACGTCGATATTTTCGATGCCGTGGTGGCTGAGGCCCCCACCCTCACCCGGGCCGTGCGCTACCCGCCCATGGAGCAGGCGCCCGCCGCCGGCCACCTGTGGGCGGCGGCCCATGGCGACATCAACCTGATCACCGCGCTGCCGCGGGCCACCGCCCCGGGCCTGCAGGTGCGGGTGGGGGAGCAGTGGCTGGATGCGCTGGCCCCCGAGGGCCAGGTGATCCTCAACAGCGGTCTGATGCTGGAGTGGCTCAGCAATGGCCGCATCCCCACCGGCTGGCATCGGGTCGTGGCGCCGCCCGGTTGGGGTGCTGAACGCCTGAGCGTGGTGCAGTTCTGCCACCCGCGGCCATCCACGGTGCTGGCACCGCTGGTCAGCTGCATCGATGCCCAGCACCCCCAGCGCCATGCCGCCGTGATGGCCGCCGATGCTCTGGAGGCTGTGCTCTACCAGATCAATCTGCTGGCTTGAACGGCGCCGCCAGCTCCGCGGCCCTGGCTGAGTAGATCCACTCAAGCGGGGATTTCGGTGTGATCCGGCACCGACCCACACAGCAGTCACTGTCTGGAGTGGTTGTGTTCACGTCCAGCCCCCGCCGCGATCCCATGGCCGTCTCCATGCCCGCCTTGGACCAGTCCCCCGAGTCCATGCCTCCTGAGTCCATGTCCGCCCCGTCCATGCCGGTCGAGGAAGCCTTCCTGGCGGTGGCTCTGGCCGCCGTCTCCTGGGACGGCACCCTCACCGCCGCCGGCACCCGAGCCCTGCGGCACGCGATCGACTACCGCACCCCGTACAGGGAGCTCGGTGAGGCCAAGGCGGCCCTGCTGATCAACACGGTGCTGGAGCGGCTGCGGGAGCGCGGCGCCCAGCACCTGATGCTGGAGGCCGCCGAGTCGCTCAGCGCCGATCTGTGCCGCTCCGCCTACGCGGTGGCCGCCGAGATCATGCGCTCCGATGGAGCCCTCCAGCCCGACGAGCTCAACATCCTCAGCAGCCTGGCCGTCACCCTCCAGCTCGATGACGCCGACACCGCCACGGTGCTCGAGGTGATGGAGGTGCTGCACGCGCCGGTGCACTAGGCCCCGCCGGGATCCGCTGGCGGCGGATAGGGTCACTGCAGCGCTGGTCTGCGGTGTGAGCGACTCCCTGCCGCAGCGGCTTGACCGCAGCCTGGCCCGCCTGGGCGCCGTCGCCCTGGCGCCGGTGCTGATCCTCTCGCTTGCCTGGCTCCAGGAGCTGCTGGACCAGGTGCTGTTCGCCGGCGGCTGGAATCTGCCGATGCTGCCCGGCGGTTCCTTTCTCGGGGTGCTCACGGCCCCCTTCAGCCACAGCGGCTTCGGCCATCTGCTGGCCAACTCGATGCTGTTTCTGCCGCTCTCCTGGCTGGTGCTGCTGCGTGGCCGGCGCGACTACCTGGCCGTGTGGATCGGCGTGTATCTCTGCGCCATCCCCGTGTGGCTGGTGTGGCCGGTCGGCAGCCACGGCCTCTCCGGTGTGGTCTACGGCCTGCTGGGCTACCTGCTGCTGATCGGCTGGCTGGAGAAGCGGCCGTTCTCGCTGCTGCTGTCGCTGTTCTGCCTGGTGACCTACGGCGCCGTGCTGCCCAGCCTGATCCCCCTGTTCTCGCCGGCGGGGGTGAGCTGGATCGGCCATCTCAGTGGCTTTCTGGGAGGCGTACTGGCCGCCTTCGCGGTCTACCGGGAGTGAGTGGCCTTCCGCCTGGCGAGCGGCCCCTAGCCTGAGCCGGCCTGGCGCGCCACGGCCTGTCCCAGACCTCCACCATGCCTCTCCCCTGGCTCCTTGCCCTCAGCTGGCCGGCCTTCGCCTGGCCCCCCCAGGCCTACCTGTGGTTCAAGACCCTCCACATCGTGGGTGTGGTGGTGTGGTTCGCCGGCCTCTTCTATCTGGTGCGTCTGTTCATCTACCACCGCGAGGCCGCCAGCCTCGATGCCCCGCTGCGGCAGGCCTTCGAGCAGCAGTACGGCCTCATGGAGCGGCGACTGGCCAACATCATCACCACACCGGGGATGGTGGTGGCGGTGGTCTGTGCCGCCGGTCTGCTGGCTGTCAATCCCGCCTGGCTGAAGCAGGGCTGGATGCACGCCAAACTCGCCTTCGTGGTCGCCCTGCTGGCCTATCACTGGTTCTGCTATCGGCTGATGGGCCAGCTGAAGCGCGGCGCCTGCAGCTGGAGTGGCCGTCAGCTGCGCGCCCTCAATGAACTCCCCACCCTGCTGCTGGTGCTGGTGGTGATGCTGGTGGTGTTCAAGAACCAGTTCCCCACCGGTGCCGCCACCTGGCTGATCGTGGCCCTGGTGGTGGCCATGGCCGCCTCGATCCAGTTCTATGCCCGCTGGCGGCGCTTGCGCTCCGAACGCCTGGCGGCGGAAGCGGCCCATGGCTGAGACCAGCTCCCACCCCCTGGCGGCGGTGCTGGCCTCGATCACGCCGGCCTGCTGCCCCGGCCGCGCCAATTTTCACTGCCACACCACCTTCAGTGACGGCAGCCTCCAGCCCGCCCAGCTGGCCGGCCAGGCGATCGCCCTGGGCCTGGAGCACCTGGCGGTCACCGACCACCATGCCGTCCACGCCCACGCCGCCGTGGCCGACTGTTTCGCCACTGCCGCCGCCGGCGGCCAGCCGGTGCCCACCCTCTGGCGGGGCGTGGAGATCAGCTGCCTGCTGGAGGGTTGCCTGGTGCATGTGCTGGCCCTGGGCTTCGACGCCGGGCACGACTCCCTGGATCCCTACCTCCAGGGCTGCAGCGTCGTGGGCCCGGCCCTGCGGGCCGAGGCGGTGCTGGAGGCGATCCGTGCGGCCAATGGCCTGGCCCTGCTGGCCCACCCGGCCCGCTACCGGCTGCCCTTCCAACGGCTGATCGCCGCGGCGGCCGAGCTCGGCTTCGACGGGGCCGAGGCCTGGTACGACTACGGCATGCAACCCACCTGGCAGCCCACCCCCCTGGTCTGCGAGGCGATCGCCCGGGATCTGCAGCGGCGGCGGCTTGTTGGCTAGTTGCGGTACCGATACCCATGGTCTGGAGCTGCGCGGCCGCTAGGGTTTGCTGACACATTCCCCGGCCGCAACGATGGGTCTGCTCGATCGCCTGCTCTCCTTCGGTTCCGGCGGCAGCAACGCCCAGTCCGGGACTCCGGCCGCCAAGCGCAAGCCCAAAGCCACCACCGAAGCCGTCTATCTCGCCCCCGACGAGGCCACCAGCCTCGGCGATGTGACCTTCATGCGGCGCTCCAACACCATTCGCCACACCTTCCCCGGCAGTGTCAGCAGCCCGGGTGACAAGGAGATGGTGGCTGAGGTGGATTCGATGCAGGCTCGCCTGGAGAAGGCGAGCGAGGGCCTGCCCGGCAGCCCGACCGCAGCCCGCCCGATGAACCTCAGCGATGGCGTGCCCAAGCCGGTGAAGAAAACCTTTGCCCAGCAGATGTCCCAGGCCGAACTGCAGCAGCGTCAGAAGGGTTCCGCCGTGGGTCCGGTGAACGTGCCCGCCGCACCGGCTGCGGCCAAACCCCAGGATGGCGCCGCCAGTGCCCCGGCCCAGCCCTCCTCGCTCGACACGGCCAAGCCGGGCACCACCGATCCCTTCCGCCAGATGGTGAAGGATCTCAAGAGCTGACATCAGGCCTGTTCGATCAGGCCCTCGCTGCTGAGCACCAGTTGGCGCAATCGCTCCAGCTGCTTCTCTTGGGCGCCCTGCCACAGCCCCCGGTGGTGGGCCTCCAGCAGCCGTTCGGCCATGTCGCGCAGGGCCCAGGGATTGCTGCGCTCCAGGAATCCGCGCACCTGCCCATCCGCCAGCCAGCGCTCGCACACGGCTCCGTAGCCCCAGTCCGGCATCCGGCCGGTGCTGGCGTCATAGGCGAACAGGTAGTCGAGGCTGGCCGCCATCTCGAAGCCCCCCTTGTAGCCGTGGCGCTGCATGGCGCCGATCCAGCGGGGATTGAGCAGGCGTGAACGCAGCACCTTGTCGACCTCCTTCTCCAGCCGATGCAGCCGCGGGCGGGCATGGCGGGAGTGGTCGCCGAACCACAGGGCCGGAGCGTGGCCCTGCAGCCGCTCGGCGGCGGCGCTGAGACCGCCCTGGAACTGGTAGTAGTCATCGGAATCGAGCAGGTCGTGCTCGCGGTTGTCCTGGTTGTGCAGCACCACCTGCACCGCCCCCAGGCGCTGCTCCAGACCGGCCCGGTCGGCACGGGCCTCGATCGCGCCGACCCCCGGCGCCGCAGCCGGCGTGGTCAGCTCGCCCTCCCCGCCCTGGCCGGCGAGGTCGTAGCGCCAGCTGCTCCAATTCAGAAACGCCTCGCCCAGGTCCTCGCGGCGCTCCCACTGGCCGCTGTCGATCAGCCCCTGCAGGCCGGCGCCATAGGCCCCTGGAGCCGAGCCATAGACCCGGGCGCAATGGCCCTCCAGCCGGGCTGCCGCCGCCAGGGGGTTGTCGGCTTGCGCCTCCGCCAGGGCCGCCACCAGGGCCGTGGCCCGGTTCATCCAGCCCACCAGCTGGGGGAAGGCGTCGCGGAACAGGCCGGAGATGCGCAGGGTGACATCCACCCGCGGCCGCCCCAGCAGGCTGAGGGGAATCACCTCCAGGTCCACCAGACGTCGGGTGGGGCCGTCCCACACCGGCCGCACCCCCAGCAGTGCCAGGGCCTGGGCGATGTCCTCGCCGCCGTTGCGCATGGTGCTGGTGCCCCATACCGAGAGCGCCAGGGTGCGCAGATGCTCCCCCTGCTCCTGCAGGTGCAACTCCAGCAGCAGCTCGGCGCTGCGCCGGCCCAGGTCCCAGGCGGCTTCACTGGGCAGGCCGCGCAGATCCACCGAATAGAAGTTGCGGCCGGTGGGCAGCAGGTCGGGCCGGCCCCGGGTGGGTGCGCCCGAGGGCCCGGCGGCGATGCGTTGGCCGGCCAGTCCGGCCAGGAAGGCCTCGCGCTCGGCGGCGGCGCAGGCCAGCAGCCGCGGCACCAACACCTGGCGGGTATGACCCAGCACCGCTTGGGTGCAAGGCCCCGCTGGCTCCTGGGGGCCCTGATCGCCGTCTGAGGCGTCTGAGTGCGTGGGCTCGGCGAACACCACCCCGGCCTCGCTCAGCACCCTGCGGCAGTGGCTCAGGGCTTGCTGCTCCAGGGTGGCCACCGCATCGCCCACCCTGCGGGCCGGTGCCAGCCGCTGGCGATCGCGCTCCGCCAGCGGCGCCTCCTCCGGATCGGCCCAGGGGTCCAGGGCCAGGCCCCGGTCACGGGCGAGGGCCTGGGTGAGTCCCGGCAGGCCGGCCTGGGGGGCCCGGGCCAGGCACAGCAGCAGCTCGGCCAGGGGGTCGGGCTCGGGCAGGTGGCCGTAGGTGTGCAGCCCCAGCCGGATCTGGGCCTCCTTGAGCTCACACAGGTAGCCGTCGGCGGCGTCCAGGCGGGCGTCCAGCCGCGCCTCCGCAGCATCGGCAGCATCAGCCGCCGGAGCAGCAGCCGGATTCATGGGGCCCTGGGGAAGGTCCAGCTCGGCCAGCCGTTTGCCGAGGCTGCGGCGCAGCAGGGCCGCCCGCTCGCCGCTGCCCAGCTGGCGCGCCTCCCAGTACTCATCCAGCAGCACCTCGAGCTGCTGCAGCTCCCCATGCAGGCCGGCACGGCCCAGGGGCGGGGTGAGGTGATCGAGGATCACCGCCTGGCTGCGGCGCTTGGCCTGGGAGCCCTCCCCCGGATCGTTGACGATGAAGGGGTAGAGGTGCGGCAGTGGCCCCAGGGCCCACTCCGGAAAACACTGGTCGGAGAGGCCAAGGCCCTTGCCCGGCAGCCACTCCAGATTGCCGTGCTTGCCCACGTGCACCACCGCCTGGGCCGCGAAGTGGCTGCGCAGCCAGAGGTAGACGGCCAGGTAGGCGTGGGTGGGGGGCAGGTCGGGGGCGTGATAGCTGAGGCTGGGGTCGCGGTCGTATCCCCGGGCCGGCTGGATCAGCAGCGCCACGTTGCCGAAGCGCAGCCCCTGCACCGCAAAACCCAGCTCTGTCGGGCCGCCGCCGGGCCGCCGCTCGAGGCCGGCATCCGCCTCGGGCGGTCCCCACACCGCCTCCAGCCGTTGCCGGCCCGCCAGCGGCAGCTGGCGATACCACTGCTGGTAGTTCTCCAGGGGCAGGTGATCGAGCGGCGCCCGGTGGCCGCTCTCGGGATCGTTGCTGCGACCCGCCAGCAGGGCCTGAATCAGGGCCTCGCCATCGGCGGGCAGCCCGGTCGCCGGGCCGGTGCTGGCGGCCTCACGGCCGTGGTGGCTGAGGTCGTAACCGGCCTGCCGCAGCCAGGCCAGCATGGCGGCGGCGGAGGCCGGCGTGTCCAGGCCCACGCCATTGGCAAGGCGGCTGTTGCGGGTGGGGTAGTTGGCCAGCACCAGGGCGACGCGGCGCTGCGCCGGCGGCGTCTGGCGCAGCCGGATCCAGTTGGCCGTGAGCTCGCTGATCCAGCCCAGGCGCTCCCGGTCGGGCTCCAGCCGCTGCAACCCCGACGCCAGCCGCGCGCTGGCTCCCCGGCACTCCTTGAACACACCGATGCGTGTGGTGATGCGGCCGTCCAGTTCCGGCAACGCCACCTGCAGGGTGAGGTCGGTGGGCGCCAGGCCGATGCTGCTGCCCTGCCAGCGCTGGCGCGGCTGGCTGCTGCAGAGCAGCTGCAGCACCGGCACCCCCAGCCGCTCCCACAGCGGTGCCCCCAGCCCGGCCTCCTCGAACTGCACGGAGGCAAAGGAGGTGCTGCACAGCACCGCCGCCACCCCCTCGCGCTCCAGCAGGTCGGCCACCCCGTGCTGCACGGCCTGATCGCGCAGGCCGCTCACCCACAGCGCCCGGGGGCACAGGCCCGTGGCGCGCAGGGCCTCCAGGCAGGTCTCCAACCAGCCCCCATCGCCGGCCTGCAACTGGGCCCGGTAGGCGATCACGCCCACCCGCGGCCCGGGGTCAGGCCGCCAGTCGTGGGGGCAGGGATCGGCCAGGGGCACGGCCCGGGGCGGTTGCGGCTCCTCGCCCCGCAGCAGGGCGGCGATGCAGCGCAGCACCAGCCTGCCGTTGTCGCTACCCCCCACCCGCAGGCAGCGGGCCAGGGCGATGGCCAGGGCTGGCTCGCCATTGCCCAGCGCGGCCAGTCCCTCCTCCTCCTCCTCGGTGCCGGCCAGCACCAACAGGCGGCGTCCAGGCTCTGCGGCCGCCCAGAGCTGCAGGCGCTCCAGCCCATAGCTCCAGTGGCCCCGCCCCCCCAGCAGCCGCACCAGCACCACCGTCGCCGTCGCCGCCGTGGTCGCGAGGTAGTGGTCGATCACGGCCGGGTGGGCCAGGGCCGCCAGGTTGAGGCCCCGCAACGCCGCCGTCAGCAGGTCCGGCTCCGCCGCCAGCAGGGCCTCCAGGGTGAGCAGGTCGGTGTCGGCGCTGGTCAGCACCAGCAGCGGAGCCGGGGGCTGCTCCACAAAGGCGCCGGCGTCCGCCTCCGCCGCGCTCCCGGGTACCGCCGCCAGCCTGTGCATGCCTCCCATCCTGATGGGTGCGGTGAGAAGATCGGTGCCGCTGCCTGCTGCCCGCGCCGCGCCGATGCACCAGTTCCTTCCCTATGCCTGGTTCCATGGGCGCTGCGTGCGCTTCGAGGACGCCACCATCTCGGTGGCGACCCACGCCCTGCACTACGGCACCGGGGCCTTCGGGGGGATGCGTGCCCTGCCCAATCCCGCCGACCCGGGCGAGATCCTGCTGTTCCGGGCCGACCGTCACGCCCGCCGCTTGAGCCGCAGCGCCCGCCTGCTGCTCACCGAGCTGGGCGAAGACACGATCCTGCACGCCATCGTGGAGGTTCTGCGCGCCAATCGACCCAGCTGCCCGGTGTATCTGCGGCCGTTTGTGTACACCAGCGACCTGGGCATCGCCCCGCGCCTGCACAACATCGAGACCGACTTTCTGATCTACGGCATCGAACTGGGCGACTACCTCTCCCCCGATGGCGTCAGCTGCCGCATCAGCTCCTGGATCCGCCAGGAGGACCGCTCCCTGCCGCTGCGGGGCAAGATCAGCGGCGCCTACATCACCAGCTCCCTGGCCAAGACCGAAGCGGTGATGAGCGGCTTCGACGAGGCGATCCTGATGAACAGCCGCGGCAAGGTGAGCGAGGCCAGCGGCATGAACCTGTTCATCGTCCGCGATGGCGTGCTGATCACCCCCGGTGTGGACCAGGACATCCTCGAAGGCATCACCCGCGCCAGTGTGATCGAGCTGGCCCGGGCCATGGGCACCGAGGTGGTGGAGCGGCCGGTGGACAAGAGCGAGCTGTTCATCGCCGACGAGGTGTTCCTCAGCGGCACCGCCGCCAAGGTGACCCCGGTGCGCCGGGTGGAGTCCACCGATCTGGCCGGCGAGCGCCCCGTGATGGAGCGCCTGCGCGAGCGGCTCACGGCGATCACGGAGGGCCGCGATCCGGCCTATGACCATTGGGTGACCCGCATCCGACTGGACGGCTGATGGCCAGCAGCACCGCCGCCTCTCCCCCACGCCCCCAGGTGACCGGCCGGATGGGTTTTCTGGAACGACTGCATGACCCCCAGCGGCCGGTGATCGTGTTCGACGGTGCCACCGGCACCTCGCTGCAGCTGATGGATCTCACGGCTGACGACTTCGGCGGCCCGGCCCTCGAGGGCTGCAACGAAGTCCTGGTGTTCAGCAAGCCCGAGGCCGTCCAGGCGGTGCACCGCCAGTTTCTCGAGGCCGGTGCCGATGTGATCGAAACCGACACCTTCGGCGCCACCTCGCTGGTGCTGGCCGAATACGACATCGCCGATCAGGCCTTCGCCCTCAACCAGCGCGCCGCCGAGCTGGCCCGCGCCGATGGCCGACGCCCACTCCACCGCCGAGAAGCCCCGCTTCGTGGCCGGCTCGATGGGGCCCACCACCAAGCTGCCCACCCTGGGTCACGTCGACTTCGACACGATGAAGGCCTCCTTCGCCGAACAGGCCGAGGGCCTGCTGGCCGGGGATGTGGACCTGTTCATCGTCGAAACCTGCCAGGACGTGCTGCAGATCAAGGCCGCCCTGCAGGGGATTGAGGCCGCCTTCGTCCGCACCGGCCAGCGACGGCCGCTGATGGTGAGCGTGACCATGGAAACCACCGGCACGATGCTGGTGGGCTCCGATATCGCCGCCGTGGTGGCGATTCTGGAGCCGTTTGCCATTGATGTGCTCGGCCTCAACTGCGCCACCGGGCCGGAGCAGATGAAGGAACACATCCGCTACCTGAGCGAACAGAGTCCCTTTGTGGTGAGTTGTATCCCCAATGCCGGCCTGCCGGAGAACGTGGGTGGCGTGGCCCATTACCGGCTCACCCCGCTGGAGCTGAAGATGCAGCTGCTGCACTTCGTTGAAGACCTTGGGGTGCAGGTGATCGGCGGCTGCTGCGGCACGACCCCGGAGCACATCCGCGCCCTGGCCGACTTGGCGGCCGAGCTCACCCCGGCCCAGCGCCCCGTGCGCAGCGCTGTAGCTGCCGCTGCCGGCGATCCGCGCCCGTCACTGCACTACGAGCCTGCCGCCGCCTCCATCTACGCCACCACCCCGTACCACCAGGACAACTCCTTCCTGATCATCGGCGAGCGCCTCAACGCCAGTGGGTCACGGAAGGTGCGGGAATTGCTGGCCGAGGAGGACTGGGATGGTCTGGTGGCCGTGGCCCGGGGCCAGGTGAAGGAAAACGCCCATGTGCTCGACGTCAACGTTGACTACGTGGGCCGCGATGGCGAGCAAGACATGCGCGCACTGGTCAGCCGCCTGGTCACCAATGTGAACCTGCCGCTGATGCTCGATTCCACCGAGTGGCAGAAGATGGAGGCCGGTCTGAAGGTGGCCGGTGGCAAGTGCATCCTCAACTCCACCAACTACGAAGATGGCGATGAACGCTTCTTCAAGGTGCTGGAGCTGGCCCGCGATTACGGCGCCGGCGTGGTGATCGGCACCATCGATGAGGAGGGCATGGCCCGCACGGCGGAGAAGAAATTCGCCATCGCCCAGCGCGCCTATCGCGATGCCCTGGAGTTCGGCATTCCCGCCCGGGAACTCTTCTACGACCCCCTCGCCCTGCCGATCTCCACCGGCATCGAGGAAGACCGCAAGAACGCCCAGGCCACGGTGGAGGGGATCCGCATGATCCGCGGGCGCTTGCCGGGGGTGCACGTGGTGCTGGGGGTGAGCAACGTCAGCTTCGGGCTCTCGCCCGCCGCCCGCATCGCCCTCAATTCGGTGTTCCTGCATGCCTGCTGCGAGGCCGGCATGGACGCGGCGATCGTGAGCCCGGCCAAGATCCTGCCCCTGGCGAAGATCAGCGAGCAGCAGCTGCAGGTCTGCCGCGACCTGATCGACGACCGGCGCCGTTTCGAGAACGGTATCTGCAGCTACGACCCGCTCACCGAGCTCACCACCCTGTTCGAGGGCGTGAGTGCCAAGGAGGCCCGGGCATCGGGCCCCTCCCTGGCCGACCTGGCGGTGGAGGAGCGACTCAAGCAGCACATCATCGATGGCGAGCGCATTGGCCTGGAGCCGGCGCTGGATGAGGCTCTGCAGACCTATCCACCGCTGCAGGTCATCAACACCTTCCTGCTGGATGGCATGAAGGTGGTGGGTGAACTCTTCGGCTCAGGCCAGATGCAATTGCCGTTTGTGCTGCAGAGCGCTGAAACGATGAAGGCCGCTGTTGCCTATCTCGAACCGCACATGGAAACGGTTGAGGGCGAGAGCAGCAGCAAGGGCAAGTTTCTGATCGCCACTGTCAAGGGCGATGTCCATGACATCGGCAAGAACCTGGTGGATATCATCCTCACCAACAATGGTTATGACGTCATCAATCTCGGCATCAAGCAGAGCTGTGATGCCATCATTGAGGCCCAGCAGAAGCATCAGCCCGACTGCATCGCCATGAGCGGCCTGCTGGTGAAATCCACGGCCTTCATGAAGAGCAACCTGGAGGCTTTCAACGAGGCTGGGATCACCGTGCCGGTGATCCTCGGCGGTGCCGCGCTCACGCCCCGCTTCGTCCATGGCGACTGCCGTGCCGCCTACGCGGGGCAGGTGATCTACGGCCGCGATGCCTTCGCCGATCTGCGCTTCATGGATGCGCTGATGGAGGCCAAGGGGGCCTCAGCCTGGGACGATCACCGGGGCTTTCTCCACGGTGCCCCCGACGACCTGGGCCTGGGGGAGACCAGCCCCGAGGTCACGGTCACGGCTACCGACGAGCCCACAGCGGCGGCTGATGGCGGCGCCCCGCCAGCAGCCGCCAGCATCCCTGCCTCCATCGCCACGACGGAGCGCTCCGAGGCGGTGGCCGAGGAGCCCGCCCTGCTGCCACCCTTCTGGGGCAGTCGGGTGTTGCACGAGGCCGCCATCCCCCTGCCGGAGGTGTTCGCTTACCTCGACCGCAACGCCCTGTTTGCCGGCCAGTGGCAGCTGCGCAAGGCCCAGCAGCAGTCGCGGGACGACTACGAGGCGATGCTGGCCAGCAAGGCTGAGCCGGTGCTGCAGCAGTGGATCGAGCGGTGTTGCGGCGAGGGCCTGCTCACCCCCCGGGTGGCCTACGGCTACCTCCCCTGCGGCCGGGAGGGCAACGCGGTGGTGGTGTTCGATCCCGCCGGCCTGGACGAGGCTGCTGCACCGGAGCGGGCGGACCGCGAACTGGGCCGCTTCCTGCTGCCGCGCCAACGGGGCGGCAACCGCTACTGCATCGCCGATTTCTACCGCGACCTCGCCGCCACCCCGGAGGGCAGGCCCCGGGCGGTCGACGTGCTGCCGATGCAGGCCGTGACCATGGGTGAGCGAGCCACCGAATTTGCCCAGCAGCTGTTCCAGGCCGACCGTTACAGCGATTACCTCTATTTCCACGGTCTGGCGGTGCAGATGGCCGAGGCCCTGGCGGAGTGGGTGCATGCCCGCATCCGCCGGGAGCTGGGCCATGGCGACCCGGAGGCGATGCCCCTGCGCGATGTGCTCGCCCAGCGCTACCGGGGCAGCCGCTACTCCTTCGGCTACCCCGCCTGCCCCAACGTGGCCGATTCCCGCCAGCAGTTGCTCTGGCTCGGGGCCGAGCGCATCGGCCTGACCATGGACGAAAGCGACCAGCTGCACCCCGAGCAGAGCACCACCGCCCTGGTGGCCCTGCACAGCAAGGCGCGCTACTTCTCGGCCTGAGTCAGGTCAGCCTGAGTCAGGTCCGCCCGCCCCCGCTCGCAGTCCCACCCCCACCACTCACCCCCCCGATCACCCCATGGCCATTGCCGGACCCGACGGAGTCGACGCCGCCATCAAGGCGGGCGTCGATCTCGATGGCACCCCCATCCCGACCGAGATGCTGGAGCTCTACAACGAGGTGATGGAGCTGGAGAGCCGTCGGGCCCGCAGCGGCGTGACCAAGTCAATGCGCAACCGGGTGGTCAAGACCGGCTCCAAACACCTCGATCAGGCCAGCCTCGATGGACGCCTGAAGGCCGCTGGCTGGGAAGGGTTGAAGGCGAAGGAGATCGCCTTTTTCTACGGCTGAGCCCTCAGCTGCACATCTCCTCGAGGGCGTCGATCACGTCCTGCTGGAAGCCCTCCAGATTGCTGGAATCACTCAGGTCGAGGCCTTCGCCGGCCGCGTTCTGGGTGAGTTCCTGAAAGTGAAAGGCGCCTTCGCCATGGGCGAGAAATTCAACGGCAGAGGGTTCCCCGCTTTCCTTGTAGGCATCGCACAGGGCCAGAAAGGCCGCATCTTCGGTGAATTCCCAGCTCATGTAGGGGGCGCGCTGAAAGACGGGGAGAAACGCGTCACCGACCTTTAACGCCTCACCCCCTGAATCCGTCAACCTCCTGGGCCAGGTTTGCGCCCGGTCCCGGTTCCTGAATGCGCTGACCAGACTGGTGGCTGCCCCCCTCACACCCCATGGTTGAGTCCACCGCCACCCTGGCCCTCAACGTCCTCGGCGAGCCCCTGGAGCTCTGCAGCTGCGCGCCGATGACAGGCTGGCTGCGCGATGGCAGCTGCCGCACCAATGGGTCGGACCTGGGTCGTCACACCGTGTGCTGCGTGGTCAACGAGGCCTTTCTCAGCTACAGCCGCGCCCAGGGCAACGACCTCTCCACCCCGGCGCCGCAGTACGGCTTTCCGGGGCTCAGGCCGGGTGATCACTGGTGCGTCTGTGCCCCCCGCTGGCTGGAGGCCCAGGAGGACGGCATGGCGCCGCCGGTGAGCCTGGTGGCCACCGAACAGAGCACACTGGAAATCATTCCCCTGGAACTGCTGCGCGAGCACGCCGCCTGAGCCCTGCGGCCCAGGCCTGGCCGCTCACCAGGGAATCGGCTGGCCGTCCCAGGCCCAGAAGCGGCCACTGTCCGCCGCGCTCAGCCCCTCGAGCACGTCGAGCAGGTGCCCCGCCGCCCGCGTGGGGCTGAACAGCTGTGCTGCGGGCACGTTGGTGCGGAATGGGGCCGAGAGGGCCGTGGCCGTGGTGCCCGGGTGCAGCAGGCTCACGCAGCCCAGCGGCAGGCGCCGCTGCCACTCCAGCGCCAGGGTGCGCAGCAGCTGATTCTGGGCGGCCTTGGCGGCCCGGTAGGCGTACCAGCCGCCGAGGTGGTTGTCGCCGATGCTGCCCACCCGCGCCGAGAGGCTGGCGAGGTGGAAGGGCTGATCGCGGGGCAGCAGCGGTTCGATCGCCTGCGCCAGCAACAGCGGCGCGAAGGCATTCACCGCGAAGCTGCGCTCCAGGTGGCGGCGCTGCACCTGGGCGAGGCGCTTCTCCGGTCGCAGGGCACCGTCCTGCAGCAGGCCGGCGGTGTGGATCACCAGCCGCAGGGGTGGACCGTCCGCCAAGCGCTGCGCCAGGGCCGCCAGGCTGGAGTCGTCTTCCAGATCCAGGGGCAGCACGGGCACCGCCGCCAGAGCCTCCCCGCTCTCCGCCAGGTCGTCTCCGCCCAGTGGGCCCGGCCGACGGCTGGTCCCCAGCAGCTGCAGCTGGGGGCAGCGACGGGCCAGGGCCGCCAGCAGGGCGACACCGATGCCGCCACAGCCCACCACCAGGGCCCGGCCTCGCCACTGCCGCAGCTGCCAGTCCGTCGTTGTGGTCACAGCCCCTCCACGGGCGCGGAGGCGCATGATGGCAAGCCTCAGCCGCCGCGATGACGCCGCCGATGGCCCCGCGCAAGCCCCTGCGCATCATCCGTTCTGGGCCGGGGTGCCTGGGGCGGCACCCTGGCGGAGCTCTGGCAGCGCCAGGGCCACCAGCTGTGCAGCTGGTCACGGCGGGACGGCGGTGATCCCGCCGCTGCCCTGGCGGCTGCCGATCTGGGGGTCGTGGCGGTGTCCATGGCCGGGGTCAGCCCCCTGGCCGAGAGGCTGGCCCACCGCTGGCCCGCTGCCCTGCCGCTGCTGAGCTGCAGCAAGGGCCTTGACCTGGACCGCCTGACCACCGCCAGCCGCATCTGGGCTGACCACGGCCTGCGGGCGCCCCTGCTGGTGCTGAGTGGCCCCAACCTGGCCGCCGAACTGGCCCGTGGGCTGCCGGCCGCCAGCGTGCTGGCCAGCGAGCAGGTGGCGGTGGCCGCCGCGCTGCAGCCGCACCTGAGTGGGGCCAACCTGCGCCTTTACACCAACGACGACCCCGTGGGCACGGAGGTGGCCGGCGCCCTCAAGAACGTGATGGCGGTGGCGGCCGGTCTCTGCGACGGACTGCAGCTGGGTGCCAACGCCCGGGCCTCGCTGCTCACCCGTGGCCTGGCGGAAATGGGGCTGGTGCTGGAGGGGCTGGGGGGCTCACCCGCCAGCCTCTACGGCCTGGCGGGCCTGGGGGACTTGCTGGCCACCGCCACCAGCCCCCTGAGCCGCAACTACCGCTGCGGCCTGCTGTTGGCTGAAGGACTGGGGATTGAGGACGCCTGCAGGCGCATCGGCGCCACCGTGGAGGGTCCCCGCACCGCCCGCGCCAGCCTGGTCCTGGCGAGTCGCCGCAGGTGGAGCCTGCCGATCTGCGAGCAGGTGGTGGCCGTGATCGAGGGCCGCACCACGCCCGCGGAGGCCGCCCGGGCGCTGATGGAGCGGCAACTGCGGCCCGAGGCCCTGCAGCCCCAGCCATGACCGTCGCCGCCCAGCCCAATGGAGCCCTGCCCGCCCTGCTGGTGGAAGCCTTCGCCGAGCGCCCCTGCAGCGGCAACGGCGCCGCTGTGGTGCTGCTGCATGACCCCCTCGACGAGGTCGTGCTGCAAGCCGTTGCCGGCAGCCTCCAGCAGTCGGAAACGGCCTTCCTGCTCCCGGCAGGCCCCCACTGGTTGCTGCGCTGGTTCACCCCCAGCTGTGAAGTGAACCTCTGCGGCCACGCCACCCTGGCCGCCACCCTGGCCCTCGGGCACTGGGGGGCTCTGCAGCGGGGCCAGCGCCTGGCGCTGCACAGCCGCAGCGGTCCGCTGGCCGTGGAGCTCAATGGGGAACGGCCTGGGGCGGCGCTGATCGAGCTGCCCGCCGGTGCCCTCCAGCCGGTGGCCGCTGAGCCGGAGCTGCTCGCCTACCTGCAGCGCCACCTGGGCGCCGCGCCTGAGGCCTGCTGGCACTCCGGGCTCAACTACCGGGTGGTGTTGCTGGCCCCGGAGGTGCCCCTGGCCGAGGCCCAGCTGCCCGCCGCCGATCTGCCCGCAGCGGTGCGTGCGGGGCTGGTGCTGATGCAGGCCCTGCCGTCCGGCGCCGTCCCGACGGTGCTGGGCAGACCCTGCCACTACCAGCTGCGTTTTCTGGCCCCGGGCCTGGGCATTCCGGAAGATCCGGTGACCGGTTCGGCCCACGCCCTGGTGGCGCCCTGGTGGCTGCAGCGGCTGGGTCTGGCGGAGGTGGTGGGCTGGCAGTGTTCCCATCGGCCCGGGGGAATGGTGTGCGGAGCGGCGTCTTCAGGCATGATCCGCCTGTGCGGTGCTGGTCATCTGCTGTGGGACGGACATTTGCGATTGGAGCCTTGGCCCGCGGCCGTACGGCCATCGGCCGTCTGCGGCTCAGGGTTGCCACCCTTGGAGCCAGGGGCTGGCGCCAAGGGTTCGGCAGAGGCCGCCTGGCACTCCCTGCTGGCCTGAGGCTGCGCCCTCCCGTGGCCATGCAGATGCTCACGTTGACGCCCATGGCGCTGATCGCCATCAGCGTGGGTTACCTGGCCCAGGGCCTGGCCCCCAGACCCCAGGCCGTGAGCCAGGGCGATCTGCTCGACACGCTGCTGGAGGCACCGCCGCCGGCCAGCCGGGTCGACACCTTCAGCACTGCCCAGCAACTGCGCAATCTGCAGGCCCAGCGAGCTGTGGTCCAGAGCGATGGTGGCCCGGCGCCCACCGCCCCGGCCGGGGTCCCCACCCTGGTGGAGCCGGCCGCCGCCGAGGCCGTGGACCTGGAGATCCGGGTGGCGCTGCTGGGGGCTGGTGCCGCACCGCGCCTCTCGGCCCAGGGCCCCTGGCAGCTGCTCAGCCGCGATGGCGCCGTGCTCCAGCAGGGTGCTGCCGGTGAGCCGGTGCAGCTCGGTGGCCTCTGGTCCGCTGGACCGGAAGCCTGGTTGCAGAGCGGCGGGCCGGCCCTGCTGGTCAACGGCCGACCCTATGCGGGACGCCTGCGCCTGTTGCTGCAGGACGGTCGCCTGCGGGTCGTGAACCACCTTGGCCTGGAGCGCTACATCAGTTCGGTGGTGGGGGCCGAGATGCCCAGCAGCTGGTCGATGGAGGCCCTGCGGGCCCAGGCCGTGGCCGCGCGCTCCTATGCCCTCGCCCACATGGCCCGTCCTGCCGACCCCCACTGGCACCTGGGTGACACCACCCGCTGGCAGGCCTACCAGGGCCTGGGCAGCGTCCATGAGCGCACCCGCCAGGCCGCCGACAGCACCGCCGGGCTGATCCTCAGCTACCAGGGGGCGATCGTCGAGAGCCTCTATGCCGCCACCTACCAGATCACCCGGGAGGCCCACGGTCACCTGGGGGCGAGCATGAGCCAGCACGGCGCCCACGATCTGGCCCGCCAGGGGCGCACCTACAACCAGATCCTCGGTCACTACTACCAGGGTGCCTCCCTGGCCCGCCTTCAAGCCGGTGGCGGCGCGGGCTGAACGGATCTGGCAGGAGGCCCTGGAGCGCTCCCGGCGGGCCCAGGCCAGTGGTGATCTGGTGCCCCTGAGCACCGAAGTGCTGGCTGAGCCGCGGCTGGCGCCCTTCAGCCTCCGCCGCCTGCTCAGCCGCACCCCCAGGCACCTGCGCGGTGGCGGCCCGAAGCCCAATCCCTTCCTGCCCTGGGAGTCGGCACTGGAGGTGCGGCGCCTGGGCGACCAGCATGTGGTGCTGCTCAACAAATACCCCGTGCAGCCCGGCCACGTGCTGCTGATCACCCAGCACTGGCAGCCCCAGTCGGGCTGGCTGCGGCGCCGCGACTGGCAGGCGGTGGCCCACGTGGCAGCGGATACCGGTGGCCTCTGGTTCTTCAACAGCTGTGCGGCCGCCGGTGCCAGCCAGCCCCACCGCCATCTGCAGCTGCTGCCCCGCCGGCAGGGGGAGGCCAGCTGTCCCCTGGCCCCCGTCTATCGCCAGCAACTCGACGATCGCCAGCAGTGCGAGGGGTCTGCGGGTGACGCCAGCCCCTGGCCCTGGCGCTATGCCCTCAGCCGCCGTGAGCACGGCCATGGATCAGCCAGCGAGGAGGCCAGGGCCGGGGAGCTTCGGCAGCTCTACGCGGCCCATGCCAGGGCACTGGATCTGGGCGATCCCCAGCACGATCCCCAGCCCCGCCATCCCTACAACCTGCTGTTCGACGACCACTGGTTTCTGGCGGTACGGCGGCAGCGGGAGCACGGCGCGGGCTTCAGCCTCAACGCCCTCGGCTTCGCCGGCTACCTGTTGGTCACTGAGCGCTCCGACCTGCCCTGGCTGCTGGATCACGGCCCCTGGGAGCTGCTGCGACAGGTCTCCACCCCCCGCCGGCCCGGGCTCTGATCGTCTGGCGAGATTCCGTGATTTCACGGTTGCGCCCTGGCCCCCGTCTGCAGCTCTGTGGAAAGAGACGCCTCCTGCTGGATGCGTCATCCCCTTCCATCTCTTTTTATGGCCATCCAATCCACCGCTGCGGCCCTGCCCCGCTGCATCCAACGCCGCAACCGCCGCATTGAGCAATACCGAGAGCTGGTGCGCCCGATCGCCCGGCACTATCAGCAGCGCTGCCCCGAGCCGCTGGACGACCTCATCCAGGTGGGAATGCTGGGCCTGGTGCGGGCCGCGGAGCTCTACCACGCCGGCAGCAACACTCCCTTCGCCGCCTTTGCCCGGCCCCATGTGCGTGGCGCCATCCTTCACTATCTCCGCGACCTGGCGGCTCCGGTGCGGTTGCCCCGTCGCCTGGACGAGCGGCGCCAGCAGCTCAGCCGACTGCGCCGCCAATGGCCCTGCCAGCACGGCGGCGAGCCGACGGCCGAGCAGCTGCGGCAGGCCATGGGACTGAACCCGCGGCAGTGGCAGCAGCTGGAAATCTCACTGCCGCTGCAGCGGCCCCTGAGCCTGGATGAGGCGCTGGCGGAAGACAGGCCGGAGGGGGCCGTGAACCTGGCCGCGGAAGCGGACGGAGACACCGGTGGCACCGACATGTCGGCCCTGCTCAGCCAGCTGGAGGAGCCCCTGCGGACGGTGGTGGAACGGGTGGTGCTGGCGGGCTGGAGCTACCGCCGCACCGCCGCTGTGCTCCAGATCAGCCCGATGACCGTGCAGCGCCGGTTGCGCCGCGGCCTGGAGCGGTTGCGGCAGCTGCTCAGGCCTGGGGCTGCTGACCCTCGTCACGCCGCATCTGCCGTTCCAGCGTGTTGATGGCGGCTTCCAGTGCCGCCAGCTGGCGTTCGGCGCCATCCCGCCAGAAGCGCAGCATCCTCAGCTTGCGCTCCTGGTGGCGGCGCAGGCCACTGCCGGCGGCGCCGTCGTCACGGCAGCAACCCAGAGGAGGGAACATGGCATAAGGGTTCAGATGCAATGGTTCTAGCCAGGGCGACGGGTTGAACGGGAGGCTTCCATCACCACCGGCGGCACCCCTGGGCCTCCGCTGCGCCGTCCCCACCTACGCTGGCCCAGCCTGAGGCGACGCCCTGGCCAGGACGAGCGCGACCCGATCCCCAGGGGTTTCTCGTCTCAGCGCCTCTGCCGACGCATTCTCCAGGTCTTCACCGTGCCCTGGACCAGCGATTCCCTGTCCCGCCCCCGACCAACCCAGCGCCTGATGTTCGTCGTCCCGCTCTCCCTGCGCCCGCTGGCGGCCGGTCTGCTGGCCGTGGCCGTGCTGGCACCGGCAACCCCGGCCCAGGCCGCCGTGCCCCTGATGGCCGGCCAGCGGGCCCGCCCCCTGAAGGGCACCTTCAACGCGGTGCCCGTGCTGCATTCCAACCAGCCGGAGGAAGTGGCGGGGCCAGGCATCCTGATCACCACGGAGCCGGGGGTGTCGTACGCCGCTGAAACCGGCCGAGCGCTGCAGAATGCCACCTACACCTTCAACGGTGAATTCGGGGTGCACATGCACCACAAGTACTTCCCCGATTACCGCCGCCAGATCAGGCCCAACGAGCGGCGCACCGAGCTCACCCTGGGGTTGATTCTGATCAATCCCGGCACCCGCCCGGTGTCGGTGCAGTTCGAACGGGGCGCTGTGCGCAACAGTTTCCAGGCGCCTTACCTCGGCACCTTCAAGATGGGTGTCAGACCCCTGGGCCGGCGGCCCTGGAACACCGGACCCGGGGATGCCACGGCGGTGCAGATGCTGCGCGGCAGTCTTGATGAGGATCTCAAGGAGTCGGTGGTGATTCCGCCCCGCAGCCGAATTGTGCTGGTGAGCACCCAGTTGCCGGCCCTGGGCATCGCCAACGCACTCCTGCGCGGCCGTAGCAATGGGCCCTTCCAGATGGCCGTGGTGGCGGCATCCAACCCACGTAGCAATGCCGATCTGGTGGCGTTGCTCGACCGCCGCCGGCTGGCGCCAGGCCGGGTTTACTTGGACATGCTGGGCGACATCCGTAGTCGGCGCGTGTTCTCGCGGGTTGGCGGTGTGGCCATCGGTGACACCTACACAGCCACCATCAGCCACGACCTGCGCCAGCAGGGCCCGCTGCACGTGCCCTTGACCAGCACCAGCCGAACCGATTTCGGCACGGGTGATGTGCAGGTGAATCCCCTTGCGGTGAGGATGATTGATTCCTCTCTTGATAACGTCGGGACCTATGGGGTGCGATTCGATATCGATCTGGAGCTCTATGGCAATGGTCCCTACGAACTGGTCATGAGCCATCCCACCAGCCGGGCAGGAACGCCTCGCTTCACGGCCTTCCGGGGGTCCCTGCAGGTGCGCACCAAAGCTGGCCTCGAGGAGATGCACCTGGGCATGCAGTCGGGGGATAGTTATGCGCTCACCACCCTCAATCTCGAGCCCAACGTCAGCAATCCGGTGCGCATCAGTTTGGTCTACCCCGCTGATGCCACCCCAGGTCACCTGCTGAGTGTGGTTCCCTCCAGCCAGCTGGCCATGGTCCAGGCGCGCCAGGCCATCCAGGCGGCGGCGCCAGCCGCCCCTGCGCCGGCAGCGGCTCCGCGTCCGATGCCCCGACCACGACCTGCGGCCGCCGCCGCTGCGCCTGCCCGGCCCCAGGTCCGTCCCGCAGCACCCCAGGCTCGTCCCGCAGCGCCCCAGCCAGCTGTCGTCCCGCCCCAACGCCGGGAGGCCTACCGCCCACCGGCCAACATCCCCCAGGGTGCTCCGGCGCGGGTACCCGGCGTCAGACCCGGCGCACTTGAGCGTTACCAGGAGGCGGTGGAGGCCCAGCAGGAGGTGATGCGCGGTCTGCTGGGCAACTGAACCGTTGCGATCCCAGCACCTGTGAGCGAGGACGCCCAGCCCAGCCATCCAGCCCAGCGCAGCATTCAGCTCAAGCTCAGTGCTGAACTGGTGGCACGCCTCGACGCCCTCAAGGGCGAATACGGCCTGCGCAGCCGCGGCGCCATTGTCGAGCGCCTCCTGGGCAACATCCTCGCGCCTGAGGGCGGCGACCTTGAGCTGGAAGGGTTGCCAGGAGACGCAGCCGCTGGCAGCGCCAGCAGCGTGGCCAGCGACCCGGCGGCGCCCGCCGAAGCCGGACCTCTGGCTGAGGTGGAGCAGCCGGGGCTGTTCGATGAACGGGGCAGCCTGGTGCTCGTGGCGCGCGAGGGCGGCGGTGAGCTGATGCTGGATCTGCAGCTTGATCCCGACCTCGCCGATCGGGCAGATGCGCTGTCCAGAGCTGATGCGGGGGCGCTGCCCCGCCAGGCTCGCTCCGCCGGCGGGGGCGGCATTGATCTGCCGGGCTTTGTTCGCCGTCGCTCTGAGCAGGTGCGCCGCAGTCTGCAGGCGCCGGCTGAGGGGGCGACGGAATCCATCGACCCCCTGCCGCAACTGGGGGAGCAGGTGATCGAACGGGCCCTCGATCGGGCTGCGAGTCACTGGCAGGAGCTCTACGGCAAACCTGCGAACGCTGCGGTGCTGGAGGCGGCGATGGTCTGGCTGGCCCAGGACATCTGGCCCCAGTGTGACCAGAGTGAAGGCAGGCCCTTCAGCTGGACCCTGGTCGGGGAGGTGATGGGCAGCCTGGCCCCCGCTTGGCCGCCGGGACCGGCCAGTTTCGAGCGGGTGATGGTTGCCGCCGGGATCCTTGAGGATCCGTTTGGCGGCTCCACTCTGGAGCTGCGGCTCCCCACCCAGATCCGGCGCTTTGTGCACCGGTTCCGGCGCCGCCGCCAGGGCACCTCCTTCCAGACCCTGGAGCACACCATGACCTTGCATGGCGCGCTCAAGCTGCTGCAGTTGCCCACCGCACCCGGCCACCGTCTCACCCTGCCCGAGATCCGGGAGGCCTACCGCGAGATGGCCCTGGCGCACCATCCCGATTCCGGCGGCTCGGAGGAAACGATGCGTCGACTCAATGAGGCCTACCAGCTGCTCAAGGAGCTCTACAGGACCAGCTGAGGGTGTCGCGGTCGTCTTGTCCAGGCCTCGTATATAGACCTGGATCGAGACTCATCTGATATGACTGAGGCAGGTTGATCGTGGGGGTTGATCCTGGCCGCCTCAATGGCAGCCAAGGAGTAACGCCTTCCCGAAAGTCAGCGGATCGACCCAAGGACCTCGGCGTTGCGCCTCGCTGATGCATCCAGTCGCCGTTGCCGCTCGCACCGGCAACCAGGCCGCGTTGGCCGCGAGGCCCGTCCCAGGAGTCTCGGACGGGCCTCTCTACTAGACTAGATAAGAGTCCCAGGCGAGACTCTCGGCACCTCTTGCCCGTCTCGTCTGGGACCTGGGCTGGTGCGCGATCAGAGGCCTGATGTTCTGCATTTGGATCGATTTCATCTGCGCGCCACACCCCATGGATGCCCTGCCACCCACGGCACATTCATCCAGACCCCCAACGACGCTGCAGCGCCGTGCTGTCCAGCGTGCCGGCTGAGCCTTGTCCAGTGTCGCCAGGCCACTGCCAGAACCCGCATGGCGAGGCGAGTGAAGGCGTCGGCGTATCTGTTGTAGACACAGATACGCCATACAACTGCATGGACACCGGGGCCGCTGTTGGCTCTGGGGCCTGACGCGAGACACGGGCAGGGAGGCAGTCCCACCAGGCTGGCGACTTGGCTGTCTTGTTCTGGTCCCAGGTCAGGTCTCGTCACTGGTCCAGACTGCGAGCCATGGACCTTGGCGTGCCATCGATCGTGACGCGGAGCGGCGCGGTCGCAGCCAGCGCAGGCGTCCTGAATCAACCCCTTGGCTGGAGCTCGATAGTCCACCGGGCTGGCGGGTCAATCAGGCATCAACGGATCTGCGGGGGAATCCACCGATCGCCAATCATCTCAACGAGTCATCGCACCAGTCTCATCAGAGTTTCTTCACAGGACCAACTGTGAGACCAGGCCAAGACTCCTGATCAGCGGTGCTCAGTCTCAGGGGGTTTCGCCCCGCGCCGCCCGCCGGGTCCGCGACCTCGTCCGTGAATCCGTTGCGGGGATCCTGCCTGAGTCGCACATCTGGTCCATTAAAAAGACCCCGTTGAGACTGTCTCGACGGGGTTGAGGTCCCAGGGCTGGGCGTCCAGAGCCATGGAGGTGGCCTAGGTGGGGGTCTGCATCCCCTGAATCAGAAAGTCGAAGTAGGGGCCGGCCAGGGCAGCCGAGTCGCTGCCCAGCAGGGCGACGGCGGCATCCTTGAGGGTGCGCATCGCTTCCACCATCCCCGGCATCGGCACCCCCAGGCTGTTGTACATCTCCCGGGCGCCCTCCAGTCCGATCTTCTGAATCAGCTCGGTGCTGCCCGCCAGCACCCCGTAGGTCACCAGTCGCAGGTACCAGCTGTAGTCGCGCAGGCACTGGGCGCGCTGTTTCTGGCCGTAGGCGTTGCCGCCGGGGGCCACGTAGTCGGGTTGGCGGCTGAACAGCTGCTTGGCCGCCTCATCGACGATCTTCTGCTCGTTTTCGGTGAGCACCCGCACCACCGCCAGCCGGCGCTCTCCGGCCCCGAGGAACTCCACCATCGAGCGAAGTTCACCACTGCTGGGATAGCGCAGTTGATCATCCGCCTGGAGGATCAGATCCCGAACGACGCTCATCGCAGCGGCCACACGCCCGCTCACTCTATCCAGACCGAACGGCTCTCTCGAATGACCATCGCAAGGTGTAACGGCCCTTCGCACGACCTAGGTTCGGCCCTGCGGTGCTGGTGAGCGGATGGGCGGTCCACAGGCGGGCGAAGTGGCCGGCACGGAGCCCTTGGTGGTGGGACAAACGCTGCAGGCACTGGCCTCAGGCCTCTCCCACGACGGCCAGGCGGTGGTGCGCCGGGATGGCCAGGTGGTGTTTGTGCCCGGCGGCCTGCCGGGCGAAATGCTGCGCTTGCGCCTGCGACACCGCAGCCGCAACCACTGGACGGCCGACTTGCTGGCGGTGCTGGACGCCTCACCCGAGCGCCGCCGACCCCCCTGCATCCTCGCCGACCGCTGCGGCGGCTGCAGCCTGCAGCATCTCCAGGACACGGCCCAGCAGCGCTGGAAGCGCCAGAAACTGGTCGACGCCCTGGAGCGCATCGGCCGGCTGGAGGCCTGTGACGCGTTGGTGGGGCCCACCCTGGCGGCAGGGGATGGCTTCAGCTACCGCAACCGCGCCGTGCTGCCCCTGGAGCGCCGCCCCGATGGCTCCCTCACGGCCGGCTACTACCGACCGGGCAGCCACCGCATCGTCAACCTCAACCACTGCCCGGTGCTCGATCCCCGCCTCGATGCGCTGATCGCTCCGCTCAAGGCCGACCTGGAGGCCAGTGACTGGCCGGTGGACCGCCACCTCAAAACCGGCGGCGGGCTGCGCCACCTGGCCCTGCGCCTCGGGGTTCACAGCGGTGAGGTGCTGCTGACCCTGGTGAGCAGCCACCAGCAGCTGCCTGGCCTGGAGACCCTGGCGGGCCAGTGGCTGCAGCGCTGGCCCCAGCTGGTGGGCGTGTGCCTCAATCTCCAGGATCGCCCCACCAACACCCTGCTGGGACCCACCACCCAGGTGGTGGCGGGCCGCGATTGGCTGCGGGAGCGTTTTGCCGGCCTGGAGCTGCAGGTGGGCGCCGACACCTTTTTCCAGGTGAACACCCTGCAGGCCGAGGCCGTGGTGCCGCTGTTGCAGGCCGCGCTCGCCGGCCAAGCCCCGGCCACCCTCATTGATGCCTACTGCGGCATTGGCACCTACGGGCTGCCCCTGGCCGCCGCCGGCTGGCAGGTGCTTGGGCTCGAACGTGATGGGGCGGCCGTGGAGCTGGCGCGCCGCAACGCTGACCGCAACGGCCTGGCCGAGCGCTGCCGCTTTCAGGAAGGCGCGGTGGCCGCCCTGCTGGACCAGGCCATACCCGACTGCGAGGCCCTGTTCGTGGATCCGCCCCGCAAGGGCCTGGAGCCCGCCGTGCTCACCACGATCCTGGAGTCACCACCCGCCACGCTGCTGTACCTGAGCTGCGATCCGGCCACCCTGGCCCGCGACCTGGGGCCGCTGACGGGCCCCCAGGGTCCCTACCGGCTGGAGAGCGCCCAGCCGATCGACTTCTTCCCCCAGACCAGCCACGTGGAGTGCCTGGCCGTGCTGCGCCTCAGCGCAGCTGGGCGCCCAGCTGGGTCTCCAGGGCCTGCCGAATGAGCTCATGGGCCTGCTCCACCTCGGCTTCGGTGAGGGTGCGGTGCGGGTCCCGGTAGCGCAGGCGGAAAGCCTGGCTGCACTGGCCGCTGGCCAGTTGATCGCCCTCGTAGCGGTCAATCAGCTCGGCCTGCTCCAGCAGGGGCCGGCCCGCCTTGCGGATCACCTGCAGCAAGTCGGCCGCCAGGGTGCGGTCGGGCACCACCAGGGCCAGGTCCCGTTCCGCTGACGGCACCGTGGGGAAGGGAGCGAAGGCGGGCTGCCAGCGGTTGCGGCGGGTGGCGGCGGTGAGCAGGGCGCCGAGCTCGACCTGGAAGAGGTGGGTCGCTTCGGGCAGGTCAAGGTCGTCCGCCTGAGCGGGATGGAGCTGGCCAAACCAGCCTGCGGGCCGTCCCTCCAGCACCAGTTCGGCGGCCCGTCCTGGGTGCAGCAGCGGATGCGACTCCAGCAGCCTGTCCTCCACCGGCAGCTTCAAGGAGCTGAGGGCCTGCTGCAGCACGCCGCGGGCCTGGCCATAGTCCGCCGGGGCCGGCTTGCCGCTGCTGCTCCAGCGCTCGGAGCGGCGCTCGCCGCAGATCACCCCGGCGAGCAGAGTGCGTGCCTCGCCGGCGCCCTGCCGAAACACCTGGCCGATCTCGAACGCCCAGAACCCTGCCTGGCCGCTCTGCAGATTGCGCCGGGCCGCCTCCAACAGTTCTCCGAGCAGGTCGTCGCGCAGGTGGCCGTAGTCGGCCAGCAGGGGGTTGGCGAGGGGAATGCGGCCCTCGGCCGCCGGCACCAGCGAGAAGCTGCAGGCCTCCTGGAGACCAGCGGCACAGAGGGAGCGGCGCAGGCGACGCTCCGCCTGCTGGGCGGCGTCGAGGCCGCCGGGTTCGATCGGATCCGGCAGGTGGCAGGCGAACTGGTCGTAGCCCACCAGGCGCGCCACCTCCTCAATCAGATCCACTTCCCGGCGCAGGTCAATGGCGCGGGAGGGCGGCACCCGCACCTGCCAGCCCTCGTCGCTGGCTTCCAGGGTGCAGCCGATGGCCTCCAGGGTGCTGGTGATGTGCTCGTCGGCCAGGTCGCAGGGCTCGTTGGCCACCAGCACCGGACCGAGCAGGTTGTGCAGGGCGTCGCGGCGCAGGGACAGCGGCTGCTCCGGGGCGCTGGGTCGGCGGTGCAGCCAGCGGCCCAGCACCGTGGCGCCCGCCAGTTCCACCAGCAGGGCGCAGGCGCGGTCGGCAGCGGCCAGGGTGGCCTCCACGGGCAGACCTTTCTCAAAACGGCTGCTGGCCTCGGTGCGCAGCCCCACGCTGCGGGCCGAGCGCCGCACCCGGCTGGCCGGGAACACCGCCGCCTCCAGCCAGATGGTCTCGGTGCCCGCGTGCACGGCCTCCGCGGCGCCACCGATGACGCCGGCCAGGGCGATCGGCTGGTCGGCGCAGGTCACCACCAGGGCGGCGTCCCCGAGCCGGCGCGCTTCCCCATCGAGGCTGGTGAAGGGCTCGCCGCGGCGGGCCTGGCGCAGGCCGATGGCGGCTGCATCGGCGCGACCACCGTTGAGCGCCGCCAGGCGGTCGCTGTCGAAGGCATGCAGGGGCTGACCGGTCTCCAGCATCACCAGATTGGTGATGTCCACCACGTTGTTGATCGGGCGGATGCCCGCCTTCTCCAGCCGCCGCTGCACGGCCAGGGGCGACGGCCCCACGCGCAGGCCAGCCAGGGCCGTAAGGCTGAACAGGCCGCCGTCCTCCATCGCCGCCAGGGCCTCTGGGGTGGCCGCCAGCGGCTCACTGGCGCAGGCGGGCGCAGAGGCAGGGAAATGGGTGTGCCCGCCGCTCAGGGCCGCCACTTCCCGGGCGATGCCCTGCATCGACAGTCCGTCGGGCCGGTTGGCCGTGATCGCCAGCTCCAGCACCCGATCGTCCAGGCCCAGGCTCGGGCCCACCGGTGCACCCGGCGCCGGCACCGTCTCCAGCAACTCATCGAGCACGGCGATGCCTCCCGAGCTGTCGCTGAAACCCAGTTCGGCCAGGGAGCAGATCATGCCGCTGCTGGCCACGCCCCGCAGCTGGGCCGGTTTGATCGTGAGGTTCACCGCCGGCAGGGTGCTGCCCACCAGGGCCACCGGCACATGGATGCCTGCCCGCACATTGGCGGCGCCGCACACGATCTGCAGGGGGGCCGCCGCCCCCACATCCACCGAGCAGACACTGAGCTTGCTGGCGTCGGGATGGGGCTCGCGGCTGAGCACCCGACCCACGACCACGCCTGCGGCCCGGGCCGCCAGGTCGTCCACCGCCTCCACCTCGAAGCCGGCGACCGACAACCGCTCCGCCAGGCTGTCGATGTCGAGGTCCAGCTCCCCCTGGCCGGCCGGAGCGCTCACCAGTTCCCGCAGCCACTGGTGAGAGACCCGCATCAGTCGTTCCTTCTGGGCACAGCGGCGGATCCTAGGCAGCCAACTTCAGGCCGCCAGGGGGCCCGGACCATCGCCCGTTAAGGTTGGCCCTTGTCCACATGCTTCGCTGATCGCGGCGCAACGTCCTTCATGGCAAAAAACAAGGGCGTCCGGATCGTGATCACTCTCGAGTGCACGGAATGCCGGTCCAACCCCGCCAAGCGGTCTCCGGGAGTGTCCCGTTACACCACCGAAAAGAACCGCCGCAACACCACCGAACGGATGGAGCTGAAGAAGTTCTGCCCGCACTGCAACAAGCCGACCGTTCACAAGGAAATCAAGTGAGCGGCGGTCTGTGATCAGCGGCTGGCCGGTGTCCTCCGGCCGCCATCGATCCACGCTGCGGCATTTCTCCCTTCCCCTTCCCTCCTCCCATGGCCGGTAATTTTTTCAAGAAGCGCCTCTCGCCGATCAAGCCGGGCGATCCGATCGACTACAAGGACGTCGATCTGCTCAAGAAGTTCATCACTGAGCGCGGCAAGATCCTGCCCCGCCGGCTCACGGGCCTCACGGCCAAACAGCAGCGCGACCTCACCAATGCGGTGAAGCGGGCGCGCATCGTGGCCCTGCTGCCCTTCGTCAACCCGGAAGGCTGAGCGGCATCTGGCCCATCACCCCCTTCATCCCGGCGACCTGGTTGGTCTGCTGGCCGAGCGCGGCTCAGAGCCCAACGCGGCCCTCGCCGTTGTGGTCGCCATCCAGGGCTCCAAGGTTCAGGTGGTGCTGGGCTGGACCGCCAAACCGCTGCTCCTGCCGCGACGGGAGGTGCAGCTGATCTGTGCCCTGCCCGGGGCTGCCGACCCCCCGCCACGCCTGGGGCTGGCCCCCTGGTCGTTCGCTGCCGCCGATCTGGCTGGCGCCGCACCCCCGCGCCGGGACCTCGGCTCCGCCTGGTGGCTGCTGCATGAGGCCGGGGAGGGTGAGATCAGCCTGGAGCAGTGGTGCGAGCTGGTGCTGGCTGGCTGCGAGCCCTGGCAGCTGGCGGCTGGCTGGCTCTGGCTGCAGGGCCCCCAACTGCAGTTCCGTGTGCGTCCGTCGGGCATCAGCGCCCGCCCGCCTGAGGATCTGCGCCACCTGCGCCAGCAGCGCCGCCAACAGGCCCTGCAGGAGGGCCTGAGGCGGCAGTGGCATCAGGCCCTGCAGGACCGCCGGCCCCTCACGGCGGGCGACCTCGCCCCGCAACAGCGCCAGGAGCTGGAGCTGCTGCTGAGCTGGGCCAGCGAGGACACCGCCGTGCCCTTGCCCACGGAGCTGCGCCGGGCCCTGCAGGCGGCCCATTGCCACCCCGACAGCGGCGGCATTCGCCATCTGCTGGTGGACCTGGGCCAATGGCAGCCCCACCACCTGCCATCCCTGAGCCGCACCCCCTGGCAGCTGGGCTTCTCTGCCGAGCAGGAGGCGGAGGCCGGGCGGTTGCTGGAGCTGGCGGGCCAGGAGCTGCCGGGCGATGCCGAGCGGCTGGACCTCTGCGGCCAGCACGTGGTGACCATTGACGACGAGGACACCCGCGACATCGACGACGGCCTCAGCCTCGAGAGCGGGCCCGAGGGCCGCCCGCGGCTGTGGATTCATGTGGCCGATCCGGGTCGGCTGGTGGAGCCGGGCTCCCCCCTGGATCTGGAGGCCCAACGCAGGGCCACGAGCCTCTATCTGGCCCGGGGCAGCCTGCCGATGTTCCCGCCCCGGCTGAGCACCGGCCCCTTCAGCCTGCGGGCCGGCCAGCGCTGCGCCGCCTGGAGCCTCTGGGTGGAGCTTGAGGACGATGGCGCCGTGGCCGCCAGTGGGCTCTGCCGCAGCTGGATCAGGCCCAGCTACCGGCTCAGCTACCGCGACGCCGATGAGCTGATCGAACTGGCCCCGCCCCAGGAGCGCCAGCTCAGCGAGCTCCAGGGCCTGCTGGAGCGCCGCCGCGCCTGGCGGCTGGCCAGGGGGGCACTGCAGCTCGATCAACCGGAGGGCCGGATCGTGGAGCGGCAGGGCTGCGCCGAGCTGGAGGTCACCGAGCCTGGCCCCGCCCGCCAGCTCGTGGCCGAGGCCATGGTCCTCGCCGGTGCCGTGGTGGCCGAGCACGGGCGTCTGCATGGCCTCGCCCTGCCCTACCGCAGCCAGCCCCCCGCCGAGCTGCCCCCCGCTGCCACCCTCGAGGCCCTGCCCCCCGGGCCGGTGCGCCACGCCGCGATCAAGGCCTGCCTCAGTCGCGGCCACACCGGCAGCCGGCCAGCGCCCCACTTCAGCCTCGCTCTGCCGGCCTACGTGCAGGCCACCTCGCCGATCCGCCGCTACGGCGACCTGCTGGCCCAGCGCCAGCTGGCGGCCCTGCAGCAGGGCCGCCAGCCCCTCGACGAGGAGGCCGTGCTGGCCCTGCTCGCGGAGCTGGAGGGCCCGGCCCGCCAGGCGGTGCAGATCAGCCGCGAAGACCAACGCCACTGGCAGCAGGTGTGGTTCGATTCCCACCCGGGCCAGCAGTGGCGGTGCTGTTTCCTGCGCTGGCTGCGGTCCCAGGACCGGCTGGCCCTGGTGCATGTGGAGGAGCTGGCCATGGACCTGCCCGCCCTCGCCCCGGAGGCTGCCGCGCCGGCCATGGCCCTGCTGCTGCGCGTGCAGCAGGTGGATCCGCTGCGGGACCAGCTCCGGCTCGTGGCCAGCGCCTGAGGGGCAGGCCAGGGCGTTGCCGGTCTCAGTCCGCCAGGCGTGACACCCGCAGCCACGGTCCCCAGGGATTGGCCACACCCAGCAGCCGCACCGGGCCGCCCTGGGCCTGGTTCAGCCACTGGTGCAGGGCCGGCTCCAGGGTGATCAGGGGCCAGCTGCGGCCCCCTGAGACGGAGGCGTCGGACCCCGATTCGAGGCGATGGCCTCCCTGGCCGTCGCTCACCAGCGCGCCGCTCCAGACCTGTTCCAGGGTTTCGCGTGGGGCCTGGCCTGGATCCAGGTCGGCCTCGAGCGCTCCGGCCCGCTTTTCAGCCGCGGAGAGCTGCCCGCCGCCATCGACCAGGCCAGGATCGGCCACGGCTGCCCGCTGCCGCCGCCGCCAGGCGGGGTGGTGCCAGGGGGTATCCCAGAGGGGCAGGGGCCCGGCCGGGGCCAACGGGTCGGCGATCAGCGCCTCCTGCAGGACCGCTGCCGGCAGGTCGGAAGGCCGGCAACGGCGCTGCAGACAAAGGGCCGCCGCCAGCCCCGCCGCCTGGCCGATGTTCAGGATCAGCGGCTGCAGGCGGGTGGCACCGTTGGCCATGTGGCTGACGCTGCAGCACTTCTCGGCGGCCAGCAGGTTGACGGTGTCGCGGCTCACCAGGGCGCCGTAGGGCACGGTGAAGGGGGTGCCGCTCCAGCGCCCGCCCCAGCGGCAGCTCTTGGGCGCCAGGGGCCAGTCCGGGCCGGGGTAGTGGTGGTCGTTGGCGTAGTTGCCCACGGCGATGGCACTGCAGGCGCCCTCCACTCCGGCCAACGGCGCGATCGACGCCCCGGGGGCACCGGGCAGCAGCTGCTGCTCGGTCACGGTCACCAGCCCCTGCAACCGACGGCCCTCGCGCCAGTAGGGCATCAGCGCCAGGGCGGAGGGGCCCTCCAGCGCGGCGTCCAGGGGCTGGGTCGGCTCGATCGGCTGCTGCGGGAACACCGGCGCCGGCTCCAGCCAGCCATCGCTGGCCTCCTGGAGAGCCTTGGCGAAGGCCCGGCTGTGCTCGCGCATGGCGGCATACAGCTGGGCTTCGGCGCCGGTATCGCCGCTGAAGGCGCGCTCCAGGCCGCTGTGCCAGTCGTTGCCCTGCAGCGGCCAGTTGAGCATCACCAGATCCCCGGGCAGGCGGCCATAGGTGATCGTGCGCTCCAGGCCGAAGGCCTGCGTGGCGGCCGCGAACGGTACCGCCGGGGCCGGGGCCGCCGGGGGGCAGGCACGATCGCGCCGCAGCCGGCCCAGGGCCACCCAGGTGGGGGACTGCACCGGCTGCTGGCGGAAGAATGGCTCGGCGGCCAGTCGCTCCGCCGACGGGGCGCTCGGCTCCTGCCACTGGTCGCGGCTCTCCCAGCCGAGGCGGTGGGCGCTGCCGGCCAGGGCGATCAGCTCGCCCCGGTCACTGCCGTCGATCGCCATCTCCGGCCGCACGGTCAGCACCTGGCCGTGGCGCTCCAGCTCCAGGGCCGCGATCCGATCCCCCTGGCGGCGCACCCCCCGCAGCTGGCAGTTCGGCCACCACTCCACCGCGGCAGCCCGCACCCAGCGGCGCAGAATCCCTTCGGCGCTGGCCGGCCGGTAGCCGAAACAGCTCACCCAGTTCTGGTCCAGGCCCTCGGGTTCCTCCGCGGCCAGCTGCCGCAGCAGGGCACCCCAGAGCCCGGTCTGCCAAGGACTGAGCTCGTTGCCGTCCGGGCAGCAGACGCCGGCGGCGCTGACCATGCCCCCCAGCCAGGGGCCCGGGGTGAGCAGCAGCGTGCGGGCGGAGCTGCGGGCCGCCTGGATCGCCGCCGCGACGCCGCCGCTGCCGCCTCCCCACACCACCACCGGAACCTGTTGCTCGGACATGGCGGCGAGGGGAAAGGGGCGACTGGTGATGGGTAGGATCCGGGCCAGGCACCGGCTTCCCGGGATCGGCTCGCGATCGGCAGGGTCGGGCTCCGCTGCTGTCCGGGGCGCCTTGACGGCGGCCGGGCGCGCCCGCTGGCCATCGACCGCCGCATGTCCTACACCCTCACAACCCCCCTCTACTACGCCAACGACCGGGCGCACCTGGGCAGCACGTACACGACCCTGGCCTGTGATGCGATCGCCCGCCACCAGCGTCTGCGCGGTGAGCGGGTCACCTTCATCACCGGTTGCGACGAGCACGGCCAGAAGATCCAGCGCACGGCCGAGGCCGCCGGTCTCAGCCCCCAGGCCCACTGCGATGGGGTCAGTGAGGGCTACCGCGACCTCTGGAACCGCTGGCAGATCAGCCACGACCGCTTCATCCGCACCAGCGACCCCCGCCACCGCCAACTGGTGGAACAGTTTTTCGCGCGCGTGGAGGCGGCCGGGGACGTGCGGGAAGGGCGCCAGCAGGGTTGGTACTGCGTGGCCTGTGAGGAGTTCAAGGACGACCCCCATGAGGCCCAGGATCCGGAATGCCCGATCCACCGCCGCCCCCTGGAGTGGCGCGATGAGGTCAATCTCTTCTTCCGACTGTCCCGCTACCAGCAGCCGATCGAAGAGCTGATCCGCCGGCCAGGGTTCATCGCCCCGGCCGGTCGCCGCCGCGAGGTGGAAAACTTCGTGGCCCAGGGGCTGCGCGATTTCTCCATTTCCCGGGTGGATCTCCCCTGGGGCATTCCGGTGCCGGGCCACGCCGGCCACACCTTCTATGTGTGGTTCGACGCCCTGCTCGGTTACCTCACCGCCCTGCTCGACCCCGCCCAGCCGGTGGCCCTCGAGCGGGTGCTGGAGCGGGGCTGGCCGGCCAACCTGCACGTGATCGGCAAGGACATCCTGCGCTTTCACGCGGTCTACTGGCCAGCGATGCTGCTGTCGGCGGGGCTGCCGCTGCCACAGCGGGTGTTCGGCCACGGCTTCCTCACCCGCGAGGGGCAGAAGATGGGCAAATCGCTCGGCAATGTGCTCGATCCGGAGGTGCTGCTCCAGCGCTGCGGGCGCGATGCGGTGCGCTGGTACCTGCTGCGCGACATCCCCTTCGGTGATGACGGCGACTTCCAGCAGCAGCGCTTCAGCGATCTGGTCAACAGCGATCTGGCCAACACCATCGGCAACCTGCTCAACCGCACCAGCTCGATGGCGCGCAAATGGTTTGAGGCCTCGGTGCCACCGGCCGGTGCCGCCCTCGGCGACGACCATCCCCTGGCGCTGAAGGCGGCCCACACGGCGGAGGCCGTGAATACGGCCCTGGCGGTGCTCGATTTCCGCGCCGCCGCCGAGGCGATCCTGCGGCTGGCCTCCGATGCCAATGGTTTTCTCAACGATCAGGCCCCCTGGAAGGCGATGAAGCAGCCCGGCCAGGAGGCGGCGGTGGCCGCCGATCTCTATGCGGTGCTTGAGGCCAGCCGTTGGCTGGCGGTGCTGCTGGCGCCCCTGCTGCCGGAGCTCTCCGAGCGCATGCTCCGCCAGCTGGGCCAGCAGCCCTTTGATTCCAGCGGGCCCGCCGTTGACCCTTCGGGTGCCTGGCTGGCAGCCCAGAGCTGGGGCCGGCTCGCCGGCGGCTCGCCGCTGCCCGAGCCGGCGCCGGTGATGCAGCGGCTCGAACTCGACGGCCCACTGTGAGCCGCTGCTGCTGGCCCGGTGGCCTCGCTGGGCCCGGGGGGCTTGTTGCTCTTCCCCTGGCGCTGGTGCTGCTGGGCTGTACACCCACGCCCCAGCCCCAGCAGCGGGCCCAGCCGTTCGTGTTCCGCGAACTCAACCTGCGCCGTCAGGACCAGCAGGGCCGGCCGTTGTGGGAGCTGAGCAGCCCCGAAACCCGCTATGACCTCAGGCGCAAGCTCGCCCAGTCCCGCGATCTCACGGGGGTCCTCTACGAGCAGGGCCAGCCGCGCTATCGCTTTTCCGCCGCCAGCGGCGTGGTGCTCAACGACGGCGAGCTGGTTCAGCTGGAGGGGCCCATCCGCCTGGAGCGCCTCGATGAGGAGCGCCCCCTGCTGCTCACCGGCCTGCGACTGCGCTGGTATCCGCGGCAGGAGCGCATGGAGATCGACCGCAACCCCAAGGCGAGCAGCGGCGACCTGGAGCTCACCGCCGGCCTGGCCCGCTTCCTGATCGACAAGGACCGGCTGGAGTTGCGCCAGAGCCCCCTGCTGCGCCAGGGCGGCGACGAACCGCTGCAGCTGGCGCTGGTGGACGTGGACTGGAGTCCGGGCACTGCCGTGCTGCAGGGCAGGGGCCCGATCCGGGGCCAGCGGCGCCTGGCGAGTGGAGCCGTGCAGCGGCTCACCGCCCCCGGCCTCAGCGGCGACACCATGGCCCAGACCCTTGATCTGCAGGCCCCGGTGCGGCTGGAGGACCCCCAGCGGCAGGCCCTGATCGAGGCCCGCGCCACCCGTCTCGATCTGCGCCGCCGACAGGCCAGCAGCGATCAACCGTTCAGCGGGCGGTATGGCAAGAGCCGCTTCAGCGGCACCGGTTTCCGTCTCGATGCCGTCAACCAGACCCTGGTGGTGCAGGCCGATTGCCGCTTGCAACAGCCTGGTGACCGGTTGCGGGCCAGCCGCTGCCGCTGGGACTGGGGCAGCGGCCAGGTGGAGGCCAGCGGTGGGGTGGTGCTGCGCAGCGAGGCCAATGGTCTCGAGACAGCGGCCGAGCGCCTGGTGGGCCGCATCGGTGAATCAGGGTTTGTGGAATTCAGCAGCCCCGGCGGGCGGGTGCGCAGCGAACTGCGCCTGCCGGGCGGTGCCGGCGCCGCCGACGGCGGGCCCGTCAGCCCGGGTCGGGATCGCCAGCGGCAGCGGGACCGGCCGCCAGCATTCCAGCTGTAAGCCGCCGGGCCCAGCCCTCCGCCCAGGTGAGATCACTGCGGCTGAAGCAGCGCGGCGACCAGCCGCCCAGCAGCACCACCCCCTGGTCCCCCAGCGGCTGGACCAGCACCGCCGGCAGGTCGCTCAGCAAAGTCTCGAATTCATCCCGGCCGGGGTAGAGGGCCAGATTCACCAGGGAGATCGCCTGCTGGCGATCGATGGCGCGACGGCAGATCGGGCCCGGACTGAAGAGCGCTGCGCTGAGCAGTCCCCGGCGCAGCAGCACCCGGCCCCGCCACCACACCAGCACCACCGCCGCCGGGCTGGCGGTCAGCAGCATCTGGCTGCCCCAGCCCAACTCCTGACGCACCTCCTCGGGCAGCCCATCCGCCAGCTCCAGCCCTTCACGGCCCTGCAGGGGCGCCCGGCTGGCCGCCTCCGGCACGGCCCGGGTCCAGAGCACCGCCACCAGCATCAGACCCACGGCCAACAGGGCCGCCAGCACTCCGGCGCGGGTGAAGGCCGGATCCTGGTCCGCTGCGCTGAGCTGGTTGGTCACCGCCAGCAGCAGGCCGACCAGCCCAACCCCGAGGCTCACTCTGGCTGGTGGCGGCAGCGCCATGGCAACGGCGGACAGAGCGCACGACAGGCGGCAAACTAGGGCCAGCCGCACCGCAGGACGTTGATCCGCTCCCCACTGCTGGCCGCCCTGGCGGCCCTGCTGTTGCTGTTCTGGCCCTTCAGTTCCGCCCTGGCGCTCTCGGCGGCGGACTTTCCCAGCTCGGCGCCCCCGGAGCTGGTGCTCGATTCCGCCGGTGTGCTCAGCCGCGCCGCCAGCTCCGAGCTGGTCCGCCAGCTGGAGAGCTTCCAGGCCGAGCGGGTGGAGGCCCGGCTGCTCACCCTCAACCAGCTCGACTACGGCCTGGCCCTGCCGGAGCTGGGAGGTCAGCTGGTGGACCGCTGGCGTGACCCGGCCTCCGGCCGCGCCCAGCTGCTGTTCCTGATCGACAGCCAGACCAACAGCGCGGCGGTGGTGAGCTCCCAGGATCTGCAGGGGAGGCTCAGCCCGTCACTGTTGCGCCGCACCGCCCGCAGCACCATGGCCCTGCCGATCCGCGATGGTGCCCGCTACCGCCAGGCCAGCCTGGATGGCATCACGCGCCTGCTCACGGTGCTGGAGGGCGGCGAGGATCCCGGCGATCCGGTGGTGGCCGCCGTGGTGACGGCGCCGAGCAATGTGCCCAGCCGTGAGGACACCGCCGCCAGCAACGCCTTCACCTGGGTGGTGGTGCTGCTGGTGCTGGGCACGATCGTGCCCATGCTCACCTGGTGGGTGTTTTCGCGCTGATGCCGAATTCGCCCTGCCCGCCGATCTGATGGGACTGCACACATGGCGCTGAGGGCATGGGCTTGAGCGATTGGTTGGGCACCTTCAGCAAGGCCCAGAACCGCCAGATCAGCCACGACCTGCGGCGGGCCGTGGAGGCGGCCCGCACGATCGAGACGATCGAGCGGGAGCATTTCAACGCCCGTGCCGTGCGGCTGGATCAGGCCCTGCCGATGCCGCGGGCCGCCCAGGCCCAGCTGCGCCGCCGTTTCCAGACGGCCCTGGAGGTGTGCCGCAGCGCCACGAGCACGCTGCAGGATGACCGCCAGGTCCTCAGCCCCGAAGGCCGGCGCCAGCTGGATGATGTTGAGGCGGTGCTGGAGCGCTACGACCCCACCCGGCTGAGTGCCAAGCCCGCCCTCACCCGTGCCCCGGAGGTGCTGCCCCGCAGCCTGATCGGCGTGCTCGATCGCGTCCGTCGCCAGCTCGATCCCGACGCCGAGGTGAACCTGCTGGAGGGCTTCCGGCGACGCCGGGATTCGACGCTTGTGTCCCTGCGCATCCTGCTGCTGCTGGTGCTCGTGCCCCTGCTGGTGCAGCAGCTCAGCCGTTCCCTGGTGGTGTCGCCCCTGGTGGATCGCTTCGCCCCCGAGGCCCCCTTCCTCACCTACCCCAAACCGGCCCTGGAGGAGCAGGCCGTGGAGAAGCTGAGGGTGTTCAAGGAGGAGGTGGAATTTGATGCCCTGCTCCGGGGCAAGCCGATTCCCGAACGGGAGCAGCTGCAGGCGATGCTCACCGAACGGGCAGAACTGCTCAAGCAGGAGGCCGACCAGACCAGCTCTGAAGCGGTGAAAAACGTGCTGTCGGATTTCGCCGGCCTGCTGGGCTTTGCGCTGATGTGCCTGCTCGGACGCCGAGAAATTCAGGCCCTGAAAGCGTTCATCGATGAACTTGTCTATGGGCTCAGCGATAGTGCCAAGGCCTTTGCCATCATCTTGTTCACCGATGTGTTTGTGGGTTTCCATAGTCCAGAGGGCTGGACGGTGCTGCTCAATGGCATTGCCCACCACCTGGGATTGCCAGCCCGTGAGAATTTCATCATGCTTTTCATCGCCACCTTTCCGGTGGTCTTGGCCACCGTCTTCAAATACTGGATCTTCCGTTATCTCAACCGCGTCTCGCCCTCGTCGGTGGCCACCCTGCGCAACATGAATGGCGGTGGCTGAGGCCTGGTCGCTGGAGCTGATCACCGGTCCGGCCCGCAGTGGCAAGAGCCGCTGGGCCGAACACCTGGCCAAGCGCAGCGGTCTGCCCGTGCACTACCTGGCCACCGGGCCGCACCTGCCCGCCGATGCCGCCTGGCAGCAACGCCTGGCGCTGCACCGCCGCCGCCGGCCGGCCGCCTGGCGCTGTGTCGAGGTGGGTGAGCAGCTGGCGGATGCCCTCGCGGCGTTGCCCGTCGGCGATCTCGCCCTGGTGGATTCCCTTGGCACCTGGGTGAGCTGGGGTCTGGACCTCGACGAGCAGGCCTGGGCCGGCCGGCAGGACGCCTTGCTGGCCAGCCTGGTCGCCTGCCCCGCCCGGGTGCTGCTGGTGAGTGAACAGACGGGCTGGGGCGTGGTGCCGCCCACCGCCATCGGCGGTCGTTTCCGCGACCGGCTCGGTGCCCTGGAGGAGCGGCTCAGCGGCCACTGCCAGCATCTCTGGCTGGTGGTGGCCGGCCGGGCCATCGACCTGCTCGCGCTCAGCGAGCCGGTGCCCAGCAGCTGACCTCCTCCGCCCCTCTCCCATGCCCCGTGTGGTGCTGTACCAGCCCCAGATCCCGCCCAACACAGGCAATGTGGCGCGCACCTGCGCCGCCACGGGCCAGGAGCTGCACCTGGTGGACCCCCTGGGTTTCGAGATCAGTGACCGGCGGCTGCGGCGTGCCGGTCTCGACTACTGGCCCTGGGTGCCCCTGCACCGGCACGGCGACTGGGAACAGTGCCGCCTGGAGCAGCAACGGCGTGGCGGGCGCCTGCTGGCCCTCAGCGCCCACGGCAGCACCAGCTACGCCAGTTTTGCCTTCGCCGACCGACGACTGGCTCCTCTTCGGTCGCGAAACTGAGGGCCTGCCGCCGGCCCTGCTGGCGGAGTCCGACATCTGCCTGACGATCCCCATGGCCCGATCGCGCCACCATCCCGGCGGCGGCGTGCGCAGCCTCAACCTGGCCTCGGCCGTTGCGGTGGTGCTGTACGAGGCCTTGCGCCAACTGGGTGAGTTGGGGCAATCCTGATCAACCCCAGCCACCGACGCGTGCCAATTCAGGTCTTGGCTGAACTTGCTACCCCCGGTCCCGTCCGCTACTGTCTGCGCGGTCCATGGATGCAGGCTTCTCCACTGGGCTTTGTCGTTTGGGGACAGTATTGAATGAAGCCAACAACCGCACTTCAAACGGGTCTGCTACTTCTCCTGCCGGGAGTTGTGGCTATTCCTGCCATCAGTGTCGCTGTCTCACAGCGCAGCCCCCAGGAAGAGCCGCTGGATCAGCAGCTGCTCGGCCTCAGCTCCAGCGTTGAGCCCGCCGTTGCCGGTGCTGCCCTGAACGCCCCTGAATTCTCCGCCACACCGTTGCTGGCCAGCAGCGTGTTGCCCGATGCTGTCTCCCCCGAGGCGACCCTGCTGGCGGCCCTGCCCAGTGATCGCCTCTGGGTGCGGGTGCGTCAGCCGGTGAGCATCGCCGAACTCTCCCGCCAGATCGGTCTGCAGAGCCAGTCCCTGGCCGGTCTCAACGATGTCGGCACCAGCCATCGCTTCAAGAGCGGCGATTGGGTGGTGGTCCCGAGTCGCCAGGGACCTGCCGCCCAACGGGTGGCCTCCCTCGACAGCTCCACCCTGCGGCGCACGGAGCCTCCGATCAGTGCGCCGCCCCCGCCGCAGACCAAGGGCGTGGTGCGCCTCGGGGACACCCTGCTGCAGATCGCCCAGCGCTACGGGGTGACCATGCAGGAGCTGCTGCGCTTCAACCCCGGTCTTGACACCGCCCGGCTGGTGGCCGGTAGTGAGATCCAGCTGGTGCAGGCAGCGCCTGTGCGTCAGCGGGCCGTGCTCGGTCTGCGCCCCAGCACCAGTGGTGGCCTCAGCTGGCCTGACCAGCCCAACCTGGGGCAGCCCCAGCAGCCGTTTCAAGATCGTGGTGCCCACACCTGGATCTGGCCCACCAGCGGCGTGTTCACCTCCGGCTACGGCTGGCGCTGGGGCCGCATGCATCGCGGCATCGATCTGGCCAACAACGTCGGCACCCCGATCAAGGCCGCCCGCAGTGGCCAGGTGACGTTCTCCGGATGGCACGACGGGGGCTATGGCTATCTCGTCGAGCTCCGGCACCCCGATGGCAGCCGTTCGCTCTATGCCCACAACAGCCGCCTGATGGTGAGCAGTGGCCAGCAGGTGCGGCAGGGAACGGTGATCTCCCTGATGGGCAGCACCGGCCGCAGCACCGGCCCCCACCTCCACTTCGAAATCCACCCGGCCGGTGGTAGTGCCCTGAATCCACTCAAGTTCCTGCCGCCCCGCGCCTGATACACTCCATCCACCGCGGCTCGGTAGCTCAGCTGGTTAGAGCGTGGGATTCATAACCCCAAGGTCGGGAGTTCAAGTCTCCCCCGAGCCACTTCGGTGCGCCGTCTTCCGAGTCTGTGCATCATGGGATTTGCCCACAGACTTCCACGCGCAGCCACCGTTCCAGGGCCATCAGGACAGGTCGAACTGCCGCTCAGTCGATCAGCACTGAGGTGATCTTCTCCACTCCAGCGGGAAGATTTCTGGATACGGGACAGGCCTTCATCCGTTCCTGGATGTAAGTCAGGTCGGCATCTGAAACTGCCGTCACCGCCCTGCCGTCTGCGGCTTCCTGAAGCTGCAGACGAAACTCGCCGATCACGCTCTGCAGGATCCAATCCTCAGCCGCGGTCACGGTGAATTCTGTCTCCACCCGCGCCAACGGAACCTGGCGTTCGTGGGCATTGGCCACGAGATAAAAGTGCTGACACAGCAGCAGGGAGATCAGGTAGATCCGGAACCCCGGCATCGTCAGGGTGAGCTCCTGCGACTCCCAGCGACCCTCTCCGTTCAGCCACTGCACAGTGGGTTGCGGGCTGGCGCCCTCGGGGGCTGGGTGGAGGCTCTGCAGGCGAAAGTGAAAGCGGCGGCTGGTGGTCATGGCGTGGGGGGGCTCACGGTGGAGGCGATCGGAAGGGGGCGGGGGAACGGGGCCGTGGCAGGGCGGCTTGCCATGGGGGTTGGGGCCTGACGCCGCCAGGCTTCCCAGCCCGTGAGCAGGGCGGAGCCCAGCAACAGGGCGGCGAACCCCTGACGCAGGCGCAGCTCGGGCAGATGGGGAGCGAGCCACTGGCCGGCAATGCCGCCCAGAACGCCACCGAGCAGCAGCGGGATCAACAGCGGCAGCACCTCTGCAGGCCAGTGCCCCTGCGCCACCAGGGCCACCAGGGCATTGGTGGCGATCAACAGCAGGCTGGTGCCACTGGCCAGGGTCATCGGCAGCCCCGCCAGCAGCACCAGGGCCGGCACGATGGCGAAGCCACCACCCACCCCGGCAATGCCGGTGAGCAGCCCCACCAGCACCCCCTGCAGGGCCAGCGGCCCGGCGCGTCCCCGGGGCTCGGTGGTGTTGGCGGCGTCCACCAGGGCGGTGCGGCGGCTGAGCAGCCAGGCGGCCAGCAGGGCCGCCGCCGTGAACAGGGCCAGCTGCAGGACTTCGGGAATCAGCCCCGCCTGCACCAGACGTCCCCCGATCCAGCTTCCGGCCAGGGCCGGCACGCCCAGCACCAGGGCGGGGCGGGGGGCGAACCAGCCCCGCCGCAGGTAGGGGGGCGTGTTGGCCAGGGCCAGCGCGCCCACCACGATCAGCGACAGGGGCACGGCCTCACGGGTGGGCAGACCGGCGCCGCTGACCAGCAGCGGCAGCAGCAGGATCGAGCCGCCCGCACCGAGCACGGCCAGCAGAAAGCCGATCAGGCCTCCGCCCGCCAGCAGCAGGCCCGAGCTGGCGTCGATCACAGGGCCATCCGGTTCCAGGGCATCGCCGCCAGCAGCCGGGCCATGCCGCAGAAGCCGCTGATCCCCGCGAACACCAGCCCGGCGCCCACGAACCAGCTGAGCAGGATCCAGGCCGGAGCCACGGTGGCGCTCAGGATCAGACCCAGCAGCACCAGTGAACCAGCAGCGATCTGCACCTGGCGCATCAGCGGCAGCGGTGCCCTCTTGAGACGACGCAGCGTCAGGCCAGCCTGCTCCCACGACGGTACGCCACCCTCCAGATCGGCCACGGGGTGGGGATGTCCTTGCGTCTGAAGCACCTTCAAGGCGCGGCCACTGCGGTTGCCGCTCTGGCACACCAGCACCAGCGGACCGCTGGGCAGGTCGGCCTGGGAGAGACGTGCCAACGGGATGTTGAGGCTGCCTTCGATGTGGCCGGAGGCGTACTCCACCGGTTCGCGCACGTCGATCACCGACACATCACGGTTGGCGAGCTGTTCAGCGAGGGAATGGGCGGACACGCTGCTGGAGCGGTTGATGGGGCGGGTCGTGGTCATGGGGGTTGGGACTGGTGAGACGAGGACGAAGCTGAATGCCGTGGGCCGTTGAAAAGCCAGTGCGGACGACGGGTGAAGGTCTGTCAGCTCAGCTGGGGAACCTCCAGGGGGTAGCCCTCGTCGGCCCAGCGGCGCAGGCCTCCGCGCAGGTTGGCCACCTCGCTGTGCCCCGCCTTGAGCAGTTGCTGGGTGGCGAGGGCGGAGCGGCTGCCCGAATGGCACACCACCACCACCGGCCGGCCCACGGGAATCTCCCCCTGGCGCCGGGCCAGATCCGGCAGCGGGATGGCCACAGTGCCGGCCACGTAGCCGTCGGGCCCGTCCAGCTCCTCATCGGAGCGCACGTCGAGGATGGTCACGTCCGGGCGATGGGCCGCCACCCAGGCCGGGGTCAGCTCGGGCAGGCCGGCATAGCTGCGGAATAGGGGCGCCCAGTCCGGGGCTGCCGGCGCTTCGCGGGGTTTGCCGGAACGCAGGTTGCCCGGCAGCGCCTCGGCGATGCGGTGCGGGTGCGGCAGGTCCATGTTGTCCATGTGGCCCACGAAATCGCGCGCCGTGGCGCCGGCCCCCAGACGGATGTTGAAGGCCTTCTCCTCCACCACCGAGGTGACGCTGCGGCCGGTGTAGTCGTGGCCGGGGTAAAGCTGGCAGGCATCGGGCAGGCTGAAGATCTGCTCGCTGATGGAGTTCCACAGGGTGTGGGCATTGCCCTGCTGGAAATCGCAGCGCCCGCAACCCCGCACCAGCAGGGCGTCGCCGGTGAAGGCCAGCGACTGGTCGTCGAGCACATAGGTGAGGCAGCCATCGGTGTGGCCCGGGGTGCTGCGCACCTCCAGATGGCGCTCACCAAAGCCCACGCGATCACCATGGCGCAGCGGCATGGTGACGTTGTCGGCCCCGCCGGCGGCGGCCAAGCCGATCCCACAACCGGTGGCGGTATGCATCAGCCAACTGCCGGTGACGTGGTCGGCATGCACGTGGGTGTCGAGGCAGGCCAGCAGTTCGACGTCCAGCTCCCGAACCAGGGAGAGATCGCGCCGGTGCTGCTCGAACACCGTGTCGATGATCAGCCCTTGGCGGCTGCGTGCATCGGCAAGCAGATAGGTGAACGTGCCGGTTTCGGCATCGAACAGCTGCCGGATCAGCAGCGGGCCAGCGCCGGCGGCGGCGACCAGGGAGATGGGAGCGTGCGGAGCGGAGGCCATGGCGATGCGGTGGCTCTGGTATGACTATAGCCGCATAGAGAGCAGCCAATGACGTCGTTGTATGCACGGGTGGCGAGGCGCTGGCGGCGCCGCAGCGCCGCCCTGGTGACTGGCGCCCTGGTGCTGATGGCCCTGCTGCTTCAACCCGCAGTCCTCTGGGCCGCCGACCCTCCAGGACGCTGGACCCTGAGTGATCGACAGGAGCAGCGCTGGGTGCTGAGCCTCTTTGCCCAGCCCGATCCGGCCTACCCCGCCGGTGCCCGGCTGCGGCTCACCGCCCTCAGCGCCCCAGCGGGCCAGGGAGGCTCACCGAGTCACCGCTTGCCGCTGGAGCTGGCCGATGCCTTCGCCGGCACCTGGCGTCTGCCCAACCGCAGCAACGAACTGGTGCCCCCCGACACCCAGGAGCTGCCGCCTGAGAGCGCCCAGTTCGGCCTCGATCCGCTCACCAGCCCGCCCCGGGCGGAGGGGCCGGTGGTGCTTCGCATCCCCCTCAGCAACGGCGAGCGGACGACCCTGGTGCTCGGCCCCGCCCCCACGGCCGCCCTTGGCGAGTTGATCGCCCAGCGCTGATGGCAGGCGGGGCCTGCGTTAGAACCCCGTCACCGAGAGCCTCCCCGATGCGCTTGTTGATCCCCCTGCTGCGCCGGTTGCTGCTGGTGGCCTGCTGCCTGACCCTGCTGCTGCTGGTGGCGCCACCGGCCCGGGCCGAGTTCAGCCTGCCACCCCTGCCCTATCCGGCCGGCGCCCTGGAGCCGGCGATTGATGCCCGCACCATGGAGATTCACCACGACCGCCACCATGCCGGCTACGTCGCCAAGCTCAACGCGGCCCTGACCCAGCGCCCCGACCTGGCCGACCTCTCGCTTGAGCAACTGCAGGGACGCGCCCGGCGGCTGCCCGAGGCCCTGCGCAACAACGCTGGCGGCCACTGGAACCACAGCCAGTTCTGGACCGCGATGGCGGCCCCGGGCAGCGGCGGCTCCCCCTCGGGCGAACTGCTGAGCGCCATCACCGCCAGCTTCGGATCCCTGGAGGCCCTGCAGGAGCAGTTCAGCCAGGCCGCCGCCGCCCGCTTCGGATCGGGCTGGGCCTGGCTGATCCTGCGGCCCGGTGGCGAGTTGGCGGTCACCAGCACCGCCAACCAGGACAACCCGCTGATGAACCTGCCCGGAATCGAGCGTGGTCTACCCCTGCTGGGCCTGGACGTGTGGGAGCACGCCTACTACCTCAACTACCAGAACCGACGGCCCGATTACATCCAGGCCTGGTGGCCCCTGGTCAACTGGGAGGCGGTGAACCAGCGCTATCGGGACGGCCTGGTAACTCAGCCTTCAAAGTCTCTCCGGGGTGCGCTGACGCCGGCCGGCTCGGTGCCCTTGACATAGGCCAGCATGGTGTCGGCGTCGGAGGTCTCGAAGGGATCAATCGGGCAGTTGTCCCCGAATTCAGGCTCCAGAAAGACCTTCTCGATCTGGCCGTCGTTGACGAGCATCGAATAGCGCCAGGAGCGCAGACCGAAGCCAAGGTTTGACTTGTCGACCAGCATGCCCATCTTGCGGGTGAATTCACCGTTGCCATCGGGCAGCAGGACGACGTTCTTGGCCCCCACCTGCTTGCCCCACTGGAACATCACGAAGGCGTCGTTCACCGAGAGGCAGATGATCCGATCGACCCCGTGGGCCCGAAACTCCTCATGGAGCTCTTCGTAGCGGGGCAGGTGGCTGGAGGAGCAGGTGGGGGTGAAGGCTCCGGGCAGGGCGAACAGCACCACCTTCTTGCCCTTGAAGATCTCATCGCTGGTGAGGTCCTGCCAGCGGTAGGGGTTGGGCCCAGGCACGGACTCATCCCGCACGCGGGTCTTGAAGGTGACGCTGGGAACGCGATCGAGAGCGGCCATGGTTCAGGAGGGGGGCGATGGGACTGGAGCCGGCAAGCCGGCGTGGCCCAGATGCTAACCCATACTCATTCCGGATAAGCCCCTATGGCCATAGCGTCAGGCGCCGTGGCCAGGGGTGCCGCTGCTGCCATCGCCTGCGACCCTCACCGCAGCGGGGGCGAACAGGAACACCTCCTCGGCGATGCGGTGCACCTGACCGCAGATCGCGGTGATACCGCCGCAGGCGAAATCGATCAGCCGCTGGCCGGGGCTGTCCTCCAGCCAGGCCGAGTTCACCAGCACGGTGCGGTTGTCCCGAACCGCCTCGATCACCCTGCGGGCGTCGTGGAAGCTGCGGGGGGTGAGCACGAGAACCGTGTTGCAGCTGGAGGAGGAGAGATCGGCAGGGGCCGGGCCCAGCCCCGCAAGGCGTGCTGGCGCCGGGGGTGCGGGCATCAGGCCGGCCGGCGTGTCGCTGTGCATGGCATACAGCTGGACTCGATTCAGCTTGCTTGACATTCAAGCTGCCTGCCAGCGGGCTACAGGCTGGCTTCGCATTTGGCTCACGAGCGTGGGGCGGGTCGTCACTGGCTGAGGGGTCAGGGGCCGCTCCCGACTGGGCCCCGCAACCCCCACCATGGCGCCCCAGGCTGGGTATCTTTTGTTACGCGCCTTCGCTGACAAGGCGTCTGCCCCTCGCACCGCCCCCCTTGACGTCCCTCACCAGCACCGGCAGCAGCCCGGCCAACGTCACGGGCGCCCCGGCCCTGGGACCGGCCGGTCGGGCCATGGCCCAACCCATGGAGGCCTCTCTGGTCGAGGCACTTCAGCAGCACCTCACCCTGGAGCGCCAGGCCAGCGCCGCCTACTTCGCCCTGGCGATCTGGTTCGCCGAGCGGGAGCTGCGGGGCTTTTCCGGCTACCTGAAGCAGGAGTCGCTGGACGAGCAGAGCCATGCCGCCCATGTGGCCGACTACCTGATCGCCCGCGGTCAGAGCGTGGTGCTCGAAGGGCTCGCCGCCCCTCGCCAGAGCTGGAGCGGCGCCGAAGAGATCTTCGCGGCCGTGTTCCAGCTGGAGACCGATGTCACCAGTTCGTTGCAGCAGCTCTATGGCCTGGCCGAGCGCTGCGGTGACGTGCGCACCACGGTGTTCCTCGATCCGGTGGTGGATCAGCAGCTGCAGGCCGAAAACCAGGCGGCCCACCTGCTGGGTCGGGTGCGTTTTGCCCAGCATCAACCGGCCGCCCTGCTGGTGATCGACGGTGAGCTGAGTGCTGGCGAGCACAGCCCCGCTCTCCTGGCCTGAGCCCCCCAGCGCCTCCGCTCAGCGCGCCATCAGGCCGGTGGGCGGCTGCAGAGCTCGATCAGAAAGGCCAGGGCCAGAGGGTCACCGGCGCCTCTGGTCCGCCAGCTCCGGGCCGTGGCCAGCAGCTCTTGGCGGCGCTGATGCAGCTGATCACGCTCGCCCTGCAGGCGCGAGAACAGCCGTGAATCCAGGCAGCCCTGCAGGCAGTGCTGGAGCTGATGGCAGCGTTGGCGGCTGGCCTCCGCTTCGCGGCAGAGGCTGCCGATGAGGCTGTCTGCCGTGCGGCAGCAGGCGGAGACGCTGGCCGGTGTGGATCGGCGCATCAGGCCGCCAGGGGGGCGGATTCGATCAGGGCCGGTGCCAGCCGCAATCCGGAGGTCCCGCTGGGCACCTCGATCAACTGGGCATGGCGGAAGCGGGAGATCAGACGGGTGGTGGTGACGCGGGTGGTGCCGATCAGCTCGCCGATGCGCTCATGGGTGAGGCGGAAGGGCAGGTCGCACCAGGCGCCGCAGCGCCGACCCAGGCGGTTGACCAGCAGGGCCAGCAGGGCATGCAGCCGCTGTTCGGCGGAGCCCAGGTGGCGAATGCGCAGCAACTGCAATGTCCATTCGTTGACGGCATCGAAGCCCTGCCGGTCGGACACCTCGCCGTGGTTGCGGAAGCACAGGGGCGTGAGGGCCTCCACGCAGACGCCCTCGCTGCAGAGACGATCAGTGCGCAGCTGATCGCCGGGCTGCAGGAAGGCGATGGTCATGCCTTCGGTTTCCTCGCAGGGGCAGTACACCCGGGCCATCCCTTCGAGCACCTCGATCGAGTTGCTGGCGGAGTGCGGGCTGGCGTCGATCAGCACGGACTGACCAGCGGGGACGCGCACGGCAGCCACGGCATCGTCTGGCAGAAAACGGAAGCCCATCACGAGTGCAGCGCTGCTTGTTGAGAACTGATCGCAACCTAGGCCGTCCGGGGGCCCTTTTGCAAGCGACTCTCAATAGCAAGGCACAGTTGCAAGCCTGGGCCGATCGCTGTGGCGCTCGCTTCGGCGGTCGCTGTGGCGCTGCCGCCCGGCCTCAGGCCAGCGCGCGGTAGTGGCAGTGCAGCCGAGTGTTGCCGCCCGGTGCCAGCTCCAGTCGGCGGTCGCCACTGACCAGGGCGCCGCGGGGGGCTGTCCACGGTTCCAGGCACACCATCGGCCTGGGGGGATCACTCCAGATCACCACCAGATCCAGGGGAGCGCTGGTCTCCAGCTCCACCGCGGTGCTGGCGCGGGGATCCAGCAGCCGCACGCTCGGGGCGGCCCCGGCCAGCAGGTCGATGCCCTCAGCCAGCAGGTCGAGCTGCTGGTTGTTGTCGCAGGGCTGGCCGGTGAGCTGATCGAGGCCGCGGGCTGGCAGCCCCTCGACCCGCGCCGTGGCCAGGTCGGCGACCCTGAAATAGGGATGCAGCCCAAAGCAGAAGGGCATGGTGAGCTCGTCCTGGTTGTGCACCACTGCGGTGATCTCCAGACTGCGCGGCGCGAGCCGCAGTTCCAGCTGCAGGCGGAAGCGGTAGGGGTAGAGCGCCAGCGTGGCGCCGCAGTGTTCCAGCTCCAGGGCGACGCCGCGACCGTCGTCGAGGGGGCGCATCCGCCAGGGCATGTCGCGGGCAAAGCCATGCTGGGGCAGGGCAAAGCGCCCCTGGGGCAGGGGCAGCACCCCACCGGGCAGGCCGCCGCAGATGGGAAACAGCACGGGAATGCCACCCCGCACCGATAGGGACGGATCCCGGAAACGATCCTCATCCAGGTAGAGGCGTTCGCGGCCGCCACTGAGCCAACCGCTGATCAGGCCGCCGCGTTCGGGCACCAGCCGCAGCAGGTCGCCACTGTCTGGATCCCTGAACTCCCAGTGGGGGTAAGGAAGGTCGCGCTGAACCAGGGCCATGGCAAGAGGGCGGGCTGAGGACGCCGGGCGGACAGGATCCCCGGGTGGGGCCGCCGGGCCGGCTGGGGCCCCGGGGAGGGGTGTAGCTGGGCGCTCAGCGGCGCTGGTCGGAGCCGCCGGAGCGCCGGTTGCGGGCCATGCTGGCGATCTTGTTCTCGACAGCGCGCACCATCGATTTGCTGCGGTTCACTTCGCCGATGCGCTCACCCTCCTTCGGCCGCACCAGGGGGGCATCGCGCAGTTCGTTGCGCAGCTGCGTGAGCAGACGGAAGTGGCTGGTGCTGTTGTGTTTGCGCAAGACGGCGGGATCCCAGGCCATGGAGCAGTGCTGCTGTGGGCCCAGCCTATGGCCCTGCCCCAGGGCAGTTGTGATAAATTGTTAAAGACAACTGGAAGTCGGTACGAGTTCGCCTTTGTGATGTCGATCTGAGTGATGTCGATCTGAGTGATCTCGATCTGACGTTGGTGGAAGGATCGGGGTGGCCCGCTTGCTGGAGCCGATCTGCCCTCGGGCCGGCTCTGGTCTACGGGCCAGCCAATGATCTGCCCTCCCCGCAATCTGGCCATCTCGCAAGCTGGCCACCTCGCAATTCGGCCACCCTGCGATCGAGCCTCGACTCTCAGGCCCGTCGCCGCTTCGCCTGGGGCTTGCTCCAGGGCTGGCGACGGCCCCACTCCGGATCGCACCACGCCCCGCCGACTCTCCAGACCCGTCAGCCCCCTTCACCCATCCCACCGAGCATGACCCGACTCGTCGGTCTTCAGGCCCCCGACTTCACCGCCACGGCTGTGGTGGACCAGGAGTTCCAGACCGTGTCCCTCAGCCAGTACCGCGGCAAGTACGTGGTGCTGTTCTTCTATCCCCTCGACTTCACCTTCGTGTGCCCCACGGAGATCACGGCCTTCTCCGACCGCTACGGCGACTTCACCAGCAAGAACACCGAAGTGCTGGGTGTCTCGGTGGACAGTGAGTTCAGCCACCTGGCCTGGGTGCAGACCGACCGCAAGAACGGCGGCCTGGGTGACATCAGCTACCCCCTCGTGGCCGATCTCAAGAAGGAGATCGCCCGCGCCTACGAAGTTCTTGATGAGGAGGCCGGCGTTGCCCTGCGTGGCCTGTTCATCATCGATCCCGAGGGCGTGATCATGCACAGCACGATCAACAACCTGCCCGTGGGCCGCAGCGTCGATGAAACCCTGCGGGTGCTGCAGGCCTTCCAGTACGTGCAGAGCCACCCCGATGAGGTGTGCCCCGCCAACTGGCAGCCCGGCGACAAGACGATGAATCCCGACCCCGTGAAGTCCAAGGACTTCTTCGCGGCCGTGAACTGACCGGCACGTCGGTGGGGGCCTGAGGCCCCCCTTGGACATCAACGGAGCAGGCTCTGCAGCAACCGCACCCCATCGAGGCCACCGGTAACGGCATCACAGGCCCGCTCGGGGTGCGGCATCAACCCGAGCACGTTGCCGGCAGCATTGCTCAGGCCCGCCACATCTCCCACTGAACCGTTGGGATTGGCGGTGTAGCGCAGCACCACCTGGCCGTTGTCCTCCAGCCGCTGGAGGGCCTCGCCATCACAGTGATACCGCCCTTCGCCATGGGCGATCGGCAACTGGATGGTCTCTCCCTCCCCGTAGTCCCGCAGCCAGCTGCAGCGTCCGGGGCTCACCTGCAGTCCGGCCGGCTCGCAGATGAAGTGCAGGCCGGCGTTGCGGGTCAGGGCTCCTGGCAGCAGGCCCATCTCGGTGAGCACCTGGAACCCGTTGCAGATACCCAGCACTGGGCCACCGGCTGCGGCGAACTGCCGCAGGGCCTGCAACAGCGGCGAGAAGCGGGCGATGGCTCCGCAGCGCAGGTAGTCGCCATAGCTGAACCCGCCGGGCAGCACCACGGCATCAAGGCCCGTGAGGCTCTCCTGCTCGTGCCAGAGATCGATCGCCGGCAGCCCCAGGCAGCCCTCCAGGGCCCAGCGCACATCCCGATCGCAGTTGGACCCGGGGAACACCACCACGCCCACGGTCATGCCTGCTCCCCCCCGGCCGCTTCGCGGATCTCCAGACTCCAGTTCTCAATCACGGGGTTGGCCAGCAGCCGGTCGCTGAGCAGCTCCAGCTGACTCTGGGCCGTGGCGCGGTCGGGGGCCTCCAGCTCCAGCTCGATGGCCTTGCCGATCCGCAGCCGGCGCACGCCGCCCACCCCCAGGCGGGCCGCCGCCGCCCGCGTGGCCTCACCAGCGGGATCGAGCACCGAGGGCCTGAGCGAAACCTGGACGCGGGCGAAATAGGAGGGCACGGAGCGGCCTGACTTTGTTAAATCTTGGCAGTCCACGGGACGACTGCCGCCCCCTGCGGCGCAGGTTGAAAGCAGAAGCGGCGGAACCGGTGCCGGCAGCCTGCAGTCCCCAGCAGCCCCCCCAGCGCTGGGGCCTGACCCTGGTGGCCGTGCTGATTTCGCTGCTGGTCACTCCCCTGGCCGGCAGCCTCACCGCGTCAGCGGTGAGGGCCGAGCCGCTCGTGCCGCCGGTGGCCCTGCAGTGCCGGCTGGATGGCGGTCCCTGGCTGGACTGCCTGATGCGGATCGAGAGCCTGGGCGAGCGCTGGAGCCTGGTGGTGGGCAGCGAGCGGGTGTGGTTCGAGCACGACGGCCGCGGGCAGGTGAGGATGCGGCGCGGCAGCCAAGCCTGGATTCCCGTGGAGCCCCATTGGACCGCCGACACCGCCCTGTGCTGGGACGGCATCTGCGCCATGGGTGAGATCCCGCTGGATTGAGGCTCAGGGCGCCGGCGATTTCCCCAACAGGCTCTCCAGTGCCGCCTGCAGGCCGCTGGCCGGAAGCTGGAAGCCCAGCAGCACCAGTTCAAGGCCGGGGGCGGGATCGCGCTCCTGGTCCACCGGAGAACTGAACCAGCTCTCGAGACGCGGGCCCACCGCCTGCAGTTCCAGCACCCGGGCCTTGCCGGGGAGCCGCAGCCGGCCCTTGAGCCGCACCACGCCGTGGTCCTGGATCAGGCGGCGCAGCGCCTGTTCCACAGCAGGCCGCTGCCACGTACCCGGCAGGCGCAGGGCCTGGGACTCCATCGCCACGTGATGGTGGTGCTCGTGGTGATGGTGGTGGTCGCCATCATGCTCGTGGTCTGGATGGGCCCCACCCTGCTGCGTGGGGTGGTGGTCCAGCCCCAGCACCAGCTCAGCCGGCACGGCACCTCGCGCCATCGGCAACACGGGTGTACCGGGCCGGATCAGGCCCTGCAGCCGCTCGCGCACCTGCTCCAGCCGGTCCGCCTCGACACAGTCGGCCCGACTGATCAGCACCAGGTCGGCGCTGGCCAGTTGCTGGGCGAACAGCTCGTCGATGGCGGTGGCGTGATCCAGGCTGGGATCGGCCCGCCGCTGGGCGTCCAGGGTCGATGGGTCGGCCACCACCGCACCGGCCGCCAGGGCCTCGCCGTCCACCACGGTCACCACCCCGTTGACGCGGGTGCGCGAGCGGATCTGCGGCCACTGAAACGCCGCCACCAGCGGTTCGGGCAGGGCCAGGCCACTGGTTTCGACCACGATTCCATCGAGCTGGTCGGCGCGCTCCAGCAGGGTGGTCATGGTGGGCAGAAAGTCGTCCTGCACCGTGCAGCAGAGGCAACCATTGGTGAGCTCCACCAACCGGCCCTCAAGCTCCTCCTGCGGGCAGAAGCCGCAGCTGCGCAACAGGTCGCCATCGATCCCCACCTCTCCGAACTCGTTCACGAGCACGGCCAGCCGCTGGCCGCTGCCCAGCAGCAGCTGGCGCAGCAGGGTGGTCTTGCCAGCCCCGAGAAAGCCGGTCACCACCGTCACCGGCAGGCGGGCGGGTGGCGCTGGAACGGCAAGGCCGAAGCTGGAGGCGGTCATCGGCACTCCAGGCTGTCCCGGGTGCTCACGCCGGTGAGCGGGTTGGTGCCGCTGGCGCGCTTGCAGAGCTGCTTCTGCTCGGGCTGGTCGAGCACCGCATCGCTGAAGTCGGCACCGTCGATGCGGGCGCCACTGAAGCGGCTCTGCATCAACATCGCGTTGCGCAGCACCGTGCCACTCAGGTCGCTGTCATCAAAGCGGCTGGCATAGGCCACCACATCCTCGAGGTTGGCGCCAGTCAGATTGGCGCCCCGCAGGCTGGAGTTGTTGAACACCGCCCCCCGCAGGTCGGCATCGCTGAAGTCGTAGCCATCCAGGGAGGCCTTGAGAAATTCCGCCTGCAGCAGCTTGCGGCCGTGCATGTCGGGCTGGAGATCCTGCAGGGCCCGCTGGCCCCGCAGCTCAGGTGCCGTAATGGCGTGGGCGGATGCCGGCGCCAGCAGCAGGCAGCTCGCCCACAGCGCCAGGGCCAGCAGGAGTGCCACAAGCGCGGGTGCCTCCAGGGGCGGGAGTCCGCGATTCAGGGGCAGGCGGCTGGGCATGGGTGTGCACGTACGGTGAAGGCTCAAGTTATGGCAACCATGGCGATGACCCTGCGGGTGGTGGTGCCCCCCCACCCCCTGATCGGGCACTGGCTGTCGGTCCTGCGTGATCGCTGCACACCCAGCCCGCTCTATGGCACCGCCACGGCTGAACTGGGGCGCTGGCTCACCTATGAGGCCATGCGCGACTGGCTGCCGCACCGCGATATCCGCGTGGAGACAGAGCGGGCCTGCTGCGACGGCCAGGTGGTGGACGCCACGGTGCCGATACTCGCCATCCCCCTCTGCCCGGAGGGCCTGGGTCTGTGGGATGGGGCCAAGACGGTGCTGCCGGCGGCCCGGGTGCTGCACCAGCACCGCGGCGAGTCGCTACCGCTGGCCAGCATCGACTCCCACTGCGGTGTGCTGGTGTTTGCCGCTGAAGTGGCTGCAGCCGGCGAGCTGGACGCCCTGCTCGCGAGCCTGCGGGAACGGGGCGTGAGCGGTCCCAGGTTGCGCTTGATCACCGCCCTGGCGGCCAGTGAGGGCCTGAGCCGGCTGGGTGAATCCTTCGCCGACCTCACCGTTTACACCGCCTGCATCGATCCCCAGCTCAACGCTGACGGTGCCATCAGCCCGGGCATCGGCACTGTCGCCGAGCGCCTGTTCGGCGCGCCGCTGCTGGAAGTGCCCGTGCCTGCTGCCTAGGCTGAGGGCCACAAGCCTGCTGTCCACCTGCCCTGATTCCCATGGCTGATCGCCACACCCAGGATCGCGCCATTCCGGATGCCGGCGGTGCCGCAGTCGGCGGCCAGGGTTCCGTTGCTCTGGCGAGCGTGGTTGCCGGAGCGGTCCTAGGCGCCGCCGGTCTGGCCTGGTGGCTGTTGTCGCTGGCCGAACGTCGGCGCCTGGCCGCCCGGCAGCAGCGCGCGCTCCAGCTCTCACGTCTGCAGGGCGGTGCCGACCCCCACGATGAGACGGGGCGCGGCGGTGCTCCCCTCCAGGCCGGGCGGGAGGGCAGCGCCGAGGAAAGGGATCTGCACGACAAGGTGAATGAGCTCAACAAGGCCATCGAAGCGGTGCGCCGCCAGCTGGAGCAGTTGCAGCCCCAGGGCTGAGACCATCCCTGGGTAGGTTGCACAGCTCGCCTCTGCCCCCTGCCCATGCTCCGCTCCGCCGCCGTCACCCAGGGGATTCAGCGCTCCCCCAACCGGGCCATGCTGCGGGCGGTGGGCTTCGGCGACGACGACTTCAGCAAGCCGATCATCGGCATTGCCAACGGCTACAGCACCATCACCCCGTGCAATCTGGGCCTCAACGACCTGGCCCGCCGGGCCGAACAGGCGGCCCATCTCGCCGGCGCCATGCCCCAGATGTTCGGCACCATCACGGTGAGCGACGGCATCTCCATGGGCACCGAGGGCATGAAGTATTCCCTCGTGAGTCGGGAGGTGATCGCCGACTCGATTGAAACGGCCTGCAACGCCCAGAGCATGGATGCCCTGTTGGCGATTGGCGGCTGTGACAAGAACATGCCCGGCGCCATGCTGGCCATGGCTCGCATGAACATTCCCTCCATCTTTGTGTATGGCGGCACGATCAAGCCGGGGAAACTCGGTGCTTGCGATCTCACTGTGGTGAGTGCCTTCGAGGCTGTGGGTCAGTTCAGCGGTGGCCAGATCGACCAGGAGGAACTCACCGCGATCGAGAAGAATGCCTGCCCCGGAGCCGGCAGCTGCGGTGGCATGTTCACCGCCAACACCATGAGCGCGGCCTTTGAGGTGATGGGCCTGAGCCTGCCCTACAGCTCCACCATGGCCGCCGAGGATCCGGAGAAGGCCGACAGCGCCGCCCGCAGCGCCGAGGTGCTGATGCAGGCCGTGGAGCGGAACATCCGCCCCAGGGACCTGCTCACCCGCGCCGCCTTTGAAAACGCCATCAGCGTGATCATGGCGGTGGGGGGCTCGACCAACTCGGTGCTGCACCTGCTGGCCGTGGCCCGCACCGCCGGGGTGGAGCTGGGCATCGACGATTTCGAGACGATCCGCCAGCGGGTGCCCGTGCTCTGCGATCTCAAGCCCAGCGGCCGCTACGTGACCGTGGATCTGCACCATGCCGGCGGCATCCCCCAGGTGATGAAGCTGCTGCTGGATGCCGGCCTGCTGCACGGCGATTGCCGCACGATCGAAGGCAAGACCCTCAGCGAGGTGCTGGCCGCCGTGCCGTCCGCGCCAGCCGCCGACCAGGACGTGATCCGGCCGCTCAGCAATCCCCTCTACGCCAAGGGCCACCTGGCCATTCTCAAGGGCAACCTGGCCGAGGAGGGCGCCGTGGCCAAGATCAGCGGCGTCAAGAACCCGGTGATCACCGGCCCCGCGCGGGTGTTCGAGAGCGAGGAATGCGCCCTTGCGGCCATCCTCGACAACCAGATCGGCCCCGGCGACGTGGTGGTGGTGCGCAACGAGGGTCCGGTGGGCGGCCCCGGCATGCGTGAGATGCTCAGCCCCACCGCCGCCATCGTGGGCCGGGGATTGATCGACTCGGTGGCCCTGATCACCGATGGCCGCTTCTCGGGCGGATCCTTCGGCCTCGTGATCGGTCACGTGGCCCCCGAGGCCGCCGTCGGCGGCACCATCGGCCTCGTGCAGGAGGGCGACAGCATCACCGTGGATGCCAACCGCCTGCTGATTCAGCTCAACGTGAGCGATGGCGAGATCGACCGCCGCCGCGCCGCCTGGGTGCGCCCCGAGCCCCGCTACCGCACCGGCGTGCTCGGCAAATATGCCCGCCTGGTGAGCTCCAGCAGCATCGGCGCCATCACCGATCAGCCCTGAGCCCCAGCCCTGAGCTTCAGCCCTGAGCCTCAGTCCAGCAGCGAGCGCAGACGGCGGGCCAGGCTTTCCAGGGCCAGCCCGTCCTGGGGGCGTTCACAGCGCTGACCGCTGGTGCCGTCCATCCAGACCGGGTGGCTGCCCTGCCACAGCATCGGCCGGGCCGGGTCATGGGCCCAGGCCAGGGTGAGGTTCAGGCGGCTGCCGCTGCGGTAGAGCTCGAGCTCCAGGTCATCGGCCGGCTGCCGCTCCCCGGCGGCGTCGCGGACCAGCAGGCAGAGGCCATGCTCGTCGGCCCCCTCGCCTTGGCCGCTGTCCGACTGCAGGCGCACGGCGTGGCGCAGCGGCTTGCGGCAGAGGTCGGCAGCGGCAGCCACCAGCTGGCACAACTCCGCCACTGGCGGCAGCTCAGGGATAGCCACGGATGGCGTGCAGGCAGAAGCGGATGGGGCCGGGGCGGAAGCCACCGTTCTCAGCACCGTCATCACCGAAACGGGAGTGCAGCAGTTGCAGCCGGTTCACCCTGGCGGCCTGGAAGCGCAAGGGCAGGCCCACCGGCTTCGCCCGCACCGAGGCCCGCAGCTGGACAAACGGCACCCGCACGGTGGTGGCGCCCTCGCGTTCGGTGGGGAACTCAAACACCCAGCGCAGACCGCCGGGGATCAGCGCGGTCAGGCCCCCCACCCCGTCGGCGCAACCCACCGCCAGCTTGAAGCGCCGGCCTTCACCGCTCAGCTCCAGTTCCAGTCCCTCGTGGGCGGAGAGGTCGAGGGGGGGAGACAGCACCGGCGAGCGGCAGCTGATGAAGCCACCGCCCTCGGCGATCACCTCACCCTCGAACACCAGCCCCGCTGGGCCGACAAGGCACTGGCCCTGGCTGCGGCCGCCCATGATCGTGTCGTTGAGGGCATGCCAGCCGCTGAAGCCGTCTCCTGCCGTGATCTCCAGCATCTGGGTTCAGGGCGATGCCGCTCCATTGTCGGCCAACACCAGCACCTCCGTCGTCGGTTGCACCAACACGGCAGGAGTGCGCTGCGGTGATTCGGCCGGATCGAGCAGCCGCCTGAGGGCCTGGCGCTTGTCGGCACCACAGACCAGGAACACCACCTGGCGGGCGGCGGAGAGCACCGGTGCGGTGAGGGTGATCCGGGCCAGACCCTTGCCGTCACTCACCGTGACGCTGCGGTCGGTGACGGTGGTCGCGGCGGTGCCAGGGAACAGGGAGGCTGTGTGGCCGTCGTCCCCCAGCCCCAGCAGCACCAGGTCGAGCTCGGGCGGCTCACCGCTGCACAGCTGGGCGAGCAGGTCGCCATAGGCCTGGGCTCCCTCCTCGGGGCTGGCGAGGTGGGTCGGCACGGGATGCAGCCGCGCTGCCCGCCCCGGCCCGGCAGCCATCAGCGTGGTGCGAACCAGACGGGCATTGCTGGCCGCGTCGTCGGAGCTCACCCAGCGCTCATCGCCGAGCAGCACATCCACCCGCTCCCAGGGCAGGCGCTCCTGGGCGAGATGGTGGTAGGTGGCGGCCGGTGTACGGCCACCGGCCAGGGCGATCTGGCAACGGTCCCGTTGCGCCAGGGCCAGATCGATCGCCGAGGCGACCGTCTCGGCGCAGCGCCGGGCCAGGGTCTCGGCTGAATCCACCACCTCCAGCCGGTAGCGGGCGGCGGCTGGGGAGGGGGGCTGGAGGGGGGACATCGCGGCGTTCAGTTCAGCCACTCAGTGTGGAAGGAGCCGGGCCGGTCCACCCGCTCGTAGGTGTGGGAGCCGAAGCAGTCGCGCATGGCCTGCACCAGGTTCTGGGGCAGGCGGCCACTGCGATAGCTGTCGATGTAGTCGAGCGTGCTGGACAGGCAGGGCACGGGAATGCCGGCGCGGGCAGCACCGGCCACCACCTGGCGCAGGCCCGGCAGGCAGCGGTTGATCTGGGCTGCAAACCAGGGATCGAGCATCAGGTTGGGCAGGTGCTGGTTGGCGCCATAGGCATCTTGAATGCGCTGCAGCAGGCGGGCCCGGATGATGCAGCCCCCCTTCCAGATCTGGCCGATGGCCGCGAAGTCAAGCTCGTAGTTGTGCAGGGTGGAGGCCTCCTGCAGCAGGGCCATGCCCTGGCCGTAGCTGACCACGCAGGCAGCGGTGCAGGCGTCGCGCAGCGGTGCCATGGCGTCGGAGACGCTGCCCAGATCGAAACTGTGGGCCTCGGGCGCGCCGATCACGGCTTCGGCCGCCAGGCGCTCATCGCGCAGGGAGCTCATCACCCGGGCATTGAGCGCCGCATAGATCGTGGGCACGGGCACGCCCATCTCCAGGGCACTGACCACGGTCCAGAGGCCCGTGCCCTTCTGGCCAGCGGCGTCGACGATCATCTCCACCAGATCGCCGCCACTGTCCGGATCCTTGGTGCGCAGACACACCTCGGTGATCTCCACCAGATAGGAGGCCAGTTCCTCGCTCTGGTTCCACTGGGCCAGCACATCGGCCATCTGGTCGCCATTCATGCCGGCGATGCGCTTCATCAGGTCGTAGGCCTCGGCCAGGATCTGCTCAATGCCGTACTCAATGCCGTTGTGCACGGTCTTGACGAAGTGGCCGGCGCCGCCGGGGCCGATGTAGGTCACGCAGGGGCCGTCCTCCACCTGGGCGGCCATCTTGCGCACCAGCGGCTCGATGGCGTCGTAGGCAGCGCGGGTGCCACCGGGCATCATGCTGGGCCCCTCCAGGGCTCCCTTGGCGCCGCCGGAGACTCCCATGCCGATGTAGCCGAAGCTGCGGCTCTCGAGTTCATGGACACGCCGCTCGGTATCGGCAAAAAGGGAATTGCCGCCGTCGATCAGCAGATCCCCCTCCGCCAGCAGCGGTGAAATGGTGGCGATCATGTCGTCCACGGGCTGCCCCGCCTTCACCATCATCAGGATCCGTCGTGGTCGCTCCAGGGCGCCCACGAACTCTTCGAGGGTGCGGGCACCGCTGATGTCCTTGCCGGCCCCACGGCCGGCGAGGAAGGCTTCCGTCTTGGCGTAGGTGCGGTTGTAGACGACGCTTGAAAACCCGTTGCGCTCAGCGTTGAGCACCAGGTTTTCGCCCATCACACCCAGCCCGATGAGGCCGAAATGTGCCGTTCCCATGAAAATTGCGCGTGGCTTCGGCTCAGTGTGAACAGGCGTCGGCCCCTGCGTCCAGATCCGTCACAACATGGGGATCCTGTGTCATGGGTTCCGGATGGATCCCAGGGCCCGCCCACGCCCCATCCCACCGCCTGCACCCGGCTGCTTGGTGACATCCGGATGCTGGCGGGCATAGCAGGCAGGCGCCACTGATTTGCAGGGGCCGTGTTGATGTGGGGCGCCTGCGCGGAATCGGCGTCAGATCACGGTGCCATCGGCGATCGTGCCGTTCTTCACCACCACAACAATGCCGTTGCGGATGTAAAAGTTGAGCTCTGGATGGTCGGCTTCCTCGATGCGATCCTTGTTGGTGATCGTGACGTTCTGGCCGATGCGTACATTCTTGTCCACGATCGCACCCTTGATCGTGGTTCCCTTGCCGATTCCCACCGGGGTGCCGCCGCGCTCTTTGAGCACGGCCCGCTCCTCGGAGGATTCGAAATAATCGGCACCCATCACCAGTGTGTCCTGAAGCACCACCTGGTCTTCCACCCGGGAGCGAACCCCAAGTACGCAGCGGTGGAGGCTGCAGGCCTTGAGCAGGGAGCCCTCGCCGATGATCGATTCCGTCACCTGAGCGTCTTGGAGCTTGCTGGGCGGGAGATAGCGGGGGCGGGTGTAAATCGGAAACTTCTCGTCGTAGAACGAAAAGGCTGGATTTGGCTGCTGGGTGAGCGCAAGATTGGCTTCGTAGAAGGCGCCAATCGTACCGATATCTTCCCAGTAGTCATCAAAGAGATAACTCTGAAGATTGTCCCCGCGCTGCAGGGAGATGGGGATGATCTCCTTGCCGAAATCCGTGGCTCCAGGATTGGAGTTGAGCAGGTCAAACAGCGTGTCGCGGCTGAAGACATAGATGCCCATTGAGGCCAGGTGCGGCCGGCGCACGGCTTCGGCGGCCGATAGCCCCAGGCTCTCGGTATCCACGCGCATGGCCTCCAGGGCTTCACCCTTCGGTTTCTCGCGGAACTCCTGGATGCGTCCGTGGGAGTCAGTGCGCATCAGGCCGAAGGACTGGGCCTGCTCGGGATCCACGGGCAGTGCCCCCACCGAGAGCTGGGCGCCACTGTCGATGTGGTGCTGCACGAAGCGGCTGTAGTCCATCCGGTAGAGCTGGTCGCCGGAGAGGATCAGAACGTGGTCCACGTCCCATTCCTGGAACAGCCACTGATATTTGCGCACGGCATCGGCGGTGCCCTCAAACCAGCTGGGGCTGTCCGGTGTCTGCTGGGCGGCCAGCACCTCCACGAAGCCCTGGCCGAATCCGGCCGAGAGGTTGTAGGTCATCGTCAGGTGACGATTGAGGGAGGCGCTGTTGAATTGTGTCAGCACGTAGATCTTGTTGATCTCCGAGTTGATGCAATTGCTGATGGGAATATCGATCAAGCGGTATTTACCGGCCAGAGGTACGGCCGGCTTTGCCCGCATTTTGGTGAGCGGGTAGAGCCTGGTACCAGCTCCTCCACCCAGAATGATCGCCAGTACTCGCTTCATTCTCCCAGTCCCCATTGGTGGGCTGAGTTGACCGTAGGGGACGGGGTGGGCATTGGGCCAGGGGAGAGAGACGGAAGCGGCATGAGCGGTGGCAGGGATCTTGGGACTGGGAACAGCCGGGCTGGGATCAGTCGGGCTGGGCGAGGTCGTGGAGTTCGAAGAGCTCCTCCAGCACCCGCATGGCGGTATGGCGTTGCTGGCGCGCCTGGGGGGCGCGGATGTTGGTGACCGGCGTGTGCAGGATCTTGTTGATGATGCCCTTGCTGAGCGCTTCCACCACCTTGCGCTCCCGGGCCGAGAGGTCCGGCCCCATGCGACTGAGGGCCTTCTGCAGCTCCTGCTCACGGATGTCCTCGAGTTGCCGGCGCAACCGGTTCACCACCGGCACCGCCTCAAGTCCGTCCCACCACTCCAGGAACAGGCGAGCCTCCTCCTCGAGCATGGTCTGGGCTTCGTTGGCCATCTCGCGGCGCGCCTCCTGGTTGCGCGCCACCACCTCCTGCAGGTCGTCCACGTCGTAGGCCTGCACACCGGCCAGGGATCCGGTGTCAGCGGCGATGTTGCGGGGTACACCGATGTCGATGAGCATCAGCGAACTGCGGCGGTTGAGACCGCAGAGGCGCTCGGCGCTGATGATCGGTTCCTCGGCGGCGGTGCTGGTGAACACCAGCGAGCAGGTGCTGAGGCAGTGGTCGAGATCGTCCAGCGGCCGGCACTGGACCGGCAACTCAGGGAAGTCGGCCGCCAGCAGTTCAGCGCGGTTGACGGTGCGGTTGAGCAGCACCACCCCGCGACAGCCCTTGGCCTGGAGGTGCTGGAGCAGCAGGCGGGACATGCGCCCAGCGCCCACCACGGCCACCTGTTCCTGATCCAGGGGCACCATGTCGTCGTGGCCCCGGGCCTGACCCACCTTCAACTGGGCCAGCTCCACGGCCGCCGAGCTGATCGACACGGCGCCAGTGCCGAGCTTGGTTTCCGTGCGCACCCGTTTGCCGGTGCTCACGGCCTGGTTGAGCAGGCGGTTGAGGATCGGCCCCAGGGAGCGGTGCTCCTGCCCCAGGCGCACCATGCGTTTCACCTGGGAGAGGATCTGACCCTCCCCCAGCACCAACGAATCGAGGCCGGCGGCCACCCGCAGCAGGTGGCCCACCGCCTCGTCATGGTGGTAGGTGAACAGGTGGGGGGAGAGCTCCTCGATCGCCAGGCCGGAGACCTGGCTGAGAAACTGTCCCACCGCTGAGATTCCCTGCTCCGGGTTGCGCAGCAGGGTATAGATCTCCAGACGGTTGCAGGTGCTGAGGATCGAGGCCTCCAGCACCTGCTCGTCGCTGCGCAGCTTCTGGAGGGAGTCCTCCATCGTCTGCTCCGGGATGCTGAGCCGCTCCCGGATCTCCACCGGGGCGGTGCGATGGCTCAGTCCGACGACCGCGATGTGCATGGAGAAGGGGTGGTGGGGCCGATCAGCCGGGCGGAGGGCCTCAGCGCAGGGCGATGCTGCGGGCTCCCTCCTTCATGTGCACCGTGGTGGTGAACCGGGCGGTGTTGTCGAGGGTGCTGATCACCAGGGAGCTGGTGCGGGTGCAGTCCGGTTCGAACTTGACGCCGTCGAACAGGAGACCATCGGTGATGCCGCTGGCCGCGAAGACCACATTCTCGCCGCAGGCGAGCTCGTCTGCTTCATAGACCCGGTCGGGATCGGTGATGCCCATCTCGCTCAGGCGAGCCAGGTTGCCCTCCCGGGTGAGGTCCTCCCACTCCTTGGTCTGGGCCACGGCCGGGTCGTAGACCAGCTGGCCCTGGAAGTGACCCCCCAGGGCGCGCAGGGCGGCCGCGGAGATCACGCCTTCGGGGGCAGCACCGATGCCCATCAGGCAATGGGTGCCGGTGCCGGAGAAGCCGCAGGCGATGGCGGCCTGCACGTCCCCGTCGGAGATCGGCTGCACGCGGGCGCCGGTGGCGCGGATTTCGGCGATCAGGCCCTTGTGGCGGGCCCTGTCCATCACCACAATCACCAGATCGGTCTTGGGGATCCCCAGGCACTGGCTGAGGATCTCGATGTTCTCGGTGGCCGACTTGCGGATGTCCACCTTGCCCTTGGCGGCCGGCGGTGCCGCCAGCTTGTTCATGTAGAAGTCGGGGGCGTTGAACAGGCCGCCGCGGTCGGAGGCCGCCAGCACCGCCATGGAGCCCCGCTGGCTGTTGGCGCAGAGGTTGGTGCCTTCGCAGGGGTCGACGGCGAAATCGACGCCCGGGCCGCTGCCGCTGCCCACCTCCTCGCCGATGTAGAGCATCGGCGCCTCATCCCTCTCGCCCTCACCGATGACGATGCGACCCTGCATCTGGATCTGGCCCATGCGCTTGCGCATGGCCTCCACCGCCTCGGCATCGGCTTCATTCTTCAGACCCATCCCGGTGAGCTTGGCCGAGGCGATGGCCGCCTGTTCGACGACCTCGAGAATTTCCTGAATGAGGGTGCGATCCACAGTGATCCGGCAGGGAGGAAGGGGCTGGCACGGGAGCCTGGCCTCAGAAGCGGTGCTGGGATCGCTGATCGGTTGACCCGTCAGCCCTGACCCGGAGCCCTGCCCCTGCGCTGCCTCCCGGGCCTGAAGCGGCGTCACTGTATCAGCGGCCCCTGACCAGGCCCGTTGCCAAGCTGCCCCCACCAGGTGGCGGCAGCGGTCTCGGCCGGAGGCGGACAGGCCCTGTTCCTACAATGATTGTTCCTTGCCGGCATCCCCCATGAGCGCGAAGTCACTGGTGGTCTCACCGTCCATCCTGTCGGCCGATTTCTCCCGACTGGGTGATGACGTGCGCGCCGTGGATCAGGCCGGTGCCGACTGGATCCACGTGGATGTGATGGATGGCCGCTTCGTGCCCAACATCACCATCGGCCCCCTGATCGTCAAGGCCCTGCGGCCGGTCACCAGCAAGCCCCTCGACGTCCACCTGATGATCGTGGAGCCTGAGAAGTATGTGGCTGACTTTGCCGACGCTGGCGCCGACATCATTTCCGTGCAGGTGGAAGCCTGTCCGCACCTGCACCGCAACCTGGCCCAGATCCGCGACCTCGGCAAGAAGGCGGGTGCGGTGCTCAACCCCAGCACCCCGATCGACACCCTCGAGTACTGCCTTGAGCTCTGCGATCTGGTGCTGGTGATGAGCGTGAACCCCGGTTTCGGCGGCCAGAGCTTCATTGACAGCCAGGTCGACAAGATCCGCTCCCTGCGCCGCATGTGCGATGAGAAGGGACTGGACCCCTGGATCGAGGTGGATGGCGGCATCAAGCCCGCCAACGCCTGGAAAGTGATCGAGGCCGGCGCCAACGCCATCGTCAGCGGCTCGGGTGTGTTCGGCGCCAGCGACTACGCCGAGGCCATCCAGGGCATCCGCAAGAGCCGCCGCCCCGCACCGGTGGCCGCCTGATCGGGGGGCGGCGGTGCAGGACGCTGCCCCCTCGAATCAGCCCTCGAAGAACCAGCCGTAGCTGTGCAGACCGATGCCCAGCAGGTTGACGCCGATGTAGCAGACCGCAATCACCACCAGACCGGCACTGGCCACCAGCGCCGGTCGCCGCCCCTGCCAGCCGCGGATCAGGCGCGTGTGCAGGTAGGCGGCATAGACCAGCCAGCAGATCAGGGCCCAGGTCTCTTTGGGATCCCAGCTCCACCAGCTGCCCCAGGCCTCGTTGGCCCACACCGCCCCACTCACCAGCCCCACCGATAGCAACATGAAGCCCACGGTGATGGTGCGGTAGCTGAGCGAATCCAGCTGCTCAGCTACGGGCATCGAAACGCTCTGCAGCTGCAGGGGCGCGGCCATGGCCCCGGGGCCGTCGCTGGCCAGCCGGGCCTGGCGGAAGCCGCCGCTGCCGATCGAACTGCTGCGCAGCTGCAGGTCCTGACCGCGGCCGGTGAGCAGCACCGCCAATGACAGCAGGGAGCCCACCAGCAGGGCCGCGTAGCTGAGCATGATCACGCTGACATGCATCATCAGCCAGCTGGAGCGCAGGGCGGGCACCAGTGGTGAGGCCTCCTGCAGTTTCTCAGGCAAGGCGAAGCTGGCGAAGGCCACGCAGCCCAGGGCCACAGGGGTGGCGGCCGCCGGCACCAGCGGTGAGGGCCAGCTGCGCTCCACCAGCAGCTGCACCAGGGTGCAGCCCCAGGCGAGGAAGCAGAGCGACTCGTAGAGGTTGCTGATCGGGAAGTGGCCCGAATCGAGCCAGCGCAGCACGAGCTGGGCGGTGAGGCAGAGGTTGGCGGTAGCCACCAGCACGCGCACCGCAGTGCTGCTGCGCTCGCCGCTGAGCGACCAGAAGGCCAGCGGCAGCACGCTCAGGAGCAGGAAGAAGGCGGCGAGGCCAAGGGCCGTCACCGGGTCATGCAGCAGATCAGGCAAGGTTCAGGGCACACCTGCACACCAGTCTGCCGCCCTAGTGGCTGGCCTGGCGCAGAAGACCGGCCCCGATCACCAGGAAGATGGCCACCGGCAGCCAGGCCGAGAGCTGGGGCGACAGGGCGCCGTTGACCCCCATGGCGCTGAAACTGAAGGCCACCACGTAGTAGCCGAAGATCAGCAGCACACTGAGGCCGAAGCCCTGGCTGCGGCTGCGCCGGGAGTTGGGGCGCACCCCAAGGCTGCTGCCCAGCAGCCCGAACACCAGACAGACCGCCGGGAAGGAGAACTTTTCCTGGATCCGCACGCGCAGTTTGCGGGCCCCCTGGCGATCACCCGACTCGCGCAGCAGCCGTTCGGCGGTGCGGGCCTGGCCGATCGTGAGCATTTCGGCGTCGGTGGGCAGCTTGGCCACCTGCAGGGGCTGGTTGCCCAAGGGATAGAGGTAGCGATCAAAGCGCGCCGAGGTGATGCGCTCGCCGCCCTTGTCACTGACGACGTAGAGCTTGCCGTCGAGGAATTCCCACATGGCCTCCTCGTCGTTCCAGCGGCCTTCCTCAGCGGTGAGCATCAGCCGCTGTCCCGGTTGGGAGAGATCCAGCACCGTCACCTGCTCCATCACCCCCTGGTTGAGTCGCTGGGCATAGAAGAAGTGGGTGAGGGTGCGATCCCGACTGCCATCGGCCTGGGTGACCCGGTCGTAGCGGGAATAGCTCACCCGCTCCCGGTCCTCCCCCACCACCGCGCGGCCCACAGCCCTGTCCAGGGTTGCCGTGGCCTGCACCAGGGTGTGGGGCACCACAGCTTCGTTGAAGCCGAAGGTGAGCAGGGTCATCACCAGGGCCAGGGCCAGGGCTGGCAGCACCATGCGCAAGGTGGTCACACCGATGCTGCGCAGGGCCGTGAGTTCGCTGTTGCCCGAGAGCTTGCTGTAGGTGAGCAGGCAGGCCATCAGGGTGGCCATGGGGAAGGAGAGCACCAGGAAAGAGGGCAGCTCCAGGGCCAGCACCTGCAGGGCGATGCCCACCGGCAGGCCCGACTCGGCGATGCGGCGCACGAGCTCGAACACCGCCCCCACGGACAGCGACACGGCCGTGAAGGCGCCGATGCCGAACAGCAGGGGGCCGATCAACTCGCCCAGCAGCCAGCGGTCCAGCAGCGGCAGCTGCCGCCAGGGGCGGGCCAGGGTTCGCAGCACACGACGCGGCACGCTCACAGCCGGAACCCCTCCCCCAGGTAGTGGCTGCGCACGAGCGGATCGTGGCCCACCGCCTGGGACGTTCCTGACGCCAGAATGCCGCCCTCCGACAGGATGTAGGCGCGATCGGTGATCGCCAGGGTCTCGCGCACGTTGTGGTCGGTGATCAGCAGGCCCATTCCCCGCCGGCGCAGGCCGGCGATCAGCTCCTGGAGGTCGGCCACGGCAATCGGATCGACGCCGGCGAAGGGCTCATCCAGCAGCAGAAAGCGGGGCCCCGCCTCCCCCACCGCCAGGGCACGGGCCACCTCGGTGCGTCGGCGCTCGCCACCGGAGAGCTGGTAGCCCCGGCGCTGCTCGAAGCCACTGAGATGGAATTCGGCGATCAGCGTCTCCAGTCGCTGGCGGCGCAGGGGCCTGGGGGTGCCGCTCTGCTCAAGGCTGAGGCGCAGGTTGTCGCGCACGCTGAGCTGGCGAAAGACGCTGGGCTCCTGGGGCAGATAGCCGATGCCGAGTGCGGCGCGGCGCGGCATCGACTCACCGGAGATATCAAAGCCGTCGAGAAGCACCCGGCCGGCGTCCGGTCGCAGCAGGCCGGTGACCAGGGAGAAGGTGGTGGTCTTGCCGGCACCATTGGGGCCCAGCAAGCCCACCACTTCGCCGGGCTCCAGCCTGATCGACACATGGTTGACGAGCACCCGGCCGCCGATGGCCAGGAGCACGTCCTCAAGGGCCAGGCTCATGGGGCCGGCGCCGTCGGCGCCTCGCTCCGCAGCGGTTCGACGGGGAAGCGGCTGATCACCTGGGCGCCGTCGGCGGGTTCGGCGATCACCCGCTCCTGCTCCACCAGGTAGGTGATGCGATCGGCCTGGATCGAGGGTCCATCCAGCTGAATCACGTCCACATCACCACTGAGCACCACCCGGCCTTCAAGGCTGAAGTACTGGGCCTGGCGGGCCGTGGCCACCACCTGGCGGTCGGGATAAACGATGCGCACATTGCCGGTGGCCGTGATCACACCCGTGATGTTGTCTGCCCGTTGCAGGTCTGATTCGATCGACACGACTCCCGCGGAGGGGGGTGGCGCGGTGGCGGCGCTCTGGGCGTCGACCGCTGTGGCCCGCAGGCTGGAACAGGCGATCAGGGCCAGCAACCCCAGGCTGGCCAGCGGCCTGGGGCTCTGACGGGAGGGAGCGTGCACGGACAAGCGGTGGTAGCGGCGGCGCTGGGTGGCCACAGACTTGGGAAATCTACCGATGCGATCCACTGGCCTCCGTAGCGCTGCGACGCAGCACCGGAGCCGCCATGGCGGGAACCTCACCTGCGGACTGAAGGGCCTCGAGCCAACCGCTGGCGCTGCTTCTGAGGGCCTCCAAGTCAAGATCCAGGGCTTCGGCAGGGGCCGAGCGCAACCGCCCCAAGCCTTCGCCGGTCAGCACCGTGGCTCCCCGCCGGTTGCCACGGGAATGGTGCAGCTGGCCAACGGCAATCTGCAGGATCCCCTGAAGCACCGGCCGCATGGGCCCGGCCGTCTCATGCCAGAGCTCCTCAAAGGCGTCATGACAGGCATACCAATCCGCCGCGTTGAAAAGGGCCATGGCCTGCTGCAGGCGGGGGTCGGCCAGCAGGCGAACCTCTTCAGACTCAGCGCTGAACGCCTTCGACTCAGCGCTCAACGCCGGGCTGCCTTCTTCACCGGCAGCTTGCGCAGGCGAATGGATTCGGGCGTCACTTCCAGCATTTCATCCGGGCCGATGTATTCGAGGGCACGCTCGAGGGTCATCTGAACGGGGGATTGCAGGGTGTCGAGCACTTCGGCCCCGGCGGAGCGGATGTTGGTCACCTGCTTGGCCTTGCAGACGTTGAGTTCGAGGTCCTGCGTACGACTGTTCTCGCCCACGATCATGCCCTTGTACACCTTGGTGCCAGGAGTGATGAAGAACTGGCCGCGGTCTTCCGCCCCCTTGAGGGCATAGAAGGTGGCCGTGCCTTCCTCGAAGGCAATCAGCACGCCACTGCGCCGGGCTTCCACGTCACCCTGCATCGGCCTGTAGTCGAGGAAGGAGTGGCTCATGATCCCCTCGCCGCGGGTGGCGCGGATGAATTCGCCGCGGAAACCGATCAGCCCCCGGGCCGGGATCACGAATTCCAGCTGAGTGCGGCCGTCGTTGGTGGCCTCCATGTTCTGCATCTCCGACTTGCGCACGCCCAGTTTTTCGATGCAGGACCCCACCGAAGCCTCGGGAACGTCCAGCACCAGGGTTTCGAAGGGCTCATGGGGTGTGCCGTCGATGGTGCGGAAGATCACCTGGGGCTGGCTCACCTGAAACTCATAGCCCTCGCGGCGCATGGTTTCGATCAGGATGCCGAGGTGCAGCTCACCCCGTCCGCTCACAGCCCAGCGATCGGGGGAGTCGGTGTCCTCCACGCGCAGGGCCACGTTGGTGAGCAGCTCCTTCTGCAAGCGATCGCGGATCTGGCGGCTGGTGACGAACTTGCCCTCCTTGCCGGCAAAGGGCGAATCGTTGACCACGAAGGTCATCTGCAGGGTGGGCTCATCCACCCGGATCAGGGGCAGGGCCTCGGGGTTGTCAGGGCAGGCAATGGTTTCACCGATGTTCACTTCATCGAAACCGGCCACGGCCACCAGATCACCGGCGGCGGCCTGGGCGATCTCCACCCGCTGCAGGCCCTGGAAGCCCAGCAGCTTGCTGATGCGGCCGCGCTTGACGCTGCCGTCATCGCGCAAGAGCGCAGCGGGCTGGCCGGCCTTGATGGTGCCGTTGTGAATGCGGCCGATCATGATCCGGCCGAGGAAGTCGCTGTAGTCGAGGGTGGTGACCTGCAGTTGCAGGGGCTTGGCGGGGTCACCGACCGGCGGCGGCACGTGGCGCAGGATGGCCTCGAAGAGCGGCAGCATCGTGTCGCTCTCGGTCTTCATGTCCGGCTTGGCGTAACCGGCCATGCCACTACCGAACAGATAGGGAAAATCGCACTGGTCGTCGTCGGCACCGAGTTCCAGGAACAGGTCGAGCACCTTGTCCACAGCGATCTCGGGGTCGACGCGGGCACGGTCAATCTTGTTGACGAAGACGATCGGCCGCAGGCCCTTCTCCAAGGCCTTCTTGAGCACGAAGCGGGTCTGGGGCATGGGCCCCTCGTTGGCGTCCACGATCAGGAGACAGCCGTCCACCATGCCCAGCACCCGTTCCACCTCGCCACCGAAATCGGCGTGGCCAGGCGTGTCAACGATGTTGATGCGAATGCCTTGAAAATCGACGGCCGTGTTTTTGCTGAGGATCGTGATGCCCCGTTCGCGCTCCAGATCGTTGGAGTCCATCACGCAGGTGGGCACCGCTTCGTTGTCGCGGAAGATGCCCGACTGGGCGAGCAGCGCGTCGACGAGGGTGGTTTTGCCGTGGTCAACGTGGGCAATGATCGCAATGTTGCGAATCGGCGTGCCGGGATGTGCGCCGCTCATACTTTAAGAATTCCTGCGATTTGGATTGTTATCAGCCCTTTATCATAGCCGATGATGCAGGCACTGCTCAGGCAACGGCTGATCACCGACCGCCCCAGCCCCGCGCCCCAGCGCACCCTGCCCTCAGTTGCGGCTCAGCCGCTGGGCGGGCTCGAACAGCTGCAGGGCAGCAGCCGTGCCCTCAAATCGCCAGTGCCAGGGCTCGTAGCTCACCCCTTGGGCGTTGCTCGGCGGAAACGACAGAATGAAGTGATGCCGGGCGGCATTGGCCTGCAGCCAGGCGAAGGCCTCGGTGCTCGCGAAGGCCACGGACAGATGACTCTGGGGTGCGTAGGCGTCACCCAGGTCGATCGCGTAACCGGTGCTGTGCTCGGAGAAGCCAGGCGGGGCACTCACCTCGGCCCTTTCCAGGGCGCTCTGGTTGCGTTCTGACTTGATGTCAAAAAACAGCACCTTCTGCAGGTCGGCTGGCCTGAAGGCACTGAGCAGCTCCAGCTGAACTCCGTCCGCGGCCGCGGCTCGCTGCATCGCCAGCAGCGCGGTGGCGGCATCCCGGTGCAGGGCGTGGCCCGGGGCCACCTCCACCAGATCCTCCGCAGCGGCCTCGGCATAGGGGAAGTGACCGAGCAGCCGACCATCGGCGGTGGTGCGGGCATTGAGCCCCTCCACCGGCGGTGCCGTGAGCCAGAGCCGCAGGGTCTGGGGGAAGACGAGCACCGCTGAGATCCCGGCCAGGGAGACAGCCAGCCCGATCAGGCCGAGACGGTTGAGCAGCCTCGAGCGGGGCGGCCGCTGAATCTGGGTGCGCTGAGCAACGGGAATGTCGTCCAGCGCCGCCTTGCCGCTGCGGCCGGCGCTGAGCCCCCTGAGGGGATTGGCGCCGCCGGACGGGGAAGGGGGCTGGGGCGAAGCGATGGCTACGGCAGCTGTTGGTCTGGGGTGGGTTGCCCGCAGACAACACACCGTGAAGATCCTAAGTGGGACCACGGGTTCAGCCCCTCCCACAGGCACAACGGTGTTAGCTTCCGGCCACTTCTCAACGCCTTCTGGGCGAGCAAACGATGGTGCGAGTGGCAGTCGTGGGCGGTGGTCCCAGCGGTTCATGCACCGCCGAGATTCTGGCCAAGGCCGGTATCGAAACGTGGATCTTCGAGCGCAAGCTCGATAACGCAAAACCATGTGGTGGTGCCATTCCGCTTTGCATGGTCAACGAATTCGACTTGCCAGACTCAATCATCGACCGCAAAGTGCGGAACATGAGAATGATCTCACCTTCCAATCGCGAGGTGGACATTCATCTCGATAATGAGGATGAATACATCGGCATGTGTCGGCGTGAGGTGCTGGATTCATTCCTGCGCAACCGTGCCGCCGACCTCGGTGCCCACTTGGTCAACGGTCTCGTTACCAAGATCGACACCGGTGCTAACCGCCAGGGCCCCTACACGCTCACCTATTCCGATTACAGCGGTGGTGAGGCCACCGGCGAGACCCGCAGCCTTGAAGTGGACCTGATCGTGGGGGCCGATGGCGCCAACAGCCGGGTGGCCAAGGCCATGGATGCGGGTGATTACAACGTGGCCATCGCCTTCCAGGAGCGCATCAAGCTTCCACCTGAAGAGATGAGCTACTACGAAGATCTCGCGGAGATGTATGTCGGCACAGATGTTTCGCCTGACTTCTATGCCTGGGTGTTTCCCAAATATGATCATGTTGCTGTCGGTACAGGCACGATGCAGGAGAATCAGGCCCTGATCAAGAGCCTGCAGGTGGGTATCCGCGAGCGGGCCAAGAAGCGTTTGGTGAAGGGCGAGGTGATCAAGGTGGAGGCCCACCCGATCCCCGAACATCCCCGTCCGCGCCGGGTTGTTGGCCGCATGGCCCTGGTGGGTGACGCCGCCGGCTATGTCACCAAGAGCTCGGGCGAAGGCATCTATTTCGCCGCCAAGAGCGGTCGGATGTGTGCTGAGCAGATTGTCGCGGCCAGCGAGGGCGGTCAGCGCATCCCCAGCGAAGCCGACCTCAAGAAGTATCTGAAGAAATGGGACCGTCAGTACGGCACCACCTACAAAGTTCTGGAGCTTCTGCAGAACATCTTTTATCGGAACGACGCCGCCCGTGAGGCCTTCGTCGAAATGTGCGACGACAAAGACGTGCAGCGCCTCACCTTCGACAGCTACCTCTACAAGCGGGTGGTGGCGATGAATCCGTGGCAGCAACTGAAATTGACCCTGCTCACCCTCGGAGCCGTGCTGCGCGGCAATGCCCTGGCGCCCCAGACCTACACGCCGGTGCCCAGCACCGTGCGGGATGACGCCGAAGTCAACGCCCTGTTGGCGGTGAGCAGCATCAAGGGGGGCATCAACGCCTCCAAGGAGAAGCGCCAGGCCGCACAGATGGCGGCGGCCGCCACGGCTGTTTCTGACGTCACGGCTGTTTCTGACGTCACGGCCGCAGAGGCCCCAGCTCCAGACGCAGCCAGCAGCAGTGCTACGGCCGACAAGGGAGATCGGGAGCCGGCCGGGGTGGCCTGAGGCGAGGCTGCCGAGCTGGCCGGTTTCAGCCGCTGATGGCGCTGAAATCGGCCAGCACAGAGGCCTGATTGCGCAGCAGTGCCAGCAGGTTGAGACGGTTGCGCCGCACGGCTGGGTCGTCGGCCATCACCATCACGCTCTGCTCGCCGTCGAAAAAGTCGGCCAGGGTGCCGGCACTGCCGGCCAGGCTCTCGGCGAGCTCGCCGTAGCTGCTGGCATGGCCGCCTTGCGCCAAGGGTTCGAGCTGCCCCAACACCGCGAGCATCGCCGTTTCACTGGCTTTCTCGAACAGCTGCGCATCCACGCAGCCGCTGGCCTGCAGCTGATCGACGGGCAAGTCGGCCTTGGCCGCGAGCCGGGCGGCCCGGGTGACCACCGCCCGCACGGCCTCCAGCCGGCCCGAGCGGCGCAGTGCCACCAGCAGATCGGCGCGCACCCGCGCATCGGCCGGGTTGCGCAGCAAGCGCTCCAGGGGCACCGTCTCCCCGGCCACGGCCTGCACCAGGTCGGCATCCAGCCCGTCTTCCTCCAGCAGGCTCGCCAGGCGCTGACGCAACAACTCGGCCAGCTCGCCCCTCAGCCCCACGGGATCGATGGCGAAGTGGCTGAAGCGCTCGGCCCAGTGCGCCGCACCACGCTGCAGCAGCGCCACCAGGTCCAGGTCCCATTGGCGGTCCCAGAGGATCTGCAGCAGGCCATTGCCGGCCCGGCGCAGGGCGTAGGGGTCGGACGAGCCGCTGGGACGCTCGCCCTTGGCGTAGATGCTCAGCAACAGCTCCAGGCGTTCGGCCAGCGCCACCACCGCCCCGGCATCGGAACGGGGCAGCCCATCGCCCGCCCCGCGCGGCCGGTAGTGCTCCAGAACGGCCAGGGACACCTCGGCGGTCTCCCCTTCCGCCAGCAGGTACTTGCCCCCCATCACCCCCTGCAGTTCGGGGAACTCCCCCACCATCTGGCTGACCAGGTCGTGCTTGCAGAGATGGGCGGCGCGGCGGGCATGGGCGGCGGTGGCGGCGGGCAGGTCGAGCTGCTCGAGCAGCACGTCGGTGCACCACTCCAGGCGTTCCACCCGATCCAGCAACGAACCCAGCCCTTCGGCGAAGGTGACCCGGGCCAGCCGCTCGCGGCGATCGATGCTGGCGGTGGCGTGGTCGGCATTGACGAAGAATTCAGCATCCGCCAGGCGGGCCTTGAGCACCCGCTCGTTGCCCCGGCGGATGGTGTCGCTGGCCTCGGAGCGGGCGTTGGCAATGCAGAGGAAACGTGGTTGCAGCACCCCGTGGGCGTTCTGGGCCAGGGGATCGATCGCGGCCTGGCGGTCATAGAGGGGCACGTAGCGCTGGTGGGCCCGCATCACGGTGCTCAGCACCTCGGGCGGCAGCTCCAGGTAGCGGCCATCGATGCGCCCCTCGATCGGCAGGGGCGCCTCCACCAGATCCACCAGTTCGTCGAACAGCTCGGCGGGCAGGTCGGGCCGGGCCCCGTGCCGCTCGGCGGCGGCATCCACGGCCGCGCGGATGCGCTGGGCCCGCAGGTGCCGGTCAACCTCCACTCCCGCCGCCGCCAGATCCTCGCGGTAGCTGGCGGCCGAGCGAATGGCCACCGCCCCGCTGCTGAGTCGGTGGCCGCGGCTGCTGGCGGCCGCCACCACCGCGGGGTCGCAGCCCTCGAGTTGCACGGGCAGCACCTCGGCATCGAGCAGGGCCACCAACCAACGGATCGGTCTGGAGAAGCGGCGCTCGCCCGCCCCCCAGCGCATGAAGCGACGGCCCTGGAGGGCCTGGATCCAGGCGGGGATCAGCCGCACCAGCACTGTGGCGGCAGGCTGGCCGGGCTCCAGCGCCCGGGCGAACACAAAGGGGCCCTTGGGCGTCTCCCGCACCTCCAGCGCCTGGGGCTCCACGCCGCAGCGCCGGGCGAAGCCGATGGCGGCGGGGGTGGGGAGGCCGTCGCGGAAGGCCTGGGCCGCCGGGGGACCCTTGCGCTCCTCGTCCCGATCCGGTTGGGCCGGGGCCAGGCCATGGGCCAGCACCGCCAACCGCCGCGGTGTGCCCATGACTTCCAGCGCCGCCGGATCCAGGCGCTGGGCCGCGAGGTCGGCAGCCACCAGGCCCTGCAGCTGGGGCAGGGCCAGGCGGGCGAAATCAGCGGGCAGCTCTTCGGTGCCGATCTCCAGCAGAAAGGACGGCACGGAACGCGGGCTCAAGGGACACCAACTCTATGAACCAGCTTCTGCATGAACCAGCTGCTGCCGCTTCTTCGGCCCTTACCCACTCCCGTTCGCTACGGTCAAGCGGTTGAGGATCGACTGCGTGACCGTGTCTGCCAAGGTGCCTGACGGATCCACCCTGTCTGATCCACGCCCCCCTGAGCCCACCAAGTTCGAGCAGCTGAAGGCCAACAGCGGCCATCTGCGCGAACCACTGCTCAGCGAACTGGCCAACGAGCGGCCGAATTTCAGTGAACCGGCGGTTCAGATTCTCAAGTTCCACGGGTCGTATCAACAGGACGACCGGGATCACCGCCAGAAGGGGCGCGAAAAGGACTGGCAGATGATGCTGCGCCTGCGCAGCCCCGGCGGGCGCATTCCCGCCGATCTCTATCTCGCCCTCGATTCCCTCGCCGACCGGCTCGGCAATGGAACCCTGCGCGCCACCACCCGCCAGGCCTTCCAGATGCATGGCGTGCGCAAGGACAACCTCAAGGAGGTGATCGGCACGATCGTGCGCCACCTCGGCTCCACCCTGGCCGCCTGCGGTGACATCAACCGCAACGTGATGGCCCCGGCCGCCCCCTATGCCAAGGGTGGCTATCCAGCGGCCCGCCAGCTCGCCGATGACATCGCCGATCTGCTGGCCCCCCAGGCCGCCGAGGGCTCCTATCTCGACCTCTGGGTCGATGGTGATCTGAGCTTGCGGATCAAGCCCAATGCCGCGGTGCGGCGGGTGAAGGAGCGCCAGAGCGAGGGCGCTGTGTTCAGTGGTGATGGCGCCGAACCGCTCTATGGCGGCACCTACCTGCCGCGCAAGTTCAAGGTGGCCGTCACGGTGCCCGGCGACAACTCGGTGGACCTGCTCACCCAGGACATCGGCCTGGTGCTGTTCTGCGATCCCCAGGGCCGGCCCCAGGGCTGCAACGTCTATGTGGGCGGTGGCATGGGTCGCACCCACAACAAGGAGGAGACCTTCGCCCGCACCGCCGATCCCCTCGGCTACGTGGCCGTTGAGCACGTGCTGGATCTCGTCCAGGCGGTGGTGGCCGTGCAGCGCGACCACGGTGACCGCCAGCAGCGGCGCCACGCGCGCATGAAATACCTGATCCACGACCACGGCGTGGACTGGTTCCGTGACCAGCTGCGCGCCTCCTACTTCCAGCACCCGATCCGCCCCCTGCGCGACGAGCCACGCCCCAAGCTGGAGGACTACCTGGGCTGGCACCGCCAAAGCCCGGGGCTCTGGTTCGTGGGCCTGCCCCTGCTCTGTGGTCGCCTCAGCGGTGAGCGCAAAACGGGGCTGCGGCAGCTCGTGGACACCTACAAGCTCGAGGTGCGCATCACCCCCAACCAGGACCTGCTGCTCTGCAACATCGGCACTGCCCAGCGCTCCAGCCTCAAGGCCGAACTGGCGACCCTCGGCTGGGAGAAGCCCGAGGAGACCTCCCTGCTGGCACGCCATGGAATCGCCTGTCCCGCCCTGCCCCTCTGCGGTCTGGCGGTGACCGAATCGGAGCGCATCTTCCCGGCGGTGCTGGATCGGCTCGAAAGCCTGCTCGACCGGCTGCAGATCGAGAAGCCGATTCTGGTGCGCATGACCGGCTGTCCCAACGGCTGCGCCCGTCCCTACATGGCCGAACTGGGGCTGGTGGGCAGCGGTGTCGATCAGTACCAGGTGTGGCTCGGCGGCAGTGGTCAGCTCAGCCGGCTGGCCGAGCCCTTCCTCGAGAAGATGCCCCTCGACGACCTGGAGGCCACCCTCGAGCCGCTGTTGCTGGCCTGGCGTCAGAGCGGCCTGCGGCGCGGGTTCGGTGATTTCGTGGTCAAGAGTGGCCGCGACGAGGTGCAACGGCTGCTGGCCGTGGCCGCCGGCTGAAGCGCCCGGTTCAGCCCATCCGCCCGTAGTGAGCCACGGGCTCCCCCCGCTGCCAGGCCCAGAGCTGATCGCCCCAGCTGAAGTGCCACCATTCGTTGGGGTGCTGGGCGAAGCCCGCCTGCTCCATCACCTGGCGCAGCAGACTGCGGCGCTGGTGCCATTGGCGGTAGCGAGCCAGCAGCTCCGGGTCGCGGCAGTTGTGGCTGGCCTGCAGGAAGTGGTCGGGCTCCGACACCGCCCCGATGGCATCGATCGCTGAGCCCATGTCCAGGGGCGCGGCGTCGCCGTCGGCCAGGGTGAGATCCACGGCGCCGCCGGTGCTGTGGGGTGGTGGCGCCGACGGATCGGCATGGGGCGGTGCCCAGAAGCGGCCCACCTCCGCCACCACCGCCTGGCGTGCGGCGCCGGCCACGGCCGGGTCGATGCCGCGCTCACGGCAACTGCAGGCGATCGCGTGCTCCACCATGAAGGCCTGCACCGCCAGCGGCCGCCAGCCATCAAAGATGGCCAGCCCCCAGCCGGGCCGCTGCCGGCGCAGCAGCTCCTGGGCTTGGAGCAGTCGCCGGTTCAGCTCCGGGCGCAGCCGAAACGGAGAACCGGCCCTGCCGTAGGGCGCTCCCAGCGCGGCGTAGGGATGGGGTTCGAGCCGCCGCAGGGCGCTCGGCAGCGGCTCCAGGGGGTCGCCGGCGTCCTCGATGGGGATCGTGGCCCAGGGGCGTGTGCTCATCGCTCAAGCCGTTGCATGGCTCAGTTCAGGGGGGCGGGCTCGCTGAGGCGGCGGCGCTGCCGGGCCAGCAGGTGGGCCAGGTGGGGATGGCCGCTCAGCTGCGGATCCTGCTCCAGGATCCCCCGGGCCACCTCGCGTGCCCGCTCCAACACCTCGCCGTCATCGGCAAGGCTGGCCAGGGCCAGGTCGGGAAGGCCGCTCTGGCGAGTCCCGAGCACCTGGCCGGGTCCCCGCAGGCGCAGGTCCATCTCGGCGATCTCGAAGCCGTCGTTGGAGCGAACCAGCACCTCCAGACGCTGGCGGGCCCCGGCATTGCGGCCATCGTGGATCAGCAGACAGTGGGAGGCGGCGGCACCGCGCCCTACACGCCCGCGCAGCTGGTGCAGCTGGGCCAGCCCAAAACGCTCAGCGTGCTCGATCACCATCACACTGGCCTCGGGCACATCCACCCCCACCTCCACCACCGTGGTGCTCACCAGCACGGGGGTGTGTCCGCGGGCAAAGGCGCCGATGGCCGCCTGCTTGTCGGCGCTGGCCATGCGTCCGTGCAGCAGGCCCACCGCCAGGTCTGGGAACACCTCGCCAGCCAGCTGGCGGTGCACCTCCACCGCCGAGCGCAGATCGCTCTTCTCCGACTCCTCCACCAGGGGCAGCACCACATAGGCCCGTTGTCCCTGGGCCACCTGGGCGCGAATCAGGTCGTAGGCCTCGGAACGCTCGGAGGCCCGCAGCAGGCGGGTGCGGATGGGCGTACGGCCGGGGGGCAGTTCATCGATCTGGCTCACCTCCAGATCGCCGTGCACGGAGAGCGCCAGCGTGCGCGGGATGGGGGTGGCCGTCATCGTCAGCAGGTGGGGCTGCAGCCCCTTGTTGAGCAGGCGGTCGCGCTGGCGCACCCCGAAGCGGTGCTGCTCATCCACCACCACCAGCCCCAGGCGGGCGAACTGCACCGGATCCTCCAGCAGGGCGTGGGTGCCCACCAGCAGCTGCAGCTGACCGTTGACCAGGTCGTCCAGCAATTGCCGCCGCCGCCGGGTCGGCGTGGAGCCGGTGAGCAGGGCGCAGCGCACGTGCAGCTGGGGCAGCCAGGCGGCCAGGCGGGCCTGGTGCTGCTCGGCCAACACCTCGGTGGGGGCCATCAAGGCCCCCTGGCAGCCGGCATCGATGGCGCTGAGCAGGGCGGCGATCGCCACCACGGTTTTGCCGCTGCCCACATCGCCCTGCAGCAGACGGGCCATGGGTTGCTCCTGGGCCAGGTCGGCCCGGATCTCCGCCAGCACGCGGGCCTGGGCCGCCGTGAACGGGAAGGGCAGCAGCTGCAGAAACCGCTCCATCAGGCCGCCCCCCCCGACCAGGCCCCCGTCGGGGGGGGCGGCGGCAAGCGTGAGTGGCGGCGCTGGGCGCTGGGTGAGTTGCCGCCGCCGCTGCAGCAGCCCCAGCTGCATCAACAGAAACTCATCGAACACCAGGCGGCGGCGGCTGGCCTGCAGCTGGTCGCGGTCGCTGGGGGCATGGATCTGCTCCAGTGCCAGGGCCCGCCCCATCAGCTGCTCCTGCCGCAGCAGGGATTGCGGCAGCGGTTCCGGCCAGCGCCGCACCAGGGGCAGCAGGGCCTGGATCGCCTGCCGCATCCGCTCGGCCCCCAGACCCTCCGTGAGTCCGTAGACCGGGATCAGGCGGCCGATCTGGGGCGAACGCACGGGGGCCTGGGGGCTGGCGAGCACCTCCATCAGCGGATCCTGAAACTGGGGGGCGTAGGGGCCCTCCTTCACCAGCCCGCTCACCGCCACGGTGGCACCACTGGGGAACTGGCGCTCCTGCGACTTCAGCCAGCCGGGGGAGGCGAATCGGCGGCCGGCGAAAAAACGGCTGACTCGCAGGTTGCCGGTGGGATCGGCGAGCTGCAGCTCCAGGATCGCCAGCTGGGGATTACGCGGACTGATGAAGCCCCGGCAGCGGCGCACCGTGGCCACGATCGTGGCCGTGCTGCCAGGCTCCAGGCCGCTGATGCGCACCAGGTTGGCGTAGTCGAGATAGTCGCGCGGGTAGTAGTGGACCAGGTCGCGCACCACAAACAGTCCCAGTTGGGCCAGGCGGCTGGCGGTGCGGGGGCCCACACCGCGGATCTCCGCCAGGGGAGTTTCCGGCTTCAGGCCCCCGGCCGGGGCGCCCTGGGGCACGGGCGAGCCGGCACCAGTGGCGTCCGGGTCCGCCGCCAGGCGCAGCCGCGGCGGCGCCGGCGGGCTGGGGGGTCTGCACCGCTGCCGCCAGCTGTGCAGCTGCTGGCGGCAGCGGCGCACCAGCCCCTGCCGCTGGCTGATGCTGAGCTGCTCGTAGCGGCCGAAGTCGCCGGCCAGGGCCAGCTCGGGGGGGTCGACCCTGACGCCTGGCGGAGGGTTCTGAAGGCTGCGGGCCAGGAAGGCGCTGAAGCGTTCGCGGCGACCGATCAGATCGCCGAATCCCCGCTCGGCCTCCAGCTGCAGGGCCTGCTGCAGGGTGCTGAACCAGGCTTCGGCGGCGGCCGGGTCTAGGGCTGGGGGTACCTGGGGTTGTCCTGGTGCCACAGCCGTTCCGCCTCAAGCGCCTGGAGCCGCCGCTGCAGACGGCGATGCTGATCGGCCATTCTGCGTACCTCGTGGCGATGCCGGTGCAGGCGGGCGCGACAACTGCGCAGCCGGGGGTGCTCCAACTCCAGATCGGCGGGGCGCATCAGCACGGCACACGTCTCGATCGGGTTGCCACTGGGGTCCATCACCGGCAGCTGCACCCGCAGCAGATTGGCCGGCGCCGGCAGGGGTTCGACCTGGCCACGGAGGGACGCCTCCAGCAGCGTCACGGGCAGCAGCGTGCGGTTGAGGCCCGAGCGCAGCAGCTCCACATTGAGGGCATGGGAGAGGTTGCGCAGGCGGCGAATCAGGGCCTGCTCGGCTCCGTCCAGCCAGCTCAGCAAGGCCAGCGGCTCCACCGGCAGCAGGGGGGAGTCCCATGGGGGGGGAGCCTGCTGTGGCGACGGCTCGTCCTGGAACTCGACCGGGTCCGATTCAGCGCTGTCGGGGGTTGCTCCTCCGGGCCAGAAGGATGGCAGCCCAGCCCAGGAGACCTCCACGGGCAGGTCCAGCCCCAGCCGCACCGAGCCCTCCGGCTCCGGACCCATGGGTGGTTCGTCATGGACCGGCAGGGACGGCAGATCGGGCTGATCGCGCCGGACCTGCTGGTTGCTGGCCGCGAGTCGCCCGGCCAGCTGGCTGAGTTGCTCCACCGTCAGCAGGCTGGACGCCTGGCGGACCAGCGCGGCGCTGCGTCGGTGCAGACGGCGACGCAGATCGGCTGGCAGCTCGCAGTAGCGCTGGGGATGAACGCGGGTGGCCAGATGGAAGCAGGCCAGCTCCACCGCATCGGGCAAGAGCTCACGCAGCACCTGCAGGTAGAGGGCCAGGTCGCGGTAGAGCTCGGGATTGCTCTGGCGCAGCTGATCACTGCCACAATCGAGCTGTCGGCGCACCTCCTGCAGGCCCGCCAGCGGGGCGGAGGCCTCAGGTTCGGGGAAATCCGGGGTGGTGATGGCGCTGCAGCTCAGACAGCCCCGCCCATGGCGGCCACTTCGGCGGCGAAGTCGGTGGAGTCCACCTCGATCCCCTCACCGAGGTTGAAGCGCACGAAGCGACGCACCTGGATGTTCTCCCCCACCTTGCCGGCCACCTGCTTGACCATCTCGGTGACGGTCATGGCGCTGTCCTTGATGTAGGGCTGATCCATCAGGGCCATTTCCTTGAGGCGCTTGCCGATGCGGCCACTGACGATGCGCTCCTTCATCTCCTCCTTCTTACCGGCGAGGTCATCGCGGCCCATCTCGATCTGCTGTTCGCGCGTCGATACCTCGGCGGGGATGTCCTCGACGCGCACGTAGTCAACGGAGGGGCAGGCGGCGATCTGCATGGCCACGTTGCGGATCAGCTCCTGGAAGATGTCGCCGCGGGCCACGAAGTCGGTTTCGCAGTTCACCTCCACGAGCACACCGATGCGGGCACCGGTGTGGATGTAGGAGCCGATGGCGCCTTCAGCAGCGGTGCGACCGGCCTTCTTGTCGGCACTGGCGATGCCCTTCTGGCGCAGCCACTCGATGGCCTTCTCGGTGTCGCCGTTGGTCTCGGAGAGCGCCTTCTTGCAGTCCATCATCCCGGCGCCGGTCTGGTCGCGCAGGGTCTTGACGAGCTTTGCCGAAATCTCAACCATGGGGTGAGGAATGGGGAGGGTGAGGAATCTGGAGGGTGGGAGAAAGGATCGAAATCGCGACGTCCGTCAGGCTGCCTCGGCCTCGTCAGCTGAGCCGTGCCGGCCCTCATTGATGGCATCGGCGAGGCGGCTGAGCACCAGCTGCACGGAACGCACGGCGTCGTCGTTGCAGGGAATCGGCACTTCGCAGAGATCCGGGTCGCAGTTGGTATCCAGCATCGACACCAGCGGAATGTCGAGTTTTCGGGCCTCGAGCACGGCGTTGGATTCGCGGCGCTGGTCCACCAGCACCACCACATCCGGCAGGCGGCGCATGTTCTTGAGCCCACCCAGATACTTCTGCAGGCGCTCCAGCTCGCGGCGCAACACGGCCGCTTCCTTCTTGGGACGCATGGCAATCGCCCCGGAGCTCTCCATGCGCTCAAGATCCTTGAGGCGCTCGATGCGGGCGCGCATGGTGGTCCAGTTGGTGAGCATGCCGCCCAGCCAGCGCTGGTTCACATAGGAGGCACCGCAGCGGATGGCCTCCAGGGCGATCACTTCGGAGGCCTGCTTCTTGGTGCCCACGAACAGGAAACGCTTGCCGCTGCGGGCAGCACTGCGCACCCACTTGTAGGCGTTGTTCATGCAGACAGCGGTCTGCACAAGATCAATGATGTGAACACCGTTGCGCGCGCAATAGATGTAGCGCGACATCTTTGGGTTCCAGCGGCGCGTTTGGTGCCCGAAGTGGGCACCCGCCTCCATCATCTCGGAAAGGGTGACAACAGCCATGGTTTTAAGAGTTTCGGGTTGGCCTCCACCTGCCAGGGATCGAAAAACGTGCCACAGGTGGCAGCGCAGCGATCACCCGAAACGCGCAGGTGTGCGGTTTGAGAGAACCCAGGTACCTTATCAAAGTGAGTTCCCTGGGCCGATCAGCGGCGGGCTTCCCGGAACAGGGCGCGGACGCCGATGCGATTGAGGGGCAGGCGCAGCAGCTCCATGGCCAGGCCGGGTTGACCGCGGCGGATCAGACGGCGCAATAGCGGCAGCAGCGTGCGTTCGTTGATCAGTCCGCCGGCGGTGGCCAGCTCCCAGAGCAGCCGATGCAGCCAGGTGTACTGAACGATGAAGCGCACCCGGCGGGTGGGGTGCTTGCGGAAGAACACCAGCGCCATGCGTGCGCGCTCGCGCTCCACCTCGATCAGCTGGGGGATCTGGGCCAGATCGAGGGCCGGGTGCCAGTGATACCCCACCGCTGCGGGGCAGGGCACCAGCCGCACCCCCAGCCGCCGCAAGCGTTCGCCCAGCTCCAGGTCCTCCCAGCCGTAGAGGCGGAAGGCGGGGTCAAACAACCCGGCCCGCTCCAGCAACTCTCGCTCGATGGCCACATTGCCGGTGGCGAAGTATGCCCAGGAGAGATCGCGCAGCTTGTGGCGCTCGGCCGTGGGGTCCTCGAAGTTGGCGGTGTTGATCACGGCGCCGTAGGTGAAGCTCAGCCGGTCGCCCCGCCGGGCCCAGTCGGCCGCCAGGGCGCGGGCGTGCTGCACCAGGAAGTCGGGGCGCACCACCAGATCGCTGTCGATGAACACCACCCCATCACCGCGGGCGGCGGCGACGCCGCGGTTGCGGCCCAGGGCGGGCCCGCCATGCTCCTGCTCGACCAGGCGCAGGTGGGGCAGGGCGTGCCGGTGGGCCTCGATCCAGCCCACGGTGTCATCGCTGGAGCCGTCGTCCACCAGCACCACCTCGTAATCACTCAGGGGCTGGGCCAGCTGCTGGGCTTCCAGGGCCGCCAGGCACTGGCGCAGGATCGGCAGACGGTTGTAGGTGGGGATGACGACGCTCAGGAACATGCGCCGGGTTCAGGAGCGGAGGGTGGAGAGGTGGTCAAGCCCGGACGTCCAGCCCGGGGCGCCAGCACCAGCTGTTGCGCCAGCAAAAAGGGGATCCCGCGGGATCCCCAGCGCCGGAGGTTGAACGGGCGCGACTCAATCGGCAGCGCCACCGTTGTTGGCCGTACCGGTCACGCCGTTACCGACACCTTCGCCGCGACCGTCATTGCGCAGCTTGCGCTTCTTGAACTTGCGGGCGTAGGCGCGATTGCGCTCATGTTTTTCCTTTTTCAGGTTCCGGCGTTTGGCCATATGGGCTTGTCCTCAGGGTTTGCCAAGCTTCATCTTAGCCAACGGCTTCGAGCGCAGAGCTGAGCAGACGACCATCCTCCATGCGCACCAGACGGTCGCCCACATCAAGGATGCGCGGATCGTGGGTCACCATCAGCACGGCGCAGCCCTGCTCCCGCGCCAGCCGTCGCAGCAGCTCCACCACCTCGCGGCCACTCTGGGAATCGAGGGCGGCGGTGGGTTCATCGGCCAGCATCAGCTGGGGCTCAGCGGCCAGGGCGCGGGCGATGGCCACCCGCTGCTTCTGGCCGCCGGAGAGGCCGTGGGGGAGCTTGGCCAGTTGATCCCCCAGACCCACGGCCCGCAGCCACTCCCGCGAGCGGTCGCGGCGGGCGCGGTAGCTGAGGCCTGGGAGCAGGTCGGCGCCCATCTGCACATTCTGTTCGGCGCTCAGGCAGCGCAACAGGTTGTGACCCTGGAAAATCATGCCGATGCGGCGGCGCAGGCGCTGGCGGCTGCTGCGACCGGCACTCGCCAGATCCTCACCCAGCACCCGCACCGACCCCTGCTGCACCTGGCGCAGGGCCCCCACCAGGGTGAGCAGGGTGGTTTTGCCGCAACCCGAGGGACCGGTGAGCAGCACCACCTCACCGGGGGCGATCTTCAGGCTCACGTCCTGCAGCACCTGGCGGGCCATGGCCCCTTTGCCGAAGCTGTGGCAAAGGCCCTCGACGTGAACACCCATCAGAAAATCTCGGCGGGATCGGCATCGGCCAGCCGGCGCATGGCCAGGGCCGCCGAAGCCAGGCACATCGCCAGGATCATGCCGAACACGACCAGGGCGCGGGTCGTGTTCATGTACACGGGCAGGCGCGTGCCGCTGCGCACCAGGGCGTACAGGGCGATTCCGGCGGCGTAGGCCGGCAGGTAGCCCAGCAGCGCCAGCAGCAGTCCTTCCCGGCCCACCACCCGCAGCAACCCGGGCAACGGATAGCCCATCGCCATCAAAGTGGCGTACTCGGGCAGGTGATCGCTGACATCGGAGCTCAGGATCTGATACACGATCACGCAGCCAACCACGAAGCCCATGGCCGCGCCCAGGGTGAAGATGAAGCCGATCGCGGTGCTGGTGCGCCAGTAGGTCATCTCGAACTCCTCGAAACCCGCCTTCGTGAACACCGTCACATCGGGGGGCAGGAAGCGTCGCAGCCGTTCGGCGGTGGCCTCGGCATCGGCCTCCGGGCGCAGCCGGATCAGCCCCAGCTCGATGCTGCCGGGGGGGCTGCTGGGGGCCAGTTCCAGGTAGGTGTCCCGGCTCGTGATCAGGTTGCCGTCGGCGCCGAAGGAGGGACCGATGTCGAGCAGGCCGGCCACCCGAACGCGCACGCCGGCGACTTCGGTTTCGACCACCTCACCGGCGCGGAAGCGTTCGGCGATCGGACCGAATTCAGGTCGGGAGCGCTCATCGAATAACACCCGGCCCTGCTGACTGAGGGCCTGGGCCTGGCCGGCCATGGCCGGGTCGAGGAACAGGGGATCGGTGGGCTCGAAGGCGACGGTGAGGATCGAGCGGGTCGAGCGGTTCTCCGGGTTGCGCCAGAGCAGCAGGTTCCAGTTCACCGGCGTGATGCCCTGCACGGCGGGATCGGCCATCGTCTGCACCAGGCGCCGACGCGGGAAGGAGGCCATGGCTCACCGAACTGACCGTGCGCGGGCTCATCAGCACCAGATCGGTGTCGAACTGGCGGTGCAGGGTGACACTGGCCTCAAACAGCCCGTCGCGGAAACCGAGCTGCATGAACATCAGGATGCCGGCGAAGGCGATCCCGGCCAGGGCCACCGCCAGGCGCACCGGCTGACGGGTGAGCATCAGCCAGGCCAGCGGGATGCGCCGGCCCTGCCAGAGCCGCCAGGCCATCAGCTCTCCAGCCGGGCGATCACCCGCAGACCGGTGAGATCGCGCACGCGCCGGGCATCGTCGGGATCCAGCCCAACCCGCACCTCGACGATGCGGGCGTCGGCATCCTGGGTGGGATCGCTGGAGAGCACCTCGCGCTGGCGCACCTGGGGGCTGATGCGCAGCACCCGGCCCCGCAGGCTGCCGCTGAAGCCGCCGGCCTCGCTGCTGATCTGCACTGGCTGAGCGAGGCGCACCCGGTCGATGTCGCTCTCGTAAACCTCGATCAGCGCTTCCATGCGTTCGCTCGCACCCAGCTCCAGTACCCCCTGCTCGCCGGGCCGTTCGCCCTCCCGGGCGTGGAGGCGCAGCACGGTGCCCGCGATCGGAGCCCGCAGTTCGGTGAGCACCAGCTCGGCGTCGATGCGTTCGCGCTCCGCCAGGGCCTCCTGCAGCTGACCACTGAGACCCAGGAGCTCATTCTCGCGGACGTCCAGGTTGCTGCCGGCGATGGCTCCCTGGCGCGCCAGTTCGCGGTAGCGCTCGATGTCCCGGCGCTGCACCGTCTGCCGGGAGCGCAGGGTGGCGATGCGGCTGTCAAGCACGGCGCCCTGGGCCCGCAGCCCTGGCCCGGTGTCGAATTCAGCCAGCAGCTGGCCGGCCGCAACCTGTGACCCTTCCTCCACCAGCAGGCGGGTGATGCGAGGACTGCCGCCGATGCCGCTGATCGGTGCCGCCAGCTGGTGGATCTCGCCGCTGGGGTCGAGCCGTCCCAGGGCCGCCACCGCTTCGGGAAGGGCAGCGGCCTGGTCCGTGGCGCCCCCATCGGCGGCAGCGGGGGTGGCCTGGCGCTGCAGCAGGCGGGTGAGGCCCACCCCGAGCAGGCCGGCCGCCAGCAGGGCCCCGACAGCCACCAGGGCGGGGCGGCGCCAACGCTTCAGGGCTTCGGGGGATCGTCGAAGAGCAAGTCTTCGATGTAGCGCTCGGCCCAGGCCGGGTTGAACGCCTTCTCCAGAACGCGGCGGGTCTTGTCGTTTTGTTTCTGTTGCCGGCAATAGCTGAGCTGACCCTGCCACCGATTCACCGTAGCCGGGTCATCGGCGGCCTGAGCGGGGGTGTGGCGGCAGGCCTCCGCCAGGATGCCCAGGGCCTCGGCCACCTCCTCCACAAAGGTCTGTTCCTCTTCGGCGTCGGCCGGCCGCACGAAGCGCACGTGGGAGGAAAAGATCGAGCCCCAGGGCGGCAGCTCCCGGGGCTGGCTGTAGTGGCGCTGCGGGCGGGCGTCGAGGGCCGAGCGGATCCCCTCGGGCAGGTCCTGCCGCACGGGAGAGAGATCCATGATCGCGGCCGACACCCCGGCCGGACTGGCGACGATGTCGGCCCCGAACACCGGCAGATCGAAGCGGGGGTCGGGAAACCACACGCAATGCAGGATCTGCAGACCGAGCCCCAGGCGGGCCGTTTCCAGATGCAGCTTGCGCAGTCCCCGGCTGCTGTGCAGCTCATTGCGGATGAACAGGGCCTCCCCATCCAGGCTGCCGCTGATCGCCTCCAGCTCCGGATCCACTGCCAGGGGGGCCAGGTCCGGCAGGTCGGCCCAGCAGGTGCGGATGCTGGCGGCGAGGTCTTCGACCAGGGGATGGAGGGGCAGCCCCTGGGGCGCCGAATGCGGAGGTGCGGATGAACTCACAGTGGTGGCACCAGCCAGCAGAATGCGGATCCTGCCACGTGCGCCCCGTTGCCCCTGGCCCAAGGTTCCGCTCTGTCCCCAGCTCCGGCCCCAGGGCCCCAGGCCCCGGGGCCGCTGTCCCTGCCGGGCCTGAGCCCGCCGCGGGTGCAGCACCTGGCCAACGACGCCCGGGTGGTGAGCCTGCATTTGCCGGACGCGCCGCTGGTGTGCCTCGATTTCTGGTGCCGCGCCGGCAGCGTGTTCGAGGGTCCTGGCCAGAGCGGCCTGGCCCATTTCCTGGAGCACATGGTGTTCAAGGGCAGCGCCCACCTGGAGCCAGGCGAATTCGACCGGCGCATCGAGGCCCTCGGGGGCAGCAGCAATGCCGCCACCGGCTTTGACGATGTGCACTACCACCTGCTGATTCCCCCCGAGCAGGCGGCCGAGGCCCTCGATCTGCTGCTGGACCTGGTGCTCGAACCACGCCTCGATGCCCAGGCCTTCGAGCTGGAGCGCCAGGTGGTGCTCGAGGAGCTGGCCCAGAGCGAGGACCAGCCGGAGGAGGTGGCCATGCAGCGGCTGCTGGGCCACGGCTGCAGTGGCCACCCCTACGGCGAACCGATCCTGGGCCATCGCCAGCAGCTGTTGGCCCAGAGTCCCGAATCGATGGCGGCCTTCCACCGCCGTCACTACAGCGCCAACCGCTGCCTGCTGGTGCTCAGTGGCTGCCTTGATCCTCAGGCCAGCTCCACGCTCGCCCTGCAGGAGCGCCTGGCCGCCAGTGCGCTGGCCCGCCTGGGCGCAGCCCAATCAGAGCCGCCACTGCCGGTCCTGGCTCTGCGGCCCGGTGAGCACCGCCTGCAGGTTCCGAGACTCGAGTCGGCGCGGCTGCTGATGCTCTGGTCCCTGCCGCCGGCGGCCGACCTCCATGGCGTGATGGGGGCCGACCTGCTCACCAGCCTGCTGGCCGAGGGTCGGCGTAGCCGGCTGGTGGAGCGGCTGCGCGAGCAGCTGCGGATTGTCGAGAGCCTGGACCTGGATCTGCACGTGCTCGAGTGCGGCAGCTTCGCCCTGCTGGAGGCCATCGGCACGGCCGCAGACCTGCCCGTGATCCGGCGCGAGATCGAGGCCGTCTTCCGCGAGCTGGCGGCAGGGGAGATCGCGGCGCCGGAGTGGCGGCGTTGCCAGCGGATGGTGGCCAACGGCTATCGCTTCGGCCTGGAGTCGTCCGCCGGCGTGGCCGGCGTGCTCGGCAACACCCATCTCTGGAACCACCCCGCGGCCCTGGACGGCCCGCTGCTGGAACTGGAACGCTGGGATCCAGCCGCCCTGGTGCGGGACGTGCTGCCCCTGCTGGATCCACAACGGGCCTGCGTGCTCGAGGCGGTGCCGGCATGAGCCTGATCGCTGCCCAGCCCAGCACCTGGAGCACCCGGGTGCTGCCCGGTGGCCTGCCACTGGTGAGCCAACGACGACCCGCCGCCGGTGTGCTGGCGGCCCGGCTGTGGATCCGCGGCGGCAGCAGCGTCGATCCCAGGGGCCAGTGCGGGGCGATGCAGCTCCTGGCGGGCACCATGACCCGGGGTGCGGGCCACCTGGACGCCGAGGCCCTGGCCGACCTGGTGGAGGGCTGCGGGGCGGGCCTGCGGGCCGAGGCCAGTGAGGACGCCCTGGTGCTGAGTCTGAAATGTGCCAGCAGCGATGCGCCCCAGCTGCTGCCCTTGCTGCTGTCGATGGCCGCTGAGCCCAGCCTCGACCCCGAGCAGGTGGATCTGGAGCGCCAGCTCAACCTGCAGCAGCTGCTGCGGCAACGGGAGGATCCATTCCAGTTGGCCTACGACGGCCTGCGCGGTCTGCTTTACAGCGACGGTCCCTATGGCCACGATCCGCTTGGACTGGAGGACGATCTGGCGGCCCTGCAGGCCCCGGATCTGCGGGCCTTGGTGGGGGGGCTGGGCGAACCGGGTGCCCTGCTGGTGCTCTGCGGCGATGTCAACGACGGCTTGGCAGACCGCTTGAGCGCAGTCCTGCAGCAACGGCCCTGGCCCACCCAGGCACCGCGCCAGCGGCCCTGGAGCCCCGCCGCCGCGACTCGCCATCCCCTGGCCGTTCAGGAGCAGGACACCGAACAACTGGTGTTGATGCTTGGCACCGCGACGCTGCCCCTGGGCCATGGCGATGCCCTGGCCCTGCTGCTGCTGCAGGCCCATCTGGGACTGGGAATGTCCAGCCGCCTGTTCCAGGTGATGCGGGAGCAGCGGGGACTGGCCTACGACGTGGGCGTGCACATGCCGGCCCGCTGTGCCGCCACCCCCTTCGTGCTGCACCTCTCCACCTCCGCCGCCCGGGCTGGGGAGGCCTGCCGCTGCCTGGTGGAGGAATGGCAGCGGCTGGCCAGCGAGCTGCTGAGCGAATCCGAGCTGGAGCTGGCCCGGGCCAAGTTCCGCGGCCAGGACGCCATGGGCCGCCAGACCTGCGCCCAGGTGGCCGACCGCCAGGCGCTGGTGCTGGGCCACGGTCTGGGCCCTGGGCATGTGCGGGAATCTCTGGAGCAGGCCGAGCGGCTCAGCGCCGACGACCTGCGGACGGCAGCCCGGCGCTGGCTGGGCCGGCCGGTGCTCAGCCTCTGCGGTCCGGCGGAGGCCATCAGGAGTGCTGAAGCGGCCTGGGCCGTAGCCGGCAGCGCCGAACCAGCTGAGCCGGCCGCAGGCGATCGCGGCTCAGGCCGGATCCAGGGCTGAGGCGGCCAGCAGGAAGGTGCCACGGCGGTAGCGCACGGCCACCATGCCCAGGGCCCGCAGCTCCACCACCACCCCCACCTCCTGCATGCCGATGAGATCGGGGGGGCGCAGCATCGGCATCGGATCGGCGGTCTTCAGGTAGCCCGGCCGCTCCCTGAGGCTCACCGACTGGCCGATCGAGAGCTCGGGCGCGGGGCCCGCTGCTGGGGTTGGGGTGTCTGGAGTGTCGGCCTCGGCCATCGAAATCCAGGGCTGGGGCCGCATCATGGCTGCCCGCGAACCCTGGCACAGCGGCGGGCGGCGCCGGGTGGATCACCGGTCAGACTGACGCCAGTGACATCTGTGCCGTTGAGGGCCCTGGCCAACTGGAGTGGTGCCGTCGCCGGCCTGCTGCTGATCCTGATCGGCGGCATGATCCAGGCCGCTGCGCCCCTCCCCAGCGGTGATGGCGCCTGGGCCATCGGTCCCCTGCCGATCACGCTGCAGGTGCCGGCCCTGCTGCTCACGGCCCTGGTCTGCGGCCACCGCAGCGCCCTGCTGGCGGCGGTGGCCTATCTCACCCTGGGCCTGCTGGAGCTGCCCGTGTTCCACGGCGGCGGCGGCGCCAGCTATGTGCTGGATCCGGGTTTCGGCTACCTCGCCGGCTTCGTGCCCGCCGGCTGGCTGGCCGGCAAGCTGGCGCGGCAGCCGGGCATGAACGACGTGCTCAAGCTCACGGGCACGGCCGCCTTCGGCCTGCTGGTGATCCAGCTCTGCGGGGTGCTCAACCTGCTGCTGGGGGCCCTGGCGGGTCGCTGGCGGGGCGACCTGCTGCAACTGCTGGTGACCTACTCCCTGGTGCCGCTGCCCTCCCAGCTGCTGCTCTGCGCCGCCGTCGCCGTGCTGGCCCTGGTGTTGCGTCGGCTGCTGCTCGTGCAGCCATGAGCATGTCCGTCAGGCTGGGCCGGCGGCTGTGCTTTCTGCTGGCGGCCCTGGTGGTGGCCGCCGACCAGCTCTCCAAGGCCTGGGCCACGGCCCATCTGGCGCGTGGACCGGACCGGCCCCTGCTGCCGGGACTGTTGGAGCTCACGTACACCACCAACAGCGGCGCTGCCTTCAGCCTGTTCAGCGGCGCCCCCCGTGCCCTCGGGGTGGTGAGCCTGGCGGTGGCGCTCGGGGTGGCCATCTGGATCTGGCGGCAGGGACGCAGTCCCCTGGGTGTGGCCCGGGCTCTGGCCCTGGCCCTGCTGCTGGGGGGCGCCATCGGCAATGGACTCGACCGCTGGCGCCTGGGGGCGGTGGTGGACTTCCTCGCCTTCGTGCCGATTCAGTTCCCGGTGTTCAATCTGGCCGATGTCGCCATCAACCTCGCCGTGCTCTGCTTTCTCATTGATCTGGTCATGCCGGTGCCGGGCGGCCCCGGCCGCCGGCCGTGAGGGCCAGCACGGTGATCGATCAGGACGCTCTGGTTGGTGGCGACGGGCTCTCGCCATGACTGTGGGGCTGTCGCCATGAGCGAGGGGCTGCTGCTGGTGCATCTGCCCGGTCAGGGCAGCACCCGGCTGGCGCTGCACAGCGGGGTCTACCGGGTGGGCCGCGACGCCGACTGTCAGGTGGCGATCGCCCATCCGGCCGTGAGCCGCCAGCACGCCCTGCTCGAGCAGGTGGACGGCCACTGGCTCCTGCGCGACAGCGGCTCCACCAATGGCCTCTGGTGGCGGGGCCGGCGGGTGCGCGAGCTGTTGCTGAGTGATGGCGACAGTGTGCGCTTTGGGCCCAGCCAGCAGGCCGGGCTGCCGGAACTGGAATTCCAGCAGCGGCCCCGGCCCCGCCTGGCGGAGCTGGTGCGCGGCACCAGCCTCGGCCTCGCCGGCCTGGCAGCGATCGGCCTCGCCACCCTGGGACTGGCGGTGGTGCAGGTGCCGATCCGCGGCAGCCTGGCGCCGGTGCGCGGGCCGCTGAGCTTCTACGACCGCGCCGGCAAGCCGATCGCCAGCGCTGAAGGGCGCCAGCACCGCGAACTGGAGAATCTGCGCGACTACCCACCCGTGCTTCTGGACGCCCTCTTGGCCAGCGAGGACAGCCGCTTCTGGTGGCATCCCGGGGTGGATCCTGTGGGCACAGCCCGGGCCCTGCTCACCAACCTGCTGGTGGGGCGGGTGCTGCAGGGCGGCAGCACCCTCACCCAGCAGCTGGCCCGCAGCCTCTATCCCGACCAGGTGGGTCAGGGGGAGACGCTGGGTCGCAAGTGGCGGGAACTGCTGGTGTCCCTGCAGCTGGAGGCGCGCTTCAGCAAACGCGACCTGCTGCTGAGCTATCTCAACCGCGTGTACCTGGGGGTGGGCTGGGGATTCGAGGACGCCAGCCACCACTTCTTCGCCAAGCCGGCCCAGGAGCTGAGCCTGGAGGAAGCAGCCCTGCTGGTGGGCCTGCTGCCCTCCCCCAACGGCTACGACCCCTGCTTCGACCCCCAGGCGGCGTTGGACTCCCGCAATCAGGTGCTCGGCAAGATGGTCGACACCACCCGCATCAGCGCCGATGAAGGCCGGCGGGCTCGGCGCAGTCCGGTGCAACTGCATCCGGAGGCCTGCCGCAGCCAGGAGTTGGGCCGTGGGGCGCCGTTCTACACCGATCAGGTGCGCCGCGATCTGGAGGCCCAGGTGGGCGCCGACGTGGCGGCCGAGGGCAATTTCCTCATCGAGACCCACCTCGATCCCCGGCTGCAGGAGCAGGTGGAGCGGCTGTTGCGGCGTCGCCTCGAGGGCAGTGCCAGCCTGGGGGTGAGCGAGGGGGCGGTGGTGGTGCTGGATGCCGGCAATGGCGGCGTCCTGGCCCTGGTCGGCGGCCGCGACTACCAGCAGAGCCAGTTCAACCGGGCCACGATGGCCCTGCGGCAGCCGGGCAGCACGTTCAAGCTCTTCCCCTTTCTGGCCGCCCTCGAGCGTGGCAGCAGTCCCGGCGACCCGGTCGACTGCGGGCCCCTGCGCTGGCGGGGCCAGACCTTTGCCAGTGACTGCTCGGGCACCCTCTCCCTGGTGAGTGCGTTCGCCCGCAGCAGCAACACCGCAGCCCTGCGCCTCGCCCAGCGGGTGGGCCTGGAGGCGGTGGTGCAGACGGCCCGGGATCTGGGTATCACCAGTGACCTCGCCCCCGTGCCCGGCCTGGCCCTCGGCCAGAGCGAGATCACCCTGCTGGAACTCACCGCCGCCTACGCGGCCATCGCCAACGGCGGCACCTGGCGCCCGCCCACCACCATCCGCCAGGTGGTGGACGGCGAAACCTGTCGCGGTGAAGAGCCGGACCGCTGCCGCGAACAGGCGGCGGGGGGCGGTCGTGGTGCTGGCTCAGGGCCGGCAGCGGGACGGCGGGCGGTGTCCGAGGAGACCGCCCGCAGGATGCAGCAGCTGCTCAGGGCCGTGGTGCGTTCGGGAACCGGCACCGCCGCCTCCCTCGGCGGCCAGGAGGGTGGCAAAACCGGCACCACCAACCAGAACCGCGACCTGCTGTTCGTGGGCTATGACCCGCGGCGGGACTGGGTGATCGGCATCTGGCTGGGCAACGACGAGAACCAACCCACCAATGGCTCCAGCTCCATGGCCGCGGGACTATGGGGTGAGATCGCCCGGCTCCAGAACTCCTAGGGAGGTCGATTGCGGCATGAAGCAACGCACCCGCCTCTGGATCGCCGTCGCCGTGCTGCTGCTGGCCCTGCTGGTGGTGATTGCGGCCTTCAACCAGGTGAGCTGGCAGCTCTATTGCCGTGCTGCCCTACGGCCTGGTGGGGCCGGTGGCGCTGCTGCTGGTGGCGGTGGTGGCGGCCCTGCTGGGCCAGCTGGCCTGGCCCTGGCTGCAGCCCTTTTTGCCAGGCAGCGAACGGCGGCGGCGGGCAGGGGGCCAGGCCCCAGCGCAGGCCCCCAGCAGCCGCCGCGAGGCGGCGGCGCGCAACCTCGAAGCCATCGACCAGACCCTGGAGCGGGTGCGGGAGGGCATTGCCCGCGCGGCCCTCGACCAGGAGCGTCGGCGGATGGCCAGCGAACTGGAGCGGGGCGACCTGGTGATTGTGGTCTTCGGCAGCGGCTCGGCCGGCAAGACCTCCCTGATTCGTGCCCTGCTGCGGGAGCTGGTGGGGCAGGTGGGGGCGCCGATGGGATCGACCACCGAGGCTGAGCGCTACCGGCTGCGGCTGCGGGGCCTGCAGCGGGCCGTGTGGCTGGTGGACACCCCCGGCATCCTCGAGGCCGGCGTCAGTGGTCAGGAGCGCGAGCAGCTGGCCCGCCGCCAGGCCAGCCGCGCCGACCTGCTGCTGCTGGTGGTGGATGGCGACCTGCGGGCCAGTGAAGCGGAGGTGTTGCGCAGCCTCGCCGGCATGGGCAAGCGCCTGCTGCTGGTGCTGAACAAATGCGACCTGCGCGGCGAGCAGGAGGAGGAGCGGCTGCTGGCGCTGCTGCGCAGCCGGGTGGAGGGCCTGGTGGCCCGCGAGGACGTGGTGGCGGCCAGCGCCGCGCCCCAGAGCGTGCCGATGCCCGGCGGTCGGCCCCTGCAGCCGGCCCCGGAAGTCGAGGCGTTGTTGCGGCGGCTTGCCGCCGTGCTGCACGCCGACGGCGAGGAACTGATCGCCGACAACCTGCTGCTGCAGTGCCGCCATCTCAGCGACGCCAGCCGCGCCCTGCTGGCCGGTCAACGTCGCCGGGACGCCGAAATGATCGTGGATCGGTACATGTGGATCGGCGCCGGGGTGGTGGCGGTCACGCCGCTGCCGGGACTGGATCTGCTGGGCGCGGCGGCGGTCAACGCCCAGATGGTGGTGGAGCTGGGCCGCAGCTTCGGGGTCAGCCTGAGCCGCCAGGCCGCCCAGGATCTCGCCCTCTCGGTGGGCCGCACCCTGGCGGCACTGGGGCTGGTGAAGGGCGGCGTGGGGCTGCTCTCAGCAGCCCTGAGCCTCAACCTGCCGGCGCTGCTGGTGAGCCGGGCGGTGCAGGCGGTGAGCGCCGCCTGGCTCACCCGGGTGGCCGGCGCCAGCTTCATCACCTACTTCGAGCGGGATCAGGACTGGGGCGATGGCGGCATTCAGGAGGTGGTGCAGCGCCATTACGACCTCAACCGCCGCGACGGGGCCCTGCAGCGCTTCCTGCAGGAGGCCCTCAGTCGGGTGGTGGAACCGCTGCGGCGCCGGGATCCGCAGTTGCCGCCGCGCTCGGATCGACCGCGGCCGCAGCCGCGCTGAGGGCGGGCCCAGCGGCCGCCGGCCCCGGCAGGCCGAGGGCCTCCGGGGGTGGCGGCTGCAACGGCCCGCGGCTGTCCAGGGCCACGATCAGCAGCAGGTAGAGCACCCCCACCAGCACCGAGATGGCCCCGGTGACGATCGCCACCCAGCGGCCGGCACCCCGCCCGGAGTCGGTGGGGGGAGGAGGGCCGCTCATGGCACCTCCGACAGGCTGGCGGCCACCACCGCGGCAAGGCGCTCCAGCTCGGCAGGGCCGGTGTGGGGGTTGCCCAGGACCGCCTTGAGGTGGTGACGCTCCCCGTAGAGCGGCCGCGAGAGCATCAGATCGGCCGCCAACAGCTGCTGGCGGGTGCGCTGGCTCCAGGCTTCGGCGCTGGCGGCATCGCCCTGCCGGGGCGTGAAGGCCAGCAGATGCAGGGGGCCCGTCACCAGCCGCAGGCCAGGGCTTGCGGCCAGCAGGCTCTGCAGCTGGCGACGCCGACCGACGGCTCCGTCGAGCAGCGCTTCAATCCCCACCATTCCCAGCTGCCGCAGCCCCAGCCAGAGCTTCAGCACTTCAGCCGGACGGGTGCCCTGGATGCCGCTCTCGCCACCATGGCCGCCACCCCAGCTCGGCTCCATGTAGGGGAGGCCGGTGCCGAAAGCCCGCTCCAGCAGTCGTGGCCGGGCCAGCAGCAACAGGGAGGAGGTCTTGGTGATGCCGAGCAGTTTCTGCGGGTTCACCGTGATCGAGTCGGCCCACTCCAGGCCCGGCACCCGCGAGCGGTGGGCCGCGCTGAGGGCAAACACGGCGCCGATGGCGCCATCGACATGCAGCCACACCCCGTGGCGTCGGCAGAGGGCGGCGATCGCCGGCAGCGGGTCCACGGCGCCGCGGACCGTGGTGCCGGCCGTTGCCACCACGGCGATCACGGGGATTCCCCGCCGCTCGAGGTCCTGCAACTGGCGACCCAGATCCTCGGGATCCATGGCGCCCTCGGCGTCCACGGGCAGCTGGCGCAGGGCCTCCGAGGGCAGCCCCATCACTGTCAGTGATTTGGCCAGGGAGACGTGGGCATCGGCACTGGCCAGCACCACCGCCTCGCCGCAGCAGCCCAGCGCCCGGCTGTGGCGGGCCGTGACCAGGGCCATGAGGTTGGACAGGCTGCCGCCGCTCGCCGGCACCCCACCACTGCCTGGCGGCAAACCCAGTTGCTCCGCCAGCCAGGCCATCAGGCTGCGTTCCAGCCGCGTGAGGCTGGGGGAGAGCTCCTCGGCAAGCAGGTTGTTGTTGAGCCCGGCGGCGATCAGATCACCCACGATCGAGGCCGCCAGGGGCGGAGGATCGAGGTGGGCCAGGGCGCCGGGGTGGCCGGGGTTGTAGGCCCCGTCCATCACCAACTGCAGGTCGCTCAACAGCTGGGCCGCCCCCAGGGGCTGGTGCGCCGGCTCCACCGCCGGCATCACGCTCAGGCCGGGCAGGGGCGGGCGATCGGCGGCCGTGGCCAGCCAGGTGCAGAGCTGGGCACTGGCCTGCTCGAGCAGCTCCTGCAGGGCGCCGTCCTGGCCATCGGCTGAGCCGAAGGGCAGCGGTGGAATCCCCCGCTCGGCAGGTGGGGCGCTGGCCAACGACGCATGATCAGACGAAACCATTGTCACCCGTGCCTGCCGCCATGGTGAGATCCGGGTTGCCGACGGCCGGCTTTGAAGACGAGGCCCAGCGCCATGCCTTCTGGATGGCCCGCCTGCTGCGGCTGGCTGGCCGGGTGGGAGCCAGCGGTGAGATCCCCGTGGCCGCAGCTGTGCTCGATGGCCGGGGCCGCTGTCTGGGCTGGGGCAGCAACCGCCGCCATCGCCACGCCGATCCCCTCGGCCACGCGGAACTGGAGGCGCTGAGCCAAGCGGCCCGGGCCCTGGGCGACTGGCGCCTGAATGCCTGCACCCTGCTGGTGACGCTGGAGCCCTGCCCGATGTGTGCCGGCGCCGCGGTGCAGGCGCGGGTGGGCACGCTGGTGTTCGCGGCACCCGACCCCAAGCGGGGCGCCCTGGGCGGCTGCCTCAACCTGGCCAGCGACCCCAGTGCCCATCACCACATGCGGGTGATCGGCGGGGTGGGGGCGGCCGCGGCGAGCCGGCTGCTGGAGAGCTGGTTCCGAAGCCGCCGGCGCGGCTGAAGGGAACTGCAGCGGCAGCGGCCTCAGACCGCCACGGCGGCGGAACGGGAGGCACCGGAGCGGAACGCCGGCAGCTCGCTCTCCAACAGGTTGAGCAGCCGGTCGACGTTCTCGGGGCGGCTGTTGTAGCCCATCAGGCCGATGCGCCACACCTTGCCGGCCAGGGCCCCGAGGCCACCACCGATCTCGATGCCGTGGCGGTTGAGCAGGTGCAGGCTGAAGGCCTTGCCATCGACGCCCTCGGGAATGCGCACGGTGGTCAGCGTCGGCAGGCGCAGCTCCCGCGGGGCGTGCAGCTCCATCCCCAGGGACTCCAACCCATCCCAGAGCCTCTCGGCATTGCGCTGATGGCGGTCCCAGGCCTGCTCCAGGCCCTCGTCGGCGAGCAGGCGCAGGGCCTCACGCATGCCGAAGTTCATGTTCACCGGGGCGGTGTGGTGATACACCCGATCGCTGCCCCAGTAGCGGTTGAGCAGGGAGACATCGAGGTACCAGTTGGGCACCTTGCCGCTGCGGGCGGCCATCTTGGCCTCGGCCCGCGGACCCATGGTGAAGGGACCCAGGCCGGGGGGGCAGCTGAGGCCCTTCTGGCTGCAGCTGTAGGCCAGATCCACCTGCCAGTCGTCGAGGTAGAGGGGCACGGCCCCCAGGGACGTGACGGTGTCGAGCAGCAGCAGACAGTCGTGGCGCCGGCAGAGTTCGCCCAGCCCCTCCATGGGCTGGCGGATGCCGGTGGAGGTCTCGGCGTGGACGATCGCCAGGATCGCGGGCCGGTGCAGCTCCAGGGCGGCTTCAAGCTCTTTGAGGTCGAAGGCCTCACCCCAGGGGCGCTCGATCGTGACCACCTCGGCCCGGTAGCGGCCAGCCATGTCGGCCAGCCGCAGTCCGAAGTAGCCCTTCACCGCCACCAGCACCTTGTCGCCCGGCTCGATGGTGTTGGCCAGGGTGGCCTCCATGGCGGCGCTGCCGGTGCCGCTCATCGGCAGGGTGAGGCGGTTGTCGGTCTGCCAGGCGTAGCGCAGCAGCTCCTGCACCTCTCCCATCAACTCCACATAGAGCGGATCGAGGTGACCGATTGGCGTGCGGGCCAGGGCTTGCAACACCAGGGGGTGGGCGTTGGAGGGTCCGGGGCCGAGCAGCAGCCGATCCGGGGTGGCGATCGGATCGAGCTGTAGCCGATGGGCGGTGTTGACGGGAGGCAGCGCGGACAAGGGGCCGGAGTGGTGGGGCGGATAAAAGGAGCCTACGCAGCTGATCTCAGCCAGCCGCAGCGGATCGGTGCCGGGGATCAGCGGGCGCGCACGTTGGAGGAGGCCAGACCCCGGCAGAGGTGATCGAACGGCATGCGCACGACTGCGGCCAGATCGGCCTCGGCGCCGAGGCCGCCCTCGGCAAGCAGCTCGCAGAGCACATCGGCCATCAGGGCGATGCTGCGCACGGTGGGGCCGGTGGGAACACCGAGACTCTTGTAGGTGTCGTCGAGACCGTTCAGCACCCGCTCATTGAGGATGGTGGGGTCGGCGGCGATCAGGGCGTAGCTGGCGTAGCGCAGGAAATAGTCCATGTCCCGCAGGCAGGCCGACAGCCGGCGGGTGGTGTAGGCATTGCCGCCCGGCAGGATCAGCTCCGGATCCTCCAGCCACAGCCGCTGGGCGGCCTCGCGCACGATCGTGGCCGCCTCCCGGTTGATCAGCTCCACCGCCGCCAGGCGCAGGGACGACTGGGAGAGGTAGGTGTTGATGCGGTCGACGGCCTCGCGGTCGAGGTAGCGCCCCAGCTGGTCGTAGCGCCCGATCAGGCCGGTGATGGCATCCCGCATGGCTGGTGTGGATCGCATGGTCCCAGGCCGGAACGTAGCACTCACAACCGCCCAGAACCCTGATCTGAACGGGCTTCTGGCGGATCTGACAGAAACGGTTACGCAACGGCGCCTGCACCCGCCACTGGTTTTTCGGTAGCGAGCGCTACAAGGTTGTCCCCTCACCGGTCCGTACCGTCCCTCCACGCCGCCGCCGCTGCGGTCCGCCACTTCGTTCTCCGCCATGGCCAACACCGCCCAGGACATCCTCCGCCTGATCCAGGACGAGGGGATCGAACTGATCGACCTCAAGTTCGTTGACCTGCACGGCAAATGGCAGCACCTCACCGTGAGCCGGGAGCTCATCGATGAGGACGCCTTCAGCGCTGGCGTGGCCTTCGACGGCTCGTCGATCCGGGGCTGGAAAGCGATCAACGAATCCGACATGGCGATGGTGCCGGACCCGCAGACGGCCTGGATTGACCCCTTTTACAGTCACAAGACCCTGAGCCTGATCTGCTCCATCCAGGAGCCCCGCAGCGGTGAGCCCTACGGGCGCTGTCCCAGGGGCCTGGCCCAGAAGGCCCTGGCGTACCTCGACTCCACCGGCATCGCCGACACCGCCTACTTCGGCCCGGAGCCGGAGTTCTTCGTCTTCGACGATGTGCGCTTCAGTTCCGGCAGCGGCACCAGCTTCTACAGCGTCGATTCGATTGAGGCACCCTGGAACAGTGGACGGCTGGAGGAAGGCGGCAACCTCGCCAACAAGATTCAGCTCAAGGAAGGCTATTTCCCGGTGGGCCCGAACGACACCCTCCAGGACATGCGCACCGAGATGATTCTCACCATGGCGGCCCTGGGCGTGCCCATCGAGAAGCATCACCACGAGGTGGCCACGGCCCAGCATGAGTTGGGGATCAAATTCTCCGAGCTCATCACGGCGGCCGACAACGTGATGATCTACAAATATGTGGTGCGCAATGTCGCCCGCAAATACGGCAAGACGGCCACCTTCATGCCCAAGCCGGTGTTTGCCGACAACGGCAGCGGCATGCATGTGCACCAAAGCCTCTGGAAGGCCGGTCAGCCCCTGTTCTTCGGTGAGGGCACCTACGCCAACCTCTCCCAGACAGCTCGCTGGTACATCGGCGGCCTGCTCAGGCACGCCCCCAGCTTCCTGGCCTTCACCAACCCCACCACCAACAGCTACAAGCGGCTGGTGCCGGGCTTTGAGGCCCCGGTGAATCTGGTCTACTCCCAGGGCAACCGTTCCGCCGCCGTGCGCATCCCGCTGACCGGACCGAGCCCGAAGGCCAAGCGCCTGGAGTTTCGCTCCGGCGATGCCCTCTCCAATCCCTATCTGGGCTTCGCCGCCATGCTGATGGCCGGTATCGACGGCATCAAGAACCAGATCGATCCCGGTGACGGCACCGACGTGGACCTGTTCGAACTCTCCGCCGAAGAGCTGGCCCAGATCTCCACCGTGCCGGCCTCCCTGAATGGCTCCCTGGAGGCCCTTGATGCCGACAAGCACTACCTGATGGAGGGAGGGGTGTTCAGCGACGACTTCATCAACAACTGGATCGTGATGAAGTACGAGGAGGTGCAGCAACTGCGCCAGCGGCCCCATCCCCACGAATTCACGATGTACTACGACGCCTGAACGGCGGCGTTTGCGGGGAACGGCACTCGCGGCGGCCCCTGTGATCGGCTGGAATGGGCCGACGTCAACGCCCTGTCAAGGCCACGTCATGCCTGATCAGCTCACCAAGCTGGCCTACCGAACCCTGCAGCAGGGCAAGGCGCTGTTCGGCGTCACCCACAAGGAGGTGAGCACCCGGCTGCTGGGTGCCCTGGCGCCCGACGGCGCTCCGCGCACGGTGCCGGTGCCGGCCGAGCTGATGGCCCGCCTGGGCGAGGCGATGGACCAGTTGCACGAGCGCGACTGGCAGGAAGCCGAGGAGGGTCTCTACCCGACCTCCCTGCTGTTCGATGCCCCCTGGCTCGACTGGGCCGGCCGTTACCCGCTGGTGTGCCTGGATCTACCGCAGATCTGGCAGCGGCGCCAGCAACGACGGGTGCGGGACCTGCCCCGGGAGGTGGACCCTTCGGCCTACCCCGACTACTACCTGCAGAATTTTCACCACCAGACCGACGGCTACCTGAGCGAGCACTCGGCGTCGCTCTACGACCTGCAGGTGGAGCTGTTGTTCAACGGCAATGGCGATGCCATGCGCCGGCGGGTGATCGCACCCCTGCGGCGGGGCCTGGAGGTCTTCAGCAGCCGCCCCCGCAGCCAGATTCGTGTGCTGGATGTGGCCGCCGGTACGGGGCGGACCTTGCGCCAGTTGCGCGCCGCCCTGCCCCAGGCCCAGCTGCTGGGGCTGGATCTCTCCACCGCCTACCTGCGCCAGGCCAACCGCTGGCTGGCTCAGCTCCCCGGTGAATTGCCCCAGCTGGTGCAGGGCAATGCCGAGGCCATGCCCTTCGCCGACAACAGCGTGCAGGCGATCAGCTGCGTGTTTCTGATGCACGAGTTGCCCGCCCAGGCCCGCCAGCACGTGATCGCGGAGTGTTTCCGGCTGCTGGAGCCGGGCGGGGTGCTGGTGCTGATCGATTCCATCCAGCTAGACGATTCACCGCACTACGCGGCGGTGATGGAGAACTTCCGGCGGGTGTTCCATGAGCCCTACTACCGCGATTACATCGGCGACGACATCAAGGGCCGGCTGGAGAGCGTCGGCTTCACCCAGGTGCAGGCTGAAACCCACTTCATGGCCCGGGTCTGGTCGGCGCGCCGGCCCATGGCTGGCGCAGAGGCGGCCTAAGGCCGCAGCCACCAGGCCAGCAGCAGCCCGAGCGTGCTCCAACGCAGTCCCTGCCAGAAGTGGTTGGCGCCACGCCCTGGCTGCGACAGTTCCGGGGGCAGCGGGTCGAGGAGGCGTTGGGTGAGGGCCAGCCGCTGCAGCTGTCGCCGCTGGGCGACACCGCTGCTGCGGCGGGCCAGGGCGGCCTGGGTGAGCAGGCCATCGAGGCGATGCAGCAGCCGCACCGGCCGCAGCCGCTTGCGCCGGGCCCGGCGCAAGCGCAGCGCAGTGGAGTCGGAACGGATCGGCACAGGGCGGAAGGGAGGCTGCTGTGGGGATGGCCGGGGCCGGGTGGGGGGAGCACGGGCCCGCAAGCGCCCGGGCACCACCCACCCACGCCAGGATGGTGCCCAGGCAGTGACGGCGTCCAGTGCAACTCCCGGTGCAAGAGCAGAAACCAACTGGGGCCAGGGGATGGCCGGAGCAGGCCGCGCCGCTGGCCGAGGCCCTGCATCGCCAGTTGGTGATCGACGATCGCGACTGGCATGCGCTCAAGGGCCAGAGGTCGCGCCGGGGTGCCGAGCAGGTGGCCGCCGCCCTGGTGCAGCTGCTCCAGGCCGACGATCCCCGCAGCCGCCCGTCTTCCCCTGGGCGCGACCAGGCGATTGCCCTGCTGGAGCATGCCCTGCAGTGGTTGCGGGCGGAGGTCAGCGACCCCGGCTGCCCCAGCCACGGCCGCTGAGGCCGGCCCCACGCCGGGGTCGCCGCACAGCCAGTTGCAGGCGGTTGCCCCGCCGGCTCCAGCGCACGTCATCAAAGCAGTGCTGGATCAGAAACAGCCCCCTGCCGCCCTCCGCTTGAGGGCAGGCGGGCAAGCAGGGCTGACGGGACTGGGGTGGCACCCCGTCGCCCTCGTCCTGCACCTGCCACACCATCCAGCAGGGGGTTTCGATGCGACGGATGCGCAGCAGCTTGGCCGGGTCGCTGCCGTTGCCGTGGCGCACCGCATTCACCAGCGCCTCCTGCAGGCCCAGGTGCAGCTCCGCCTGCAGCTGCCTGCAGGGCACGCGCTCCAGCAGCAGTTCCACCAAGGGGGCCAGCTGGAGGGTGGACGGTGTGATGAAGTCTGACCAGCGCAGGGTCATCCAGGCGGCTCTGCAGGTGCCAATCGAACCCTAAGGCGCAGCAGGCAAGCAGCCCAGTCCCCGGCGATGCCGCTCAACGCTGGCGGCGCTGGAGCAGGGCCGGATGCTGCAGCAGGGCATCCATCAGGCGCACGCCGCGCAGCTGGTTGACCAGGGGCATGTGGCCTTCCGGCGCCTCAATCGTCCACTGGAAGCCGCCGGGATAGCGGGTCCAGCGGGAGCCCTCCTTCCAGCCCAGTCGGGGCCAGAGGCGCTCCCAGCGATCGCCGGCGGCGGCCAGCAGCCGGGCCTGCACGCTGAAGCCGAAGCGACCGCGGGAATAGCAGAGCCAGAGGCGGTCGAGGGCGTCGAGGTCGGCCGAGGCCATGGCCGGCACTTCGCTGTAATACACGTAGCCCCGCTGCACCGCCGCGGGACCGGCCAGCTGGCGCAGCACCGTGCTGGTGATGCGGTCGGCCTGCTCGAACTCCTGCAGCGCCAGGGCCCGCTGCAGGGGGGCATGGTCAAGGCCCTGGGCACTGGTGGTGGCCAGCCAGCCACTCGGGTAACGGCTGAAGAACGCCTCGCGCTGGGCGGGGTCGGCCTGCACCAGCATCTGGATCAGGAAGCCGGCCGCCCAGTCATCGCCGGTGGCGTCGAGGCCGGCGATGTGGTCGAGGATCAGGGGACGGATGCAGTCCGCCTGCCGCTCCAGCTGGGGCAGCAGGCTGCGCCGCTGCCGCTCTGAGGCCGTCTGGAAGCGTTCCAGCAGTTCTGCGGGCGTGGCTGGGGCGGTGACCTGGGGGCCGGGAAGCATGGAGACCGAACCTGATCGGGCCAGCGCGGTCCCACTATGTCAGCCACGGGCATGGCGAGGGCGGGGGAGGCCCCCAGGACCGGCGCTTAAGATCCCATTTTGCTGGTGAGGTATGGCCGCAGCCATTCAGTTCTTCCGGGGCGTGGACGAACCGGTCGTACCTGACATCCGGCTGACCCGGTCTCGGGATGGTCTCACCGGCCAGGCCATGTTCGTGTTTGAGGAGCCCAACGCCCTGGCTCCCGAAACCTTTGGCGACATCACCGGCATGTTCATGCTCGACGAGGAAGGAGAGCTCGTCACCAGGGAGGTGAACGCGCGGTTTGTGAACGGCCGGCCCAGCGCCCTGGAGGCCACCTACACCTGGAAGACCGTGGCCGACTTCGAGCGCTTCATGCGTTTCGCCCAGCGCTACGCCGACAGCCACGAGCTTGGCTTCTCGGGTCAGGACTCGGGCAAGGAATCAGACGGTGAGGGCGAAGAGCAGGGTGACTAGGCCCCTGGGACCGCCGCCGGGGCCGATGACCTTTGGCCAGTGGCTCGGGCTGCTGGCTCTGGTGGCCTCCCTGCTGCTGCTCTGGAGCCTGCGCCAGAGCCTGATTCTGGTGTTCACTGCCGTGGTGATCGCCATGGCGGTCTGCACCCTGGTGGCCTGGATGCAGCGGCGGCTGGGCTGCGCTCGCGGGGTGGCGCTGCTGCTCAGCCTCGCCCTGCTGCTGCTGCTCGGCATGGTGGTGGGCACGGCCGTGATTCCCCCCTTCGTCGAGCAGTTCGCGGAACTGATCGCCAAACTGCCGGCGGCAGCCAGCACCCTGCTGAACCTGGTGCGGGATGCGATGGTCAGCGCCAGCCGCATGTTCTACGGCAGCCAGGACGGTGGCCTGGAGCAGTTGCGGGAGGGGCTGTTTCGGGATGGTCAGCTGCCGATTCCGGACCTGGGTCAGGGGGCGATGCAGCTCGTCGGCCTGGCCGGGGGGGTTGGCGCCGGCATGCTCCAGCTCGTGTTCGTGCTGGCCGTCGCCCTGATGGTGGCTGTGCAGCCCACCGCCTACCGGGAGGTGCTGGTGCTGCTGGTGCCCTCCTTCTATCGCCGGCGCTTTCGCAGCGTGCTCGTGCAGTGCGGTGAGGCCCTCAGCGGCTGGATGGTGGGCGTGCTGATCAGTTCGCTCTGCGTGGGCATCCTGGCGGCGATCGGACTGTCGCTGCTGGGGGTGAATCTGGTGGCCGCCAATGCCCTGCTGGCCGGCATGCTCAACGTGATCCCCAACGTGGGTCCGACCCTGAGCACGGTGTTTCCCATGTCAGTGGCCCTGCTCGATTCGCCCTGGAAGTCGCTGGCAGTGCTGGTGCTCTATGTGCTGATCCAGAACGTGGAGAGCTACCTGATCACGCCATCGGTGATGCAGCACCAGTTGCAATTGTTGCCGGGCCTCACCCTTGCCGCCCAGTTGATTTTCACGCTCATCTTCGGCCCCCTCGGCCTGCTGATGGCCCTGCCCCTGGCGGTGTGCCTGCAGGTGCTGGTGCGGGAGGTCGTGATCCACGACATCCTCGACGACTGGAAGCGGATGCGCGGGGCCGCCTGAGCACCGAACCCAGCGGGCCTCAGCGGTAGTGGGCCCAGAAACTCGGTTGCAGCAGCAGCACGGCCACCGCCAGCGGATGGGAGCGCACCAGAAACACCAGGGCCGTGAGCGTGACGTGATCCGCCAGCAGCCGCAGTTCGAGGCGCAGATCCAGCAGCGCCAGCAGCGCCAGCAGCAGCGGCACCAGGGGCCAACGGCGCCGGCGCTGAGAGCGGGGCTCCTGCTCGCTCACCGGCGCGCCAGCACAGGCAGCAACGTGGGGGCCACGGCAATGCTCGACCAGGCGCCCACCACCACGCCGATGCTCAGGGCGACGGCAAACCAGAACAGGGTGCTGCCCCCGAACAGGATCAGCCCCAGCAGGGGCAGCAGGGTGGTGAAGCTGGTGAAGATCGAGCGGGTGAGGGTGGCGGCAACGGCGGCATCGGCCTGCTCGGCGAGGGACGCCCCCTGCAGCTGGTTGCGCTTTTCGCGAATGCGGTCGAACACCACCACGGTGTCATTGACCGAATAGCCCGCCAGGGTGAGCAGGGCCACGGCGAAGAGGCTGTTCACCTCCACCCCGGCCAGCAGGCCCAGCCAGGCGAACACCCCACAGGTGATGAGCACGTCGTGGCCCAGGCAGAGCAGGGCAAGAACCGCGTAGAGGCGGTCGTAGCGGAGGGTGATGTAAGCCGAGATGCCGATGAAGCTCACCAGCAGCGACACCAGGCTGGCGCGCAGCAACTGGGCGCCAAGGGTGGGGCCGATGGTGTCGATGCCCAGACCACCGGTGTCGGTGTCACCCAGATCAGGGGCTAGGGCCTCCACCACCGCCTGCGACTGAGCGGCGGCGAGGGTGGGCAGGCGCAGCACCACCTGGCGGCCCCCATCGAGAAGTTGCACACTGGAACTGCCCAGCCGTGGCGCTGGCTCGCCCGCTTCGCTGGGCAGCTCCAGCTCGGCCAGACGCCGCTGCAGGGCCGATGCCGTGAGCGGCTCGCAGCTCTGCTGACAGCGGCGCTCGATGCGGATCTGGGTGCCGCCGGTGAAATCCAGCCCGGCCCGCAGGGGGGAGCCGATCACCGGTGACAGCCAGGACAGGGCCAGGCCCAGCAGGCTGAGGGCGATGGCCACAACGGAGAGGGTCCAGAGCTGGCGGCGCCGCTGGTTGACGCGCAGACGCAGAAGGGCGGCGAGGGGAGACATGGCTCAGGACACGGCTGCGGGCAGCTGGGCCCGGGAGATGAAGTTGGCGGGGCGGCGCAGGCTGGGGTAGCTCATCAGCAGCCGCAGCAGCACCCGGGTGCAGACCAGGGCGCTGAACAGGCTCAGCAGCACGCCGATGCCCAGGGTGACGGCGAAGCCCTTGACGAAGCCGGTGCCGAGGCTGAACAGGGCCAGACAACTGATCAGCGTGGTGACCTGGCCATCGACGATCGAGGAGATGGCCTGGGAGAAGCCGGCGTCGATGGAGCGGATCAGGGTGTTGCCCTCCCGCAGCTCATCCTTGATGCGCTCGAAGATGAGCACGTTGGCGTCCACCGCCATGCCCAGCGAGAGAATGAAACCGGCAATGCCCGGCAGGGTGAGGGTGACGGGGATGAGGGCGTAGACGGCCAGGTTGAAGAGGGCGTAGAGGCTGAGCGCGAGCACCGCCACCACCCCGGCCAGGCGATACACCAGCACCATGAACACCGCCACCAGGGCCAGCCCCACCAGGGCCGCCAGCAGGCTGGTGCGCACGTTTTCGGCTCCCAGGCTGGGACCGATGCTGCGCACCTCGATCACCTCCACCGGCAGGGGCAGCGAGCCACCGCGCAGTTGCACCTCCAGATCGCGGGCCTCTTCGGCCGTGAAGTTGCCGGTGATGGTGGCGGCGCCGCCGGTGATGCCGGCGGCCTGGAATTCAGGGCCCACGCTGGCCTCACTGATGGAGCGACCATCCAGCACGATGCCCAGCAGACGGCCGCTGCCGGCGAGCGACTGGGTGAGCCGGGCAAACTGCTCACCGCCCTCCCGGGTGAAGCTGAGGGTCACGTCCCAGCTGCTGGCGTTCTGCTGCTGCTGGCGGCCGGCCCCCACCAGCTCCCGACCGGTGAGTTCAGCGGGCTCGTAGAGCTCGACGACGCGGCTGTTGACCACGTCGAGCAGGGCCTCGAGCTGGCTGATTTCCGAGCTCCCCGGAGCCACGTCAACCCCCAGCTCCCTGAGGGCCTGCGCAAGATCCTCAGCATCCAGGGAGGGCTCGGGTTCGCTGTCATCGCCAGACGGCTGGGCGCGGGCCTGGCGGCTGGTGAGCACGGCCTCGGCCTGGCGCTTGAGGGCCAGCAGGCCGCGCATCTCCTCCTCGCTGCCGGGTTGCTGGGCGCGGAACTCGAGCAGGGCGGTGGTGCCCAGCACCCGGGCGGCGCGGCTGGGGTCCTGCTCCCCGGGGAGCTGCAGCACGAGCTGGTCGTCACCCACGGTCTGGAGGGTGGATTCAGCCACGCCGAGGCCGTTGATGCGGCGATCGAGCACCTCCTTCACCGCCTCCAGCTGCTCCCGCTCCACCCGGGTGATGGTGCCCGCGGGCATCACCTGCAGCGACAGTTGGCTGCCGCCGCGCAGGTCGAGGCCCAGCTGGAGGGGGAACTGGATCAGCAGGGCGGCGGCGGCGATCGCCAACGCCAGGATCAGCGCGAGCCAGCCTTGTTGGCGGGCCATCTCAGATCACACCCGCCTTCAGGGCCTTGGCCGCATCCACAATCTGGTGGGGCTGAATGATGGTGAGATTTTCCAGGTTGCCGTTGTACGGGGTGGGAATGTCCTGCGAGGACAGGCGCACGGGCCTGGCGTCGAGGTCGTCGAAGCACTGCTCGATGACCAGGGCCATCAGCTCGGCGCCGATTCCGCCGGTCTTCATGCACTCCTCCACGATCAGCACCTTGTGGGTCTTGGCAATCGACGCCCGCACCGTGGCCATGTCGAAAGGCTTGAGACTGACCAGGTCGATCAGCTCCACATCCACTCCTTCGGCCTCCAGTTGCTCCACCGCCTTGAGGCAGTGGTGGCGCATGCGTGAGTAGGTGAGGATGGTCACATCCCGTCCAGAGCGCACCAGCTCGGCCTGGTCGAGGGCGCAGATGTAATCTCCCTCCGGCAGATCTTCGCTGAGGTTGTAGAGCAACACGTGCTCAAAGAAGAGCACCGGGTTGTTGTCGCGGATGGCGGCCTTCATCAGCCCCTTGGCGTTGGTGGGGGTGCTCACCGCCACAATCTTGATGCCGGGCACGGCATGGAAATAGGCCTCCAGCCGCTGGCTGTGCTCCGCCCCCAGCTGGCGACCCACTCCACCGGGGCCGCGCACCACGGCCGGAATCGTGTAGTTGCCGCCGCTGGTGTAGCGCAGCATGCCCATGTTGTTGGAGATCTGGTTGAAGGCGAGCAACAGGAAGCCCATGTTCATGCCCTCCACAATCGGTCGCAGCCCGGTCATGGCCGCACCCACGGCCATGCCGGTGAAGGAGTTTTCGGCGATCGGGGTGTCCAGCACCCGCAGCTCGCCGTACTTCTCGTAGAGGTCCTTGGTGACCTTGTAGGAGCCGCCGTACTGGCCCACGTCCTCCCCCATCACGCAGACATAGGGGTCGCGGGCCATCTCCTCGTCGATGGCTTCGCGGAGAGCGTTGAACAGCAGCGTTTCGGCCACGCGTTGGCAAGCACCGACTGGGCGCCAACCTATCTCAGGCCCAGGCGCTGGGGGCTCAGGCCTTGGGGGGTCAGCCGCCGGCGGCGAAAGTGCTCAGGATCAGCACCGACAACAGCATGCCCGGCAACAGCAGGGTGATCAGCAGGCCCAGGTCGTGGAGGGTCATGGCCGGTGGGAACGACCCCGAAACTAAGGGGCCGGGGGGCCCGTGTCAGCCGCCGGTGGCTTGGGCGCCACCAGGCTGCGCAGGAACGACAGGGTGAGCCCGAAGGCGATGAAGCCGAAACTGAAGGTGGCCAGAAAGCCCATGCCCACCAGCAGGGTCTTGAGGGCCGTGGCGATCGACTGGGCGACGGCCGAGGGGTAGTGGGGTGGATGCAGGGCGTAGTAGAGGACCATGCGCCGGCTCAGGCCCAGACACAGCCAGCTCAGCAGCGCGGCGGTGACGGCCCCGGACAGGAAGCTCAGGGGACCCTTGCGTGGGGGCTGGGCGGGCGGTGTCGGGCGGGTGGCGACTTCAGCGGCGGACCCGGACTGGCGGTGGGATCACTCACGGCTCCAGCATGGCGCCTGTGCTGCGGAACCCACAGGCCCAGCTCTCAAAGCCCGCCGCCGCCAGCTCCGCGGCCAGCCCGGCCTGGGCGGCTCGCGCCTGGTGAAGGTGGGCAAACAGGGCGAACAGGCTGGGGCCGGAGCCACTCATGGCCACGGCCAGGCTGTCCGGCAAGCGGCGCAGCAGGGCCAGGCCCTGGCGCACGCTGGCCTGCTCCGGCTCCACCACCGCCTGCAGATCGTTGCGCAGCGGCGGCAGGGGCCCGCCCTCCCGCAGCGCCCGCAGCAGCGCCCCCTGGCGCAGGGCTTGCCGGCGGCGCTCGAACGCCTCCTCGCCGCTGAGATACCTGCTGCCCCTCAGCTCGCGGCAGCGGCCATAGGCCCAGGGCGTGCTCACCGAGGCCTCGGGGTGCTTGATCAGCAGCACCGCCAAGGCCTCGCCGGCGCCGACCGGCACCGGCTCCAGCCGCTCCCCGCGCCCGAAGCAGAGCTGGGTGCCACCGGGCAGACAGAAGGGCACATCGGAGCCGAGGTATGCCGCCATCGCCTGCAGGTCGCTGGGGCTGAAGTCCAGACCCCAGAGCCGATTGAGGCCCACCAGGGCAGCGGCGGCATCGCTGGAACCTCCGGCCAGGCCCGCCCCCACCGGGATGCGTTTGCTGAGGGCGATCCGGGCCCCGAGCTGGGGCCGGCCGGCCCGCTCCCTGAGCAGTTCTGCGGCCTTGACCACCAGATTGCTGCCATCGCTGGGCAGCCCCGGCTGATCGCACTGCAGCGCGATGGCGCCATCGGCACTGGAGCTCAGTCGCAGGCGATCGTGCAGGTCGATGGTCTGCATCACCATCGCCAGCTCGTGGAAGCCATCGCCGCGCAGTCCCAGCACCTCCAGGTGCAGGTTGATCTTGGCCGGAGCCTCCAGGCTGAGTTCATCCATCGCTGGCCTGCGCTTCGCCGGGGCAGCGATTCAAGCCGGTGGCCAGGGCCACCCAGGCCGCCGGGGCGATCTCCTGGGGCCGCTGCTGCAGGCCGATGCCAGCCTCGGCAGCCAGGGCCTCCAGCTGCGGCGGCGGCAACAGCCCGCCCAGGGTGTTGCGCAGCATCTTGCGCCGGGCCGCGAAGCAGCGCTTCAGCAGCTGTTCCACCTGTCGGGCCTGCTGGGGATCGAGGCGTTCGGCTGGCGGCAGCGGATCGATGCAGATCACCTCCGAGTGCACCTTCGGCGGCGGCTTGAAGCAGCGCGGCGGCACCGCACATACCGAGCGGCAGCGCGCCAGCAGCTGCAGCCGCACACTCAGGGCGGAATAGGCGCTGCTGCCGGGAGTGCTGCGGATGCGTTCGGCCACTTCTTGTTGCAGCAGCAGCACCAGGCGGCGGTAGGGCGGCATCACGGGCCTGTCCAGACGGCCCACCAGCCGCTCCAGCAACGGCCCGGTGATGTTGTACGGGATGTTGGCCACCACCGTGTCGGCGGCGGGGAGCTCGACCACGAGGGCATCGCCGGCCAGCAGGGTGAAGCGGGGATCGCCGCCGAAGCGCCCGTCCAGTCCGGCGATCAGGTCCCGGTCCAGTTCCACCGCCCGCACCGCCGCTGCCGCTGTGCGCAGCAGCAGCTCGGTGAGGGAGCCACGGCCAGGACCGATCTCCAGCACCCGTTCGCCCGGCTGAATTTCGGCCGCCGCCACAATCCGCTCCAGCACCCGCGGGTCGTCCAGCCAGTGCTGACCGAAGCGCTTGCGGGCCCGGTGGGAGGAGAAGCTCATCGCGTGGCGGCGGCGCTGGCCTCCAGGCTGCCTGGTGCCCTGGCCCACCCCGCCCTCACGGGGCCGTGGCTGACGGCCAGGTGGCGGGTCGAATCCAGCGCACGGCTCCGCGCCGGGGCGGCAGCGGCACCAGGGCGTACACCAGCTCCACCGCCCGCAGGGCGGCATCGGGATGGGCCTGCAGCCAGCAGCGCCAGGCGCGATCGAGCCGCTGGCGCTTGCCATGGCGCAGGGCGCCCGCCCCCCAGCCGTCCAGGCCACCGCTGCGGCCCTTGACCTCCACCACCAGCAGCCGATCGTCCTTCTCCAGCACCAGATCCAGCTCCCCCCAGCGGCAGCGCCAGTTGCGATCGCGCAGGCGCCAGCCGCGCTCCAACAGCAGCCGCAGGGCACGTTGCTCGGCCCAGCCACCGGCCAGGGGGGGATGGGGCATCGGCGGCGACGTTCCCGGAACTGTCCCTAGGGTTGCCCCAGGTGCATCGCCGCGATGGCAAAACGGCTCCAGATCCGGCGCCACGGCCCCAGTGCCGCCCGCCCCCACGCCAGCCTCAACCCGCCGGGCCCCTGGGCATGGCCAGGCCCCAGCCTGCGCCCGCTGCTGCCCTTGCTGCTGGCGCTGATGCTGCTGGTTGCACCCCTGTTGGGGGGCGCTGCCGCCCACGCCGCCGTGGACGTGGCCAAGCAGGTGCTGATCGGGGCCGACTACTCGGGCCAGGATCTGCGCGGCGCCACCTTCAACCTCACCAACCTGCGCGACGCCAACCTCGCCGGGGCCGACCTGCAGGGCGCCAGCCTGTTTGGGGCCAAGTTGCAGGACGCCGACCTCAGCAACACCAACCTGCGCGAGGCGACGCTGGATTCAGCGGTGTTCTACGGCAGCGACCTGAGCAATGCCGTGCTGGAGGACGCCTTCGCCTTCAACACCCGCTTCGAGAATGTGACCATCGACGGGGCTGACTTCACCAACGTGCCCCTGCGGGGCGACGCCCGCAAGGTGCTCTGCGCCGCGGCCCGGGGCACCAACCCCATCACCGGCCGGGACACCCGCGCCAGCCTCGGCTGCTCCTGATCCCCCCTGCGCCCCGATGAGTTTCGACGCCCGCAGCCTCGAGCGACTGCAGCAGCTCGGCCGCAGCCTGCCCCAGCGGCTGCCCCCACCCGCAGCCGCCCCACCAGCGCCTGTGCCTGCGCCGTCCGAGGGCGGTGGCGGCCGCCGCCACAGGCTGGAGACGGAGACCAATCCCGATGCCCTGTTCCACGAGCTGGTGCGCGCCAGCGCCGACGGCAGCGCCCCGCCCCACCTGCTGGAGCGTCTGCGCGAGCTGGAGGCCCGCCGGTCGCAGACTGCTGCCCTCGGGCGTCCTACGACTCACGAGGCCGGGGGCGGGGCCAACAGGGCTGATGGCCGCCCCCGCTCCGAGCGGCGCCGGCCAGAGCGAGGGCGGCCTGATCCCCAGCTGCTGCGTGAGCACGGCGAGCTCTACACCGCCTTTCAGCAGCTGTTGCTGGAAGACGACGAAATCTGAGACCTGGAGCAGGGGACTCGGCCAGGGGCTCACGGCATCCTTAATCTCGGGTGCAGCGTGATCTCCAAGCAGCACCATGACCATCCGCATCGGCATCAACGGCTTTGGCCGCATCGGCCGTCTTGCCTTTCGCCGGGCCTGCGCCGTGGACGGTGTGGAGGTGGTGGCGATCAACGACCTGATCGATGTGGACTATCTGGCCTACATGCTCCGCTACGACTCCGTGCATGGCCGCTTCGCCGGCGATGTGGCCGTGGAGAACGGCCAGCTGGTGGTGAATGGCCGGCCGATTCGCATCACCTCTGAGCGCGACCCGGCCAACCTCGACTGGGCGGCGGTGGGCGTTGAGGTGGTGCTGGAGTGCACCGGCTTCTTCCTCACCGCCGAGAGTGCCGGCGCCCACCTCGCGGCCGGCGCCAAACGGGTGGTGATGAGCGCCCCCTCCAAGGACGCCACGCCGATGTTCGTGATGGGCGTGAACCACAGCAGCTACGCCGGCGAGGCGATCGTGTCCAACGCCAGCTGCACCACCAACTGCCTGGCACCGATGGCCAAGGTGCTGCACGACAACTTCGGCATCGTCGATGGACTGATGACGACGGTGCATGCCATGACCGCCACCCAGAAAACGGTGGATGGCCCCTCGGCCAAGGACTGGCGGGGCGGCCGCGGGGCCAGCCAGAACATCATCCCCAGCAGCACCGGCGCGGCCAAGGCGGTGGGCAAGGTGATCCCGGAACTGAACGGCAAGCTCACGGGCATGGCCTTCCGCGTGCCCACCCCCGATGTCTCGGTGGTGGACCTCACCGTGAATCTGGCCAAGCCCACCAGCTATGACGCCATCAAAGCGGCGATGAAGGCGGCCAGCGAGGGGGCGATGGCCGGCATCCTCGGCTACACGGAGGATGCGGTGGTGTCCAGCGATTTCGTGGGGGAAGCTTGCACCTCGGTGTTTGATGCCGGCGCCGGCATCGCCCTCACCGACACCTTCGTGAAGGTGGTGGCCTGGTATGACAACGAGTGGGGCTACAGCTGCAAGTGCATCGACCTGATCCGCCACATGGCCACGGTGTCTTGAGCCCATCGGGCTGGGACGGCGGTGGCACTGGTTTGGGGCCCGCCCTGCGCCATCGGTGCCGACCCCGACCCCATGCCCTGCGCTGATCTCCCTGCTGGATCGCGGCGCCCGCCGTCAGCGCCACTGGTGGCTTGCCGATGGCGGTTCGCCGTCGCAGCTCGCCGCGCTGCTGGCCGCTCCGCTGCACAGCAGCGCCGCACCCGCCCGCCGCTTTGAGGAGCTCCGCCAGGTGTTTGCGCCCCTGCCCCAGCTGCGGCCCGACACTGCCGGGCCGGCCGCCAGGCAGGCGACCTACCGCTATCTGATCCAGCTGCGCGGCGGCGGCGCCCGCATGAGCTGCTGGCGGCGGCACGCCGGCGACATCGGCTGGCAGCGCCGCTGCGGGCCCATGGCCCTGGATGGCTTCCGGCGCCATTTCGCACCTGGAGAGCTGCCGGCCTAGCTGCGCGGCCCCTGGCGCTGCATCCAGCTGATCCAGTCGGCGGAGATCTCCTGGGGGCACACCGCCTCACACTCCAGGTTGCTGCTGCAGCTGCCGAAGCCCTCGCTGCGCATCTGCTCCTGCATGGCGCGGGCTCGTCGCTGGCGCTCGGGCTGCCCCTGGGGCAGCTGGGCCAGATGGGCGAGCTTGGCGGCCACAAACAGGCTGGCGGAGGCGTTGCGGCAACTGGCCACACAGGCGCCGCAACCGATGCAGGTGGCCGTGTCGAAGGCCGATTGCGCCTGCTCCTGACCCACCAGCATGGCGTTGGCATCCGGCGCCTGGCCGGTGTTCACCGAGCAGTAGCCACCGGCGGCGATCAGCTGATCGAGGGCCGAGCGATCCACCGCCAGGTCCTGGATCGGCGGGAAGGCCCGCGCCCGCCAGGGCGCCAGCGTGAGGGTGGCGCCATCACGGAACTCGCGCAGATACAGCTGACACACGCTCGTGGCGCTGCGGGGGCCGTGGGCCTGAGCGTTGACCAGAAAGCCGCAGCTGCCGCAGATTCCCTCCCGGCAGTCGTGCTCGAAGGTCACGGGCCGCTCGCCGCAGCCGATCAGCTGCTCGTTGAGCTGGTCGAGGGCCTCCAGCAGGGAGAGGTTGGGGGAGAGGCGCTCCAGCCGGTAGCTGCGGTAGGCACCCGGATCAGCCGCCGACTCCTGGCGCCAGATCCGTAGCGTCAGTGACAGGGGAGCACTCATCGGTAGCTGCGGGCAACGGGTTGCAGGGCCGTGAACGGCAGGGGCTCGGCATGGCGCTCGGGCTCGGCGCCCTCGCCGCGATGCTCCCAGGCGGCGATGTGGGCAAAGCGGGCGTCGTCGCGCCGGGCCTCACCATCGGCGCTCTGGTGCTCCTCGCGGAAATGGGCGCCGCAGGACTCCTCCCGGGCCAGGGCATCGCCCAGCATCAGCTGGGCCAGGCCGAAGAAATCGTGGACCCGCAGCGCTTTCTCCAGCTCCGGATTGGGCCCCGCCGCACAACCCGGCACCCGCACCTCCGCGGCGAAGCGCTCGGCCAGGGCCGCCACAGCCCCCTGGCCAGCGCGCAGGCCGGCGGCATCGCGGCTGATGCCGCAGTGCTCGATCATCAGTGCCCCCAGCTCGCGGTGGAAGGCATCCACCGGCCGCGAGCCGCCCACCGCCAGCAGCGCCGCGATGCGCTGCTGCGCCAGGGCCAGGGCCTCGCGGCAGGCGGGGTGATCGGCGCTGATGGCCGGGGTGGGATGGCCCGCCAGCCAGGCCGTGACCGTGGCGGGAGCAATGAAATAGCCATCCGCCAGCCCCTGCATCAGGGCACTGGCCCCCAGCCGGTTGGCACCGTGCTCGGAGAAGTTGGCCTCGCCCAGCACGAACAGCCCCGGGATCGAGCTCATCAGGTGATAGTCGACCCACAGCCCCCCCATCGTGTAGTGGGGCGCCGGGTAGATGCGCATCGGCGTGCCGGTGGGATCCTCGCCGGTGATGCGCTCGTACATCGTCAGCAGATTGCCGTAGCGGGCCGTGATCAGCTCCACACCGTCGCGGGCGATGGCATCGCGCAGATCCAGGTACACCGAGCGACCACCGGGGCCCACGCCATGGCCGGCGTTGCAGAGCTCCCGGGCGCGGCGGGAGGCCAGATCCCGCGGCGCCATGTTGGCGTAGGTGGGATAGAGGCGCTCGAGGAAGTAGTCGCGCTCGCTTTCCGGGATCTGCGCCGGCGGACGCCCATCGCCGGGGCGGGCCGGCAGCCACACGCGGCCGTCGTTGCGCAGGCTCTCGCTCATCAACGTGAGCTTGCTCTGGTAGGGGTCGCCGCTGGGAATGCAGGTGGGGTGGATCTGGGTGAAGCAGGGGTTGGCGAACAGGGCGCCGCGGCGGTGGGCCCGCCAGATGGCGGTGGCGTTGGATTTGAGCGCATTCGTCGACAGGAAGTAGACGTTGCTGTAGCCGCCGGTGGCCAGCAGCACCGCCTGGGCGGTGTGCACCTCCAGCTCACCGCTGAGCAGGTTGCGGCACACCACCCCGCGGGCCACCCCATCCACGGTCACCAGCTCCAGCACATCGCGCCGGCAGAGCAGGGTCACCCGGCCGGCGGCCACCTGGCGCAGCAGCGCCTGGGTGGCGCCGTAGAGCAGTTGCTGGCCGGTCTGGCCGCGGGCATAGAAGGTGCGGCTCACCAGGGCCCCACCGAAGCTGCGGGTGGCCAGGCTGCCGCCGTAGTCGCGCGCGAAGGGCACGCCCTGGGCCACGCACTGGTCGATGATGCCGCTGCTCAGCTCGGCCAGCCGCATGCAGCCGGCCTCGCGGGCGCGGAAGTCGCCGCCGCGCAGGGTGTCGGCGAACAGGCGCCCGACGCTGTCGCCATCGACGGCCAGCGGCCGGGCGGCATTGATGCCCCCCTGGGCCGCCACCGAATGGGCCCGCCGCGGGCTGTCGTGATACGTGAGCACCGTGACCTGGTAGCCCTGCTCCGCCAGGGTGGCGGCCGCCGAGGCCCCGGCCAGCCCGGTGCCCACCACCAGCAGGCGCAGCTGGCGGCGGCGCATCGGGCTGATCAGGGGCAGCTCCTCGCGGTGGCGGCGCCAGGCAGCGTCAATCGGGCCCGCCGGCAGGCGGGGATCGGGCAGGCCGCTCATGGCAGCGCCACCAGCAGCGCCACCGCCGCGAAACCAGCGCCCAGCAGCAGGGCCAGTCCACGGCCGGCCAGGCGAATGCGGCGGCCGTTCTGCGGATCCAGCAGCCCCAGGCTGCGGTGGGCGGCCTCGGTGCCGTGCAGCAGGTGCAGGGCCAGGGCCAGGGCGGCGGCGGCGTAGAGCACCAGGCTCAGGGGCTGCTGCAGCACCGCCCGCAGGGCCGCCAGCTCCGCGCCGGCGGCGGGTCGGGGCCAGCGCAGCTGCAGCAGATGCAGCACCAGAAACCCCAGCAGCGTGACGCCGGCCAGCGCCTGGCTGCGAGCCGCCAGGGCGGCCAGGGGGTCACCGCGCCGGCTCACCAGCTGCGCCGTGTTGCCGGCGCGGCGGTTGGCACTGGCCTTGGCCAGGCTGAGGCCGGCGTGGCTCAGGGCCACCGCCAGCAGCGCCAGCTCCGCCGCCGGCAGCCAGGCGGCACCATGCAGGGCTGCCGCATAGGCCTCGAAGGCCTCAGGGGCCAGCGGTGCCAGGGCAACGCCGCTCAGGTGCAGCACCAGGAACAGCACCAGGGCCAGGCCCGAGGCGGCCGTCCACCTCGTTTCCGCCCCCATGCCCGCCTGCCGCACCGTCGCCCATCGTATGGGGTGCGCGCGTCCATTTCATGTAATCTCCCCCCCCCCTTTCACCACCATTTCTCAACGATTCCCAGGCCCAGGCCGGGCCCTGAGCCAACCCGCGTCGCTGCTGGCAGCAGCCCTGGTCCTGCTGGCGGCTCTGTGCTGGGTGTGCTTCTTCAACGGCCTGGCGATCCTTTACCCGGCCGATAAGACCGAAGCCCTGCAGCTGGAGCTCGCCCGTCAGATGGCGGTGAGCGGCGACTGGGTCGTGCCGGCGATTGACGGTCTTCCCTATTTCGACAAGCCCCCCCTGCCCTACTGGATCGGTGGGCTGCTGCTGCGCCTCGCCCCCCAGCAGGTGTGGCTGCCCCGCCTGGGCACCGCCTTTTCCGGGTGTATCGGCGTCATCGCCACCCTGGCGCTGTGCCGATTCGGCAGCCCTGACGGCGCCAGCCGCCGGGGACTGTTTCGCGCCGTCAGCGCCGCGGCGATCCTGGCCTTGATGCCGGTGTACATCGTGCTGGCGCGAGTCGCGATCCACGACATTTATCTCACCGCCAGCACGACCGTGGCGCTGGCCTGTGTCGTCCTGCTCAGCCAGGCCCGCAACCCCTCCCGCCGCCGCCAGGTGCTGAGCGGCGTCCTGGTGGGCAGCGCCCTGGGCGTGGGGCTGCTCGCCAAGGGTCTGCTCAGCCTCGCCCTGCCCGGCGCCATCGCCGGCCTGTTCCTGCTGCTGGCGGGAGCGGCTGCCCGCCGCTCCCTGGGCGGTCGCCGCTTCCTGCTCCCCCTGCTGCTGGCCCTGCTGCTCGTGGCCCTGCCCTGGCATCTGGCGGCCTGGCACAGCCAGGGGGCGGCGTTTCTCGAGGGCTACCTGGGACGCACCCATCTGAATCGCTTCACCAGCGCGCTGGATGGCCACGCCGGGCCCTGGTTCTATTACCTGCCCGTGTATGCGGCCATCACCCTGCCCTGGGGAATCACGGCCCTGGCGGCCCTGGTCCAGGCCGGTTGTCCAACCCCCGCCACTGGCGCCGCCAGGCCCAGCGGGATCCCCTGGCCCTGTTCTGCACGATCTGGATCGTGGTCACCGTGGGGCTGTTCAGCCTGGCCTCCACCAAGCTGCCCCACTACATCCTCGCGGCGCTGCCGCCCACGGCGATCGCCGCTGCCCGCTTCTTCTGGCCGCCGCAGCCCCAGGCACCACCCGAGCGGGTGGCAAAGCGGGTGGGGGCAGAGCGGTTCAGCCGGGTGCTGCTGATCGGCACCGCCGGACTGTTGCTGCTGCTGGCCCTGGCCCTGCAGCGGGTCCCGGCGCTGGTGGTGCCGATCACCGGAAGCGCGCCGGCGTTCAGCCTGGCCCTGCGCAGCACCCTGGGATCAGCGCCGGTGATCGCGGCCCTGCTGCTCCTGGGTCTGGCCAGTGGCTGGGCGGCCTGGCGGGGCCCCCAGCCCCGTCTGCTGCTCGGCGGCCTCTGGGCGGCCGCCATCCTGGCGTTTCTGCTGGCCCTGGCCCCGCCGCTCCAGCAGCTCTACCGCCAGCTCTACCAGGGGCCCCGGCTGGAGCTGGCCGACCGGGCCCTGCGGGAGGCCCGACCCGGTGAAGCGATCCAGGTGGTGAGCAAGAGCTGGTATTCCGTGAAGATCCGCACCCAGGGCCGGGCCGAGATCCTGAAGCAGGGTGAAGCCTTCGCCCAGCACACCCCGGAGCAGCCCGCCTCCACCTGCGCCGCCCCCGCGGCTGTTGCTAGGCCCGAGCAGGCGCGTGGAGCAACCGGGCGGCCACTGCCCCGCCGGCTCGCTGGAGATTCTGCAGCGGGACCCGGCGGCGAAGCTGACCCTCGCCCGCCTGCAGCCACCGCCCAACCCAGCCAGCCAGTAGTACATTTGCACTGCTTTGGTTGTCTGCTGTCGTGCCCGCTCCCGCCCCGCAGCACGCCGGCCATGGGGCAGGCGACGTGGTGGCCGGCCCCACGCCGGAGCTGCAGCTGCTGGGCCGCCTGCCCGCGGCGCGGCAGCGGCAGCGGCGGCTCCTGCCCCTGGCCGGCGCCACGGTGGCGGCGGGCTTCCCCAGCCCGGCCGACGACTACGTGGAAAGTCGCATCGACCTCAACGAGGCCCTGATCCGCCACCCCAGCAGCACCTTCTTCCTGCGCGTGAGCGGCGACTCGATGCGGGACGCCGGCATCCTCGATGGCGATCTGCTGGTGGTGGACCGGGCGATCGAAGCGCGGGCGGGGCTGGTGGTGGTGGCCGTGGTCGAGGGGGCCTTCACCCTCAAGCACCTGCGCCGCCACCGCGGCCGCTGGCGCCTGGAGGCCGCCCATCCCGACTATCCGCCGCTGGAGCTGGGGGACGGCGACGACAGCTGCATCTGGGGCGTGGCCATCCACGCCATCCACAGCCTCTGAAGCCTCTGACACCCCTGATGAAGCCCCTGAGCACGGCCATACCCCGCGGGCCGCTGCCCCGCGCCCTCGCCCACCAGCGCCCCCGGCAGGCCACCGTGCTGGTGGACGGCAACAACTTCTACGCCTCCTGTGAGGCGGTGATGGATCCGACCGTGATCGGCCGGCCGCTGGTGGTGCTCTCCAACAACGACGGCTGCATCGTTGCGCGCAGCGCCGAGGCCCGGGCCATGGGCGTGCGCATGGGCCAGCCCTGGTTTCAGGTGCAGCGGGAGCTGGAACGGCGGGGCGTGCTGGTGCGCAGCTCCAATTACGCCCTCTACGCCGACATGAGCCAGCGCCTGATGAGCGTGCTGGAGGAGTGGGTGGAGGAGCTGGAGATCTATTCGATCGATGAGGCCTTCGGGCTGCTGCATCGCCCCGCCGACGGCGATCTGGGCGACTGGGGCCGGCGGCTGCGCCGCGACGTGCAGCGCCGGCTGGGACTGCCGGTGGCGGTGGGTATCGCCGCCACCAAGGTGCAGGCCAAGCTGGCCAACCGGCTGGCGAAGGCCGGGGCGGCGCAGGTCGGGGGCACGGGTGAAGGGGTGTTCGACCTGGGGGCGATGGCCGATCCCGACCCCTGGCTGGAGGCGGTGGCGATCGAGGACGTGTGGGGCATCGGCCGGCAACGGGCCCGCTGGTGCCGGCTGCGCGGCATCGCCAGCGCCCGGGCCCTGCGCGATCTGCCCACCGGCGAGTTGCGCCGCCGCTGCGGGGTGGTGGGGGTGCGGCTGCAGCAGGAACTGCGCGGGATCCCCTGTCTGCCCCTGGAGCGGCTGCCGGCGGCCAAGCGCGAAACCTGCGTGAGCCGCAGCTTCTCCCGGCCGGTCGACACCCTGCCCCAGCTGCGCGAGGCGATCGCCACCTACACCTGTCGGGCCGCCGAGAAGCTGCGGCGCCAGCGCCAGCGAGCCGGCGCCCTCACCGTGTTCGTGCGCAGCAGCCCGTTCAACGGCACCCGCTTCTACGCCAACGCCGCCACCATCACCCTGGCGGTGCCCAGCCACGACAGCGCCGTGCTGCTGGCGGCGGCCCTGCCCCTGGCCGAGCATCTGTTCCGCCGCCAGCACCCGCTGCAGAAGGCGGGCGTGCTGCTGCTGCAGCTGCAGGGCGAGGAGCTGCTGCAACACCATCTGTTGCAGCCGCTGCCGCCGGAACAGCAGCAGCGCCGCGCTGCCCTGATGGCCACCATCGACCAGCTCAACCGCCGCTACGGCCGCGGCACCGTGCAGTGGGCCGCCTGCGGGCTGCAGCCGCCCTGGGCGATGCGCCGCGGCAGGCTCTCGCGGGCGGCCACCACGCGGCTGGAGGCCATCCCGCGGGTGCTGGCGCAATGAGGCCGTAACTCAGGGCAGCTGGGCCAGGGCGTCGTCGATCATCGCCGCCGACACCGGAATCGTCTCCAGCTCATCGGCGTTGTCGAGGAAGGCGTCGAAGGAGGCGTAGCGGCGGATGCAGGGCTCGGCGCCGGCGGCGCTGCAGGCGGCGGCCCAGTCGCCGTCGTCGGGCTTCACCAGGGCGTAGGCCATCAGGGCCTCCTCGAGGTCGCCGCCATCACCGATGCCCTCGCCGTGCCAGAGCACCTCGAAAAAGCCCATGGCGGCAGCGCGGCGGGAGTGCGTCACCACGCTACCGATGGCGGCTCATAGGGCAAACAGGGCGTCATAGGCCGCGTACTCCGGCTTGCGCAGGCCCTCCAGCGCCAGCATCCGCCGCAGCTCGATGATTTCGGCGCGCTGGGCCCGGATCACGGCGCGGGAGAAGCGCCGCAGGGCCGGGTTGGTGCTCTTCTTGAGGGCGTCGTGGGCCATCACCAGGGCACCGCCGTGGTGATGGAGCATGCCCTCAAGAAACCAGATCACGCGGGTGTCGCGGCTGGGCAGGGTGGTGATCATGCGCATGGCGTCGATCTCGGCCCCACTCATGCGCGCCAGGGCGGCGATGCTGTCGGGGTCGCCGCCGGGGGGCAGCACCACGGAATACACCGGGGCTTCGGGATACCAGGCCTTGCGCCATTGCCCCATGGCCTTGATCTCCTGGGCCTGCTCGCGCCAGATCGTCTTGGCCAGGGCGCCGACACCGGGCGCGCCGATGTCGAACACGAACTCACCCATGCGCAGGGCACCGGTGTGGTGCTGCACCATGCCGTCGATGAAGCGCAGGTCGTAGGTGGCGCCGGCGGGGCCCAGGTCGTGGGCATGGGTGCCAGGGGCATGGGCGCCAGGATCGTGGGCGCCATGGTCGCGGTGGGAAGCGCCATGCTCTGCCGGCAGGGTGTGGGGCGCCTGGGCCCGAACGGTGGCCGGGGCCAGGGCTGGCGCCGCCAGGACCACCAGGCTCAGCAGAGCGCGGGCGCGCAGGGAGCATGGCGAAATGGCGCGGCGGTGCATGCCAACGGTGCGTCTGAAGGCAACGTATGGGCTCCAGTGGGGGGAGAGTCCAGGCCCTTGACTCTCCCCCCACTGGACTCCATAGCGTGAAGGATGACCCCAAGGGCCGAGCGGCCGCCTGTCATGCCCAGCCCCACGGCGCGGCCTGCGCTCTCCGAGGTGCGGCTCTACCGCATGGATCTGCCCGAGCAGCCCTGCCCCTGGGGTCTGAAGACAATCCGCCTGCTGCAGGAGCACGGCATCCCGTTTGCCGACCATCGCCTCACCAGCCCCGCCGCCATCGAGGCCTTCAAGGCTGAGCAGGGCGTGGCCAGCACCCCCCAGATCTTCGCCGGCGCGGAGCGCATCGGTGGCTACACCGACCTGGCGACGCGCCTGGGGGTGCGGCCGGAGGGCGCCAGCGTGTCCTACACGCCCGTGCTCGCCGTGTTTGGCACGGCCCTGCTGGTGAGTCTGGCGGTGGGCGGCGGCCTGCGCGGTTTCATGGGCTACGCCCTCTGCCTGCTGGCGATGCTGAAGCTGATGGATGTGGAGGCCTTCGCCAGCAGCTTTCTCAAGTACGACCTGATCAGCCAGCGCCTGCCGCTGTACGCCCAGCTCTATCCCGGCCTGGAACTGCTGGCTGGGCTGGGCTTCCTGATCACCCCCCCGGTGCCCCTGGCCGCCCTGCTGGCCCTGCTGCTGGGTCTGGCGGGCATGGTGTCGGTGACCAAGGCGGTCTACATCGACAAGCTGGCGCTCAACTGCGCCTGCGTGGGCGGCAACAGCAGCACGCCCCTGGGGGTGGTGAGTTTCGCGGAGAATCTGATCATGGTGGCCATGGGCGCGGCCGTGCTCGTGGCCGGCTCTGGCAGGGCGATAGGGCCGCGGGCCAGGTCGGTGCTGGGCAGTTCAGGAGCGCTGGGGGCGGCCGCAGAGCTCCCAGCTGCTGGCCAGGGCATCGAGTTCAGTCCTGATCGTGTGCAGGGAGCTGATGCGCTCCTCAATCAGGGCCGAGTAGCGCACCAGCGTTGCCCTGAGGTCGTCGCAGGCGCAAAAACCCGAGCGCCGGGCGTCGAGGATGCGCTGAATGTCAGCAAGGCTGACGTCCAGAGAGCGCAGCTTTTTGATCAGATCCAGCTCCTCCAGGGCCTGGGCGTCGAACAGCCGATACCCCGCCTCCGTTCTCTCGGTGGGCTGAATCAATCCCTGGTCGCAGTAGTAGCGAATGGTCTTCACAGGCAGCTGGCTCAGGCGGGACGCTTCGCCGATCCGGAACTGCATCACACCACCTCAGCGAAGCTCAACACCACTAGCCCACCTGAGCCCTGCCGCGCCTGGGCCGGTCAGGCCGGTGGTGCCGCGAGGCGCTCCTGCAGGGCCGCGTCGTTCTGGCGGTACAGCCGGGCCTCCGCCTCGATGAAGATGCCGGCCAGGGCTTCATAGGCCTCGGTCCAGGCGGCGATCACCTCATCGGTGGCCGCTTCCCCCAGCACATCCCGCATCGCCTGCAGCAACTTGGCGCCGATCAAGGGGTATTGCTCCGGCAGGATCCTGCAGGCCACATGGCGGTGGGCGATGTGATCCACAGCCGCCGCGAGTTCGTCCAGCCGATCGATGTGGGTGGCATAGGCATACACCGAGGCGGCCAGCTTCTGGGCCTGGCCCTTGCCATGGGCATCCACCATCCAGGTGGTTTCAAAACCCAGCTTGTAATCGGGCCGCTCCGCAAAGGCGATCTCATACATCCGGCTGGTGATGGCCTCGCCGTGTTCCTTCACGGCGGGCGCCGTGGCCTTGACAATGTCGATCGTGCTCTGGGAGACGGGCATCAGCGGGAGTGCAGGGATAGACAGCCTTCAAGCATGTGCGAAGAGCCTGCGCCTGCAGCGACGGTGCACACTTCGACATGCTTTCGGCTGCGGGAGCAGAAGGAGGTTCCAAGAGGTCCCCAGGCGGACGGCGCGGGGCGAGCCATGGCGATGGCCCAGCCCTGCAACCGTCTCCGATCACCCACTGAGAGCAGCCACCATCAACGCCAGAGGGGAATCAACCAGGCCAGGAGCAAGCTGGTCACCAGGCTGGATTCCAGCACCACCAGAGGGGAGGTGATCAACCTCGCCTGGAGGCCGCCGCTCTCGAGCCGCTGGCGCAGGCCAGCCCACCCGTGCCGAAGATCAGCGAGCCATCGCTCAGGGTGATCCTCAGGGCCCAGGCGCCAGCTCCAGATCGAGCCCATCCAGGCCACTCCACCCAGTCGGGCATTGATGCCGATGTGGAAGACCATTGTCAACACCATGATCAGCCAGGAGATCAGGTGCAAGCTGTACCAGAGATGATGCAGTTCTCCCCGAGGCAGCCAGGTTTCGTTCATCATCTTGCCGCTGAACAATGCAAAAGTGAGGGCCACCAGCGACCAGGTGTTCAGCCCACGGTGCAGTCCATACCACCAGGCACGCGTACCCCTTCTGGGATGGACCTGTCGTCTTGCAGAGGCAGCATCAACCTGAATCAGCCGCTGCTGTCCGTGGTGAACGGCATAGATGAGGAAGGCTGGAAACACCACCAAGGTGAGCAGCCCAAACGTGCCATGAATTCCCTCCATGGCGGCAACGTCAGGCAGTGGTAGGCCCCCGAAGCGACCGTCGTAGGTGTCATACGTCCAGTAGGCCGTGAACAGGGCTGCGATCAGCAGCAGTCCGGTGACACCGTGCAGTGCCCGCAACATCAGCGGTTGGACTGGGGGTTGTGCTCTTGCGGACATGGGGTGGTGGAACTTCTGATTTTGATCCTTCCACCCCGGCTTGGGTCAAGCCCCATCCCGCACCCGCAGGCTTGACTCTCCCCCGAGGGGAGTCCGTAGCCTGAAGCCAGACCGCCAGACCAGAGCGGGCGCCACCCAGCCCTGGCCTCACCACCGAGGCTGATCCCCATGGCCCAGCCGCTCAGCCGCCGCTCCTTCCTCGTGCTGGCCGGAGGAACGGTGGGATCGGCGCTGATCGCGCGCCAGACCGCCACAGCGGCCAAGCAACCACCCGTCTCGGCCGGAAACGGGGGCCTGGATCTCGATCTGGTGGCCGAGCGCACCAGGCTCTCGATTCCGGGCGGCCCCAGCCACGGCCTCACCTACAACGGCCAGCTGCCGGGCCCGCCACTGGAGCTGGAAGCCGGTGATGCGGTGCAGATTCGCTTGCACAACCGCCTCGACTCCGCCACCAACCTGCACTTCCACGGCCTGCACATCTCCCCCAGCGGCAATGCCGACAACGTGTTTCTGAGCGTGCCGCCGGGAGCGTCGCAGACCTACCGCTTCACCCTGCCCGACGATCACCCGGCCGGCACCTTCTACTACCACCCCCACCACCACGGCAACGTCAGCGATCAGGTGTTCGGCGGCCTCGGCGGCGCCATCGTGGTGCGGGGAGCCCTGGATCGGATCCCGGAGGTCGCCGCCGCTGCCGAGCAGCTGCTGGTGCTCAAAGACCTCGCCGCTGCCACTGGAGTGGGATCTGCCGGCATGGCCCGGGCGCTGGGCCGCGAGGGCAGCGTGCTCACAGTCAACGGTCAACGCAACCCCAACCTCAGCGTGGCCGCCGGGGGGCTGCTGCGGCTGCGCCTGCTGAACGCCTCCAATGCCCGCGTCTGGCGGCTTGCCCTGGAGGGTCATGCCCTGCACCTGATCGCCAGCGACGGCGGCGCCCTGGAGGCACCGGTGCAGCTCCCGGAGCTGCTGCTGGCCCCGGGGGAGCGAGCCGAGGTCCTCGTGCGCGGCAACCAGCCCCCCGGCAGCTACCGACTTCTGGACCTGCCCTACAGCCGCACCAGGGGCGGCATGGGCATGGGACGAGGCATGGGTATGGGCATGGGCAGGGGGATGGGGATGGGGATGGGAAGCGAGGCTCCCGCCAGGGCCGCCAGCTCAGAAGCGGCCGCGCCCGTTGTTCTGGCCACCCTGCGCTACGCCGGATCGGTGGAACCCGTGCCCTTACCCGGCCGGCTGGGCGTTGTGGAGCCCCTGCCGGAACCCTCGATCAGCCGCCGCTTCGTGCTCAACCACGGCATGGCCCCTGGCCAGGCATGCCCCTGGCCAGGGGATGGTGTTTCTGATCAACGGCAAGGCCTATGAGCACCACCGCGTCGACACCCGCGTGCGCCTGGGCGACACCGAGGACTGGCTGGTGCGCAACACAGGTGTAATGGACCACCCCTTCCACATCCACACCAATCCTTTCCAGGTGATCAGCCGCGATGGACGCCCCGAGCCCTACCGCGCCTGGAAGGATGTGGTGCTGGTGCGGCCGGGCGAAAGCGTGCGGCTACGCACCCGCTTCCGCAATTTTCCCGGCCGCACGGTCTACCACTGCCATGTGCTCGATCACGAGGAGCTGGGGATGATGGGAGTGCTGGAGATCGGGGCCTGAGATCGGTGTCTGGTAAGCGGCCTCATGAAGCAGCCTCATGAAGGGGCCTTGTGAAGCAGCATCGAGATTCGCCGGGATGGCCATCACGCAGACCGACCTGCCCATCAGATTCCAGCTCAGCGAAGCCGATTCAGATTCCTTGATTGCCCCGTTCTGTTGACATTTCTGCACCGCTTTGTTCCACGAGCGACTGGACTACTGCCACGGCGCCATGACCAGCTGAGCACCGACGTGGTCGCCGGTCTCACCTTGGCAGCACTGGCCATTCCCGAGGTGATGGGATACACCCGCATCTCCCAGACCCCGGTGGCCACGGGCCTCTACACGATGCTGCTGCCGATGCTGGCCTTTGCCTTCATCGGCGCCTCACGGCACCTGGTGGTGGCTGCCGACTCCGCCACCGCAGCCATCCTGGTGGCCACGCTGTCGGGGGCGGCGGTTCCAGGGTCGCAGGCCTACCTCAGCCTCACGATGGCGGTTGCCCTGGCTGTCACCGTGATGCTGGTGCTAGCGGGATGCTGGTGCTAGCGGCTGGATTGCGGCTTGGATTCCTGGCGGATTTTTTATCTCGAAGTGCCCTGATCGGCCTGCTTTCCGGAATCGGAATCCAGGTGGCATCAGGGGAACTGGCGGGCCTGCTCGGGCTGCAGAAGCATTGCAACGGTGCTCTACAGCAGGTGGTGTCGTGCGCTGGCCCGGATCGGCCAAAGCCGCCTTGATCACCTGCTGGTGGCCTTGGGGGTGGTGGGCGTGATCGTGGTCTGCTTCCGCCTGAACCGACGGCTTCCGGGTGCTCTGATTGCCGTGGCCGGCTCGATCCTGGCGAGCTGGCTGCTGGATTTTTCCGCTAGGGGCTTGGATGTGGTGGGGAGTGTTCCCGGAGGACTGCCCAAGCTGGCGATTCCTTCGGTCGGCGCGTCCCAGTGGAACGCGGTGCTGATCAGCGCTGCGTCCTGCTTCGTGGTGATCCTGGCCCAGAGCTCCGCCACGACCCGGGCCTACGCCCAGCGCTACCGCGAAAGGAATCTGGACAATGTGGATCTGCTGGGGCTGGCCGGCGCCAACCTCGCGGCCGGGCTCAGCGGCACGTTCGTGGTGAACGGCAGTCCCACCAAGACAGAAATGGTGGATGCCGCGGGCGGTCGCAGCCAGCTCGCCCATCTCACGGCGGCCATGGTCGTGCTGCTGGTGCCGCTGTTCTTCACGCGACCATTGGCGCTTCTGCCTGCGGCGCTGCTGTCGACGATCGTGTTTCTGATCGGCATCCAGCTGATCGACTGGCATGGCCTCGCCGAACTCTGGCACCTGCAGCGCAATGAATTCGTGCTCGCCGTGGTGCTTTCGCTGATCGAACAGGTGCGACACACCGTCCGCCCCCGCACCTACCTGTGGACGCTCAACAGCGAGGGCACCGACCTCCGCACCGTGCCGGTTGGCCCAGGAATCCTGGCCGCACCCGGGATCCTGGCCTACCGCTTCGAGGCCAACCTCTTCGATGCCAATGCCAACCGCTTCACCCAGGAGGTGCTGGGTCTCACCAGCCAGCCCGGCGAGCAGATCCGAGGACTGGTCATTGATGCCTCCGGTGTGGATGATCTGGACGACTCAGCGGCCAAGACCTTGCTGGAACTGCGCGACCTGCTCCACCAGCGCGGGATCCACACGGCACTGGTGACCACATCCAGTGCCATCGAGAAGGAACTGAGCCGATTCGGTCTCCGGTCTGGCATGGGCAATTTCGCGACTGTTGCCAACGCCATGGAGGCCTTGAGTCAGCGGCTCAATGGCGACCGTTGATGCCGGCCGAGGCCCTGACGCTCAATCTGCTCCGATCCGTCGGCCAGGCAGCAAGCCTCAGACATGGCTCAGGGGCAGAGATCGCCGCCTGCCGCTGCTCCGATGATCCCGGGCAGCGGCTACAGCACCGTCGTGATGGGCGGCGAGATGGCGCGCACCGAGACCCTGCTCCAACAGTTCAGGCCCTGACCCGTGAGGCGTTCCCCCATGCCTGATCCCGTCGTCCGCAAGGCAGGAGCGCTGCTCGCGGCCATCGCCATGGCGCTGGTTCCAGCACCCAGCCGCGGGCCCTGGGCAACCCGAGGTCACCGTTCTGCGGATCACCGTTCCCGCCGGCGTCACCCTGCCCCTCCATGTTCACCCCGTGGTGAACGCGGGCGTGCTGCTGCAGGGCCGACTGCAGGTGAACTCCCTGAATGGCGAGAGCATCACCCTGGAGGCGGGCGATGCCCTGATCGAACTGGTCCACACACCCCACCAGGGCACCAGCCTCGGCCCTGAAGCGGCGCAGATCGTTGTGGTCTGCAGGGGCCGGGTCGGCACTCCGATCACCCTGCCCTTCGAGCCCTGAGTGCGGCCTCGCACGGCCGAGGCAACCGGCCATCGAGGCCGCCCCACCACCAGCTCTCAGGGCACCGTAGAGTAACAACAGTTACCCAACTTGGCTGAGTCTTCTGGTCCCCCCGCACGGCTTGGAGCCGTTGCAGGCCACGCAGACGCCTCCTCTGAGCTCCCGACGAGGAACGGCTTCCGTTGACATCCCTTTCCCAGGCCCCCGGCCTGCAGGCGCCCTGGCGTTTGTACCCCAGCGCCACCGCGCTGCCGCCGCCGGCACCGCGACCGGCCGCTGTGGTCTATTGCGAAGGGCAATTTGAGGGCCTGGACGGCAAGACGGCCCATGGCCTGGTGCGCCACTGCGAGGCCTTCCAGATCACTGCGGTGATCGACAGCCACTGCGCTGGCCGGGATGCCGGGCTGGTGCTCGATGGGACAGCCAACGGCATCCCGATCGTGGCCAACCTGAAGGCCGCCCTCGCCGTCGGCGGAGCCACGCTGACGACCCTGATCTACGGCGTGGCACCGGCCGACGGCTTATTCAGCCCAGCCGATCGCAGCCTGTTGCTGGCGGCGATCGGCGCCGGCCTCAACCTGGTGAACGGCCTGCGGGAGTTTCTGCTCGACGACCCGGCGTTCGTGGCCGCCGCCCAGCGCCATGGCGTATCCATTCGCGACGTGCGCCGGCCGCCGGCCCTCAAGGATCTGCGGCTGTTCGACGGCTCGATCGCCCGGGCCCACTGCCGTCGCATCGCCGTGCTCGGCACCGACGGCGCCATCGGCAAACGCACCACCGCCACCCTGCTGGTGAAGGCGCTCAACGACCACGGCATCCCCTCCCTGCTGGTGAGCACGGGCCAGACGGGGTTGATCCAGGGGGGCCGCTACGGCATGGCCCTCGACGCGATCCCGTCACAGTTCTGCTCGGGTGAGGTGGAGGCCGCCGTGGTGGAGGCCTACGAGAGCGAGCGCCCCGAAGTGATCGTGATCGAGGGCCAGGGGGCCCTCAGCCATCCCGCCTACCTCTCCTCCGCCTTCATCCTGCGGGGCGGCCAGCCCCAGGCGGTGATCCTGCAGCACGCCCCGAAACGCCAGCGCCTCTGCGACATTCCCGCGGTGGCCATGCCCAGCCCGGCCAGCGAAATCAAGCTGATCGAGGCCTTCGCGCCCACGCGGGTGATCGGCCTCACGATCAACCACGAGGGCATGGACGACGACGAGCTCTCCACCGCCATCGCCCTCTATCAGGCGGAGCTGGGCATTCCGGTGAGCGATGCCCTCAGCCGTCCAGCCGAGCGGCTGGTGCAGATGGTGGTGCGCGCCTTCCCCGAGCTCGGCGCCAGCCAACGGGCCCCGGCGTGAGCGCCCCGCGGCTCGAGATCGATCTCGACCGCCTGCACCACAACGCCCGCACCCTGGTGGAGCAGCTGGGGCGGCAGGGCATCGCCATCAGCGGCGTGAGCAAGGCGGTGCTCGGCCTGCCGGCGATCGCGCACACCTGGGTGGCGGCGGGGGTGGGTTCGATCGGCGACTCCCGCATCGAGACGCTTGATGCGCTCGCCCAGGCCGGCGTGGCCGTGCCGAAGCTGTTGATCCGCACGCCGATGCTCAGCCAGGTGGATCGGGTGGTGGCCGGCGCCGCGATCAGCTGCAACAGCGAACCGCTGCTGCTCGAAGCCCTGGCGGCGGCAGCTGCCCACCAGGGCCTTCGCCACGGCGTGGTGCTGATGGTGGAGTTGGGGGACCTGCGTGAGGGCATCCTGGCGGCGGATCTGGAAGCGGTGGCGGCGCTCACCCTGGGCCTGCCCTCCCTGGAGTTGATGGGGATCGGCGCCAATCTCGGCTGCCAGCACGGCGTCAAACCGGATGCCACCAACATGGCGGAGCTCTCGGATCTGGCCACCGCCCTGGAGGGTCGCTTCGGCATCGAGCTGGCGATCGTGTCGGGCGGGAATTCCGCCAACCTCCCCTGGCTGGCGGCGGGCGGGGTGCCCCAGCGCATCAACCACCTGCGGCTGGGGGAAGCGCTGCTGCTGGGCCGCGAGCCCCTGGGCCGCACGGCCCTGCCGGGCCTGTTCACCGATGCCTTCACCCTGGTGGCCGAAGTCATCGAGGCCAAGCCCAAACCCACCCGACCCTGGGGCGAGCGCGGCCTCACCAGCTTTGCCGAAACCGCCATCGGCCCTGAGCGGGGGGTCCGCCAGCGGGCCCTGCTGGCCCTCGGGGAACAGGACACCGATCCTGGCGGCCTGGGCCCCCCAGCGGGGCTAGCCCTGGTGGGATCGTCCAGCGATCACCTGGTGGTGGAAAGCTGCGGCGAGCCGCTGGTGGTGGGCCAGGAGCAGCGTTTCAGCCTCAACTACAGCGCCCTGCTGCGGGCGATGACCTCCCCGTTTGTCAGCCGCTGTCTGGTGGGTGGGGGCGGCAGCCCGAATCCGCCGCCGCCGCACGCACCAGGTGGACGGGCATGGCGGCGAAGCGATCCCGGTCCCCTGGCGCCAGATCGTGGCCAGGCACCACCGCTGCCATCAGGATCCCGTGCATGAGCGCGCCCATGAACACCCCCGGGCGCGGATCTCGGCGACCCCAGCGGAGCCGGCGCTGAACCGGCGCACGCATGGAGCCATACCGGAGCGCTGCAGTTGCTCCACCAAGACCATGGCCAGGGCGGGGAATCGCTCCGACTCCCCGATCACCAGGCGCAGTAAAGAGCGCACATCAGGATGGTTACGGCTGCTGGCCAGCGAGCGCCTGGTCAGGGCTGGGGGGTGGTCGTCTTGGGCTTCATCTCGCCCTCCATCTTGGCCTTGACCTCGGCTTTGCAGGTTTGCTTGGACTGCTCGATCGTGTCACCCGCATTCATATTGATAACCACACAGTCGCAGACGTTGTTGATGAAGGGTTGCGGTGGGTTGGCGATTCCCTTGCTGGCCATCTCTTTGGTCAGCTTGACCGTGCATTGATTATGAACCACCCTGTCTTTCAATGATTGGGCCTGGGAGGACTGGGGGAGCACCAGGGCCATCGCCGCCGCCAGACTGAGCCCAGTCGAAATCATTCCAGCAAAGATTGTCGGCATTGACGAGATTCCACGAACGCAATGGTGGCACGAATCCAAGCCGCCGATGGCTTCACCTGGCAAGGCGCTTGAAAACGATGCCGCCGGCGCTCACCACAGACACACCACGCTCAGAGTTCAGTGCCGCATCCCAGGTCCTCCTGCTCGGCCTGTCTCCAGGCGTGCAATCCTTCCAGCACCGGAATCAGGGCAACGCCGGCATCGGTGAGGCACTCCCACCTTTGTTGGCGCCTGCGCCTACAGCCTGCGGGCCACCACAACAGCCATCACGAGCTGCCGCGGAATCGGCACCGTCCAGGGGCCTGCCTCATTGCCAGAGCCCATTCCGCTGGATCGTTGGTTTGCTCCTGGGTCGTGTGATGAGCCCGTGCTGGATGGATCGTGGCCCCCTGGAAACAAGCCAACGTGTTGGTGCGTTCTTACCCCCCCATGACCCAATCCACTCCCCTGGCCCTCGAGCTGGAAGCCGGCAGCGATGCGCTCGACACCTGCGACAACAGCCAGAACACCCCCTACTGCGACGGCAGCCACACCCAACTCAGCGGCCAGGGCAGCTCCTGAGCGCAACGTCCAGATGAGACCCAGGCCGATGGGATCGTGAGGGGGCGGCGTTGGCAGCGGCAGTTCAGCGTGTCAGGGGCGACGACCTGAGGTGCAGCAATGGTCTGACAGGCGCCTAGGCCACCTGCTCGTCTCCCCGGTTGGGGTAGCCGGCCCGCCGCCGATTATCAAGATCTTCAAGATAGCGGCGCTCGTTGTAATAGAGCTCCTGGAAGCGCAGGGCGTCTCGGTTGAGGTCGGCGAACAACTCCTCCAGCCGGCTCTCCATGTTGCTGATCGGCACCAACTCACTGATCGGCACCAGCCCCTGCGACTGCGCAGACGGCCCCTGGGGCTCCGGAGCTGGCCCGGTGTCAGCCTGCAGCAGCTTGGCGATGCAGCGCTCCAGGGTCTCCAGGCGCTGGCTGCCCCAGGCATCAAGCAAATGCCGGCAGCGCTTGAGGCTGCGCTGGCGCTCCAGGGCCGCCAGGGCCCCACGCAACTGCAGCTGGGGCTGGGAAAGGTGGAGCTGCTGCAGTTCGCTGGGCTGAATCAGGGGCGTGAGCCGTGCCAGCAGGGCGCTCTCCTCCACCACCAGCTGGTCGCCCAGCAGCCGGGGCAGATCGAGATCGGCCAGATCCAGCCCGGCATCGAGACCCCGGTTGACGGCCTCCAGGCGCCCGGCACCGAGGTTGTCCTCCTCCATGGCGCTGATGGCCGCCCACAGCTGACGGTGATGGAAGAGGGCGAAATCCTCCAGCTCATGGCGGCGCAGCTCGGCGCGGATCAACGGCCGCTCGCGGGGGCAGTGCAGATAGAGCCGCAGCACCTCGGCCTCGGCGCGCTCCCGCAACCCCGCTTCACCGGGCTGCTCCCACTTCTGGGAGCGGCCATGCCAGCGCTGGCCCTTCACCTGCTGACGCAGGTCGTCTTCGAGCTGAATCGCCAGCCGCGCCTGGCCGCCGCTGAGCCGCTCGGCCACCTGCTGCAGGTAGTGGCTGCGCACGGCGCTCTGGGGCAGCTTGCCGAGCAGGGCCACCAGGGCGCTCACCGCCTGCTGGAACTGATCCGAGCGGGCCAGATCCTTGCCCTCCAGCACCTGCTCGATCTGCCAGTCAAGCCACTGGGGCGCCTGATCCAGCAGGGCGCGGTAATCGCCGGCGCCATGGGCCTGCAGGAAGTCGTCGGGATCCTTGCCGGCGGGCAGGTGCAGCACCCGCAGCTCCAGCTGGCCCTGCAGCGCCAGCTGCTCCACCTCACCGATGGCCCGCTGGGCCGCCCGCACACCGGCGCCGTCGCTGTCGAAGTTGAGGATCAGCCGGCGGCTGTCGCAGCAGCGGCAGAGCTGGGTGATCTGCTGGCTGCTGAGGGCCGTGCCCAGGGACGCCACCGCGTTGGTGATGCCGGCGGCATGCAGGGCGATCACATCGAAGTAGCCCTCCACCACCACCGCCCGGTCGTCCTTACGGATGGCAGGAGCCGCCCGGTCGAGGCCAAACAGGTGCTGGCCCTTCTCGAACAGCTCCGTTTCCGGCGAGTTGAGGTATTTCGGCTCGCCACCGTCGAGGCTGCGGCCACCGAAGCCCACCACCCGTCCCTGGCGGTCCTTGATCGGCACCATCACCCGGCCGCGGAAGCGGTCGTAGAAGCCCTCACCGCCCTTGCGGGGCACCACCAGGCCGGCGGCTTCCAGCCAGTCGGGGGCCAGGCCATGGGCCTGGCCCAGGTGCTGGAGCAGGCCGTCCCAGCGGTCGGGGGCGTAGCCGAGCTCGAAGGTCTCCAGGGTGCTCTCACTGAGGCGCCGTTGCTCGCGCAGATAGGTGAGGGCCACCTGGCCCGTAGCGGCGCGCAGCTGGCTGCGAAACCAGCCTGAAGCCAGGGCCAGCACCCGGTGCAGCTGCTCCCGGCGCGACAGCTGCTGGCGCAGCCGCTCCTGCTGGGGACCATCAACGGTCTCCACCGGCAGCTGGTACTTGCGTGCCAGCTCCAGCACCACATCGCTGAAGCTCTGGCGCTGCAGCTCCATCAGGAACTTGATGGCGTTGCCGCCGGCGCCGCAGGAGAAGCAGTAATAGAACTGTTTGGCGGGCGACACCGTCATCGACGGCGACCTGTCGTCGTGGAAGGGGCAGATCCCCACGAACTCCCGGCCCTTCTTCTTGAGCACCACGTGCTCGCCCACCACATCAACGATGTCGGCGCGCTCCTTGACGGCCTCGATCGTGCGGGGATGGAGGCGCGGCAGGCTCACGGTGAGGGGGGTTGTGGGCGAGTGCGGAGCCGCAGGCGCAGCGGGCGCGGCAGCCCATGGAACGCTTGCCAATTCTGCTGCAGGGCCGCCGCCGCTGCAGCAGCCGGGAGCCATCGGTCAGCATGCGTCGCCGGCACCTGCCTGTCCTGCCACCGCCATGACGCCGTCGGCTGCACCCCGCTCCCTGCCACCGGCGGCCTCGATGCTGCTGAGCGCCCTGAGCTTCTCGCTGATGGGCATCTGTGTGAAGCAGGTGGGCGGCCGCATTCCCGCGGCCGAGGTGGTGCTGGCCCGCGCCCTGGTGAGCCTGGCCCTGAGCTGGTGGCTGCTGCGTCGCGCCGGCATCAGCCCCTGGGGCCAGCGGCGGGGCCTGCTGATCTGGCGCGGCAGCATCGGCAGCGTGGCGCTGCTGTGCGTCTACATCGCCCTGAGCGAGCTGCCGCTGGCCTCCGCCACCGTGCTGCAATACCTCTATCCCACCTTCACAGCCCTGCTGGCCTGGCTGCTGCTGGGGGAGCGGATCGGCAAGCGCGTGCTGGCGGCCATGGGCCTGGGCTGGGCCGGCGTGCTGCTGGTGGCCCAGCCGGCCCAGTTGGTCGCCGCCGGAGCGGTCAACACCGGCGCGGGGCTGCCGCCCACGGCCGTGCTGATCGCCGTGGTCGGGGCCCTGGCCACAGCCGTGGCCTACGTCAGCGTTCGCAAGCTGGCGACCACGGAACAGCCCCTGGTGATCGTGTTCTATTTCCCACTGGTGGCGGTGCCCCTGAGCCTGCCCCTGGTGCTGCTGAACCCGGTGCTGCCCACCCCATCGGAGCTCCTCTGGCTGCTGGGGGTGGGCCTGTTCACCCAGCTGGGTCAAGTGGCCCTGACCCGCGGACTGGTGGGCTTGCCGGCCGCCCAGGCCACCGCAATCAGCTACGTCCAGGTGGGCTTCGCGGGCCTGTGGGGCTGGTTGATCTTCGGGGAGGTGGTGGATGGCTGGACCCTGGCCGGTGCCGCCCTGGTGCTGGGCGCCACCCTGATCAGCCTCAGCAGCCGACCAGCGCCGCCACAGCCACAGCCACCTCTGCCAGCTCAGCCCTTCAGGGGCAGCGGATAGGTGATCCACTCCTGGGTGCTGCCGTCGGGACTGCCGCTGGGACGGGCCAGCCGCCAGCTCTGGCCCCGCTCGCCGCGCTGCAGGTAGAGCTCAAAGGGGCTGTCGACCCGGATCGGATCACCGCTCAGGCGCCAGTCGAACTGACCCGCCAGCCGCAGGCCCCTGGCCTCGCCGATGGCCAGGCTCTGCTGCTCGGACACGCGCACCCGGCTCACCTGGGGCGCGGTGCTCTGGTCCAGCTGCAGGTCGAGAGCCTGGGCGATGGCGCCCTGGGTGATCTGGATCTGCAGCGCCAGGGCACTCAGCAGCACCCCGCGGGGCGGCTGGGACGAACCGCTGCAGGCCGTCAGGGGCAGCAGCAACAGCGCAGCCAGCAGCAGCCCGGCCAGCGAGCGCAGGGCGGGCTGCCACAGGGAGCGCTGGAGTGAGCGTTGGAGGGAGCGCCGGGGTAGACGCGGTGGGGCCGGCGGCTGGAGCTGGGCAGGGGACCGCGGGGCGGGCACCATGGGCGCAATCCAAGTGCTCCCATGATCGGCTGGCTGCAAGGAGAACTGGCCGATCCCTGGCAGCAGGACAAGCGCTGCGGGTTGCTGCTGCTGTGCCAGGGCGTGGGCTACGAGGTGCAGGTGCACCAGCGCCTGTGGCAGCGCTTGCCGGCCCTGAGCAGTGGCCTGGCCCTGCACATCCACCAGGCCGTGCGCGACGACGGCTGGACCCTCTACGGCTTCGTCGAGCGGGCCGAGCGGGACCTCTTCCGCGAGCTGGTGGCCGTGAGTGGCGTGGGGCCGCAGATGGCCCTGGGGCTGCTGGGCTGCCTGGAACGCGAAGAGCTGGTGCAGGCGATCGTGCAGACCGACCTGCGCCGGCTCTGTCAGGCCCCGGGGGTGGGACGACGCACGGCGGAACGGCTGGCGGTGGAGCTGCGCAGCCGGCTGCAGCAGCGCTTCGTCGGTGCCCTGGGGATCGCTGCGGACGACGACGCCCTGGCTCCCCCGGAGAGCCAGCTCAGCGACAACCACCGCGAGGAGGTGCAGCTGACGCTGGCGGTGCTGGGCTACGAGGTGCTGGAGATTCACCGGGCGCTGCGGGCTGTGGCCCATCAGCAGGCCGCCGCCGCCAGCGACAGCGCCTGGAGCGCCGATGACTGGATCCGCGAATGCCTGCGCTGGCTGAGCTGCCAGGCCGCCTGAGGCCCCCCGGGCAGCCGGCATTCAGCATCGCCGCAGGCCCTGAAATGGTGCCGGTGGGGCGGTAACGTGGGTCATTGCCACGCCGGATTCCTGCACCGGGCCCCGGTTCTTCCCGCGTTCGCCTTCTTCCCCATCCATGCCGCTCACCACCACCAAAAAGCAGGAACTGATCAACGGTCACCAGACCCACGGCACCGACACCGGATCGGCTGAAGTGCAGGTGGCGATGCTGAGCGAACGCATCAGCCAGCTCACCACCCATCTGCAGCAGAACAAGCACGACTTCTCCTCCCGCCAGGGGCTGTTGAAGATGATCGGCCGCCGCAAGCGTCTGCTGGGCTATCTCAAGGGCATCAGCCTGGAGCGCTACAGCCAGTTGATCGCCAAGCTCGGAATCCGCGGCTGAGGCGCCGTCCAGCCAGCAGGGGACACCATGGCGGCTCAAGGCATCCAGCCCACAGGCAAGCAATCCGGCAAGCCACCGGGTCGCAACGGCAAGCGCGGCAAGGGGCCAACCCCAGCGAAACCCCAACCTGCCAGCCGCCAGCAGGTGATCCCTGAGGCCGTGGCCAATCGCATGGCCCGCCGCATCGCCGTGGCCACGGGCATCCCCACCGTGATGGGCATGGGGGTGTTCATTGCCAGCTACGTGCTGGTGAGCCGAGGGGTGCTCGACATCCCGCCGGGGGCCACCCTGGTGACTTCGGGAGGCTGTTTCCTGCTGGGGCTTCTGGGCCTCAGCTACGGCGTGCTCTCCGCCAGCTGGGAGACCCAGCCCGGCAGCCTGCTCGGCAGCGAGCAGATCAGCCTCAACTTCGGCCGTCTCCGATCCTCGCTGCGCTCCAGGCGCCAAGGAACTGCCGCCCCCAACACCCCTGAAGGATCCTCAGACCGCTGAGAGCGGAGCGCTCACCCGGGCGGCAAACGCCGCCGCGCTGAGGGTGGAGAGGGCGGCCGCCGGATTGGCCACACAGAACTGGGGGCCGAGGCGCACGCAGCGGGTCTGATCCCCCTGGCGCACCAGGGCCACCACCGGCACCCGCACGCCACCCTCGTCCTGGGGGGGACGATGGCTCTGCAGGCATTCCCGCAGCCGGTGCTGCACGGCGATGTCGGCCGCCTGGTCCGCCGGAAGCTCCACCATCAGCAGCTGCAGGTCGTCCACCTGGCGGCAGTCGTCCACGATCAGCTGCACCCGGTCATCCCGCCGGTCCACCGAAGCCCACACCAGCAGGCGAGCATCCACCATCAGATGGTCCGCCAGGCGGGCGTAGGTGCGCGGGAACACCACCGCCTCGCAGCTGCCGGTGAGATCCTCCAGCTGCAGCACCGCCATGCGGTCGCCCTTGCGGGTGGTGACCTGGCGGATCTCCGGCACCATCGCCACCGCACTGACCCTGGCCTTGTCGGCCAGCTCCTCGAGGTTGCCCAGGGCCACCGGTGAGAGCAGTTTCACCCGGCCCGCCAGCTGCTTGAGGGGATGGTCGGAGAGATAGAACCCCACCAGCTCCTTCTCCAGCCGCAGCTTCTCGGTGGGGGGGTAGTCAGCCACCGGCGCCGCCTTGGGCGCGGTGCTGAGATCGCCTGCGGCGGCATCAGCGGCACCATCGCTGGCGGCGGTATCAGCGCCGCCGAGCAGATCGAAGAGGTTGCCCTGGCCGCTGGCCCGATCCCGGGCGCGGGAGGTGGCCCAATCCAGCACCAAATCGAGGTCGGCCATCAGCTGGGCCCGGTTGGCCCTGGCCTCCAGGGAGTCGAGGGCGCCGGAGTGGATCAGGGCCTCCAGGGCCCGGCGGTTGAGCTGCTGGCCGGGGATGCGATCGCAGAGGTCGGCCAGCGAGCGGAACGGCCCCTCGGCACTGCGGATCTCGATCAGCTGGCGGATGGCGCCATCACCGAGGTTGCGCACCGCTGAAAGGCCGAAGAGGATGCGATCGCCCACGGGGGTGAAGTCGATGCCGGAGGCATTGACATCCGGGGCCATCACCTCGATGCCCATGGCACTGCAATTGGCGATGTAGCGCTGCACCTTGGCCGAATCGCCCGCGTTCACCGTGAGCAGAGACGCCATGTAGGCCACTGGGTAGTGGGCCTTGAGGTAGGCCGTCTGGTAGGTCACCGCGCCATAGGCGGTGGAGTGGCTCTTGTTGAAGCAGTACTCGGCGAACAGCACCATCTGCTCAAACAGGGCCTCGGCAATCCTGGGATCCACCCCCCGCTCGCTGGCACCCTGGACGAAGAGTCCCTGGTGCTTCTCCATTTCGCTCTTCTTCTTCTTGCCCATCGCCCGCCGCAGAAGATCGGCTTCACCAAGGGAGTAGCCGGCGAGATCCTGGGCGATCTTCATGATCTGCTCTTGATACACCATGATCCCGTAGGTCTCGCGCAGGATCGGCTCGAGCTTCACGTGGGCCACATCGATGGCCTCACGGCCATGCTTGCGGTTGATGAATTTGGGGATCAGACCCGCATCCAACGGGCCGGGACGATACAGGGCCAGCACCGAGGAGATGTCCTCCAGGGACGAGGGCTTGAGATCGCGGACGATCTGCCGCATGCCGCTCGACTCCAGCTGGAAGATGCCCTCCAGATCACCGCGGGCCAACAGGCCGTAGGTGTCCGGATCATCGAGAGGAAGCTTGTCGGGGTCCACCTCGATGCCGCTGCTCTGCTTCACCAGATCGATCGTCTTGTCGATCATGGTGAGATTTTTCAGCCCCAGGAAGTCCATCTTCAGCAGGCCCATTGACTCCACGTCTTCCATGAAGTACTGGGTGATCACCTGGCCGTCGTTGTTGCGCTGCAGGGGCACCAGCTCGTCGAGGGGCTCGGCGGCGATCACCACGCCGGCGGCATGAACACCGAAGGTCTTGTTGGTGCCCTCGATGCGCATGGCCAGATCCACCCAGTGGCGCACATGGGACTCGTTCTCGTATTTCTGCCGGAATTCCGGCGCTGGCGACTCCGCGCCGATCATCTCCTTGAGCTTGGCTGGCTTGCCCCGCACCACAGGAATCAGCTTGGCCAGACGATCGGCCTCGCCGTAGGGAATATCCAGCACACGGGCCACATCCTTGAGCACCGCCTTGGAGGTCATGCGGTTGAAGGTGATGATCTGGGCCACCTTGTCCTCGCCATAGCGTTGGGTGACGTAGTCGATCACCTCACCGCGCCTTTCAATGCAGAAATCGGTGTCAATGTCAGGCATCGACTTGCGCTCAGGATTGAGAAAGCGTTCGAACAGCAAGCCGTGCACCACCGGATCGAGGTTGGTGATGCCGAGGGCATAAGCCACCAGCGATCCGGCGGCAGAACCGCGGCCGGGGCCCACCGGGATGCCGTTCTCGCGGGCGTAGCGGATGTAGTCCCACACCACCAGGAAGTAGGTGGGGAAACCCATCTGCTCCATCACCTGCAGCTCGTAGGCGAGCCGCTCCCCATAGCCATCCGCCATGACCTCGGCTTCGTCCAGGTCGAGGCGGCGGCGCAGTCCCTGCTCACTCACCTCGCGCAGATAGCTCACCGGAGTGTGCCCCTCGGGGATCGGGAAGCGCGGCATCTGGTAGCGACCCAGGATGTCGTAGGGCTCCACCTTGTCGGCCACCCGTGCCGTGTTGGCCACGGCCCGCTCAATCAGCTCGGCCGGCAGATGATCGCCGAAGAGCTGCAGCATCTGGGCTTCGCTCTTGATGTATTCGGTGCCGGTGTACCGCAGGCGCTTCTCATCACTGATCAGCTTGCCGGTGAGCACGCACAGCAGGGCGTCATGGGCCTCCACATCGCCCACGCTGAGGTAGTGGGCATCGTTGGTGGCCACCAGTTCGATGCCGAGCTCCGCACCGATGCGGGCGATCTCGGTATTGACGATGCGGTCTTCGATGCCGCCGTGGTCCTGGATCTCCAGGTAGAAATCGTCGCCGAACACCTCCTGATACCAGCGCGCCACAGTGCGGGCCGCATCGGGCCGCTCGCGCAGGATCGCCTGGGGAATCTCACCCCCCAGGCAGGCGGTGGCCACGATCAAACCCTCGCTGTATTGGCGCAGGGTGGCCTTGTCGACACAGGCCCTCGAGAAGATGCCCCGGCCGCGCATGCCCCGCAGGTGGCTGATGCTGGTGAGTTTCACCAGATTGCGATACCCCACCGCATTCTTGGCCAGCACCACCAGGTGATAACGGCGCTCCTTCTTGGGCGGATTGGGATCATCAAGCGAGCCATTGATGACATACATCTCATTGCCGATGATCGGCTTGATGCCCGCTTGCTGGCAGAGCTTCAGCAGCTCAATGGCGCCATACATGACGCCGTGGTCGGTAAGGGCCAGGGCCGGCATGCCCAGGGCCACGGCCCGCTCCACCATCGCCGGCAGCTGACTGGCGCCATCGAGAAGGCTGTAGTCGCTGTGGTTGTGGAGGGGAACGAAGGCCACGGCGCTGCCAGCTTTGCCGCCCAGGTTAGGACCGCCCACACCAGATCTGGTGTGGGCGGTCCTGGCCCGCGGCGCTCAGGACACCAGGGGCGCCGACGGCACCAGATCGGCCACTGGGCGGTGCTCCATCACCCGGGCCGCCCTCTCGTAATGGTGGGCCACCTGCAGCAGGCGCGGCTCCTGCAACACGCCGGCGATCAGCTGCAGACCGATCGGCAGGCCCTGGCCATCAAAGCCACAGGGCACGTTGATCGCCGGCAGCCCGGCCATGTTGGCCGGAATCGTGAGCAGGTCGGCCAGGTACATGGCCAGCGGGTCGTCGCTGTGGGCGCCGAAGCGGAAGGCGGTGGTGGGGGAAGTGGGGGTGAGCAACACATCCACCGTCTCGAAGGCACGGTCGAAGTCGCGCCTGATCAAGGTGCGAACCTGCTGGGCCTTGCGGTAGTAGGCGTCCCCATAGCCGGCCGAGAGGGCGTAGGTGCCGATCAGAATGCGTCGCTGCACCTCATCGCCGAAGCCCTCGGCGCGGCTGCGGGCCATCATCTCCGCCAGGCTGGCAGCACTGTTCGCCCCCGCCTCCAGGCCAGCCCGGTAGCCGTATTTGACGCCGTCGTAGCGAGCCAGGTTGGCGGAGGCTTCCGACGGGGCAATCACGTAATAGGTGGCGATGCCGTCGTTGAAACGGGGGCAGCTGACATCCACCAGTTCACAGCCCAGGGCCTGCAACTGCTCAGCGGCCGCCATCACCGCCGCCTTCACCGCCGGGGCGAGGCCATCGGCCTCGAAGCACTCGCGCACGATGCCCACCCGCAGGCCGGTCACCGGTTGCTCCAGGGCGGCCCGGTAATCGGGAACGTCCGCCGCCAGACAGGTGCTGTCGCGGGGATCGGGGCCGGCGATCACCTGCAGCAGCTCGGCAGCATCCGCCACCGACTGGCTGAAGGGGCCCACCTGATCGAGGGAGCTGGCGAAGGCCACCAGGCCCCAGCGGCTGACACGCCCATAGGTGGGCTTGAGGCCCACCACACCGCAGAAGCTGGCGGGCTGACGGATGGAACCGCCGGTGTCGGAGCCGAGGGCACCGAGGCACTCACCGGCGGCCACGGCGGCGGCGCTGCCACCGGAGCTGCCACCGGGCACGGTGGCCGGATCCCAGGGGTTGCGGCTGGGACCGAAGGCCGAGGTCTCGGTGGAGCTGCCCATGGCGAACTCATCGAGGTTGGTCTTGCCCAGCAGCACGGCCCCGGCCTGCCAGAGCCGCTCCGTGACGGTGCTCTCGTAGGGCGGCACGAAGGTCTCCAGCATGCGGCTGGAGCAGGTGGTGCGAATTCCCTTGGTGCAGAGGTTGTCCTTGATCGCCAGTGGCACCCCCGCCAGGGGTGGCAGGGGTTCGCCGGCGGCCCTGGCGCTGTCGATGCGCTCGGCGTCGGCCCGGGCCCGCTGGGCGGTCACCTCCAGGAAGGCGTGCACGGTGTCATCCACCGCCTCGATGCGGGCCAGGCAGCGATCGGTGAGCTCCCGGGCCGACACCTCGCCGCGCTCCAGCCTGCCGCGCCATTCGGCGATGCCCATGCCAACCGATCACCAGTTGGTTGGGACGCTATCAGCCAGGTGCCTCGTGCCCAACCCGCAGCGCAGCGTCAGTCGGTCTCGGTGAGGGGTTCGCCGCGGCGGGTGCGCAGCAGGGTGTGGTCGATGGCGGCCGGCTCCTCACTGCGCAGGTCGTCGAGGAAGGCGGGCAGCTCCCGCTCCAGGCTGCTGCGACGCACGTAGGGGCCAAACCAATAGGTGATGTCGGGATCCCTGGTGCACACCCGGGCCCACCAGGCCAGGCCCAGGACGTTGACGCTGCCGCGCACGGGCCAGAGCAGGGGGTTCATGCGGTGGAGCGGAACAACCCCCATTCTGCCCACCCGCCTGATGGCACTCAGCGTGGGGATCAGGGGTGCAGTGAGCCCAGATCCACGTCGCTGGCGAATTGGCTGCCAGGGGTGGTGGGCCCACCGGGGTCGGCGGCCGGCTCGGGGCTGTTGCGGTCCGATTCGCCGGCCCGGGGCCCGGCGCTGCCGGGATCAGCGCCGTTGGGGTCGGTCGACACTGGGGTCAGTGGCAGTGGGGTCGGTGGCACTGGAGTCGGGCTGGCTCAGGCTGGGGGCCTGGTCCTGGTCCTGCTGGTCATCCTGGTGGTGGTCCTGGTAGTGGTCCTGCTCTGGATCCGATGCCGGGGTGGGGGTCGTGGTCGCGCCCGATGCCCCAGCCATGGCAGCACCGTCACCGTCGCCTGCACCAGCGTTGGTGCTGCCGCCCACCGCGCCAGGGCCCACTGCGGGCTCACCAAGCGCCTCCAGGGCAGTCACCGCCTCGGGTTCAGGCGCTGAGGACGGCCCGGCGTCCAGCGGGGAATGGAGGTCCGCTGGCGGCGACCCAGAGTCAACGTTCTCCACCATTGGTGTCTGGGGGCTTGAGGGCACCTGGGGCCTCACCAGCCGGGGGGCGGGATCACCGCCGCGCAGGCCGCGCATCCAGCCGCGGCGAGCCACCTCATAGAGCAGCAGGGCTGTAGCCACCGAGGCGTTGAGGCTGGGGGTGGCGCCGCGCAGGGGGATGCTCACCAGCTGGTCGCAGTGCCGGCGGGTGAGCATCGAAAGCCCATCGGACTCCGAACCGGTGACGATCACCAGGGGACCATCCAGATCGGCCTGCTCCAGGCTGACACTGCCCTCAGAGGCCAGGCCCACCACCCGATAGCCCTCCTGCTTGAGGCGTTCGAGGGCGCGGTTGAGGTTCACCACCCGGGCCACGGGCAAGTGCTCCAGGGCGCCGGCCGCCACCTTGGCCACCGAGCCGGTGAGGCCGGCGCTGCGCCGCTGCGGCAGCACCAGCCCATGGGCACCGAGTGCTTCGGCACTGCGGGCGATGGCCCCCAGGTTGTGGGGGTCGGTGATGCTGTCGAGGGCCATCAGCAAGGGCGCTTCGCCGATGCCAGCACAGCCCTCGATGAGACTGTCGAGGTCGAGGGTCTCGGCCGCGGCGCTCTGCAGCACGATGCCCTGGTGCACGGCGCCGGCGGTGAGCTGCCCCAGCCGCGCCCAGGTGACCTCCTCCACCAGCACACCGGACGCCTTGGCCTCCCGCAGCTGCTGCAGAAACTTCGGTGTGAAGCGCAGCTCCGTCGTGCACCAGATGCGGTGAACCGGTCGGCCGCTCTCCAGGGCGGCGAGGGCGGCGTGACGCCCCCACACCAGGTCGTCGCTGGGGGCAGGCTGACCGAGCCGCTCCGCCTCCCCGGGAGCCACCGGGGGTGCTGGCGCCGCCTCGCGGCCGAGCGGGGGCTGGCGGCGCGTCTCGCCACGGGCGCCATCGAAACGGGCGCCATCGAAGCGGCCGCCGTCCCTGCGGCCCCCATCCCGGCGACCGCGATCGAGCCGGCGCGCTTCCGGGCGGGCCGAGCCGAAGCGGCGAGCAGCGGCCCAGGCCCGCTCACCCCCTGGCTCACTTCCGCGTTCGCCGCCCCTCAGGGCACCGCGCTCACCACCCCTCGTCGCACCGCGCTCCCCGCTTCTCACCACACCACGTTCTGGGCTGCGCTCGGGTCTGCGATCAGCACTGCGCTCGCCACTGCGTTCCGGACCACGCACAGGCCGCCGGCCCCCATCGCGCTCACCCCAGTCCCCCCCTGAGCCGCCCTGGCGACGCCGGTCGCTCTGGCCCGCCGGGTCGGGGCGCCGGTCGCGGCCGTAGGCACGGGACGGGGGAGCCGATCGCGCACTGCGCCCGGCCCCTGCTCCCGTCCGCTTGTCGGGACGGCGTTCAAATCGAGGGCTCATGGCGCGCAGCTGTTACGGATCGATGTGCTGCAAGTGATCTAGCAGTTCACCCAACCGCGGCTGATCGTGCAGGAAGAGCCAGCCCAGCAGGGTTTCAAAGCCCGTGGCCTGGCCATAGGTGGCCGCATCGGCGCTGCGGGGGCCGCGACCGGCCCGGTTGCGACCGCGGCGCACCAGGTCGCGCTCCTCGGGCCGCAGCACTGACTCCAGCCGGCCCAGGGCCCGGGCCTGGGCGTCGGCGCGCACCGCGGCGACCACCTGGCGGTGCAGATCCCGGGGGCGGGCCGGGGCGCCGCAGTGGCGCAGGCGCTGGTGCAGCTCCCACACCGCATCCCCCAGCCAGGCCAGCTGCAGGGGGCCCAGTTCAGGGGGTGAGGCTGGCGAGGGCACTCTTGAGATCCGGCTGCAGATGCAGAAACTCCTCCAGCCGCACGAGTTTCACCGTCTGCACCACCCGGGGGTTGCCGGCCACCACGAACTGCTGGCCATCAGTGGTGCACTGCTTGGCCAGCTGCACCAGCGCCCCGAGGCCGGAGGAGTCGATGAAGTCGATGTGCGAAAGGTCCACCAGCAGTGGCTGACCGGGGCTGCGGTGGGCGGCGAGAAACTCGACAAATTGCTTGTCGGAATAGGCGTCGAGCTGGCCGGTGAAACGAAACAGCTGGCAATGAGCCTGCTGCTCGAATCCCCCACGCAGGGACACCGTGAGTCGGTGCAGGTCGTTGATGGCGTTTGCCCTCGATGCGGATCTTTGCGGGGAGTGTAGGGATGGCGGCCAGGGCTGGAGCAGAAGCTGCCAAAACGCCACAAGACGGGGGCGACTCAGCGGCGCTGGGCCATCAGGGCGGCGAAGCGGCCGAAGTGGTGGTCAGCGTCGTGGGGCCCTGGACTCGCTTCGGGGTGGTATTGCACGCCGAACACCGGCTGCTGTCGCAGCTCCAGGCCGGCCACGGTGTGGTCGTTGAGGTTGTGGTGGGTGATGCGCACGCGCTCAGCGTCCAGGGAGTCGGCCTCAACGGCAAAGCCGTGGTTCTGGCTGGTGATCTCCACATGCCCGGGGCTGCCGCAGGGATGGTTGAGACCGCGGTGGCCATAGGGCAGCTTGAAGCTGCGGCCACCAAGGGCCAGACCCAGGATCTGGTGGCCCATGCAGATGCCGAACAGGGGCAGGTCACGCTGACCTAGCAGGCCCTTCACCAGCTCGATGCCATGGCTGACTGCGGCCGGATCACCGGGACCGTTGGAGAGAAACACCCCCTCGGGGCTGTGGCTGAGCACCGCCTCCAGACTGGAGTCGGCCGGCAGCACGGTGACGCTGCAGCCATGGGCCACCAGTCGATCGAGAATTGCGCGCTTGATGCCGAAATCGATGGCCACCACGCGATAGGGCTGCTCGGGGCGTGGTTGCAGGCGGGCATCGAAGGCGGCCCTGCAGGATTCGTTCCAGGTGTAGGGCTCCTTGGTGCTCACCTGGGCGGCCAGGTTGAGACCCTGCATCGAGGGGGCCGAGCGCACCTCCTCCAGCAGCGCCGCGGGGGTGGTGCCGTCGCTGCTGAGGGCCCCGTTGATGGCGCCGCCCTCCCGCAGGTGACGCACCAGGGCACGGGTGTCGACGCCGCGGATGCCCACCACCCCGTGGTCGGCCAGCCAGCTGTCGAGGTCGCCTTCGGAGCGCCAGTTGCTGGTCACCGGCGCCAGTTCGCGGGAAATCACGCCGCGCACGTGGGGCCTGGGCGCCTCCTGGTCGGCGGCATTGACCCCCGTGTTGCCGAGCTCGGGATAGGTGAAGGTCACCAGCTGACCGGAGTAGCTGGGGTCGGTCATCACTTCCTGATAGCCGGTCATGCCTGTGTTGAACACCACCTCACCGATGGCGGTGCCGATGGCGCCGAAGGCTTCCCCGCGCACCAGGGTGCCATCGGCCAGCATCAGCAGGGCGGGGGTCGTCACGGCAGCGCCGGCAGCAGCGCCCCAATCATCCCCCAACCGGCAACGGCAGTGCCGTGCGCAACTGCAGCAGTTTCTGCCAGGGGCTGCCGGACGCCAGCACCGCGGCGGCCTGCTGGTGGCCCGCGGCGATGCTGTCGCTGGCACCGGCCGCCCAGAGCACCAGGGCCGTGTTCAGGGCCACCACCTGGCGCTGGGCGTCGCTGCCACCGCCCTGCAGCACCGCCTCGAGGATGGCGCGGTTCGCGGCCAGATCCCCACCGGCCAGGGCCGTGATCGGAGCCTGGGCCAGTCCCAGGGTGGCCGGGTCCAGCTCCTGGCTGACCACCTCACCGTGCTCCACCAGGCGCAGCTGGCTGGGTCCCTGCAGCGAGGCCTCGTCGAGGCCGCCGGCCCCGTGCACCACCACCGCCCGGCGCAGCCCCAGCCGGGCCAGGGCCCCGGCCATGGGATCGAGCAGGTCGGCCTGCGCCACCCCCAGCACCTGGGCATCCGGCTGCAGGGGATTCACCAGGGGGCCGAGCAGGTTGAACACGGTGCGCACCCCCATCGCCCGGCGCAGGGGCGCGAGGCCCACCAGGGCCGGATGCCAGCCGGGGGCGAACAGGAACGTCACGCCCACCTGGGGCAGGGCCGCCACCACCTGCTCGCGTGGCGCCTGGAGGTTGATCTCCAGGGCCTCGAGCACGTCCGCCGAGCCCACCCGGCCGCTGGCACTGCGGTTGCCGTGCTTGGCCACATGCACCCCGCAGGCGGCCGCCACGAAGGCCACGGCGGTGGAGATGTTGAAACTGTCGGCGCCATCGCCGCCGGTGCCGCAGGTATCCACCAGGGAGAGGGCCGGACGCTCCCCGGGCAGGGGGCAGGCCCGGCGCAGCACGCTGGCCATGGCGGCCAGTTCCTCGCCGCTCACGCCCTTGGCCCGCAACGCCGCCAGCAGGGCACCGGTGAGCACCGGCGGGATCTGCTCGTCCAGCCAGGCCTGCATCAGGGCGCCGGCCTGCTCGGCACTGAGCGATTCACCGCGCAGGAGCTGCTCGAGCAGGGCGGGGCCCGCAGGTGCTGAAGCCATGGCGGTGGAGGCGGGGCAGGGACGCCACCATTCAAGAACCCGGTCAAGGAGCCGGCGGATTGGCAGCCGGATCGGCAACCAGCCGGCAGGCCCCAGCCAAAAAAAAGCCCGGGTGCAGAGCACACCGGGCCGGGTGATGGGGACTTTTCCACTATCCCCTGTGGGCGCCGTGCTGGCGACGGCCGGGGCGACTTCGCTGGGTGATCGACACAACAGCCCCCCGGGGGGGGCACGCCCGCGGCTCGGGCCGGCCGCCTCAGCTGTCCTGAGCGGTGGTGTCGAATCCCGAGCCCACCGCCTCTGCGTTGGAGGGCAGCGGCCGGTAGCCCTGAGCCCACACCGCCCGGGTGCGCTCATGCAGGTCCTGCCGGCTCAGCCCCCAGAGTCTCAGCACCTTGGCCAGGTCGTCCTGGAGATCCACGGCACCCGGGAATCCCTCGTAGCGCATCAGCAGCCGGGCGGCATCCACCAGCTGGCCATCGGCGGGCGTCTCGGCCGCCAGCAGGCTGTCGACGACCACGCGATCCAACGCATGCAGGGGGTGGCTCTGTTCGTCGGCAGGGTCGCTGCCTTGGCGGGGGGCGCCCGGGGCTGATCCGGCGGCGGCGGGAGGGGCCATGGCGAGCTCTCGGTGATCCCTAGGTTGGGCCCATCTTCGAACTGGCGGCGTGGCGGCCCTGCGTGCCGATCTGATCCTGCGCTACCTGCGCCCCCATCGCCGCACCGTGCTGCAGGGGGTGGCGGTCCTGGTGGTGGTGAACCTGCTGGGCGTCAGCATCCCCCTGCTGGTGCGGCGGGTGATCGATGACCTGCAGGACGGCTTCGAGCTGCGCGACGTGCTGCTGATGGCCCTGGTGCTGGCCGTGCTGGCCACGCTGATGGGCAGCATGCGCCTGCTCTCCCGTCTGCTGGTGTTCGGCGTCGGCCGCAAGGTGGAGGCCGACCTCAAGCAACGCATCTTCGACCATCTGCTCCTGCAGGAACCGGGCTGGGTGCAGACCACGGGCAGCGGCGAGGTGATCAGCCGGGCCACCAGCGATGTGGAGAACGTGCGCCGCCTGCTCGGCTTCGCCGTGCTCAGCCTCACCAACACCGCCCTGGCCTACGCCCTCACCCTGCCGGCGATGCTCAGCATCGACCCCTGGCTGAGCCTGGCCGCGGTGGGGCTCTACCCGCTGATGTTGATCACCGTGCGGCTGTTCGGCGGCCGCATGATGCGCCAGCAACGCCGCCAGCAGGAGGCCCTGGCCGGGTTGAGCGACCTGATCCAGGAGGACCTCTCCGGCATCAGCGCCATCAAGATCTACGGCCAGGAGGCCACGGAGCAGCAGGCCTTCGCCGGCCGCAACCGCGTGTATCGGGACGCGGCCCTGGGGCTGGCCCGCACCCGCAGCACCCTGTTTCCCCTGCTCGAGGGCATCTCCTCGATCAGCCTGCTGTTGCTGCTGGCCCTGGGCAGCGGTCAGCTGGAGTCGGGCCGGCTCAGCATCGGCGATCTGGTGGCGCTGATCCTGTTTGTGGAGCGGCTGGTGTTTCCCACCGCCCTGCTGGGCTTCACCCTCAACACCTTCCAGACCGGCCAGGTGAGCCTGGACCGGGTGGAGCAGCTGCTGCAGCGCCAACCGCTGATCGAGTCGCCGGCCAACCCCCAGCCCGTTGCCCGCCGGCCCCGGGGGGCGATCGAGGCCCGTGGCCTCACGCTGCGCTATCCGGGCGCCCCGCGGCCGGCCCTGGTCGACGTGAGCTTCCGCGTGCAGCCCGGCGAGCTGGTGGCGGTGGTGGGCCCGGTGGGTTGCGGCAAGACCACCCTGGCCCGGGCCCTGGGCCGGATGGTGGAGATCGACCCCGGCCAGCTCTGGCTGGACGGGGTGGACATCACCTGTCTTGATCTCGAGGACCTGCGCCGCCAGGTGGCGCTGGTGCCCCAGGAGGGCTACCTGTTCACCGCCACCCTGGCCGACAACCTGCGCTACGGCGAACCCGACGCCTCCCTGGCCGCCGTGCAGGCGGTGGCGGCCGAGGCCCGGCTGGAGGGGGACATCCGCGGCTTTCCCGATGGCTACCAGACGCTGGTGGGTGAACGCGGCATCACCCTCAGCGGCGGCCAGCGGCAACGCACGGCCCTGGCACGGGCGATGTTGGTCGATGCGCCCTTGCTGGTGCTCGACGACGCGCTGGCCAGCGTCGACAACACCACCGCCGCCCAGATCCTGCGCTCGATCCGCGGCCAGGGCAACCAGGGCCGCACCGTGCTGATGATCAGCCACCAGCTCTCAGCGGCCGCCGCCTGCGACCGGGTGCTGGTGCTGGAGGAGGGCCGGCTGGTGCAGCAGGGATCCCACGCCGAACTGCTCAAGGTGCCGGGCACCTACCGGCGGCTGTGGGCGCGGGAGCAGGTGGGCGAACAGATGCGCAGCGCCGGCTGAGGGCGTCCCCTGGGGCCTGGCGGCTGCGAAGCGCAACTCTTGTTGCGGCGCCGGCTCAGATGGATGCAATCCGGCTTAGGTGGTGACATCGCATCCGACCCATGTCCGCTGGTCCAGCCCCGCTCCCGGCCCAGGCCTACAACCTGCGCTGCACCCTGAGCTTCGGCGACATCTATGCCCAGATTCTGATCTGGATGGCGGTGATCTTCGTGAGCCTGGCGGCCGGTCTGGCCCTGATGGGGGCCAGCCGGCCCATGTACGCCCTGGTGGGCGTGGGGCTGATCCTGGTGGTGTCGCTGCCGTTCCTGGTGTTCGCCTTCACCACCACCCTGCTCAACCACATCGCCCTGGAGCCGCGCCCGCAGTCCCCGGCGGCCTGACTAGGCTCCGCTCAGTTGCGGTGGCGCTGTGTTCGGCCAAGTCTTCGGCAGGCAGCCTGCGGGGTCCAGTGCCGGTGCGGGTGTACCCAACGACGCCGCCGGGGGGCCGCTCCACGCGGTGCTCGGCACGCCGATCAGCCTGCTTCCCGTGACCGGGCAGGCCGAGGCCCTGTTTGGCTGCGGCTGCTTCTGGGGCGTCGAAAAGGGCTTCTGGCGGCTTCCCGGCGTGCTCACCACGGCGGTGGGCTATGCCGGCGGCCAGCTGGAGCAGCCCAGCTACCAGCAGGTGTGCTCCGGTCGCAGTGGCCATGCCGAAGTGGTGCGGGTGGTCTGGGATCAGGCCCTGATCGATTTCAGCGACCTGCTCAAGCTGTTCTGGGAATGCCACGACCCCACCCAGGGTGATGGCCAGGGCAACGACCGGGGCTCCCAGTACAGATCGGCGATCTACGTGAACGATGCCGCCTTGCTCGAGCAGGCCGAAGCCAGCAAAGCGGCCTACCAGGCGCTGCTGGAGGGGGCCGGCCATGGGCCCATCACCACCGAGATCAGCAGCGGCCAGCGCTTCTGGTTCGCCGAGCCCTACCACCAGCAATACCTGGCCAAGCCCGGCAGCCGTCCCTACTGCTCCGCCCAGCCCAGCGGCCAGCGCCTGGGCGCCTTCCCCGGCGCCCACTACCGACTGGATCCGAAGGTCTGGGACTGCTACGACTGGTCGATCAGCCACTGCGTCCTGCGCGGTGACAACGCACCGATTCAATTGGCAGCGTCCCCCGCAAACTGATCTGCCCGCCATGGCTGTTGCGGTTCCCCACCTGCTGCTGATCGCGGCCGCCAGCGTGCTGGCCCAGGCCTCGCCGTGGTGGGAGCACTACGAGACCAGCGACAGCTTCCTCTGCCCCCGCCTTGGCAGGGTGCAGCTCGAGCGCAATGATGCCCAGGCGGCGCTGACCACCGGCCGCTATCGCACCACAGCCTTCCGCGACGACTCGCCCCTGCCCGGCATCCGCTACGCGAACCCGCGCCTGACACTCATCCTGCAGGGCGATCTGCTCACCATCGAGCAGCTTCCCAGTCGCATCCAGTGCACCCGCACCGAGCGGGTCTGAGCATCGCCATGACTCCCCTGCCGGACCGGGTGGTACTGCTCGTGCTGCTCTCCACCATCGCTCTGTGCTTCGCCCTGGTGCTCTGGACGGTGAAGCTGCAACCCCGGCCAGAGCCCCAGCTGCAATGGCGTGACGGCCCCTCGGCCGTGGCCCCCGAACTGGCCGGCAGCCGCCGGGGCCTGGCGGTTTGAATGACGCCGGTCGCGATGGTGCGCCGAAGCCGCGTCATCCCCTGCCCCGCGGCCTGGTGGAGCTCTATGGCCTGCTGGCGGTGCTGGTGGTGCTGGTGCCGGAGTGGATGGCGGAAGGGGCCCTGGGGCGCTGGGGCCCTGCTCGTCAGGACCTGCGGCTGCCCGCTGCCGACGGGGCCTGGCAGCAGCTGCCGGAACTGCGGCTGGCGGGCATGGGGCTGGCGGAACTGCGCTTCCTGGCCCACGACCTGCGCCTGCCGGGCTACGCAGGGCAGGGCCGCGAGCGGCTCACGCGCCGGCTGCTGCGCCGACTGCAGCGCCGGCGTCAGGGGAGCGGTAGCCACCGCAAAGCACTGTGATAGCTTGCGTTTGCCGGACCTTGTCGGGGCGTAGCGCAGCTTGGTAGCGCACCACTTTGGGGTAGTGGGGGTCGTGGGTTCAAATCCCGCCGCTCCGATTCCGGTTCTGACGTGCGATCGGCAGCCTTCCCAGGCCTGCCGATTTTTTTTGGCGCGGCTGCAGGCGCTCAGGCCGGCAGGGGTTCAGGCGGCCAGCGGCGCCCGGTGGTCGCCAGGGTCGGCGGGGGGCTGTCCATCCGCCTCAAGCCGCTGCACCGGGAACGCCAGGGCAGCGGCTTCGGACTCGCTGAGGCGGCGGCTCCAGGCACCCGCCACGGCGGCGTTCCAGCGGAAGCCCGCCTCCCGGGCCTTGTGGCGCTCGGCGTAGGAGAGGCGGGCGCGGTAGAGGTGGCGGGGCTCCAGGGCGCCGCAGAGCAGCTCTTCAAGGTCGCTGCAGCGCTCCAGCACCTCGGCCAGGTAGATGCAGTCGGTGAGGGCGCGGTGGGCCGCCCACACGGGCACCCCGTGGGCCAGGGCCAGATCACGCACCGAGGGCGCGGCGCGCAGATGCAGGTCCGCCGGCCAGCGGATGTCGTCCATCGAGCAGATCCAGGGCTTGGCCACCGGCGGCAGGGGCTCGATGCCGAACCACTGGCGATCGAAGGCCGCGTTGTGGGCCAGCACCGCGTCCGCCGCCGCGAGCATGGCGCTGAAGCACTGCAGGCCCGCCTGCCAGGGCTGGGACAGGCGGCTGACGGCGGCGGGGATGCCGTTGACGTGCTCGGCGGGGTTGGTGGCCACCGGCAGCAGGAATGACACCTGGTTGAGCACGGCGCGCTCGGCTACCGCGAAGAGCATGGCGCCCACCTCGATGCAACGCCCCTGGGCCGGATCGAGGCCGGTGGTCTCGGTGTCGAGGATCAGCAGGGTGGCGGGACAACCGCGGGGAGCCAGCGTCGGGGCCTCGGGATCAGCCGCATCGGCAGCTGGCCCTGCCGCTGGCGCATGCGCTGGCTGCGCCGCTGGCTCGGCCGCAGCCGCTGTTGAAGCGGGCGAAAGGGAGGGCGGCGCAATCAGTGACAGCAGATCCGGCTGCTGCCAAGGGGTGGGCTGCTGGGGGGAGGGACCACTCACATCCGGCTCAGACGCTGCCTCCCATCGTCCCAGCCGATGCAAGTAGGGTTTCGGCCGCTGCTCCCGTTGTCATGGCCCCAGCGCTCGCCGCCGGCGACAGCGCCCCCCCGATCGCCCTACCCGACCAGGAGGGCATCGAGCGCCGCAGCGACCAGCTGGACGGCAAGGCCCTGGTGCTGTTCTTCTATCCCAAGGACGACACCCCCGGTTGCACGATGGAGGCCTGCGCCTTCCGCGACAGCTACGCCGACCTCCAGGCCCTGGGCGCTGAGGTGTGGGGGGTGAGTGGCGACGACGCCGCCAGCCATGGGCGCTTCGCCTCCCGCCACAAGCTGCCCTATCCGCTGCTGGTGGACCGCGGCAACAGCCTGCGCAAGGCCTTCGGCGTGCCGGCGGTGCTGGGCTTGCTGCCCGGCCGGGTCACCTACGTGATCGACGCTGCCGGGGTGATCCGGCACGTGTTCAACAACCTGCTCGACGGGCCGGCCCATCGCCGCGAGGCGCTTGAGGCGCTGCAGCGGCTGCAGGGCTGAGGGCCGCAGCCATGGCGCGCTGGCGGCAGCAGGATGAGCTCTGGCTGCTGGAGCCCAGTGTCCAGCCCCGGGGGCTGGTGGAATTCATCGGTGGCAGCTACCTGGCCAGCAACCCCCAGCTCAGCTACCGCCGCCTGCTCGAGGCCGTGGCCCGGCTGGGCTGGCGGGTGCATGCCTGGAGCTACGTGCCGGGGTTCGATCACCAGGCCCAGGCCAACGCCGCCTGGAGACGGTTTCGCGAGCAACGCCAGGCCCTCGACGAGCTGGGTGCGCTGCCACCAGCAGACCCCCTGCGGTTGGGCCACAGCCTGGGCTGCAAGCTGCATCTGCTCGCCCCCGATGGCGGCCGCCGCTCGCAGGGCCTGGTGGCCCTGAGTTTCAACAACTTCTCAGCGGAGCGCTCGATCCCCCTGCTGGCTGAACTGGGGCAGCAGTTCCGCTTCCGCAGCGAGTTCAGCCCCTCCCCGGAGGAAACCCTGCGGCAGGTGGCCGTCAGCTATCGCCAGCCGCGCAACCTGCTTGTGCGCTTCAGCCGCGACAACATCGACCAGAGCAGCCGCCTGCTCGGGGTGCTGCAAGCCCGCCCCGACGACGCCAGCAGCCTCCAGGAACTGCCGGGCGACCACCTCACGCCTGCCAGCGGCGGACTGCGGCGGCAACTGCTCGGCGAGTGGGCCGACGATCCCTCCCGGCAACGGGCCATGGAGCGGATTGCTGATCTCACCGATCGCTGGTCGCGGCTGCAGGCTCGACCACAGCGATGAACACCCCGTAAGCGGGAATCTCCACGGTGCGCTCAAAACAGCGCACCTGAAAATCCAGTTCATCGGCCTGCTGGCAGGCAGGCCAGCTGTTCAAGGACTGGTACACCGGCTGCCCGCTGAAATTGAACGCGAACAGGAGGCTCTGGCCGGCGGACCGGCGACAGAAGGCCAGGACAGGGTCGTCGCTGGGCAGGAGCTGCAGGTCTCCATCGGTGAGGGCCGGCTGACGGCGGCGCCAGTGGATCAGACGACGGTATTTGTTGAGCAGCGACTGGGAATCGCGCTCCTGGGCCTCCACCGCCAGGCGGCGATGCTCCGGTGGCAGCGGCAACCAGGCCTCAGGCGCTGTGGTGAAGCCGGCCTGATCCCCGTCGATCGTCCAGGGCATGGGGGTACGGCAACCATCGCGACCCAGCACCAGCGGATAGCCCCGGATGCCGAAGGGGTCCTGCATCCGCTCGGGGGGGATCTCGGCCTGGTGCAGACCCAGTTCATCCCCCTGATAGATGCAGCAACTGCCCTTCAGGCTGATCTGGAGCGCGGCGAGCTGATGATCGAAGGCCTCCTGGCTGAAGTGTTCGTCCATCAGGGCGCCGTGCCAGCGGGAGGCGAGACGGGGAAAGTCGTGGGTTCCGGCGGTCCAGCAGAGAATTCCAGACTGGAAATGATCCTGCATCCGCTCGATGATGCCCGTCAGACGGGCTCGGTCGAGGGGAGCCTCACTCATCAGGGATGCGTTGTAGGCCATGTGCAGCTTGTCCGGGGCATCCACGTAGGCGGCCGCATCGGCGATCGCGTCCTCGGCGCAAGACACCTCGGCCAGACTGGTGCGGTTGGGATAGCTATCAAGCAGGGCGCGAATGCGTTTCACCATCTCCAGCGACTCCGGCCGGCCCTGGTTGTAGGTATTCAAAAAGCGAAAGAAGGGAACCTCTCCGAAGGCACCGTCGGGCAGTGCCATGCCCGGAAGGCGCAGGGGATTGTCACGGCAGTGCTGATCAGCCACCAGAAAGTTGATGACGTCGAAGCGAAAACCATCGACACCCATGTCGAGCCAGTAGCGCCCCACATCCAGCATCGCGTCCTGCACCTCGGGGTTGCGCCAGTTGAGAGCAGGCTGCTCCTTGAGAAAATGGTGGAGATAATACTGGCGGCGCTGGGGCTCCCATGTCCAAGCCGGGCCGCCGAAGGTGGACAGCCAGTTGCTGGGGGGCTGCGCCCCGGGGCCGGGGTCATGCCAGACATACCAGTCGGCATGGCGATTGTGACGACTTTTGCTGCTCTCGACGAACCAGGGGTGCTGGTCTGAGGTATGGCTCCAGACCTGATCGATGATCACCTTGAGACCCAGGCCATGGGCTTGACTGAGGAGTCGACGAAAATCATTGAGTGTCCCGAAGAGGGGATCCACCTGGCGATAGTTGCTGACGTCATAGCCGAAGTCCTTCATCGGCGAGACATAAAACGGTGACACCCAGACGGCATCCACGCCAAGGGAGGCCACGTAGGACAACCTCTCGATAATCCCGTTCAGATCACCGACGCCATCACCACTGCTGTCCATGAAGCTGCGGGGGTAGATCTGATAGATGACCGCCGACCGCCACCACGCAGCGCCCGTGCTCATCGCTCCACCACCAACGCTCCGTAGGGAGGGCATCGCAGAATCTCGCCGCAAACGTGATCTTCGCCGAAAGGAATCAGGCCTGGGATCGCCAGGGAGGCACGCAGGGGCTGATCGATCAGCCCATGCTGTGAGGGATCAAACTCAGCCCAACGTCCACTGGTGTTGAACAGGCAGAACACACCCAGATGCTCGTCATCCCCGCGCAGAAAGGCCAGCAGGGGCTCCTGCGTATCCAGCAATCTGATGGCACCGCTGTGCAGTGCGAGCTGGCCCCGACGCCAGTTCAGCAACCGCCGCCAGGTGTTGAGCAGGGAGCTGGGATCCTTCGTCTGGCGGTCCACTGCCAGGGCCCTGTGCCCGCGAGGGATCGGCAGCCAGGGCTGGCCGGCGGTGGTGAACCCCAGCTGGGGACCGCTGGCTGTCCAGGGCATCGGCGTTCGGGAGCCATCCCGACCGGGCAGAACCGGATAGAGCGCCTTCCCGAACGAGTCCCGGAGCCGGTCCTCGGGAATATCGGCGGGAATGCGAGCCTCCGGCAAACCGAGCTCATCCCCCTGGTAGAGGCATAAGGCACCGGGGAGGCAGATCAGCAGGGCCGCCATCATGTGATAGGCGACCTCCGGATAGGGGTGACCGTGCTGATCGCTGCCCGTCCAGCGCGAGCGGAAGCGTCCGTAGTCGTGATTCCCCACCATCCAGCACTGGCCCTGGTCGGGGAAGTGCCGCAGGGTGCGCTCGATCACCTCTCGCAGCATCGCCATCGACAGGGGCTGGTCCTGGAGCAGCGAACTGTTGTAGGCAAGGTGCAGACGATCGCGCCCCTGCACATAGTCACCGGAGAGGGCGATGGAGTCCTCACACAGTGTCACTTCACCGAGGCTCAGCACATTCGGATAGGAATCCAGCAGAGCCCTGATAGCCGGCAACAGGTCGAACATCTCTGGGCGACAGAAACTGTTCACGAACTGCTGGCGAACCATCGGGTTGTCAGGCGAGATCCCGTCCGGAAGGCCCATCTCAGGCGTGCGCTCCGGATTGTCACGAAGAGCGGTGTCCTCAAGGAAGAAGTTCACCGCATCGATGCGAAAACCGTCGACCCCCTTGTCCAGCCAGAAGCGTGCCAGATCATGCACAGCCTCCACCACCTGGGGGTTGTGCCAATTGAGCTCGGGCTGGCACGGCAGGAAGTTGGCCAGGTAGTACTGCTGACGCCCCTGATGCCATTGCCAGGCACTTTGCCCCATGAACGCTGACAGCCAATTGTTCGGCGGGGAACCATCGTCGCGGGGATCCTGCCAGACATACCAGTCAAACTTAGGATTCGTGCGACTGGCGGCACTTTCCACAAACCAAGGATGCAGCTGTGAGGTGTGATTCCAGACCTGGTCAATCACCACCTTGAGGCCCATGTCATGGGCAATATCCAGGAGCGACTCGAAATCCTTCATCACCCCAAAGAGGGGATCGATATCAAGCATGTCGGTGATGTCATAGCCCAGATCCTTCATGGGTGACTCATAGAAAGGCGTCAGCCAGATGGCATCAACACCTAACGACGCGACATAATCGAGCTTGCGGATAATTCCCTGCAGATCGCCCACACCGGTGCCGCTGGTATCCAGAAAACTCCAGGGCAGGATCTGATAGATCACCGCATCCTTCCACCAGGGTCGGCCGGGCCGGCGATCCCGCCTCCACCAGGGACAGGGGCGGCTCAACGGCGTAGCTGATCGAGCACCGAGCGGTCCTCAAGGGTGCTGGTGTCGCCGCTCAACTCCTGGCCCGCCGCCAGCGAGCGCAGGATCCGGCGCATGATCTTGCCGCTGCGGGTTTTGGGCAGGGCATCGCTGAAGCGGATCACATCGGGCTTGGCGATCGGGCCGATCTCCTTGCCCACGTGGCTGCGCAGCTCGGCCGCCAGGGCATCGCTGCCCTCATGGCTGCTGTCCAGGGTCACGAAGGCCACCACCGCCTCCCCCTTGATCGCATCGGGACGACCCACCACGGCCGCCTCGGCCACGGCGGGATGGCTCACCAGGGCGCTCTCGATCTCCATGGTGCCGAGGCGGTGGCCGGAGACGCTGATCACGTCATCGACCCGGCCCATCACCCAGAAGTAGCCGTCGGCGTCACGGCGGGCGCCATCGCCGGCGAAGTAGAGGTGGGAGCCATCGGCGGGCCGCACCTCCTCCCAGTAGCTGCGCCGGAAGCGATCCGGGTCGCCGTGCACCGTGCGCATCATCCCCGGCCAGGGGCGGCGGATCGCCAGGTATCCGCCGGCATCGGCGGGCTGGGAGAGACCTTCGTGGTCGACGATGTCGGCCACGATCCCGGGCAGCGGCAGGGTGCAGGATCCCGGCTTGGTGGCGGTGGCCCCGGGCAGGGGGCTGATCATCACGCCGCCGGTTTCGGTCTGCCACCAGGTGTCCACCACCGGGCAGCGGTTGCCGCCGATCACCTCCCGGTACCAGATCCAGGCTTCGGGATTGATCGGCTCGCCCACCGTGCCGAGGATGCGCAGCGAACTCATGTCGTAGCGGTCGGGCACCTCACGGCCGCTCTTCATGAAGGCGCGGATGGCGGTGGGGGCCGTGTAGAAGAGCGTCACGCGGTGCTTCTGCACCACCTCCCAGAAGGCCCCCGGGTTGCCGGCCCGCGGCGCGCCCTCGTACATCACCGTGGTGGCGCCGTTGGACAGGGGGCCGTAGACGATGTAGCTGTGGCCGGTGATCCAGCCCACATCGGCCGTGCACCAGTGGATGTCGTCGTCGCGGATGTCGAAGATCCACTGGAAGGTGATGTGGGCCCAGAGGTTGTAGCCGGCGGTGGTGTGCACCACCCCCTTGGGCTTGCCCGTGGAACCGGAGGTGTAGAGCACGAACAGCCGGTCTTCGCTGGCCATCGGCTCGGCGGGGCAGTCCGTCGCCTGGCCATCCACCAGCTCCTGCCACCAGTGGTCGCGGCCTGCCTGCATCGGACACTCACTGCCGATCCGGCGCACCACCAGCACGTGCTCCACGCTGGGGGCACCGCCCCGCTCGGCCAGGGCCTCATCCACCGCCGGCTTGAGCGGCACCGGCTTGTCCTTGCGGAAGCCACCGTCGGCGGTGATCACGGCCTTGGCCGCGCCGTCGATCAGCCGGTCGCGCAGGGAGTCGGCCGAAAAGCCGCCGAACACCACCGAATGGGGCGCACCGATGCGGGCGCAGGCGAGCATGGCGATGGCGGCCTCGGGCACCATCGGCATGTAAAGGGCCACCAGATCGCCCTTGCCGATGCCCAGCGCCTTGAGGGCGTTGGCCGCCTGGCACACCGCCGCATGCAACTGGCGATAGCTGAAGGTGCGGGTGTCGCCGGGCTCCCCTTCCCAGATCAAGGCCGTCTTGTCGGCGCGGGGGCCCTGGAGATGGCGATCCAGGCAGTTGAAGCTGAGGTTGGTGCGGCCGCCCTCAAACCAGCGGGCAAACGGAGCCTCGCTCCAGTCGAGCACCGTGTGGAAGGGCTCGAACCAGTGCAACTCGGAGCGGGCCAGATCCCCCCAGAAGCGATCGGGGTCGGCCTCGGCCCGCTCGCACAGGGCGCGATAGGCCTGCATCGAGCCGATGCGGGCACCCGCCGCCAGCTCGGCCGGTGGCGGGAAGAGCCGGCCTTCCTGCAGCACAGACTCGATCGTGGCCTCGGTCATCACGGAGCGGGCGGGTGGAGTCCATTGTGAACCGCAGCAGCAGCGCCCCCCAGCGGGCCCCGGGGCTGGTGTACAGCAACCCGGCCAACCGCTCGCTGGCGGGCTGTTGCTGGCGGTTCTGGTATCTGCAGCGCAGCAAGCGGGTGTGGTTCCGCCTCAACAGCCCCGCCCAGGCGGCGGCGCCCCTGTTGTTCCGCTACGACGGCCGGCCGATCCTGCACCGCAGCCAACGGGCGGCCTGGTTCGCGCGCCAAGGGCAGCGGCCAGCGCCGGTGGTGTGGAGCAAGTGGCCAGGGATGGGCCTGGGCAGGGGCCCCGCCGGCAGCCAGCTCTTCCTCACCATCTCGAGCCGCTGGAGCTGGCTCCATCCCGAGGCCTGCGGCCGGCCGGAGCGCTTCAGCGTCGAGGCCATCGAGGACTGAACCCCGGGGGACCCGCTGCGGAGAGAATGGCGGCATGAGCCGTCCCGCCGCCTGCCTCTTCGACCTCGACGGACTGTTGCTCGATACCGAGCCCCTGCATGCCAGGGCCTGGCGTCAGGCCGCCAGCCACTTCGGCCGGGAGCTCAACGCGGCCGAGCTGCTGCAGCTGCGCGGTCGCCGGCGGCTGGACTGTGCCGCCCAGGTGCGGCGCTGGATCGGCGAAAGTGGGGGCGCCCTGCCGTCGGTGCAGGAGCTGCTGGCCGTGCGCCAGCCCATCGCCGAATCGCTGCTGGTGCAAGCTCCCGCCATCGATGGGGCACCGGAGCTGCTGCAGCGCTGCCGCGACCTCGCCATTCCCATGGCCCTGGTGACCAGCAGCGCACGGCCCTCGGTGGCGCTCAAGAGTGCCCCCCATCCCTGGCTGGAGGCCATCGCCGTGCGCGTCCACGGCGATGAGCCGGAGCTGCTGGCCGGCAAGCCCGCCCCCGACCCCTTTCTGCTGGCCGCTGAGCGGCTGGGGGTGCCGGCCACGCAGTGCTGGGCCTTCGAGGATTCCCAGGCCGGAGCCAGGGCGGCGGCCAGTGCCGGTTGCCGGGTGGTGGTGCTGCTGTCCGAAGGCGAGGACGGGGGCCGCTTCCCAGCCGGCAGCCACTGCCTGCAGTCACTGCGGGCCGTGGATCTCAGCTGAGGCCTGGCTGGGCCAGCGCGCGCTCAGAAGAGCCGGCTGAGCACGAAATCGGGCAGGGCGCGCAGGGCGCTGCGCGGTTCGGAGGCCGGTAGCCAGGTGATCGCTTCGGCAGCTTCGCGGGCGAACTGTTCGGCCAGGGCCCGGGAACGGGGAATCGCCTCGCAGCCCCGCACCAGGGCCAGGGCCTGCTCCAGATCCCCCTCCTGGCTGAACTCCCGCTCGATCAGCCCGGCCAGGGCCGGCCGCTCCTCGAGGGCATAGAGCGCCGGGGCGGTGAGGTAGCCGGAGGCCAGATCGCTGGCGGCGGGCTTGCCCAGCTGCTGGTCGCTGCCGGTGAAATCGAGGATGTCGTCCACCACCTGGAAGGCCAGGCCGAGCTGGCGGCCGAAGCGATTGAGGGCATCGAGGCGCTCATCCGGCAGCTCGGACAACACTCCGGCGGCGCGGGCGCTGTTGGCGATCAGGGAGGCCGTCTTGCAGTAGCTCTTCTCCAGGTAGGTCTCGAAGCTCTGGCCGGTGTCGTAGCGGAACAGGCCCTGCTTGACCTCCCCATCGGCCAGGTCCATGATCACCCGGCTGAGCAGCTTCACCACCGCCAGATCATCGAGATTGGCGAGGTGCCAGCTGGCCTGGGCGAAGAGAAAATCTCCCGCCAGCACGGCCACACGGTGGTTGAACCGGCTGTGGACGGTGTCGACGCCGCGGCGGGTGGCCGCCCCATCGACCACGTCGTCGTGCACCAGCGAGGCGGTGTGGATCATCTCGGTGATCTCGGCCAGCCGCCGGTGCCGGGCGCTCAGCTCACCATCCGGCGCCACGGCGCGGGAGAGCAGCAGCACGATGCCGGGACGGAGGCGTTTGCCTCCGGCGGCAAACAGATGCTCAGCGGCGGCCTGGAGGATCGGATGGCCGGCTCCGATCAGGCTGCGCAGGTCGGCCAGAAGGGCATCGAGATCGGCCTCCACGGGCTGGAGCAGCTCAGCAACCGTTGCCACAACACCTCCCTTGTGGGCTGATCCTAGGCGGCGCGGCCGACCGACCGCAGGCTCACGCGCTCCACCTCAGGGCAGCGGCCCAGCCAGGTGTTGGCCGAGCTGGCGAAGCTGTCAGGGCAACCGGTGACGCAGAGGCGGGTGCGCTGCATGGGCGGCGGCAGCAGGGTGAGGGACTGCTCGGATTCCGGCAGATCCCCCAGGCTGGCCAGCAGGGGGCCCAGCCGCTCCACCGCCGCTTCGGCGGGGTCGATCAGATGGGTGCCGGGCGGCAACAGCTCCTGCAGGAGCGAGCGCAGCAACGGGTAGTGGGTGCAGCCCATCACCACGGTGTCCACCGCCGCTGCCAGCAGCGGCTCCACATAGCGGCGCGCGGCCTCGCGCAGCTCCGGGGCATTCAGCAGGCCAGCCTCGATCAGGGGCACGAAGGCCGGGCAGCCCACTTCCGTGACCCGGGCCCGTGGGCGACTGGCGTGAATCGCCCGCCGGTAGGCCCCACTGGCGGCGGTGGCGGGGGTGGCCAGCACGCCCACGTGATCGCTCTCGATCACGGCCGCCACGCTGTCGATCAACCCCACCACGGGAACGGTGGCCTGGGCCACCGCCACATCCAGGGCCAGGGCGTTGGAGGTGTTGCAGGCCATCACCAACACCCCCACCCCTTCGTGGCGCAACCACTCCACCACCTCGGCGGCGATGGCACGGATGTCGTCGACACTGCGGGTGCCGTAGGGGACCCGGGCGGTGTCGCCGAGGTAGAGGCAGGGGGAGTGGGGATAGCAGGCATGCACCCGTCGCAGGACAGTGAGACCACCCAGGCCGCTGTCGAACAGGCCCACCACCAGGCTCATCAGCGTCCCCCCAGGAAATCGAGGATGCCGGCGGCCACCGCCAGGGCCAGGCGACGACGGAACTGGGGATTGGCCAGCCGGGGGGCGTCGATGGCGCCGGTGACGAAGCCCATCTCGATCAGGGTGGCCGGCATCACCGTGCGGCGGATCACGAAGAAGCGGCCCTGTTTCACCCCCCGATTGGGGGTGCCGGGAGAGACCGCCATCATCCGCCGTTGCAAGGCAGCGGCCAGGGACTGGGAACGTCCTCCCGAGAAGTAGAAACTCTCGACCCCGTTGACATCGGGCCGGGCCATGCTCAGGGCGTTGGCGTGGATGCTCACGAAGGCTGAAGCCCCCGAGCGGTTGGCGATCGCCACCCGCGGCGGCAGGTCCAGGTCGATCTCGCTGGTGCGGGTGAGGGTCACCAGCACGCCACGCTCCTGCAGCAAGCGGGCCACCTGCAGGGAGACATCCAGCACCACATTGGTTTCGCGCAGGCCACCGATGCCCACCGCGCCGGGATCGGGCCCGCCGTGGCCGGGATCGATCACCACCCGGTAGCGGCCGCGGGGGACCACCGGCAGGCCATCGGCCGAGAGGGGCGCGGTGGCGGTGGGGAAGGAGCTGCGCGGCGCACCGGCCCAGCCACTGGAGGCCAGCACATTGCCCTCCCCCATGGCGCGCAGCACCGGCCGCTCCAGGCCCCGGAAATCCATCCGCCAGCGGTCCCGGGAGGTGCCCACCAGCCGCAGGCTGCGGGGATCCAGACTGGTTCCCGGCACAAACTCCAGCACCAGCCGGGTGGTGTTGGGGGTGGGCCGGCCGATGCGCACTTCGCGGACCGCCCCGCTGCCGGGGATCGTGCGGCTGCGCTGGGGGGCCCCGGGGAAGTCGACCCACACCCGTGGGCCACGGCCGCCTTCACCGGCCTCGTAGAACGCCTGCAGGGACACATCCGGGCTGGTGCGCAGCTCCAGAATTCCCGGACGAGAGATCCGCCAGGCCGCCAGGCTGGAGGCCAGGGCGGGGAGATCCGCCAGCAGCAGGGCCAGCACCAGCAGCCCCCGCCATCCCATCCAGCGCCATGACGAGCGCATCAGCGAACCGAGAAGAGGGCGGGACGGCGGTGCTGGAGGCTGGGCATCTGGGCCCGCACCCGCTGCCCGTGGCGGGGATCGATGGGGGCCACCGCCAGGCCGGGGCCGACGCCGGCATCGGCCAGCACCGTGCCCCAGGGATCGATCACCAGGGCATGGCCATGGGTCTGGCGACGGGCGTAGTGCAGGCCGGTCTGGGCGGGGGCCACCACATAGGCGGTGTTCTCGATCGCCCGGGCCTGCAGCAGCACCTGCCAGTGGTCCTTGCCGGTGAAGGCGGTGAAGGCTGCCGGCACCATCAGCACGTCGGCCCCGTCACGGGCCAGGTGGCGATAGAGCTCCGGAAAGCGCACGTCGTAGCAGATCGACAGGCCGATGCGCCCCAGCCCAGGCACCGCCACCACCGGCGGCAGGTCATGGCCGGGCTGCACGGTGGCCGACTCGCGGTAGGTGTCGCCGTCGGGAAGATCGACATCGAAGAGGTGGATCTTGTCGTAGCGGCCCAGCAGCTGCCCCTCGGTGCCCACCAGCTCGGCGCGGTTGAGGGTGAGGCCCTCCCCGGCCGGCACCGGAAAGCCGCCGCCCAGCAGGGTCACCTGGTAGCGCCGGGCCATCGTCACCAGGAAGCGGCTGCAGCGTTCCGCCAGGGCCGGGGCCAGCTGCAGCCGCAGCTCGTCCTCCCCCATGAAGGCGAAGTTTTCCGGCAGGCCCACGAGCTCGGCACCGCGGCGGGAAGCGAGCTCGATCTGCTCCTCAGCAGCGGCAAAATTGGCGTCAGGGTCCGGCGTGCTGGTGAGTTGCACAGCTGCCGCCAGATAGCTGCTCACCACATCGACGGATCAGAGGGCCGAAGTGTATCGGAGCTGCCTTCAGCTGGCCCGCAGCACGCCCGGTTCCTGCTGAATGGGCACGATATCGAGGCTGTCCACGGCGCTGCAGCAGGCGAAGTCGCCGTCGTGGTCGCCCAGACCCATCAGCCGCTGACCATGGCTGGCCACACGCAGACAGGTGTCCGGGTCCTGGCGCCACTGCTGCCATAGCGCCATGGCGGCGAGCATCTCGTCGTTGCCGAAGCGCACGCCCACATGGGGCGCCACCGCCAGTTCGGTGACCGCCGAAACCACCGCGCCAGCGGCCAGGCTGTCCTCCAGGGAGTAGGCACCCTCCCAGCCGCTGCCCACGACCCACAGCCGCTGGCAGTCCCGCTCCAGCAGCCGCCGCGCCACGGCGGTGCGGTTGCCCAGGCAGGCGGTGAGCAGCAGCGGCACCGCCCGCACCGCCGCCAGGGAGCGGGTGCCGTTGGTGGTGCTCAGGAAGATGCGCTTGCCGCCCACCAGCTCGGGCGTCACGGCCAGGGGGGAATTGCCCAGGTCATACCCCTGCACCCGCTGGCCGCCGCGCTCGCCGGCGCGCAGGCGTGCCTCGGCTGGCCAGTCCCGGGCGGCGGCGTCCAGGTCGTCGAGGTCCGCGAAGGCCTGAATCGCCTCGGCGCCGTTGTGCAGGGCCCAGGCGATCGTGGTGGTGGCCCGCAGCACGTCGATCACCACCGCAGCATCCGGTCCTCCCTGCTCCGGGGGGCTGAGCGGGGGAACGGTTTCGGAGCTGTGGAAGTAGGAGATCTGCACGAAGTCGCGGGCCGCAGGCGGGAGGGAACGCGCCGATGCCGCAGCCGGAGGCGGCTGGCGCCGGATCAGTGTGTCAGCAGCGGCCGGCAGCCTGCGCCACAGTGACGGCCGCTAGGCCCATCTGACATCCCGTGGCGATTCCGCATGGCCGTGACCTGCGCCGGTTCCTGAGCCTGCTGGAGGAGCGGGGACGGTTGCGGCGCATCAGCGCCCCGGTGGACCCAGACCTGGAGCTGGCGGCGATCGCCGATCGGGTGCTGGCCGCCGGCGGTCCGGCGCTGCTGTTCGAGAACGTGATCGGCTCCACGATGCCGGTGGCGATCAACCTGATGGGCACCCAGGAGCGGGTGCTGTGGAGCCTGGGCATGGAACGGCCCGAGGAGCTCGAGGCCCTGGGCGAGCGGCTGGCCCTGCTGCAGCAGCCCCGGCCGCCGCAAGGGTGCCCGGGAGGCGGTGCGCTTCGGCTCGGTGCTGCTGGATGTGCTCAAGGCCAAGCCCGACCTCGACCTGACGCCGCCCTGCCGCCAGCAGGTGTTCAAGGGGGAGGCGGTGAACCTTGATGCCCTGCCGTTGCTGCGCCCCTGGCCCGGCGATGGCGGCCGGATCATCACCCTCGGCCTGGTGATCACCAAGGATCCCGAGACCGGCACCCCCAACGTGGGCGTGTACCGGCTGCAACAGCAGTCGATCAACACGATGACGGTGCACTGGCTGAGCGTGCGCGGGGGGGCTCGCCACCTGCGCAAGGCGGCGGCCATGGGCAAGAAACTGGAGATCGCCATCGCCATCGGCGTGCATCCCCTGCTGGTGCTGGCGGCAGCCACACCGATCCCGGTGCAGCTCAGCGAGTGGCTGTTCGCCGGGCTCTACGCCGGCGAGGGGGTGCGGCTGGCGAAGTGCAAGACCGTGAATCTGGAGGTTCCCAGCCACAGCGAGGTGGTGCTGGAGGGCACGATCACCCCCGGCGAGGAGCTGGCCGATGGCCCCTTCGGCGACCACATGGGCTTCTACGGCGGCGTCGAGGCCTCACCGCTGGTGCGCTTCCAGTGCATCACCCAGCGCCGCCAGCCGATCTACTTCACCACCTTCAGCGGCCGGCCGCCCAAGGAGGACGCGATGCTGGCGATTGCCCTGAACCGGATCTACACACCGATCCTGCGCCAGCAGATCCCCGAAATCGTGGATTTCTTCCTGCCCATGGAGGGGTTGAGCTACAAGTTGGCCGTGATCGCCATCGACAAGGCCTACCCGGGCCAGGCCAAGCGCTCGGCGATGGCCTTCTGGAGTGCCCTGCCCCAGTTCACCTACACGAAGTTTGTGGTGGTGGTGGACAAGAGCATCAACATCCGCGACCCGCGCCAGGTGATCTGGGCGATCAGCGCCCTGGTGGATCCCCAGCGCGACCTGTTCGTGCTCGAGAACACCCCCTTTGATTCCCTCGATTTCGCCAGCGAGCGGCTGGGGCTGGGGGGCCGGCTGGCGATCGATGCCACCACCAAGATCGGTCCGGAGAAGCGCCACCCCTGGGGCGAACCGCTGCAACGGCCCGCCGAGCTGGAGCAGCGCATCGACGGCCGCTGGCAGGAGCTGGGGCTGGCGGACATCGGCCAGGAGCCGCCGGATCCCGCCCTCTTCGGCTACACCCTGGAGCACGTGCTGGAACGGCTGGCGGGTGCGGCGGCCGGAGCTGCGGTGGGCCGCTGAGATGCTCAGCCGGCAGGCCAGCCACGCCCTCAAGGCCCTGCTGGAACTGGCCCGCGACCCCCAGCACTGGCGCTCCAGCCACGAGCTGGCCGGCGCTCAGCAGCTGCCCGAGCCGATGCTTGAGCAACTGCTGCTGCGGCTGCGCCGCGCCGGGCTGCTGGTGGCCCGGCGGGGACGGCTTGGGGGCTACCGGCTGGCGCGGGACGCCGGCCACATCAGCGTGGCGGCGGTGCTGGCCGGGCTGGGCGAAGCGAGCGACAGCGGCTCCGGGGCCGGCCAGCGGCAGGGGACCGTGGCGGCCACCGCCGCCGGGCCCTCCGCCGCCGACCGGGTCACCGACGCCCTGCAGCAGCGGCTGGAGCGGGCCCGCCACCAGGCCCTGGAGGAGCTCACGCTCGCAGAGCTGCTGTTCGACCTGCGCAGCGCCGAGGCCAGTGCCGACGCCGAGGGCGGCTTGCTGCTGGGCTGAGCGGCTGCCCTGCGCTCCATAGGATCGCCGCACCAGCGCCCCAGTCCGTGGCCGAGTCCAGTGCCGCCCCCAGGCCCCTGCATCTGCGCGGCGGCGGCAGCCTGCGGGGCGTGGTGCGGGTGCCGGGGGACAAGTCGATCTCCCACCGGGCCCTGCTGTTCGGCGCCATCGCCGAAGGCAGCACCCGCATCGAGGGGCTGCTGCCGGCCGAAGACCCGCTCAGCACCGCCGCCTGCCTGAGGGCGATGGGGGTGGGCGTGTCGGAGATCCGCGCCGGCGCGGTGGTGAGCGTGGAGGGGGTGGGGCTCGATGGCTTCCAGGAACCCCTTGACGTACTGGATTGCGGCAACTCCGGCACCACCATGCGCCTGATGCTGGGCCTGCTGGCGGGGCGGGCGGGCCGCCACTTCGTGCTCAGCGGCGACAGCTCCCTGCGGCTGCGACCGATGCGGCGGGTGGGCGCGCCACTGACCCAGATGGGCGCCGCCATCCATGGCCGCCGGGACGGCAACTTCGCCCCGCTGGCGGTGCTCGGTCAGCCGCTGCGGGGCACGACGATCCACACCCCGGTGGCCTCGGCCCAGGTGAAGAGCGCCATCCTGCTGGCGGGCCTCACGGCCGAGGGCCCCACCACCGTGATCGAGCCGGCCCAGAGCCGCGACCACAGCGAGCGCATGCTGCGGGCCTTCGGGGCCCAGCTGGAGGTGGGCGGCCCCGGCCACACCCGCGTGACCCTGACCCCTGGAGGCCGGTTGCGGGGCCAGACGGTGGTGGTGCCGGGCGACATCAGCTCAGCCGCCTTCTGGCTGGTGGCCGCCGCCATCACCCCCGGGGCCGCGCTCACGGTGGAGAACGTGGGCCTCAACCCAAGCCGCACCGGCATCCTGGAGGTGCTCGAGCAGATGGGCGCCCGGCTGGAGGTGCTCAACCCCCGCGATGTCGCCGGCGAGCCGGTGGGCGACCTGCGCGTGAGCCACGGGCCGCTGCGGGCGTTCACGATCGGTGGCGAGCTGATCCCGCGCCTGGTGGACGAGATCCCGGTGCTGGCGGTGGCCGCCTGCTGCGCCGAGGGCATCAGCCGCATCACCGATGCGGCCGAACTGCGGGTCAAGGAAACCGACCGCCTGGCCGTGATGGCCCGTCAGCTGGGGGCCATGGGAGCCCGCATCGAGGCCTTCGAGGACGGCATGGCCATCACCGGCAGCACGGAGCTGGGCGGCACCGCGGTGGACAGCGAAACCGATCACCGCGTGGCCATGAGCCTGGCGGTGGCCGCCGGCATCGCCCGCGGTGACACCGTGCTGCACCGGCCCGAGGCCGCCGCGGTGTCCTATCCAGGCTTCTGGGATGACCTCGCCCGGCTGCGCCGCTGACGGCCTGCGCCCGGGGCGACCAGCCCACGTAGATTCCCGCCCAGCTGCCGTGCCCCGCTGATGCTCGCCGTTGCCGTGCTGGCCGCTGGAAAAGGCACCCGCATGAAGAGCGACCTGCCCAAGGTGCTCCAGCCCCTGGCGGGCGCCACGCTGGTGGAGCGGGTGCTGGGCAGCTGCCAGGCCCTCAGCCCGCAGCGCCGCCTGCTGATCGTGGGCCACCAGGCCGCACGGGTGGAGCAGTCGCTGGCGACCCAGCCGGGGTTGGAGTTCGTGCTGCAGCAGCCCCAGCGGGGCACCGGCCATGCCGTGCAGCACCTGCTGGAGCCCCTGCAGGACTTCCAGGGCGATCTGCTGGTGCTCAATGGCGATGTGCCGCTGCTGCGGGCCGAAACGCTCGAGAACCTCCTGGCCCAACACCGCGCCAGCGGCGCCGCCGTGACCCTGCTCACCGCCCGGCTCGCCGATCCCAGCGGCTACGGCCGGGTGTTCGCCGGCGACGACGGCCGGGTGAGCGCGATCGTGGAGCACCGCGACTGCAGCCCAAGCCAGCGGCAGAACACCCTGATCAACGCCGGCATCTACTGCTTCAGCTGGCGCCAGCTGGCGGCTGTGCTGCCGCTGCTGAGCAGCAACAACGACCAGGGTGAGCTCTACCTCACCGACACCGTGGCCATGCTGGCGCCGGCGATGCACCTGGAGGTGGCCGACAGCGCCGAGATCAGCGGCATCAATGACCGGTTGCAGCTCAGCCAGTGCGAGGCCGTGCTGCAGGAGCGGCTGCGGCGCCGCTGGATGGCGGAGGGCGTGACCTTCGTGGATCCGGCCAGCTGCACCCTCAGCGACGACACCCGCTTCGGCCGCGATGTGGTGGTGGAGCCCCAGTGCCATTTCCGCGGCAGCACCAGGATCGGCTCGGGCTGCCGCATCGGCCCGGGCTGCCTGATCGAGAACAGTGAGTTGGGCGATGGCTGTCAGGTGCTGCATGCCGTGTTGCGCGAGGCCCATGCCGCCGAGGGCTGTTCGATCGGGCCCTTCACCCAGCTGCGGCCCGGCACCCGGCTCGGCCCGGGCTGCCACGTGGGCAACTTCGTGGAGGTCAAGAACAGCCGGCTGGCCGGGCAGGTGAAGGTGAACCACCTCAGCTACATCGGCGATGCCGACCTGGGCGAACGGGTCAACGTGGGCGCCGGCACAATCACCGCCAACTACGACGGCGTACGCAAGCACCGCACCGTGCTGGGTGCGGACAGCAAGACCGGCGCCAATTCGGTGTTGGTGGCCCCGATCACCCTCGGCAGCGGCGTCACCGTGGGGGCCGGCTCCACCCTCACCCGGGACGTGCCCAGCGGCGCCCTGGCCCTGGGTCGCGCCCGGCAGCTGGTGAAGGAGAACTGGATGGGACCGCGCTAGGCCAGCAGCGGGTTGGCCAGGGGTAAGCCCAGCTGCCGTTGCCACTCACCCAGCGGCAGCTCCCAACCGTCCTCCAGCTTGGAGGCGATCACGCAGGGGGCGCGGAGGCCGAGATCAAATCCGCGGGCCAGTGCCGTGAGCAGAGGTTCGAGCGGTTCGTCGTCCTGCAGGCCCTTGAGGATCCCCCCAAAGATGAGCATCGCCGCCAGGGGAGAGCGGTTCTGGGCCAGGTTGAACGCCTGCAGGCCGAGCTCGCCGGGCCCATCGGTGCCGAAGCCCGTGAGCACATGAACGATGTCGTGGGTTTCCCGCATCCGATGGACCACCTACTGCTGGGGGGACGTAATCGGGCTGTCCTGCAGGCTGCGGGCCAAGCCCGCCACCATTCGCAGCGACTGCAAACGCTGCTTGAGGTTCAGGAGCATGGCCGTTGAGTCCAGTTTCTACAGTTTGAACGCGCCCAGCAGCGGCAGCAGGCGCTCGAGGGCAACGCCGCGACTGGCCTTGAGCAGCACCACATCGCCGCGCTCGAGCCAGCCCCGCAGGGGCTCGGCCGCCTCCTCGGGGGTGGCCACCAGGGCAAGCCGTTGCAGCGGGGCCGCAGCGGCGGCCATGGCCTCGCCCTCAGCACCGGCCACCACCAGCACCAGGCCATCAAGTCCGAGTTGCACAGCCCGCTCAGCCACCTGGCGGTGCAGCTCCAGACTGCGCTCACCGAGCTCCAGCATCGTGCCCAGCACGGCGTAGCGGCGCCCGCCCGGCTGGCTCGCCAGCAGCTCCAGGGCAGCCAGCGTTGCCTCCGGGGAGGCGTTGTAGGTCTCATCGAGGAGCGTCAGCCCAGCGAGCTCGTGGCGGCGGCTGCGGCCGCCCGGCAACTCCACCAGCAGGGGCTGCCAGCGGTCGGCAGGCAGCCCCAGCTCCTCGGCCACCGCCAGCGCCAGCATCAGGTTGCGGGCCTGATGGCGCCCCGCCAGCGGCAGCGGCAGGCGCCTGCCGGCACACTCCAGCCAGCCGCTGTCTTCATCGAGCTGGCCGACCCGCTGGGCCTGGCCCTCACCGGGATCACCGGCGAGGGCCACCCGCACCACCCGCCCGCTCCACGCCCTGGCCAGGCTGGCGTCAAGCAGGGGATCTCCAGCCGGGATCACCACCACCCCGGCCGCGTCGAGGCCGCTGACGATCTCGCACTTGGCCGTGGCGATGGCCTCGCGGCTGCCCAGGCGGCCGATGTGGGCGGTGCCGATGTTGGTGATCACAGCCACATCGGGACGGGCACAGGCACTGAGCCGCTCGATCTCACCGAGGCCGCGCATGCCCATCTCCACCACCACGGCGCTGTGTTCGGCGTCGGCCCGCAACAGGGTGAGCGGCACACCGACATCGTTGTTGTCGTTGCCAGTGGAGGCCAGCACCGCACCCAGCGGCGCCAACGCGGCGCGGATCAGCTCACGGGTGCTGGTCTTGCCGGCCGAGCCGGTCACGGCCACCACCTTGGCCTGGAGGCCCTGCCGCCACAGGCGAGCCAGATCCTGGTAGGCCTGGAGCGTGTCATCCACCAGCCACAGGGCGGCACCACAGCCCGCCGCCGCCGCCGTCAGCGCCTGCAGGGCCGTGGCCTCGATCCGGTCACGCTGCACCACCAGGGCGCTGCTGCCGGCGGCCAGGGCCTGATCCAGAAAGCGGTGGCCATCGAAGCGTTCCCCCACCAGCGGCACGAACAGCCCGTCGGGCCTCAGGCCCCGGCTGTCGGTGCTGACGAAGAGGGCCGAGGGGGAGCGCCACAGCGCCGAGGGGGTGAGCGGCTCACCGAAGAGCTGCTGAACCTGCTGGAGATCGAGGGGCATCGGCAGTGGCGGCCGGCGGCGAGAGCAGGATCATGCCTGAGCCCACCCGGGCGGTTCGCCCCAGCAGCCGGCCGGCGCCATCCACCAGCTCCAGGCGCTCGTAGCCCAGCTCCTGGGCCCGGCCGCGCCAGCTCTCGGCCTGCTGCTGCTGTGTCTCGGGGGCGAGGGCCGTGAACGCCGCCGCCAGCCGCAGCTCCAGGCAGCTGCGGGCGGGGACGGCCTCCAGCGCCTGAACCAGCCCCCTGGGGTCGGCGGACTTGAGCAGCGCCAGCAGGGGATCCGGCGGCGGTGGCACCACCGGTACCACCGGCACAGCGGTGGCGGCGGTGCCGGCTGTTGGAAGGCGCCCGTCGCCTCAGAGGCCCCCCCGGCCTGCTCCGCTGCCTCGCGGCCAGGGCCGGCCGCCGCTGCAGGGGAGGAAGCTGACGGGGGCGCCAGGGGGGTGGGCAGGGAGGCCCGTTCCGGCACAAGCCCCGGCAGCCCAGTGATCAGCACCACCGCCAGTAGCAGCGCCAGCGCGAGGGCCAGGGGCCAGAACCAGGGCCTGAGGTCGCCGGGCCAGAAGCCCGGTACGGCCAGATCCCCCTGGCGGTTGCGCCGCGCCAGCTGCCGGAGTCCCAGGCGGCCCGTGGCGACCAGGGCGCGCAGGTCGCGGCCCAGCAGCATCCAGGGGTCTTCATAGGGGGCGGGCAGATCCCGGCCCGGTGCTGAGGCCGGCCGATCCTGCCCGTCCACCCCGACCTAACGGCGCTTGAGCAGGGAGACCAGGCCCCGGCGGCTGGGGTCGGCGTCCTGGCCCTGGGAGAACTGTTCCACCGCAGCCGCCTCGGGAGTCGGTTCCTTGACGCCGCAGACCTCCCGGTAGAGGGCCTCGTAGGCGATGGCGGAGCGATCCCAGCTGAAGTCCATCGCCATGGCGCGGCCCTGCAGCTGGGCCCAGGCGCTGGGATTGCGGTAGGCCTCCCACGAGCGCACGATCGCGGTGTAGAAGTCGATCGGCTCATAGCGGTCAAAGCCGTAGCCGGTGCCGCTGCCCCGGCCGCCCTCGGCGCCGGGATCGTTAGGGGGCACGGTGTCCACCAGGCCCCCCACCCGGCGCACCACCGGGATCGAGCCATAGCGCATGGCCAGCATCTGGCTGATGCCGCAGGGTTCGAACTGGCTCGGCATCAGGAAGGCGTCACTGCCCCCATAGATCAGCCGCGAGAGGGCGTCGTCGTAGGTGAGGAACACGGCGAAGCGGCCGGGATGGCGGGCCGCCAGCTGCCACAGCCCCGTCTCGTAGGCCCGATCGCCTGTGCCCAGCACCACGATCTGGCTGTCGGTGTAGGCCAGCACCCGATCGGTCACCTGCAGCAGCAGATCCACACCCTTCTGGTCCACCAGCCGGCTCACGACCCCCAGCAGGTAGCTGCGGGGGTTCACCGTGAGGCCAAAACGCTCCTGCAGCACCCGTTTGTTGATCTCCCGGGGCGCCAGATCATCGGCACTGAACCGGGCCGGCAGGGTGGTGTCGGTGGCCGGATCCCAGGCCTCGGTGTCGATGCCGTTGAGGATGCCGCGCAGCCGGCCGCTGACGAAGTTGAGCAGCCCCTCGAGATGCTCCCCGTACTCGGCGGTGCGGATCTCCTCGGCGTAGGTGGGCGACACGGCGCTGATGCGGTCGGCATAGAGCAGGGCGGCCGCCATGGTGTGGTCGCCCTGCATGTACCAGGGGCACCAGGCCATGCCGTCGAGCTTCCAGCGCCAGGGGCCCTGGTAGCGCAGGTTGTGGATGGTGAACACGGTGCTCACCTCCGGGTCCTGGTGCATCCACACGGGCAACATGCCGGTGTGCCAGTCATGGCAGTGCAGCACCTGGGGTTTCCAGTGGTGCCAGCAGAACTCCGCGGTGGCGCTGGCGAAGAAGGTGAACCGCCAGTCCTCGTCCTCGCCGCCGTAGATGCGCTGGGCGTCGAACACCGGATGGCCCACCAGATAGAGGGGCAGACCACTGCCCGGGTGGCTGGTCTTGAACACGGCGAAGTCGTTGCCCATGGTGTGACCCCGCCACACCGGTTCGGAGGGGATCTCCAGCAGCGACCAGAGCCGGCCGTAGCCCGGAATGATCGTGCGCACGTCATGGCCGAAACGGGCCAGGGCCGGCGGCAGCGAGCCCACCACATCACCCATCCCACCCACCTTGACCAGGGGGGCACACTCGGCAGCGGCAAACAGGATCCGCATTCCGGCACAGCCTCTGCTGGGCGCAACTGTAGGGGTGGTCTGCGGCCGCTTCCCCGCCTGGGCCGCGCCGCCCATCGAGAGCGTGGCGATCAGGGCTGGACCGTCACCGGGGTGCCCAACTGCACCAGCTCGAACAGCTCGCGCACGTGCTCGTCGAACAGGCGCACGCAGCCGTGGGAGACGGCCCGGCCGACGCTGTCGCGCTGGGGCGTGCCGTGGAAACCCGCACTCACGCAGCCCTCCACCGTGAGCACCTCCACACCGTTGAAGCCACGACGGCCACGGCAGTCGCGGTGGAAGCCGATCCAGCGGCTGCCGAGGGGATTCTGGGGTCCGGGGGGCACGTGCACCCCCGTGGCGGGATGCTCCCAGATCGGATCGGCCACCAACTCCATCACCTGGAACTGCCCCACCGGCGTCTCCCAGCCCGGGCGACCCACGGCGACCGGAAAGCGCCGCAACTCGCGGCCGGCCTCGAGCACCAGCAGCCGGCGGGCACCGAGCTGCAGCACCAGCTCCCGGCGGGCGGGCCGGGGCAGCACGGCGGCGGTGCCCGCAGGCACCGCCAGGCCGGTGGGAGGGGCCGCTCCCACAGCGCTGCCGGCGGCGGCGGGAGCGGCCCAGAACAGCACGGCCAACAGAACCGGCAAGCGGCCTGGACGCCGGCACGGCGGGCACAGGGAGGGCACGGCGGTGGTCGTCGCTCCAGACCCAGGTGGGATCAAGGTAACCAGGGCGAGCCGGAAAAATCGGGAGGACGCTTCTCCAGGAAGGCATTGCGGCCCTCCTGCCCCTCCTCGGTCCGGTAGAAGAGGTGGGTGGCCTGACCGGCCAGCTCCTGGATTCCGGCCAGGCCGTCGGTTTCAGCGTTGAAGGCCGCCTTGAGGCAACGGATGGCCGTGGGGCTGTGCTGCAGCACCTCCCGGGCCCAACACACCCCCTCGCGCTGCAGGTCCTCCAGCGGCACCACCGCGTTCACCAGCCCCATCTCCAGGGCCTCGGCCGCCCCGTACTGGCGGCACAGGAACCAGATTTCGCGCGCCTTGCGCTGGCCCACCACCCGGGCCAGATAGCCCGCCCCGAAGCCGCCGTCGAAGCTGCCCACCCGCGGACCGGTCTGGCCGAAGCGGGCGTTATCGGCGGCGATCGAGAGGTCGCAGAGCAGGTGCAGCACCTGGCCGCCGCCGATGGCGTAGCCGGCCACCAGGGCGATCACCACCTTGGGCAGGCTGCGGATCAGGCGCTGCAGGTCGAGCACGTTGAGGCGCGGCAGGCCCTGCTCATCCACATAGCCCCCCTCACCGCGCACGCTCTGGTCTCCGCCCGCACAGAACGCCCAGCCGCCGTCCGCCGCCGGGCCCGCTCCGGTGAACAGCACCACGCCGAGACGGGGGTCATCGCGCACCCGCGAGAAGGCATCACAGAGCTCCTGCACCGTGCGGGGCCGGAAGGCGTTGCGCTTGTGGGGGCGATCGATGGTGATGCGGGCGATGCCCTCGTCACTGCGCTCGCAGCGGATGTCCTCATAGGCGCCGACCTGCTGCCAGCGCACCGGTTGCCAGGCCGAGGGGGCCGCGGTCATGGCGGGGGGGCGAAGGCAGGGGCCATTCTGCGCAGCTGGCGGCGGCGCTCCGCGTCCTGGCGCCGATCGCTGCACAGCAGCAGCAGGGCCAGGGGCTGCTGCTGCGCCCAGGCCAGATCGCGCTGCAGGGCGGCCAGGGTGGCCGGGGCCCGGCCGGGCACGCCGTGGGCCGCCGCCAGGGCCAGGGGATCGACCGCCTGGGGCATGGCGAACAGGCGCTCGAAGTCGAGGGCTCCAGGCTGGGCTGGGCTCCTGCGGGCTGGGCTGCGGCGGGCTGGTGCCGGATGGGCAGCTGCTCGAAGATGCCGCCGCCGCCGTTGTCGATCAGCACCACCGTGAGCCGGCCGCGCAGCTGACGGTGCCAGAGCCAGCCGTTGCTGTCGTGGAGCAGGGCCAGATCACCGCTGAGCAGCGCGGCGGCGCCGGCCACCTCGGCCACCCCGCAGGCCAGGGACAGGGTGCCATCGATGCCCGACGCGCCGCGGAAGGCATGGATGGGCCGCCAGGGTCCGGCCGCCGGGCTGAAGCTCTCCCAATCGCGCACCGGCGAGCTGTTGGCAAGCACCAGCGGCAGGCCAGCCGGCAACAGACGGGCCAGGAGGCGGGCCAGGGACGGCTCACTCCACCCGGAGCTGGCCGGGTCCCCACCGCCCAGCTCCCCGTCGAGCCAGGTCTGCAGGCGCCGGTCAACCTCCAGCCAGGCGCCGGCATGGTGCCGGTTGGCCACCGCTGGCCGCTGCGCCGGCGCCGGCGGCAACTGGGCCATCCAGGCCTCCAGCCCCGCCCCCCACTGGCGGGGGCAGCAGCCCAGGGGGTCGAGGGGCCGGGGGTCGCCTTCGCTGATCAGCAGCTGGCGGCCGCCGCAGCGCTGCAGCAACTGCTGCAGGGGGCGGCTGGCCGGCAGCGGACCCAGGCGCAGCACCTGGCCGGCCAGCAGGTCCGGCGGCGGCGAGGGGATCAGGTCGTAGCCCGCCACCAGCGCCAGGCCGGGACAGCCACGCAGGCCACTGAGGCCATCGGCCAGCAGCGGCCAGCCGCTGCGCTGCTGCCAGTTGCGCAGGGCAGCCAGAAACCCCGGCCAGGCCTGGGGGGTGCCGCGCCAGGGCCCGGCCACCACCAGGCCGGGCCGGCCCGGGTCGAGCCCACCGAGCCCGATCGCCGGCGGCGGCGGCGGGGATGGGGGTGCAGCGCCCGTGACGCCAGCCACCAACACCTCCCCCGCCAGGGCCTCCAGGGCCGTAGCGCTGGCATGGAGGGGCTCGTCAAAGGGCAGGTTGAGGTGCACGGCGCCGGCGGCGGAGCCGCTACCGCCGGCCGTGAGCGCCAGCGCCCGTTGGGCCAGAAGCCGAAGCGACGCGGGGGCCATCGCCGCCAGGCCGGCAGGGTCCCCCTCCCCCAGCCAGCGCACACTGGCGAGCAGGAAGCGCTCCTGGTTCACCGTCTGGTTGGCCCCGCAACCCTTGAGGCGGGCCGGCCGGTCGGCGGTGAGCAGCAGCAGGGGAATCGTGCCGAAGTCGGCCTCCACCGCGGCCGGCAGCAGGTTGGCCACCGCCGTGCCGGAGGTCGTGATCACGGCCGCAGCCCGGCCACTGGCCCGCCCCAGACCGAGGCCGAAGAAGGCCGCCGAGCGCTCGTCGATGGCCGTGTAGAGCACCACCGCGCCGGTTTGCTCCAGCAGGCCCGCCGCCACCGCCAGCGGCCCGGAGCGGCTGCCGGGAGCCAGCACCAGATGGCGCAGACCTGCCTGCACCAGGGCCTGGAGCAGGAGCAGCGCCGCCTGCAGGTTGGCGCTGGCCAGCGGCTGGCGGCCTGGTTTGTCGTCCAGTTCTGGGGCCATCGGGCGGCGGACGCAGCGCTGCCCTGCACCACGGGCGGGGCAGCGCTGCAGGATGGAGTGACCATCTTCCCGTTCGGCTTGGGCGCACCGGCGACTGACCAGCCTTCGCCAACGCCCCCCAGCCCCCGGGGGTTGGGCGGCGTTGCGGCGCCAACTGCTGCCGCTGCTGGCCTGGGTGGCCGTGGCCCTGCTGCTGCGCTGGGCGGTGATCGAACCTCGCTGGATCCCCTCGGGATCGATGCTGCCCGCCCTGCAACTGCAGGATCGGGTGCTGGTGGAGAAAGTGCGGGCGCGTCTGCACCGGCACCCGCCCCTGGGCAGCGTGGTGGTGTTTCATCCGCCAGCGGTGCTGCAGGAAGCTGGCTACGACCCCGCCAGCGCCTTGATCAAACGGGTGGTGGGTCGGGCCGGTGACAGCATTGAGGTGCGCGGCGGCCAGCTCTGGCGCAATGGAGAGCCGCTGCCGGGCGACTGGAACCCAGAGCCGATTGATTACACCCTCGGGCCGCTGACCGTCCCCGCCGGACACCTGCTGGTGCTGGGTGACAACCGCAACGCCAGCCTCGATTCCCATCTCTGGGGTCCGCTGAGCGAGGAGCAACTGATCGGCACCGCCATCTGGCGCTACTGGCCCCTGGCCAGATTCGGCCCGATCAGCAACCCGCCGGAGCCCACGGGGACCCTGCACTAAGGTCGGGCGTGACGCAGCGCACAGGCAGGATGTTCAACCCTGAGTTCCTGACGAGCGACAACGAAGCGATCAGCAGCAATGCGCTGATCCAGTACCTCCAGGACCAATCGCCGGATGTGCTGCAGCGGGTGGCCCGCTCCGCCAGCGGAGAGATTCAGGACATCATTCGCCACAACGTGCAGGGGCTGCTGGGGATGCTTCCCGGTGAGCACTTCGAGGTGAAGGTGCAGACCAGCCGCGACAACCTGGCGGGCCTGCTGGCCTCGGCCATGATGACGGGCTACTTCCTGCGCCAGATGGAGCAGCGCATGGAACTGGAGGCCAGCCTGCTGGGCAACGGTGATGGCGACGAGCTGGACGCCGACCCTGGCCCCCTGCGGCTCTGAGCGAGGCGATCAGCCCTCAGGATCCAGGCTCTGCGGGCACCAGCCCCAGCTTCAGCAGGGTGCGATCAATGCGGGCCAGGGTGGCCCAGCTGCCGTCATCGCAGGCCCATGGGCGAGCCTCCAGGTCGTCGGCAAGCTGGGCCAGCCGCTCCGGGCTGCAGGCCACGGGGGCCTCGTAGTGGGCCGGCACCAACCAGCGGGTCTCGCCCAGCTCCGCCAGCGTGCGGACCCAGCTCACCAGGGCCGAGCGGCAGCGTGGGAACACCAGCCGCTCCAGCACCGGCGCCACCTGTATCCGGGGACCATCGTCGGGCACCAGCTCCTGGAACGCCTGCTCCCAGTTCTGGTGCCAGCGAAACGGGTAGAGGCCGAAGTGGCTGCGGGGACGGCGCAGGCCCGGGGCGAAGGCCTGGCGCAATAGTTCCCCCCAACCCGCCACCGAGAGGGGAGCGGGGCGCAGGTAGGAGGCAAACAGCACCAGCCGCCGCCAGCCCCGCCGGCGCTGCTCCGGAGTGTCCTCCAGGGGCTGGTCGCCACGGTCGCGGGCATGGAACAGCAGGGGGGTGGGATCGCCGTTGAAAAGGGCCGGTGGATCGGCGCCGATGGCCACCAGAGCGTCGGTGACCAGCAGGCAGCCGCTGGCGCGGTGCAGGCAGGCCACCTCCATGAACGTGCCCAGGCCAAGGTCCAAAGGACCCAGGGCCCGCCACAGCAGCTCATCGGGATGGGGCAGACCCTGCTCAAACAACACGCGCGTGCGGCCGGCGGGAAAACCCAGCCAGCGCTGCGGCAGCCGCAGGGGGAAGCTCCACTGGCGGGGGGTCACCCAGAGCTCCGCCTGGGGACAGGCCCTGGCCAGGGCCGGAGCCGGCAGCTTGTGCTCCAGCCCGGACGCGGTGGGCAGCACGATGCTGCGCACCGGGCCGTAGGTGGCTTCCAGCTGGCGCAGGGCCGCCAGCAGTTCGGCGGTGGGGGGCAGGGGCGCATAGAGCATCAACCCCTGACGCAGGCGCACCACCGTCATGCGGATCGGTACGGCCACATAGAACAGTCCCTGCAGCTGCTCGAAACTCCACAGCTGGTTGGGGATCAGCTCCCGCACCAGGGTGCGACGGCGGCCATAGGGGTAGAGGGGGAGCAGGGGCCACCAGGACCAGTGCTGGCGGGCCGGCTGAGGCAGGTCGGCGGAAGCGGCGGGCAAGGAGGGAGGCGGCACAGCGGCGAAAGGGCGCAACAGGCGCCGCCAGCCGGCGGGCTCGCTGCGACGCAGTCAGTCTGATGCCCGCAGCGGCGGGCTCGTGCCAGCCGGGCAACAAAAAGCCCCCTGCATCGAGGGGGCCAGATGGCTGGATTCAGTCCGGATGGTCAACCGATGGCTGGGGCGATCAGCGCCACAGGGGTCGACTCGGCCGTCGCCAGGTCGAGGGGGAAGTTGTGGGCGTTGCGCTCGTGCATCACTTCCATGCCCAGGTTGGCGCGGTTGATCACATCAGCCCAGGTGGGCACCACCTTGCCCTGGGCATCCAGAATCGACTGGTTGAAGTTGAAGCCGTTGAGGTTGAAGGCCATCGTGCTGATGCCCAGGCTGGTGAACCAGATGCCCACCACCGGCCAGGCGGCCAGGAAGAAGTGCAGGCTGCGGCTGTTGTTGAAGGAGGCGTACTGGAAGATCAGACGACCGAAGTAGCCGTGGGCCGCAACGATGTTGTAAGTCTCTTCCTCCTGACCAAACTTGTAGCCGTAGTTCTGGCTTTCGGTTTCGGTGGTCTCACGCACCAGGCTGCTGGTCACCAGCGAGCCGTGCATGGCCGAGAACAGGGAGCCGCCGAACACACCGGCCACCCCGAGCATGTGGAAGGGGTGCATCAGGATGTTGTGCTCAGCCTGGAACACCAGCATGAAGTTGAAGGTGCCGCTGATGCCGAGGGGCATGCCGTCGGAGAAGGAGCCCTGACCGAAGGGATACACCAGGAATACGGCGAAGGCGGCGGACAGCGGCGCGCTGTAGGCGACGCAGATCCAGGGGCGCATGCCGAGGCGGTAGGAGAGTTCCCACTGCCGGCCCATGTAGGAGGAGATGCCGATCAGGAAGTGGAACACCACCAGCTGGTAGGGGCCACCGTTGTAGAGCCACTCATCGAGGGAAGCGGCTTCCCAGATGGGATAGAAGTGCAGGCCGATGGCGTTGCTGGAGGGCACAACAGCACCGGAGATGATGTTGTTGCCGTAGAGGAAGGAGCCGGCAACGGGCTCACGGATGCCGTCGATGTCGACGGGGGGAGCGGCGATGAAGGCCACGATGAAGCAGATGGTGGCCGCCAGCAGGCAGGGGATCATCAGCACACCAAACCAACCCACATAGATGCGGTTGTTGGTGGAGGTGATCCACTGGCAGAAGCTTTCCCAGCTTCCGGAGCGGCCGCTGCGCAGAGCAGTCGTCATGGAGAAATCCTCAGGAACGAATGGTCAGAGAGGAGAAGAAAAAATGAGAACGGGGGACACCAGCCAGCCAGGCGACGCCAGGGACAACTTGTGACACCAGGTCGTTGAGCTGACGGGAGGGGCACCAATGCACCCATGGGCTGATGTATGAAAACGCTACGGGCAATGGGCCGCTTGTTCAGCAGCCGCAAAAAAACGTTCAGACCCTTAGGAGTTCTTCACGCTGGCTGTTGCGCAGTGTTGCCCGGGCCGTGGTGTCTGGCTGGGGGTAGCGCCGCCTGTTGCGCCAGCCACTGCCGGCCCTGGCGCAGGAAGACCGGCCAGTCGATCCTTTCCCGTTCGGCCGCCCGGGCCACCAGCAGCGGCGCCTCACGGCGCAGGCGCTCCAGATCCGGTTCCTGCACCCCCACCGAGCGCGCCAGGGTGTCGGCCATCGCCCGCCCCACCACCCGGGTGAGGTAGGCCGCGCTCAGCGCCTGCACGGCGCTGCCCAACAGCCAGGTGGCCCCATGCCATTTCACCGCTCCGGCCAGGGCCTGGGTGCTCCACTCCACGACCCCCAGGCTCAGGGAGGCCCGGGCCAGCTCCATGGCCATGGCGCGTAGCTGCTCCCCGTTCCAGGGGCAGTCCCAGAGCTGGGCCATCTCCCTGACCATCAGGCCATTGGCCACCGCCAGCACCAGCAGATCCAGGCTGGGCAGTGGCGCCGCCACCACACCTGCGGCCACCAGCCACTGGGTGCGCTGCTGCAGGGCCTGAAAGTGGCCGCGGCGCAGGTGCTCCAGTTCTCCCTGCCAGCGGCCGTGCAGGGCCTCGAGGCAGCGGATCTGGCGCTGACGGCGCAGGCGCGGTGCCTCAGCCAGGCACTGCCGCGCCAGGGGCTGCAGGGCAGCGGCCAGGTCGTCGGGGTGGGTCCAGTGCAGCAGCGGCGGCGCCGGCTCGAGATTGAGCTGGCTGAGCAGCTCAGCGCCGGGGCGTTCACCCAGGGCGTCAGCGCTGGCGTTGAGCAACAGCCACAGCGGCTGGCCGGGGGGCAGGGCCTCCAGCCAGCGCAGATCGGCCGCCATCAGTGGTGTCGAGAGGCAATACACCAGCAGGTCGCAGCTGGCGAAGGGCTCGGGCCAGTGCCAGGTCTCGCTCGCCGCCGGCAGCGGCCGGGCCCAGTGCAGCGTGAGCGACTGGGGGCCCTGCAGGGCCGCCGCCAGCCGCCCGCGCCAGACCTGATCGGCAGGTGGGCGACCCACCAGGGCCAGATGCAGGCCCGGGCGCTCCAGCTGGCCGCGCAGGCTGGCCAGCTCCAGTTGCCGCCGCTGGCCTGCCAGCGGCGGACTGGCCGCGGCGGCGGCCAGGGCGGGATCCAGGCGCAGGAACTGGGGCTCCAGGGCCTCGAGACGCCGCAGCCAGCCATTCACGTCGGCCGGTGCGGGCCCGCTGACGCGCTGGCCAGTGGGCCTCAACCACCAGAGGACACCGAGGCCGGCGGCGGCGACCGCTGTCGAGAGCAACGGCCCACCGGCCAGACGCCCCAGACCATCGAGGGCGAGGCCTCCGGCCGCCGTGGCAGCCGCCAGGGGCCAGAGCCGGCGCCAGGCCACACCCGCCAGGGACGACGCCAGGCCGACTGCGGCCCCACGGCCGCGGGCAGGGGCTGCGGGCGCCGGAACGGGCGGTGACGGCGGGGAGGTCAACGCGGTGGTGTGCACTGAGCTTGTTTAGCTCAGGAGGGCGGCCATGGCCCGCGGGGGCGACCCAGACCCCGGGCCAGGGGAGCAGGCCAGCCCAGACAAAACCCCATAACCTTGCCGTCGGGAGCGCCGCGCCCGACAGCCCACCCTCGATCTGTCCCAGCCATGGCTGAGCCCGCTCTGAGCGGTCCCACTTCCGACCTGCTGTCCGCTCTCACGGCCGCCCAGACCTGCCATTTGCAGGGCTGGTTGGCGGAGCTGGAGGCGGCGCCGGGCTGGCATGGCGGCCTGCCGGTGGTGCTGATGGAGCGCAGCTGGCTGCAGTTGCGGGCCGTGACGGTGGCCAACCTGGCCGTCGCCGTGCCGGCGGACACCAGCGCCGAGGCCCCCGAGCTGATGCGCTGGCGCCAGCTCGTGCAAGAGGGCAGCGATCCCTGGTCGGCCCAGCTGGTGTGCTGGCAGGACTTCGGGGCCCCGGCCTGCCAGCGGGCCCAGCGCCTGCACTGGCAGCAGCAGGAGCAGCGCTCCTGCGGCTGGACCTTCGCCGACTATCTCCAGTTGCTGCACGACTACCGCAGCGGGCTGGCCGCCAGTGGCGGCCGACGCCTGCCGCTGCTGGTGCTGAGGCGACCGCAGGAGCAGGGGCAGCACAGGCTGCACTGGCTTCCCAGCCAGCATGTGACGATGCGGCACACTTGCGCCTGATCCAGCGGTTGCCGCCATGGTTGACGACTCCAACACGCCAGCGCCCCAGGCCGGGCGCAACGCCGGCAACCGCGAGGGAGGCGGCTTTCGGATCCGCCTGAGCGACAACGAGATGCGTGCCGCCCGCAGCGTCCAGGAAGCCTTCCGGCTGCGCTCCACCGTGGCCGTACTGGGCTTCTCGGTGCGCACCATCGCCCAGATGCTGGAGGACGGCCAGCTCGACGCGCTGGTGGCCCAGCAGCAAAATCAGCCCGCGCCCAGTGGCGGCGGCCGGGATGGGGAGCGTGAGGGCGGCAGAGACGGAGGAAGAGCTGGAGGCAGAGATGGCGGACGGGGCGGCGAGGGCGGCGGTCGCCAGGTCGGCAGGGGCGGTCGCCAGGACCGTGCCCCTCGGGTTGACCCCTTCGCCCGGCCGGCCCGCCCGGCCCCGGTCGCGGCACCTGAACCCGAGGCGGCCCCGGAGCCGGAAGCCGCCCTGGAGCCCGCGGTCGACGCCGCCCCAGACGCCACCGTCGATCCCAGGCCCGCCGCTGATGCCGATGGCTCCGCCGAGGCTCCAGGCGCAGAGATCCCGGCGGATTCCACCGAGACCCCCGGCGCAGGCTGATCGCCATGACCAGGCCCCGGGTCCTCTCCGGCGTCCAGCCCACCGGCGCCCTGCATCTGGGCAACTGGCTGGGCGCCATCCGCAACTGGGTTGAGCTCCAGCAGGACCACGACACCTTTTTCTGTGTGGTCGATCTGCACGCCATTACGGTGCCCCACGATCCGGCGCGCCTGGCCGAGGACACCCTCACCACCGCTGGCCTCTACCTGGCCTGCGGCATCGATCCGGCCCTCTCGACGGTGTTCGTGCAGAGCCAGGTGCCGGCCCACAGCGAGCTGTGCTGGCTGCTCAACTGCGTCACCCCCCTGAACTGGCTGGAGCGCATGATCCAGTTCAAGGAGAAGGCGCTCAGGCAGGGCGACCAGGTGTCGGCGGGGCTGCTGGATTACCCGGTGCTGATGGCCGCCGACATCCTTCTCTATGACGCCGACCGGGTGCCGGTGGGGGAGGACCAGAAACAGCATCTGGAGCTGGCCCGCGACATCGCCCAGCAGCGCATCAATGCCCGCTTCCCAGCCCCGGCCGCCGACGGCGAAGCGCAGCCGGTGCTGAAGGTGCCCGAGCCGATGATCCTGGCCGAAGGAGCCCGGGTGATGAGTCTCAGCGACGGCAGCAGCAAGATGAGCAAGAGCGATCCCAACCAAGGGTCACGCATCGCCCTGCTCGACCCGCCGGAGCTGATCAGCCGCAAGATCCAGCGCGCCCGCACCGACGCCACCATGGGACTGGAGTTCGGCAATCCCGAGCGACCCGAAGCTGACAACCTGCTGGGCCTCTACGCCCTGCTCTCGGGCCAGAGCCGCGCGGCCGTGGCGGCGGAATGCGCGGCGATGGGGTGGGGTGGCTTCAAGCCCCGGCTCGCCGAGGCCGCCGTGGAGGCGCTCCGGCCCATTCAGGAGCGCTACCGCGACCTGCGCGCCGACCCGGCCACCCTGGAGGGGGTGCTGGCGGACGGGCGCGAAAGGGCCCTGGCCGTGGCCACCGCCACGCTGCAGCGGGTGCGCGATGCGCTCGGATTCCTGCCGCCGGTCAAGCGCCACCCACCCCAGGCGCCCTGAACGGAACCCGCAGCACTGATCAGCTGCGCTGATCAGTGCTGCCCACAGTGGCTCTGCCGCCAGATGGCAACAGCCGTCGCAGCTGCGACGCATTTCGTTACTCGCCTCTAACTGCACACTGGCCTGCTTTTGTCAACCCCAGGGCCAGTGCTGTAGCTGAGGGGCACCTCGGACCAGCAAGGTCATGCAGCCCGATTCCATCGCCCCTGACTCGCCCTCGCCTGTTCGCCTCCACGGTCGTCGCTATTGCCATGGCCACCGTGCTGCCGATCCCCAGACCTGCCACCGCGGTCTCCAGCCTCAGGCCGCTGCCGGAGCTGCCCCAGCCCAGCCCCGCTGTGGCCGTGCGGGAGGCGGATCCCGCCCCCTACGCCCTCACCCCGGAGCGCCGCGCCCTGCTGGACACCCTGCGCTACGCCGAGGGCACCTGGAAAGGTGGCAGCGCTGAGGGCTACCGCGTGCTCTACGGCGGTGGTCTCTTCGAGGGGCTGGAGCGCCATCCCGAGATCAGCGTGCAGCGTCGCTACACCAGTGCCGCTGCCGGCGCCTACCAGTTTCTCCCCGCCACCTGGAAGGCCGTGGCCCGCCAGCTCGATCTCAACAGCTTCGAACCCCACAACCAGGACCAGGCCGCCCTGCACCTGGTGGAGCGCCGCGGTGCTCTGCAGCTGTTCGACCGGGCCGGCCTGACCGCCGACGTGATGGCGCGTCTGGCGCCGGAATGGGCCTCCCTGCCGGCCCACCACGGAGGCAGCTACTACGGCCAGCCGGCCAAGAGCCGCCAGGCCCTGGTGGCCTTCTACCGCTCCGCCCTGGAACGGCACCAGGGCGCCGGCTGAGCCGCTCAGGGCTCCCGATACACCACCCGGCCCCGGCTGTCGTTGCCCACATCCAGCAGGTGCACCTCCAGAAGATGCTGGATCTCCGCGCGCACCGCTTCGCTGCCCACGCCACTGCCGCGTTCAAGGGCCAGCAGCGCGTCGTTGAGGGTGAAGCCGGTCTCACCGCTGTGGCGCGCCAGCTCCAGCAACTGGCGCTCCAGCGAGAGCGGTGCTGAGCGCAGCAGCGGCAAGGCATTGGCCTGCTCCACCATCTCCGGCATCAGCCACAGGTCCAGCAGCTGGCCGAGGCCGCACAGGCCGAGGGTGAGCAGGTAGAGGGTGCCGCTGTAGGGCTTGCGGTTGTAGAAGCGCTGCAGCCCGCAGACCCCCAGCAGGCCCAAACACCAGAGCACGTAGGAGAGGCCAAGGGTGCGCTGCTCGCCACCGCGGACCGGAGACTGCGTCATCGCTTCAGAACCCTGGAAACGCCGGCGGTTCCGGCCAGCTGAGCCGGGGCAGGGCGACGCCGCTGCGGCGCAGATGGGCCGAAAGTGACCATACCCGCATCAGCAGTTGGTGCCAGGGCACCAGCGCCTCCAGGGCCAGGGCCACCGGAGCCGGAGCGGCCCTGCGCAGGCTGGTGGCGGCGATCAGTTCGCGGCTCGCCTGGCGCAATTCGCTCCGCAGGGCGTCGCGCTCGGCAGCCGCCATCACCTCCTCGGGACAGAGGTCGAGCAGCAGGTCGCCGCGCTCGAACCAGAAGCGGAAGTCACTGAGGAGGGACCCCAGCAGGTGGTCCAGCAACGCCGCTTCGGGCTCCCGGGAGGACGGTTGGGCGCTCATCCACCGAGCCTAGAAGCGCTGCGTAGGATCGGCCTCCGCCCCAGCGCCGCTTGCCCGTGCCCGCGTCCGCGACCACGTCCAGCTCCGTAGCCGCGGCCGGAAGCCCCATCCACCTGCCCAAAACCAGCGAGAGCGAGACGCTGCTGCGCATCCGCCACTCGATGAGCCACGTGATGGCCATGGCGGTGCAGCGGCTCTTCCCCAAGGCCCGGGTGACCATTGGTCCCTGGACGGAAACCGGCTTCTACTACGACTTCGACAGCCCCGACCCCTTCACCGAGGCCGATCTCAAGGCGATCCGCAAGGAGATGATCCGGATCATCAACCGCAAGCTGCCGCTTGAGCGCCTGGAGGTGAGCCGCGCCGAGGCGGAAGCGAAGATCCGGTCCCAGAACGAGCCCTACAAACTCGAGATCCTGGCCGGCATCCACGAGCCCATCAGCCTCTACACCCTCGGCCAGGAGTGGTGGGACCTCTGCGCCGGCCCCCACGTGGCCCACACCGGTGAGCTCAACCCCCAGGCCTTCGAGCTCGAAAGCGTGGCCGGGGCCTACTGGCGCGGCGATGAGAACAACGCCCAGCTGCAGCGCATCTACGGCACCGCCTGGGAAACCGCCGAGCAGCTGGAGGAGCACCGGCGGCGCCGGGCCGAGGCCCTGCGCCGCGACCACCGGCGCCTGGGCACCGATCTGGATCTGTTCTCAATCGAGGATGAGGCCGGCGCCGGGCTGGTGTTCTGGCATCCCCGCGGCGCCCGCATGCGCCTGCTGATCGAGGACTTCTGGCGCCAGGCCCACTTCGCCGCCGGCTACGAGCTCCTCTACACCCCCCACGTGGCCGACCTGGGGTTGTGGCAGACCTCGGGCCACCTCGACTTCTACCGGGAGAGCATGTTCGGGCCGATGCAGGTGGATGACCGGCAGTTCCAGCTCAAGCCGATGAACTGCCCCTTCCATGTGCTCACCTACGCCAACCGGCTGCGCTCCTACCGCGAGCTGCCGATCCGCTGGGCGGAGCTGGGCACGGTGTACCGCTACGAGCGGCCCGGGGTGATGCACGGCTTGATGCGCGTGCGTGGCTTCACCCAGGACGATGCCCACGTGTTCTGCCTGCCCGAGCAGATCACCGACGAGATTCTGCGCATCCTCGACCTCACCGAGGAGATCCTCTCGACCTTCGACTTCCGCAGCTACGAGATCAACCTCTCCACCCGTCCGCAGAAGTCGATCGGCGACGACGCCGTCTGGGACCTGGCCACCCAGGGGCTGGTCGAGGCCCTGGAGCGCAAGGGCTGGGCCTACACAATCGATGAGGGCGGCGGTGCCTTCTACGGCCCCAAGATCGACCTCAAGATCGAGGATGCGATCGGGCGGATGTGGCAGTGCTCCACCATCCAGCTCGATTTCAATCTGCCCGAACGCTTCGAGCTGGAGTACGTGGCCGCCGACGGCTCCAGACAGCGTCCGATCATGATCCACCGCGCCATCTTCGGCTCACTGGAGCGGTTTTTCGGGATCATGACCGAGAACTACGCCGGCGATTTCCCCTTCTGGCTGGCACCGGAGCAGGTGCGCCTGTTGCCAGTGACCGACGAGGTGCGCCCGTTTGCCGAGCAGGTTCGCGGCCAGCTTGAGCAGGCGGGGATCCGCTCGCGCGTGGACCGCAGCGGCGATCGCCTCGGCAAGCTGATCCGCACCGGCGAACAGATGAAGATCCCCGTGCTCGCCGTGATCGGCGCCCGCGAAGCCGAAACGGGGGCCGTGAGCCTGCGCAGCCGCCGCGATGGCGATCTGGGCACCGTGCCGGTGGCCGCTCTGCTGAGCGCCGGCGAGCACGCCAACCGCCAGCGGGCCGCCGGCCTGGAGCTGAACGACGCTGCAGCGGCAGGCTCATGAGCATCCTGCTGGCCGGAGACATCGGCGGAACCAAGACCCTGCTGTCCCTCTACCGGGCGGGCGAGGAGCAGATTGAGCCCCTGTGCTCGCGGCGCTACAGCTCCGACGAATGGCCCGACCTGGCACCGATGGTGCTGGCCTTCCTGGAGGATGCCAGGGGCACTGCCGCCCCCGATGAACTGCCCGCGGCCGCCTGTTTCGCCGTCGCCGGGCCGGTGCAGCAGGGCAGCGCCCGGCTCACCAACCTGCCCTGGCAGCTCGAAGAACGGCAGCTGCGGGCGGCCACCGGCATCGCCGCCGTGGAACTGGTCAACGACTTCGCAGTGCTGGTCTACGGGCTGCACCACCTGGGCGCCGCCCAGCAGGCCTCGATCCGCCAGGGCAGCGGCTGCGAGGGGGAACCGGTGCTGATCCTGGGCGCCGGCACCGGCCTGGGGGTGGCCTTCGGCGTGCCGGGTCCGGCCGGCCTGACAGCGGTGGCCAGTGAGGCGGCCCACAGCGAATTTGCCCCCCGCAATGAGGCGGAATGGCAGCTCAAGCAGTGGCTGGCCGCAGATCTGGAGATCCAGCGGGTGTCGGTGGAGCGGGTGGTGAGCGGCACCGGGCTGGGCCATGTGGCCCGCTGGCTGCTCAGCGAACACCATCACAGGCGAAGCGATGGCGAGCATCCCCTGCAGCAGTGCAACGGTGACCTGCCGGCGGCGGTCACCAATGCCGCCGCCCTGGGTGACCCCCTGGCCCGCCAGGCCCTCGACCTCTGGTTGGAGGCCTACGGCAGCGTCACCGGCGACCTGGCCCTGACGGGGCTCTGCCGCGGCGGCATCTGGCTGGCCGGCGGCACCGCAGGCAAGCTGCTGATGGAGCTGCGCAGCCCGATCTTCCGGCGGGCCTTCCTCGACAAGGGGCGCCTGGGGCCGGTGCTGGAGCCGTTGCCGATCACGGCGGTGATCGACCCCTCCATTGGCGAATTCAGCGCCGCCTGCAGGGCGCAGATGCTGCTGGGCTCGGCGGGCTGAGACACTGGCTCCAGCAGAGACCACGCCATGGTGCGCCCCCGGATCGGCCAAGGGGTCGTCGTACACGTTCCGGCCACCACCGCCAACCTGGGGCCTGGGTTCGACTGCCTGGGGGCGGCGCTGGAGCTCGACAACGTCTTCGAGCTGCGCTGCGTTGAGGGCGGCAGCCAGCGCTTTGACCTGATCATCGAGGGCCGCGAAGGCGCCCATCTGCGCGGCGGACCCGACAACCTGATGTACCGCGCGGCCCAGCGGGTGTGGAAGGAGGCCCGCGAGGAGCCGGTGGGGCTGGAGGCCCGGGTGCGCCTGGCGGTGCCACCGGCCCGGGGGCTGGGCAGCAGCGCCACCGCGATCGTGGCCGGCCTGATGGGGGCCAATGCCCTGGTGGGTGAGGCCCTGACCAAGGAGAAGCTGCTGGAGCTGGCCATCGACATCGAGGGCCACCCCGACAACGTCGTGCCCTCCCTGGTGGGTGGCCTGTGCATGACGGCCAGGGCCGCGTCCCACCGCTGGCGGGTGCTGCGCTGTGAATGGTCGCCGGAGGTGGTGGCGGTGGTGGCGATTCCCGCCATCCGCCTCACCACCAGCGAAGCCCGCCGCGCCATGCCCAAGGCCATCGGGGTGGCCGACGCGGTGATCAATCTCGGGGCCCTCACCCTGCTGCTGCAGGGACTGCGCACCGGCAATGGTGAGCTGATCACCGACGGCATGCACGACCGCCTGCACGAGCCCTACCGCTGGGGCCTGATCCCCGGCGGCCTCAAGGTGCGCGAGGCCGCCCTGCAGGCCGGGGCCTGGGGTTGCGTGATCAGCGGCGCGGGCCCCAGCTTGCTGGCCCTCTGTCGCGCCGAGGTGGCTGACGTGGTGCGCCGCGACATGCTGGTGGCCTGGCACCGGGCCGGGGTGGAATCCCGCGGCGAGGTGCTGGCCGTGCAGCAGAGCGGCAGCCAGTGGTCGCCCTTGCCTGACCTGGTCTGAGCCGGCGGCGCTCCACACCCCTGGTGGTGTCGATGGGTAAATCTACTCACTCAGCGTGCAGCAACTGATAGGGTCGGGGCCAATTTCGACGCACGGGATGGACGCCAACCAGGCTCTGATGGCAGCGTCCAGCGGCCTCGATCCGGGGGCCATCGGCGCCGGCTCAGAGGCCACCAGCGCGCTCACGGGGGCCTTCCCCTGGCTCAGCCTGATCGTGCTGCTGCCGGCATCGGTGGCCCTGCTGATGCCCCTGCTGCCCGGCGATGGCAGCGACCCTCGCCTGCCCCGCGGCCTGGCGCTGGGCACCCTGGGGGTGGATCTGCTGCTGATGCTGCTCTGCTTCAGCCGCCAGTTCGACGGCTCCCTCAGCAACCTGCAGCTGGTCGAGCGGGTGGACTGGGTGCCTGTGCTGGGGCTGCAGTGGTCGCTGGCGGCCGATGGCCTCTCGGCACCCCTGGTGGTGCTCTCCGGGCTGGTCACCCTGCTGGCGGTGGCGGCCAGCTGGAACATCAACCAGAAAACCCGCCTCTATTTCGCCCTGATGCTGGTGCAGGCCTCAGCCCAGGGCCTGGTGTTCCTCTCCCAGGACTTCCTGCTCTTCTTCCTGGCCTGGGAACTGGAACTGGTGCCTGTCTACCTGCTGATCGCCATCTGGGGAGGCAAGCAACGCCAGTACGCGGCCACAAAATTCATCCTCTACACCGCCACCGCCTCCCTGCTGATTCTGGTGAGCGGCCTGGCCCTGGCCTTCAACGGCCCCTTCACCTTCAACCTCAGCGAGCTGGCGACCCGCAACCCCGGCGGCACCTTCGGCCTGCTCTGCTACCTCGGGTTCCTGGTGGGCTTCGGCGTCAAGCTGCCGATGTTCCCGCTGCACACCTGGCTGCCCGACGCCCACGGCGAGGCCAACGCGCCGGTGTCGATGTTGCTGGCGGGGGTGCTGCTGAAGATGGGCGGCTATGCCCTGATGCGCTTCAACGTGCAGATGCTGCCGGAGGCCCACACGATCCTGGCGCCGGCCCTGATCGTGCTGGGTATCGTCAACATCATCTACGGCGCCCTCAACGCCTTCGCCCAGGACAACGTCAAACGACGGATCGCCTGCAGCTCGGTGAGCCACATGGGCTTTGTGCTGCTCGGCATCGGTGCCATTGATGCCCTGGGCATGAGCGGAGCCATGCTGCAGATGATCAGCCACGGCCTGATCGCAGCGGCGATGTTCTTCGTCACCGGGGTGTTCTACGAGCGCACCGGAACCCTCTCGATCCCCAACATGGGCGGCCTGGCCAAGGCCCTGCCGATCACCTTCGCCTTCTTCCTGGCCAGCTGTCTGGCCTCCCTGGCGCTGCCGGGCATGAGCGGGTTCGTGAGCGAGATCACCGTGTTCCTCGGGGTCACCGCCAACGAGGGCTTCACCACCGGCTTCCGGGTGATCACCATCGTGCTCGCCGCCATCGGCCTGGTGCTCACCCCCGTCTACCTGCTCAGCCTCTGCCGGCGGGTCTTCTTCGGTCCCCGTATCCCCGCCCTGGCCGTGGTGGGCGACATGAAGCCCAGGGAACTGGTGATCGGGCTCACCCTGCTGGTGCCCACCCTGGTGATCGGCTTCTGGCCGCGGGTGGCGATCGATTTCTACGAGGCCAGCACCAACGCCCTCTCCCTCCAGCTCACCAGCGGTGTGGCCATGGCCATGGGGCGGTTCACCGCCCTGGGCTGAACGGCGCCCAACGGCACTGATGGACTGGAATGGCGGCAGAGATGTCACCGCCATGCTCAGCACTCCGGGCAGCGCCAACCCCAGCAGCGTGCCGAACGCCAACCAGGCGCCCCTGCTCACCGGTGAGGGGTTGCCGCCCTTCGAGGCGATCACGGCCGAGCAGGTGGAGTCGGCCATCCCCACCCTGCTGGCGGAGCTCAACGACGAACTGAGCCGGCTGGAGGGGCAGCTGGAGCAGTGCCTGGATGGCGCCGCTGGGGAGCACCCCGCGCCCCGGCCCGCCATCGGCTGGGCCGACGTGATGGATCCCCTGCACCACCTTGAAGAGCGGCTGCGCTGGAGCTGGGGGGTGGTGAGCCATCTGCACGGCGTCTGCAACACCCCCGAGCTGCGCCAGGCCTATGAGAACCAGCAGGGACTGGTCGTGGCCTTCGGCAGCCGCGCCGGCCAGAGCAAGCCCCTCTACCGCGCCCTGGACCAGCTGGCCGCCCAGGACCTCGATCCCACCCAGCGCCGCATCGTGGCGGCCGAGCTGCGCCACATGCAGCTGCGCGGAGTGGGGCTGGAGGGAGCGGCCCAGGAGGCCTTCAACGCCGCCACCGCCGAGCTGGCCCAGCTGGCCAGCACCTTCGGCAACCACGTGCTGGATGCCACCAACGACTGGAGCCTCACGCTGCGCAGCGAAGACGACCTGGACGGCCTGCCCGACAGCCTGCGCAGCCTGCTGGCCCAGGCCGCCCGCGACGCCGGCGAGCAGGGCTGGCGGATGGGCCTGGACATGCCCAGGGTGGTGCCCTTCCTCAAATACAGCCGCCGCCGTGACCTGCGCGAAACCGTCTACCGCGCCCAGGTGGCTCGCGCCTCCAGCGGTGAGGGCGACAACCAGCCGTTGATCGAGCGGATCCTCAGCCTGCGGCTGGAGCAGGCCCGGCGCCTGGGCTACGCCAACTGGGCGGAGGTGAGCCTGGCCAGCAAGATGGCCGCATCGGTGGCCGACGTGGAGCAATTGCTGGAGGGCCTGCGGTCGGCGGCCTTCCCGGTGGCCGAGCGCGAGCTGCAGGCGTTGCGTGACTGCGCTCGCCGCCACAACGCCGACGAGGCCGACGACCTCAAGCCCTGGGACCTGAGCTTCTGGGCCGAGGTGCTGCGGCAGGAGAGCTTCGACCTCGATGCCGAGGCCCTGCGCCCCTGGTTCCCCCTCGAGCAGGTGCTGCAGGGGTTGTTCGCGCTCTGTCAGCGGCTGTTCGATGTCCGCATCGTGGCCGCCGCCAGTGGCGAGGCGCCCCGCTGGCATGGCGATGTGCGCTACTTCCGGGTGCTCGATGGGGCCAGCGGCGATCCCCTGGCGGCGTTCTACCTCGACCCCTACAGCCGTCCCGGCAGCAAGCGGGGCGGTGCCTGGATGGATGAGTGCCTGGGCCGCAGCCGCAGCCGCAGCGGCGAACCAGTGCTGCCGGTGGCCTACCTGATCTGCAACCAGAGCCCGCCGGTGGGTGACACCCCCAGCCTGATGACCTTCGAGGAGGTGGAAACCCTCTTCCACGAGTTCGGCCACGGCCTGCAGCACATGCTCACCACCGTGGAGCGTCCCCAGGCCGCCGGCATCAGCAACGTGGAGTGGGATGCCGTGGAGCTGCCCAGCCAGTTCATGGAGAACTGGTGCTACGACCGCGGCACCTTGATGGCCATGGCCCGCCACTGGCAGAGCGGCGAACCGCTGCCGGAAGCGGAGTACCACAAGCTGCTGGCCGCCCGCACCTTCATGGGGGGCAGCGCCACCCTGCGCCAGCTGCACTTCGCGCTCACCGACCTGCGCTTGCACAGCAGCTGGACCCCGGATGGAGGCCAGAGCCCCGAGCAGCTGCGGCGCGAGCTGGCCCGCACCACCACGGTGCTGGAGCCGATCGCCGAGGACCGCTTTCTCTGCTCCTTCAGCCACATCTTCGCCGGCGGCTATGCGGCCGGCTACTACTCCTACAAGTGGGCGGAGGTGCTCAGCGCCGACGCCTTCAGCGCCTTTGAAGAGGTGGGCCTCGATGACGAGGCCCAGGTGGTGGCCACGGGGCGCCGCTTCCGCGACACGGTGCTCAGCCTCGGCGGCAGTCGCTCGCCGGCGGAGGTGTTCGAGGCCTTCAGAGGCCGGCCGCCAAGCCCCGACGCCCTGATCCGCCACTCCGGTCTGGCCCCAGCCACCGCCTGAACCGCCAGCTGCGACATCGCCGTCAGGGCCGCAACAGCTCCTGCACGATCGGCTCCAGGCCGGCGGGGCTGGTGATCAGCTGCTGGTGATGCCACACCGGCAGCTGGCGCCGGGGCCCGCTGGGCAGCACGCCGGTCCAGCTCGGCACCACCATCTGATCGCTCAGGCACCAGAAGCTGGTGCAGTCCACCCCCTCAAGCCCGTTGGCATCGCGGTTGAGCCGCTGCAACAGGGGGCTGCCGGGTCGCAGGTCGGCGACGGTGGCCAGCCAGCGCCGCGGCCAGGGCAGGGCCAGCAGGCTGCCCTGGTGGGGGCTGCCGACACTGGTGAAGCGGCGGGTGCGCCGCCGCCCGCCGAGCAGCTGGATCCAGCTGCGGGCGATCACGCCGCCGAGGGAGAAGCCGAGCAGATCGAGGGCCTGGTCCGGGCCGAAGGCGGCGTTCACCGCCTGGCCCAGCTCGGCGGCCAACTCCAGCACCGGCCGCTCCCCGAGGCCATGTTCGAGGTGGGGGCGGAGCAGGGGATCGCGGCGACCATCCAGACGCTGCTCCAGCCGCCGGAACAGGCCCGGGGTGTCCCAGAGGCCATGCACCAGCACCAGGGGCGGTGCGCCGCTGGGGCCTGGCCCGCCGGACAACGGTCCGCCCCCCGGGGCTGGCGGAGGTGGGGATGGTGACGGGGGTGGTGCGTGGGGGGACAAGGGACGCAGGGGCCGGCCAGGCCAGGATGGCGCCATGAGCGCCAGCGTCCACTCCCCTGCCGATGGCGCCGCCCTGCGCGTCATCGCCGCAGCCTTTGCCATCCCCGGCCCAGTGCGGGAGCTGATGCCGCTGGGCAACGGCAACGTCAACGACACCTTCCGGCTGCAGGCCGCCGACGGCCGGCGCTATGTGCTGCAGCGGCTGAACACCGAGGTGTTCCCCAGGCCCGAGCTGGTGATGGACAACATCGCCCGGCTCGGCGACCACGTGGCCGGCCGGCCGTTGACCCTGGAGCGCAGCGGACGGGCCTGGGAGCTGCCGGCGCTGGTGTCCGCCCGGACGGGGGGAGGCCGCTGGCTGCAGCGGGATGGCCAGGCCTGGCGCCTGCTCACCCACGTCGATGACGCCGTGAGCCACGACACGGTGCAGGACGCCGGCCATGCCCGGGAGGTGGGCCGCGCCCTGGGGCGCTTCCACCTGCTGATCCACGACCTGCCCTGCGACCAGCTGGCCGACACCCTGGAGGGCTTCCACGTGACCCCCCGCTATCTGGCCGCCTACCAGCAACAGCTGCAGCAGGGCGGAACCTCCCCGGACGACCAGGCCAGCCGCTGGTGCCGCGACTTCGTGGAGCAGCGGCACGGGCTGGTGACGGTGCTGGAGGACGCCCGCGAGCGGGGCCTGCTGCGGCTGCGCCCGATCCACGGCGACCCCAAGGTGAACAACGTGCTGCTCGATCGCCGCAGCGGTGAGGCCGTGGCCCTGGTGGATCTCGATACGGTCAAACCGGGACTGGTGCAGTACGACATCGGCGACTGCCTGCGCTCGGGCTGCAATCCGGCTGGTGAGGAGGCCAGCGATCCGGCCACGGTGCGCTTCGATCTGGCCCTCTGCCGGCCAATGCTGGGCGGCTACCTGGAGCTGGCGCGGCCCTGCCTGAGCGCTGCCGATCTCGACCACATCGCCGTGGCCGTGCGGCTGATCGCCTTCGAGCTCGGCCTGCGCTTCTTCACCGATCACCTGGCCGGCAACCGCTACTTCAAGTGCCGCCACCCCGGCCACAACCTGGAGCGGGCCGTGGTGCAGTTCCGGCTCACCGAGAGCATCGAAGCCCAGCAGCAGGCGATCATCGACCTGGTGGAGGAGCTGAGGTGAGCGCAGCGGCCAGCGCTGGGCCACTGCTGCTGGCGGCGCAGCTGACGCCCTTCGGCCGGCAGGCTGGGGCAGCAGAGCCACTGCAGGGCCAAGGATTGGACCTCCACGCCCGGGCCGAGCGCCAGGGATCGCAGCTGCACCTGCGCTACCGGCTCAGCGGGCCCCTCGATCAGCTGCGCATGCCGCCGCCAGCCGCCCAGCCGCAGCGCCGTGATGGGCTCTGGCAGCACAGCTGCCTGGAGGCCTTCCTGGCCGTGGCCGGGCAGGAGGACTACTGGGAGCTGAACCTGGCCCCGGCGGGCCACTGGAACCTCTATCGGCTGGATGGCTACCGCCGCAACCTGCGGCCCGATCCAGCCCTGGCGGCCCTGCCGCTGGAGGTGGAGCGCAGCGCCGAGGGCTTCGAGCTGCGGGCGGCCTTGCCGCTGCCGCCGGCCCTGGCCGACGCCGCAGAGCTGGAGCTGGCCCTCACTGCCGTGCTGGAGCACGGCGACGGTGGCCTCAGCTACTGGGCCCTGGCCCATCCGCCGGCCGAGCCCGACTTCCACTGGCGCGGCGGATGGCGACACTGCCGTTGAAGCCGGGCACGGGGGCGGCGCACTTGCGCAGCTCCAGCCGCACCGCCAGCGGCCCGTGGCGCTCGGCGATCAGCTCCAGGATGCACTGGCTGTAGCGCTCCAGGGTGTGGCAGCGGATGCGACTCGCCTGGCGCTGCAGGGCCGCGATCAGAACGCCGTAGTCGAGGGTGTCGGCGAGCTGGTCGCTGCGGCCGGCGGGTGCCAGATCCACCGCCAGCTCCAGATCGAGCTCGAACCACTGGCCCTGCTCCCGCTCGCAGGCCAGCACACCCACGTGGGCCCAGAGCCTCAGGCCCCGCACCACAAGCCGATCGGCGTCGCCGGCAGCGCTCACAGGGGCAGGCGGCGATGGCTGAACTGGCGAACGCCGCTGGCGTAGTCGGCGGCGATGTGGCCCTCGCCCCGCAGCCGGTAGCGGTAGGTCACCAGACCCTCCAGCCCCACCGGCCCGCGCGGGGGCAGGGTCTGGGTGCTGATGCCCACTTCCGCCCCAAAGCCATAGCGGAAGCCATCGGCGAAGCGGGTGGAGCAGTTGAGGTACACACCGGCGCTGTTCACGGCCGCCAGGAAGCGATCGGCCGCCAGCGGATCGCTGCTGCAGATGGCATCGGTGTGGCGGGATCCGTAGGTGGCGATGTGCTCCAGGGCCGCCTCCAGGTCGGACACCACCTTCACCGCCAGCACCAGATCGGAGTACTCCGTGCGCCAGTCCTGCTCCTCGGCGGCCAGCGGCACCCCGAGGGCGCAGGCGGCGGCATCGCCGCGCAATTCCACGCCGGCGGCGGCAAAGGCCGCCACGGCGGCCGGCAGAAAGCGCGGCGCGATGGCCTCGTGCACCAGCAGCGTCTCGATGGCGTTGCAGGCGGCCGGGTACTGGGTCTTGGCATCGATCGCCACCCGCAGCGCCTGGTCGGGATCCACCTGCCGATCCACGTAGAGGTGGCAGATGCCATCGGCATGGCCGAGCACCGGAATGCGGGTGTTGTCCTGGATGAAGCGCACCAGGTCGTTGGAGCCGCGCGGAATGATCAGATCCACCAGTCCATCGAGGCGCAGCAGGCCCAGGCTCTCCTGCCGGCTGGTGAGCAGCGCCAGGGCCTCCGGCTCCACGGCGCTGGCGGCCAGCCCCTGCCGCAGGGCCTCGAGGATGGCGGCACAACTGCCGGAGGCCTCCCGGCCGCCCTTGAGCAGGGCGCCGTTGCCGGAGCGGATCGCCAGCGAGGCGATCTGCATCACCGCATCGGGCCGGGCCTCAAAGATCACCCCGAGCACCCCCAGGGGCACCGTCACCCGCTCCAGCACCAGCCCCTGATCCAGCTCGGTGTGCAGCTGGCGGCGGCCCAGCGGATCCGGCAGGGCGGCCACCTGGCGCACGCCGGTGATGGCGGCCTCGAGTTTGCTGGTATCGAGCTTCAGGCGTGCCACCAGGGCGGGAGCCAGGCCAGCGGCGGTAGCAGCGGCCAGATCGGCTCGATTGGCCGCCAGGATCGCCTCGCGCCCCCGCTGCAGGGCGTCGGCCATGGCCTCCACCGCGGCCCGCCGCTGGCCATCGCCCAGCTGCCCCAGGGCTGTGGCGCTGCGGCGCACGGCGACGGCCCGCTGCAGCAGCGCGGGGCTGGGATCGGGAACCACGGCGGGGCTGGGCGCTGGGGTGCTCATGGGCGCCATCATCCCAACTGGCCAGCGGCGCCTGGGGCCAGGCGGTCGAGGGCGAGGCGGGCAGCGCCCAGGCGGCCGGCGCCATTGCCGAGGGCGCAGCGTTCGATGCGCAGGTCCTCCCGGCTCACCGCCAGCACGCGGTCCTGCACCTGGGCCCAGACCGCCGGCAGGAAGTGGCCGCTGGCGGCACTCAGCCCGCCACCGATCAACACCAGCTCAGGGGTGAACAGGTAGAGCAGGGAACTCAGTCCCACCCCCAGCCGCTCGCCGTAGGCCGCCCATACGGCCAGGGCCACCGGCTCGCCGGCGTCGGCCCGGCGGCAGAGCTCCCGCGGCTCGAGGGGGCTGAGGCGCCCCAGGCCGCTGATGCTGCAGAAGCTCTCCAGGGAGCCCCGGTTGCCGCTGTTGCAGGGCGGACCATCGCTGTCGATGCCGATCAGCCCCGGCTCGGCGGCGGCGCCGCGGTGGCCGGTGAACAGCCGGCCATCCAGCAGCACAGCGCCGCCGACACCGGTGCCGAGGGTGAGCAGCAGCACATGGCCGGCACCCCGGGCGGCGCCATGCCAGAGCTCGCCGATCGCCGCACAGCTGCCGTCGTTGGCACAGGTGACCTGGCGCTCCAGCAGGGCCTCCAGCCAGTCGGCCAGAGGCACATCGCGCCAACCGGGCAGGTTGATGGCGATGCGGGCCACCCGGCCGGCGCGATCACTGGGGCCGGGATGGCCCACCCCCACCAGGGGGGCACGGCGATCGGGATCGAGCCGCGCCACCGCCTCAGCGATCGTCACCGCCACGGCACCGGGCATGGCCGGCTGGGGCGTGGGCACGTCCAGGGCCTCCAGCAGGCGGCCCCGGCGGTCGAAGCGGCCGAGCTTGATTGCCGTGCCGCCCACATCCACGCCGATCAGCTGATCCGCCGAGCCATCTGCCGCCATCTCAGAACCGCAGGAACACCCGCAACTGGGTCTGCCAGGCCCCTTGGGTGTCCAGTGATCCCTGCAGGTTGATCAGGTCGGAGGCGCGGTAGGTGAGGTTGAACTCAGGGGGAACATCGGTGCGGTTGGGGGCCGCGATCACCGAGAAGTTGAACCGCTCGCTCACATCCACACCCACTTCGGTGGCCAGCACCAGCTGCGGTGGCACCCGGCCTGAGCGCTGGTTGCGGCCATTGTTCACGTCCTGATTCACGAAGGTGGGGTAGAGAGCAAAGCTGAGGCGCTCCCCGAAGGCCTCCCCCAACGTCCCCAGCAGCGGCGAGAGCAGGGTCTGGCCTACCACCGCGGCCAGGGCCGTGCCGGCTGCCGATCCACCGAGGCCCGCCAGGGAGTTGCCGCCGATCAGGGCCAGCAGGCGATCCTCCGGCAGTGACGGGGTGCTGCGCAGGGTGATGTTGTCGGCCAGGCGGTCGGCCGGACCGCTCACCGACAGAAACACCTGCACCAGGTTGAGCTGGGCGAAGGAACTGAACCCGTCCTGCTGCCCTGCCAGCGACGACGCCGCGGTGGCTGTGGAGGCACTGCCGCTCACCGGCCCGGCGGCGGTGATGCTGTCCGACACCCGACTGCGCAGGGTGATGTCCAGGTAAGGCAGCAACCCCAGCGAGGGGGTGAACACGGCCACATTGGGAGCATTGCGGTCGAGCACGAAATTGGTGGTGAACAGGTTCAGCCGCCCCCGCTCCAGCGTCACCACCCCCCGGGTCTCGATCTCGGGGCCGAGGGGACCATCAATGCGCAGGGTTCCGGCCGTCTTGAAATCGGCCAGCCGCGGCACCATGACGCTGAAATCAGGGCCGAAACTGATCTGCAGGCCCTCGAAGCCGAGGAAGCTGACATTCGGCACCAGGGCCCGGAAGTCCTCGCCGTTGCCACTCTCCAGCTCCGGGCCCAGCAGCACCAGGGGCTGCTGAAAGTCCCAGCGCTGCTCCGCCAGCTCCTGCACCGTGGCCACGGCCTGGGTGCCGTTCTTCTCGCCGGCCAGACGGCCGGGCTGCACATTCACCGAGCCCTTGGCCAGGGCCAGGTTGCCGCCCACCCGCAGGGCCGTGAGGCTGCCGCCCACCGCCAGCTCGCCGTCCACGTCGGCCTGCAGGCGCGGCAGGCGGAAGGGCAGCTGCTCCAGGGCGATGGCCAGGCGGGCCGGTTCGCCTTCGGCATCGAGCTGGGGGCTGAACAGGCCCAGGCTGCCACTGCCACTGAGCGTGCCCTCGCCGCCCACGCGGGCGCCGAACTCCTGCAGCAGGAGCTGCTCGAAATCAAACAGCACGGTGGCCTGGAGATCGTCCACCGCCTGATCCAGCAGCACCAGCTGGCCGTCCTGGATGCGCAGGAAACCGTTGGCGATCGGCCGGTCCAGGCTGCCGCGCACCAACAGCTGCAGGTCGGCGGAGCCCTCCTTCCACATCAGCGTCGGCTGGGCCAGGCGGCTCAGGAAAATGAGCCCGTCATCGCGGCTGGTGAGACGCAGTTCGATCCCCTCCTCGGCCGAGTCCAGCGGCACGCGGCCGGCCAGGTCAATGCCGCTGCCGGCGCCGTCGGCCCGCAGGGCCAGGTCGGCCACGAGGGCGTTGCCCTCCAGCTCCAGGCTGCCGCGTTCCAGGGCCAGCATGGTCTCCCCCAGGGCGGCCCCATCGAGGGACAGCACCAGGGCCAGCTCCGGGCTCTGCTCCGGCCCGGAGACCAGGCGATAGCGCCCGGTTGAGGAGATCGTGCCGCGCAGTTCCTCCGGCACGGGGGTGAGCAGGGCCAACAGCGACAGGGGCACCGCGGAGAAGGCAAAGGTGCCGGCGCCCAGGCGTACCGGACCGTTGAGCTCCAGCACCAGCGGCTCACCGGTGAGTGCCACGTCGCGGTCCAGGCCGGGGAACCAGAGGTGGCCCCGCACGCTGCCGTCGATGCGGGTGTCGGCCAGCCGCGGACCACTCAGCTCCGCGTCCAGATCAAACCGGGCCGCCACGCCATCCAGCCGCTCGGCCGGGGTGAGGCGCTCGCGCTGATCCACCAGAGCCTGCCGCAGGCGGGCATGGGCCCGGTTCAGGGCCAGCAGCTGACCGTCAATGCTGCCGCCGAGGGTGTCGATCAGCAGGGTGCCGAGATCAGCGGCACTGCCGGGATCGATGCCCGGTTCGCCCCGCCAGCGTGGCCAGGCCTCCAGCAGCCGCCGCACCAGGCCGTCATCGAGGTCACGGCCACTGAGTCGAGCCACGTAATCACCCCGCCAGCGGCCGCTCCAGTCGAGATCCAGCTCGCCACCACCGTCAGCGGTGATCTGCCCGGTGGCCTCGTAGCGACGGTCGCGGTAGCGGCCGTCGAGGACCACCCGCTGGGCGGTGACCCCAAGCACGGCCGGTCGATCGAACTCCACCCGGCCGCGGAACGCCAGCGGTTGCAGTTCCAGCAGCCCCCCACCGCTCAGCTCACCGTGCAAGGGGCGTAACTGGGCGCCGGGCCCCAGGGCCAGCTGCAGACCCACCAGCGGGAAGCCGCTGGCGGTCCAGGTGTAAGCGCGGGGGCTGCCGTCCAGGCGCAGTTGACCGTCGTTGCGGGTCAGGTCCACGGCCACGGGCACCCAGCTGCGGTCAAGCCGCGCCTCCAGCAGTCCAGCCGGGGCGGCCCCGCGGCTGGCCAGCCGCAGACGTCCTCCCCCGGCAGGGTCACCGAACCAGTTGCCCTCCCACGTTTCGGCCACCAGCAGCGGCCCGGCCCCGGGCTGCTCAAGCCGCAGGAAGAATTCGGGGGTGAGGCCGCTGAGCGGCCCCTTGATCGTGCCGTCGGCATCGGCCACACCCTGGAGATCGGCCCCGAGCAGGGGGCTGAGGCGGGGCAGCGGATAGCGGTCGAGCCGCAGGCGCAAGTCCAGGGAACCGCTGCGCAGCCCCTGGCCTGCGGCCAGCGCGAGGGGCAGGCTGCCGCGGCCGGAGAGGTGATCGCTGGCGAGCTGATCGAGCAGCAGCCGCTGATCCCGCCAGCGCAGCGTCGCCTGCCAGGGACCCAGCAGGGGGTTGCTGGCCTGGCTCACCCGGCTGCTGAGCTGGGGCTTGCTCCAGGAGCCCGCCAGCTGCAGGCTGCCGCGCAGTTGGGAGCCCACCAGATCCGGCGACACATCGCCCGACAGGGGCAGGTCCGCCGGGTCCAGCTGCCACTCCCCGGCCAGGGCCGGCTCAGGGCTCAGCACCCCCTGGGCCCACAGCCAGGAGCCGCCGGAGCTGAGTTGCAGGTTTTCCAGCAGCAACCCAGCGGGCCGCCAGCGGCCCTGCAGGCCAAGCCGGCCGCGGCGCTCCCCCCGGCTCCAGGCACTGTCCGCCAAGGTCACGCTGGTGCCCTGGCAGCTGAAGCGCGGTTGGTCCAGCCTGATGGTGGCTTGGTCCGGCTGCGCCCGCCAGCTCACCTGGCGCAGGCGCAGGTCACCCCGGCAGTCGGGCTCGCCATCACGCCAGGCCAGCTGCAGTTGGCCATCGACGCGGCCCTCCAGCTCGCCGCCCACCCCCAGCAGCGCCGCGGGCCAATCCAGATCGATGCCGCGGCTGGTCACCTGTCCCTGCCAGGTCTGGTTTCTCCAGTTGCCTCCCCCTCGAAGCTGCAGGCTGCCGGCCCGGGCGAGGTCCGGGGCGGCAGGACGCACCTGCAGCAGGCCGGAGGCCTGGGCCTGCTGCGGCTCGATCACCAGGCTCCCCCGCAGGGAGAGGTCGATTTCGTCGTCGGGCCGATGGATGCGCAGCCGGGCGGGTTGGCGCAAGCGCAGCCGCACCGCCAGGCGAGCTGGCTCGGCCGTGGGGTCGGGTTCGGGCAGGCGCCAGTAGCTGCCTTCGGCGTTGGGGCGCAGGTTGGCCGCCAGCCCATCCAGGCTCACCTCCAGCACCGGCAGGCGGCGGCGCAGGCTGGCGATCGGATCCAGGCTCAGGCCGATCCCGGCGACGTCCACGCTGGAGGGGTTGGACGGCAGGGCCTGCACCCGGCTGGGCCCCAGCCGCAGGCCTCGCCAGCCCAGGCCCCGGTAGGGGCCGAGCTCAAGCGGCTGGCCCAGGGTGGTGCTGAGCTGGCGCTCCACCCTGGGCTGCAGCCGCTGGTAGGTGGCAGCCGCCAGGCTGTTCAGCGAGAGCAGCGCGACCGAAACCCCGGCGCCGGCGATGGCCGCCAGGATCAGCGGCGTACGACCACCGGCAAGCAGGCCACGAAAGCGTCCTGGGACGATTGGGTCGGGCTCCGCGGGGGACGGGTCCGGACTGGACGGGTCCGGACGGGACGGTGGCGGGCCCTGAGGTGGCAACTCCGCCATGAACCTGGAGACGCCATGCTCAGCACGGCCGCAATATAAGGGCGTTGCCAAGGGGCCCCAACCGATGAGCCCAAACCCATGAACCCCCTCTGATGAGCACCGATCCCATCCTGTTCGTGGCCGGTCAATGGCTGGGAGTCGCCGGCGGCGTGCTGGCCCTGCTCACCGTCGCCGCCTTCCTGCTGCGCTGGGGCATTCGCTTCCGCCTGGTGGGAATCACCAGCTTCACCCTGCTGCTGTCGCTGTCCTGCCTGGCCTTCGCCGTGAGCTACCGGCAGCGGGTGTCGGTGGAGGGGGCGGTGAGTGTGCCGGTGGTGTTCGACAACGGCGGCGACCTGGTTGTGGCCGCCGCGTCGCCCGACCTGGATGCCGACACGGCTCGGGCCAGCGCCGAACAGGTGGCCCGCAACCTCAGCGGCAGCGGCCGCACCATCCCCGGTGGCCGTGTGCTGGTGCGGCTGCGCGGGGTCGAACGCGTCGCCCCGGGCCTGAGCCGACCGGTGGTGGTGGCCGAGGCCACCCGCAACTTCGCCGACGGCACGGTGAGCGTGACCGGATCGCCGGCGACACCGTGAGTGAGCCGGCCTGGCAGCTGCCGGCCCATGCCGCCGCCGAGGCCCGACTGCTCGATCGCCATGGGGTGCGCAGCTGGCAGGCCCTGGCCCAGCTGGATGATCCCCAGCTGCGTCGTCTGGCCGGAGAGGGCACGGCCAGCGCGCCCACCCTGCGGCGCTTGCGGGGCCAGGCGCGGCTGGTGGTGGCGGTGGGACTCGATCCGGCCCAGGCCGCCCTGCTGCTGCATGCCGGCGTTGCCGATGCCCGCGGGCTGGCGCGGAGCGAGCCGCAGCAGCTGTGGGTGCAGACCGGGCGCCTGCAACGGCGCCTCACCGGCCAGGCCGTGACGCCGCCCGACCTGGCCACCGTGCGGGACTGGATCGCCCGGGCTCGCCGGGCCACAAACTGACCCCATCGCGGCCTGGGCAGGGGCAACCGCCCTTGGAATGTATGCAGTTGCAGACAGGACGTGGCTGAGCACAACCCGTCTCTGCCTCACCCAAGCAAACGGCCGTTGCCGACCCCGCGGATGCTGCGCCAAGGCCTCCTGGTGCCGCCCCTGCTGCTGGCGGGCCTGCTGCTGGCTGCGTCCCTGCCGGGCGCCCCACTGCTGCCGCCGCTGCTGGCCCAGTCCAGCCTGCTGGAATCGGTGCGGCGCAATCCGGGCCGCGCCAAGGCCCTCTGCCGCCAATTGCGGGAGATGAATAAAGAGGGCGTGTCCTACACGAGCAAGCGGGCCACGCGCACCATCGCCTCCCAGGAGGGGTTGAGCCTGGTGGATGCCGAGGTGCTCACCACCTACGTGGTGGGCATGCACTGCCCAGACGTGCGCTGACCCTTGGCCCCATGCACGGGCGGGACGCATGGCTGAGCTGCCGTGATGGCACACGCCTGATCAGCCGGGTCTGGCAGCCCGACACAGCCGCTCCCTGGCCGGTGCTGCTGATGCGCCAGCCCTACGGCCGCGCCATCGCCTCCACGCCCACCATCGCCCATCCACTCTGGTTTGCCCGCCAGGGCTTCCTGGTGGTGGTGCAGGACGTGCGCGGCCAGGGCGACTCCGAAGGCCGGTTCAGCGGTTTCGCCCAGGAGGCCCGCGACGGAGCCGACAGCCTGCGCTGGGCGCGGCGCCTGCCCGGCAGCAATGGCCGGGTGGGGATGTACGGCTTCTCATACCAGGGCCTCACCCAGCTGCTCAGCGATGCCGACGACAGCGATGGGCTGCCTGACTGTCTGGCCCCGGCGATGGCGGGGCTGGATGAGCGGCGGCACTGGGCCAGCAGCGGTGGTGCCCACTGGTGGGCCCTGGGCCTGGGCTGGGGCTTGCAGCTGGCGGCCCTGGGCTGCCGCCGGCGCGGCGATGGCAATGGCTGGCAACGCATCCGCGCCAGCCTTGAGAACGGCCGCTTTCTGGAGGAGGGTCCGGCGCTGTTGGAGCAGCTGGATCCGCAGGGCATGGCCCTGCGCTGGCTGCGCCAGGACCCCGGGCAGTCCCAGGGCTGGATCCGGCACCAGCCGCCGGCAGCGCTCTGGCAGCGGCCGATGCTGCTGCTGGGAGGCTGGCACGACCCACACCTGGACGGGGTGCTGGAGCTCTGGCAGCGGGCCCGGCAGGCCGGAGCCGATCCCCTGCTGCGCATTGGCGCCTGGAGCCACCTGGACTGGGGCATGGGGGTGGATGGCCTGCTGCTCAAGTTCTTCCGTCGTCACCTGCACGCCCAGCCCCCCCCGGCCGCAGCCGAGCCGGCGGTGGCGGTGCAGGACCCACGCCACGGCGGCTGGTGGCAGGTGCCCATGGCCCCCGGCAGCGACGCCGGCACGAGCGCAGGTCTTGAGCCCGGGCGACGCTGGCGGCTCAGCGCTGAGGCCCTGGTATCAACCGCAAACGACCGGGCTGATGGACCCCAGCTGCGCTGGCTGGTGCATGATCCCTGGCGGCCGGTGCCGGGACGCGGCGGTCACCTGGGCCTCGATCCCGGGCCCTGTGAGCGCGCTGATCTAGACCGGCGCCGCGACGTGCTCTGCTTCACCAGCGCAGCCCAGGAGCGCCCGTTGCTGCTGCTGGCGCGGCCGCGGCTGCGGCTGCGCGTGGGGGCCGACCAACCCGGCTTCGACCTGTGCGCCGCCCTGGCACGGCTCACCCCGGACGGGGCGGTGCAGCAGCTCAGCACCGGAGTCGTGCGTCAGCTGGGCTGCCACTGCCTGGAGGCGAGGTGGCTGGAGCTGCAGCTGCAGCCCCTGCTGCTGCAGCTGGGGGTGGGGGAGCGGCTGCGGCTGTCGCTGGCGGCGGCGGCCTGGCCCCAGGTGGCGGTGAATCCGGGCACGGGTGAGCGGCCCTGGGGCGGCAGCGGTCCGAGCCATCGCGTCATCACCCTGGAGCTGGACACCGGTGGTGCCGAACTCAACCTGGAGCCGCTGGAGGGCCTGGATCCTGGGGCAAACTGTGGGCACCCGTGCCCCGCACCCTGATGCCGCTCGTCGTGACCCCTCGCTTCGCCGTTGTGGCTGTCGGTCTGGCTGTGGGCCTGGTGCTGGGGGGCCGCCCCGGTGCAGCCCTCGCCCAGGCCCCGGGACAGCCAGCAGAGGCAACCACAACCGCCCAGGCGACATCGAGGCTGAGCGTGGCCGAAGCCCGCAAGGCCGCCAGCCGCATCCTGGAGGCGGTACAAACCCGCAACCCCGAGCTGCGCTTCGCCCAGTTCTCCGACGCCCTCAAGGCGATCAGCAGTCCGGCACTGGTGGCGGAGCGCATCCGCAGCGAACCCCGCCTGCAGAGCTGGACGCTACTGAGCGTGCGCGGCGGCCTGAACACGACCACCGTGGAGGCCAGCCTGAAGACGGCGGACGGCCCCCTGGATCTGTTCATGGTGCTCAACGACCGGGGCCAACTGGAGGCTTACCACGTTGATCTCACCGACGCCAAGCCCTCCAAGGTGGCCAGCGATTTTGTCAAGGCCCTAGGCTCGGGACAGTATGTGACAGCCCAGAGCTTCCTCAGCCTGCCCATGCAGCAGGACTTCACCGCCGCCGCGCTCCAACAGCGCTGGCGGGGACTGCAGCGTCGCACCGGTGATTTCGTGGCGGTGCGCAGGGTGGTGGAGGCCGACAGCAACGATCAGGCCCAGCTGGTGCTGGTCTTCACCGACTTCAAGGAGGTCACCGACTCCCTGTTCGTGATCCTCAACACCAACAACGAGATCGTGGGTGTGAACTTCCCCCAGGATCCGATCCGCCCCCGCAAGTTCGCCGACGACGGCAGCGAGGCTGGAAGCAAGCCCTGAAGCGCCCTCCAGCAGGCGGGGCTGGGCAGCGGCAACCGCCCTAAGCTCGCCCCGCCCACGCTGATCCGCCATGCCCGTCCCCACTCTCGACTGGATGGTGGAGGACGGATTGCGCCTTGCGGAATGCCGTCACGACCACCCCTTCTCGCTACTTGGACCCCAGCCCCTCGATGGCGGCGGCTGGGTGGTGCGGGTGTGGATGCCGGAGGCCGAGCGGGTGGAGCTGCTGCTGGGATCGGAGCGTCACCCCACCAGCACCCCCCACCACCCCTGGGTGTTTGAGGCGACCCTGACCCACAACCCAGGCAGCGACTACCGGGTGTGGGTGCAACGCGGCGACATCAGCCATGAGGCCCACGACCCCTGGGCCTTCCGCGAGGAGTGGATGGGCGAACTGGATCGCCATCTGTTCGCGGAAGGCAACCACCACCACGTGTGGCGGCGGCTGGGTGCCCACCTCTGCGAGCGCGAGGGCGTGGCCGGGGTGATGTTCTGCCTCTGGGCCCCCAACGCCCGCAGCGTGGCTGTGTTGGGCCCCTTCAACAACTGGGACGGCCGCCATCTGCCGATGCAGCGCCGGCTGGGTGGACTCTGGGAACTGTTCGTTCCCGCCTTGGACGCCGGAGCGATCTACAAGTACGAAATCCGCAGCCAGGCTGGCCACTGCTACCAGAAGGCCGATCCCTACGGATTCCGCCACGAGGTGCGGCCGGCCAACGCCTCCATCGTGCAGCCGCTGGGCGGCTACAGCTGGAGCGATCAGGCCTGGATGGCCGAGCGCGACAGCCGCAATCCGATTGAGCAGCCGATCGCGGTCTACGAGATGCATCTGGGCAGCTGGATGCATGCCGCTGCCGACGCCCCCTACATCGAGGCCGACGGCACGGCACGGCCGCCGGTACCCGCCGCCGACCTCAAGCCCGGGGCGCGCCTGCTCACCTATCCGGAGCTGACCGAACGGCTGATTCCCTATGTGAAGGACCGGGGCTTCACCCACATCGAGCTGATGCCGATCTCGGAGCATCCCTTCGATGGCTCCTGGGGCTATCAGGTCACGGGCTGGTACGCCCCCACCAGCCGCTACGGCACTCCCGAGGAGTTCCGGGCCTTCGTCGATCGCTGCCACGCCGAGGGCCTCGGTGTGATCCTCGACTGGGTGCCGGGCCACTTCCCCAAGGACGCCCACGGTCTGGCCTTCTTCGATGGCGCCCACCTCTATGAGCACGCCGACCCGCGCATCGGCGAGCACAAGGAATGGGGCACCCTGATCTTCAATTACAGCCGCAATGAGGTGCGCAACTTCCTGGTTGCGAACCTCATCTACTGGTTTGAGGAGTTCCATATCGACGGCATCCGCGTGGATGCGGTGGCCTCGATGCTCTACCGCGACTACCTCAGGCCCGACGGGGAATGGCTGGCCAATGACCAGGGCGGCCGCGAGAACACTGAGGCGGTGCTCTTCCTACAGCAGGCCAACCACGTGCTGTTCCAGCACTTCCCTGGGGCCCTCTCGATCGCCGAGGAATCCACCACCTGGCCGATGGTCACCCAGCCCACCAACACCGGCGGCCTTGGCTTCAACCTCAAGTGGAACATGGGCTGGATGCACGACATGCTCGATTACTTCGAGCTGGATCCGTGGTTCCGCCAGTTTCACCAGAACAACGTCACGTTCTCGATCTGGTATGCCTACACCGAAAACTTCATGCTCGCCCTGAGCCACGATGAGGTGGTGCATGGCAAGAGCAATCTTCTCCACAAGATGCCAGGCGACGACTGGCAGAAGTTCGCCAATGTGCGTGCTCTGCTGGCCTACATGTGGACCCACCCTGGCAAGAAGACGATCTTCATGGGTATGGAGTTCGGCCAGCGTTCGGAGTGGAACGTCTGGGGTGATCTGCAGTGGGACCTGCTGCAATTCGAGATGCACCAGGGTCTGCAGTATCTGGTCGACGACCTCAACAGCTTCTACCGGTCGGAGCGGGCGCTGTGGGGCGAGGACTTCAGCGAGTACGGCTTCCAGTGGATCGACTGCGCCGACAACCGCCATTCGGTGATCAGCTTCATGCGCCGCGACAGCAGCAGCGGCCGCTGGCTGGTGGTGGTGGCCAACTTCACCCCCCACTGCCATTCCCACTACCGGGTGGGGGTGCCCATGGAGGGCTTTTACGCCGAGGCCTTCAACACCGACGCCGATCGCTACGGGGGCAGCAACCTCGGCAATCTCGGCGGCAAGTTCACCGACGTCTGGGGCATCCACGGCTACGAGCACTCCCTCGACCTCTGCCTGCCGCCGCTGTCGGTGCTGGTGCTCCGCCGCGACGAGACGGTGAGCCGGCCAGACGGGGATGGCGGAATGCCCGTCCGCTAGGTTCCAGAACGCCCGCCACAGCTGCTCAATGGCCGAAACCGCTCCCCTGCTGCTGCGCGCCGCCCGAGGTGAGCAGGTGGAGCGGCCGCCGGTGTGGATGATGCGCCAGGCGGGGCGTTACATGAAGGTCTACCGCGACCTGCGCGACCGCCATCCGGGCTTCCGCGAGCGCTCGGAGAATCCCGATCTCTCCTACGAGATCTCGATGCAGCCGTTCCGGGCTTTCCAGCCCGACGGGGTGATCCTGTTCTCCGACATCCTCACGCCCCTGCCGGGGATCGGCATCGACTTCGACATCATCGAGAGCAAGGGGCCCGTGATCGAGCCCGCCATCCGCAGCCAGGCCCAGGTGGATGCCCTGCGGCCCCTCAATCCGGCCGAGGCGCTGCCGTTCGTGGGCGAGGTGCTGGGCCGGCTGCGGGCCGATGTGGGCAACGCCGCCGCCGTGCTCGGCTTCGTGGGGGCTCCCTGGACCCTGGCCGCCTACGCGGTGGAGGGCAAGAGCTCCAAGACCTACTCCGTGATCAAGGCGATGGCCTTCCAGGAGCCGGCGCTGCTGCACCAGCTGCTGGGCCACCTGGCCGATGCGATCGCCACCTACGTGCGCTACCAGATCGATTCGGGGGCCCAGGTGGTGCAGCTGTTCGATTCCTGGGCCGGACAGCTGAGCCCGATCGACTACGACCTGTTCGCCGCCCCGTACCAGAAGCGGGTGATCGATCAGGTGAAGGCCACCCACCCCGACACCCCCCTGATCCTCTACATCTCCGGCAGCGCCGGCGTGCTCGAGCGCATGGCCAGCACCGGGGTGGACTTCATCTCCCTGGACTGGACCGTGGACATGGCCGACGGCTGCGCCCGGCTGCCCGAGCACCTCGGCGTGCAGGGCAATGTGGATCCGGGCCTGCTGTTCGGCACCCCGGAGGGGATCCGCGCGCGCATCCTCGACACGGTGCGCAAGGCCCGCGGCCGCCGCCACATCCTCAACCTCGGCCACGGCATCCTGCCGGGCACCCCGGAAGACAACGCCCGCGTGTTCTTTGAAACCGGCAAGGCGGTGAGCGAGCTGCTCGGAGCCGCTGCTTGAGCGCAGCCTCGGGCACCGGGGTGCGGCGCCGACCTGAGCGCATCCTGATCACCGGGGCCAGCGGTTGCGTGGGCCAGCACATCGCCCAGCTACTGCTCCAGGACACCAGCGCTGAGTTGCTGCTGCTGGTGCGCGATCCGGCCAAGCTCACGGCGGTTCCCCGCAACCATCCGCGCATCACGGTGCTGGTGGGAGATCTGCGCGAACTGGACCGCCACGCCGGCGCCATCGCCAGCGCCACCCGGGTGATCCACACCGCCACGGCCTGGGGAGATCCACAGCGGGCCATGGCCGTGAACGTGGTGGCGGTGAAGCAGTTGCTGGCCTTCACCAGCCCCGAATGGCTGGAGCAGGTGATCTATTTCTCCACCGCCTCGGTGCTCGACCGCCAGCTGCGGCTGCTGCCCGAGGCCCTCAGCCAGGGCACCGAGTACATCCAGACCAAAGCCCTCTGCCTGCAGCAGCTGGAGGACCATCCGCTGGCGGATCGGATCGTGGCCCTCTTCCCCACCCTGGTGTTCGGCGGACGGGTGGATGGGGCTGGGCCCTTCCCCACCAGCTATCTCACCGCCGGCCTGGCGGAGGCCTGCCGCTGGCTGTGGCTGGCGCCATGGCTGCGGGTGGAGGCCAGCTTCCATTTCATCCATGCCGCCGACATCGCCCGGGTGTGTCTGCACCTGGTCGGGCAGCCCCAGGGCAGCAATCCCGAGCCCGGCCAGGGGCGGGTGCGGCGCCTGGTGCTGGGTCAGCCAGCGCTGAGCGTGAACGCCACGGTGCGCCGCCTGGGGCGCTGGCGCGGCTGCTGGCTGCCGCCCTGCGGGTTCGAGATCACCCCCTGGTTGGTGGAGAGCCTGATCCGCCTGCTGCGCCTGGAGGTCACCCCCTGGGACCGCTTTTCAATCGGCCAGCGGCACTTCGTGCACGAGCCCATCAGCCCGCCGGAGCGCTTCGGCCTGGTGAGCCATGCCCCCAGCCTCGAGGCGGTGTTCGCCGACGCGGGCCTGCCCCGACGGCGGCGGCTGGGAGCGCGGCTGTGGCAAATGTTTCGAAGCTGAGCATCCGAGAGCACCAGGCCGCAGCCAGCGTTTACGTTTGCCGGGACGACTCTGATTTCAAGCGCCCTTCCATGCGCCGATTCCTCTCTTTGATTGCTCTGTGTCTGGCGTTGGTGCTGGGCGCTGCTCCCAGCTATGCCGCCGACGTGGCCCATGGCGGCCAGATCTTCTCGGCCAACTGTGCCGCCTGCCACATGGGCGGCGGCAACGTGGTCAACGCCGAACGCACCCTCAAGAAAGAGGCCCTCGAGGCCTACCTCACCGGCTATGGCGACGACCACGTGGCTGCCATCGCCTATCAGGTCTCCAACGGCCGCAACGCCATGCCCGCCTTCCTGGGCAAGCTGAGCGATGCCGACATCGCCGACGTGGCCGCCTACGTCGACGAAATGGCCGCCAAGGGCTGGGCCTGATCATCTCCTGATCACCAGGCTCTCTGCTCCCCCAGCAACTCCTGAACCCCGGCCAAAGCCGGGGTTTTTTCATGGACGGGCGAGGGCCCGGCGGGCATCCAGCACCGCCAGGTAGAGCTCTTCCGGCACCTCGCGGATGTCGTATTCACTCGGCAGCACCCCATGCACATGGCGGTGCACCGCCATCCAGCAGTTGCGCTCGGGATCGGCGCCGGTGGCATCGAACTCCAGCGAGGCCCGGGCCAGCTGGTCGATCAGGGTCTGCTCGCTGGCGTCCATGGGCTGCGGCTGGGGGCAAGGGCTTGCGGCCGCCCATCATGGCCGCGGCGGCGGTCGGCCGGGTCGGTTCTCCGCCAGTGGGCGGGCGGTGCGCACGACCGTGGGGGGAGCACCGTACCCAACCATTCGGTCTGCCGGGGTGTCAGGGCCAGGCGGGATCCATACCGTGAGTTGAAGCCATCACCGCCAACGACCACCGGGAGGTCCACGCATGCATCCCACCGCCGAGCAGTTCACCGACAAAGCCTGGGGCGCGATCGTCGCCGCCCAGCAACTGGCGCAACAGAAGCGCCAGCAACAGATGGAGAGCGAGCACCTGTTCGCCGCCCTGCTGGCCCAGCAGGGCCTGGCGGGCCGGATTCTGGAGAAGGCCGGCGTCAACGTGGGCGCTCTCAACCAGGCGATCGAGGCCTTCATCGCCGGCCAGGCGAGCCTGAGCAGCCCGCCCGACAACGTGTACCTCGGCAAGGGCCTCAATGCCGTGCTCGACCAGGCCGAACAGCTCAAGGGCAGCTTCGGCGACAGCTACATCGCCATCGAGCACCTGCTGCTGGCCCTGGCGGTCGACGACCGCTGCGGCAAACAGCTGCTCAGCCAGGCCGGCAGCAGCGCTGACAAACTCAAAGACGCCGTGCAGGCCGTGCGCGGCAGCCAGAACGTGACCGACCAGAACCCCGAAGGCACCTACGAATCCCTGGAGAAGTACGGCCGCGACCTCACCGCCGCCGCCCGCGAGGGCAAGCTCGATCCGGTGATCGGCCGCGACGAAGAAATCCGCCGCACGATCCAGATCCTCAGCCGCCGCACCAAGAACAACCCGGTGCTGATCGGCGAACCGGGCGTGGGCAAAACGGCGATCGTGGAGGGCCTGGCCCAGCGCATCGTCAACGGCGATGTGCCCCAGGCGCTGCAGAACCGCCAGCTGGTGTCGCTGGACATGGGCGCCCTGATCGCCGGTGCGAAATACCGCGGCGAATTCGAGGAGCGGCTCAAGGCCGTGCTCAAGGAGGTCACCTCCAGCGACGGCCAGATCGTGCTGTTCATCGACGAGATCCACACCGTGGTGGGGGCCGGCGCCACCGGCGGCTCGATGGATGCCAGCAACCTGCTCAAACCGATGCTGGCCCGCGGCGAGCTGCGCTGCATCGGCGCCACCACCCTCGATGAGCACCGCCAGCACATCGAGAAGGATCCGGCCCTGGAGCGCCGCTTCCAGCAGGTGTTCGTGGATCAGCCCACGGTGGAAGACACGATTTCGATTCTGCGCGGCCTCAAGGAGCGCTACGAGGTGCACCACGGCGTGCGCATCGCCGACAACGCCCTGGTGGCCGCCGCGGTGCTGAGCAGCCGCTACATCGCCGACCGCTTCCTGCCCGACAAGGCCATCGACCTGATGGATGAATCGGCAGCGCGGCTGAAGATGGAGATCACCTCCAAGCCGGAGGAGATCGACGAACTCGATCGCCGCATCCTGCAGCTGGAGATGGAAAAGCTCTCCCTGGGCAGGGAATCCGATGCCGCAAGCCTGGACCGCCTGGAGCGCCTGGAGAAGGAGCTGGCTGAACTGCGTGAGCAGCAGAGCACCCTCAACGCCCAATGGCAGGCGGAGAAGAGCTCCATCGACGAGCTCAGCGCCATCAAGGAGGACATTGAACAGGTGCAGCTGCAGGTGGAGCAAGCCAAGCGCTGCTACGACCTCAACAAGGCCGCCGAGCTGGAGTACGGCACCCTGGCCGGACTGCACAAGAAGCTGGCCGCCCGGGAGGCTGAGCTGAGCGCCGGCAGCGGCGCCGGCGGCGAGAAATCGCTGCTGCGCGAGGAGGTCACCGAGGACGACATCGCCGAGGTGATTGCCAAGTGGACCGGCATTCCCGTGGCTCGGCTGGTACAGAGCGAGATGGAGAAACTGCTCCAGCTCGAAACCGAGCTGCACGAGCGGGTGGTAGGCCAGAGCCAGGCGGTCACGGCCGTGGCCGATGCCATCCAGCGCTCCCGCGCCGGCCTCAGCGACCCCAACCGCCCGATCGCCTCCTTCCTGTTCCTCGGCCCCACCGGCGTCGGCAAGACGGAGCTCTCCAAGGCCCTGGCCGCGCAAATGTTCGACAGCGACGACGCCATGGTGCGCATCGACATGAGCGAGTACATGGAGAAGCACGCCGTGAGCCGCCTGATCGGGGCGCCTCCGGGCTATGTGGGCTACGAGGAGGGTGGCCAGCTCACCGAGGCGGTGCGGCGCCGGCCCTACGCGGTGATCCTGTTCGACGAGGTGGAGAAGGCCCACCCCGATGTGTTCAACGTGATGCTGCAGATCCTCGATGACGGCCGCGTCACCGATGGCCAGGGCCGCACGGTGGACTTCACCAACACGGTGCTGATCCTCACCAGCAACATCGGCAGCGCCTCGATCCTCGATCTGGCTGGCGATCCGGCCCGCCACGGCGAGATGGAGAAGCGGGTGAACGAGGCCCTGCGGGCCCACTTCCGCCCCGAGTTCCTCAACCGCCTCGACGAGACGATCATCTTCCACAGCCTCAGGCAGGAGGAGCTGCGCGAGATCGTGGAGCTGCAGGTGCAGCGGCTGGCCCGCCGCCTGGAAGACAGGAAGCTGGGCCTGGCCCTCAACGCCGATGCCCTCGACTGGCTGGCTGGGGTGGGTTACGACCCGGTGTACGGCGCCCGGCCGCTCAAGCGCGCCATCCAGCGCGAGCTGGAGACGCCGATCGCCAAGGGCATCCTGGCGGGCACCTTCACGGCCGGCCACAGCATCGCCGTCGATGTGGCCAGCGATGGGACGGAGGGCTCGGCTGCTGCAGCTGAACCAGCCAGCCAGCGACGCCTGCGCTTCCAGCAGACCGACCCGGCCCAGCTGCCGGTGCTGGTGTGAGGCCTGGAGCGGGGTCGATGGCGGCGCAGGGCGATCGCAGCCACACCCAGGCGGCGAGCGGCAAGAACACCGACGTCGCCCTGGCCGCTGACCACGCCCTGGAGTCCCTGCTGGAGTGGCGCCGCACCCACCTCCAGCGCGGACTCCAGGACCGCATCAAGGCCGTGCGCCACCCGGCCACGCCGGCTGCCGCAGCTGGGCAGGCCGGCGATGAACAGGCCAGCGATCGTGAGCACGTGCACCAGCTGCGCACTGGACTGCGCCGGTTGCGCTCGATGGCCGAGGCCTTTCCCCAGCACTGGCGGGGTCCGAAGCCCAAGCACCTACGCCAGCTGGCCAGCGCGGCCGGCAGCGTGCGCGACCTCGATGTGCTGCTGGAAGCGCTGGAGGAGCAGCGCCATGGCCTCGATGGGACTGAGCGCAAGCGACTGCGTCGCCTGGTCTGCCGGCTCCAGAAACGCCGCGACCGGGCCCGCTTCAAGCTCGCCCAGCGCATCAGGCAGCCACCCCACCAGCGACTCAGCGCTCCGTCTCAACTGGCAGCCGTCGAGGCGCCTGGCGGCGAGGCAGAGGGCGGCGAGGCAGAGGGCGCTGCTCGCCATCGCGCCGCCCTGCCGCTGCTGCGGGCCAGCCTGATCCGCCAGCTGGCCGCTCTGCGGCTGCATCCGGGCTGGGGCCATGGCGATCGCCCGCAGCCGAGCAGCCACCAGGAGTGCCAGCAGCACGAGCTGCGCAAGGCCTTCAAGCGCCTGCGCTATCAGCTCGAGCTGCTGGAGGCCCTGAAGCCGGATCTGCGCGATCGGCTGCTGATCCTCAAGCAGACCCAGACCAGCCTGGGCCTGCTGCAGGATCTGGTGATCTGGCGCGACCTGCTGAAGCGGCAGCTCAAGGGCCGCCTCGATCGCCAACTGCCTGAGCTGTCAGCCCACTGGCGGCACCAGGCCGATGCCGCCTGGGCCGACTGGTGCCTGCTGCGCCAGCAGTGGCTGGACCCGGCCGATGGCCTCGAGGCCTGGCAGCGCTGGCTGCTGGAGCTGGAGCTTCCCGGCGGCCACGGAAACCCGGCTGAGCTCAATCGAACAGATCGGGCTCCGTCTCCACCACCTGTTCATTGAGGGTCTGGACGTTGAGCCAGCCCGCCAGGGGCGTGCGGCCGGGGGGCGCCGGCGGCCTCATCCACCGTGGGGCCACCGTGAACAGGCCGTGGTTCTGCTGAATCGCCGCCTTGCCATCGCTGAAGGCGGCGGCGAAGCGGCGTCCGGCCTCCTCCCCCAACACCACCTTGCCCCCGTCCTCGTGCACCAGCACGTGGTCGTCGAAAAACAGGCAGCTGTGCTGGTTGAGCGGGTCCAGCAGCCGGCCCAGGCTGGAGAAGGCCCGGCCATGGGGCGCCTGGGCATGGGCGGCGGCCAGTGGCCGATCACCACCTCGCCGCTGTGGTTCACCAGCAGCAGGTCGCTCACTTTCAGCCGCCACCAGCTGCTCCTGGCGATAGCGGCGCTCCTGCTCCAACGTCTCGAACTCGGGCGGCCCCAGCGCTTGCAGCGGCTTGGGGCTGAGCGGCACGCCGCCGATGCTGGGGGCCGCTGCGGGCGCCAATGACTCAGCACTCACCACGCAACCCGCGCCGACTCCTGGCCTCGTGGCAGGCCCGCCCCTGGGCTGGCACGGTTCGGCGATGCTGAGCGAGGTGCCCTGGGTGTGGCTGGCGCTGGGCACGGCCATCGGCGAAACCGGGCGCGATCTCAGCCTGCGGATGGTGCTGCGCGACGGTGGCTGGAGCACCCTGCGGGTGATTGGCCTGAGCAGTGCCCTGGCGGGCCTGCTGCTGCTGCCGCTGGCGCTCAGCCAGCCTGTGCTGATCGATGGGCCCGCCTTCGCCGCCGCCCTGCTGCTGGGCGGCAGCCTCAATGCCCTCGCCTTCTGGTGCTACGGCCGCGCCATCGCCCGGGAAGACCTCAGCCTGGTGCTGCCCCTGATCAACCTCTCGCCGCTGGCCCTGTTGCTGGCGGGCTGGCTGGTGCTGGGGGAGCGGCCCGGCCCCCTGGCCGTCCTGGGGGTGGCGCTGCTGGTGCTGGGCGCCTTGCTGCTGGGACGCCCCAGGGGCAAGCCGGGCCTGGGGCTCGGCACGCTCTGGGCCAGCCCGGGCTGCCGGTCGATGCTGCTGGTGGCCCTGCTCTGGGGGGTGGGCGCCAGTGTCGACAAACTGGGGGTGAACGCCGGTGGCAGCGTGGCCTGGGTGCTGGCGCTGCAGCTGAGCATCGGCATCAGCCTGCTGGGCCTGTCGGCTGGACAGCGATCCCGAAGGGTTGTCCGGCCCAGCGGGCTTGCGCCGGCTCTCGCCCTGGCCCTGATCCTGGCGGCCCTGGCTGGCGCCGCCGGTACGGTGCTGCAGATGGAGGCAATCCGCCAGACCGATGTGGTGCACGTGATCACCATCAAGCGGCTGAGCACCTTGATGGGCAGCAGCGCCGGCGTCTTTGCCCTGGGGGAACGGGATGGGCTGCGCCGTCTTGGGGCCGCAGCGCTGATGCTGCTCGGCGCCGCCACCGTGCTCTGGGGAGCACTCGCCTGATGACCAGCTGCCGCCACATCCTGATCACCGGCGCCAGCTCCGGCATCGGTCAGCAGGCAGCCCTGCAGCTCGCCCGCGCCGGTCACCGGCTGGTGCTGCCCTGCCGCGATCGGCAGCGGGCCAGCGCCACCGCTGAGCGGATCGCCGGCGAAACCGGGCGCGAGGTCGCCACCCCCGTGTGCGACCTGGCCGATCTGGACAGCGTGTCCCACTGCGCCAGCGCGCTGCTGCGCCGCGGCGATCCCCTGGACACCGTGGTGCTGAACGCGGGCCTTCAAGATGCCGGCGCCCGCGCCCCCCGGCGCTCGGCCCAGGGCCATGAACTCACGGTGGCCGTGAACCACCTGGCCCACCAGCTCCTGGGCCAACAGCTCCTGCCCCTGCTGCGGGCCGGACGGGAGCCACGCCTGGTGATCACGGCCTCGGAGGTGCACGATCCGGCCAGCCCCGGAGGCCGGGTGGGAGCCCCCGCCGGCCTCGGTGATCTGGCCGGGCTGCGCCAGGGAGCTGGCTTCACGATGGTGGATGGGGTGTCGGCCTTCGATGCCGACAAGGCCTACAAGGACAGCAAGCTCTGCAACGTGCTGTTTGCCCGCCAGCTGGCGCGGCGCCTGCAGCAGCAGCAACTCCCCTGGCCGGTGATCGCCTGGAGCCCTGGGCTGGTGATCCCGCGGCAGAGCGGGGGCTTTTTCCGCAGCAGCCGGCAGCACAACGAGGTCGCTCAGCGTCTGTTCGCCCTGGTGGCCCGGGATCTCCTGCGCCTCACCGAAACGGTGGCGGTTGCCGGAAGCCTGCTGGCCTCCCTGGCCAGCGATCCAGTCCACGACGCTGGTGGCTTCCGCTACTGGAGCAACCGGGTGCTGGGGCCGGGCCGGCGGCGCTTCGAGGCGGTAGAGCCCAGCAGCGAGGCCCGCAACGACGACCTGGCCGCAGCGCTGTGGGAGGTCAGCGAGCGCCTGGTGGGGCTGGCCTGAGGGATCAACCCGCCAGCTGATCGATGCGTTGGGCCAGCTGCACATCCAGGTTGGAGAGGCCGCCGGTGTCGTGGGTGGTGAGGTCGATCGTCACCCGGTTCCACACGTTGCTCCATTCGGGGTGATGGCCCATCGCTTCAGCCGCCAGGCCCACCTGGGCCATGAAGCCGAAGGCCTCGCTGAAGTCGGCGAAGCTCAGCTCGCGGTGGAGCTTGCCGCCCTCCAGGCTCCAGGCCTGCAGGGTGGAGGGCAGGGCGTTGATCTGCTCTGGGGTGAGGGGGGTGGCGGCCATGGCTGAGGCTGAGGGTTCAGGGCCCACCATGCTGGCCCACTCGGGCGCTGGGCTGCAGGTGCTGCGGTTCAGGCGCTGGGGCCAAACAGGATCGGACGTCGGGTGGGCTCGGCATCGTCAGCCTCGCTCCAGTCGATGCGGCAGGTGACGCTGCGCTCGCCGGCCTCGCCGGAGCGCTGGTAGTGCATGGCGGTGACGATCGAGGTGCTGGGCCTCAACATCTGGGCGCGGTTGCAGGCATCCACCTCGGAAATCAATGAGGTGTAGGTTTCGCTGCCCGTCAGAGGCTGGGGTGTCGGCTGGGCGATCGGTTGCGGCGCTTGAGCGCCTTCGGCGTCGGCTGGCTGTGCCTGCAGCGGAAGCATTGACAGGCCCCAGCCGCACAGCAGGGAGGCCAGGCAGGTGGTCAGCAGGGAACGGGGCATGGGCAGAGACGGCGGACGGGCCCGGGTGGCTGCTGGCAACGTAGGCCCGATTCGTGGCTCCGCCCCAGGGCTCCCATGCCGCCATCGTCGGGATGATCAAGGGCGTGACTGGCCCACCGCCAGCCGCTTGCCCTCGATGGCCCTCGGCGTCCTGTAAGCACAACGTCGTTCCTCGCTCCAGTCACCGTGAGCTGGCGCCCCAGCCCGCATGCTTGAGCAGATCGTGCTGAACGCCCCCCGCTCCTGAGCGCCGACGCGTTCTGCACATCTGTAGACCAATCTTCCGACATCCAGGTTGCTGGCTGATGGATCGAAAGGGTTCCACAAGCTTGGGGCTGATGGTGACCTGCACAGCCTGGAGCTGATCCAGCTGCCAGAAATCAGGAGCATCGAAAAGAGACATCGCTTGCCCATTCAAAAGGCAACGTTGAATTCCGTGGGCTTCACGGCCACTGGGGGCATGATGCTTGGCTCGGGACGAGTTCCCACCGCAACCCGGCCCCATTCCGCCAATGCTCCCCCCACTCCTTCAGGCGTCGTTGGGATGGATGCGGCAACGCGCCCAGCGGCACCATTCGGTCGCCGTGGGCTGCGGCACCTTGCTGCTGCTGGCGCTGGGCGCTCCGGCCCGGGCCCTCGAACAGATTGTGGTGCCTTTTCCTTTGCTGGACACCAGTTTCACGTTGCAACTGGCGGACTTGCGTCAATCGGAGCCCCTGTTGAGTGGCCACGGTGATCTGGCCGAGTTGGATCAGGCCACCAATGGAGCCGTGGGCCGCAAATTGGTGAATCTGATGAACACGCCGTTGCCCCTGGAGGTGAAGCGCTTTGCCGACACATCGGTGGGATCCCCGCTGCTGAACGAGGCCTTGATGCTCCTGGCGACGCTGTTTCAGGTGCAAGGAGTGCCGCAGCAGCTCGACAGCCAGGAGCTGGCCGCCGTCTTAGACTGAGCTGCTGGGCAAGGGCCGCCCACCCTGCTGGATGTGCTGGAGGCAATCCCGGGGGAGTCGGCCACGGTGGACCTGCAGAAAGCCGTGTCGGGACTGAACCAACTCGCCCGCCAGCAGGCCCAAGCCAACCAGCTGGTGCAGCAGATCTCAGCGACCACCAGCAATCCCGCCCTCGCCCAGCCTGGCCCCAAGGGCATCAGGCGTGCCCAACAGACCGTGCCGGTGAGTTTCAGGCCCCAGCCGCTCTCGATCGTGACGGTGGTGCCCAGCGCAGGCGCCAATGGCCGGCTGGTGGTGATCTCCCATGGGCTCTGGGACGCTCCCGAGAGTTTCGAAGGCTGGGCCCAGCACCTGGCCAGCCACGGCTACACGGTCTTGATTCCCCGCCACCCCGGCAGCGACCTCAGCCAGCAACGGGCCATGCTCGCCGGCGAGGTGCCGCCGCCCAGCCCGGAAGACCTCATCCTGCGGCCCATGGACATCTCGGCGTCCATTGATGCGGCCGCCGCCCGCAGCCCAGCGATGCCCGGATCATCGAGCGCTGCCCGGGCCTGGGCAATCCGGCCCACAATCTCAGCTGGGTGCTCCAGTGCAGCTTCCTGAAGACCGCGAACCGGGCAGGCAAGGCCGATCCCCGCATCAAGGCGGTGATGGCCGTGAGCCCACCCACCTCGCTGCTGTTCGATGTGGGGGCAGCCAGCAACATGAATGCCCGGGTGCTGATGGTCACCGGCACCCGGGACTGGGTCGTTCCCTCTGGCCCTGAAGCCCTGATCCCCGTCGCTGGAGAGGCACGCAACCTGGGCGGTGGCCACCAACTTGTCCTGGCCAAGGGCGGCACCCATTTCAATCTGCGCGCCACGGTTCAAGAAGGCGGCGGAGCACTGGGGGCCCTGCTCCTGGCCTGGACCCAGGGGGCCTTTGCCGCCGGCGCGGCGGCGGCCCCAGCTGCCAACGCCCCTCCGCTGCTGCCGCCCGATGGCTGGGGCAACAGCACCTATCCACTGGTTGATATCACCCCCCTGCTGAAGACGCTGCCGATCCCGGCAACCCCTTAGGTCGGCAGGCCCGCAGGGTGACCGTGATGCGGTGATCGCTGCCCTCAAACTCTGCCGCCGCAGCGGCAGTTGAGGCCCCGGCGCCAGCCAGGTTGGGGTAGGGAGCAACCCACCCAGCAAACTTGGCTGTGCCAGCTCCCCGTGGCACTGGACCAGCGATGGGGGCCATGCCCCTAGGCCCCGACCAGATGCACACTCAGCCGCCGGCGCTGCCCGGCGCGGCGGTGCTCCCAGAGGTAGACGGCCTGCCAGATCCCGAGCAGCATCCGCCCCTGCTGGAACGAGAGGCTCAGGCTGGTGGCGGTTAGGGCCGTGCGGATGTGGGCGGGCATGTCGTCGGGCCCCTCATCGGCATGGGCATAGGGGCGACGCGCACCCTCGCCGCTCAGGGGGCGGAACCCCTCCGGCGGCACCAGGGCATGCAGGTAAGCCGCCAGGTCGTCCAGTACCCGGGGATCGGCGTTCTCATTGATCGTGAGCGAAGCGCTCGTGTGCTGGCACACCAGCGTGACCACCCCCAGTTCCATGCCACTGGCAGCGATCTCGCGGTTGAGGGCGGCGGTGAGGTCAGTAAAGCCCTCGCCAGGGGTGGTTACATCAAGCACACGCAGGGTCTGGCGCACCATGCCCTCAGCACCGGGCTGACTGGAGTCCATGGTGCAGCAGCAGGCCCCCCCCTGCAGCAGCCTGGGCCCGGCCCGGGCTCCTTACCATCGGAACGTCGCGTCGTCCGGCCCATGACCTCCAGCGCCACCCACTTCGCGCTCCTGCTGAGCACCGCCGCTCTGGTGGGGCTGGCGGCGCCGCCAGCATGGGCGCAGCGGGAGGTGCCCAAGCTGGGCAACATCTGCCCCCTGGGCTACGTGGACATGCTCAACGGCAGGTGCAGCACCCTGGGGCTGATGCGTTACACCGTGCAGCCCACCCACGGGCTGCCCTGCCCCGAGGGCTGGATGAACGTGGGTGGCCGCTACTGCCGCCAGAAGTGAGACGCTGCCCTCCATCCCACCGATGACGCCCGTTTCCGAGGCCGCGTTTGAGCCGGCGGCCACCGCCAAGCCCCAGCCCCAGTTGTGCCTCCTCTACGACGGCGGCTGTCCGCTCTGCCTGCGCGAGGTGCGGATCCTGCGCGGCCGCGACCAGCGCCGCCACCCCGGCGCGCCACAGCTGGCCTTTGTGGACATCAGCGACCCGGGCTACGACCCCTCCGCCCACGCCGGTGTCGACTACCGCATGGCCATGGGCCGCATCCATGCCATCGGCGCTGATGGCGAGGTGTTGCGGGATCTGGCCGTGTTCCGGCGTGCCTATGCGCTGGTCGGCCTGGGCTGGCTCTATGCCCCCAGCGACTGGCCCGGCCTGCGACCACTTCTGAACGCCGCCTACGGGCTCTGGGCCCGCTGGCGGCTGCGCCTCACCGGTCGCCCGGACCTCGAACAGCTCTGCCGCGACCGCTGCCGCACCGGCCCATGACGGGCGGGCCGCCGCGCGGGGCCTCCGCGCCCGACCTGGTGGTGGTGGGCAGCGGCCTGGGGGGGCTCTGCGCCGCCGCCATGGCAGCCCGCCATGGGCTTGAGGTGCTGGTGCTGGAAGCCCACGACCAGCCCGGTGGCGCCGCCCACGGCTTCGAGCGCCGCGGATTTCAGTTCGAATCGGGTCCCTCGCTGTGGTCGGGGCTGGGACGCTGGCCGAGCGGCAATCCCCTGGCCCAGGTGCTGCGGGCCGTGGGTGAGAGCGTGCCGGTGGCCACCTATGACGAGTGGGGGCTGCTGCTGCCGGAAGGCCAGTTGCGGGTGCAGGTGGGACTGGAGCCGTTTCTGGCGGTGGTGCGGGATCTGCGTGGCGCCGCCGCGGCCGAGGAGTGGGCCGCCTTCATGACCTGGCTGCAACCCAGCTGCCAGGCCGCCCGGGCCCTGCCCTTGCTGGCCCTGCGTCCGGGGCTGGGCCTGGCCGCCACCCTGGGCCGGCAGGGCCTGGGACTGCTGGGCCAGGCCGGCCGGCTGGCAGCCCTGGGTGGGGCTTTCGGACCGATGGCCCGGCGTCATCTGCGCGATCCCTTCCTGCTGCACTGGGTGGATCTGCTCTGCTTCCTGATCTCCGGTCTGCCGATGGACCAGACCAGTGCCGCCGCCATGGCCACCCTGTTCGGCGAGTGGTTCGAGCCCGGCGCCTGTCTCGACTACCCCATCGGCGGCAGTCCGGCGGTGGTGGCGGCGCTGGTGAGGGCTCTGGAGCGTCACGGCGGCGAGCTGCGCACCCGCAGCCCGGTCGCCGAGGTGCTCGTGACCCACAACCGTGCCACCGGCGTGCGGCTCGCCGATGGCGAGCGAATCACGGCGCGACGGGGCGTGATCGCCAACCTGAACCCGTGGAACCTGCTGGAGCTGCTGCCGGAGGGCAGCACCCCCGCCCGCTGGCGCCGGCGCCAGCGGCAGACGCCCGCCTGCCACAGTTTCCTGCACTGGCACCTGGCCCTGCGCGGCGACGATCTCCAGCACCTGCCCATTCACCACGTGTGGGTGGGCGACTGGCAGCGGGGCATCGACGCCGAGCGCAACATGGCCGTGCTGTCGATGCCCTCACTGCTCGATCCCTCCCTCGCCCCGGCCGGTCACCAGGTGCTGCACGGCTACACGCCGGCCAACGAACCCTGGGAGCTCTGGCAGCACCTGGAGCGCGGCAGTCCGGCCTACGTCGCCCTCAAGGCCGAGCGCTGCAGCCTCTTCCACCGGGTGCTGGAGCCCCTGATTCCCGATTGGCGTGAGCGGGTGGTGCTGGAGCTGCAGGGAACGCCCCTCACCCACCAGCACTACCTGCGCATTCACCAGGGCAGCTACGGACCGGCCTGGCCCGCAGGTGCCGGCCCGTTCCCCAGCGGCGGCACGCCGATCGAAGGGCTGGTGGTCTGTGGCGCCGGCACCTTCCCCGGCATCGGTGTGCCGCCGGTGGCCGTGAGTGGGGCCATGGCGGCCCATCGCTTCGTGTCGGCCCGGCAGCAGCGGCAGCTCCTGGAGGACACCGGTCTGGCGGCCTGAGCCGCTCCCATCGCCCCCTGGGACCAGCAGAGTGGCTGCAGCGACTGCCACCCCTGCACGGCGATGACCACCATTTCCTGCCGTTATGACGGCGGCCTGCGTTGCGCAGCCGAACACGGCCCCTCGGGCCGGGTGATCAGCACCGACGCCCCCACCGACAACGCAGGACGGGGTGAGTGCTTCTCCCCAACCGACCTGCTGGCCACCTCCCTGGCGACCTGCTTGCTGACGGTGATGGGAATCGTCGCCGAACGGCACGGCTGGTCGCTGCAGGGGACCTCGGCACGGGTGCAGAAAACGATGAGCGGCGAGCCGCCGCGGCGCATCGCCGCCCTGGAGGTATGGATCAGCCTGCCGCAGGAGCTGGAGGAGCAGCAGCGCCGCGCCCTGCAGCGGGCGGCGCTGGGTTGCCCGGTGAAAGCCAGCCTGGAGGGGGCGATCCCCATGACCGTGCACTGGGAATGACGCCCCCGGAGTGGGCGCACGTTGTCACCCGGGCTGAACCTTCAGGTTCACTGATGCCGGGTCCACTGATGCCCGACTGCGGCTGAACGCGACAGCGGCGGACGCGCTGCCGGCGACGGCCAGAAAAACCGGCGTCTGAACCATCAAGAGGCTGATGCCCAGAGCGGAGAAGGCCTTGATCTCAAGCCTGACCTTGATAGCTGGGCGCGTAGGAAAAGCAGGGTGGCCTGTAGGGCGGCGACTTCGGCAGCCTGGAGGGCAGAGGAAGGGCTGGGAACCAGCAGGGGGCAGAAGGGCTGAAGAGCATGGCCGCCCGCTGAAGGGATCGAGGCAGGGTCAGGAACTCTGCTGGTACAGCTGCTCCAGCCGTTCGCGGCTGAGATCCACGTACATCACCGACTCACCGGGCTCGGGAGCTTCCGGATGGCGGCGGCCCTGGGCCGAGGAGCGCTCGAGGGTCGAGGCAGCCATGGGCTGGGGGGAGAGGCGGTAGCTCTGGCTGATCAGCGAGAAAGCCCCCACCAGCAACGTGGCGAAGCAGATGAGATAGAGAGTTGTAAAGATCATGTTGACTAGGTCGCAGAGCGTTGACCCTAGTGTGACGAAGTGTTAACTGCGACCTGCGGCTCCCAGTTCTTGGGTCGCAAGGCCCTAAGAGCACGGCAACCTGCTCAGCCCGCCCCAGAGCGGGCACATGAGCAGCACTGTTAACGTTCCGTAACAACACCAGCACGGCAGATCCCATGACGGTCGGCGAACTGTTTCTTGAATCGGTCTCCAGCGGGGTGATCACCCCCGACGAGCTCAGCTGGGTCACCGCCCAGCAAGCCCGCTTCTCGCGGGTGGAGGAGGCCACGGCCCTGCGTCTGGGACGGCTGCTGGATGAGGGGGCGATTCAGCTTGGCTGCCGACTGCCGGCAACCAACCACCCCACTGGCTTCACAACCGCTTAAGATCTGCACACGTTTCGTAACGTCACGTCCATGACCGACTCCACCTCCCGCTTCGGCTTCGTCGCTTTCGCCGAGACCTGGAATGGCCGCCTGGCCATGATGGGCTTCGTGATCGGCCTGGCCACCGAGCTGCTCACCGGCCAAGGCATCCTCAGCCAGATCGGCCTGGGCTGACCCCTGCCAACACCCCCCTCTGCCCGTTTCCCGGGCCACCCGCAGCTCCCGGCCCCAGCCGGGAGCTTTTTTTGTGCCTGTCAGGCCCCTTCCCCCCAGCGCTCGCCATGCCGAACCTCCCCCAGATCGCAACCATGCCCCAGCAGGGAACGGCCCTGGAGCGCCTGCATCGCCATCTGCACCAGACCCGCCTGCTGGGCTCGATCAGCAGCGCGCTCTACGTCGACCAGAACACCCTGATGCCCCCCGCCGGGGCCCCATGGCGGGGCGAGCAACTGGCCCTGCTCGCCGGCCAGCTGCACGAGCGCCAGAGCAGTGACGCCTATGCCGATCTGGTGGCCGCCGTCGCAGCCGAACTCGACGCCGAGGGCGGGGGCGATGGCGGGGCTGGGCCGGCCCTGGAGCGCAACCTGCAGCTGCTGCAACTGGACCTGAAGCGACAACGCTGCCTCGATCCCGCCCTGGTGCAGGCCCTGGTCCGGGCCCAGTCCCGGGGCAACGCCCTCTGGCAGGAGGCCCGTCGCAGCAATAGCTTCGCCATGTTCGCCCCTGCCCTCAGCGAGCTGCTGCAGCTGCGCCGGGACCAGGCCAGCCAGCTGGCGGCCGCCGAGCCGGTGCGACGCAGCATCTGGGAAATCCTGGCCCAGCCCTTCGAGCCGGACATCAGCAAGGCCGAATTGGAGAGCCTCTTCGACCCGCTCAAGGCCGGGATTCCCGCTTTGCTGGAGCGGGTGGCCTCGCTCAGCGCCCACCCCGCGCCGGTAGCGCAGGCAGCCGCCACGACCGAGCCCGCCGCATTGGGCGAAGCCCTGCAGGAGGGCCTGTGCGTGGAGCTGCTGCAGAGCTGGGGCTACGACCCCAGGCGCTGCCAGCGCGCCCGTTCCGCCCATCCCTTCTCCTGCACGCTGGGCCCTGCCGACTTCCGCATCACCACCCGGGTGGTCCCGGGCCAGCCCTACTCCGCCTTCCTCGCCACCGCCCATGAGTGGGGCCATTCCCTCTACGAACAGGGCCTGCCCCGCAGCGACGACCACGCCTTTCCCTGGCCCCTCGGCGAGGCCACCTCGATGGGGGTGCACGAATCCCAGTCGCTGTTCTGGGAATGCCGGGTGGCCCGCGGACGCGCCTTTGCGGAGCGCTGGTATCCGCGCTTCCGTGCGGCGCTGGGGGCCGATGCCTGGGGCGGCGCCGGCAGGTTCTGGCGGCAGCTGAACCCGCTCACGCCCGGGCTGATCCGGGTTGAGGCCGACGAGCTCAGCTATGGCCTGCACATCGTGCTGCGGTTCGAACTGGAGCTCGCCCTGCTGGAGCGGGACATGCCGGTGGAGGAGCTGCCGGCGGCCTGGAACCACGGTCTGCACGAGCTGCTGGGCGTGCGCCCCCACTGCGACGCCGAGGGCTGCCTGCAGGACATCCACTGGGCCGAAGGTCTGTTCGGCTACTTCCCCTCCTATGCCCTGGGACACCTGATCAGCGCCCAGCTGGCCGAAGCGATGGAGGCGGAGATCGGACCGATCGAAGGCCACGTGGCGGCCGGCGGGGAAGCGGAGCTGCAGGCCTGGCTGGGGCGACAGGTGTGGGGACTGGGCCGCAGCGTCAACGGCGCCCAGCTGGTGAAGCGGGTGTGCGGCAGCCCCCTGAGCGCCGACCCCTTCCTGCGCTATCTGGGCAACAAGGTGGACCAGCTGCTGGAGGAGGGCTGAGCCGGGCCTGGGGCGGCCAGGCACTCCTTAAGATCAGCCCCGCCCTTCCAGCTGCTTCATGGCGAACATCGACCACGCCCCCAGCCGCACGATGCTCAACCTGCTGCACGTGCTGCCGGCCTTCGCCGATGAAGCCGAACTGAGACTGAACGCGATCGTCGAGCTCAACTCGATGACCATCAACAAATACGAGCTGATCACCGAAACCGGACACCTCAAGCTCGATCGCGTCGGCTACTCCTCACTCGCCTACCCCTTTGCCTACGGCTGCCTTCCCCGCACCTGGGACGAGGACGGCGACCCCCTCGACATCGAGATCGTGGGCGTCACCGAACCGCTGGTTCCGGGCTCGCTTGTGGAGGCGCGCATCATCGGCCTGATGAAGTTTGACGATGGCGGCGAGGTGGACGACAAGGTGATCGCCGTGCTGGCCGACGACAAGCGCATGGATCACATCACCAGCCACACCCAGCTGGGGGCCCACTGGCTGAAGGAGACCACCTACTACTGGGAGCACTACAAGGATCTCAAGAAGCCTGGAACCTGCCGCGTCAACGGATTTTTTGAGGCCGACGAAGCCGTGCGGGTGATCAAGACCTGCGAATCCCGCTACAACAGCGAGATCGCACCCCAGCTGGTCAACGGCCCCAGCGCCTGATCCCCCCATCACCCCCCCCATGGCCCCCGATCACTCCCTCCAGCCGGCCGCCCGGCGCCAAGCTGCCCAGCACCCAACGGCGCGTCACCAAGCTGCCGGTCGCTGGCTGCTGGCAGCCCTGCTGGGGGCCGCGGCGCTGACCGCCCCCGCAGCCCGGGCCTCCGGCGAGCCGGCGCTGGAGCCACCGACTCCGGAGGCCGCCACGGCCGTGGCCCCCGCACCGCCGCCGGTGCTCACACGCGAGATCGTGCTGGAGCTCGGCCGTCGCCAGATCTCCCTGGTGGAATCCGGCACCGTGGTGGCCAGCTGGCCCGTGGCCATCGGCGACCCCAGCACCCCCACGCCCACCGGCCGCTTCACGGTGGAGAACAAGGTCACGAACCCCATCTACCAGAGCACCGCCAGCGGCAAGGTGAACAGCAAGGTGGGCCCCCAGGCGCCCCTGGGCGATCGCTGGATCGGCTTCAAGCAGAGCGGTGTGAATCAATACGGCATCCACGGCACTCCCGATGCCTGGTCGTGGACCGTCACCTCCAGGGCAGCGGTGTCCAACGGCTGCGTGCGCATGCTCACCCCCCACATCCGCCAGCTGTTCGATCAGGTGGAGCTGGGCACGCCGGTGATCGTGAAGCCCTGAGCCGCCAGCACGCCAACAATCTGAAGACTTCCTTTACTCCCATGCCCATGCGGGTGGGGTTCAGGTGTTGATCCCTTAACTTGGCGCTTCTTCGTCCAGTCGATCGCAGGCATGGTCAGCGACCACTCCCAGCAGCCCGAGGGAAGCACCACCCCCAGCACGGTGCTGAAGTGGTCCAGCAATGGCGAGCTTTCGCCCCTGGACCTGCAACGCCTGGTGGCACGCCTGCAGCGCACCGACCCTGTGGCCGAGGAACTCCTGCACCCCTCCCACTTCTCGGCCCTCAATCCGGGCCCCTGCTGAGGCGGCGGCCCACTCGCACTCAGGCCTGGGGCCGCACGCTGGCAAAGATCTCGGCGAGGATCTCGCCCGCCCCCTGTTCCCGCAGCCGCCCGGCCAGCACCGTGCCCAGGCTCTCGGGATCCTCCTGAGGACCCCGTACCTCATCGCGCAGCAGCCGCAGACCATCGAGGCTGGCCACCATGCCGGTGAGGATCAGCTCACCGCCGTCGTCAGGCCCTGAGAAGCGGGTGTTCACGCCGATGGGCACCTGGCAGCCACCCTCCAGCTCGCGCAGAAAGGCCCGCTCCGCCAGGCAGCGCCGGGCCGTGGGCAGGTGCTCCAGCACCTTGATCTGCTCCAGCACCGCCGTGTCGCCGTCGCGGCACTCGATCCCGAGCGCCCCCTGGCCCACGGCGTGCAGGGAGATCGACGGATCGATCAGCTCGTGGATGCGATCACCCAGACCGAGGCGGCCAAGGCCGGCAGCGGCCAGGATCAGGCAATCGAAGCCACCGGCGTCGAGCTTCTCCAGACGGGTGATGACGTTGCCCCGCACGTCTTTGAAGGTGAGGTGGGGGAAGTGGTGGCGCAGCTGGGCCAGGCGGCGCAGGGAGCTGGTGCCCACCACGGCCCCTTCCGGCAGGCTGGCGAGGGTCTGGTCCCGGTGCTTCTCATGCACCACCAGGGCATCGGCAGGGTCCTCCCGCTCGGTGATGCAGCCCAGCATCAGCCCCTCGGGCAGGTTGGTGGGCAGGTCCTTGAGGCTGTGGACGGCGATGTCGGCCTGGTCCACCAGCATCTGGGCTTCCAGCTCCTTGGTGAACAGGCCCTTGTCACCGATCTTGGCGAGGGCCACATCAAGGATCTTGTCGCCCTTGGTGGCCATGGCCTCGATCGTGATCGTGAGATCGGCATGGGCCCGGGCCAGCTCATCGCGCACCCAGTGGGTCTGCACCATGGCCAGCTGGCTGCGGCGGGAGGCAATGCGCAGGGTGGGAACCATGGCAGGCAGATCACAGCCGGCCAGCCTAAGGAGCGGCTTGCTCGGTTCAGGCTGCTGCTGTCACAAACCCGGGGCAGAGCGCGCCCGGGAGCTGGGCGCGGGAGGTCTAGGGGGCGAACAGATCGAGCGGCAGGGGCCCCCAGGTGTCCTCGGCGGTGGCGTCGACGGGGCTGTGGCCGGTGAGCAACAGGCCCTCCCCCAGGCCGCTCTCGCGCCGCAGCAGGAAGCGGCCGTTGTTCTGGTTGCCCTTGAGGAACACCGGCCCCTCGATCGCGTCGGGGGCCTCACAGCCGCCATCCAGCTCCAGGGGGGGCCAGCCCAGGGCTGCCTCCAGATGGCGCAGGCAGGCCAGGGCAGCAGCCGCGGAGGGAGCCATCACCCCCACCGTGAACCACTCGCAGGGCTCAAGCAGCGCCAGCAGCTCCTGCCTCAGGAGGCTGCGGGCGGAGCTGTCGAGTTGGGGTGCACTGCGCAGACCGCGGAGAGCCGCCAGGCCCTCGCTCACTTGATGTACTCCTTGAGCACGCCGTTGCGGTTGGGGTGCCGCAGCTTGCGCAGCGCCTTGGCCTCGATCTGGCGGATGCGCTCACGGGTGACGTCGAAGATCTGACCGATTTCTTCGAGGGTCTTCATGCGGCCGTCATCGAGGCCGTAGCGCAGCCGCAGCACGTCACGCTCCCGGGGGCTGAGGGTGGCCAGCACACCTTCGAGGTCTTCGCGCAGCAGGTTCTTGGCCACATCCTGCTCGGGATTCTCGATGTCGGCTTCGATGAAGTCGCCCAGACGGGAATCCTCCTCCTTGCCGATCGGCGTTTCCAGGGAGATCGGCAGCTGGGCGCTCTTGGCGATGAAGCGCAGCTTCTCGATCGTCATCTCCATCGATTCGGCGATCTCCTCCTCGGTGGGCTTGCGACCAAACTCCTGGGAGAGGGTCTTGGTGGTTTTCTTGATGCGGGAGATCGTTTCGTAGAGGTGCACCGGCAGGCGAATGGTGCGGCTCTGGTCAGCAATCGCCCGGGTGATGGCCTGGCGGATCCACCAGGTGGCGTAGGTGGAAAACTTGTAGCCCTTCTCGTGGTCGAATTTCTCTGCTGCGCGGATCAGGCCGAGGCTGCCCTCCTGGATCAGGTCCTGGAAGCTCAGGCCCCGGTTCATGTACTTCTTGGCGATCGACACCACCAGGCGCAGGTTCGACTGCACCATCTTTTCCTTGGCCCGGCGGCCCAGCATCAGGCGGCGGCGGAACTTGATCGGCGGCATTTCCATCAACACCGCCCACTCCTTGTTGTCGGGGTGGTGGCCGTTGTCCGCCTCAAACTGGGCGGCCACGTCCTCAAGGTGCAGCAGGTCGGCGATCTTGCGCGCCAGCTCGATCTCCTCATCGGGCCGCAGCAGGCGGATGCGGCCGATCTCCTGGAGATAGACGCGGATCGAATCCTCGGTGTACACCCCTTTGGGGCCCACCTTGATCCCCGCCAGGGCCTTGGCGGCCTTGTCGTCCTTGGCCTTGCTGTCCTTGGCGGCTGCGGCCGTGGTGGCTGTGGCAGCCGTGGTGGCTGGGCAGCCGTGGTGGGTGAGGGCTCAGCGGCGGCGGCCAGGTTGAGATCGGCGCCGGCAGCGGCCTTGCCCCCCTTGGCGGCAGCGGCCGTCTTGCTGGCCGCCTTGGTTTTGGCCGTGCCCCGGCTTTTGGCAGTCGCCGGCTTCGCCTTCGTGGCCTTGGCACTGGTGCCGGCTTTGGACGTGGGGGCGGCCTTGGCAGCAGCGCTGGCACTGGCTTTGGCGCTGGTACCGGCTTTGCTGGAACGCTGGCCGGCGGCGGCTCGGGAGTCCGCCACCACGGTCATCTCCTCACCGGCCGCAGTGGCCACCTTGAGGATCTCGACGGCAGGCTTGGATTTGGCGGCGGCTGGGCTCATCGCAGAACGGAGTAACAGATCAGGGGGGCAGGCAGGGGGATCGCCGCAGGGACGATCAAAAGATTCGGCAGGTCCTGACTCGATCAGAACCAGGCCCGCACAGGTTGGCCGGGGGCGGACCCGGGCCGATCAGCGCGCCATGCTGCCGTGGATAGCGGCAATGACGCAGTGAGGAGGCCGGAGGGACAAGCCGAGGATGGGATGCAGGAAACCGGGGTGGCCGAAGCCGCAACAGGGTCGACAGGGGTGGTCGCAGACCGGAGCGGGATCACAGGGCAGCGATGCCGAGAACGGCAACAAACCTGGATGGCTCTTCGAGTCTTCCCTCTGGACGGAACTCTGTTGGGTCCCGACGGCAGTCATAGAACTGCCCAACGCACCAATCCTATGAAGCTGAGGTGAGCTCCGCAAGTAAACCCATCCCCGATTGGCTGCAGATCTGGCTGGAAGCGGGCCGTGAGGGGCAGGTGTTCAGCTACGCCAATCCAGATCAGCTGCCGCTGGCCATCGGTGATCTCGTGGAGGTGCGGCTGCAGGGCAGGCGCCATGCCGGTCTGGTGGTGGAGCTGCTGGACGCCCCGCCGCCGGAGCTCGCCGGGCGGCGGCTGGAGCCGGTGCTGCGCCACCTGCAGCCGGCGGCGGTGGATGGCAACTGGCAGCAGCTGATCGACGGCGTGGCGGATCGCTGCCACACCAGCCGCTTCAAAACCCTCAAGAGCGCCCTGCCACCAGGCTGGCTGGGACAGCGGCGGCAGGCCAGCCATGGCCCCGCGGCTGCGATCTGGTTCGTGCGCCCCTGCCAGCCGGCGCCCGACGGGTCCGGGGACCGGCTCAGCGAGCGTCAGCAGGAGCTGCTCGCGCACCTGCGCCAGGCCGGGCGTCCTTTGCCCCTGCGCCAGGTGTGCGGCAGCGGCCGCTTCAGCCGATCGGTGCTGCAGGCGCTGGAGCGGCGGGGTCTGGTGTGCCGCGAGCAAGCTGCCGCCCCAGACCCCGCGGCCGCCCCGCCCCCCCGGGCTGCGGCCCCCCGCGAGCTCACGCAGGCCCAGCGTGCCGCCCTGGAGGCCATCGACGGCGGAGCTGACGGCCAGGCCCTGCTGCTCTGGGGCGTGACCGGTGCGGGCAAGACGGAGGTGTATCTGCAGGCGGCGGCCCGTTGCCTGGAGCAGGGCCGCAGTGTGCTGTTGCTGGCGCCCGAAATCGGCCTGATTCCCCAGCTGCTCGACCGCTGCCGCGAGCGCTTCGGGGCCCGGGTGGTGGAGTTTCACAGCGGCCTCAGCGATGGCGCCCGCGTGGCCACCTGGCGCCGCTGCCTGGACCCCGCGCCGCTGCTGGCCGTGGGCACCCGCTCGGCGGTGTTCCTGCCGCTGCCGAACCCCGGGCTGATCGTGCTCGACGAGGAACACGACAGCTCCTACAAGCAGGAGAGCCCGATGCCCTGCTACCACGCCCGCGACGTGGCCCGGCTGCGGGCCCGGCTCAGCGGTGCACGCCTGGTGCTGGGCAGTGCCACCCCGTCGCTGGAATCCTGGCAGGCCTGCCACGGCCCGGCGGCCGACACCCGCCTGCTGCGGCTGCCCCAGCGCATCGGTGGCCGCCCCCTGCCGCCCGTGCGGGTGGTGGACATGCGCCAGGAGCTGGCCGCAGGCCACCGCCGCCTGCTCAGCCGGCCGCTGATGGAGCGGCTGGCGGCGATCCGCGAGCAGGGGGAGCAGGCGGTGGTGCTGGTGCCACGCCGCGGCTACCACGCCTTCGTGAGCTGCCGCAGCTGCGGTGAGGCGGTGCTCTGCCCCCATTGCGATGTGGCCATGACGGTGCACCGTTCCGGGCAGGGGCGGGAATGGCTGCGCTGCCACTGGTGTGACCACCGGGCCGAGCTGGCAGAGCGCTGCGGCCACTGCGGTTCAAGCGCCTTCAAGCCCTTCGGCGCCGGCACCCAGCGGGTGATGGAGCAGCTGGAACGGGAACTGGAAGGGCTGCGGGTGCTGCGCTTCGACCGCGACACCACCCGCGGCCGCGACGGCCATCGCCGCCTGCTGGAGCGCTTTGCCAGCGGCCAGGCGGACGTGCTGGTGGGGACGCAGATGCTCGCCAAGGGCATCGACCTGCCGCAGGTGACGCTGGCGGCGGTGCTGGCCGCCGATGGTCTGCTGCATCGGCCGGATCTGCGCGCCGCCGAGCAGAGCCTGCAGCTGCTGTTGCAGCTGGCGGGCCGTGCGGGCCGCGGCGAGCGCCCCGGGGAGGTGCTGGTGCAGACCTACAGCCCCGACCATCCGGTGATCCGCCACCTGGTGGATGGCCGCTACGACCGCTTCCTGGCCGAGGAGGGGGAGCTGCGCCGCCATGGCGGCCTGGTGCCCTTCAGCCGGGCCTGTCTGCTGCGCTTCAGCGGCCCCAGCGCCGCCGCCACCGCCACCACTGCGGCGGCGGTGGCGGAGCGCATCCTGCCGGCCGCCCAGCTGCAGGGCTGGTGCGTGATCGGCCCAGCTCCGGCGCCGGTGGCCCGGGTGGCGGGCCGCAGCCGCTGGCAACTGCTGCTGCACGGACCGGCCGCCAGCCCCCTGCCGCTGCCAGCGGAGGCGGACCTGCGGCAGATGCTGCCCGCCGCGGTGGGGCTGGCGATCGACCCCGACCCCCAGGTGCTCTGATCCGGGCGGGGCAGACCCTCAGGCCGGCAACTCCGGCCAGCCGAAGCCCAGCCGCTGGCGCACCCTGGCGAGCAGCAGCACCAGCACCAGCACCAGGGCGATCGCCACAGCACCCAGTCCCAGGGGGCTCCAGCGCCAGCAGGAGAGTTCCAGCTGGTTGCGCTCACCGAGCCGCAGGGGCCAGCGCAGCTGGGGCCCTGGCTGGGTGGGCCGGGCCTGCAGCACCTGCACCGGCTCCGGCAGGGCGCGGCGCACGGCCCGCGGCGACAGGGGCAAGAGATCAAGGCTCACCTCCACGCCCGGGACCCCGGCGGCGGCCCTCAGATCAAGGTCGATGGCCAGCTGCTGACGCACCCCCACCAGCCAGTTGCGCTCCTGCCAGTGCAGCTGCGGCGGTGGCAACACCATGCCCGCCAGCTTCGCCGCACCCTGGGCACTGCTGGCGAGGGTGTCGAGGGCCAGGGCGGCCGGTTGCATCGCCCCCTCCAGCCGCACCACCTCGGCGCCCGGGCCAGAGGCTGAGAGTGGCCGCAGGCCCAGCGTCTGCAGCTGACCAGCGAACTGGCGCTGCCAGGGGCCGGCGGGCTGGCCCTCCCCGGGGCTGAGCTGCTCCACCAGCTGCAGCCGGCCGGGGGCCCCGAAGCGCAGCTCGGCGCGCACCTGCACGCAGCCCCCCAGCAGCAGGCTGATCACCAGCAGGATCGCCACCAACACCGCCAGTCCCACGGGGGCCCTGGTGGGGCCCACAGGCGGCGGCGGCTCTGGGGACGGGGAGGCGGTGGAATGGCCGCCGGGGCGCTGGCGCAGGGCTGCGCTGAGCGGCTCCACCGCGCCCAGCTCCGGCAGGCTCAGCGACCACTCCCGCGGTCGGCTGAGGGCAGGCGCCTCCAGCACCTCCAGCAGCTCGCGGGCCTGCTGGCGCAGGGTGGCATCGCCGCAGCAGCCGGCCTGGCGGCAGCAGGCCACGGCCGCCGCGCTGTCACCGCGGCCCATGCAGGCGGTGGCAAGCAGCAGCTGCAGGCTGCCTCCCTCCGGCGTGGCCGGCGGGTACTGGCTGACGAGCGGCTGCAGCAGGCGCAGCACCTGGCCGTAATCGCCCCGATCCAGGGCCTGACGCGCACTGGCGAAGGGATCGGGCGAGGGATCGGGCACGGGATCGCCGGCGCAGGGATCGAGGGGCATGGCGCGCAGAGCAGTGCGCTCAGCGGCGCAGCTGGCGGTCACTGCCCACCACCATCGTGCCGATGCCGGCATTGGTAAACACCTCCAGCAACAGGGCGTGGGGCACACGCCCATCAACGATGTGGGCCGCCCCCACCCCCTGGGCCAGGGCGCGGATGCAGCACTCGGTCTTGGGGGTCATGCCGCCCTCCACCACTCCCCCGGCGATCAGGTCACGGGCGCCGGCCAGGCTCAGCTGGCGGACCAGCGAAGCGGGGTCGTGGCGGTCGCGCAGGATTCCCGGGGTGTCGGTGAGCAGGATCAGCTTCTCGGCCTGCAGGGCGGCGGCCAGTTCGCCGGCCACCGTGTCGGCGTTGATGTTGTGGGCCTGGCCCTCCCGGTCGGCGGCCACGCTGGAGATCACCGGGATGTAGCCGGCATCGAGCAGGGGGTAGAGCAGGGCCGGATCCACCGCCTGCACCTCACCCACCAGGCCGTGGTTGCCGTCGTCATAGGTGCGCGCGACCACCAGGGAGCCATCGCTGCCGCAGAGCCCGACGGCCCGGCCGCCCACCCGGTTGAGGCCGTTGACGATGTGTTTGTTGACCCGGCCCACCAGCACCATCTCCACCACGTCCATGGTTTCGGGGGTGGTGACCCGCAGACCGTTGCGGAACTCGGGCTGGATGTTGAGCCGTCCCAGCCAGTCATTGATCTCCGGGCCGCCACCATGCACCACCACCGGCCGCACCCCCACCGAGGAGAGCAGCACCAGATCGCGATACACCGCATCGCGCAGATCGGCCCGGGCCATGGCCGCCCCCCCGTACTTCACCACCACGCGACGGCCGGCAAAACGCTGGATGTAGGGCAGAGCCTCACTGAGCACCGACACGCGCAGGGCGTCGGTGTGGCTGATGGCGGGATCGGGGCTCAAGGCGGTGCTGGCGGGATCGGGAGGTTGGGGTTCAGGCGGCGACTGCCGGACTGGAGCGGGTCGCCGGAGGGGGGGGTGGCGCCGGCGCTGGGCAGCAGGCTGAGCTGCAGACCGCCAGGCTTGCGTGATTCGAGTTCAGCCCTCAGGCCACTGCCGAAAAAGCGGCCGAGGCGCTCCTGCCGCTCCTGCCAGCGCTCGTAGGGCACAGCCCCACAGGCGAAGCGCAGGCGCAGGCCGTAGCCGCCGTCGCAGGCCAATTCCTCGATGCTGCGCAGCTGCGGTGGCTTGTCCTCGTCCCAGAGCTTGAGCGCCTCCAGGGAGCTCTCCAGGTGGGCCTTCTGGCCATAGCGCCAGCGCAGCACATCGGCCAGCAGCTTGCGCAGCGGCTCGCTCTCGGGTCGCTCGCGCAGCTCCCGGAAATCGGCGGGCGGGGTGAGGCGCTCAACCGGTGGCAGCTCCGACGACTTCAGGGCCAGGCCCCCCAGCAGGATCGGGATGCCGTAGAAGATCGTGGGCAGGCTGAGGTTGGGATTGCCCGTGGCATAGCCGATCCAGCCGATCACCGACAGCGACGCCCCGGCGATGGTCACCAGGCTGCCCGGAGAGAGAAGTGCTTGCATGGGCCCATCCTCCTGTATGCCCATGGCCGACGCGACCGCAGATCCGGCGCCCAGCGTGGCTGAACTGGTGCGTCAGCTCCAGGCCGACCGCCTCTGGCTGCTGCGGCACATCGACAGCGGCGCCTGGCCGAGCTGGCGCCTGGACCTGGCGGCCCTGGAGCGGGAGCTGGGGGAACTGCTGGACCGGATCGGGGAACGGCCCGAAGCCCAGGGCTGAGGACTGGGCGGTCGGCTCGGCAGCCAACGCGATGGGCTCAGAAGGGGATCTCGTCGTCGCCATCGGCCAGATCCGGCACCAGTGGAGCCGTGTTCCAGCTCGGCGCCTCGGCGGCTGCCCCGCCATCCGGGGCCACCCGGGCGGGGATCACCCGGGAGGGGGGAGCTGCTGGTGTCGGGGCTGGACCAGGACCTCGACCAGGGGCTGCGGCCCTGAGCGGACCAGGGGCTGCGGCCGTGAGCGGATGCAGCCGCGAGAGGGTGAATTCAGTCCGCTTCTCCTTGATGCCGTCCTGGCGGGTCACGGTGCTCATGCGCAGGCGGCCCTCGAGCACCAGGCGCTGACCGGGCTGGACGCGGTTCTGCAGATCCTGGGCCAGGTTGCCCCAGCCCACCACCTTCAGCTGGCCCGGGGGATCATCGGGACGCAGTCCCTCCACCTGCACGAGCATTTCGGCCACCGGTGTCTGGTTGTCCTGGGTGAAGCGGAGCTGGGGAGCCTCCAGCACGTCGACCTCCAGAAGACAGTGATTCACGGCCGCTGACCCACGCAACGCCGCCCATCTTGATGCACAGCACCCCAATGCCGCAGCAGGTCCGGCGGCTGTGGCTGTTCAGCGGCACCGGCGAAGGGCCGCCCCTGGCTGCCGCCCTGCTCGAGCTCGGCTGGCGGCTGCGGGTGAGTGTGGTCACCGCCGCCGCCGCCCGGGCCTATCGCCCGCACCCGGCCCTGGAGCTGCGGGTGGGACCGTTGGGGGGCGCCAGCAGCCTCACCGGGGAACTGCTCGCGGCCGAGCGCCGGGGGGAGCCGTTCCGGGCGGTGCTGGATGCCAGCCACCCCTTCGCCAGCCGCCTTCACCTCGAACTGGCGGAGGGCAGCGCCGCCGCCGCGGTGACGCTGCTGTGCCTGGAGCGGGACAGCCTGGCGAACCCGCCCAGCAGCGACCGCCATCCCGGCGGGGCAGGGCAGGTGCAGGGTCTGACGCAGCTGGCGGATCTGGCGGCCGTCCCCCTGGCCGGCACCCGGCTGCTGCTGGCGATCGGCTCGCGCCATCTGGCCCTGGCGCTGCGCAGCAGCCCGGCCGCCCGGCATCACGCCCGGGTGCTGCCCAATCCGGAGGCCGTGCGCCAGGCGCTGGCGGCGGGTGTGGCGGCGGAGCGGCTGGCTCCCCTGCACCCCCGGCCGGATCCGGCCCTGCCGGCAGGGGCGGTGGAGGCGGCCCTGCTGCGGCGCTGGCGCATCGAGGCGATCCTGGCGCGGGCCTCGGGGCCGCCCACCGAAACCCTCTGGCGCCGTCTGGCTGCGGCCCAGGGCTGCCGGCTGTTGCTCCTGCGCCGGCCGCAGCGCCGCCCGGCCGGTCTCAGCCTCAACTACGCCGCGTTGCTGCAGACCCTGGCAGCCTGGAGCCGTTGACGTGTTCAGCCGCCATGCCCGGGGATGTCGATCTGGTGCTGGCGCTCACCACCGAAGCCGATCCGCAGCGGGCTGAAGCCCTGGCCAGAACCCTGCTGGAGCGGCGCCTGGCGGCCTGCATCGCCCTGCGTCCCCTGCTCTCGCTCTACCGCTGGGAGGGGGCGCTGGAACGCAGCGAGGAGACCCAGCTGCTGATCAAGACCCAGATCGCTCGCCTGCCGGAGTTGGAGCAGGCGGTGCGGGAGCTGCACAGCTACTCCACCCCGGAGTGGATTCACTGGCCGGCCCGCTGCAGTGCCGGCTACGGGGCCTGGCTGGCGGAGAGCTGCTCCAGGCCAGGCTGACGGCGGGCCAGCGCGAGCAGATCCACCTGGCAGCGGGGCCCGAGCTGGGTCACCACCTGGCCGGCGCAGAGCGATCCCAGCCGACCGCAGGTCTGCAGATCCAGGCCCCGGGTGTAGGCGAAGAGGAAGCCGGCGGCGTAGAGATCGCCGGCGCCGGTGGTGTCCACCAGATCCCCCAGGTTCACCGGCTCGATCAGGTGGCTCTGGCCAGCGCCCAGCACCAGCGAGCCCGCCTCACTGCGGGTCAGGGCCGCCACCCGGCAGCGGCCGCGCACCTGCTCCACCGCCTCGGCGAAGCTGTTGGCGCGGTAGAGGGAGGTGATCTCCATCTCGTTGGCGAACAGCAGATCGACGTGGCCGTCGACCAGCTCCAGGAAACTCTCACGGTGCCGCTCCACACAGAAGGCATCGGAGAGGCTCAGGGCCACCTCGCCGCCGTGGGCCCGCGCCACCTCCGCGGCGGCGATGAAGGCACGCTTGGCCGCCTCGCTGTCCCAGAGATACCCCTCCAGGTAGAGCACCCGGGCCCGGGCCACCATCTCCAGATCCAGATCCTCCGGATCCAGCCCCACCGAAGCCCCCAGATAGGTGCCCATGGTGCGCTGGGCATCCGGCGTCACCAGGATCAGGCAACGGGCCGTGCCGGCTCCGGCCGTGGCCGGTGGGGTTTCATAGCGGGCCCCCACCGAGCGGATGTCGTGGCTGAAGATGTCGCCGAGCTGGTCGTCCCGCACCCGGCCGATGAAGCCGGCCCGCCCCCCCAGCTGGGCGATGCCCGCCAGGGTGTTGGCCGCCGAGCCACCGGAGGTTTCCAGGCCTGGGCCGATGCTGTCGTAGAGCCGCCTGGCCTGCTGCGCATCCAGCAGGGTCATGGTGCCCTTGCTGAGGCCGTGGGCATCGAGGAAGCGATCCTCCACCTGCACGAGCACATCGACAATGGCGTTGCCGATGGCGACGACATCGAGGGACTGGTCGGGGGACTGGTTCGGCAAGCCGGAGGCTGCGGTGGTGGCCATTCAGGTGCTCAGCAGGGCCCGCTTGGGGCCGTGGATCGGATCCTCCACCACGATCGTCTGATCGCGGCCGGCACCGAGGGACACGATCGCGATCGGCACCTCCATCAGCTCGGCCAGAAAGCGCAGATAGCTCATCGCCGTGGCCGGCAGATCCGCCAGCGTGCGGCAGTGGGCCGTGGAGGTCTGCCAGCCGGGGAGTGATTCATAGATCGGCCGGCAGCGGGCGAAGTCCTCGGCACTGCTGGGGAAATGCTCGATGCGCTGACCATCGAGCTCATAGGCCACGCACACCTCGATGGCATCCAGCTCATCGAGCACGTCCAGCTTGGTGATCGCCAGGCAGTCGAGGCCGTTGACCTGCACCGCGTAGCGGCCGATGACCCCGTCAAACCAGCCGCAGCGCCGCCGCCGGCCTGTCGTGGTGCCGTACTCGCCACCGCGATCACAGAGGTGATCGTTGATGCTGCCCTCCAGCTCGGTGGGGAAGGGCCCTTCGCCCACACGGGTGGTGTAGGCCTTGGCCACGCCGATCACCCGGTCGATCAGGGTGGGGCCCACGCCGGCGCCGATGCAGGCGCCGCCGCTCACCGGGTTGGACGAGGTGACGTAGGGGTAGGTGCCGTGATCGAGGTCCAGCAACGTGCCCTGGGCCCCCTCAAACAGGATGTTCTGGCGGGCCCGGGCGGCTTCGTGAATGGTGCGGGTGCAGTCGACCACGTGGGGGGCCAGGCGCTGGCCGTAGGCCACGTACTCCGCCACCACCTGGTCGAAGTCGATCGGATCGAGGCCGTAGAGCTTCTGCAGGATTTCGTTCTTCTCGGCCAGCGGGCCGGCGAGGCGCTCGCGCAGGCGCTGCTCAGCCAGCAGGTCGATGATGCGGATGCCGTTGCGTTCCGACTTGTCGGCATAGGTGGGGCCGATGCCACGGCCCGTGGTGCCGATGCGCCGATCGCCGCGACGCCTCTCCATCGCCTGGTCCAGCAGGCGGTGGTAGGGCATGGTCACGTGGGCGGTGGAGGCCAGCTTCAGCCCGCCTACCTCGATACCGAGGTCCTGGAGCATGTCCAGCTCGGTGAGCATCACCCGCGGATCCACCACCGTGCCCGAACCGATCAGGCAGATGGTGTCGGGATAGAGGATGCCGGAGGGGATCAGGTGCAGCTTCAGCACCCGGTCGTCCACCACGATCGTGTGGCCGGCATTCACCCCGCCCTGGTAGCGCACCACCACGTCGGCGGATCGGCTGAGCAGATCGGTGACCTTGCCTTTGCCCTCGTCACCCCACTGTGCACCGATGACGACGACGTTGGCCAAGGACACGACGGCCTGAAGCCGTTTGTGAACACAAGCGAAGAGCCTCTCACCCAGCAGGGGAGTTCGTAAAGGGTGGTGGCCGCGCCGCGATGGACGCGGGCCTCAAGCTCCCCGCGTCACACCCCGCTCAGCCTTCTGCAGTTCCTTGGTGACGCGCTCACGCAGCGCCTCCGGCAGCGGGCGGTTGGGGTAGTTGGCGTAGTGACCGGCGATGGAGTTGAGGGCGGTCTGCATGGTGGTGAAGGAGGCCAGGCCATTCACGGAAGGCCGCGGGCGGTAGCGGGCCATGTAGTCGATGATCAGGTTGCGGGCTGCGGTCTCGGCGTCGCTGCGGTCCGGGTCGTCGGCGGCCAGGGCCACGGTGGTGATCAGGCTGTCGGCCACTGCGACGGTGTCGTCGACATAGCTGCCCGTGAGGCCGGAACTGCTGGCACTGCAGGCACCCAGCAGCAGGCAACCCACCAGTGCCAGTGCCGCCAGGGCGCGCCCCCAGCGCTCTCGCCACCACTGGAGCGAGGGGGAGAAGGCGGGAGCCATGGCAGCGCTTGCAGGAAGTCGGATCTTAAGGACGGCGCGGAATCGCTCTTCCGGCAGCCCAGCCGCAGGGCCGCGGTGGTGGCAGCAGTCAGGCCTCAGGCAGTCCCCGCTGCTGCTGGCAGTCCCCGCCGCTGCTGCTGGATGAGCGGCAGCAGCTGCTGCACCAGATCGGCAGCCGGCAGCTCCCGCGGCCCTGGGGCGCAGCGGTCCACCAGCTCGATGCGGCCCGCTGCCGCCCCACGACCAACCACCACCCGCCAGGGGATGCCGATCAGATCGCCGTCCTTGAACTTCACCCCCGCCCGCTCGGCTCGATCGTCAAGCAGCGTCTCGACGCCGGCCTGCTGCAGCTGCCCGTAGAGCTGCTCCGCCAGGGCCGCCTGGGCCGCATCGGCCCCGTTGGCGGGCACCACCAGCACCTCGAAGGGGGCAATCGCCAGGGGCCAGCGGATGCCGTTGGCGTCATGGTGCTGCTCCACGGCCGCCTGGGCCAGCCGCGACACACCGATGCCGTAGCAGCCCATCCAGAAGGGCTCACTGCTGCCGGCCTCGCTGGTGAAACAGGCCTCCATGGCCTGGGAGTACTTGCGGCCCAACTGAAAAATGTGACCCACCTCGATGCCCCGGCTGGCTTGCAGCTGCTGGGCGGGGTCATGGCAACAGCGGTCTCCCGGCTGGGCGGAGCGCAGGTCAAGCGCCTCCAGGCCTGCTGCCCCGGCGGCGCCCAGGCCACTCCAGCTGGCACCCAGCAGATGCTGATCGCGCTGGTTGGCTCCACACACGAAGGCCTCCAGGTCGGCGGCGCTGTGGTCCGTCAGGCGCAGGAAGGTGCTGGCCCAGCTGCGGCAGCCGGCCAGCACGCCATCCCCGAGCTGGGGGCCGAGGAAGCCGAAGGGCAGGGGCTCCAGCCCCTGGCCCTGGAGCAGTTCGGGGGTGATGGGCATGAGCTCCAGCACCGCCCCGTGGCGCTCCCCAAGGCGGCTGGCCAAAGCATTGGTGAGCTTCACCTCGTTGAGTTGCTGATCCCCGCGCAGGGACACCAGCAGGGGCTGGTCGCTGCCGTCCTCGAAGCGGGCCAGCAGCAGCAGCACCTTGACAAGCTGGCTGGGCTCGAGGGCCTGGCCGCGGCAGAGCTGCTCGATGCTCGCCTCGGCGGGGGTGGAGAGGATCTCACCGGCTCCAGCCGCCCGGCGCCCGCCCGGCAAGGGGATGGCCTCGGGCGCCAGCGACTCGGCCCGCTCCTGGTTGGCTGCATAGCGGCCGTCGCCGCTGGTCAGGATCAGGTCCTCGCCAGCCTCGGCGGTGACCATGAACTCCTGGCTGGCTGAACCACCGATGGCGCCGCTGTCGGCCTCCACCGCCACGGTGCGCAGGCCGCAGCGGGCGAAGATGCGCCGGTAGGCCCGGTCCATGGCCTGGTAGGTGTCGGCCAGGCAGGCCTCATCGGCGTGGAAGGAATAGGCATCCTTCATGATGAATTCCCGTCCCCGCATCAGGCCGAAGCGGGGACGGATCTCATCGCGGAATTTGGTCTGAATCTGATAGAGATTCACCGGCAGCTGCCGGTAGGAGCGCAGCAGATCGCTGGCCAGAGCAGTGATCACCTCCTCGTGGGTGGGCCCCAGGCCCAGCTCCCGCCCCTGGCGATCCTCGAGGTGAAACATGATGCCCTCGCCGGCGGTGTAGCCGGCCCAGCGGCCGCTTCGCCGCCAGAGGTCTGCGGGCTGCAGCTGGGGCAGCAGGGTCTCAAGGCCGCCGGCCGCATCCATCTCCTGGCGCACCACCCGTGAGACCTTGCGCAGCACCCGCCACATCAGGGGCAGATAGGCAAAAATTCCCGGTGCCACCCTCCGGATGTAGCCGGCCCGCAGCAGCAGTTTGTGGGAGGGGATCTCGGCTTCGGCCGGATCGTCCCGCAGCGTCACCAGCATCAGGCGGGAGACGCGCATGGCGGCTGGCAGCGGGGGTCCGGCGGAAGCTACCACTGCCCCTGAGACTGGTCACCGAAGGCACATCGGGGGGGGGCAAGCCCCTGCTAACTTGCAATCAATTCCCATCAGTCTCAGCCGCGTCTCATGCCCGCCAGCCCAGGCAGTGCCGATCCCCTGGGCCGCTCCTTTGAGCCCCAGCCACCAGCCCATTCACCAGCCCAGCAGCCAACCCAGCCAGCACCCGTCTCAGCAGATCCCATCCCCCTGGTCTCTGCGGCCTCGCACCAGGAGGGCCCCAGCGGCTCCAGCGCAGGCCTGATCGGCATCGATGAGGTCCAAAACGCCCTCAATCGCTCGCGAGCTTCGGTGTATCGCTACACCAACACCGACCCGCGCCAGCTCAACCCACCCTTCAACCCGCGCCGGCTGAACCCCGAATACCGCACAGATCAGAAGGATCCGCTGCTCTTCCACCCCGACGAAGTCGCCCGCTTCGCCCGCGACGTGCTGCGCATCAAGGACGTCACCGTGGAGGTGCTCAACTCGCCCTCCACCGCCAGTCAGGAGCTGCTCACGGCGATTCTGGGCGAACTGCAGGCGATCCGTCAGCGCCTCGACCGCCTCGATCAGGGGCCTGGCGACACGCTCCGTCCCGCCACCAGCGGCAGCCGATTCGACCAGCAGAACCGACCAGCCGCCTGAGGCCGCCGCTGCAGCAGAGGCCCCCCAGCCAACCGTCGTCAACGGAAGCCTCTGGTGTCAGAATTATGAACTCACCATGTCCGCCCCCGCCGGCGTTCCCGGTGCCTTCAGAGCCGCCGCCCCCTGTGGTGTCGCTCCGGCGCCCACCCCATGACCGTCACCTCTGAACCGGCCTCCGCCCCAGCGGCGTCTGCCCACCGGGAGTCCGCCAGCGCCGCCCTCCATCGCGAGGCCGGCGACGACAACACCGACGACCCCTACAGTCCAGGCCTACGCACGCTCCTGGATGCCGCCGGCAGCCTGATCGGCCTGATGGCCGTGCTCCTGCCCCTCGTCACCGTGCTGGTGGCACGCCCACCATCCCCCGATCCCCCTGCGGATCCAGCCCGCGTCCATGGATCTGAGCCAACTGCCGGCATCCCCAGCACCAGGGCTCGTGAACCTGGTGGTGGAAATCCCCGCTGGCTCGCGCAATAAATACGAGTACAACGCCCTTGCCGGCGTCATGGCCCTCGACCGGATCCTGCACTCCTCGGTGCGCTATCCCTTCGACTACGGCTTCGTGCCGAACACCCTCGCCGAGGACGGCTCACCCCTCGATGCCCTGGTGATCATCGAGGAGCCCACCTTCGCGGGCTGTCTGATCCGGGCCCGTCCGATCGGCATCCTGGACATGGTCGACAGCGGCGCCCACGACGGCAAGCTGCTGTGCGTGCCGGAGGCCGACATCCCCAACCGGCGCGTGAGCTCGATCCGTCAGATCGCCAACGAGCAGCTTGAGGAGGTGGCCGAATTCTTCCGCACCTACAAGAGCATCGAGGGGCGCGTCACCGAGATCCTGGGCTGGCAGGACGAGGACGCGGTGCCAGCGCTCCTGCAACGCTGCATCGACGCCGCGGCCTAGGTCGCCCGCTGGAGCAGGAAGCCCTCGTAGCCCAGGGCCTGGAAGATGCGGGCCGGATCGCCGAATCCAGCGGCGTTCACCAGGGCCGTGAGCCGGGACACACCAATCGGATGCAGCTGCTGGGTGAGGGCGGCCTCGCGGCTCGCCCGCTCGTCGAGACCACTGGCCCGCTGGAAGCCCAGCCAGGCAGCCTGCACCTGGGCCTGCAGGGGCGAACGCTCGGGAGCCATCAGGTCCACCAGCACCAGCTGGCCGCCAGGCTCGAGGCTGCGGGCCAGGGCCGTGAGGAAGGCGAGCTTGGTGCCGTCATCGGCCAAGGACTGCAGCACCAGCACCGAAAGCGCGCCGGCGAAACAATCCTGGGCCTCGAGCTCTTCCACCCGCGCCTGCTGCCAGTGGATCGCCTCCCCGCCCAGGCGACTGCGGGCCGCCTCCAGCATCGCCAGGGAGGGGTCGATGGCGGTGACTTGCCAGTCGGGACGCTGGGCCCGGGCCTCCACCAGCTCGGCCCCGGTGCCACAGCCCGCCACCAGCACGGAGGAACCCGGCCGGCCAGCCCGGGGAGAGGCCGCCAGCAGGGCCACGGCCAGCCGGGCCAGGCTGGCGTAGCCCGGGATCAGCTGCTGCACCACCAGGTCATAGCCCTGGGATTCACCGGCCTGGCCGGAGCCGCCACTGGTGGCGTCAAGACTTGGCTGGTTCGCTCCCAAGGGCCCGCAACATCTGGGGGCGATGCTAGGCATCCGACCCTGGAGGTCCTAAGTTTGGAGGCTTGTTCACCCCCCAAGCCGGCCGTGCCCAGCATCCGTTTTGAACAGGAAGGCCAGCAGGTCGGTTGCATTGAAGGTGCCAATCTCCGCAAGGCGGCCCTCGATGCCGGCATCAACCCCTACAAGGGCCTGAACAACCTCAACAACTGCGGCGGGCTGGGCCAGTGCGGCACCTGTGTCATGGAGGTGATCGAGGGCATGCAGAACCTCTCGCCCCGCAGCGATGTGGAGCAGGTCTATCTGGCCGACCGTCCGGCCAACTTTCGCCTCAGCTCACCCCACCCACCCCCTCAACACACCCACCACCACACACCACAACCACACAAACACAAACACCACAAAAACAAAACACACACACACCACAACACAAACCAAAAAACACCACAAACCACCACAAAACACCAAACAACACCACCACACCACAAAAACACAACCCACCAACACCACCACACACAACCCCACACCCACCCCCCCACACCCCACCCCCCCCCCCCCCCCCCTTCACCCCCCAAGCCGGCCGTGCCCAGCATCCGTTTTGAACAGGAAGGCCAGCAGGTCGGTTGCATTGAAGGTGCCAATCTCCGCAAGGCGGCCCTCGATGCCGGCATCAACCCCTACAAGGGCCTGAACAACCTCAACAACTGCGGCGGGCTGGGCCAGTGCGGCACCTGTGTCATGGAGGTGATCGAGGGCATGCAGAACCTCTCGCCCCGCAGCGATGTGGAGCAGGTCTATCTGGCCGACCGTCCGGCCAACTTTCGCCTCAGCTGCCGCACCAGCGTCAACGGCGACGTCACGGTGCGCACCCGTCCCGACGAGGCTGTGGGCAAGGGGTCCAACTCCCTGATGGGAGCCCTCAAGGCCTTGGTGGGCCGCCGCTGAGCGCGGCACCGGCATCTCCCCCCGGCCGTGAAGCTCTACAGCTATCCCCGCTGCGGCACCTGCCGCAAGGCCCTGGCCTGGCTCCAGGTCAACGGTCTGACGATCGAGCCCATCGACATCAGCCAGCGCCCCCCCAGCCGGGCCGAGCTGGCCCTGGCCTTTGAGCAGCTCGGCCGCAAGCGGCTGTTCAACACCAGCGGACTGAGCTACCGGGCCCTTGGAGCCGCGGCCGTCCAGGCCATGGACGACGAGCAGGCCTTGGCGGCCCTGGCCGCCGACGGCAAACTGATCCGGCGACCGTTTCTGATCACCGGCGATGGACGCGTGCTCACGGGCTTCCAGCCCGAGGAGTGGCAGCAGTTGCTGCTGGGGTGAGCGCTGGGCTCAGCGGCGGCTGGCGGGCGACCCCGCCTCCGGCTCGTCGCCAGCCTGGGCATCGGCGTCGAAGCTGCCGGCCGGCGCCGCGGTGGGGCTGGCCATCAGCTGATCGAGCTCCTCGATCAGGGCAGTGATGCGCGCCCGGCTGATCCGGCTCAGGTAGGTGCTCTTCAAGCCCTCGATCAGGGCACAGATCAGATCCTGGGAGCGCTCCAGGGCGGGCCCCGTCTCCAGGCTCAGGGCCAGTTCATCCCAGAAGCGGTCAATGCAGCGCTGCAGCATCTCCATCTGGGCGTCATCGGTGCGGCCCAGCCGCTTGCCGGTGCTGCGCGAGAGGTCCAGCAGGCTGTCCACCATGCCCCCGGCCAGCTGGGTGCTGAGGCCGGATTCAATGCGCAGCAGGGGCTTCAGCTGGCGCAGGGGCGGCGGCACCACGGTGCGATCGAGGCTCTGACGCAGGCTGTAGCCCAGCAAGCCCTGGAGTTCGGGCGCCAGGCGCGGTGCCACCTCCGAGAGCAGCAGCGGACCCCAGATGCGCAGCAGTTCCAGCACCTGGCGCTCGTCCTCATCGCGGATCACCGACTGGTGACTGCGCAGGGAGCGGATCCGCTGGGGCCAGCGCTGGGAGCGCACCAGGCCCTGCAAGCCGTCGATGAGCTGCAGGGCCAGCACCTCGAACAGCTCCACGGCCAGCAACGCCACCACACCGCGACTCACAACCGCCCGCAGGGGCTCGAAATTCGCCAGCCCGGAGGTCTGCAGCCGCTCCACCACCGGCCCGATCCGCAGCCAGCGCCAGAAGGGCAGCAGCAGGGGCAGGTCGATCCAGCGCCGCAGCAGGGCATCCCGCCAGCGCAGGCCGGGGATGCGCTGGCGCAGACGCACCACCCGCAGCAGGATGTCGAGCAGGAACACCCACTGGAAGAGCAGCAGATCAATGCGCCACGACTCGTCGGTGGGCCGGGCGTTCTCGTTGATCGAGCGCCAGTAGTTGGTCTCCACCAGCGGCAGCACCTGCTGGCGCCAGAACTGGCGCTCCTCAAGCCAAGGCCGCTGCTGCAGCCAGGCCGGGCTGAGCAGCTGACTGGAGGCGAGCTTGGCGGAATCCTGATCAGCCCGATCACGCAGGAGATTCTTGATCCGCTCCAACGTGCCGCTCTGCCCTGAGCCCTGGAAGGGGTCGGTGTCGATCATCTGTTCGGTGAGCTCCGCCTGTTGCTGCAGCAACGCCAGCTGCTCGGGGCCGAGGGGATCAGGGGCGCCGGCGAGGGCCGCATCGAGGCTGTTGAACTGGTCCAGGTAGGCCTGGGTCTCCCGGTGCGGCTCGATCCCCTTCAACGGGTCCATCAGGGGTGTGATGTCGGGCAGCATCCGCAGGGGCACCGTCAGGGGCACGCCAGGAATCGGGTGCAGATTGCGCTGCAGCCAGAAGGGGCGCAGGGCCACGTAGGTGAGGTCAAAGGCCACCCACACCAGGTTGAGGCTGGCCCACACCGCCACGAAGCGCCCCCAGTTGCGCTCCAGCACGCTCCGCGAGGGACGGCGGGGACGCTGCCAGCGGGGGCGGACCATCGGCAGGGGGGTGGGGAAGGCCTGCCTAATCTGCCTTGGCTGCCGCTGCGTGCGCCGGCCCCCTGGAGGAGACCCTTGCCGTTGCGTGAACCCAACCTGAAGGACTCCGAGGAAGGGCGTCAGGAGGCCGTAGGGAGCGGAGGCCACCCCCAGCACGCCGACAGTCCCTGGGCGTTCTGGCGCAGCGTGGTCATCACCCTGGCGGTGGCCCTGGGCATCCGCCATGTGCTGGTGGAGGCCCGCTACATCCCCTCCGGCTCCATGCTGCCCAGCCTGCAGATCCAGGACCGGCTGCTGGTGGAAAAACTCACCTACCGCCGCCGGCCCCCGCAGCGCGGCGAGATCGTGGTGTTCCACTCCCCCCACCGCTTCGATTCGGTACTGGCCAGCAGCGCCGACCACAATCCCCTGCGCTGCCTGCTGGTGAACCTGCCGGTGGTGGGCAATCTGCCGGGGCTGGCGAGCCCGGCCTGCGACGCCTACATCAAGCGGGTGGTGGCCCTGCCCGGCGAGCGGGTGGTGGTGGATCCCCTGGGGCAGGTCAGCATCAACGGCCGCCGACTCCAGGAGCCCTACGTCCAGAACCTCTGTCCGGTGGACGCCCAGGGCATGGGGCCCTGCCGCACGATCAACGCCGTGGTGCCCCCCGGCCACGTTCTCGCCCTGGGGGACAACCGGGCCAACAGCTGGGACGGCCGCTTCTGGCCCGGCGGCCCCTTCATTCCCCAGCAGGAGATCATCGGGCGGGCCTTCCTGCGCTTCTACCCCTTCGATCAGATGGGCAGCCTGGTGCCGCTCAGCGAGCCCACGTCAGCCGCCAGCTCGCCGGCTCCCTGAGCCCGGTGGCCAGCACCGCGCCGGTGATGGGCGCCCCCAGCCGGGGCTGATTCGCCGCCCGCGACAGCGACTCGGCCCGGCTCCAGGTCCAGCGCTGCGTGGGGTCGAACAGCAGCCAGCGGCGACTGCCCAGCTCCAGGCGTTCCGGCGGCAGACCGAGCACCGCCGAGCCGCCCCAGCTGAGCAACTGCCAGAGCTGCTCCACCGAGCAGCCGTGGGCCTCCACCAGCTCGCGCCACAACAGCGGCAGCACCAGACCGTGGCGCGCCCCATGGCCGGCCAGGCCTGGCCGCCGCTGGTCGAGGGGCAACAACTGCTCCTCGGCGTCGAGGGGACGGTGATGCACGGCCACGGCGCTGATCAGGCCCTCCAGCGCCGCCGTCCGCAGGGCCTGGCGGTCGCGGGGGCTGCCCAGGGACGGCACCAGACGCCAGCCCACCTGCGCCGGTGAGAGGCTGCCGCTGTCGGCCAGCAGGTGCCACCAGTTCACCGTGCAGGGCGGGGCAGCGGGGGCGGCACGCAGCTGGGCGATGCCGGCGGCCGTGGAGAGGTTCATCAGCGTGAGGCGGCTGGCCGGGCGGGCCGCGGCCAGGGCCAGCAGGGACTGCAGGGGGAGGGTCTCGCTGAGCACCGGATCCGGTGGCCAGCCCGCCCGCAGGGTCTCCACCGCCTCGCGCACGAATCCGCCGGCACAGAGGGCGGCGCTGCGGGGGGGCACCAGCACCGGCCGGTCGGCCAGCTCCCCCAGCAGCAGGCCCCGTTCGAGCAACGGCAGTGGCGGGGCCTGCTCGCCTGCGGCCACCCCGATCGCACCCGCCGCCAGCTGGTCGCCATGGGGGGCCAGCTCGGCATCGGCGCCCTCGGCGCTGAAGCTGCCCCAGAGCATCAGCCGCAGGGGATCGGGCCAGGCCAACCCCTGCAGCCGCTCGGGCCGGTCCCGCCAGGGCTGGGCCCAGGGCAGCAGCGCCACGGTGCCGTAGCCGCCGGCGGCCGCGGCTAGGGCCAGGCTGTCGAGGCTCTCGGCCATGCCCTCGAAGGGCTGCTCCAGGACGCTGTGGGGATCCACCAGCGTGGGGGCCAGCAGCCAGCCGTGGGCGGCAATCGGCTCGAGGCCCAGCTCCGAGGCGCGGCGGGCAGCCGATTCACCCCAGCCCTGCAGGCAACCCTGGCCGTCGATCAGGGCATCCTGCCGCTGTAGCCCCTGGCCGGGGCCGGTGAGCAACTGCACCCGGCGCAGCCAGAGCGGAGGGGTCATCACCGACCTACAGGGCCCCCGCGGCCGTGCGGTCGAGCACTCCACCGAGATGGGAGGTGATGTTCAGGGCCGCCACCACCGCCGTGGCTCCCGCCCCCTGGGGATAGTCGATCACGGTGACGCCGCCATTGCCCTGCTTGATCATCCAGATATCGGCGGCGGTGAGCCCCAGCAGCCCACAGAGGATGGTCTTGTTGACGGCGTCGTGGGCCACCACCAGAGCTGTTTCAGCGGCATCGAGGCTGGTGGCGATGGTGTGCCAGGTGGCCAGGGAGCGTTGCCACACCCCGTCGAGGGTCTCCCCCTCGGGCATCTGCACCGTCTGCGGAGCCCGCTTCCAGTCGGCCAGCAGGCGCGGCCAGCCCTCGGCGATCTCGCACTCCAGCCGCCCCTCCCAGAGGCCATGGCCGATTTCCACCAGGCCGCGGCTGGCGGTGAGCGGCACCCCCGGATGGGAGGCGAGGATCCGTTCGGCGGTCTGCCGCGGGCGTGCCATGGAACTGGTGTAGGCGCGCTGAATGCTCGTCGTGGCCAGAAACGCCCCTGCAGCGTCGGCCTGGGCGAGGCCGTTGGCATTCAGGGGAATGTCGATCTGTCCCTGGAAGCGGCCCTGACGGTTCCAGTCGGTCTCGCCATGGCGCACCAGCAGCAAACGGGCACCACCGCCCCGGGGCGGCAGGGGCTCGCCCAGGTGGGCGGTGCCATTCAGCGACTCCACCTGCACGGCCGGCGCCCCGGTGGGTCCAGTGCTGAGATTGAGCACCGAGATCGAGCCGTTGTCCACCCGCAGGCGCCGAAAACCGCTGGCATCGAGGCCCAGCAGGGTGAGCACCAGGCAGCGCAGGATGGCGTTGTGGGCAACCACGAGCACACTCTGGTCGGCGCCATCGAGGGCAGACCCATGGCGCTCCAGCAGGCGGGCATGGAAGCGGGCCGCCTGCTCCATCAACTCCGGCAGGGGTCGGTAGCGACCACCGTCAGGGCGCTCCAGCTCCAGCTGGTGGGGAGCCGTGCGCCAGATGGCCTCCTGGCTTGGGAAGCGCTCGCGCAGCTCGCGGCGCAGCAGGCCACTCCAGGGAGCAAGATCAATCTCCAGCAGATCCTGATCGAAGCTGGGGGTCAGGCCACCGGCCTGGGCCAGGAGCAGCTGGCCGGCCGTGTCCCGAGCCCGCCGCAGGGGGGAGCTGTAGGCCGCATCAAGGGGCACAGCGACCAGGGCGGCGCCGGCGGCGCGGGCCTGGCCCACGCCCGCCTCGGTGAGGGAAGACAAATCGTCGCGGCCCTGGATCCGGTGCTCGACGTTGAAGCTGCTGAGCCCGTGGCGGACCAGCACAATCCGGAGAGACACGGACCCAGGGCTGCTCCAGGTCATCGTATGGGAGCAGCACATCCTGCCCAGCCGCTCCCCGGGCGCCCCGGCCAGCCCCTCCGGCCAGCTCCTCCGGCCGGGGGGAGAATCCAGCCCATTGCCTCCCTCGCTGCACCGCGCTTGTCCGTTCCCACCGACGCCTCACCGCGCTGGAAGCTGGTGCTCGCCGCCATCAGCCTGCTGCTCTGCAGCCTGCTGTGGATCAACGGCCTGTTGCAGAGCCTGGATCGCCCCTCGGTGGGCAACGCCCTGGAGCTGCGCCAGCTGCAGCTGCAGCTGCTGGCGACCCCGGCCCTGCCGCCGGGGCTGAAGCCCCTGCTCGGTGGGCCCGAGGCCCACAAGGACCTGGCGATCCAGCTGGAGCAGAGCCTGGCCGCCGACCCCGGCCCAGGCACTCCCGACCAGCTGCTGCAGCTGGCCCTGCTCAGTCGCCGCGGCGGGCACCTGCAGCGCAGTGAGGTCCTGCTGGAACAGCTGCGGGGCCAGGTTCCCCCCGAGAACCGGCAGCTGCTGGCCGCGCTGGATCAGCAGGGGGCGGGGGCTGCCGCCGCCCGTGCGGACCAGCTCAGCGCGCTCACAGCCCCCTGGACCAGCGAACTGACTCCCCTCACCGGCCAGTTGCTCTGCCAGGCGCTGGAACCGGCGCGGGCCGACTGTGGTGAGCCCGTCCAGCAGCGCCAGGCCTTGGCACGACTGCTGGCCGTGAGCTGGCTGCCGGGGCTGCTGCTGCTGCTGGGGCTGGGACTGCTGCTGCGGGAGGCCTGGCTGCTGGTGCGGCGGCGGCAGCCGGCGGCTCCGCCGCTGGTGGGCCCTGCCCTCAACCTCGTGGATGTGACCCTGCTGATCGCCGGAGGTTTCGTGGTGCTCGGCGAGCTGAGTGTGCCGCTGCTGCTTTCGCCGGCCCTGCGGCCGCTGCTGGTGCCCCTGCAGGCCATGCCGTTGCGCCAGCAGGGTCTGCAGGTGCTGGTGTTCTATTTCGGCCTGATGGTGCCGCCCCTGCTGATTCTCAAGGCCCTGTTGCGGCCCCTGGCTGATCAGCGGCCCGACAACGGCTGGCTGCAGTGGCGCTGGCGACCGGCCGGTTCGGCGATCGGCGCCGCCCTCAGCCATGGGCTGATGGTGTTGCCGGTGGTGGCCTTCTCGGGCTGGCTGATCAGCCGTGTGGTGGGCGATCCGGGGGGCAGCAACCCCCTGCTGGAGCTGGTGCTCACCGCCCGCGATCCCCTGGCTCTGCTGTGTTTTGCCCTCACGGCGATGGTGCTCGCTCCACTCTTTGAGGAGAGTCTGTTCCGCGGGGTGCTGCTGCCGGTGCTGGGGCGCCGCTGGGGGGGTGGGCTGGGGGTGCTGGTCAGTGCCCTGGTGTTCGGGTTGGCCCATCTCAGCCTTGGTGAACTGTTGCCGCTGACGGTGCTCGGAGTCGGTCTGGGCTGGCTGCGGCTGCGCAGCGGGCGCCTGGGACCCTGCGTGCTGATGCACAGCCTCTGGAATGGCTTCACCTTCACCAACCTGCTGCTGCTGGCCGGATGAAATCCCCGTCAGGGCCTTGCTGTGGCGCTGGGCGGGTGGTTCACTTGCAGAACGTTTGGCTCACCCCGTGGTCGCCTCCAAACTCCCAGCGCGGGGCGCCGAGGGCCCCCCAGGCCAGCGTCCGCTGCAGCTGATCCAGGGATCCCTCTCCGGGCGGTCCGCTGCGCGCCGCGCTCCCTGGCTGTTGGGGATGCACCGGGCCACCGACGGCACCCTCGCCGGGCTCGGCCTCTGCATGCTGGCCCTCAGCGGCCTCACCCTCCACTGGCAGCACCAGTGGGGCCAGAGCTTTGAGACCCTGGAGGCCTCCCAGGTGCTGGAACACCGCCTGCAGGAGTCGGCCGCCCAGCTGGAGCGCCATCACCTGGGCCCCGCCGGCAAGCCTGGCCAGCTGGTGCCCACCAGCAGCGACCGGCTGATCTTTGTGCCGCCGCCGCCGCCCCGCCCCCAGCCGGCCGCGGTGCTGCCGTTGGCGTCCCTGAGCTGGAGTTCGGCCGCCGCCGGCTACTGAGCCTGCCGCCCTCGGCGCGGCTCTCTGGTTCGACCCGCCACCCATCAGCCTTCTGCACACCCTGGCCGGATCCATGGCCCCCTCCTCGCTGCAACGTTCCCGCCGGCCTGCTTCCGCGCAGCGCAGGGCGCCATCCAGCCAGCAGCGGGTGGTGTCGATGCAGCCCCCCAGCCCGGGGCGCCTGCTGGCCGTCTACGCGCTGCTCTGCCTTGGCCTGGCCGGGCTGGCTGGGCGCCTGGCCTGGCTGCAGGTGATCGACACGGCCAACCTGGAGGCCAAGGCCCGGGCCATCCAGACCCAGTCGCAGACGCCGCTGGGCAAGCGCCGCACGATCGTTGATCGCAATGGCCGCCTGGTGGCCCTCGACGAGGAGCGCTTCACCCTCTGGGCCCATCCCCGCTATTTCAATTTCCCCGGCGACGACCCCCAGAAGCTGCGCAGCCGCGAGGAGGTGGCCGCGCGCCTCGCCCCCGTGCTGGCCCAGCCCGCGGAGCTGTTGCACCAACGCATGGCGGGCCGCCCCAGCGGCGTGAAGCTGGGCACGACCATCGATCCGGAAACCGCCGCCCGCATCCGTGAACTGGGGATCAGTGGTCTGGATCTGGAGGCCTATCCCCAGCGCATCTACCCCCAGGGTCCCCTGTTCGCCAACGTGGTGGGCTTTCTCAACCTGGAACGGGTTCCCCAGGCCGGTCTGGAGCAGAGCCGCGACAGTGACCTCAGGCGCCAGGAAAGCACCCTGAGCATGCGCCGGGGAGCCGACGGCACCCCCCTGCCTGAGGGCATCACGGCCGGCTCGCTCTACGGCGACGACCTGCGCCTGCAGCTGACCCTGGACGCGCGCCTGCAGCAGGTGGCCCAGCAGGCCCTGGCCAACCAGGTGGCGAAGTGGAAGGCCAAGCGTGCCGCCGCCCTGGTGATGGACGTGCGCAACGGCGAAATGCTTGCGCTGGCCTCCTACCCCACCTACGACCCCAACCAGTTCTGGAAGTACAACCCGGGGCTGTTCCGCGAATGGTCGGTGCAGGATCTCTACGAACCGGGCTCCACCTTCAAGCCCATCAACCTGGCCATCGCCCTGCAGGAGAAGGCCATCGACCCCAAGGGCACGGTCAACGACCCCGGTCAGCTGAGCATCGGCGGCTGGCCGATCTTCAACCACAACCGGCAGGGCAATGGCGTGATCGACTTCGCCACGGTGCTGGAGGTGTCGAGCAATGTGGGCATGGTGAACGCCATGGCCCGGGTGAAGCGTGAGCGTTTCTGGGAGTGGCTGCACAACATCGGCATCGATACCCGTCCGGACACCGATCTGCCCGGCGCCGTCGCCGGTGAGCTGAAGTCGCGCAGTGTGTTCATCAGCCACCCGATCGAGCCGGCGGTGTCGGCCTTCGGCCAGGGGTTTTCGCTCACCCCGCTGAAGCTGGCCCAGCTGCACGCCATGCTCGCCAACGGCGGTCGCCTGGTGAGCCCCCACATCACCCGGGGGCTGCGCTCCGGTGAAGCACTGGCCCCCTCCCCGGGCAATGCCGGCATCCAGCTCCTCGATCCGGAGGTCACCGCCACCGTGATGGGGTGGATGGAAGCGGTGGTGGCCAACAGCGGCAGCCTCGGCATCAAGGTGCCGGGCTACCGGATCGGCGGCAAGACAGGCACGGCCCAGAAGGCCGAGCGCGGCGTCTACATCCCCGGAGCTCTGATCACCAGCTTCGTCGGCCACCTGCCGATCGACGACCCCCGCTACGTGGTGCTGGTGGTGGTGGACGAACCCAAGGGCGGCAACACCTACGGCTCCACGGTGGCCGCACCGGTGGCCCGCCAGATCATTGATGCCCTGCTGGTGCTGGAGCAGATCCCCCCCTCCAGTCCCGGGGCCCAGCGCTCCACTGCGGTCACCCCCGGGGCCTGAGCCGCCACCAGCCAGAGGGCTGTGTGGCCATTCGCGCAAGCGACACGGCCCAGCGTGGGGGCAGGGCTCTGGGCTGGCTAGCGTTTGCCCAACCGGGATCCCCGCCAGAGATGGCCAATTTGCTCGATCAACTCGCCGCCATGACCGTGGTGGTGGCCGATACCGGTGACATTGACGCGATCAAGCAGTTCACCCCGCGCGATGCCACCACCAACCCCTCGCTGATCCTGGCCGCCGCCCAGATCCCTGCTTACCAGGAACTCATCGACCGCTCCCTGCGCGAGTCCCGGCAGGTGATGGGGGCCGCCGCCGGCGCCGATGCCGTGGTGCGTGAAGCCCTCGACGAGATCTGCGTCACCTTCGGCAAGGAGATTCTCAAGATCGTGCCGGGTCGGGTGTCCACCGAAGTGGATGCGCGCCTCAGCTACGACACCGAGGCCACGATCGCCAAGGGCCGCCGTCTGATCGAGCTCTACGCCGAAGCCGGCATCGGCAAAGACCGGGTGCTGATCAAGGTGGCCTCCACCTGGGAGGGGATGAAGGCCGCCGAGCAGCTGGAGAGCGAAGGCATCCACTGCAACCTCACGCTGCTGTTTTCCTTCGCCCAGGCCGTTGCAGCCGCGGAGGCCGGGGTCACGCTGATCTCCCCGTTCGTGGGTCGGATTCTCGACTGGTACAAGAAAAGCAGCGGCCGCGACAGCTATCCCGGCCCCGAAGATCCCGGAGTGGTGTCGGTGACCCAGATCTTCAACTACTACAAGACCTACGGCTACAAGACCGAGGTGATGGGCGCCAGTTTCCGCAACACCGACGAGATCATCGAGCTGGCCGGCTGCGATCTGCTCACCATCTCTCCGGCCCTGCTCGGCGAACTGCGCAACACCGACGGGGTGCTGGAGCGCAAGCTCAACCCCTTCGACCCCGCCCCCACCGAGGCCCAGATCCACCTCGATGAAGCGGGCTTCGGGGCGATGCTGGCCGCCGATCCCATGGCCACCGAGAAGCTCGATGAGGGCATCCGCGGCTTCTGCAAGGCGATCGAAACCCTCGAAGCCCAGCTGGCCCACAGGCTGGCAGAACTGGAGGGTGGCGCCGCCTTCGGCCATGCGGTGCACGAGATCTTCCTGCTCAACGACCTCGACGGCGACGGCTGCATCACCCGCGAGGAGTGGCTGGGCAGCGATGCGGTGTTCGATGCCCTCGACACCGACAAGGATGGCCGTCTCGCCCCCGACGACGTTCGCGGGGGACTGGGCGCCGCATTAGCGGTGAGCCTGGTCTGATTCAGCACCAGATGGTCTGATCAGAGCCAGATGGAGCTGGGGCCTTCACCGTCCCTTCACCTGGCTCGTGCACACTGGCTGAGCCCATCACTGCCTTAGCCCATGAATGCCCTCGACACCATGCGTGCCCTGGCCAGCGAGGGTGAGGTGATCAACGTGGCACCGGGTGAGCTGATTTTCCGCTCCGGTGATCCCGGCGACTGCATGTTCGGGCTGCTGGAGGGTGAGGTGCAGCTGAGTTGGGACAGCGATTCGGGCCATGAACAGATCCAGGCCGGCGACGTCTTCGGGGCCGGCGCCCTGGTCACCAGCGAGCACCGTCGTTTTGGCGACGCCAAGGCGATCAGCCCCTGCCGCCTGCTGGTAATGAACCGGGAGAAATTTCTCTTCGCCGTGCAGGAATCGCCGATGTTTGCGATTGAGTTGCTGGGCTCGATCGATCAACGCCTGCGCCAGCTCAAGGACTGCACCCGCATCGGCTGAGCCCGGTGCCTCAGCCGCGCTGAAACAGCAAGCGGCGGATTGCCCGCTGGGCGATATCCCCGTAGCCCATCTCGCCTGAGAGGATCTGGGCGATGCGCTGGGGCGCGGTGGGACGTTTGATGCCCAGCTGATACCCCACCCGCGGCACCCGGTAGAAGACGCTGGCGATGCGCCGCCCCCAGGCCATCGATTCGCCCCAGTCGCGCCGCAGGCCCTCGCTGTAGCGGGGCAGGGCTTCGGCGTCACCGCTGAGCCAGTTGTCGATGGCCGTGGCGGCGCGGCAACCGCTCAGCAAGGCCGGCCGCAGCCCCTCGGCCAGGAAGGGGTCACACAGGGAGGCGGCATCCCCGGCCGCCACCACCCCCTCGGCATGCAGGGGATGGTGCCCATCCCAGACCCGCAGGCGGTTGACCGTGCGCAAGCCGGCGTCCTGGGCGAAGCCGAGGCTGGGCAGCAGCCTGGTGAGCACGGTATCGGCGTCTCTGCGGGCCGTGGTGGGATTGGCGGGTCGGCCGATGAAACTGCCCAGGCCGATGCTGGCGCCACCCCGGCGCGGAAAGGCCCAGCAGAAGCCCTGGGGAACCAGCCCAAAGCCGAAATGGGCCGTGGCCGGATCGGCCATCTCCCCCTCCAGCTCCACCGAGACGGTGGTGGCGAAGCGGGGCCGGCTGGGGCCGAGGCCCAGGCCGGCCACCAGCCGCGAACCGGAACCATCGGCGATCACCAGGGCCGGGGCTTCCAGCCCGCCGGCCGGCGCCGAGGCGGCGGCAGCAGCGGCCAGGCTGAGGCGCCAGCGCCCAGCGCGGCGCTCCACCCCCTGCACGGCGCATCCCGGCAGGAAGCTGGCCCCCGCCAGCTGGGCCTGCTGCACCAGGAAGGCATCGAGGCTGGCTCGGCGCACGATCCAGAACGGTGCCTCTCCCGGCAACTCGGCCACCACCGGATCGCCGAGGTTCCAGGTGAAGCGCACCCGTTCGATCACCGCCTCCACCACCGGGCTGAGGTCGAAGGGAAACAGGGCCTGCACCGAGGCGGCCATGCCACCACCGCAGGGCTTGGCGCGCGGGAAGCGGGCCTGGTCGAGCAGCAGCACCGCGCGGCCGCTGCGGGCGAGGTGAACGGCGGCGGCAGCCCCGGCCGCCCCCGCTCCCACCACAATCACATCCCAGGGGCCAGAGGCTGTGAGGCTCAAACCTTGAGGATCTCAGCCTCCTTGTCGGCCAGGTGCCGCTCCAGCTCGGCGATGAAGCGGTCGGTGAGCTTCTGCACCTTGTCCTGTTCGTCGCGGCTCTGATCCTCCGAGAGTTCGCCGTCCTTCTCACGCTTCTTGATGCGATCGATGCCGTCACGGCGGTTGTTGCGCAGGGCCACCTTGCCCTCCTCGCCGTATTTGGCGGCGATCTTGCAGAGCTCCTTGCGCCGGTCCTCAGTGAGGGCCGGGATGTTGATGCGGATCAGCTTGCCGTCGTTGTTGCAGGTGAGGCCCAGATCGCTCATGGAGATCGCCTTCTCAATCAGCCCCACGCAACTGATGTCGAAGGGCTGGATCTGGATCGTCTGGGAATCGGGGGTGGTGAGGCTCGCCAGCGACTTCAAGGGCGTCTCGGCGCCGTAGTACTCGATGCTGATCTTGTCGAGCAGGGAGGTGTTGGCTCTCCCGGTGCGGATGGTGTTGAAGTTGCGCAGGGCGGCATCCACCGACTTGCGCATCGTGGCTTCCAGGTCCATGTCGCTCGGCTTGTGGCTCAGGGGTGAATGCGGGTACCGATCGGCTCACCGCGCACGGCCCGACCGATGTTGCCGGGACCGAACAGATCAAACACCACGATGGGGATGGCGTTGTCCTTGCAGAGGGCGATGGCGGCGCCGTCCATCACCTCCAGCTCGCCGCTCAGCACCTGCAGGAACGAGAGGGTCTCGAACCGTTGGGCATCGGCATAGAGCGCCGGGTCGCGGTCGTAGACGCCATCCACCTTGGTGGCCTTGAACACCACGTCGGCGTTGATCTCGGCCGCCCGCAGGGCGGCGGTGGTGTCGGTGGTGAAGAAGGGGTTGCCGGTGCCGGCCGCGAAGATCACCACCCGGCCCTTTTCCATGTGGCGGATCGCCCGGCGGCGGATGTAGGGCTCGGCCACCTCCTGCATCGAGATGGCGCTCTGCACCCGGGTGGGCACCCCGACCCGCTCCAAGCCGTCCTGCAGGGTGATGGCATTCATCACCGTGGCCAGCATGCCCACGTAGTCGGCCGTAGCCCGGTCCATGCCGGCGGCACTGCCCTTGAGGCCACGGAAGATGTTGCCGCCGCCCACCACGATGGCCAGCTGGGTGCCGTCGGCCACGCAGCTGGCCACATCCGCCGCGATCGACTGGACGATGGCCGGGTCGATGCCGTAGCCCTGCTCCCCCATCAGCGCTTCGCCGCTGAGTTTGAGGAGCACGCGCCTGTATCCCATCGGCCCCCGTTGATCTGCGGCACCGTAGCAATGGCCGCGCCTGCAAGCCTCAGAACTCGATGCCGCGCTGGGCCTTCACCCCCTGCTCGCGGAAGGGATGCCGCACCAGCTTCATCTCCGTCACCAGATCAGCGCGCTCCAGCAGGGGCGCCGGGGCGCCACGGCCGGTGAGGGCCACGTGGGTGAGCGGGGGCCGCAGGGCCAGCCCCTGCAGCACCTGCTCCAGCGTCAGATAGCCAAGCTTCAGGGCCACATTCACCTCGTCGAGCACCACCAGATGGCGGCCGGGGTCGGCGAGGTAGACGCAGGAGCGCTCCCAGGCCGCCTGGGCCAGGGCCCGGTCCCGCTCCCGGTCCTGGGTTTCCCAGGTGAAGCCCTCCCCCAGGGCATGCCAGGCCAGGGCTTCGCCGAACAGTTCCAGGGCCCGGGCCTCCCCGGGCTGCCAGCCGCCCTTGATGAACTGCACCACCGCCACCCGCTCGCCATGGCCGAGGCTGCGCAGCACCAGGCCAAGGGCCGCGGTGGTCTTGCCCTTGCCATCGCCGGTGAACACCAGCACCAGCCCCTTCTCCAGGGACCGCTCACCGACCCGCTGTCGCTGCACCTGCTGGCGCCGGGCCATGCGGCGGCGGTAGGCCTCCTGATCGCTCTCCGGCGCCAGATCGCCGCCCGGACCCAGTTCGGCGGCCTGGCGGTCGAGGTCGCTCCCACCGGCAGGGTTGGCGGCGGTCTCCAGCGCGGCGTCCAGCTGGCTGTGGGGCATGGCGGGCAGGGCAGGCAGGAGCGTCACTCTGGCGGGTTCAGGCCACCCCCCGGCTGCCGTCACGCTGGCGGGCCAGGGCGGTGTCCACCGCCTGCTGCTGGTCGCGACGGGTGATCCAGTGGTGGTAGGTGCGCGTGTGGATCGCCACCGAGTGGCCCATCATCCGTGCCGCCACCGTGTCCGGCAGGCCGATGTGGATGGTGCGCACGGCCCAGGCATGGCGTAGGTCATAGGGGGTGATCGGCAGCTGATAGCGACGGAACTGCTCCGCCACCCGGCGCCCCACCTGCTGCAGGGTGGTGCGCCGCAGGTCGGTGCACACCGCCGGCAGCAGACCCTGGTGATCCCCCAGCCGTTCGAGGCCGAAGTGCTCCACCCAGTCGGGCTGAAAGGGCCACACCTGGTGCTCGCCGGTCTTGCTGGTGGGCAGCACCCGGATCACCCGGTCGCCGCCCGGAGCCAGGGCCGAGAGATCGCAGCAGAACACCTCGTGGTTGCGCAGGCCATAGCTGGCCATCAGGCCGTAGGCCAGCCGCCAGGCGGGGTTGGGGATCAGCTCCACCAGTTGCAGGATGCGGGCGTCGCTGGGCAGCTGGCGAAAGCGGGCGGCATGCAGGCCGTAGCCGCCGGCACGGTCCCGCCAATCCGGAGGCAGGGCCAGGCCGGCGTGCCGGGCCAGGGCCGCCAGGGCGATGCCGCACTGCTGGCGGCTGCTGCTGCCGGGCCCATAGCTCTCCAGTACCCGCTCCAGCAGCGGACCCAGCGGTGGGTCGGACCTGCCACCAGCCAGGCCGTCACCGGCCAGAGCCTGCAGACGCCTGAGGTAGGGGCGATAGGCGGCGGTCCAGGTGCTGCGGCTGCCGGCGGCGTTGCGCCGGCGCCGGGGATCCTCGAAGAAGGCCCGCTCAAAGTCGCCCACCAGCGCCTGCAGACCCTGGCCACCAGGGGGGACCAGCGGCAGCGGATCGGGGGGCGGTACCGGCCGCGGCTGCCGGCGCCAGTGGTCCCAGCGGAAGCAGCCCTGCTCCAGCTGGCGCAGCACCTGGCGCTGCTGCTGGCGGGCCTGCCGCAGTCCCTGGACCGTGGCGGGCAGGCCGAGGCTGATGCGCTGGACCGGCCGGGTCGCTTCACCCCGGCGACAGGGCAGGGGACCGCGCAGGCCAAGCCGGCCGCCCCGGCGCTCGATACCCAGGCTGATGCCGATCGCCGCCAGGCGGGCGTTGTGCGCGCCCAGGGCGGCATCGACTGCGGCAAGGGAGGTCTCGGCAGAGGTCTCCGCCGGGGCCCCACCCGGCTGGGCCGGAAAGCCAGCGACCGGCACGGCAGCTGTGGCGGAGGGAACCGCGATCGCCCGGCACGCGGAGGACGTCCGAAGGTATCGATGGGAACGCGACAGGGCTAGGGCAAGGCTGCCAGCGTTACGCTCTCGGTCGGTGCGCGGGACGGAACGAAGGCATGGCCAAGGTTGGCGTGCTGCTGCTGAACCTCGGGGGTCCCGAGCGGATCCAGGACGTGGGGCCGTTTCTGTACAACCTCTTCTCCGACCCGGAGATCATCCGGCTGCCCAACCCGGCTCTGCAGAAGCCCCTGGCCTGGCTGATCAGCAGCCTGCGGGCCGGCAAGTCGCAGGAGGCCTACCGCTCCATCGGCGGGGGGTCACCGCTGCGTCGCATCACCGAACAGCAGGCGCGGGAGCTGCAGAGCAGCCTGCGGCAGCGGGGCATCGAGGCCACCAGCTACGTGGCGATGCGCTACTGGCACCCCTTCACCGAGTCGGCCGTGGCCGACATCAAGGCCGACGGCGTGGATGAGGTGGTGGTGCTGCCCCTCTACCCCCACTTCTCGATCAGCACCAGCGGCTCCAGCTTCCGGGAGCTCAAACGCCTGCGCCAGGCCGACCCCGGCTTCGAGCGGCTGCCGATCCGCTGCATCCGCAGCTACTACGACGACCCCGGCTACATCAGCGCCATGGCGGGGCTGATCGCCAAGGAGATCCAGGCCTGCCCGGACCCCGCCAGCGCCCACGTGTTCTTCAGCGCCCATGGCGTGCCCAAGAGCTACGTGGAGGAGGCGGGAGACCCCTATCAACAGGAGATTGAGGCCTGCGCCGCCCTGGTGATGCGCCAGCTGGAGGCCGATCTGGGCCATGCCAACCCCTCCACCCTGGCCTACCAGAGCCGCGTCGGCCCCGTGGAGTGGCTGCGGCCCTACACCGATGAGGCCCTCGAAGACCTCGGCGCCCAGGGCGTGAAAGACCTGGTGGTGGTGCCGATCAGCTTCGTGAGCGAGCACATCGAAACGCTCGAAGAGATCGACATCGAATACCGCGAGATCGCCACGGAGGCCGGCATCACCAACTTCCGGCGGGTACCCGCGCTCGACACCACGCCCGCCTTCATCACCGGTCTGGCGGATCTGGTGCAACACGCCCTCGAGGGCCCCGAGGTGAACCTGGACCAGGCGGCTGCCCTGCCCACCAAGGTGAAGCTCTATCCCCAGGACAAGTGGGCCTGGGGCTGGAACAACAGCTCCGAGGTTTGGAATGGACGCCTGGCCATGGTGGGCTTTTCTGCTTTTCTGCTGGAATTGCTCAGTGGCCGTGGACCATTGCATGCCCTGGGCCTGCTCTGAGGACCTGATCGAAGGACCTGATCTGAGATGGCTACCTCCCCCTCCCCCCGTCCTCGCCTGCTGCTGGGAGCCGCCCTGGGGGCCGCCAGCGCCGCCCTGGCCCTCGCCATCCAGGCGGGGCTGCTGAATCTGCCCGCCGCCCAGGCCCGCAGCGTCTGGGGCCGCGGCGTCTTCCCGGTGGTGAACTTCGCCGGGTACACCAGCCATTTCGGCACCCGCAGCGGCCCCTGGGGGGCAGTGGAGCCCCACTACGGCCTCGACATCGCCGCCCCGATGGGTTCACCGATCCGCAACTGGTGGGGCGGGGTGGTGACGAGCGTGATCAACGACGGCACCTGTGGCGTGGGCCTGGTGATCCGCTCCGGCGACTACGAACACATCTATTGCCACCTCTCCGGATCGGCCTCGGGCGGGGTGTACCGCAGCGGACCGGTGGCGATCCGCTCCGGCCAGCCGGTGCGCAGTGGTGAGCTGATCGGCCACGTGGGGGTCAGCGGCCGCAGCACCGGCCCGCACCTGCACTGGGGCATGCGCTTCCGCGACGAATGGCTGGATCCGGCCCTGGTGCTGCGGGCCATGGCCCAGGCCCGCCAGTGAGCAAGCGGAAGCCAGCGCACGGAACCGAGATGCCCAGGCAACGCCTAGGGTTGGCTCACCTCATCCATTGGCCAGCTGCTTGGCCGCCGCAGCCGTGACGCTCTCGCCCCTCACCTCTGCCGCCCAAACCAGCATTCGTGAACGCAAACCGCCTCAGGCGGCTGAGCGGGGCGGCGACCAACCGCAGCGGGTGAACGGGGGCTATGCCCTGATGGATGCCCTGCGCCGCCACGGGGTGAAGCACATCTTCGGCTATCCGGGCGGCGCCATCCTGCCCATCTACGACGAGCTCCACAAGGCCGAGGCTCGGGGCTGGCTGAAGCACATCCTGGTGCGCCATGAGCAGGGCGGCACCCACGCCGCCGACGCCTACGCCCGCGCCACCGGCAAGGTGGGCGTGTGCTTCGGGACCTCCGGGCCCGGCGCCACCAACCTGGTCACGGGCATCGCCACCGCCCACATGGATTCGGTGCCGATGGTGGTGATCAGCGGCCAGGTGCCGCGGGCCTCAATCGGCACCGATGCCTTCCAGGAAACTGACATCTTCGGCATCACCCTGCCGATCGTGAAGCACTCCTGGGTGGTGCGGGACCCCCGGGAGATCGGCCGCATCGTGGCCGAGGCCTTCCTGATCGCCGCCAGTGGCCGGCCCGGTCCGGTGCTCATCGACGTGCCCAAGGACGTTGGGCTGGAGGAGTTCGACTACGTGCCTGTGGAACCGGGCACATCGTTGCCCAAGGGCTACCGGCTGCCCGCCCCCCCGGCTGCGGAGGCGATCCAACAGGCCATCGAGCTGATCCGCCAGGCCCGCAGGCCCCTGCTCTACGTGGGTGGCGGCGCCATCAGCAGCGGCGCCCACGGCGCCCTGCTGGAGCTGGCAGAACGCTTCCGGCTGCCGGTGACCACCACGCTGATGGGCAAGGGGGCCTTTGACGAGAAGCATCCGCTCGCCCTCGGCATGCTCGGCATGCACGGCACCGCCTACGCCAATTTCGCCGTCACCGAGTGCGATCTGCTGATCGCCGCCGGCGCCCGCTTCGACGATCGGGTCACCGGCCGGCTCGATGGCTTCGCCCCGCGTGCCCAGGTGATCCACATCGACATCGATGCGGCTGAAGTGGGCAAAACACGGGTTCCCGAGGTGCCGGTGGTGGGCGATGTGACGCAGGCCCTTGAGGCCCTGCTCGCCTGCAGTTCGGGTGAGGGCTCCGAGGGCCGCACCGAGGCCTGGCTGGATCGCATCGCCAGCTGGAAACAGCACTATCCCCTGGTGGTGCCGGCAGCGGTGGGCGAGATCTCACCCCAGGAGGTGATGGTGGCCCTGCGGGAGCTGGCGCCGGATGCCTTCTACACCACCGATGTGGGGCAGCACCAGATGTGGGCCGCCCAGTTTCTGCACAACGGCCCCCGGCGCTGGATCAGCTCCGCCGGTCTGGGCACGATGGGCTTCGGCATGCCCGCCGCCATGGGGGTGCAGACCGCCTATCCCTCCGAGCAGGTGATCTGCATCGCCGGCGACGCCAGCATCCTGATGAACATCCAGGAGCTCGGCACCCTGGCCCAGTACGACCTGGCGGTGAAGGTGGTGGTGATCAACAACGGCTGGCAGGGCATGGTGCGCCAGTGGCAGGAAAGCTTCTACGGAGAGCGCTACTCAGCCTCGGAGATGATGGGCGGCATGCCCGACTTCAAGCGCCTGGCCGAATCATTCGGCTTGCGCGGCGTGCTCATCAGCGAGCGGGCCAACCTGCGCCAGCAGCTGCAGGAGGCACTGGACCATCCCGGTCCGGCCTTCATCGACGTCAAGGTGCGCCGCAACGAGAACTGCTATCCGATGGTGCCCCCCGGCGCCAGCAACGCCCAGATGGTGGGGCTGCCCAGCCACCCCGAACTGGCTATTGACACCAGCAGGCAGTGCGGCCAGTGCGGCGCTACCACCGCCAGCGCTCACCTGTTCTGCCCCAGTTGCGGCGCCAAGCTCTGAACCCCTGCCGCGCCCTGCAGCGCCCACTGCTGCCAGCCCTCTTCGTCAGCATGGTGCTGGCGCTGACGATCCTTCTGGCACCTGGCGCTGCAGCCGCCGCCCAGGTGCTGCAGGTGCGCACTGCCACCGTGCTGCAGGTGGGTGACAGCAACCGCAGCTACGCCGTGGAACTCGCCTGTGTGGGCGTGGATCCGGCCAGGGAAGACGAGGCTGTGGACTGGTTGCGTCAGCATGCTCCGCGTGGCACCCGGGTGAACCTGCGGCCGGTGGATCAACGCGATGGACAGCTGTTGGCCCGGGTGAGCACCATCGCCGACCGCTCGCACCCGGCGCTGGATCTTGGGGCGGCTCTGGTGGCCGAGGGGCTGGCCGCACCCCTGGCGCAGGCCGACCCCCAGGCCTGCGCGGAGCTGAAGCGATGAGCCTCAACCGCACCGCCAAGGGCATCGTGCTGGTGCCCTGCCTGCTGCTCGGGGGGGCCTTCCTCGCCGCCGCCGCCTGGAGTGGGGAGGGAGCTGCTGCCGCCAACCGCAGCCTGGCTCTGGCCCTTGGTGGCGTGCTGATGGGCGGGGGCCTGCTCGCCCAACTGCTGCCGGAGCCCACTCCGGAGCAGCAGGGGGCTGAGCCGCAGGCCCCTGATCAGCAGAAAGAGAACTAGCGAGCCGCGATGGCCCAGCCCTGGCTCAGTTGCCCTGGCTGCCCATCGCCCGGTTGACCTCACTGAGCACGTCATCGACAAACTTCTTGTCGGTGGCGTTGAGCTTGTCGTAACAGCCCTGGCGCACCCGGCCCACCACCTGCACGATGCTGCCGTTGGCGATCTGCTCAGGCTGGAGTTTGCCCGCGCCGGCCACCTGGGCGCCGTAGCGATTGGTGACGACGTAGGTCATGGCCTTGGCCATCGCCAGCACCGTTTTCTGGACGGGAATCTTCTCTTCCACGGCCAGTTCGCACACGTTCACGGCCGCAGCCAGGGCCATGTCGCCCATGGACTGCTGGGAGATCGGACCAGCAGGAGCGGCCTGGGCCTGGGCAACAGCGGGGAGTGGCAGCACCGCCGCCAGGGTGAGAGCAGCCGAAGCGATCCAGACGTGGGGAGGGCGGAGCACGAACGGGGCGTAGGAGGGTTGGACCCACTGTGCCACCCGTTTCCTCCCTGACCGAGGGCAGCGTGCCGTTCACAGTTGCGGCCACCACCGCGCCCAGGGGCAAGAGTGGGGATGGCTGCCCCCGCTCCATGTCGCTTCCCGTCGCTGACCCGGCCGACCCCCTGGTGCTGCCCTTCAGGGCCGTGGGCATCGATGCCGTCGCCCGGGTGGGAGGCAAGAACGCGTCACTGGGAGAGATGATCCGCGAACTGGCCAGCCAGGGGGTGCGGGTGCCGGATGGCTTCGCCACCACCGCCAGGGCCTACCGCCACCTGATCACCAGTAGCGGCGTGGGCGAGCGGCTGCAGGCGCTGCTCGACGACCTGGACGGCCGTGACATCGCCGCCCTCCAGGCCGCCGGGGCCGCCGCCCGGTCCCTGCTGCTGAACGCCCCGCTGCCGGCCGATCTGGAGCGGGAGATCCTGGCTGCTTACCAGCAACTGGGCACCGCCAGCGGCCTGGCGCCGGGCACTCCCCTGTCGGTGGCGGTGCGCTCCAGCGCCACCGCCGAAGATCTGCCCGATGCCTCCTTCGCGGGCCAGCAGGAGACCTTTCTGAACGTGCAGGGAGAGGCGTCGCTGCTGGCGGCCTGCCGGCGTTGCTTCGCCTCGCTGTTCACCGATCGGGCCATCTCCTACCGCCAGATCAACGGGTTTGACCACGCCGAGGTGGCCCTCTCGATCGGGGTGCAACGCATGGTGCGCGCCGACCTGGCCGCTTCCGGTGTGATGTTCAGCATCGACACCGAAACCGGCTTCCGCGATGCAGTGCTGCTCACCGCCGCCTGGGGGCTGGGCGAAACCGTGGTGCAGGGTGCCGTGAACCCCGACGAATACCTGATCTTCAAGCCCACCCTGGAGCAGGGCTTCGAGCCGATCATCCATCGCCGGCTGGGCAGCAAGGCGATTCGCATGGTCTATGCCGAGGCCAACCCCGATGGCAGCCGCAACCACGAACCCGGCCAGGGTGCAACCCGCACGGTGGCGGTGCCGGAACAGGAGCGGCAGCGCTTCGCCATCAGCGATGCCGAGGCGCTGCAACTGGCCCGCTGGGCCTGCACCATCGAACGCCACTACAGCCAGCGCCGCGGCACGCCGACGCCGATGGACATCGAGTGGGCCAAGGACGGGCAGAGCGGCGAGATCTTCATCCTCCAGGCCCGTCCGGAAACCGTGGAGTCGCGGCGCTCGGCCACGGTGCTGCGCAGCTGGCACCTGGAGGCCCATCAGCAGCAGCCGATCGTGCGCGGACGGGCGATCGGCTCCTCGGTGAGCAGCGGCCGGGCGCGGATCCTCCAGGACCCCAGCGAGATCCGCCGCTTCAACCCCGGCGATCTGCTGGTCACCGAGCGCACCGATCCCGACTGGGAACCGATCCTCAAGCGCGCCAGTGGGGTGATCACCAACCAGGGCGGGCGCACTTGCCACGCGGCGATCATCGCCCGTGAGATGGGCATCACCGCCATCGTCGGCAGCGCTGATGCCACCGAGCGGATCAGCGATGGCGAGCTGATCACCGCCAGCTGCTGCGAGGGCGATGAGGGTCGGGTCTATCGGGGGCAACTGCCGTTCCGGGTGGAGGAGCAGGAGCTGTCCAACCTGCCCGCCACCCGCACCCGCATCCTGATGAACGTGGGCAATCCGGAGGAGGCCTTCAAGCTGGCCGCGATCCCCTGCGATGGGGTGGGACTGGCCCGGCTGGAGTTCATCATCGCCAACCACATCCGCGTGCACCCCATGGCCCTGCTGGAGCCGCAGCGCGTGGACGATGCCGGCGAACGCCATGCCATCGCCGAACTCACCCGTGGCTACGACAGCCCGGCGGAGTACTACGTGGATCTGCTGGCCCAGGGCATGGGGCGGATCGCCGCCGCCTTCTTCCCCAAACCGGTGATTCTGCGCTTCTCCGACTTCAAGAGCAACGAGTACGCCAAGTTGCTCGGCGGGCGCCACTTCGAGCCCAGTGAGGAGAACCCGATGCTCGGCTGGCGGGGCGCCTCGCGCTATCACGCCCCAGCCTTCCGCGAGGCCTTCGCCCTCGAATGCCAGGCCCTCAGACGGGTGCGGGAGCGGATGGGACTGATCAACGTGATCCCGATGGTGCCCTTCTGCCGCACCCCCGAGGAGGCCGACAAGGTGCTCGCCCAGATGGCCCGCCACGGGCTGGAGCGGGGGCGCGATGACCTGGAGGTGTACGTGATGTGCGAGCTGCCCAGCAACGTGATCGGCGCCGAGGCCTTCGCCGAGCGCTTCGACGGCTTCTCGATCGGCTCCAACGACCTCACCCAGCTCACCCTTGGGCTGGATCGGGATTCAGCCCTGGTGGCCGATCTCTTCGACGAACGCCATCCCACCGTCAAGGCCATGATCGCCATGGCCATCGCCACGGCCCGGCGCTGCGGCCGCAAGGTGGGCATCTGCGGCCAGGCCCCCAGCGACCATCCGGAATTCGCAGCCTTCCTGGTGGCTGAGGGGATTGATTCGATCAGCCTCAATGCCGATGCGGTGATCCCCACCCGCATCGCCGTGGCGGCGATCGAGGCGCAGCTGGAGCAAGCCGGCCGCCTGCAGCCCCAACAGCCTTGATCGCGGCGCTGAGGCCTGGCCCCTAATCCCCGGATTTCTCCAGGCGCACCTGCAACGGGGGGACCTGCACCAGCTGAACGGTGCTGGAGGCGATGCGGGCCTGATCGCCGGCACGCTCGAATTCCTCCAGGATCCTGAGATAGAGCTCGTCTTTTGTGGAACGGCGGGTCTTGACGTCGACCACGTAGCGCAGGGTGAACTCCATCCAGTTATCGGTGAGCGCCAGCGTGACTTGGGGCTGCACGCCGGCGTTCTCCAGCAGATACTTGCGAACCATCGCGCTCCAGGCTGAGCGCACCGATTCCGTGAACGCCTGGGGGGCGATCTCCGCCCCGATCCTCTCCAGGATCTGGCGCACCAGGCGGTGATCACTGCCGTACTGCACCGGCAGGCGCAACTCATCCCAGAGGAACGGAAAGTCGCCGGAATAATTGAACACCGGCTGCTTGAACACGAAGCTATTGGCGATGCGCACAATGCGCCCGTTGTAGAGATCCGAATTCACCCACTCCCCAAGCTCCATCAAGGTGGTGCGCAGGATGCCGATGTCGATGACGTCTCCCTTGATGCCACCGAGCTGCACCCGATCCCCAGGCCGGTAAAAGCCGCCGAAGGAGATGGCGATCCAGCCGGCCACACTGCCGATCACCTCCTGCAGGGCAAAGGCGATGCCCGCACCAGCCACCCCGAGGGCCACGGTGAGCCCCCCGAGGCGGTCTTTGAAAATCACCGTGATCGCCACCGCCGCCACGAAGTAGCCGCTCAGGGCCACGAGTTTGCGGGTGTAATAGCGAGTGTCCGGATCCCGCAGGTAGGGGGTGAGCGACATCTGACTCACCCGGATCAGAACGCTCACGCCTACCAGCACCACCGCCGCCGCGGCCAACTTGGCGACCAGGGGATCGCTCAACCAGGACGGCAGTGGCGGGAAAGAGGCAGCCATAACGCGGGGGTGATCTGCCCGGTGGTGGGTCAGGCCGGTGGGGCGAGCCGGTAGGCCTGCCCTGGGATCGGATCGATGAAGCGCGTCGGTGCCTGACCGCTGGCGGCAGCAGCGGCAGCCAGGGCCGCGGCCTCCTCGTTGCTGCCCAGTTGGCTGAGGGCACGGGTGAGCAGCCCGGCAAAACGCACGTCACCGCCGGCGGTGCTCGCCAACACCACTGCCGGCCGGAAACGCTCGAGCAGCAGCGGCAGCACCTGGCGGCCGCGCACAAAGGCACCAGCCAACGGCAGGGCCAGATCCACCACGGGCGTGATCACCGCAGCGAGGGGTTCGGGCGGCAGGTCGGCATCCAGATAGCCGTGGGGTTCGAGGTAGAGGCTGCCGGCCGGGTGGTCGAGGCGATAGCCGTTCTCCACCTGGGGAACCGGTGCGCCGGCTGTGGCCCGGATCGAGAGCGCCCCCAGCCGGTGGCACTGGCCCGGCGCCAGCGCCGTGACATCGGCGAAGCCCAGCTGCCGCACCCGCTTGGCGGCCGTGGCCGAACCCACCACCGGCAGGGAGCGATCGAGAAGCGCCAGGCTGGGGGGATGGCAGTGGTCCGGCAGTCCCTGGGTGAGCAGCAGCAGATCCAGGGCGGCGGGAACGGGCCAGGGATGGGGAAGGCTGCCGGCGAAGAACCAGCGCCCGGGCGGGAACACCAGCTCACCGCAGAGCCACGGGTCCACGAGCACCCGCAGGCCATCGAACTCCAGCAGCCAGCCGTTGGCGCCGAAATAGGTGGCGGCAACCATCAGGACAGGGCCGAGGTCGGGGCCGAGAACAGCGCCGGCTGATCATCCGGGCCCTTCAGGAGCACCCAGAGCAGGAGGCCGAAGTTGACGGCCCGGGACACGCTGAGCACGCCCAGGGCAATGCAGAGCGGGCAGTGGGTGAGTGACATGGGCCCCGTCCAGCATGGACTCCCAGCCTGGCAGAACAGCGCCCACAGCGGCGGCGGCGCAACAGTTCCTGGCCAACTGTTTCCTGGCCAACTGTTTTCTGGCCAACGCTTTGACTATGCAGTCATCCATCAGCGGAGAGGCTGCCGTGCTGCGGCTGAGCGAGCTCAAGCTGCCCCTCGACCACGACGGGGCCGACCTGACGGCGGCGATCTGCCGCCGCCTGCGTCTGCACCCCGATCAGCTGCTGGGCCAGCGGCTGGTGAAACGCAGCGTCGACGCCCGCAAGGCCGGGGCGATCAGCCTGGTGTACAGCCTCGATCTGGAGTTCGAGCAGGCCGTGGAGGCCAGGCTCAGGCGCCGCTTCCGCGACGATCCCCAGCTCAGACCAAGCCCCGACGATCGCCACCACCTGCCGGTGCAGCTCTCAGCCGCCGAGGCACCAAGCCTGCGGCCGGTGGTGGTGGGGACCGGTCCCTGCGGCTACTTCGCCGCCTTGATGCTGGCCCGCATGGGCCTGCGGCCCCTGCTGCTGGAACGGGGCCGGCCCGTGAAGCAGCGCAGTGCCGACACCTTCGGCTTCTGGAAAGGCCAACGTCCCTTCAACCCGGAGTCCAACGCCCAGTTTGGCGAGGGCGGCGCCGGCACCTTCTCCGACGGCAAGCTCTACAGCCAGGTGAGCGAGCCCAAGGCCTATGGGCGCCGGGTGCTGGAGGAGCTGGTGGAGGCCGGCGCCAACCCGGAGATCCTCACCCTGCACCGGCCCCACATCGGTACCTTCAAGCTGGCCACGGTGGTGCGGGGCCTGCGCCGACGCATCGAGAGCCTGGGCGGAGAGGTGTGGTTCGAGTGCCGGGTGAGCGGCCTGGATCTCGAACCCGGCAGCCGGCGGGTGCGGGGGGTGCTGCTCGCCGATGGCCGACGGCTGGCCACCGACGCCGTGGTGCTGGCGGTGGGCCACAGCTCCCGCGACACCTTCACCTGGCTGCAGCAGACGGGCGTGAGCATGCGGGCCAAAGCCTTCGCGGTGGGGCTGCGGATCGAACATCCCCAGCCCCTGATCGATCGCGCCCGCTGGGGAGAGCAGGCGGGCCATCCCCGGCTCGGCGCCGCGGAATACAAGCTCGTGCACCACTGCCGCGGGGCCGGGCTCAGCGGCCGCAGCGTCTACAGCTTCTGCATGTGCCCCGGCGGGCTGGTGGTGGGGGCCACCTCGGAGGCGGAGGCCGTGGTCACCAACGGCATGAGTCAGCACACCCGCAATGAGCGCAACGCCAACAGTGGCCTGGTGGTGACTGTGGACCTGGCCGATCTGGAGCCCTACGGCGACGGACCGGGTGATCCCCTGGCGGGGGTGGCCTTCCAGCGCCACTGGGAGCGGCGGGCCTTCGAGGCCGGTGGCTGCAGCCTGAGGGCCCCGGCCCAGCGGCTGGACGATTTCCTCGCCGCCGTACCACCTCGCCAGGGGCCCGGCGAGGTGGTGCCGTCCTACCAACCCGGGGTGGTGTTCACCGACCTCAGCCCCTGTCTGCCGGCCTTCGTGGTGGCGGCGATCCGTGAGGCCCTGCCCCAGTTCCAGCGACGGATCCCGGGGTTCTGCCAGGCGGATGCGGTGCTCACCGGGGTGGAGACACGCACCTCCTCGCCGCTCCGCCTGGACCGCGATGACCACAGCCTCGAGTCGCTGAACACGCCCGGACTGTTTCCGGCAGGGGAGGGGGCCGGCTACGCCGGCGGCATCCTCTCGGCGGCGATCGATGGCATCAAGGTGGCCGAGCAGGTGGCGCGCCGGGCCGTGGCCGCCCGCCACAGTGAACGGCCCTGAGCAACACCCACAGGCATGCAGGTGCTGTGGTTCCGGCGTGACCTGCGCCTCGACGACCATCCGGCCCTGCTCGAGGCCTGCCGGCGGGGGCCGGTGCTGCCCCTGTTCATCCTCGATCCCCACCTGCTCCACCATCCCGAGACCGGCCCCGCCCGGGTGGCCTTCCTGCTGGCGGGACTACGAGCCCTGGATGGCGAGCTGCGCCGCCGTGGCTCCTGGCTGCTGCTGCGCCACGGCGAGCCGGCGGCGGTGCTGGAGGCGGTGGTGCGCCAGAGCGGAGCCGCCGGGGTGGTGGCCCACATCGACGCCGAACGCCTCGTGGGCCGGGTGCGGGACGCCCGGGTGAGCCGCAGCCTGGCGGCGGCCGGCATCCCACTGCGCTGGCTGGAGCCACCCGGGGGTTGCGCCGAGCTGGTGTCCTATCCCCACTACCGGCGGCACTGGCACGGCCAGATGGCCCTGGAGCCGTTGAGCGCCCCGAGTCGGATCGCAACCCCGGCGCCGGAAATCCTGGGCCAGGGTCCAGAGCCAACGCTGCCGACGCTGGCGGCCCTGGGCCTGAGGGCCGATGGCAAACCGATCCCAGCCGCCGGCAGCGAAGCAGCCCTGGAGCGGCTGGCGGAGTTCTGCGCCGGCGGGGCCGCCGCGCGCTACTTCTGGCAGCTGAGCCAGCCATCGGCACGGGTCACGACTGGCCTGGGGCCACACCTGAAATTCGGGATGCTGAGCCACCGCCGCGTGCTGCACACGATCGCGGCGTTGCGCCAGGGCAGCGCCAGCGAGCGGCGCAGCTGGCGCCAGTTGGTGAGCCGCCTGCGCTGGGGGGCCGGCATGGCCCAGCGGTTCCGCTATCTGCCCCAGCTGGAACTCAGGCCCCTGTGGCAGTGCTACAGCCAGGAGAACAGCCTCAATCCCGAGCAGGAGGAGCTGTACCGGGCCTGGCAGAGCGGCCACACCGGCTTTGCGATCGTCGATGCGGCGTCCCGTTGCCTGCTGGCCGGTGGCGGCTGGCTGGATCTCAATTTCCGCAGCCGGGCCATCCACGCCAGCTTCCTCACCAACCTCTGCGGCATCGACTGGCGCTACGGCGCTCTGCATTACATGCGCCACCTGATCGACGGCGACTGCTGCATCGATCACTACCAGTGGGCCATGCAGGCGGGAGTGACGGCAGCGCCCGGTGGCCGCAGCGGCGGCTGGAGCCGCATCTATCACCCGGGCCAGGTGGCGGTGGATCGCTGCGATCCCCAGGGGGTGTTCATCCGCCGCTGGCTGCCGGAGCTGGCCCAGCTCACCAACGACCAGCTGGGCGCCGTGCCGCCGATGGCCGCCTACCCCCGGCCCCTGCTCGACTACGAGAGCGCCAGGCGCCGGCGCCTAGCCGAGCTGGCGGAGCAGCGCCGGGGCTGGAGTCGCCCCGGCTTCAGCCCCCTGCCCGCGGATCTCACCCCCTTCGGCGCCGAACGGATCGCAGGAGCGGCGGTGGCCTGGGCCGGCGATCAGGCGCCGGAGCTGTTTCCCGCCGCCCTGCCGCTGGAGCAGCTCGACCAGCAGGCCCAGGGTGATCTGGCCAGCTGGTTCAGCCCCAGCCGCCCCCTGGAGCGCCGGCCAGCCACGCCACCCCCGGGCCGCCGGCGACGCCGGGCGGCTGAGGCCAGCTCCGGCACCGTTCAGCTGGAGCTCTGGAACCAGCCACAGGGGCCGACGGGCTGAGGGCCTGGCCGGAGCGGTTCAGGCCTGGGAAACGATGCCGCTCCACTGCACCGCCTTCACCTGATCACGGCGCCAGGAGTGGAACAACTCCGGCTGCGAGACGGTGCACAGGGGGCACACACTGATGCGATCCTCCGCCACGCCCAGCTGCTGCAGCTGCAGACGGGCGGCGGTGCGGATGTCGAGCCGATCCCGGCTGGGGTCGGGGTCGTCCAGCAGACCACCGGCCTGCCGCAGGGCTGCCAGAGCGGCAGGGGCGGCAGAGGCGGCGATGCTGCTGGCCACCTGGACACTGACCGGTCGCTCCACCTGGTAGGCGGCGCCGCTCACGGCCGGGCCGAGGGCCACGAGCAGGTCGTCGCGGTGGCTGCCGGCCGCCTCCAGCGCCTGCACCGCCACCGCCAGGATGCGTGCGGCGACGCCGCGCCAACCCGCATGGCAGGCCGCCACGGCGCCGCGCACCGGGTCGGCCAGAAGCACCGGCGTGCAGTCGGCACCACACACCCACAGGCTCTGGCCGCCGGCATCACTGCAGAGGCCATCGGCCTCGGGCCAGGGGTCCGGGCGGGCCCGGGAGGCCGCCAGCACCGCGGCGCCATGCACCTGGCGGGGGCGGTGCACGCTGACCCCGGCACTGAGGTAGCCGGCCAGCACCTCCGGCTCGCGGCCCTGCCACTGGCGGGTGAAGAACCCGTGCTCGAAGTCCGCGAGCAGATCGGCCTGGAGGTAGTAGCCCCCGTAGCAACCCACCCAGGTCCAGCCGGGCAGGTCGTTGAAGCCCACATCGGGACGATCGAAGGGGGGGTCGATGGCCTCGGCCATGGCGGGAAGGGAGGGAGGGCTGGACGGGGCTGGATCAGGCGTCGGGGAGGTCGCGCAGCAGCCAGAACCCCTCAAAGCGTTGGTCGTCCGCTCCGGCCTGCACGGCCAGAAACTGCAGGCCGCCCACCTGGTCGCGGGCCGTGGCGAAAGCGGCCGCGGCGGCTTCGGCCTCCTCGCCGGCCAGGCTGCCCAACAGCCAGCGATCTTCCAGGCCCGCTTCGAGCACGAGCTTGTCGCCATCAATCTCCAGCCGCACCGGCTCGAGGCCGGCCAGCCAGCCGGCGATCGCCAACGCCCGGCCGGCCCCGAACAGGCGGATTCCGGGCACCGGGGCCTCCGGATCGGCGCCCTCAGGCAGGGGCACGAGGGCGGCGAAGGCCGCGTCCCAGCCACCAGCTTCGGCGAGCACCGCGAGCGGCAGGCTGGCCCAGGTCCAGCTCTGGCCACGGGCCGCCTCCGGCAGGGGCACGGGCAGCGGCCGGATCGCGGTGGGAGGTGGCGCCAGGGGGCCGGCCAGGTATCCCGCTTCGGTGGGATACACCTCCCGCTCCCGCTGCTGCAGCCAGCCCACCAGGGAATAGGTGCGGCGGCTGGGCACCAGCTCCATGCCCAGGCCCTCAGCGGCGCGCTGCACCATCGTGCGCATCGAGGCCCGCCAGCACCGCAGCCGTCGCGGCACCCCCAGGCCCGCAGCAGCGGCCTCGGTCAGGGCCTGCTCGAGGGCCTCGCGCAGCCAGATCGAATTGACGCTGGTGGCGGGACAGGCCCGCAGCCAGCGGAACTCGGGTCCCATCTGACTCCCATCGGGGCCGACGGCAGGGGTGGAGCAGATCAGCAGCTCCCAGCGTTTTTTGCCGTCGGATTCGAGGATCGGCCGCGAATAGAAATCGAGTTCCCAGTCCGGTGCCAGGTTCTGGCCCTTGGCGGCGCTGACGCCGGAGTTGCTGTTCGGGGTGGCGATCATCCGGCCTGCTGCTCCTGTTGGCGCAGCAGGGAGCGGGCGCGATGGGCCCGATCGCCCGCCTCCTCCAGCACCCGCTGGCGATCCACCAGCAGCTCACCGGGCTCCCCTTCGAGCATGGCGGTATTGAGAGCGATACGACCCCGGCCCGGATCCAGGTCGGTGATCAGGGCCTTGAGGCGATCGCCCTGGTCGAACACCTCCCGCAGCGAGCGCAGCTGGCCGCCGGTGATGCAGCTCTGGTGCAGCAGGCCGCTGATGCCGCCCAGGTCGACGAACAGGCCGTAGGGCTTCACCGACACCACCACGCCCTCCACCAGCTGGCCCACCTCCAGCTGGGCAAAGCGGGCGGCGCTGGCGGCCTTCTTCTCGGAGAGCACCAGCTTGCTGGTCTCGGAATTCACCTCCAGGAAGGTCACCCCCAGGGTGCGGCCCACCAGGGACTCATGGTTGGCGCCGTCGATCAGCTGGGAGCGGGGCACGAACCCCCGCAGGCCTTCGAGATCGCAGGTCACACCACCGCGGTTGAAACCGGTCACCTTCACCTGCACCACCCGGCCCTCCTTCTCCAGAGACCGCACCGTGGCCCAGCTCTGGCGCAGGGCCAGGGCACGGGCACTCACCGTGACCATGCCGTCGGCGTTCTGCTCCCGGGTGACGAGCACCTCCACCTCCACACCGCTGGGGAAGCGCTCCTTGAGGTTGCTGATCACCCCCAGCCCGCTCTCCTTCTTGGGCATGAAGCCGGGGGCCTTGCCACCGATGTCCACATAGACCCCGTCGCCGTCGAGGCCCACCACCGTGCCGCGCACCACCTCGCCGGCGCTGCCCACGAAGGCCTGTTCATCAAGGGCGGCCAGGAAGGCCTCCTCATCGAAGTCGAAGTCATCGACGCTGCGGGACTGGGCCGCTGGCGCCGGGGACGGGCCGCCAGCCTTGCGCCCATCCTGGGAGCGGCCACGGCCGGGCTCGGGGCCAAGCAGGTCGGCCATCGACAGGCCCTCCAGCGCGCCCATGCCGAAACGCTCCTCGTCGGGTCGGCCAGAGTCAGAGCGGCCAGTGTCAGAGCGGCCCGAAACGGGGCTGACCGAGCCGCGCACGGGGGGCGCCGCAGCCTGGGGCTGCTGGGGCTCGTGCGCAGATGAGGAAGGCACCTCGGCGGAGCGGGGCTCGTCCTTCTTGATCATCAGCACCTGGGGCGGCCTGCGCACCGGCGCCGTTGCCTCGGGAGGACGGGCGGGACCTGGGGGCAGGGGACGACCGGGGGGCACGGGACGGGCGGAGGACGGGGGCGGTTGCTTGCCGGATCCGGCCATCTGCACCTCGGGCTGGGAGCCCCACACTGTAGGGATTCGATCCGATGCCCATGCCGGCCCAGCGCCACCTCGACCACCTCGCCTGGCCCCAGGTGCAGGAGGCCGCCCGGCGCCGGGGCAGCACCGTGGTGTGGCCCTGGGGCGCGGTGGAGCAGCACGGCCCCCAGCTGCCCCTGGCCACCGACGGACTGTTCGCTGATCGGCTGCTGGATGCGGTGCTCGAGGAGCTGGGGGAGCACCAGCCGATCTGGCGCCTGCCCCTGCAGGCGATCGGCTTCTCCCCCGAGCACCTGTCCTTCGCGGGCAGCCTCAGCCTGCCGCCCAACCTGCTGATCGAGACGGTGTGCAGCGTCGGCCGCCAACTGGCCGACTGCGGCTTCCAGCGGCTGGTGCTGTTCAACGCCCACGGGGGGCAGATCGCCCTGCTGCAGACCGCCGCCCGCCAGCTGCGCGTGCAGGTGCCCGCCCTTGGGGTGCTGCCCTGCTTCCTCTGGAGCGGCATCGAGGGGATCGCCGAGCTGCTGCCCACGGCAGAACGCCAGGGGGGCCTGCATGCCGCCCTGGCGGAAACCAGCCTGATGCTGCATCTGGCGCCCGAGCTGGTGGGTCCCCAACGACCCTGCGACGGCCAGCCGGTGCCACCGCCCCCAGCGGGCTGGAGCCTGGAGGGGGCGGCCCCCAGCGCCTGGTTGATGGGCGACCTCAGCAGCAGCGGTGTGGTGGGTGATGCCCGTGGCGCCGACGCCGGGCTCGGCCGTGCCCTGGCCGAGCGGCTGCTGCAGGGATGGCGCCAACGCTTCGAGAACCTGCTGGCCAGCGACTGGCCTCCGGGTACGGCCCTCTCGACTCCGCCTGGACCTGAATCGGGATGAGGCTGGTTACAGTCACCCTTATTCGTCCACGAAGCCGCGTTCCCCATGGTGATGCTGTCCTCCGACACCCAGACCGCGCCTGAGCCCCAGGCACTCCACCCCGACGTCACCGCGAGCGAGGACGGCGGTCTGCCCGACTTCGGCAGCATCAGCTACAAGGACGCCTACAGCCGCATCAATGCCATCGTGATCGAGGGCGAACAGGAGGCCCACGACAACTACATCGCCCTCGGCACCCTGCTCAGCGACCAGGCCGACGAGCTGGCCCGCCTGGCGCGCATGGAGCTCAAGCACAAAAAGGGCTTTACCGCTTGCGCCAACAACCTCGGCGTGACCGCCGACATGCCCTTTGCCAAGGAGTTCTTCTCCCCGCTGCACAACAATTTCCAGAAGGCCCTGGCCGAAGGCAAGGTGACCACCTGTCTGCTGATCCAGGCCATCCTCATTGAGGCCTTCGCCATCTCCGCTTATCACATCTATATCCCTGTCGCCGATCCCTTCGCCCGCAGGATCACCGAAGGTGTAGTGAAGGACGAGTACACCCACCTCAACTACGGCCAGGAGTGGCTGAAGGCCAATCTCGAAACCGTGCGGGAGGAGCTGATGGAAGCGAACCGCGCCAATCTGCCCCTGGTGCGCCGCATGCTGGAGCAGGTGTCCGAGGACGCTGCCGTGCTGCACATGGAGCAGGAGGACCTGATGGCTGATTTCCTGAGCTGCTATCAGGAAACCCTGATGGATATCGGCCTCAGCAGCCGGGAGATCGCCCGCATGGCGGCCGCCGCACTGACGGCCTGAGCCTTCGCCGTGGCTGGCCCTAGCGTCCAAGCATGCGTGGGAGGATGTAGCGTCCGCCACACCTCCCAACCTGCCGCATGTTCGGGCTGATCGGTCACTCCACCAGTTTTGAGGAGGCCCGCCTGAAGGCCCGCACCCTGGGGTTCGATGCCTTCGCCGACGGCGATCTCGACATGTGGTGCGCCGCGCCGCCCCAGCTGGTGGAACGGATCGAGGTCACCAGCCGCACCGGCCAGACCATCAAGGGCGCCTACATCGATTCGGTGTTCGTTCCTGAGATGCTGCGCCGCTTCAAAACCGCCAAGCGCAAGGTGCTCAAGGCCATGGAGCTGGCCCAGCGCTCCGGCATCGACATCACGGCCCTGGGGGGCTTCACCTCGATTATTTTCGAGGACATGAACTTGCTGCGGGAACAGCGCGTCAGTGCCGTTGAACTCGACTGGCAGCGCTTCACGACCGGCAACACCCACACCGCCTGGGTGATCTGCCAGCAGGTCGAAACAAACGCACCGCAACTCGGCATCGATCTGAAGCAGGCCCGGGTCGCGGTGGTGGGAGCCACCGGTGACATCGGCAGCGCCGTCTGCCGCTGGTTGCAGCGCCGCGGTGTGGGTGAGCTGCTGCTGGTGGCCCGTCGCCCCCAACCCCTGGCCGAACTGCATGCCAGCCTCGGCGAAGGCCAGGTGCTCAGCCTCGAGGAGGCCCTGCCCGAGGCCGACGTGGTGGTGTGGGTGGCCAGCCTTCCCCAGAGCCTCGAGATCGACACCAAGCGGCTGCGCAACCCCTGCCTGATGATCGACGGCGGCTACCCCAAGAACCTCGACAGCAAGGCGTCAGCCCCCGGGGTGCGCGTGCTCAAGGGTGGAATCGTGGAGTTCTGGCAGGACATCGGCTGGCAGATGATGGAACTGGCCGAGATGGCGGTTCCCCAGCGCCAGATGTTCGCCTGTTTCGCCGAGGGAATCCTGCTCGACTTCGAGCAGATTCACACCAATTTCAGCTGGGGTCGCAACAACATCACCCTTGAGGCCATGGACCACATCGGTGCCGCCTCCATCCGCCATGGCTTCCGGTCCCTGGAGCTGGAGCCGGCCGACCGTTCCGCTCCGGCCATGGCCAGCGCCTGATCAGGCACCAGTCCCAACCGTTCCCTCGCCGCCCCTCCACGCCATGGCCCGTCGCGCCCTGCTGGACTTCGAAAAACCTCTGGTGGAACTGGAGGAGCAGATCGAGCAGATCCGTCAGCTGGCACGGGACTCGGAGGTGGACGTGAGCCAGCAGCTGCTGCAGCTCGAGACCCTCGCCACCAAGCGGCGCAAGGAGATCTTCGAAGCCCTCAGTCCGTCCCAGAAGATTCAGGTGGCCCGCCATCCCCAGCGGCCGAGCACCCTGGATTACATCCAGGTGATCTGCGATGAGTTCGTGGAACTGCACGGCGACCGCTGTGGTGGCGACGACCAGGCGCTGGTGGGGGGCATCGGCCGCATCGGCGATCGTGGCGTGATGCTCCTCGGCCACCAGAAGGGCCGCGACACCAAGGAGAACGTGGCCCGCAACTTCGGCATGGCGTCGCCCGGCGGCTACCGCAAGGCGATGCGGCTGATGGACCACGCTGATCGCTTCGGGCTGCCGATCTTCAGCTTCATCGACACCCCCGGGGCCTACGCCGGAGTGCTGGCCGAGGAACAGGGGCAGGGTGAGGCCATCGCCAAGAACCTGCGGGAGATGTTCCGCCTGAGGGTGCCGATTGTGGCCACGGTGATCGGCGAAGGGGGCTCCGGCGGTGCCCTGGGCATCGGCGTCGCCGACCGGCTGCTGATGTTCGAGCACAGCGTGTACACGGTGGCCAGCCCTGAGGCCTGCGCCTCGATCCTCTGGCGCGATGCCGCCAAGGCCTCGGTGGCGGCCGAAGCGCTGAAGATCACCGGCTCCGACCTGCTGCAGCTCGGGATCGTGGATGAAGTGCTGAGCGAGCCCTCCGGCGGCAACCACTGGGCGCCCCTGGAGGCTGCCGACACGCTCAAAACGGCCCTGCTGCTGCAGCTCGAGCAACTCGATCGCTACAGCCCATCCGACCTGCTCGAGGCTCGCTACCAGAAATACCGGCGCATCGGCCGGTTCCTGGAGGAGCCCGCCACAGAGCTGGCCCCCACCTTTTAAGGTTTCCATCGGGATCACCCGGCCCTTGGTCTGATCCTTCTGTCCGCCCTGTACCGTTTGCCCTCCGTCCTGATCACTGGAGCCTCAAGGGGCATCGGTGCCGCCACGGCCCGTCGCTTCTCGGCAGCCGGCTACCAGCTGATGCTGATGGCCCGTCCGTCGAGTGACCTCGATCTGCTCGCTGCCGACCTGGCCAGCAGCGACTGCCCCGTCCACACCCGTGGGGTGGACCTCAGCGACCCCGAGGCCATCGCTCCGGCTGTTGAGGCCCTCACCCAGCAGGGGGGCACGCCGGATGTGGTCATCAACAATGCCGGCATGGCCTACACCGGAGCCCTGGCGGCCATGCCCCTCAGCCAGTGGCTGACCCTGATGCAGCTCAACCTCACGGCTGTATTCCAGGTTTGCCAGGCCGTGATTCCGGGCCTGCGGGCCCGGGGCCACGGGCAGATCATCAACGTGAGCAGTCACGCCGCTCACCAGGCCTTCCCCGACTGGGGGGCCTATTGCGTCAGCAAGGCGGCCCTGAGCTCCCTCAGCCGCTGCCTGGCAGTTGAAGAGCGCAGCCATGGCATCCGGGTGAGCACCCTCACCCTCGGTGCGGTGAATACACCACTCTGGGATACCGAAACAGTCGACAGTTCCTTTGATCGGCGTGCCATGCTTGATCCGGGTCGAGCTGCCGATGCCTTGCTCTTCCTCGCCCAGCAACCCGCCACTCAGGTGGTGGAAGACCTTACCCTCATGCCCGCCGCAGGCGCGCTCTGAGTTCAACCATGACGTCCACCATTCCCTCGACTTTCAGCGCCGCTGAAGCCACGCCCGACGCAGGTCCCCGGCCTGTGAGTCTGCGCATTCGCGAGCGGTTGGACGCTGCGGGAGTGCCCTATCTCGCCAACGACAACATTGCCCACCATTTGCAGGAGGGTGATCTCGATCAGCTGGAAATCGAGGTTGCCGGCAAGGTGCGTGAGCTGCTGCGCAGCCTCGTGATCGACATCGACAACGATCACAACACCGAAGAGACCGCCGAGCGCGTAGCGCGCATGTACCTCCACGAGGTGTTCAAGGGTCGTTACCACCATCAGCCCAAAATCGCCAGCTTCCCCAACGTCAAGAAGCTGGATGAGATCTACACCGTTGGACCCATCTCGGTACGGTCCGCCTGCTCGCATCATCTGGTTCCGATTCTGGGAAACTGCTGGATCGGCATCAAGCCTGGCGCCCGGGTGATCGGACTGTCCAAATTCACCCGTGTGGCCGACTGGGTGTTTTCGAGGCCCCACATCCAGGAGGAGGCCGTCATGATTCTTGCCGATGAAATCGAGCGCCTCTGCGAACCCCAGGGCCTGGCCATTCTGCTGAAAGCTCAGCACTACTGCATGAAGTGGCGCGGTGTTAAAGAGCCCCAAACCAGCATGATGAATTCTGTCGTCCGCGGAGATTTCCGCACCGATTCCAGCCTCAAGGCTGAATTCTTTGAGCTGGTGAGGCATCAGGAAGCCCTGCTCGCCACCTGAGCTCCAATCGGTCTGCAAAGCCAACCCTTCTGAAGCCCAGCGCTGGTGTTGCCTAGGCCAGCTGGTGCTGTCTAGGCCGGTCCGACTCCAGACCGGCCTGGCAGCGCAGCCACCAGCTGGCTGACCAGCTCCAGATCCTTGTCGCCTGGGCTGCGCTCCACGGAGCTGGAGGCATCCAGGCCGGTGGGATGCACCCGGCCCAGCAATCCGGCCACGCGCGCGGCCCGCACGCCTCCGGCGAGCCACCAGGGCAGGGGACTGCTCCAGCCCTCAAGCCAGTCCAGGGGAATCGCCTGACCCGTGCCCCCCAGCTGCCCCGGCAGCCAGGCATCCAGCAGCAGGGCGTCAACAGCCTCGGCATAGGCCTCGGCTCGCTGCAGGTCATCCGGGCTGCGCAGCCGCAACGCCTTCCATACGGTGCAGTCCAGCCGCTGGCGCAGCCGTTGGCAGGTCTCGGGGTCCTCCGAGCCGTGCAGCTGAATCACCTGGTGCCCACGGGCCGGGTCCAGCTCCGCCAGCTGATCGGCCTGGGGATCGGCCACCACCAGCACCCCCTGGCAATCCGGCGCCCCAGCGTGCACGGCAGCGAACAGGGCCCCGCGGTCGCCGGGGGGCACATAGCGGGGTGAACCCGCCACGCCAATCACGCCGATGGCATCGGCCCCCAGCGCTGCCACCGCCCGTGCCTGCCCCTGGTCGCGCAGACCGCAGATCTTCAGGAGGGGGGCTGGCGACAACGGCGGTTCTGGGGACGGCATGACCTTTCTAGGATTGGGCCTGGACCACCACCAAGCATCGGGGAGCGGAGTGTGGGAGAAGGCTGGCAACTGCTGAAGATTCGCGGCATCCCCCTGCGCATCCACCCCAGCTGGTTTGTGATCCTGGCGGTGGCCACCCTGGCCTTTCAGCAGTACTACAGCCTCAGCGTCGAGGCGGCTGACCTGCCCGCCACCGGAGGCCAGGGACTGCTCTGGGCCTTGGGTCTTGCCACCGCGCTGCTGCTGTTCGTGTCGGTGCTGCTGCACGAACTGGGCCATTCCCTGGTGGCGCTCAGCCAGGGCGTGAAGGTGCGCAGCATCACCCTGTTCCTGCTCGGCGGGGTAGCCAGCGTGGAGCGGGAATCCAGCACCGCCATCGGCGCCCTGATGGTGGCGGCGGCGGGACCGGCGGTGAGTCTGGCGCTGGGCCTGGGGCTGCTGGCCAGCACCCATGCGGCGGCTCACCTCTCGCCGCTGCTCGGCGCCATGGTCAAGGAACTGGGCACTCTCAACCTGGTGCTGGCCCTGTTCAACCTGCTGCCCGGACTGCCCCTCGATGGCGGCCTGATCGTCAAGGCGATGGTGTGGCAGGTCACCGGCAGCCAGCGCCGTGGCGTGGAGGTGGCCAATGCCTGCGGGCGGCTGCTGGCCTTTATGGCCATCGGCATCGGCACCGTGGTGCTGCTGCGGGGAGGGGGCATCAGCGGGGCCTGGCTGATCCTGCTGGGGTGGTTCGGCCTCGGCGCAGTGCGCAATCAACAGCAACTGCTGAGCCTCCAGAGCGCCCTCACCAGCCTGCGGGTGAAGGACGCGGCTGGCCGTCGCTTCCGGGTGCTCGAGGCCAGCGACAGCCTGCGGCAACTCAGCAACAGCAGGCTCGGCGAGCCCAGTCCGGTGGGCCCCGCCGACTGGCTGCTGGTGTGCGACCGGGGCCGCTGGCGCGGCCTGATCGATGACGCCACCCTGCAGGAACTGCCGGTGCAGCGCTGGGACAGCGACCGGGTGGGCGATCACCTCAAACCCCTCAACAGCCTCACCGCGATCGACGCCGAAGCCCCGCTCTGGCAGGCCGTGCAGCGGCTGGAGGACAACAACAGCGAGCGCCTGCTGGTGCTCAGTCCGGCGGGACTGCCCAGCGGCACCATCGATCGGCCTGGCCTGGGCGAGGCGGTGCTCAGCAAGCTGGGGCTGAAGCTGCCGGCCCCGCTGCTGGAGACCGCCCGGCTCCACAACGCCTATCCCCTCGGCCTGGCGTTGCCCCAGGTGGTGCGCTCGATGCTGGCCTCGGGCGAAGTGGACGATTCGGCCGCGGATTCAGCGGTCGGCCAGCCAGCCTCGGGGCGCATCTGATCCAGCCTGGCGGCGATGGCCGCCAGCTCTGCAGCGCTGAGCGGCTGGTGCTGCAGGGGCGGCAGGGGCAACCAACGGGCAGCGGCGGCGATCAGGGCGGCCTCAAGCTCGCCATCCGTGACCGGCAGCGCCGGCAGGCAGGGCGCTGGGCTGCCGAACAGCCGCGGCCAGAGGCAGGCATCGGGGGCCAGCTGGATCGAGCCGTGCTGCAGCAGGCAGCCCGCCCGCCAGTGCTGGGCGCTGCCGATGCGCTTGACACCACTGGCGTGGATGAGATCGGCCGCGGTGCTGGTGGCAAAACAACTGACCGCGGCCAGGCCGGCGGGCTGGTCGCCGAAGCCAAGAGGCTGGCCCAAGGCCTGGAACGCCTCCTGCAGCCAGCGGCAGGCCTGGCGGTAGGACTGCCGCCGGTTGCCAGGCGGGTCTGGCCAGACCAGGGCATAGGCCAGGTCTCCGCCATGGAGCACGGCGCCGCCGCCACTGGGGCGGCGCACCAGCTCAAGCTGGTCGCCGGTGGCCAGGTCCCACCAGGTCTGGGGCAGGCGCCGCAGGTGAAGCCCCAGCGACAGGCAGGGGCGTTGCCAGCGGTAGAGGCGCAGGGCCGGCTGCCGCTGATCCAGCAGCCAGGCATCGATCGCCATCTGCCAGGCGCCCCCCAGGTTGAGCGTGGGCAAGCGGCGCCCGGCCATCAGCCGGCGCTGCGGTCGAGCTGATCCCAGAAGCTGGCATCGAGTTCCAGGCCCAACACCGCCGCCATCTGAGCCAGCCCCTGGCGACAGTTCAATCCCTGAGCGCCGGCCCAGTGGTCCAGGAGATAGAGGCGATGGGTGAGCCACAGCTCCAGGGCCTCCGGGGCGAAGCGAATCCCTTCGCTGCGGCTGAAGCCATGGGGCAGGAGCATGGCCACGTGCCGGGTGAGCTGGCCGCTGCCGCGCTCGATCACCAGCGGCAACCAGGGGAAATGGGCATCGGCCCGCAGGGTCCACAGGCGCAGCTCGGGGATCTCAGAGAGCTCGCGGGGGTCGTCATCCGCGCGCGGCCAGTCGTAGTCGAGCTCCAGGCTGCCGACGGCAGCGAGGATCTGCGCAGGTGTGCAGGCCGCCCAGCCAGCGAGGGGCGCGAGGTCGAGGTTGCGGATCGCCGCGGCGGAAATGCGCAGGGATCGATCTGCGGAAGACGGGTCGCAGTCAGCGGGCACAGGACAGGGCAGGGGATGGGGGCCAGGGGAGCGGACAGGGGCTGCAGCGTCAAGAGCTGTGACAGCGCCCCATCCGGAGCTGGACCGTAGCGGGATAGGGCCGAAGAATGGTGCCGGTCTTCCGTTTGTCTGCCCGCCATGGTCTCTTCCCTCAGCCAGGCCCAGATCCTTATCGCCTTGGTGGTGGCCGCCCACGCCGGCGTCCTGGCGGTGCGCCTCAGTGTCAGCCTCTACAAATCCTGATCCGCTCGCCGATCAGGGCGCTGGCCCTAAGCAGGCTGGCCCCTGGGCAGACTGGCCGCCTTGGCAGACTCCACCCTTGGCAGACAGACGCTGGAGCGCTAAAAGCGTGGGAACAACGTCCCCTAGAGCCTTGAGCGCCCCTCAGCGGCGATCGCCCCGCGGGGGCCGTGCCTCCAAGCGCCATCCCTGGCAGGCCGCCATCTCCTCCGTGGCCACACCCTCCATGGCCACGCCATCGGTGGCGGGCTCACCATTCATGGCCGCCACCGAGCCCGCCGCCACCGAGCCGGCGGCCGCTTCCCGAGCCAGCGCTCCCAGAGCCACCGCTCGCCCGTCCCTGATCGAGGCCGGGGCTGCCGCCAGCCTCTCCAGCGAGCGCCGCGACCTGATCTGCAGCCTGATCGGCCTCACCGTCAAGCTCGGTCTGGTGGCTGTGGTCGGCATCAGCCTGGCCCGCCTGGCCGGTGTCTATCGCGAGCGCATGGATCGCCAGGGCGAACTGGCGGCAGTGCTCCAGCTGGAGCAGGTCAAGCTGGCCCGGGCTCGCAAGCGCTTCGACGCCCTGTTCAGGGTGGATGGCGAGCAACGGCTGATCCGCGAGCAGAACCAGTGGATCGCGCCCAATCGCCTCAGGGTGGTGTGGAAACAACCCCCGGCCACCGCTCCGGCGCCAGCCGAGGCAGCTGACACCTCCCCCGGCACAACAGCGCCCGCCAGCCAGGCGCCCGGCTGATCGGGCCAGCGTTCTGGTGTTTTTACTCTGTGTTGAGCAGCCGGTCCGGGCGGCAGGCTTGAACGCCCCCCTCCGTAAGTTGGGCGGCAGCCTCAACGCCACTGTTCCATGGCCGCATCCGCTTCAAGCGAAGCTTCCGCAGGCACCGTGCTGATCACCGGCACCACCTCCGGCGTGGGGCTCCACGCCACCAAGGCCCTCGCCGAGCGGGGCTGGACCGTGATCACGGCCAACCGCGACCCGGTGCGGGCCGCTGCGGCCGCCGAGAGCCTCGGCATCCCCAACCGCCAGCTGCATCACCTGCGCATCGATCTGGGCGACCTGGACAGCGTGCGCACCGGGGTGGAAACCCTGGTGGACTCCATCGCCGGTGATCTCGATGCCCTGGTGGTGAACGCTGCGGTCTACAAGCCACGGCTGAAACAGCCCGAGCGCTCGCCCCAGGGCTACGAGCTGTCGATGGCCACCAACCACCTGGGGCACTTCCTGCTGATCCAGATGCTGCTGCCGAAACTGCAGCAGTCCGCCCACCCCTCACGGCGGGTGGTGGTGCTGGGCACGGTGACGGCCAACTCCAAGGAGCTGGGCGGCAAGATTCCGATCCCCGCTCCTGCGGATCTGGGCGATCTGAGTGGATTCGCCGCCGGCTTCAAGCCGCCGATCGCCATGGCCAGCGGCAAGCCGTTCAAACCCGGCAAGGCCTACAAGGACAGCAAGCTCTGCAACATGATCACCACCCAGGAGCTGCATCGCCGCCTGCACGAGGGCACCGGCATCGTGTTCAGTTCCCTCTATCCGGGCTGCGTGGCCGACACGCCCCTGTTCCGCAACACGCCGCGGCTGTTCCAGCGGGTGTTTCCCTGGTTTCAGAAGAACATCACCGGTGGCTACGTCAGCCAGAGCCTGGCCGGCGAGCGGGTGGCGCAGGTGGTGGCCGACCCTGACTTCGGCGTCTCCGGGGTGCACTGGAGCTGGGGCAACCGTCAGACGAAGGGGGGCCGGCAGTTCAGCCAGGAACTCTCCGACAAGGCCAGCAATCCCGACACCGCCAGCAAGATGTGGGACTACTCCATGCAGCTGCTGGACCTGGGCTGAGCCGAACCGAACGCAGCCCAGATCATCAAGGTCAGAGGCGGCGGCGGAAGCTGCTGCCGAACCCACCTCCATAGCCGTCGTCGCGGCCATCGTCGTTGCTGCCATCGGCCTGGCTGAGCTTCCAGACATTGCGGCTCAGGCGGCGCGCGCGCAGGCCGCCCCGCTCCACCACGGCGCTGCCAGGCCGGGCGCCCAGCAGGGTCGTGACCTCCGCGGTGCTCAGGGGTGCTCCGGTCTCAATCGCCAGGCGGGTGAGTTCGAGGCGCTGGCGCAGGCCGGACAGATCGGCACTGCCGCCGTCTTCGGCTTCGTTCCAGACCCACGTGGGTGCGTCACCGGAACTGCGCAGCCGCTGGAACAGGCCGAAGCCGATCAGGGCCAGCGCCTGCTCCGGCTGGATGCCCTGGGCGCTGGCCTCGGCCAGCCAGTCGGCCACTGGCGGGAAGCCGGAGCCGTGGGGCAGGGTTTCCGTGGGGATCGTGCTGCGCGGGGGGGCCTCAACGGGGTTGTGCCTGCCAGCCATGGAACTCCAGTTGCCGCTGCCGGGACGGTACCGGCTCTGAGGGTCTGAGCAAGGGCCAGCCGGGGCCGGACGGTAAGATCCGCGCCAGCACCAGGCTCGCCTGAGTAGCACCGCTCACCACCGCGCCCACCCCGCTCACGCAGCCCCTTTCCTTTGCCTTCGCCCAGCCGTTCACGAGAGAACCTGGCGATCCGGCGGCGCAAGGGGCTTGAGACGGCTGGGCTGAACAGCGGGGCTGCGAGGATCACCGGCACCGCCATCGACGTCGGCGGCGACGGCGCCAGCTGTGTGATCACCACCGACAGCGAGGGCAGTCGCCTGGCTCGGCTGGACAGCCATGTGCAGTCGATCGCGCTGCGCACCTACGTGTTCCTTGATTCGCTGCAGCCCCAGCTGGCGGCCTACATGGGCACCGTGAGCCAGGGCTTTCTGCCGATCCCCGGCGACGCCTGCCTCTGGCTGGAGGTGTCTCCTGGAATGGCCGTGCACCGGGTCACGGACATCGCCCTCAAGGCCAGCACCGTGCGGCTCGGCCAGATGATCGTGGAGCGGGCGTTCGGCTCCCTGGCCCTCTATCACCGTGACCAGAGCAATGTGCTCCACTCCGGCGATGTGGTGCTGGAGGCGATCGGCAACACCGTGCAGCAGCGCAGCCGCTGCGACGTGAGCTGGACCGAGATCATCCGCGCCATCACCCCCGACCATGCTGTGCTGATCAACCGTCAGAACCGCAGAGGATCGATGATCCAGGCGGGGATGAGCATGTTCATCCTCGAAACGGAGCCGGCCGGTTATGTGCTGATTGCCGCCAACGAAGCGGAGAAGTCGTCCAACATCACGGTGGTGGACGTGAAGGCTGTGGGGGCGTTCGGCCGCCTCACCCTGGCCGGGCGTGAAGGGGATGTAGAGGAAGCGGCGGCGGCGGCGATGCGCGCCATCCACCACATCAACGCCACTGCTCAGGGCTGAGCATCAACGACACAGCTCAGGGCTGATCCAGCCCGAGCAGCTGGCGCAGCCCCGGGGCCAGCTGCTGGGCGGCCTTGCCGCGGCTGCCGAGGCGGTTGCGAAGGTGCTGGCCCATGCGGGCGTAGCTGCTGCCGGCTTCGCGCACATAGAAGATCGGCTCGTAGCCGGCGCCGGCGCCATCGGGTTCCTGCAGCACCAGCCCGTGGCACAGCCCCTCCGACTCCAGCACCGTGACGCCCGTGGGATCGGCGAGGGCCATGGCCGTCACGGAACGAGCGCCGCGGTAGGGGGTGTCACCCAGTTCGCTCAGCAGCCGGTGCAGGCGCTGGCGATCGCTGGGGGCGTAGCGGGCCGAGTAGATGCCCGGGGCGCCTCCCAGGGCGTCCACCTCCAGCCCGGAATCATCGGCGAGGGTCCACTGGCCGGTGAGCGCTGCCACCGCCTCGGCCTTGAGGCGGGCGTTCTCGGCATAGGTGGATCCTGTCTCCTCGATCTCCAGGCCCCGGGGCTGTTGGCGCACGTCGAGATCCACCGCTGCGAGCATCCCGCCCAGCTCGGCCACCTTGTGGGGATTGCCACTGGCAATGACCAGCACCGGCATCGGCATTGGCATTGGCAGCGGCAGCAGCCGCCATTGTGTCCCAGAGCCCACACGCGCCAGTGCCCAAGCATTCCCTAACGAATTGTGAGGCACTAATCAGTGCTGCTTATCAGTGAGGCCCGAAACGGTGATGGTCATAACCGCTCGGATCGCTTGACGGGGGGTGCTCTGAAGTCCGAGTGTTGGTGCGGCCCCTTTCCCCCCTCCATCCCAACCGGATATGGCTAACGAAACCATGGGCATCGCCCTCGGCATGATCGAAACCCGCGGTCTGGTGCCGGCTATTGAAGCGGCTGACGCCATGACCAAGGCCGCCGAGGTGCGCCTGATTGCCCGCGAGTTCGTCGGCGGCGGCTACGTCACCGTGATGGTGCGCGGTGAAACCGGTGCCGTGAACGCTGCTGTGCGTGCCGGCGCTGATGCCTGCGAGCGCGTTGGCGATGGACTGGTGGCCGCCCACATCATTGCCCGCCCCCATCGCGAAGTGGAGCCTGCCCTGAGCGGAAGTGCCGGTTTCGTCGGTTCCAAGGACTGAGTCGTCTGAGGCCTGACTCAGCCCTTCAGGCAAGAAGCTCTCTCATCCACGTCCCCGACCCAACCGCACCATCCCCATGAGCAAGAAGTACGACGCAGGGGTTAAGGAGTACCGCGACACGTATTGGACTCCTGATTACGTTCCCCTCGACACCGACCTGCTGGCCTGTTTCAAGGTCACCGGTCAAGAAGGCGTTCCCAAGGAAGAAGTGGCCGCCGCCGTGGCTGCCGAATCGTCCACCGGCACCTGGTCCACAGTGTGGTCCGAACTCCTCACCGACCTGGATTTTTACAAGGGCCGCTGCTACCGCATCGAAGATGTGCCCGGCGACAAGGAGTCGTTCTACGCCTTCATCGCCTATCCCCTCGACCTGTTTGAGGAAGGCTCCGTCACCAACGTGCTGACCTCCCTGGTCGGCAACGTCTTCGGCTTCAAGGCCCTGCGGCACCTCCGCCTGGAGGACATCCGCTTCCCGATGGCCTTCATCAAGACCTGCCCCGGACCGCCGAACGGCATCTGCGTCGAGCGCGACCGGATGAACAAGTACGGCCGTCCCCTGCTGGGCTGCACGATCAAGCCCAAGCTCGGCCTCTCCGGCAAGAACTACGGCCGGGTCGTCTACGAGTGCCTGCGCGGCGGTCTCGACTTCACCAAGGACGACGAGAACATCAACTCCCAGCCCTTCCAGCGCTGGCAGAACCGCTTCGAGTTCGTGGCCGAGGCCGTTCAACTTGCCCAGGAGGAAACCGGCGAGAAGAAGGGGCACTACCTCAACTGCACCGCTTCCACTCCCGAAGAGATGTATGAGCGGGCCGAGTTCGCGAAGGAACTGGGTCAGCCGATCATCATGCACGACTACATCACCGGTGGCTTCACGGCCAACACCGGTCTGTCGAAGTGGTGCCGCAAGAACGGCATGCTGCTGCACATTCACCGTGCCATGCACGCGGTGATCGACCGTCACCCCAAGCACGGCATCCACTTCCGGGTGCTGGCCAAGTGCCTGCGCCTCTCCGGTGGTGACCAGCTGCACACCGGCACCGTGGTGGGCAAGCTGGAAGGTGACCGCCAGACGACGCTGGGCTTCATCGACCAGCTGCGCGAATCCTTCATTCCTGAGGACCGCAGCCGCGGCAACTTCTTCGATCAGGACTGGGGCTCGATGCCCGGCGTGTTCGCCGTGGCCTCCGGCGGTATCCACGTGTGGCACATGCCGGCCCTGGTGGCCATCTTCGGCGACGATTCGGTGCTCCAATTCGGTGGTGGTACCCACGGTCACCCCTGGGGTTCGGCCGCTGGTGCCGCAGCCAACCGCGTGGCCCTGGAAGCCTGCGTCAAGGCCCGCAACGCCGGTCGGGAGATCGAGAAGGAAAGCCGCGACATCCTCATGGAAGCGGCCAAGCACAGCCCCGAGCTGGCGATCGCTCTCGAGACCTGGAAGGAGATCAAGTTCGAGTTCGACACCGTCGACAAGCTCGACGTCAACTGATCACACCATGAGGGGGTGAGCAGGCGAGACCATCTCCCTGCTGCCCCGGTGATCAAGAACCGCATCCATTCATTCCATCCGCAACAGGATCCCCATGCCCTTCAAGAGCACCGTGGGTGACTATCAAACAGTCGCCACCCTGGAGACCTTCGGCTTCCTCCCGCCGATGACCCAGGACGAGATCTATGACCAGATCGCCTACATCATTGCCCAGGGTTGGAGCCCCCTGATCGAGCACGTACACCCCAGCCGCTCCATGGCCACCTACTGGTCGTTCTGGAAGCTGCCCTTCTTTGGTGAGAAGGATCTGGGTGTGATTGTCAGTGAGCTGGAGGCCTGCCATCGGGCCTATCCCGACCACCACGTGCGCCTGGTGGGCTACGACGCCTACACCCAGAGCCAGGGTGCCTGCTTCGTGGTGTTCGAGGGCCGCTGAGCCCCGCCCCAGCCTCTGCGATCCCCTGCGGATCGTTCCGGGTCCCGGCTTCAGCCGGGACCCTCTCACTTCCCACCAGAATTTCTCGCGAGGGCGCCGATGGCCAGCACATCAAGCCGTGAAGCAGCACTGGAGCGTCGCCGCGCGCTCACCAGCGCTGGCAAGAAGGCTGCCGCTCGCTTCAGCTCCGGCGGCGGGCGCGTGCGTACGGCCGCTGATGCTCGCCCCAGCCGCACGGTCACCCCAGTGAGCACGCCGGAGGTGTCCAGCAGCCGTCCGCCATCGACGCCGGCAGCAGCGGCCGCGCCCCTGGCCAGCCCCGGGCCCCGCAGCCGGCCCCAGCAACGCCTCAACAATCCCAGCCGGGAGCTGGTGCTGGCCCGTCGCGAGGCCCTCAGCCGGGGCGGCAAACGCGCCAACAGCTCCAAAGACCGCATCCGCTCCGACCTGTTCCGGGCCGCCCTCCCCAGTCCGTCGTCGCAGCAGTCGACCCCAGTGGCACCGCCAGCTCGCCCGGCAGCCAGGACCGGTGACGGCAGCCTCGGGGGCGCCAGCTTCGAGTCGGGGATCAGAGACCGCCGCGGCCAGCAGCGCCGCGCAGCGGTGCAGTACAACCCCAGCCGTTCCCTGGCGCTGGCGCGCCGGGAAGCGATGTCCCGCCGAGGCAAGTCGGCAGCCCTCCCCAGCGGCGGCATGGCGGCCACCGTGGCCCGTCAGAGCCACCCCGACATGAGCACCCGCGAACTGGCCCAGAAGGTGCGCGATCTCAAGAGCAAGGTCGGCAGCGCCGGCTGCTCCCGCAACGGCGGCACCCGCCCCACCGGCCCCAACCGCCACGGCGCCCGCCAGATGGCCGCCGCCGATGCCCACTGGAAGGTGGGTGAAAGTGAAACCAGCGGCGGTCAGGTGGTCACCGGCACCCAGGCCAACCGCTCGCCCAAGACCACCGGCAATGAGGCGGCCACCTGCCGCCCGATCACCGGCACCGAATACCTGGGGGCCGAAGTGTTCCAGACCTTCTGCCAGAGCGAGGCCCCGACCCGTCAGCCCGCCAAGGTGCGCGTCAGCGCCACGGGCCATGGCAACCGGGTCACGGGCAACGAGGTGGGCCGCTCCGAGAAGGTCACCGGCGATGAGCCCGGCACCTGCAAGCTCGTGACCGGCACCGAATACGTCTCCGCCAACCAGTCGGCGAGCTACTGCGGCTCGGTCAGCCCCACCCCCCGCAAGGTCGGCCAGAGCGCCACGCTCGGTGGCCAGCAGGTGTCCGGGGTGATGGTGGGCCGCAGCGAGCGCGTCACCGGCGACGAGCCCGGGTCGGGTCTGCAGCTCACCGGCGACCAGTACCTGGGCCGCGAGGCACCGGGCACCGGCACCGCCCCCGCCAAGGTGGCCAGCCTCCAGACCCTGCGGGGCACCGGCATCACCGGCACCCACGTGGGTCGCAGCGAGCGCGTCACCGGCGATGAGCCCGGCAGCTGCCGCATGGTCACCGGCGACGAGTACATCGGCAGCCAGCAGTACGAGCGCTTTTGCGGTGAACGGCCCCGGGCCGAGGCCGCCAAGGTGGGATTCAGCGTCACCAACCGGGCCCAGGTGGTGAGCGGCACCCGCACCGGCCGCAGTGAGAACGTCACCGGCGATGAGCCGGGCACCTGCAAGGCGGTCACCGGCACCCCCTACGCCGGCCTCGAGCAGGCCTCCGACTACTGCGCCACTCCCCAGGTGCGCACGATCCGTTCGCGCACACCCCTGCGCGGCGCCAGCCGCATGAGTGGCATCCAGCCCGGAATCGGCGGCGTGATGACCGGGGCTGAGCGCGGCGCCTGCGAAGACGTCACCGGCACCCCCTATGTGGGCAGCGACCAGCAGCTGCAGGCCTGCGGTGCCGCCGCCGTGGGCGAGGCCGACTTCCCCCAGCCGATCGACGGCACTGAGCCCTGGCAGCGCTTCAGCGTGCAGTCGCCGGCCCGCGTGGCCCAGACCTCCCGCGATCGCTCCGGGGCCGTGACCGGCACCACCTACGAAGAGGGCAACCGCGTCACCGGCCCCTTCGACCTCGCCGGCGGCAAGGTCACGGGCACCGAGCAGTTTCGCTTCGACCGTCGCGGCGCCCAGTTTTCCCGGGGTCCGATCGAACTCGGCAAGGCGGCGGCCAGTGAGCCGGCAACGGCCCGTCCCACCTCCCGGGTGACCGGCGAGGGACTCTCCACGGGCCTGTCGATCACAGGCGATGACTGGGATCGGGGCGAGCACGTCACCGGCACCGAAGGGGCCTCGGCCCGGCGCCGCAACCCCTCCCGCCCCGGACCGATGACGGCCATGCCCGGCTTCCAGTCCAAGCGCAACGAGGAGGTGCCTGAGCCCGTGTGTCGTGTCACCGGCTCCAGCGGCAACACCAGCTCCGGATCCCTGATCACGGTGTCTGGTGGAGCCCGAGGCTGAGCGGATCATGCCCCGCCGTTCAGCATCCGCCGATCGCCCCCTGGCGCCAACGGCTCCACGGCGGCGGCCCGGAGCTCCCCTGCCCCCCCAGGACACCGACACCGCACCCACCACGGCCGGCAACCCGCCCCTGCGCGGCACCAGGGCCCGCACGGTCCTGCAACAGGCCCGGACCCCCAGCACCCCCGCCAACCTGCGGCCGGTGCGCGGCCGGCGCCAGGGCAGCGGCGCCCCGACGAATCGCCCCAGGGGTGAGGGCCCCAGGCCGCTGAGCAGCCTGCCGACGGCCGCCGCGCACCCGCTCACCGACCAGGCGGCCAACCAGGCCCTGCGGGCCTACGACCAGCAGGTCAAGCACCGCTTCGAACGCATCGTGCCGGTGCTGCAGCAGATCGCCGGCCTCCAGCACCAGGATCAATTCGTGGAGCGGGCCCAGAACCTCGCCCTGCGCGAACTCGACCATGGGCTGCCCTTGCCGGTGCTGGAGAGCGCCTGGGTGAGTCAGCTGGACATGCGCACCCTGTTCGCCTGGTGCGTGTTCGAGGCCTATGAGCACACCAGTGCCAGCTTCTTCAACAGCGACCCGCTGCACGGACGACCGGGCAGCGCTGCGGCCGAGAGTTTTGACGCCTTCCTGCTCAGCTGCGGCTTCCATCTGTTGGACATCTCCCCTTGCGCCGATGGCCGCCTGGCCCATGCCATCGCCTACGGCCTGCGCCTGCCCTTCAGCTCCGTGCGCCGCAGGCCCCACGCCGGTGCCCTGTTCGATGTGGAGTCGACGGTGAACCGCTGGGTGAAGACCGAACACGGCCGCTACCGCGAAGGGGTGCCGAACGCGGCCCATGACCCCACCCGCTACCTGAAGGTGGTGCTGTATCACTTCAGCTCGCTCGACCCCAGCCATGAAGGCTGCGCCGCCCACGGCAGCAACGATGCCCTGGCGGCGTCCTGCGGTCTGGCGCGACTGGATGACTTCCAGCAGGCGGTGGAGAACAGCTTCTGTTGCGGTGCCTCGGTGGATCTGCTGCTGATGGGGATCGACACCGACACGGATGCCATCCGGGTGCATGTGCCCGGCCTGGACGGCACCACCCACCTGGATCGCTGGCTGGATGCCCGCGATGTCTATGAGCAGACCCGCCAGCTGGAGCCTGAGCGCGGCCGCCAGCAGATCGCCGACCTGGTGCAGGCGGCCGCAGCCTCAGCGCCGGATCCCGGCATGGTGCAGCTGGTGAGCCGGCTGCTGGAGCACAACCTCTCCCAGATCGACTACGTGCGTCAGTACCACGGGGGCCACTACAGCGAGGACGGCCACGGTGAGCGCTTCATCGGCCTGGGCATCGGCTTCAAGGAGATCCACCTGCGCAACCTCACCTACTTTGCCCACATGGACACCGTCGAAGAAGGGGCTCCAGACCTGGATGTGGGCGTGAAGATCTTCAAGGGTCTGAATGTCTCGCGCGGGCTGCCCGTGCCGGTGGTGGTGCGCTTCGATTACCACGGCAAGGTGCCCGGAGCCCGGGAGCGGGCGATTCGCCATTGCCAGCGGGTGCAGGCGGCGATCGAGAATCGCTACAGCCAGCTGTTTCAGCAGGGGCTGCTCCATGCCCTGCTGACGGTGCGCGATCAGGATCGCCATGCCGCCGCCGAAACGGTGGGCTCGACCATCACCTTCGCGACCGTGGGAGGTCACTGAGGATGCTGATCTGTCAGGTGGTGAAACCGCTGGTGTCCACCAACCGCATTCCCGGTTTTGAGCACAAGCACCTGCAGGTGGTGCTGGACGGCAGCACCCAGAAGGTGGCTGTGGATGCGGTGGGGGCCATCCCCGGCGACTGGGTGATCTGCGTGGGCAGTTCCGCGGCCCGCGAGGCCGCCGGCAGCAAGTCGTATCCCAGCGATCTGACGATCGTGGGCATCATCGACCACTGGGATCCCCAGGCGGCCCGGAACGAGGCCACCCGCCTCAACGGGGGTGCCCAGTAATGGAGATCATGCAGGTGATCAACTCGCTGGTCTGCACCCACAGGGTGGGCGGACTGGACCATTCCCAACTGCGCGTGCTGCGCAACAACAAGGGCAAGTTCAGTGTGGCGGTGGATCCGGTGGGGGCTTCGCCCGGCAACTGGGTGTTCACCGCCAGCGGCTCGGCCGCCCGCTGGGCCTGTCCCAACCCCGATGTCTTCACCGACCTGACGATCGGTGGAATCATTGATTTCTGGGAGCCGGAGGTCCCTGAGCCGGCACCGGCGCCACCGCCCGGAACGCCACCGCCCGTGACGCCGCCACCCTGAAGCGGGGCCGCCCCTGCGCTGATTCATTTCCTTCCCAATGTCCGCCCCCATGGCCGCCAGCCCCCGCCCCAACACCGACTCCAGCCCCGCCCCGTCTGCCCCCGCGGCGGCGAAGCCGGCAGCCAGCGCTGACTCGCCAGCACCAAGCCCAGCGGCCGCCGAGAAGCCTCCAGCAGCCGCCCCAGCTGCCGCTGGCCGCACAACCCGGGCCCTGCCCGCAGCGGCGGCCAGCCGGCGCAGTGCGCCGGTGGGCAGCCGCCGGGCCAGCAGCAGCACCGGAACCCGGCGGGGCAGCAGCGGCACAGCTGGTGCCGGCGGTGGCGGCAAGCGCCCCGCCACCCCGGCCCGGGAGGAGCCGCAAGTTGTGCGCGGGATCGCCCTGGGCATGATCGAAACCCGCGGACTCGTGCCCGCCATCGAGGCGGCCGACGCCATGACCAAAGCCGCCGAGGTGAGCCTGGTGGGGCGCGAATTCGTGGGCGGAGGCTATGTCACCGTGCTCGTGCGCGGTGAAACGGGAGCCGTGAACGCCGCGGTGCGGGCTGGTGCCGACGCCTGTGAACGGGTGGGTGATGGCCTGGTGGCGGCCCACATCATTGCCCGTCCCCACGGTGAAGTGGAGCCGGCGCTGCGCAACAGCGGCATCACCCGCCGCCTCTGATGCCCACAGACGCCGTCCATCCGCGCGTCCTGGGTTATCTCGGCCGCGCCCTGAGCCTTGAGCTCACCGCCGTGCAGCAGTACATGACCCAGGCCTGCCTGGTGGAGCAGTGGGGCGACACGGAAGCCGCCCAGCGCTTCCGCCAGGAAACGGTGGAGGAGATGCGCCACGCCGAGGCGATCGTGAAGCGCATGCTCAGCCTGGGGGTGGGCCCAGCCGCCTCCCAGTTGCGGCCCGCGAGCCACGCCACCGATCTGGCCGGACTGCTGCGCCAGAACATGGCGCTGGAGGACGACCTGGTGCAGCTCTATGCCGAGGCCGTGCGCTTCTGCCTGCTGGTGGGGGACGAGGCCAGCGAGTCCTTCTTCCGCCAGCTGTGGGACGACGAGCAGCACCACGCCGAGGACCTCGGTGCCTGGCTGCGCGAGCTCAGGGCTGCCCCCCCGGGTGCGCTGCAGCGGGCAACGTTTTAGAGCGGAACGGCGCGGCGGCCCGGCGGCGACCCTGGGCCAACCCTAAATTTCTGCGCCGGAGCTCCAGCCGGGAGTCCCTCCGCCTCGACCGCCCTTGGCCGACTCCTTGCCCCTGAGCCTCCGCTTCGCCTGGCTGATTCCGCTCTACGGCTTCAGCGGCCTGCTGCTGGCCCTGCCCTGGGCCTGCAACCTCTTCCCGCGCCGCGGCCAGCGGCCGGCTGCCTACCTCAACATCCTCGTGACCCTGCTGGCCGTGTTGCACGGCAGCCTGGCCCTGCGCGCCGTGGGCTTCAGCGGGCCGCAGCACCTCAATCTGGACTGGTTTGCGGCGGCGGATCTGCAGCTGCGCATCGGTCTGGAGTTCTCGGCCAACACCCTCGCCGCCCTGGAGCTGGTGACCGTGATGAGCCTGCTGGCCCAGGTCTTCGCCCTCGGCTACCTGGACAAGGAGTGGTCGCTGGCCCGCTTCTTCGGCCTGCTGGGTTTCTTTGAAGGCGCCCTGGCGGGGTTGGTGCTGAGCAGCAACCTGGTGCTGAGCTATTTCCTGCTGGAGATGCTCACCCTCTCCACCTACCTGCTGGTGGGCTTCTGGTACGCCCAGCCGCTGGTGGTCACAGCCGCCCGCGACGCCTTCCTCACCAAGCGGGTGGGCGATGTGCTGCTGCTGATGGGCGTGGTGACGCTGGCGGCCAGGTCGGGGTCGATGGAGTTCACCGACCTCTACAGCTGGGCGGCAGAGGCCAGGCTCAGCGGCAGCATCAGCCCCCTGACCGGCACCCTGCTGGGCCTGGGGCTGATCGCCGGTCCCATGGGCAAGTGCGCCCAGTTCCCCATGCACCTGTGGCTGGATGAGGCCATGGAGGGCCCCAACCCGGCCTCGATCCTGCGCAATTCGGTGGTGGTGACGGCCGGTGCGCTGGTGCTGATGAAACTGATGCCCCTGCTGCAGCTGTCCCTGATCGCCACCGACGTGCTGCTGGTGGTGGGCACCATCAGTGCCGTGGGCGGAGCGCTGGTGGCCCTGGCCCAGGTGGATCTCAAGCGCGCCTTCTCCTACTCCACCAGCTCCTGCCTGGGGCTGGTGTTCGTGGCCATCGCCCTGCAGCAGCCGGCCATCGCCCTGCTGCTGCTGCTCTGTCACGGACTGGCCAAGGCCCTGCTGTTCATGGCCGTGGGCGCCGTGATCGCCACCACCAACTGCCAGAACCTCAATGAACTCGGCGGCATCGGCCGACGCATGCCCGCCACCCTGAGCGCCTACCTGGTGGCGGCCGCCGGGCTGGTGGGCCTGCTGCCCCTCGGCTGTTTCTGGTGCTATGGCCAGGCCGTGGAGGTCCTCAGCCCCGCGGCCCTGCCCTTCGCCGCCGTGTTTCTGCTCACCAACCTGCTCACGGCAGCGAACCTCACCCGGGTGTTCCGCTGCCTGTTCCTGCGGGCGCCGATGCCCAAGACCCGCCGCACCCCGGAAGTGAGCTGGCTGATGGCGCTGCCGATGGTGAGCCTCACGGTGATGGTGCTGCTCACCCCACTGCTGATGCAGCGCATCGACCCGGTGCCGGGCATCGCCTCGTTCTCCCTGCCAGTGGCCCTGGCCGTCGTGGCCAGTGGTCTGGCGGGGGTGCTGCTGGGGCGCCTGCTGCCCCTGGATCAATTCCGCTCCCACCCCGCCGTTCACCCGTTGCGCCGGCTGCAGGATCTGCTCTCCCACGACTTCTACACCGAGCGCCTCTACCGCAACACGGTGGTGGCCTTCGTGGCGGCCGCCGCCCGCTGCACCGACTGGGTGGACCAGCGACTGGTGAATGGCCTGGTGAACGGCATCGGTCAGTTGTCGCTGCAGAGCGCCGAGACCCTGCGGCTCAGCGTCAGCGGGCGGTTGCAGTCGTATGTGTTCACCGTGGTGGTGGCGATCGTGCTGCTGCTCTGCGGCCTCAGCTGGTGGGGAGCCCTGAGCGTCGTTCCAGGGGAGCTGCTGCGATGACCCTGGCCGAGCTGCCCCTGCTGTCCCTGCTGCTGGCGGTTCCGCTCGCGGGCAGCCTGGCGATGATCCTGTGGCCGGGCCAGCCGCCACCGGCGCGACTGCGCAGCGTGGCGATCGCCGTGATCACGGCCCAGATCCTCATCAGCCTGCTGATGCTGGTGCCCTTCGATCCGCTCAACCCGGAGCTGCAGCTGCGCGAGATTCACCCCTGGCTGCCGGGGATCGGCCTCAACTACCGCCTTGGCGTCGATGGCCTGTCGCTGCCGCTGGTGCTGATCAACGGTGCCCTGACCCTGGTGGCGGTGGTGTGCACGCGGGAATTCAGCCGCCGGCCCCGCCTCTACTTCTCCCTGTTGCTGCTGATCAGCGGCGCCGTGAACGGGGCCTTCCTGGCGGACAACCTGCTGCTGTTCTTCCTCTTCTACGAGCTGGAGCTGATCCCGCTGTGGCTGCTGATCTCAATCTGGGGCGGTGCCGGCAGGGCCGCCGCCGCCACCAAGTTCCTGATCTTCACGGCCGTCTCGGGGATGCTGATCCTGGGTGCCTTTCTCGGTCTGGCCCTGCTCACCGGCACGGTGGACTTCAGCCTCAGGGCCGTGACCAGCGAACAGCTGTCGATGGGCAGTCAGCTGCTGCTGCTGGCGGCGCTGCTGGTGGGGTTCGGCATCAAGATGCCCCTGGTGCCCTTCCACACCTGGCTGCCGGACGCCCACACCCAGGCCTCCACGCCGGTGTCGGTGCTGCTGGCGGGGGTGCTGCTCAAACTCGGCACCTACGGGCTGCTGCGCTTCGGCCTGGGGCTATTCCCCGAGGCCTGGGCACGGCTGGCGCCTGGCCTGGCAATCTGGGCGGCGGTGTCGGTGGTGTTCGGCTCGCTGGCCGCCATCGCCCAGCGGGACATGAAGCGCATGGTGGCCTACAGCTCGGTGGGACACATGGGCTATGTGCTGCTGGCCGCCGCCGCCGCCACGCCGGTGGCCTTGCTGGGGGCCGAGTTTCAGATGGTCAGCCACGGCCTGATCTCAGCCCTGCTGTTCCTGCTGGTGGGCACCGTGTACCGCAAAACCGGCAGCCGGGATCTGGAGGTGCTGCGCGGCCTGCTGAATCCCCAGCGCGGCCTGCCGCTCACGGGCAGCCTGATGATCCTGGCGGTGATGGCCAGTGCGGGGCTGCCGGGGATGGCGGGGTTCATCTCCGAGTTCCTGGTGTTCCGCGGCAGCCTCAACGCCTTCCCCGTGGCCACCCTGCTGTCCATGGTGGGCTCGGGTCTGACGGCCGTGTATTTCCTCTTGCTGGTGAACCGGGCCTTCTTCGGGCGGCTGGCGGTCACGCCACTGCAGGAGCCGCTGCGCCACAGCCGGCTGGACATCGAGCTGCCATCGGTGGCGCCGCGCGAAACCCTGCCCGCCATGGCCCTGGCGGCGGCGGTGCTGGCCCTGGGTCTGCTGCCCGCCAGCCTGGGCTACCTCAGCGAAGCCACCAGCACGGCCATGGCGGAGCTGCCGGTGCTGGTGGCGGCCCGGCTCGGGGCGGGGCTGGGCTGATGCCGGTGATCTCCGCCGATCTCACCCGCGATGGGGACATGCCGGCGGCCAGCGAACTGGTGCAGCGCCTGCTCGGCGCAGGGCCGCTGCTGGCGGACACCCCGGATCACCTGCTGGAGGTGGTGGGGGTGCTGGAGAGCTACGGCGAGGTGCTGGATGCCTACAGCACCAACCTGATCTTTCAGGCGGAGCGGCAGTTTCTCAATCCCTTTCCGGTATTCAAGTATTTCAACGGCAGCATCAGCCCCGCCAAGATCTGGACGTATCTCAACCACGACCGCATCAATTTTGAATACGCCGAGTACTGCATGAAAACCATGCTCTGGCATGGCACCGGCGGCCTTGATGCCTATCTCGACAGCGCGGCCTTCACCGACTCCTGTGGAGCGATCATCGCCAGCAAGCGACGCCAGGACGCGCTGCTGTTTCTGCTGCATCCCCTGGCCCCCGCCTTCCTGCCGGAGCTGATCCGTGCGGCTGCCACCAGCCACGCGCTCGGCCAGTTCTGGCGCGTGATGAGCGATCTGTTCCTGGCCCTGGCCGCCGCTGAGCGCGACGGCCGCGTGCGCTCGATCCCGGCGGTGGTGACGTTCATCAAGGACGGGCTGGTGGCCGCCGCCGCCCAGCCGATCACCTATGCCGTGGAGATCGGCGCTCAGCGCCAGTGGGTGTTGCCGCCCCAGGCCGGGCTCAGCTTCCTGGTGGATGTGGCCCTGCCCTACGTGGAGGCGGTGTTCCTGCGCGGCACACCCTTCTTCGGCACCGTGAGTTTCAACGCCCAGGCCGAGCAGATCTCCCCCGACCAGGCCCGTTTTGCCTACGGAGCCCTCTACGCCGATCCCCTGCCCACCATGGGCGCCGGCATCCCCCCCAGCCTGCTGATGCAGGACATGTATCGCCACTTGCCGGCTGCGCTGCAGCGCTGGTATCAGCAGTGCGGCCGGGGCGAGGGGGACATCCACGTGAAGATCTGCCGCAGCTTCCAGAAGGCGATGTTCTGCGTCACCAACGCCACCATCGACGGCACCATGCCCCACCCCTCCACCAGCCGCGACCCCGCCCAGCGGCGGGCCAACCGGGCCCATGCCGAGGCCTGGGCCGCCCGGCTGGCGGTGGCCCGCAGCGATTGCCTCGCCGGCCCCAGGCCAGTGCTGGCCTAGGGTCAGCCCATGGAGCAGCCCTGGACACCCCGCCCCCGCCAGGACCAGGCCGAGTGGCTGGAGCGGCGTCTGGAGTTCAGCGACTACGCCGCCACCCGCGACTTTCTCGAGCGCCTCAACGATCTCTGCGAAGCCCGGCAGCGGTTTCCTGACATCAGCTTCGGCCGCACCTATGTGAACCTCACCCTGCGCGCCGAGACCGAAGGCGCCAGGGTGGGAGCGACGGAGGGTGATTTCGCCGCCGCCATCGACGCCCTTCTGCCCGTCGACCCCCAGCCATGACATCCCCGGCCAGGCCACCGCTGGATGGGCCAGCAGTGGTGGACCTGCGGGCGGCGTATGAAGGTGCCGGGGTGCAGGCGGTGCTGGATGAGCTCGATCGGGAGCTGGTGGGCCTCAAACCGGTGAAGGCCCGCATCCGCGAGATCGCGGCGCTGCTGGTGGTCAACCGGGCCCGGCAGCAGGTGGGGCTGGACACCGCTCCCCCCAGCCTGCACATGTCGTTCACGGGCAGGCCCGGCACGGGCAAGACCACCGTGGCCGAGCGCATGAGCAGGATCCTGCACGGCTTGGGGTATGTGCGCAAGGGCCATGTGGTCACCGCCACCCGCGACGACCTGGTGGGTCAGTACATCGGTCACACCGCCCCGAAGACGCGCGAGATGCTCAAGAAGGCCATGGGTGGAGTGCTGTTCATCGATGAGGCCTATTACCTCTACAGGCCTGAGAACGAGCGGGACTACGGAGCCGAAGCCATTGAGATCCTGCTGCAGGTGATGGAGAACAACCGCGATGATCTGGTGGTGATCTTCGCCGGCTACAAAGAGCGTATGGATGTGTTCTACCAGAGCAATCCAGGCCTCTCGTCGCGGGTGGCAAACCACATCGATTTCCCGGATTACAGTGGCGACGAGCTGCTGGCGATCTCCCAGCTGATCCTCGCAGCCGAAAACTACCGCTTCAGCGATGAGGCACGCGGCGCCTTTGCTGATTACATCCAGCGACGCATGCAGCTGCCCTTCTTCGCCAATGCCCGCTCGATCCGCAACGCCATCGACCGGGCCCGCATGCGCCAGGCCAACCGCCTGTTCAGCGGCATGGGCACGGCGGTGACGAAGCTCGACCTGATGACGATCGAAGCGGAGGACATCACCGCCAGCCGGGTGTTCCAGGGTGAAGTGGAGGGTCTCGATCCGGCCCGGCCGCTGATTCAGGCTTCCCACCAGGATGCTTGACTCAAGAAGCAGTCTCACAGCCCAAACGCGCCATGCGCCCCGCCTCCATGTTTCTTCGTCATCTGCTGCCCCTGGCCCTGGGCTGCAGCCTGCCGGTTGTGGCCGCTGGCAGTGTCCGGGCGGAGACGTGCACCTTCCTGAAGCCGATCGGTGGAGACGGAACATCCGACATCGTCTCCAAACGGGTTGAGCGACCAAAGGTCGGTCCCCTGGGGATGCTGCTGGGCCGCACCAACTGGGACACCGATTTCGCTGTCAACAAGCCCTACAAGAGCTACAAGCTCTTCTTCACTGCAGACTCGACCGATGCCAAGGCCAAATACCCCGTACGCGGGTTTATGAAGTTCACGGACAATTCCAGTCTCAATCTCTTTGATGAAGAGATCAGTCCTCCAGTCGGCACCGGCAAGATGTACGGGCCCTTCAAGGCTGTTCCCGGCAAGACCACCAGCCAGATCAACTTCAAGGTGGGCGCCAGCAAAGATCCTGATGCGACAGGCTTCAGCTATCGCATCTCGGTGCAGGGCTGCAACTGATCCCAGGGCCAGCTCAGCGCCGGCGGCGGCAATCGATCTGCAGCAGGTCGCGCACCTGCTGCACCTGCCGCCTGTTCAGCGGCATGGGCACGGCGGTGACGAAGCTCGACCTGATGACGATCGAAGCGGAGGACATCACCGCCAGCCGGGTGTTCCAGGGTGAAGTGGAGGGTCTCGATCCGGCCCGGCCGCTCATCTACGATTTCAAAGCCAGTATTTCAGCCACCATGATCAACAGACTCGCCAGTTTCCGCTCCGGTTTCGGCCACCATCTCCCCATGCTGGCCCTGGCCTGCAGCCTGCCACTGGCGACCGCCGGTGCCGCCCACGCAGAAACCTGCACCTTCCTCCAACCGATCGGTGGGGATGGCAGCAATCCTGTGGTGTCGAAGACAGTGGGCAGGGCCAAGCTGCTCGGCAAGACGAACTGGAACACCGATTTCATCGTGGATCAGCCGTACAAAAGCTACAAGTTCTTCTTCACGGCAAATTCCTCCGATGCCAATGCGAAATATCCCGTGGAGGGATTCATGAAGTTCACCGATGGCACCAGCCTTCAGGTGATAAACGCCACCATGAATCCACCGATCGGACAAGGCCAAGAGTTCGGCCCCTTCCCCGCCGTGCCGGAGAAGCAGGCCAGCCAGATGAATTTCAAGGTGGGCGCCAGCGATGATCCCAACGCTCTCGGCTTCAGCTATCGCATCTCCGTGCAGGGCTGCACCTGATTGGCCCGCGCCCCGGCTCAGCGCCGGCGGCGGCAATCAATCTGCAGCAGGTCGCGCACCTGCTGCACCTGGCGGGCCAGGGAGGGGTCGGCATGCAGCTTCTTTTCGATCTGCTCCACCGCATACATCACGGTGGAGTGGTCCTTGCCGCCGAACACCTCGCCGATGCGGGGCAGGGATAGGTCGGTGTTCTGACGCATGAGGTACATGCCCACCTGGCGGGCCTGGCTCACGGCCCGCTTGCGGCTGGCGCTGCGCATCTCCTCGGCCCCGACGCCGAACACCTCCGAGACCTTCGAGAGCACCTGGTCGGGTTTGACGGCCACATCACCACCGGCCGGATCGAGCATCGGTGCCACCGATTCCACCGTCATCGGCAGACCGGTGATCGAGGCGAAGGCCACCGCCCGGGTGAGGGCCCCCTCCAACTCGCGGATGTTGGAGGTGAAGCGGCCGGCGATGAACTGGATCAGCTCCCGCGGCAGGCGCATCTGTTCCTGCTCGGCCTTCTTGTGCAGGATCGCCATGCGCGTTTCCAGATCCGGCAGCCTGGATGTCGGCGATCAGGCCCATGGAGAAGCGGGAGATCAGCCGCTCCTGCAGCCGCGGGATCTGGCTGGGGGGGCGGTCGGAGGCGATCACCACCTGGCGGCCGGCTTCGTGCAGGGCGTTGAAGGTGTGGAAGAACTCCTCCTGGGTGTACTCCTTGCCCTCGATGAACTGGATGTCATCCACCAGGATGAGATCGGCGGCGCGGTAGCGGTCGCGGAAGCTCTGCATGGCGTCCTTGCGGATCGCCTGGATCAGGTCGTTGGTGAAGCTCTCGGTGGACACGTAGAACACCCGCGCCTCGGGGTCGATCTCCAGCCGGTAGTGGCCGATCGCCTGCATCAGGTGGGTCTTGCCCAGGCCCACGCCACCGCAGACGAACAGGGGGTTGAACTCCCGCCCCGGGGCCTCGGCCACCGCCAGGGCCGCCGCATGGGCCATGCGGCTGTTGGGCCCCACCACGAAGCGGTTGAACACGTAGCGGGGGTTGAGGCCGGAGCCCACCGTCCGCGTCGCTGAGGGCGCCCCACCAGCTGAGGCCGCCCGAGAGCGGGCTGGGGCGACCGCTGGCCCGTGGTCGGAGGCGGCGGCCGCAACGGTGCGCGGTGGCTGACGCGGCGGTAGCGGTGGCGGCGCTGGTCTGGGAGCCGGGCACTCCCGGGCCGTTGGCCATCAGCGCGTCATCGCCCTGGGCCGCCGACACCTCCACCTGCACCACCGTGCCGGTGATCTGCCCGGCCGCCGCCTCGATCGTGCCGAGGTAGTTCTTGCGCAGCCAGCCACAGGCAAAGCTGTTGGGGGCCTCCAGCGCCAGCCGCTGGCCATCGAAGCCCAGGCAGCGGGCCGGACGGATCCAGGTTTCGAACGTGGGCTTGCTGAGGTTGGCCTGGAGTGTCTGCTTGACCTGGTGCCACAGCTGGTCGTCCTGCTGCACCGATCAACGCCACGCAAGTGCCGAACTCTACGCAGAGGCATCGCGGTGCACGGTCTTTAATGAAGCGGAATGCCTGCGCATCCGCCGCACCCGCCCCGTCCTCCATGCCTCGCCCCATTCCCAGCCACCGCCACGCCGGCCTGGCTGGTCTGATCGCCGCGCTGGCCGTGCTGAGCGGTTGCGGCGTCCGCACCATCCCGGGCCTGCCGCGCCTGCCGGGGGAGAGCGGCGAAGAGACGGTGCGCATCAGCGACGCCCCCCCGGCGGCACCGCTGCAGGCCAGCAGCAACGTGATCGTGGAGGCGGTGGAGAAGGTGGGGCCGGCGGTGGTGCGGATCGACACCACCAAGCGGGTGATCAATCCCCTGGGGGGGCTGTTCGGCCGCGGACCCACCATCCAGCAGGAGCAGGGCCAGGGCTCGGGTTTCATCACCCGCTCCGACGGGGTGATCCTCACCAACGCCCACGTGGTGGAGGGCGCCAGTGACGTGACCATCACCCTTCCCGACGGCCGCAGCTTCAGCGGCAAGGTGCTCGGCACCGACCCGCTCACCGATGTGGGAGTGGTGAAGGTGGTGGCCAGCAAGCTGCCGGTGGCGCCGCTGGGCGATTCCACCCGGGTGCGGCCGGGCGAATGGGCGATCGCCATCGGCAACCCCCTCGGGCTCGACAACACCGTGACCGCCGGAATCATCAGTGCCATCCAGCGCACCAACGCCGTGGGGGAGGGCCAGCGGGTGCCCTACATCCAGACCGACGCCGCCGTGAATCCGGGCAACAGCGGCGGACCACTGATCAACGACCGCGGCCAGGTGATCGGCATCAACACCGCCATCCGCCAGGCCCCCGGCGCCGGCCTCAGCTTCGCGATCCCGATCGATGTGGCGCGCCAGATCGCGGCCCAGATCCTCGAGCGGGGCTACGCCAGCCACCCCTACATCGGCGTGCGACTGCAGGCGATCACCCCCCAGCTGGCCCGCGAGATCAACGCCAGCACCGATCAGTGCCGCCTGCCTGAAGTCAATGGGGTTGTGGTCGTGGACGTGATGGCCGAAAGTCCCGCCGACCGGGGCGGCATCCGACCCTGCGACCTGATCGAGAAGGTGGGGGGCGAAGCGGTGCGCAATCCCTCGGAGGTGCAGCTGGGCGTGGATCGGGTGAACGTGGGGGACGAGCTGGTCATCGTTGTGCAGCGCGGCGAGGAGAGCCGCAGCCTCACGCTCAAGCCCGCCGAACTGCCCCGGCAGGGTTGACGGCCACGCGGGAGTTGGTGGTGATGGCGCGCTGGCCGGCGCCAGGCCGCTGCAAGAGCCGGCTGGCCGCCGGCATCGGCCGGCGGCGGGCCGCCGCCGTGCAACGCGGACTCTGCCGCCACACCTGCGCCGTGGCCGCGCAGGCGCGGCGGCACCTGGGCTTCGAGCTGGTGTTGGCGGTCCAGGGGCTGGCCCCCCGGGCCCTGGGGCGCTGGGGAGCGGCACTGGGATGTGATCGGGCGGTGCCGCAGGGCCCCGGCAGCCTCGGGCTGCGGCTGCAGCGCCAGGTGCTGCAGGCCCGCCGCCGGGGGATCCAGCAGCTGGTGCTGGTGGGCAGTGATCTGCCGCAGCTGGAGGCCGCCGAACTGGAGCGGGCCTTCCGGGCCCTGGACACGGGCCCGCTGGTGCTCGGGCCGGCCGCCGATGGGGGCTACTGGCTGATCGGCCTGAATGGGTCGTGGCCGGAGCTGTTCAGCGGCATCCCCTGGGGTGGCCCCGGGGTGCTGGAGCACACCAGCCGCGCGGCGGCCAGGCTGGGGCTCGAGCCCCAGTGGCTCAGTTGCCGCCACGACCTCGACCGGCCGGCCGACCTGGCCGCCTGGCGCTGAGCGGCCATGGACGGGCTGAGCGCGGTGATCGCAGCCCGCAACGAGAGCTCCCGGCTGCCGGCACTGCTGGCCCAGCTGGCACAACGGCCGGGGCTGGTGCGGGAGGTGCTGGTGGTGGATGGCGGCAGCGACGACGCCACGGCCCTGGTGAGCCGGTTGGCCGGGGCACGGCTGCTGCACAGCGCCCCAGGCCGCGGCCGCCAGCTGGCCCTCGGTGCCGCCGAGGCCCAGGGTGCCTGGCTGCTGCTGCTCCACGCCGACGTGCAGCTGCCGCTGCGCTGGGCCGAGCGGATTGGGCAGGCGATCGGGGCCGGCGACGGGCTGGCCTGGTATTTCGATTTGGCCATTGCCGGCCGGGATCCCGCCCTGCGCCTGGTGGAACTGGGCGTGGCCCTGCGCAGCCGCTGGCGCCAGTTGCCCTACGGCGACCAGGGGTTGCTGCTCAGCCGCGACCTCTACGAGGCCGCCGGCGGCATGCGCCCCCTGCCGTTGATGGAGGACCTGGATCTGGCCCAGCGCCTGGGCCGGCGGGCCCGGCTGCGCAGCCTGGGGGCGGCGGTGTCGGTGGATGAGCGCCGCTGGCGGCGGCTGGGGGTGTGGCGCACCACCGTGGAGAACGCGGGCCTGCGGCGGGCCTGGCGGCGGGGTGAATCCCTGGAGTTGCTGGCCCGGCGCTACTACGACGCCTGAGCCGGCCTCGCTCAGGGGGCGTACCAGAAGGCGCAGCGGCGCTGCAGCGGTTCCAGCTCCCAGCCCTGTCCCTGGTAGAAGCCCACCACCCCGGGGTCGGCAAACAGGTTCACCCGCTGCACCTCCAGGTCGCGCAGCTGCTCGAGCACGTAGTCCATCAGCGAGCGCCCCAGCCCGGCGCCCTGGTAGTGCGGGTGCACGGCAACATCCCAGACCGTGGCCTCCACAACGCCGTCGCCGGTGCAGCGGGCAAAGCCCACCAGCCGGGGAAGGCGCGGATCGTGGCGCCACAGACCCACCCGCAGCAGGCTGTTCTGGAGGGCCTTGCGCACCCGCCGCACGGGGCGGCGGCTCCAGCCCACCGCATCGCAGAGCTGCTCGAGTTCAAACAGATCGATCGGCCGCTCGCTGCTCAGCACCAGGCTGAGCTGGGCGTTGGGGGTCTCGCAGCGGCGATGACCGGTGCCATAGAGCGAGGTGAGCAGGTCCACCGGGGGCACGGCCGCGCAGACGGGGTGGCACGATCCTGACTGATGGAGATCCCTGCCGGCGACGTTCCCACCCCAGCCCGCCCGCTGCTGGTGGGGGTGCATGGCTGGCTGCTGTCCGGGCGGCTGTGGCAGCCCCTGGCCCGCGAGCTGGAGCCCCGCTGGCCGTTCTGGAGCCCCGATCTGCCCGGGTTCGGCGGCAGCCTGCGGCCCCGCGGCCTTCAGCCCAGCCTGGCCAGCTACGGCGCCTGGCTGGCCGAGCAGTGCCGGCAGCGCCATGGCGGCCAGGTGGTGCTGGTGGGCCATTCCCTCGGGGGCAGCATCGCCCTGCATGCCGCCCGCCAGCTCGGTGGCCAACTGGCGGGCGTGGTGCAGATCGCCGCCGGCGGAGGGGTGTACCAGCCGAGGGCGTTCGCGCGGGTGCGGCGCGGCGGCAGCCTGATCCTGCGCTGGCGGCCGCGCTGGCTGCTGCAGCTGCCCGGCAGCGATGGCCTGCGCAGCCCCCTGCTCGCCGACCTGCACGCGGCCCGGGGACTGCTGGCCTGCAGCCTGCGCCGCAGCGCCGTGGGCGCCCTGCCGCTGCTCACCAGCGAACTGACGGTGCCGAGCCTCTGGATCGCCGGCAGCCGCGACACCGTGATGGAGCCCCGCTACGTGCGCCATCTGGCGGGCTACGCACCGCGGCACCAGATCAGGGTGCTGGAGGGGGCGGGCCACCTGCCGATGCTGCAGATGCCCGGGCGGCTGGCGGCCTGCCTGGGCGACTGGCTGGAGGAGCTGCCGCTGGCGCCCGGCTCGGCGGCGCTGGCGCCAGGGCCCTGAGCCGGGTTCAGAGGGCGGCCAGGCCCCGCTCCTGCAGGTCGGCCAGCTGGGCATAGAGCCCACCGGCGGCGCGCAGCTGGCGGTGATTGCCCTGCTCGATCAGGCGGCCGCGGCGCAGCACCAGGATGCGATCGGCGGCCTCCACCGTTGCCAGGCGGTGGGCGATCACCACGGCGGTGCGCTGCTGCAGCAGCCGGTCCAGATCCGCCTGCAGGGTGGCCTCGGTGGAGGGATCCATGAAGGCGGTGGCCTCGTCCATCACCAGCACCGAGGGGTCCCGGATCGCCACCCGCGCCACCGCCAGCAGCTGGCGTTCGCCGGAGGAGAGGTTGGCGCCGCGCTCGCGCAGCTCCGTGGCCAGGCCATCGGGCAGGCGGGCCAGCAGCGGCGCCAGCCCCAGCTCCGCGCAGAGCCGGCGCAGCTCGATCGCTGGAGATGGGAGCGTCGAGGCGCAGGTTGTCGGCCACGCTGCCGCTGAACAGGAAGGTGTCCTGCAGCACCACGCCGAGGCGGCGGCGGAGGGTGTCGGTGGGCAGTTCACGGATGTCGACGCCATCGAGCAGGATGCGGCCCTGCTGGGGCTCGTAAAGCCGGCAGAGCAGACGGATCACGGTGGTCTTGCCGGAGCCGGTGGGGCCCACCAGGGCCACGTGTTCCCCGGGGGCGATCCGGAAGCTGAGGTCGCTGAGGATCGGTTCGTCGGGGCGGTAGGCAAAGGACACGCGCTCGAAGATCACCTCGCCGGCGCTGCGACGTTGCTCGCCACTGCGGCGGGCCAGGGCCGAGCGCTGCTCGTGGGGCAGGTCGTCGATCTCGATCGGCTGCTCCAGCAGCTCGCCGATCCGCTCCACCGCCGTCAGGCCGCCCTGGATCTGGGTGAAGCGCTCAGCCAGCTGGCGCAGGGGGTCGAACAGGCGCTGGGAGTAGAGGATGAAGGTGGTGAGCGTGCCCAGGCCGAGGGCGCCGGTGGTGACCATGGCGCCCCCCAGGGCCAGCACCGCAGCGACGGCAACCAGGGCCACCCACTCGATGAAGGCGGAAATGGCGCTGTCGTAGAAGATCGTGCCGGCCACCGCCCGGCGGTAGCGGTCGGTGGTTTCGGCGAAGCGGGCGCTGTTCACGGCCTCGCGGCGGAACATCTGCACCACCTCCAGCCCCTGGAGGTTTTCCTGCAGGTCGGCGTTGAGCTGGCTGAGCTCCTCCCGCACCCGGTAGTTGGCGCGGCGGTAGCGCTGCTGCAGCCAGAGCATGCCGAGCACCACCGGCACCTGGGCGGCGAGCAGCAGCAGGGCCAGGCGCCATTCGATCAGAAGCATGGTGACGGCGATCACCAGCAGCGTCACCAGGTCGGCCAGCACCCCCACGGCGCCGCTGCCGAACACCTCGGCCAGGGCATCGACGTCGCTGGTGAGCCGGGTGAGCAGCTTGCCCACCGGCATGCGGTCGTGGAACCGCAGCGACAGCGCCATGGCATGGGCGAACAGGTCGTCGCGGATGCGCGCCGTGAGCCGCTGGCCCACCGCCTGGACGTTGAAGGTCTGCACGCCCTGCAGGCCGAGGCGCACCAGCACCGCCACCAGCAGGGTCAGCACCAGCAGCCGCAGCGCCTCCGGCACCGCCATGCCCTGCAGCCAGGGCAGGGTGGGCTCGGCGCGCAGCACGGCGATCGCCTGGCCCACCAGCAGGGGCTGGATCGCCGCCGCCCCCGCCACCGGGATCAGCAGCAGCAGGGTGAGCAGCAGGCGGCCACGGTCGCTGGCGGCGTAGGGAAGCAGCCGCAGCAGGCGCTGACGATCGAGGGACGCCATCAGGCCGGGAGCGCCGCGGGCTGCGGCCTGGGGCCAGCGGCGGCAACGCCGACGGCGGCCACCCGATCGACGATCGCCTGCAAGCGGCCGTCGTCCAGGCGCAGGGCCAGGGGATGGGCCACCAGGCGGGCGGTGGAGTGGAAGAGGTCTTCGATGGCGATCAGGCCGTTGTCCTGCAGGGTGCGGCCGCTGGCCACCAGATCCACGATCGCCTCACTCATGCCCGTGATCGGCCCCAGCTCCACCGATCCGGCCAGGTGGATCAGTTCCACCGGCAGGTCGAGGGCCGCGAAGAACTCCTCGGCGCAGCGGGTGAACTTGCTGGCGATGCGGCAGTGGGCCGGCAGGTCGGCAACCCGGCGGTAGGGGCTGCTGGCCTTCACCGCCACGCTCATGCGGCAGCCACCGAAGCCGAGGTCCACCAGCTGGGCCACCGGCAGCTGGTGCTCGCGCAGCACGTCGTAGCCCACCACCCCGAGCTGGGCCTGGCCGTAGGCCACGTAGACCGGCACATCGGCGTTGCGCACCAGCAGGGCCCGGGCGCGGCCGCAGGCACTGGGCACCATCAGCTGGCGGTTGCCGGGCTCCAGCACCGCCGCGAAGTCGAGGCCCGCGGCCGCGAAACGCCGCACGGCATCGCCGAGCAGGGCCCCCTTGGCCAGGGCCACGGTGGTGGGAACCGGGGACGGTGCCGGGGCTGGGACCGGTGCGCTCATGCAGGGACGGCAGCGGTGATCATGGAACTGGACCGCTGAGCGGACTGTAACGATGGGACCGCAACGCCACGAGACCAGCCCCGGGCCCGCCGCGAGCAGCCCCGGCGGCGAAGGTCGGGCCATCGATCCGCTGGCGGCCTGGCTGATCCCGGTGCTCCGCGACAACTACGTGATGGTGCTGCAGCGGGGCCGCCGGGCCGCCGTGGTGGATCCGGCCGTGGGCGCTCCGGTGGCCCGCGCCCTGGAGCAGCGCGGGCTGGAGCTGGAGGCGATCCTGCACACGCACCACCACAGCGACCACATCGGCGGCACCCCGGAGCTGCTGCAGCGGTGGCCCGGAGCGGCGGTGATCGCCGCCGCCGCCGATCGCGAGCGCATCCCCCTGCAGACCGTCGGGGTGGCGGGCGGCGACCGGCTGGAGGTGCTGGGCGAGCCGGTGGAAGTGATCGACGTGCCCGGCCACACCCGCGCCCACATCGCCTTCTGGTTGCCCCGCAGCGGCCATCTGTTCTGCGGCGACACCCTTTTTGTGGGTGGCTGCGGCCGGCTGTTCGAGGGCTCCCCGGCCCAGATGCACGCCTCCCTGCAGCGGCTGGCCGCCCTGCCCGCGTCCACCCGGGTGTGGTGCGCCCACGAGTACACCGAGGCCAACCTGCGCTGGGCGGCGGCCACCGCCCCCACGGACAAGGCGATCGCCCAGCGGCTGGCCGCGGTGCTGCGCCAGCGGGCCGCCGGCCAGGCCACCGTGCCCAGCAGCATCGGCGCGGAGCGGGCCACCAATCTGTTTGTGCGGGCCAGCGACGCCAGCGAGCTGGGCCGGCTGCGCCAGAGCAAGGACCACTGGACCGCTCCAGCCACCTAGGGCCAGGCCCCGAGCCCTGGCACGACGCCTCCCCTGCCGTGGGCTTGATCGAACCGAAAGCAACGCCCGCCGGGGAGTGCTGATCGGCATCGGGATGGTGTCTGGAGTCGGCTGGTGCCCCGGCCCGGAGCGGCCCGCAAGCGGTCGAGGCTGGCCAGCGGCTGCTGGAGCGCCTGCACCCTGCTGCTGCTGCTGCTGCGCCGCAGCTGAGCCACGGGCCATAGGCTCGCACTCCAGCTCAAAACGGCATGAACCCAGCGGAGTCAGCCCAGGCCGTGAACACCGCCGGCGCGCCGGCACCGGTGGGGCCCTACAACCAGGCCGTGAGAGCTGGCGGGTTGCTGTTCTGCTCCGGCCAGATCGCCCTCGATCCCCGCACCGGCGTGCTGGTGGGCGGCGGCGATGTGGAGGCCGAAACCCGGCAGGTGCTCGACAACCTGGCCGCGGTGCTGGCCGCAGCCGGGCTCTCGCCTGCCCAGGTGGTGCGTACCACCGTGTTCCTGGCCGACCTGGCCGATTTCGAGCGGGTCAACGCCCTCTACGCCGAACGCTTTGCTGCCGGGGTGGCCCCGGCCCGGGCCTGTGTGCAGGTGGCAGCCCTGCCCAAGGGGGCCCGGGTGGAGATCGACTGCATCGCCGTGGCGAGCTGAGCTTCACCAGGGCAGTGGTGCATTGCCCTGGCCGACGTTGCAGCCCATCTGGGAACCGAGCAGAGCCCCCAGCGGCGTGGCCCATACCCGGTCGCGGCCGTTGGCCAGGGCATAACCGGCGCCGCCGCCCAGGAGTCCGCCCACCAGGCGGCCCTGGTTGCAGCGCTGCGCCCGGGCGTCGGGGCCGTAGACCACCGGCTGGCCGCCGTAGGCCTGGATGCTGGGGTCGTCATAGAAACGCCGCTGCTGCTGCTGGTACGGAGCCGGTTGCCAGCGCTGCACCGGCACGGAGCGATAGCCGCGCTGCCAGCCGCGGCCGTAGGGCTGGGCCTGGGCCTGGGTGGGGGCCAACAAGGGGAGCAGCAGTCCGGCGGCCAGGGCCAGTCGGGGCGCCGAGGCACGCAGGCTTTGGAGGATCGTCATGGTTGAGGCGGGGTGAGGAACGGCCCCCTGGCTGGGGGGCAGCTCCAACACAAGCGCTGGCCTGTGACCGAGCCGTGACCGCCCGGGCGCGAAGGTCTTACCGGATCTTTCAGTCCGTATGCTGAGCCCGTTCGGGGCGTGGCGCAGCTTGGTAGCGCGGGTGCTTTGGGAGCACTAGGTCGCAGGTTCGAATCCTGTCGCCCCGACTGACTTTTCAGGGATTGGCCAAGGGGGATGTGAGCAAACAGGTGAGCAAATCGCCGCCTTGCTCACTTATCTGGCTCGCCCGCTCCAGTCCCCGCCTCGGAATTTGGCTCTGGCGAACCCGCAGAGTCATCGCTGATCTGTGGATCAGTGATCTGCTCAACCTCGGCCTGGGCGGGCCCTCCAGGACTGCTTGGAGCGGGGACGTGAGCAAACCCGGAGCAAAAGTTGGTGCTGGATCGGGGTGTCACCGCGCCGGCAGGACCAGGGCCCAAACAACAACCCGATCACGCAACCCGATCCCCGATTAGAGGAGAGGGGGACGTGATCGGGTTCAGGACAGTGCCTGCTGATCCCATGGGGTCGCAACGCTTTTATTGCCTCAGGTGGCGCCGGCTCCAACCGGTGATGGTGGCCTCCACGTTCTCAAGGTGCCACTGCAACGGCCCACGGCCCTGGGTGCAGCCCCAGCGGCGGTAGTGCTTCCCGGGTTGCAGTACTCCCCGCAGCCGCAGCTGGCGGAGGGACTCTCGGCTCATGCCCAGCACTTCGCAGGCCTCGGCGGTGCTGATCCAGACCCGCTGGCGGGATGTCGGTGTTGGGGTGTCCATCAGCCTCCTGCCACCAGAGCGCCAAAGCGCTCGAAGGTGTTGATCAACCAGGAGCGGCGGTTGCTCTTGACCTGGCGGGGAGCACCATCGACGGACTGCTGGCAGCGGTCTGACTCGCGGTAGTCAGACCACCGTTTCTTGTTCGCCTTGCACATCGCTGTGGCAGTGACGTAGCCATCGGTGAAGCGCCGTGAGATCGGTGTGCCGTTCCAGGAACGGGAGACGAGGGAGAGGTGATCCATCGGGACGAGGGGCGTTGGTGGACAGGGCCAGGTCGTTGTTCTGCTCATCGATCTGGAAGCGGTGTCACGACGAAGGGAGCCCCACCGGCGGCAGTGCCGGCATCGGGGCGGAGGACGTTGGTGGCTGTGGCCGGGGGCAGCCGCGGCGGGACAGGCCCGGCGATCACCAGCAGCAGGGTGCTCAGCTGGAACACCAGGACCAGCAGCAGCAGCCGGTAGATGCACCGCAGGCTGCTCACCGTGACGGTGGTGGTGGGCCGGCGGGTGCGGCAGAAGGCCGGCAGCTGGGGTTTGCCCCTCTGGTGGCCGGCCGCCGCCTACGCCGCCGCGGACGCTATGGAGGTGCGTCATCAGAACGGTGCCTCCTCGTCGACATCGGCGGCCCAGCCGCTGGAGCCGGAGCCGGCTGGAGCACTGGCCGCGGAGTAGCCATCCAGCTCGTCGAAGCCGTCGGTGGGATCGACCTGCTCGTAGGGCACGAACTCGACCACCTGGACGGCCCTGGGCTGGAAGGTCATGCCGCAGCCGTTCTCGCCGTCCCAGTCGTAGATGTCGAAAGCGACGATCACCTTCGAGCCGTTGCCGATGGCGGCCCCATCCCAGGGCTGCTTCTTGGCATCGACGATGCGGGGCCCTTCCGAGAGGGAGCCGTCGCGCCGCTGGAACTGCGGGATCTTGAAGCGCACCACGGTGAGCTCGCTGGGCTTGTCCTTGTCGGCCTTCCAGGGGAAGCCCTTCTCCGCCCGGCGCTTACGGCTGCCGTGCAGGGCGATGAACTGGTCCTCCATCGCCAGCAGAAAGGCCTGGGCCTTCTCGTCGGCGTTGGGAAGGAGCAGATCACAGGTCCAGGCCAGCGGCTTGCTCCGATCGAGCTGATGGCGGGGGGTGATCAGGTGGGCCCAGCGCACCGGGGCGAGGGGCGTGCGAAACAGGTCTTTAGCCATGGGGTGAATCGGTCGACATGGGGTCTTGATCGAAGGGAGGAAGCGGTGGCAGGCCAAAGCGCTCCCTCAGCAGGTGGTGCACCGCTCCGCTGGCTGAGAGGTTGCGGGCCTCCATCAGCTCGCGGATGCGCAGGTAGACGTCGGTGCGCACCTGGGTCTGGATGAAGTGGCGGCCGGCCACTGAGCGGGGCTGCTCCCCATAGCGACGGGGAGGCCTGGGACGATGGCTGCTGCTCATGCGGCTGGCGGCGAGGGAACGTTCTCCAGCGCCTGGCCCTGGACCTCCTCGAGGAAGCGCTCGATGAAGTCGCCGTGCTGGCGCTGGGTGATGCGATCACCGATCGAGCGGGCGCTGCGCGGCACCTGGAAGTGCTCGCGGAACGCATGGGTGAGCTCCCGGCGGGAGGCCTGCGGCAGATCCAGCACGCGGCGGTGATAGCCGCTGATCTCCTCCGGCGTCAGGGGAAGTAAGGCTGGATCGCCGCTCCCATCGGGGGTGCCACCACTGCTGGCCTGGGCCTGGACAGCGCCTGGGTGTGCTGGTCTGGTGCTTCCGACTCGCCATCGGGCTCCGGCCGATCCGCAGGCACCAGCGGGCCTTCAGGCTTGTCGGCCACGCATTGCTCCACATCAGAACAGAGCTTTGCAGCCCTAGCCTGGGCGGACACGGGAATGCCCAGCAGCATGGCCAGCATCAAGCCGGTCATGTCCGACAGAGCGCTGGGCTCATCGGCCCAGGCCTCGCTGCTGAGCTCGGCACCCGCTGCATGCCTCACCGTGACCTGCAGCCTGGGCCGGCCGTGCTGCTCGCCCAGTTGGGCGAACCAGCCGATGCCCTGGCGGAAGGCAGGTCGGGCAGCTTCCGCGACGGCGCCCAGGTCGGGGGAGGAGATGGCGGATACCTCGGCCTGAAAGCAGGCCAGGGCGTGGGTGAGCTGTTGCTCAGGGGGGTGATGACACTGGGCCTCCAAGGGCCTGGACGGTGTGACCATGGGGAATCAGATCGGGCGGTTGCCCGCTGATCCGGATCTTAGGGCTTTCCGCTGGAAGCCGCATGAGTAGCGGCTGTTAATTCCTAGCCATCAGGCCGAGACTGGCTTCTTGCCCTTGCGGCTGCCGGGTTTGCGTGGCTGGCGGTTCGCGGCCTCCCATTGGTCCAGCCAGCGCTTGGGCTGATACGAGTCCCCCTCGATCCAGAGGGGAGCGAGCTCCTCGGGCTTGTAGTCGCCAAAACCCGTGAGGACCGCATAGAAGCGTTTGCGGTGCTCCTCGCTGGCTTCTGCCGCCAGGGAGTTGAGGGCGTCGCTGGGTTCGAGACCGCACTCGTCGACCACGCGGCGCATCTGGTTGCGCCACTTGCTCGAGAGCTCCGTGGCCTTGCGCTGGCCGATGGTGGGGGCCGGTGTGGTGCGGAAGGCATCCGGCACCTCGCGCAGACCGCAGTAGCAGGCCCAGAACTCCAGCGGCGTCCAGACCGGGCAGTCGTTGTCCCCGAGAGGAACGGCGCCCTCGAGCTTCTCCTTGATCGCCTGATCCTTCACAGAGCCCCAGTCCTGGTCGGCGATGCGGCGGTTGAGTTCTCCCAGCTGCCAGAAAGCCTTCTGGCGCAGCTCGCCGGCCTTGCCCTGCTCGATCACCGAGAGGTTGCCGTAGGAGATCGTCTCGAAGCCCACCTCTTCCGCCCAGCTGCAGGCGGTGTACTGGGTCCAACCGTTGCCCCGGCGCCAGTTGAGCAGCATGCGACCGAATGCATGCGCGGTTCTCCTCCTGGTGCTCAAGCAGCTCCGCGTAGGTGACGACCACGATCTGAATTCCGAGTTCTTAGCGGGAAGCTAATACAAACTTGGCAAGCGCAGCCAGAGCCTGTCATGCCTTGGTATGTCTGGACAGGTCATCACCAAGCCTGTTGAGGATGTGCTTGGCCTGCTGGCCAGTGATCACCTTCCCTGTCTCCACCTGCAATCTCAAAGCCAGGGTGTAGGGGTGCTCGCCGGGGTGGGCCTGGGCCAGCCGCCTGAGCCGCCGCTGCAGTTCCGCCGGATCCATCAGCGGCAGGACTGCGTGTGACTCCTCTTGGCGAGCGCCTGCTCGGCCTCCTCGACGGAGCGGCAGACGGCCGCCACACCCCCGAGCTGCTCGACCAGCTCCAGAAACGCCCGCTGCTCACGGGCTGACGGCGCCATGGGGCGTCTTGATCTCCAGGGCGACGAACTGGGCGATCCGCTGACCCACCAGATCGGGCGTCACCTCCAGCGACCGCAGGCCGATCAGGTCGCTGCTGCCCCTGCACAGCCCGAAGCGCACGAAGCGCCCCTGCTGATCGACCAGACCGCCGGTGTTGTTCCGCCAGAGCCGCACCGCCCCGCGGCCGCAGGCCAGGCGGATGCGCTGCTGGATCTCGTGTTCGCTGGGGGAGGAGGCCACGCCTCCTGTTGCCGGGCTGGTTGTCAGCGATTGGCAGGTATTGGCTGTTTTGCCAAAACGTGTCAGGTATTCGCCGAATTGCCTCGGCGGGCAATAGCTCGGTCGGCCAGCCAGCTGCTGCCGACCGAGGTCACCAAAGCGCTTCTCGGCTCAACTCAGTCACCTCGGTGGCTATGCCATCGAGGATCGACGTGCGCATCCCGGGAATCGAGACCAGATGGAGCGTCTCCCAGATTGCGCGCCAGTGATCTTCCCCCAGCAGAACAGCGTTGCCCTGCTTCCCAATGATCAGCACCGGCTCGTGGGACTGCTCCACCTCGTCAATCAGGGCGTGGAGCCGCTTGCGGGCTTCTGCGGCTGAAACGGAGGCCATGGCGCTCCTGCTACCAGTCCGTGAAAGCGTATTGCTGCTGACGATTCTGTGAAGGACCGGCGGAGTTGTCATGACATTGTCGGGCGGGCAGGGCTAAGGTGGCGGAAGACGGTGCCGTGATGACCTCAGCTCCTTTGAGAAGCGAGAAGCTTGACCTGCGGCTGACGCCCGGTGCCAAGCAGACCCTGCAGCGGGCAGCCGCGGCGGCCCAGTGCAGCGTGAGTGAGTTTGTGTTGGAGAGCGCCCTGGCCAGCGCGGCCGAAACCCTGGCTGATCGGCAGAGCTTCCAGCTCGATGGGCAGCAGTGGGAGGCTTTCGTGGCCGCCCTGGATGCTCCACCCCAGCAGCATCCGCGGCTGGCGCGGTTGCTGCTGGAGCCGAGCGTGCTGGAGCGGGGTGTTGCGGAACAGCCGCCTGCTGGTGGCGCCGAGTGAGCCGCTACCGGATCGAACCGCTCCAGGCCAACCATGCCTTGGAGGCCTTTGATTGTGGTGAGGAACCCCTGAACCGCTTCCTGGTCCGCTTTGCCCTGGCGAATCAGCGAGCGCGGGCCAGCCGCACCTACGTGGCGCTGGATGGCAACGTCGTCGTTGGCTTCCACACCCTGGTGGTAGGTGAGGTGAGTCCAGAGCAGGCACCAGAGCGGATCAGCAAGGGGTTGGCGCGGCATCCGATTCCGCTGATGGTGCTGGCCCGGCTGGCCGTGGCGGTTGAGCACCAGGGGAAGGGCCTTGGCGCCGCCTTGCTGAAAGACGCGATCGTTCGGACGCTGGCGGCGGCCGATATCGCCGGCATCCGCGCCATGGCGGTGCATGCCAAAGATGAACGGGCCCGAGGTTTCTACGAGCATTTCGGCTTCCGGCCCTCGCCCACTGACCCGCTGCACCTGTTCGTGCTGCTCAAGGATCTGCAGGGCATCGCCGGCGGTTAAAGGGTTGGCGAGGAGGACTCAGTCAGCTCCAGCTCCACGCCGCCGAGCAGGGCGAAGTGTGCATGGATGCGACTGCCCAGGCCCTTGCCACCTGCGGGGGGCTGCCGGGCTTCGAGGGCGGAGCGGAGGATCGTGCGGGCTTCCTCCTCCATCGATCGACCATGGCGGGCGGCCTGAATGCGCAGCTGCTCCTTGGTGTGCTCGTCGAGGTTGCGGATCGTGAGCGTGGTCATTGACGACTCTCGCTTGCGCTGACGGCAATGCTGTCAGTGCTAAGGCCTCTGACCGCGCGTAGCCATCCCAGTAGGGAGCAAGTGCTGCGCTGACGAGCGGCTGAGTCGATGGTTGGTTGTCGTGCTCGCTGGGAGAAGGCCATGCCCCCTGCTTCTGTGCCGCGCACCCGGCCTAGAGTTGGTCATCTAGGTGGTCAACGGCCATGGTGCAGGTGACGGTGGCAGAAGCCAAGACCCAGCTCTCCAGCCTTCTGGATGCGGTGGAGGCTGGGCAGGCGGTGGTGATCACCCGCCGCGGCAAGGCCATCGCCGAGCTGGTGCCGCGTTGCAGCGTCCGTGATCTGCTGCCGCAACTCGAGGCCCTGCGCGCCTCCTTGCCTGAGCAGCCGACCAGCGGCGTGGAGACCATGCGGGCGTTGCGGGATGAGCCCGGCGCCTGATGCTCTACATCGACACTTGCGTGCTGCTGGCGGTGCTGACGCCGGAAGCGCATTCCGCCACGGCGACGGCGTTTCTCGCTGAGGCCAGTGCACCGCTGGCGATCAGCTCATGGAGTGTCACTGAGCTGCATTCCGCCCTCGGCCTGAAGGTGCGCACCAAGGCCCTAACCCAGGCCCAAGCCGAGGCGGTGCTGCAGGGTTATGAGCGCAGCCTGGCGCCGGGCCTGCTGGTGCTGGAACTGGAGTCGCAGGACTTCCGCAATGCCAACGCCTGCCTGCGCGGCTGGAGCACGTCCCTGCGAGCGGCCGACGCCTTGCACCTGGCCATCGCCAGCGGCCGTGGCGCCACCCTCTGCAGCCTGGATGCTCCGTTTGTGGCCGCGGCCCAACAGCTGGGCCTGGAGGCTGAACTCCTGGGAGCAGGCGGCAAGCCAGTCAGGGATTAAGTACTTCGCTGCCTGGCCGCCCACACATGCCTGGCCCAGCCGCTCTTGTAGCCCCGCTCGTGCTCCCGCTCCAGCAGCTGCTCGAAGGTGCGGCAGCCGGCTGCTGGGTGCGTGCGCCGGGGCCTCTGCTGCTGGTTGGATTGGGGCCGGTGGCGGGCTGCTCCCTTGACTTCAACCAGCTCGCCCTCCAGTTGCTGGATCCCGCGCCGCTGCTCATCGCGCTCGCTCGGTCAGGAACAGGTGGCCGCAGTCCGGGCACACCTGCGCAGCACTGGGACAACTGCAGAAACAGAGCGGGCAGTCCTTGATCGGGATGGAGACACCTTCCCGGCGCCGCCTTCCGGCCAGGTTCCACTGCCGCTCATCGGTGGGCAGGCCATGGCGGTGGGCGTTGCCGACATGATCGAGGATCACCGCCTCGTGCTTGCCGGGTGCGGGCCGCAGGGCGCGGCCGACCATCTGCAGATAGAGGCTGAGGCTGGCGGTGGGGCGCATCAGGATCGCGCCGCCCACCGAGGGGATGTCGGTGCCCTCGGAAATGATCATGCAGCTGGTGAGAACCTCCACCTCACCCGTGCCCAGCCCGGCGATCAGGCGCCTCCTCTCCTCGGCGGGGGTGCTGCCGCTCACCGCCGCAGCCCGGATGCCATCGGCACGGAACGCAGTCGCCATTTGCTCGGCATGCTCGATGGTGCAGCAGAAGCAGATGGCCGTGGCCGGGTGCAGCCGGCGCCGGTAATGCGAGACGGCATCGCCGATGGCGGCCCGATTCCCAAAGGCGTGGGCCGCCTGCTCGAGATCGAACTCCCCCATCCGCTGGCGGAGTTCGGGGCTATGCCCCTCGGGGTCCTGCCCCCCGGGGCTATGCCCCTGGCTGTTGCGGGCGCCTGGCCAGGAGAAGACTTTGGGCCGGGCCAGCCAGCCCTGCTCCACCAGCCAGGCCGCTGAAGGCCCCAGCACCAAGGCTTCAAAGAAGCCGCCGGCCTCCACGCCCAACCCTTTGCCATCGAGCCGCTCGGGGGTGGCGGTCTTGCCGATCAGATGGGCGCCTGGCCAGGCGTTGATGATCCGGCCCCAGATGTTGCCGGCCACCAGGTGGTGGGCCTCGTCCTGAATGATCAGATCCGGCGGCGGCAGCTGGGCCAGGCGCCGGGCCACGGTCTGCACCGAGCCCACGGCGACCTGCCGGCCCTGCAGCCGGTGGCCGGGGGCGATCACGTCGGGCTCCAGCCCCCAGGCCCGCACGGTGCCGGTGAGCTGCTCGATCAGCTCAGCCCGGTGGGCCAGCACCAGCACCCGCCGGCCCTTGCCGGCAGCGCCGCGGGCGATCGCGCCGATCGTCTGGCCCTTGCCGGCGCCGGTGGGCATGACAGCGCAGACCCGCCGGTGGGTCTCTGAGGGCGGCGCGGAGATCGGCGAGCAGGTGTTGCTGGTAGTCGCGCAGGACGATCTGGGCCATGGAGGGAACGACAGGCTTGGCACTGAGACGCGCCGCTCAGCAAGGTTCAGGTTATCAAGCCTTGCCCTGTGCCCTTAGGCTGCACTGCAGATTCCTAGCTGATATGGCTTCCTTTGCTCCACCTCTGAGCTTCTCGATCACCGAGGAGCAGTTGGCTTGGCTTGACCAGCGTCGCCGCCACGGCGCCCTCAGCCGCTCGGCGGCGCTACGGCAGGTGCTCGATGCCACCATCGCCGCGGAGCAGGGGGGTGCCGGTGGGCCTTCCCCGGCTCTCCTGGCCACGGTCGCTGCCCAGCGCTGATCTGAGGCGACACCCATGGCAACCGACCTGATCACCGCGGCTACGGGCCGCTGGTGCGAGATCCTCAGCGCTCTGGCCGGGCTGCGGCCCGAGCAGCTGTGCAACCGCCATCAGCCCTGCCCCATCTGCGGCGGCCGGGATCGCTACCGCTTTGACGACAAAGACGGCAGCGGTTCCTGGTTCTGCAACCAGTGCGGCGGCAAAAACCACCTGGGCGGCGCTGGCTCGGGGATGGACCTGCTGATGCGGGTGCGCCACTGGAGCTTCCGCCAGGCCTGCCAGGAGGTGGAGAGCTACCTGGGCCTGGTGCCGGAAGCGGATGTCCGTCACCGCCCCCAGCCCGCTGCCTCTGCCAACGGCTCCTGCGGCAGGCCGGCAGCAGCACCAGCTGCAGCGACTGGGCTTCCCGGCCATGGCGGCCGGCCCTGGCGCCAACCCGAGGTGCCGCCAGCCGATGCCTCGCCGCCTGCCCTGGCTCAAGGCGCCATCGCCCAGTGGTGCTACTGCGACGCCAGCGGCGCGCAGTTGTTCTGGATCCAGCGCCTGTGCTGGCGGCCGCAGCAGCCGTAAGGCCTTCCTGCATCGGGTGTGGCTCGATGGTGGCTGGCACCGGCCCAGCCGCCGCGACCCCTTCTCATGTGAGTGGCCTGCGCCCAGGCCCCTCTACGGCCTGGCGGGCCTGAGCCAACGTCCCAACGCTTCGGTGCTGGTGGTGGAGGGTGAGGGCACAGCCGATGCCGCGGCGGCTCTCTTCCCGGAGCAGGTGGTGATCAGCTGGGTCAACGGCACCAACGCCATCGCCAAGACCGACTGGAGTCCGCTGGCGGGGCGATCGGTGACGCTCTGGCCCGATGCCGATGCACCGGGCCGCAAGGCGATGACGCGGCTGGCCGCTCTGCTCGCCGAGCAGGGCTGCCGGCTGCAGCTGGTGGAACCGCCAGCCGATCTGCCCCAGGGTTGGGATCTGGCCGATGCCGACTGGAGCTCCACCCAGGCGGCCGAACACCTGCAGCAGTGGCTGAAGCCATGGCTCAACCCGGAGGATCACCAGCTCAGCGGCATAGAGGTAGAGGAGGCAGGCGACACCCCAACGCCGGCAGCCGAGGCTCAGGCCACCGCACCCTCCAGGGCTCCGTTTCAGTGCCTCGGCTACGACGGTGAGGCCAGCTACTACCGCTCCGGCCGCAGCGGCCAGGTGCTGCGCCTGGCCCGCTCCGCCCACACCGCCACCCACCTGGTGGCCCTGGCACCGCTGGCCCACTGGGAAACCCTCTACCCCAGCCGCACGGGGGTGAACTGGGCGGCGGTGGCCAGCGACCTCTACGAGCGCTCGATCGCCGCCGGCCTCTTCTGCCCGGAGCGCATCCGCGGCCGCGGGGCCTGGTGGGACGACGGCCGGCCGCTGCTGCATCTCGGTGATCGCCTGGTCACCCCGGACGGTGATCAGCCGATCACGGCCCCCTATCGCTCGCGGTTCGTCTATCAGCGCATGTCACGCCTTGATGGGCCCGGTGATGTGGCACCGCTTTCGGTGCAGGAGGCGGCGGTGATCGTTGAGCATCGCCAACCGCTTCCGCTGGGATGTGCCGGCCTCCGGCACCCTGCTGGTGGGCTGGGTGGTGCTGGGCCCGATCTGCGGCTCGCTGCGCTGGCGACCCCACATCTGGCTCACCGCCGGCGCCGGTTCCGGCAAGAGCGCCATCCTCGATCGCTACGTCACCCCCCTGCTGGGCGACTTCGCCCTGCTGGTGAGCGGTTCCACCACAGAAGCGGGGCTGCGCCAGTCGATCGGCTCCGATGCGGTGCCGGTGGTGTTTGACGAGGCCGAGAGCAACGAGCGGCCGGATCAGCAGCGCATGCAGGGCATCCTGGCGTTGGCGCGGGTGGCCAGCAGTGAGAGCGGCGCCGCCCTGCTCAAGGGTTCTCCCAGCGGTGAGGTGAGCCGCTATCGGGTGCGCTCGATGTTCCTGCTCAGTTCGATCGCCACCGCCCTCAAGCAGGGGGCCGACCACAGCCGCTTTGCCCAGCTCAGCCTGCGCAACCCCGCCGATCTGCCCAAAGCCGAACGCGAGGCCCACTGGGCTGGGTTGGATCGGGACCTCGAGCGCCACATCACCCCAGAGCTGGGCCGGCGGCTGATCGCCCGCACCGTGGGCCTGATCCCGATGATCCGTCAGGCCGCCGGGGTGTTCACCCGCGCGGCGGCGCGGCATTTCGACTCCCAGCGCCTCGGCGATCAGTACGGCACCCTGCTGGCGGGCGCCTGGTCACTGCTCAGTGATGTCGCCCCCACAGAAGCGGAGGCCGAGCTCTGCATCGCTTCCCACGAGTGGGAGAGCTACAGCCAGAGCACCGAGCTGGCCGATGAGCAGCGCTGCCTGCAGATGATCCTGCAGTACCCCGCCAGGGTGGAGTGCGCCGATCGCACCGTGACCCGCACCATCGGCGAGCTGGTGGAGCTGGCGGCCCACCAGGACCACGACCTGGAGATCAGCGCCGAGCTGGCGGCCCAGACCCTGGCTCGCCAGGGTCTCCGGCTGGAGCAGGACCAACTGCTGGTGAGCAACACGGCCCAGCCGATCGGAGTGATCCTGCGGGAAACGGCCTGGGCCCATGGCTGGTCGGTGCTGCTGCTGCGCCTCAGTGGCGCCCAGCGCCGGGGGCCGGTGCGCTTCTGCGGCGCCGGCATGGTCACACGCGCGGTGGCCATCCCCCTGGCGGTTCTCTGAGCGCCCATGTCCTTGCGACAAGCGCCGGAAACACCCTGCAGTTATGGCCAGACCAGCTGCAGTGCAGTCGATCTCGGTGGCTGTAACAGCGTGACGATTTGGCTGGGGGGAGAGACACCCTCCTACTCACACCCCCCGATTCACCCCCTCTCCCTGACTCCCTGCTGCTTGCTAATGCCTTTATTGATAGATAAGATGGTTACTCAAGCGGGGGCTGCTCCAGATCTCTGCTGCCGAGCGGGATCTGGGACGTGACGCGCTCTGTCACACCGGGTTGCTGGTGCAACGGCCATGCTGACCACCAGCACCTGGCTTGATCCCATCCCCGGCCTGTGGCGGGATGAGGCGGCCCACCGCTACTGGCTGGGCGATCACCTGTTCCCGGTGTCGATCACCGGCGTGCTGGCCCATGGCCTCAGTGCCACGGCCCGCCGGGCGATCGAGGCCACGCGGCCCGTCTGGGAGCCGCGTGGGGTGACGGTGCATGCGGCCCTGGAGCGCTACAGCCAGGCCCGCTTCCTGGTGGGCTGTGGCCAGGCCGATGCCCTGCTGGCGGTGGAGGAGCTGCCGGGGCATCACGCCTACCGGGACTGGATCCTGCCGCTGCTGCAGCTGCCGCTCTGGGAGGAGGTGCAGGTGATCGCCAGCGAACGGCTCAGCTGCTGCCTCAGCCGCAACGTGGCCGGCGCCTTTGACGGCGCCTACATCTCACCGGCCCTCAGCGAGCGCCGGGGCCGCGAGGTGCGGGTGCTCTACGACCTCAAGACCCTCTCCGCCCACGGGCGGCCCTATTCCACTGCCGCCCAGCTGGGGGGCTACATGGTGCTGGAGGCTGCTCAGGGGAACGTCTACGAGCTGGGCCAGACGATCTGGAGCAAGCCGGGCGAGGCGTTTGCCGAGCACCTTCTACAGCCGTGAGCAGTGCCTGGCGGCCTGGGCCGCCGCCTGGAGCCGCTACTGCCTGGCCCACAGACCCTTCTGAGCCTCAACCAGCACCCATTAGGAATTAACAGCTGCTGTGATTGCGGCTCAAAGAGCAGAGCCCATACAGTGAGCTGATCGCCAGGCTCCATTCCCCTGGCCTGCTTGTTGCTGTGCCGGCCGTCATGACCATCGCCCCTGCCGCCGCTGATGCCGCTGTTCCGGCGGCGGAGCCAATCGAGGCCCTGCTCGATGCCGTCACCGCGCTCAAGGCGCAGCAGAAGCAACTGGAGCAGGAGCTCGAACCCCTGCTCGAGGCGCTCAGCGCGGCGATGGACGCCGGTGAGCTGGATCCGGCGTTCTCGCACAACGACTGGGCGTTCACCCACAACCCGGGTCGGCTGAGCTACGACTTCCCCCTGGCGGTGCAGCAGATCGAGCAGCAGCTCAAGGCCGCCCGTGATGCGGCGATCCAGCAGGGCAGCGCCACCGAGAAGCGCGGCAGGCCCTTCTGGACCATCCGAGCGCCCAAGGCACAGGCCCTGCCGCTCTGAGCCGATGCCCTTGCGCTCCCACTGCCAGGTGCCTGCCGATCCGGTGGAGGACCTGCGCTGCGCTGCCAGCGCAGAAGACGACAACGGCCAGCCGCTTTATGAGCCCACCGATCCCGCTCGGCCGATCGGTCATGCCAACCCCCCACGCCGCCCGAAGGGCATGGCGGCCCAACGGCCACCGAGGCCCTCGCGGCTGGAGGTGGAGCGGCGCGTCGCCGAGGCTCAGTTGTGGATCGCCCAGCGGATTCCGCTGGCCCTGATCTACGAAAAAGGTCGTGAAAGCTGGGGGGTGAACAACAGCCAGACCATCAATCGCTATCTGAACCTCGCCCGCGAGCGGATGGTGGAAGAACTCATCTCCGACCGGCGCCGACACCAGGCCGAGCAGATCTTTGCCCTCAACGACTGCGCCCGGCGGGCCATGGACGCCGATCAGTTTTCAGCGGCCGTCGGCGCCTTCCGGGTGATCGCTGAGATCGGTGGCCTGCTGCGGGCGCCGATCAAGCCACCGGAGAGCCGACCTTGAGTTCTCCTGCCGCTGCAACTGCTGGCCTGCTGCTTGATCCAGCCACCGACCTCTGGGCCGACTGGGGCCTGCTGGGCGTGCCTGATCCAGATCGGCAGCAGCAGCGCCACCTCCAGCAGGCCTTCCGCGATTTCATCGTGGCCGCTTATCCCGGCTACGCCTTCCACACCTGGGCCGAGCGCCTGATCGCCCTGCTGCAGCGCGTGGCCGATGGAGATCTCAACCGTCTGATCGTCTGCTGCCCGCCGCGGCTGGGCAAATCACTGCTGGTCTCCAAGCTGTTCCCCGCCTACTGGGTGAGCCGCTACCCGATGCGCTTCTGCGCCATCGCCTCCTACTCGGCTGAGCTGGCCTATGCCCACAGCCGTGAGGCGCGGCATTACTACCGGGCCTGCGGCCATGCCCTCTCCAGGGACTCCACCGCCGTCGGCAACTGGCTCACCCCCGAGCGCGGCGGCTGCATCGCCGCCGGTGTGCGCGGCCCCTTCACCGGCAAGGGCTATGCCCTGGGGATCATCGATGACCCCTACAAGGGTCCGGAGGACGCCAACTCCGCGGGCCAGCGCCAGAAGCTGATCGAGTGGTTCCAGTCGGTGTGGCTCACCCGCGCCGAACCGGCCCCCGAGGGGCCCTCGCAACGGGGTCCTGCAGGGGCCGCCCAGGTTGTGGTGCTCACCCGCTGGCACCAGGACGACCTGATCGGCTGGCTGCTGGAGCAGGAAGCGGGCGATGCGCCCCAGCACTGGCATGTGCTGAATCTGCCGGCCATCGCCGAACCCAAGCAACAGCAACTGGTCTTCCCGGCCAGCTGCAGCCTGGAGCCGGACTGGCGGGAGCCGGGCGAGGCCCTCTGCCCCGAGCGGTTCCCGCCCGCAGAACTCGAGCAGATCCGCATCCGCGCCGGCAGCTACTGGTGGAACGCCCTCTACCAACAGCGCCCCTCCCCGGCGGAGGGCTTGCTGTTTCAGCGCTCCTGGATCCGCACGCTGCACGGGCACCTCTGCGCCCGGTCCAGGCGGGCGACCTGGTCAGCGGCCCTTTGCGGCAGTGGTGCTGAGCTGCGACCTGAGCTTCAAGGGCGGGCAGGAGAACGACTACTGCGGCTTCTGCCTGCTGGGCCTGCTGCCGGACCCGGACTCCCGCCATCCCGTCGCCCAGGCGAAGGCCAGGGGTGAGCACCTGCACCCCAGTGCCGCCCGGGTGCGGCCCCCGTCGCAGCCCATGCCATCGATGCCGGCCACGGCCCCAGCAATTCAACAGGGAGGCTGCTCTCACCGGATCGAGGTGCTCTGGAGCCAGCACCACCGCCTCGATCTGCCGGGCGTGGTGAAGTTCCTCAGCCAAACCCTGGCATCGCTGGGCCAAGGTCTGAGTCCCGATGCGGTGCTGATCGAGGACGCCGCCAATGGCCCAGCCGTCTGCCAGCTGCTCCGGCGCCAGATCCCCGGCCTGATCGCTGTGCGGCCTCAAGGCAGCAAGGTGAGCCGAGCCCATGCCGTGGCCCCGCTGCTCGAGGCCGGCCAGCTGGCCTTCCGCAGCGGCAACGACGCCCTGATCACCGAACTGCTCGGCTTCCCCAATGCCGCTCACGACGACCTGGTGGATGCCTTCTGCCAGGGCGTGATCTGGCTGCAGACCCAGCACTGGCGCGGCAGCGGCAAGGCAACGCCGAGGCCGCTGCTGTTCTCCCGCTGAGGGGCCAGGCCCCGAGCAATACCCCCTCTGACGATGACCACTGACCCAGCAGCACACCGCCCCAGGCCCCAGCAGGCCACCGCCCGGGTCGTCGCACCGAGAGGTGCGCCTGGCAAAACAGCGCCCAGCAACCGGCGCGGCCCGTTGCGCTCACCCCATGCCGATACGGATGCCCTGGTGGTGGAACACCTGCCCTTTGCGGCGAAAGTGGCGGCCAACTACGCCCGCCGCACCGGCCACCCCAGAGAAGACCTGGAGCAGCTGGCGGCGATCGGTCTGATCAAGGCCTCACGCCGCTACGACAACCAGCGTCCCGGCCGCAGCCCCAATCACTTCATCGCCTACGCCAGGCCCTACGTGAACGGTGAGATCACCCACTACCTGCGCGACAAGGGGTTCCTGATCTCGGTGCCGGGGCGCTGGCGGGAGCTGCATGCGCGAGGGCAGAAGTTGCTGCGGGAGGGAACAGCACCCCACGAGATTGCGGAGAGGCTCAGCATCACCATCGATCGTTGGGCTGAGATCTGCCAGGCTTGTGCCGTTCGCGTGGTGGCGATGGCGGTCAGCGCTGATGAGGAGTCGGGGGGTTAACGCTGCACCTGAGTGGCAGGCGCCCACGCTGGTGTGAACCAGCCCTTGTTCGCCGACTACTTGTCTTCTGGAAAGGCGCGGAAATAGTCGGCGCGCAGCTCATCGTGATAACCCCAGCCAATATGAGCAGAAGACCTCATAATCGCTTCCAATCTCACTTTGAACGCGTCTTGGCTTGCGTCGGGCAAGCTGCAAACCTTGTCGAGGGCACGACGATACATCAGGTTCAGAGCAGCGTAGAATCCTTCGTCGATATCGCCGTAGTCGATCGTCAAGGCGTTTCCTTGCTCCACGAAGAAGGTCATCAGCTCCGCTTCTCCCAATGCATCGCCGACGGCCTTGCTGTAGTCACTGATGGCTTTTTTAGCCTTTGCAATCTGGATGGGCTTGTTCTTATGAACATCCGGGTACATGCATTCGTCGATAATTTTCTTGTAGAATTCCAGCGGGTCCTGGGCTACCGCTAGCCGAGCATGAAGAAAGGCCTGATTCTCCTTGGAGAGCCGATAAAGGTCAGCGACCAGGTTGACCAGCTGAGGTGCGTCCAGCTTCGTGACCTTGCTCTTGACGTCTGACCAGGATGGTCGCGTCCCTTGGAGTGGTGTAAATCCCGAGGCCTGTGACCTGATCGGAGATTGGTGATCAGTGATCAGGCAGCCGCAGCGAGTGCAGCTGTTGGTTGATCTTGGACTGGTTCGCTGGTGTTGTCCAGCTTGGCCATCGACTGTTCAGAGAACACCCGGCGGCCATCAAGCTGCCATTCCTCCTGCTGCTCCAGCAGCAGGGCTCCCACCAAGCGGATGATCGCGGCGTCGTTGGGGAAGATGCCGACGACGCGGGTGCGGCGTTTGATCTCCTTGTTCAGCCGCTCCAGGGGGTTGGTGCTCCAGATCTTGCGCCAGTGCTCCGGCGGGAAGGCCCGGAACGCGAGGACGTCTTCCTTGGCCTGCTCCATCAAGGCAGCGGCGGCGGGGAATTTCTCGCGGAGCATCGTGATCACCTGCTCCCACTGCTGCTCCACGGCCTGGGCCTCGGTCTGAACGAACACCGAGCGCAGGGCGGCAGCCACCATGTCCTGACTGCCTTTGGGCACCTTGACCAGCAGGTTGCGGGCGAAGTGCACGCGGCAGCGCTGCCAGCTGGTGCCTTGGCAGCAACGGGCGATCGCCTTCTTGAGGCCGGCGTGGGCGTCGCTGATCACCAGCTGCACGCCAGAGAGCCCGCGCTCGTGCAGGCGCCGCAGGAAGGCGGTCCAGAACGCCTCGTCCTCGCTGTCGCCGACTTCAATCCCGAGCACCTCCCGCTGTCCGGTGCCGGTGATGCCGACCGCCACGATCACCGCCCTGGAGATCACCTGCCTGCGGGCCGGATCCCGGCCGTGCAGGTACGTCGCATCAAGGTAGACGTAGGGGTAGCGGCTGAACTCCAGCGGCCGGCTCAGAAACGCCTGCACCTGGGTGTCCAGCCCCTGGCAGATGCGGCTGACCTCCGATTTGGAGATGCCGCTCTCGCAGCCCAGCGCGGCCACCAGCTCGTCCACCTTGCGGGTGGAGACGCCGGAGACGTAGGCCTCCATCACCACGGCCCACAGGGCCCGATCCACCCGGCGGCGGGGTTCCAGCAACGAGGGGTAGAAGCTGCCAGTGCGGAAGCGGGGGATGCGCAGCTGGATGTCGCCGGCCGGTGTGGCCAGGAGACGCTCCCGGCTGCCGTTGCGGTGGCCCCGCCGTTGGGTGGTGCGCTCATGGCGATCGGCTCCAAGGGCAGCAGCGGCCTCGGCCTCAATCAGGGCCTGTAGGCCCTGGCGCACCAGTTCGGGGATCAGGTCACCGGCGGTGCCGCTGCCAAGCAGTTGCGCCAGCTCATGGGCGGCAGAATCGGAGATGGGCATGGTCTGGTCTCAGGGAGGTGGTAGTGCTCCGACCAGGGTCACAGAACGGCCCACCCATCCCCACGCAGGGGCTCTGAGGAGAAAGCCGCCAGCACCGGCTACGCCGGTGCTGCTCCTCGGGATTTACACCACTTGGCGGGACGCCCCCCCCGACAGACAAAGCTGTGAAGGTGATCGAGGAGTGGAGACGATGAGGTTTCACAGTCCATGAAGGATCCCTTTCGTGTCATTGATACCAACATGGATACACCCTGTGTTGACCAGTCTCTCGACATCGCCAGCAAGCTGATTGTGCTCGCATCGGTGCTGATCTGCAGATGGGCGGAGGCTGGAACATGACACGTGCGCAGGCCTGTGGGTGTCAAGCTCCTATCAATCCAAGCCAGTCATGCAGCGCAGGAGCAACGGCGAATCGGCTGCCGCATCCACTTAACGGAATTCTGGTCGTTTTTGCTGATCAAAGCTTCGCCGCAGGGCCTCACCGATCGTCAGCCCCACCGGGAGGTCGCCACCGAAGGAGGTTCCCAGCACATGCCGGTAGAGCTTCGATTCCACCAGCCTGTAAGTATCGGCTGGCAGGGGGATGTACCCCGCCTCCTCCACAAAACGCAGCCCATTACCCACCGTGTACCCCACAAAACTGCGGATCATGTCGTTGGCGAGCATCTGTTTGTCATTGACATAGATGAACAGCGGCCGCGACAGCGGCCTGTAGGTTCCGTCCTGGACTGTCTTAACCGATGGGGCAACGGCGATGCCATTGGATGGTGCGACCGGGAGGACCTTGAGCCCGTCGGCATTGACACGGAAATAAGCGAACCCGAAGTAGCCCATCGCATTGGGGTCGTCGGCCACACACGCCACGATCACGTTGTCATCTTCGCTGGTTTCAACATCGGTGCGGGTATTGCTCTTGTTGCCGTTGATCGCCTCATTGAAGTAGTCAAAGGTGCCAGAATCACTACCAGGGCCGCAGAGGCGCAGAGGGCGATCGGGCCAGTCGATGTTGATCTGGTTCCAGGCCTTCACAGTGCCTTCGGCCTGCTTCGACCAGGTGCGGGCCAGCTCCTTGGTGGTGATCTGCGAAGCCCAGTTATTATCGCCATTCACTATAACGGTGATGGCATCGAAGGCCAGCGGCAGCTCAATGAAGGTGATGTCCCTGTCGGCACAGGCCTTGAGCTCGGCACTGCTGATCGGTCGCGAGGCATTGGCGATCGGAATGGTCCCCTGGCAGAACTCCCGCAGGCCACCGGTGGTGCCCACCGCGTTGAGGGTCACGGTGACGTTGCGGCCCCGCTCGGTGCCGCCATAGGCCTTGATTGCACGCTCGATAATCGGAAACACTGTGCTCGAGCCGTTGATGGCGATCGTGCCATCGCCGCTCGCGTCACGGCCTCCACAGGCGCCTAGCAGGGCCGCCAGGACAGCCACCAGGGCCAGGCTGGAGCTGGGGATGGCGATACGGCACAGGCGCCGCTTGCGATCAGAGCCGGATAGCAGGCCAGCCATGGCAGCTGAACAAGACAAGATCCAGCCTCGACCATCAACGAGATTTGTTGGTTAAGGGATGATGGAGGACTGGCTGGCTGAAACAGTTCATCGCAATAGTCCGATCGATCGAGCGGTTGGATCAGGAGTTGGCAAACAGGAGCATGTTGCGGTTGGCGATCGCCACCAGGGAGAGCATCACCAGGACGCCCACACCGCGGGCCAGTCGGCCGCCTCATAGGCGCGGATCTGCAGCGGCGTGGTGGGCGCGGTCAGCGGCGAGGGGGATCGGGGGGATGGTGATCCTCTTCCCCCCATCGGGCAAAGTGTCTCCGCTTCCGGCTCAGCGCATCAGTAACCCGATTGGCCCCAGGGCTGCCACGCCGCCGCAGAGAGCCAGCAGCACGCACACGCCACGGGTCCAGGCCAAGGGCAGACGCCGCAGCGCCAGGAAGCTGCCGCCGCTCACCAGCACTGAGCCACTGAAGGCCCCCAGCCACCAGAGCAGGGCGGAGCCGTCGGCCGGAGCTTCCAGGCCGTGCAGCATGGCGTGTACCGCCACCGCTGCGGTCACCAGGGCGGCGCAGGCACCCAACTGGGGGCTCTGCTGCGAGTGGAGGCATCGCAGCACCAGCACCGCCACGGCCGTAATCGCCAGGGCTGCGAGGAACTCCTGGGCCGGCAGGGTGCCGCCCATCGCTCCGAACACGCCACCGCCGATCGCCCCAGCCAGAGCCCAGAGCAGCAGCTGCCCAGAAATGCAGGAGGCGGCGGCCCCGATGCCGACCAGCAGCAGCAGGTGATCGACACCGCTGATCGGGTGCAGGAAGCCGGCGGCGATGCCGCCGTGGGCGATGCCATGGGCCTGGGCCGGCTGATCCAGAAGCAGCGCCAGGGCTGAGGCAGCGCCGAACAGGGCCAGGGACCTGGCCGAAAAGGATGGGGTCATCGTGGGATCCGGTCCGCGCCGGTGATGGATGGGCTGGGCACGGCGAGCGTTCTGACTGAGAGGGCCATGGCCCCCATCACAGCTGCGGGACAGCGCCGGATTCGGCTCAGGAGAACCCTGCACCTCACCGGACTTTCCTCGTTGCCTCCAGGGAGTGACCCGCTGGAACCGTTGTCTCCATTGTGTGGCTGCGGAGGCGCTTGGGCACTACTGCGGATGGCGCACCAGCCAGCCGAGCATCAGCAGGGATGCGGCCGTGATCCAGCTGCCGCCCACCCGCACGGCAATGGCCCGCCAGCGGGGATGGGGCGGAGCCAGCAGCAGGGTGAGCAGGGTGGTCAGGACGGCGATGGCGACGGTCTCCCCCAGCAGGGCCGCCAAAGCGCCGCTGTGGCCGGCGAGCGCCGAACCCGCCACCAGGGCGAAGGCTGCCGCCAGGAGGGCGACCAGGGGCAACAGCACCCGAGGCCGAAGCCGCACCCCCAGCGCCACGAGCAGGCCGGCGGCTGCCACCGCGGCCGTGCAGGCCATCGCCTGCAGCAGCTCGGCGGGCAGCTGGAGGCCGATAAGGCCCCCCAGCAGCCAGGCGAGCGGCAGCAGCAAGGGCAGGCGATTGCTGACAGCGCGTTTGGCCTGCACGCCCAGCAGCACCAGGGCGATCACCAACAGCAGTTCGGTGGGCTCGAGGAACAGCCGGGCCATGCCATCCCCCCAGGGCCCGTAGCCGGTGGGGGTGAGATGGGCCAGGAGTGCGATCACGTGAGGGCCTGCTCCAGAAACCACAGTCCCACCAGCGCCACCACCCCACCGGCCCCTTGCACAAAGCGCCGACCACCGGGCCAGCGGCGCGTTTCTCCCAGCAGGATCCCGAGCAGATGCAGCAGCCCCGTGGCGATGACAAAGGCCAGGCTGTAGGGGAGGGCGTTGCTGCCATCGGGCAGTTCAGCGCCGTGGGCATGGCCGTGGAACACCGCAAAGGAGGCCACGATCAGCGCCGCCAACCAGAGCGGCGGCTTCAGCTCGAACAGCACCATCAGGCCCATTACCAGGCCCGAGACGGCGATGCCGATCTCCACCCCCGGAATCGGAACGCCCATAAGACCGAGCAGCCCCCCGAAGGCCATCACCATCGGAAAGGCCACCGGCAGCACCCACAGGGCCGGCGGGCCGAGCACCGCCCCACAGAGACCCACGGCCACCATCGCCACGACGTGATCGAGGCCCGAGATGGGATGAAGCAAGCCGGCCATGAAACCGCCGCCGGGGTGGCCATCGGCATGGGCCCAGGCAGCCGCCGGCGCCAGGGCCAGGGCCGCTGCAGCAGTGGGCAGCACTCTGAATTGCCAGTGGATGCGGTTCATCAGCTGCGAGCCAATGGGTTTCATCCTGGACCTGCGGACGAATCCCAAAAGATCCCTTACTCAGGGTGCTCGGCGCAGGGCATCCAGAGGGAGCCCATGGCATGAACGCCGCTGCAACCCAGTTTCCGGGCTTGCTCTAGTGCCTCCTCGCGGGTGGGGTAGGCCATCAAGTTCTGTGGCGTCTGGCCGGGGGAGCTGTGGTTGTGCTGATGCAGGGCACTGGGAGGAGCCCCCAGGCGCCGCGGGCCCATGCCCTCGACACCGGCCCACCAGACCCCCATCACATTCACGCCCGCCACCAGCACGCCCATTCCCACGACGCAGGCATTGAGCACACCCATGCCCACCACCCCGAGGCTGATGACGCCCATCGGCACCACGCCGATGCTCACAACCCCCATCGGCACGATGCCGATCGAGATGATCCCCAGGGGCGCCACACCGAAGGCGATCCGCTTGGGCTTGTCGCCGCACTGGGCCATGGGAGTGCCTGGTGTCAGTGGGAGGTCCCGGAGCCGTGGCCGTCACCGTGCTTGGCGCAGGGCATCCACTGGTTGCCCATCTTGTGGGCGCCTATGCAGTTGAAGTGGAGTTTGGCCGCCTTCTCCGCTTCTGCCTGGCTTGGGTAGAGGGCTGGCACGCCGCCGGAACCGGCTGGCTGGAGCGGCCAGGCCAGCGGCTGAGAGCAGGAGGTTGGCGCCCATCGCGGCTGCCGCCCGGGCTGCCCAGGGACGGGGGAGGAGCGACATAGGTCGGTGGCGAGCGCAGGGGGCCTGCTGGACGGCCACCCTAACGGATGTCTCCAGTAATGCACGACTGGTGGAGAGTGGTGAGAGGTCGACTCGCGGCCTGGCGCTGCCTAGTGTTGAAAAGCTTCCACCCGATGGAGGGTTGTTGCCATGGCAAGCCAGGGATCTGCGTCAGCGAGACCCGCCCTCAGCCTGCGCATCGGCGAGGTGGCCCGGCGTACGGGTCTACCGGTGAAGACAATCCGCTTCTACTGCGACGCGGGACTGCTCCAGCCGAAGGCTCGCTCGGAAGGCGGCTACAGACTGTTTGATCAGGAGAATCTCGCTGAACTGGCGATCATTCGCGCCCTACGGGCGATGGATGTGTCGATTCCCCGATTTGACGAAAATCCTGGAAGTTCGGCGTTCCGGTGTCTGCAACTGCTCCGTTCTCAAGCACAGTATTACGGCCCAGATGGACTCCATCAGCCTGCGCATCGATGAGCTGGCCGCCATGAAGGATGAGCTGGCTCATCTGCTGAACAGCTGGCAGGACTGCGGTGGCTCCAAGGCCGACGACTAATTGCCATGGGCTTCCGCTTTCGCCGCTCCGCCCGCCTGGGCCCGCTGCGCTTCAACTTCGCCAGGGGTGGGCTGAGCTCGATCTCTGTTGGCGGGCGCGGCGCCTCGTTCAACATCCCCGTGAGCCGCAACGGCGGACCCCGCACCACCGTCGGGCTGCCGGGCACCGGCTTGAGCTGGAGCGTGGAGCACACCCCGGATCGCCCCGCCGCAATCCCGGCAGGCCCTGCAGCGGGCCTGCCCAACAGTCGCCGGCTGCGGCCAGGCCAGCTCGATGCCCTCAAGCAGTCGCTGCTGGCAGTGCTCCGTCAGGAGCTGTTTGCCGCCGGCTCCCCAGGCGAGCAGCTGTGGGAGCAGGGCCTGGTGAGCCGTCTGCTCGCCGATGCCTCCATCGGTGCGCGCACCACGGGCCTGTTGGCGCTGATCGAAACCCCGGAGGCGATGGAGGCCTACGTGTTGCGGGCCCAGGGGCAGGACGATGCCAAGCGCCGAGCCCAACGCTGCATCACGGCCGTGCAGGAGGCCACAAGGCTTGCCGCTGGACGGGGTTGGCTCGCTTGAGACGGCAAGGGCAGGTGCCCGCAGGGCCGGTTCCCCGTATCCGCACGCACCCGCCAGAACCGTTCGGCAGGCCAAGGATGGAGCCGGAAAGGAGGAGATACCCCCGTATGCGTGAGGTCGTGTTCCGCGTTCTGGCTGAACGACCCGGCCACCTGGAAGCCCAGGCCGAAGCCCTGCCCATCCGCATCACCGCCCCGACTCTGGAGGAGCTGCAGCACGAGGCCCGAGAGGCCCTGATTGAGCACATGGGGCCGGCCCACTGCACGGTTCGGGTGCGCGTGGGCTGCGGCCCCACTGCTGCCGTCAGCAGCATCCGTCCGGTGGTCCGCCCTGGAGCTCTCTGCCGCTGATCTGGGATGCCCGAGCCAGAGGCCACGGCCATCACCGGCTCGATCAATCACCGGCTCGATCACCAGCTCGCTCGTGCTGGCCGCCGACGATCCCGCCGCCCTGGCGCGGTTTTATGGAGCTCTGCTCAACGTGGAGCCGCAGCCGGGCCTCAGCAGCACGCACTGGCGGGTTCCTTGGCCGGCCGGTGGTTGGTTGGAGGTGTACGCCCCATCCAGGAGCCGGCCTCAGCCGCGGCAGCCGGGGCGATTGGCGCTCTGCCTGCAACGAAAGGCGGATGGATCGGGCGCGCATGCTGTGCTCAACGATTGGATCACCGCAGCCCTGGCCCTGGGTGCCTCCCTGGAGGATCCGCCGCGGCAGGAATCCTTTGGTGCCGAGGCCTGGCTGCTGGATCCGGAGGACAATCGGCTGCTGCTGTTGGTGCTGCCCTGAGGGTGGGGCGAGGTTGGCCTTCATTCCTTGCCGACATCCATGATCAAGCCATTCACGCTGGTCGCGGTGGCTGTGCTGGCCCTGCCGACAGCTGCGGCCACAACGCCCTGGCGAGACGAGCCGGCAGTGACGGCCCTGTTCCGCGACGCCGGCGTGGATGGCACCTTCGTGCTGCTGGATGAAGGCCGCGGGGAACTGCGCGGCCACAACCGTGAGCGGGCCGAAGAGCGTTTTGTGCCGGCCTCCACCTTCAAAGTCGCCAATGCCCTGATCGGTCTGTCCCTGGGCGCCGAGCAGAACGTGGATGCGGTGATCCCCTACACCGGCGATGCCAACCCGTTCATGCGCGAGTGGCTCGAACCCATGGGGCTGCGCGGAGCGATGCGGGTCTCGAACGTGCCGCTTTATCAGGAGCTGGCGCGACGCATCGGCCTGACCCGAATGCGCGAAGCCATTCAGCGCCTGGGCTATGGCAACGAACAGATCGGCAGCAACGTCACCACCTTCTGGCTGCGGGGCCCGCTGGCGATCAGTGCGGTGGAGCAGACCCGGTTCCTCTCCGGCCTGGCCCATCAGCGCCTGCCCTTCCCCCGGAGGGCACAGCAGCAGGTGGCCGAGATCACCCAGGTGGATTCAGGTCCGGGCTGGAGCCTGCATGCCAAGACCGGCTGGCAGAACGCCCCTGGCCCTGGCCCTGGCGTGGGCTGGTGGGTGGGCTGGGTGCAGAAAGGGGACCAGATCACTCCTTTCGCCCTCAACATCGCCATGGCCGGCGCTGCCGATGCCCCAAAACGCGAGCGGCTGGGGCGCAGCAGCCTTCAGGCCCTTGGGATCCTGCCGGGGCCACCGAGGGGGCCTGTCCTTCAGCCGTGAAGTCCCCTTCATGAAGCCCCATTGCCCTTGGTGAAGAGCGGTTTCGTTCGTGCTCCAGCTCTTGCCCCCGACGGCCAGCCGTCCGATCGTGACTGCATCGACACCCGGGAGGCTCCAGAACATGGAAGACACCCCACCTGAGCAACCGTCAGGAGTGAGCTGACGATCCGGCCCCTGCTCCAACACTCTCGACGGATTACTGACGTTCCTGGCGTGTAGCCAAGTCGCCGTCCATTGCACCGCTTCAGGTGCCCCGGACCCAACGGAACGTCCCGATAGACACCTGGCCCCAGGTGCCAGCGCCCGCAGCTCCGACCACAACTGAAAACACCCTGATCTGAAAACGATCACGGCTGTTGCCAAGCACAAACCACGCACAGCTGCGCCCGACCCCCTTGGGCAGGCACCACGGCTGAGCAGACAAACGCCCGGGGCCAACGCTCCGGGCTTTGTTGTGGGAAGGAGTCTGATCAGAGCCTTGCGGCCACAACACGGCTCCTAGCTTGCGGGGACCTGAGACGTGATTGCAGCCCTCGCGCTATGGCCCAAGGCAGCAGCAAGGCGGTGGGTTGCGGCTGTGGAGCCGAGCAGGCAGCTGAACTGCAGCGCCGCACCCTCTGGATGGTGCTGGTGATCAACGCCGCCATGTTTGTGGTGGAACTGGCTGTTGGCCTGCGGGCAGGCTCCGCCGGCCTGATTGCTGATTCCATCGACATGCTGGCCGACGCGGGCGTCTATGGCCTCAGCCTGGGAGCCGTGGGCCGCAGCATGACGCAGCAGCGGCGGACCGCCGTGCTCAGCGGCCGGATGCAGATCATCCTGGCGATCTGGGTGCTGCTGGATGTGCTGAGGCGCACTGCGCTGGGCAGTGAACCGATCAGCGCCCTGATGGTGGGCATCGGCACCCTGGCCCTGCTGGCCAACCTGCTCTGTCTGGTGCTGGTGCGCCGGCACCGCGAGGGCGGCGTGCACATGCGGGCCTCAGTGATCTTCTCCACCAATGACACCCTGGCCAACCTGGGCGTGATCGTGGCCGGCCTGCTGGTGGCCTGGAGTGGCAGCCGCATCCCTGATCTGCTGATCGGCGGCGCCATCAGCCTGCTGGTCCTGAACGGCGGCCGGCGGATCCTGCGGGAGGCTCGGGCCTCATGCGTCTGAGCCATCGGGCCCCTGGGTGGTCGGCAGATGGCCGGTCTTGACCCAGATGGTGCAGCCCGCCTCACTCCAGGGCTGGTGCGCACTGCCGGCAGGATTGCGCAGCCAGCTGCCGGCGGGATAGCTGCCCTGCTCGTCCTGAAACACCCCCTCGAGCACCACGATCTCCTCGCCGCCGGGATGGCCGTGGGGCTGAAACACCTTGCCCGGAGCCCAGCGCACCAGGGCCACATGCTCCGACCCGAAGGCGTGCAGCGGCATCACCTCCAGCCCACGTACCAGGCCCGGTCGCCAGGGCTCGCGGGTGGTGTCGATCATCAGGCGGTGCTGATCGGCAGGGTGCATCTGGTGCAGCTTCACCAGGAGCGTGCAGCCCCCCCTCACTGAAGGGCGCATGGCTGGAGCCCACGGGATTGCGCAGGTAGGTGCCGGCCGGATAGTCTCCCCGCCCGTCGGAGAAGGTGCCCTCCAGGACCAGGATCTCCTCGCCGCCCCCGTGACTGTGGCGTTCAAACCGACTCCAGGAGCAACGATGAACGCACCAAAGACCTTGATCCTGACTGTCGGCGTGTTTGCTTCGGTTTCGGTCTTTCTCTTGATGCGGTATCCGCAGCTACGCCGTGAACAATTTCGAACTAGCAAGCCATTCTCGGTTGGTGCTTCACTGCTGTGTGCGCTTGTCGTGTTTCTGCTGATTGCCTGCATGGCAAGTCTGCGGCAGTGAGTGTCTGTCTGCAGCATCATTTCCTCGGTCTAACACTGCTTCGCTGTCTAACCACCAGCCAAGGAGGCATGGACGGGAGCCTCTCAAGGTACGGCAATGTCTCCATGCCTTTAGTCGCATGCTGTGATTGTGCGAGGCAAGCTGGAGGCGTGAGTCCCTCCAGTCAGTTCCCCATCGCCGATGCGAGCCGCTGGGACCAGCGCTACCAGGAAGGCAGTGACGGCTGGGAGCTGGGCCAGCCCGCTCCACCCCTGGCCCGCTTCCTGCGCAGCCATCCTCTGGCGCCCCAGTCGCCGGGCAGGGTGCTGGTGCCTGGCTGCGGACGCGGCCATGAGGTCGCCCTCCTCGAAGACCTCGGTTTCTGGGCCATCGGCCTGGATTTCAGTGTCGAGGCCTTGCGCGAGGCCCGCAGGCTCCATGGCGAGGACCGCGCCAGCCTGCAGTGGCTGCAGGCTGATCTGTTCGACCGGCAGGCCCTGGAGGCGGCGGGCCTGACTCCCGGCAGCCTCAGCGGGATCGTGGAGCACACCTGCTTCTGCGCCATCGATCCCGGCCTGCGGGAGGACTACATCGCCACCGCGTGCCGACTGCTCACGCCAGGCGGCTGGCTGCTGGGGCTGTTCTGGTGCCACCGCCAGCCAGGCGGCCCGCCCTGGGGCAGTGACCCGGAGCTGGTGGAAGCCCAGCTGCGCCAGGCCGGCCTGGTGCCGGAGATCTGGGAGCCGGCCACCGGTTCGGTGGACAAGCGCAACGACGAGTGGCTCGGCCTGTGGCGCCAGCCAGGCCCACCCCCTTCACCTGACGAGATCGAATCATGCTGAGCCAACTGAGCGAACGAATGCAGAAGTGGGGCTTCTCCTGGGAGGGTCTGCGGGACAACCGCCACGGCGAGTGGTGGGTACTGGCGCAGATGATCCTGATCGCCGCCCACTGGCTGCCGCCAACGCCTCCCCCCTCGGATCTGGGGATTCACTGGCCCCTGGCGCTGCGCCTGATCGGCGGGCTCACCGTCCTGATCGGCCTGGTCCTCGGCGCCCAGGGGGCCCTGAACCTCGGGGACAGTCTCAGTCCGCTGCCGGAGCCGATGCCCGGGGCGCCCCTGGTCACCGAGGGGGCCTACGGCCGTTGCCGCCATCCCCTCTACCAGTCACTGCTGCTCTGTTCCCTGGGGGTGACCCTGGCCCTCGGCAGCCTGCTGCACCTGGGCCTGCTGCTGGCGCTGGCGACCGTGCTCAGCCTCAAGGCACGACGGGAGGAGCAGCGCCTGTGTTCCATGCACAGCGGCTATGCCGATTACATGACCTCCACCCCGGCGATCGTTCCCTTTCTGCCCGGTCTCGACTGGCGGTAGCCCTGGCTCTCATGGATGGGCGTTGCGCAGGGAATCTCCCCATCGTGCGGCCATCATTCAGTTGGTTCGGGCTGTCTCTCTTACCGTTTGGATAGACTCCGCAGTAAATACATTGCCGTTGCCTGGCATCGTCATGCACGGATCAATCGCTCCGATTCGCAATCTCGTCAGGAAGATCCTTGCCTGCCGACATGTCATTAGTTTGCGCGCTTGACTCATGATTGTCTTCTATGGCTAGGGTATAGATGAGGTGTTCTCTTAAAGGCTAATGAATTATGCTGTGGTCGCGAATTCCATCGCAAAACCTCTCACGGCACGGCTGGCCATGGCCGGCGTGACGACTCTTGTCAGCGCAGGAACCTTCTCTGCTGCTTTGGCCGCACCTGTCACACCCAACCTGATCGGCACATGGACGGTTGAAGGGAAGGGGGCCGTGCTCTGCAAAGTCGAAGCATCGAGATGCAAGACCCATCATCATGGTGATTTCAGTGATCTCAATGCCGTTGCTCAAATCACCAAGCAACAGGGCCGGGTTTTCCACGGAGTCTTCAAGTCCAAGTACGCAACGGAGAAGTTCGTCGGCACGCTCGGGCATGACAATGCCAGCTTGTACATCGTTGATGAAGACGGCTTTACGGATGGCAAGATCATCAGCCCCAACCTGATTCAGGTTGTTTATCGTCACACCTCCGATCTCGATTCCGTCGTCGACATTGGTACCTGGACCCGCCGCTGAGTGAGCCTGCTCAGAACAGCCAGCCGGGCCGCAGCAGCAAAAGCAGGGCCAGGACCACCATCACCACTCCACTGATGAGCTTCAGCCACCGGCCCGTGCCTTCGGTGAGTTTGTTGCTGCTCAGCGCCAGCACGGCGAACCCAACCATCAGGGCGTCGTCGGCGATGTAGCCCACGATGTAGAGGCCCAGGTAGCCGTAATGGGCGGCCGCAGCAAGGTTCTGTTGACTGAGCACAGCGGTGTAGACCGCCGGCAGCCCCGCGGTGCAGAGCAGTTCCACCGCGTTCACCACCACCGCCAGAGCCGCCACCGCGGCCAGTGCTGCCGGCAGGGACCGGCTCTGCATGACCCCGCGCATACGCGCGTAGAGACCCGGCTTGGCACTGGCGGGAATCGAGAGGGTGAAGCCCGGACCCTTGCGCCAGAACTCGCTCAGATTCACCACCCCCAGCACCAGGGCCAGGGAACCAAGCAGGAGCCGCAGCCAGGCGGTGAAGCCCAGCAGCAGGAAGACATTCAGCCAGGCCGCCATGAAGGCGTAGTAGACGGCCCCGCTGACGAACACAAAGGTGCCGGCCACCAGGGCCATGCGCCGCCGGTCGCGCCAGTGGACCAGCAGCGAGAGCAGAAACAGCAGCACCCACATCGCGCAGGGGTTGAAGCCATCCAGCAGCCCCATGGCCAGGGTGAAGATCGGCAGGCCGAGCGCAGAGGCGCTGATGCTGCCGAAGCGGCCGAGGCTCACGTTGCCGGAGGCACGCTCACGTCGATCGATCAGAGTCGAGCAGTTCCTTGCCGCGGCCCTCGGCGCCATCGAACCCCACCAGCACCTGGCCTTCAAGGACGAACGTGGGTACCCCAGGGGCACCGATACCGGCCTGTCGGGAGTAGCGCAGCAGGTCGTCGATCGCGGCGGGATCGGATTCGAGCGGCCGCAGCCGCACCTGGATCCCTGGTCGCAGCTTCTGCAGTTCGGGGAGGAACGCCTTGGCGGCGGCGCAATGGGGGCAGCCCTCACGCACGAACACCTGAAGTTCCGCTCCCCCCGTGCCGGGCTGGGCAGGGGCCAGCGAAGGAGTGAGCGCCAGCAGCAGGCCGAGCAGCATTCCCAGCATCGGCGGCAGCAGCCAGCCTTTCCGAGGCCTGCGCATCGTTTCCTCGTCAAACTGATGGAGTCATGGGGTCTGCCGCCACCAGCGCCAGGCCTCCACGTTGATCAGCAACCCGAAGACCGTGAGGGCCACCATCAGCACGATCTGATCGAGGCGGGCATCGGGCACCAGGATGTCGGCGATGAGATGGGGGACGTTGGTGACCGAATAGACGACGCTGAACCAGAAGTGGATCCGCCGCCAGGGCCGCCAGCGCGTGGCCGGACCGACCGTGGTGGCGGCGTAGGCGATCAGCACGATCGCGATCAGCGGCAGCAGGAAGTAGCCGAGCATCGCCCCGAACAGCCAGGGCAGCGCCCCCTCCTGCACATGGCTGTGGATCTCGGGCGACTGACCGTGGAACAGGGGCATCAGACCCAGGTCCACGTGGAAGAGCATCGCCAGCAGCCAGGCGATCCAGAGGGTGATCAGACGCAGGGCCTGGTTGATCGACGGGTTCATCGGCCTGGAGGCTTGTTCCTTCAGTGTGGGAAGCAACGAAGCAAGGGCCTTGCGATCTTGGTGGTTCGTTGCGGGTGGATCGATGCGTTGCAGCCAGGGTCGCGCTGCGTGAGCGCTGCCGAATCCGCTGCCCACAATCCGCACCCCGCCCACGTTCGCGAGGCCTACACGCCTTCAGTCGTCACCACGGGCTCACCGGCCGCCTTCCAGCCTTCGATGCTGGGTGCAAAGCCCTTCACCTGGTGGCGGCCCTCAAGCTGCAGCGCCATCACTCCCATGGCAGAGCGAAATCCGCTGGAGCAATAGAGCACCACCTCTCGCTCCGGGGAAATCTCAGCCACGTGGCGGCTGAGATCGTTCAACGGTCTGTTGATGGCTCCGGCAATGTGTCCCGCCCGGTACTCAGCAGGGGTTCGCACGTCAATCAGTGACACGTTGCCGCTGGCGAGCAGGCGCTTCAGGGCTGGCACCGATCGGATCGCGTGAAAATCACCCGGCAGGTTGGAGAGGTACTGCTCCACTGCGGAGTCAATGGCAGCTGCCTCGCCTGCAGCAACCGTGGCATCCGGAGGGGCGATCGTGGTGGCCGCAGCGGCGCCCTGAGGCGCTGAGATCAGCAGGCAGAGGGCGAGGGCGACCCCCAGCAGGAGCGAGCGAAGGCGAGACATAGGGGGTTTCGATACATCCTAGGGGGGGATTGATCGTGCTGGAGGCCAGCGGTTTTCCTCATTCGGCACTCACCTTGCCTCGGAAGGCGATGTAGTTGTAGATGTTGTAGAAGAGCATGATCGGAATCAGCACGCCGATGAAGGTGAGCATGAACACCATCGAACTCACCGACGACGACGCCTGAAAGATCGTGACCGACGGCGGAATCACCGCCGGAAACACCATCACCCCCAGCCCAGCAAAGCTGAGGATGAACAGCAGCACGGTGTAAACGAACGGCCATACTTCCTGCTGCATCGCCAGGCTGCGGAACAGCTGAACGATCAGGGCGACGCCCAGCAGCGGCAACACCACGAAGAAGGGCAGAAACGCGGGATCGAACAGGCGCTGCCGCAGCGCTTCCGACGCGAACGGCGCCGTGAAGGTGATCAGCAGGGCCCCGCCCAGGGTGGTGGCAGCCGCCAGGCGGGCGGTGCGCACATGCAGCCGCTGCAGCTCACCACTGGTTTTGAGGATCAGGTAGGTGGAGCCGATCAGCACGTAGCCCTGGATGAGCGTGAGAGCCACCAGCAGGCTGCTGGGGTTCACCCAGATCCAGGCGGAGCCTGTGAAGTGGCCTGCGGCATCGGTGGGGATGCCCGAAAGCACCGTGCCCAGACAGATGCCCTGGGAGCCAGCGGCCAGCACGCTGCCGATGCCGAACATCAGGTTCCAGGGCCGCTTGTTGATGGCGTTTTCGCGGAACTCGAAGGCGACCGCCCGCAGGATCAGCCCCAGGATCATCAGGTAGATGGGGCCGTAGAGGGCCTTGAGGATGGTGCCATAGGCCAGGGGAAAGGCTCCGAACAGGGCGCCGCCCATCAGCACCAGCCAGGTTTCGTTGGCATCCCACACATTGCCGAGGCTGGTCATCAGGATCGTGCGCTGGGATTCGCTGGGGGAGGTGAGCGAGAGGATGCCCACCCCCAGATCAAAACCATCGAGGATCACATAGAGCAGCAGGAACAGGGCCAGGATCACAAACCAGACCGTGGGCATGAACCATTCGAGGAACTCCATGCTCAGGCGCTCGCCGATGGGTCGGAAAGGATCACGGCGGTGGCAAGGCCAGCAGGCGGCTCAAGGGTGAGATTCGGCCCCTTGGCGATGATCCGGGAGCCGAAATACAGTGCGAAGACCAGCAAGACTGTGTAAAGCACAGCGAACACACTCAAGCTGGTGAGAACCTCGCCCACCGGCAGCACCGAGGCGGCATCGGCGGTTCGCAGCTGGCCGTAGACCGTCCAGGGCTGGCGGCCCACGCAACGCACCACCCAGCCGGATTCAATCGCCAGGTAGCCGGCCGGGGCCGAAAGGATCCAGGCCCAGCTGAACCAGGGCCACTGGGCGAAGCTGGCGGCGCTGAGGCCCCCTCGCCACCAGAGCAGCAGGCTGAGGGCCATCAGGGCCGCCGCAGCCAGGCCGATCGCCACCATCACCCGGAAGGCATAGAAGAGCAGACCCACCATGTGGGGCCGCTGATCGGCGGGCCAGCTGTTGAGCCCACGCAGCGGCTGGCTGAGCTGCGGCCGCGTCTCCAGGATCCAGCTGAAGGCGCCCGGCACCGACAGGCTCCAGCGGTTGCTGCCGCTGGCCTCATCGGGGGAAGCCAGCACGGTCCAGGCAGGGGAGCTGCCGGCGGCCTGGTCGTCCCAGAGGGCCTCGATCGCCGCCAGCTTGGTGGGCTGATGCTCGGCCACCTGCACGGCGCTTTCGTGGCCGGCCAGGATCTGCAGCGGCGCCACCGCCAGCAGGATCACCAGCGCCAGCTTGAAGGAGAACAGGAAGAACTCCGGTGCCTTCTGGCGCATCAGCGACCAGGCACTGATCGCGGCCACCACCAGCATGGAGGTTTCCACCGTGGCCAGGGCCATGTGGATCACGCTCCTCACCATGAAGGGGTTGTTGATGGCGGCGAAGTAGTTCTGCACGTGGAAATGGCCCTCGGAAAAAGTGCCGCCCGACGGAGTCTGCAGCCAGGAGTTGGCGCTGAGGATCCAGAACACCGAGAGGTTGGCGCCGAAGGCCACCATCACGGTGGAGAGGAAGTGGATCACCGGCGGCACCTTCTGCCAGCCGAACAACATGATCCCGAGGAAGCCGGCCTCGAGCATGAAGGCCATCGCCCCCTCGAAGCCCAGCACCGACCCGAAGAAATCACCGGCGAACTCCGACAGCGGCGCCCAGTTGGTGCCGAACTGGAACTCCATCGGCAGCCCGGAGGCCACGCCGATGCCGAAATTGAGCACGTAGAGCTTCGCCCAGAAGCGGGCCTGGCGGTAGTAAAGGGGGTTGCGTGTGCGCAGCCAGATGGCTTCCAGCACCACCAGATAGATCGCCAGGCCGGTGGAGAGCACGGGCCAGAGCATGTGAAAGATCGCCGTCAGAGCGAACTGCAGCCGTGACAGGGTCACGACATCGAGAGTGGCAAGCATCAGCAGGCAGCGCGTGAGGGAGGGCCGAGACCTGACCGGGCAGGGACAATGGACGACGGCCATGGAGCGGAGTGGACAGGGGGAAGGAACCTGAATCTTGCTATGATCTTATCGTCATAAAAGCTAAGACAACATGAATATGACGATCTGTTTCGAGCGGTTCGGACGTCGCTGGCGCCAGGGGCTGGCTGGCCTTCTGGCTGTGCTGCTGGCCTCCCTGGTGCTGGTCGCCCCGGCAGCGGCAGTCGACAGCTGGCCGCTGAGCGATGAGGCCGGACACCGCTTCCAGGCCTCGGTTTTCGAGCAACCCTTTCCCGAGTACCCCTCCGGCTGGCGGCTGCGCCTCAATGCCCTCGAGGCCGACCTCGTCCTCGACCACACCGACGCTCTGCAGGTCAGCGACGCCATGGGTCAGCGCTGGACCCTGGGTAACAGGAGCGAGGAAATCGTGCCTCCCGATGGCACGCCCATACCCGCGGGTTCCGCCCAGTTCGACCTTGACGCCCTCACCCCCCGTCCCAGCGACGCCCTTCCCCTGCAGCTCACGCTGACCAGCAGCGCAGGACCGCTGCGCATCGATCTCAACCCCGAGCAAACCCTGACCCTGCACGATCTGGCCTGACCAGGACTCTCCACCGGGCTTGCGGAGCACACACCGGAAGGGCCAACCCCCTGGACCTGGTGCTCTGCGCTCGCCCCGGCCGAGTGCAGACCGCGCCAGGTGGACAGCCATCCTGATTCCGTTGATCGCCGGCCTCTCAGTGGTGGTGGTGATTGTCCTGCTGGTGGCGAGCAGCGTGCTGAGAGCGTTTTCAAAGGGTGTGGGCGCGTTCCTGCCGAACTGCACCGCCACCACCCAACCGGCTCAGTTCCCTGCGACTTCCCTAAAGCGCCGAAACCTCGTCGTGGCGCCTGGCTCCTGATCCGGTTAGGAAGCTGCCGTCTTCTCCCTGCGGACAACGCCTTGATCTCCGTCATCCTCTATGTCCTGCTGGGGGGCACAGCCGGCACCCTGAGCGGCCTGATCGGCATCGGCGGCGGCGTGATCATCGTGCCGGCTCTGGTGTTTGTCTTCGGGTTCTCGCAGCATGCCGCCCAGGGCACGACGCTGGCCCTGCTGGTACCGCCGATCGGCATCCTCGGCGCCTGGACCTACTGGAAGCAGGGCGATGTGGACATCCGCATCGCCGCCTTCATCTGCCTCGGATTCCTGCTCGGCAGCCTGCTGGGGGCACGGGTCGCCACCCAGTTGCCGAACCTGCTGCTGGGGCGGATCTTCGGTGGGGCGACGGTGCTGATCGGCCTCAGGATGCTGCTGGCCCGGTAGGCCTCACGAGGCAGGGCTCACCGCAGGGGGCCGCCACACCAGCACCGGCAGTGTGCTGTGCGTCAGCACCTTCTGTGTCTCGCTGCCCAGCAGCAACGCCCCGAGCCCGCGACGGCCGTGGGAGGCCATCACGATCAGATCACAGCCCAGCCGCTGGGCCGCATCGAGGATCGCGCGGTGCGGCTCGTCGCTCTCGACGCATTCCACCGCCACCTGGATCGAGCCAGGGGGATCGCCGGCCTGCTGAACACGAGCCACGAGGCTCTTCAGATAGGTGGCGGCGCTATCTGCGATCAGCTGGTGAATCTCCTGGAGGGTCTTCGCACCGATCTCGGATCTCTCCACGAACGCGTGGCACCGTGGCGTAGGCATAGGCGCCGGCCGTGGGCAGCGCATAGAGCACGGTCAGCCGTGCGTCCAGCCTCTGGGCAAGAGCGATGGCGGCCTGCAGCGCGCCTTCCGACAGCTCGCTGCCATCGACCGGAATCAGGAAGTGGGTGTCCATGTCAGTGGGGCAAAACGGAGAACTCCATGGATCAGCCCAGGGAGGTGAGGTCGATGCGCTTGCGCACCCCATCGGGCAAGTTGCGGGAGATGGGGCAGAGCTTCATCCGTTCCTGCATGTAGGCGATGGCGTCGGCATCGGCAAGGCCCCGTTCCTGCTCGGAGGCGGCGGCATCCAGGCGGATGCGGAAGTCACCCTCCACGCCGGCCACGATCCAGTCGCTGCTGGTGGTGACGAGGAAGTCGGCCTCCACCTGCTGCAGCGGGATGGCCTTCTCCCTGGCATTGGCCACCAGATAGAAGTGCTGGCAGAGCAGCAGTGAGATCAGATAGATGCGGAACCCCGGCATGGTGAGGCTGAGCTGCTGGGGTTCCCACTCGCCGGAGTCGCCGAGGAACTCCACCACAAGATCCTGAGTGGCGCGATCCGGAGCGGGGTGGCTGCTGCGCAACCGGAACTGGAAAGTGCGTTCATTCATGGCGCGACGGAAGCGGCGAAGAAGGGAGAGACGGGTGAGGAGACCAGGACGGGGAGGGCGCGACCTGGCGGCTGGCGGCAGCCCTGGATACGGCGGGCGGGTGGTCGTGGCGTCTCCAGGCCTCGAATCCGGTGAGCAGGGCCGAGCCGATCAACAGGGCCGAGAAACCCTGGCGCAGCCGCACCTCCGGCAGGTGAGGCGCGAGCCGCTGGCCGACGACCGCCCCCAGGAAGCCACCACCTACAAGAGGAAACAGGAGCGGCAGGTGGGCCGTGGGCCAGTGGCCCAGAGCGGCAAGAGCCACCAGGGAATTCGTGGCGATCAGCAGCAGGCTCGTGCCGCTGGCGAGCTGCATCGGCAGGCCCGCCAGAAGAACGAGGGCCGGCACGATCGCAAAACCGCCGCCCACCCCGGCGATGCCGGTGAGCAGGCCGACCAGCACGCCCTGGCTGGCCAGCGCCATGGGCGAGCCTGCTGGGCGTCCGTCGATTGGGGGGATGCTTCAAAGCACTCCGGCGATTGAGCAGCCAGGACGCAAGCAAAGCCGCTGCCGTGAAGATTCCCAGCTGCATCACCTCCGGGATCAGACCGGCCTTCACCAGCGAGCCGCCGATCCAGCTGCCGGCGAGTGCCGGCAACCCCAGCACCAGGGCGGGTCGGACCGCGACCTGCCGGCGGCGGATGTAGGGACCGACATTGCCGAGGGCCAGCAGGGTGACGACCAGCAGCGAGAGCGGAACTGCGGCCTTGGTGGGCAAGGCCGCACCGCTCACCAGCAGGGGCAACAGCAGGATCGAGCCGCCGGCCCCAAGCACGGCGAGCAGAAAGCCGATCAAGGCGCCACCCGCCACGAGCAGCGCCATGGTCGCCGTGATCATTTCCGTTGTGATCCCATCGCCACCTGGTTCCAGGGCATGGCGGCCAGCAGGCGGGCCATGCCGCAGAAGCCGCTGATGCCCGCGAAGGTGAGCCCGGCGCCCACGAATCCACTCAGCCAGATCCAACCAGGGGCCACCGTCTGGCTCAGGATCACCCCCAGCAGCACCAGGCTGCCGGCCGCGATCTGCACCTGGCGCATCAGGGGAAGTGGTGCCCCCTTGAGCTTGCGCACGTCAAAACCGGCCTGCTGCCAGGCGGGCACACCACCCATCAGGTCGGCCACCGGGTGGGGGTGGCCCTGCTGGAGAAGTTGGCTCAAGGCCTTGGCACTGCGGTTACCGCTCTGGCAGACCAGCACCAGGGGTCCGCGGGGCAGATCGGCCTGGGTGATGCGCGCGAGCGGAATGTTGAGGCTGCCGTTGATGTGGCCGGAGGCGTACTCCATCGGTTCGCGCACATCAATCACGGTGACATCGCGGGCCGCCAGCTGGTCGGCCAGGTCGTGGGCATTGATGCGGGTGGGGGCAGGCATCGAGGAGGTGGTTGTCATGGTTGGGGGAGTGAAGATCAGAGGAAAGGCGAACTTGAGATGTCGATCGGAACTGGAAGCCTCAGGCCGGGTTAACGCCCTCAAGCGGGTAGCCCTCAGCAGCCCAGCGGCTCAGGCCGCCCCGCAGGTTGGCCACCTGGGCCCTGCCCGCCTTGAGCAGCTGCTGGGTGGCCAGGGCGGAGCGGCTGCCGGAGTGGCAGACCACCACCACGGGCCTGTCGGCTGGAATCTGGGCCGATTGGGCTTCCAGCTCCGGCAGGGGGATCAACAGGCTGTCGGCCACTCGCCCGTCGGGTCCGTTGAATTCCTCCGCGGAGCGCACGTCGAGCACGGTGACCTCGCCCTGATGGGCAACCACCCAGGCTGGGGTCAGTTCAGGTAGGCCGGCATAGCTGCGGGCCAGGGGCGCCCAGGCGGGGAGCTGTGCCTCCTCGCGAGGCTTGCCGGAGCGCATGTTGCCGGGAAGGGCCTCGGCGATCTTGTGGGGATGGGGGAGCTTCATGTTCTCCATGTGGCCCACGAAATCCCGCTCGCTGGCGTTGCCGCCCAGCCTTGCGTTGAAGGCCTTCTCTTCGGCCACTGAGGTGACACTCCGACCGGTGTAGTCGTGGCCGGGATAGAGCATGCAGGACTCGGGCAGCGTCAGCAGTCTGCTCGGTGATGGAGTTCCAGAGGGTGTGGGCGTTGCCCTGCTGGAAGTCGCAACGGCCGCAGCCGCGAACCAGCAGCGCATCGCCAGTGAAGGCCATCGACTGGTCATCAAGCACGAAGCTGATGCAGCCGTCGGTGTGACCTGGGGTGGCGCGCACCTCCAGGGTGCGGCTGCCGAAGGCAACGCGATCGCCGTGGCCGCAGCGGCAGGGTGACGTTCTCGGCGCGGGCGGCGGCGGCCAGGCCGATGGCACAGCCGGTGGCCTCGTGCATCAGCCAGCTCCCTGTCACGTGGTCGGCATGGGCATGGGTGTCGATTGACGCCACCAGATCGATGCCCAGTTCGCGGATCAGGGCGAGATCGCGGCCGTGCTGCTCGTAGACCGTGTCGATGATCACCCCCTTGCGGCTGGGCACATCAGCCAGCAGATACGTGAAGGTGCCGGTGTCGCCGTCGAACAGCTGGCGGAAGAGCAGGGAACCACCGCCGGCGGCGGCAGAGAGGGACAGGGCGGGTGCGGGAGCGACGGCCACGGGTGATCGATCACGAACTTGTATGAGCATAGCCGCATTATGGGCATTAAAGCGATCTCGGTTGTCCGGGTCGCTGCGCGCCCCAGCCCCCCGCCATGCGCACTTCATGCATAATGCGTGTATCGACATAAGCCCGTCCATGCGCCGGACCCAGCCACAGCCCCAGTCCCTGCCCAGTCCCCAGCTCCTCGATGAACTCAGCGCCTTCTTCCGCCTGCTGAGCGAGCCGGCCCGCCTGCAGTTGCTCTGTCAGCTCAAGCACGGCGGCACCATGGATGTGGCATCCCTGATCGAGGCCACCGGATTCAGCCAGTCCCACATCAGCCGCCAGCTGGGCCAGCTGCAGCGCGCCGGCCTGGTGGCCTGTGAGCGGGACGGCACACGGCTGATCTACGCGGTGGCTGATCCCCTTGTGGAGGACCTCTGCAACCTGGTGCAACGTCGGCTCAAGCAGCGGTTGGAGCAGCAGCTCAGCCAACTGCAGGCGGTGTGATCACGGCTGCTTGAACGCCAGCCCCAACGCGCGCACCAACGGCGCCAGCGGCTTCAGGAAGCGGCTCTCGTGCAGACGGCCCTTGAGCACCCGGTGCCAGTACACCCACGGGAACACCCGCGTTTCCACCAGAAACATGCTCCAGCGCTCCTGGGTGGGATCCACCAGGAAGGAGCTCACCGGCTGGAGGTATAGTCGAACTCCGCCATCACCACGTTGTCGAAGCCGGTGATCAGCGGGCAGACGGTGTAGCCGTCGTAGTGGGCCGCAAGCGGGCGTCCATCCAGCTGGGCCAGCAGGTTGGCCGACCAGCACCGGCGCCGACCCGGACGGCGGCCGGCTTCTTGGCCGTGGGCAGGGAGCTCACATCGCCGAGGGCGAACACATTCGGCGAAGCGCTTGTGCTGGCTGGTGACCGGTCCACCTCCACCCAGCCTCCGGGTCCCCCGTCGCCAGGGGGCTGGGAGCCACCACCTCCGGCGCCGCCATCGGCGGCACCACATGCAGCAGATCGAAACGGATCTCCTCTCGCTGCCGGTTCCTTGCCTTCCGATCTGACCTCGAAGACCGCCACCTGCTCCTCGGGGCGCACCTCGACTCAGGTTGTGGAGCAGCCGGTCTTCGATGCCACGCCGCGCCACGATGCGCTCGACGGTGGCGTTGTAGGCCTTGACGGGATACAGCTGAGCCCGGGCGCTGCAGAAGATCACGTGCGTGTTCACCCCTACGCCGCTGGTGGCCTGAAAAACGTCGTCCGCCAGGTACATCACCTTCTGGGGGCGCCACCGCACTTGATCGGTGTGGCGGGATGGGTGAAGAAGGCCGTGCCGCCATGGAAAAGGCGGATCGCCTCCCAGGTGGCGGGGGATGTGGGCGTGGGAGTAGTTGCTGACGATGCCATGGCTACCGAGGGCCTCCGGCAAGCCCTTGATCCGGTTCCAGTTGAGCTGGAGACCGATGGCCACCACCAGCACGTCGTAGCTGATGGATGCACCGGCCGCGGTGATCAGCCGGTGGCCTCCGGCTCGAAGCTGGCAGCGCTGCCCTGAATCCAGGTGGCACCTGCCGGGATCAGGGCGGCCTCGGGCCGGTGGGTCTGCCCGTAGGGGAGCAGACCGGCGCCGGCCAGGATCCAGCCGGACTGGTACTCGTGAACGCCGGCGGGCTCCAGGATCGCCACATCCAGGCCGGGACGGGCGCGCAGCAATTGAGCGGCGACGGTGATGCCGCCGGAGCCACCGCCCACGATCAGAATCTGGTGGTGGCAGTGGCCGATGGAGGCTGGTTCGGCCATCTGCCAGCTCCGATCTCCCTCTTTCTAGGCATAGACCAGCGCGAAACGGTGCCCTGCCATACAAAAGTTCATGCGTAGGCACGCATAAGAGGATAGGCTGTGCCGAGGTGCAGAGGGTGCGGCTGATGGTGCCATGGAAGCAGCCTGCCGCCGGGAGTCCGTCTGCCCCTCCTGTGCGACTGCAGAAGCACGGAGGCATCTTCTCGGCGGTGAATCCAGCCGACTGGATCCGCCACTGGCGCCACCCCAATCACCTGATGCTGGCGGTGCCCTGGCCGATCTTCTTCGGGCTGATCGCTGCGGTGTATCTGCTGCTCAACCTGGTCTTCAGCCTCCTGTACTGGGTGGACCCCCATGGCATCGCCGGGGTGGCTGGGGCCACCACCAGCTTTGCTGAAGCCTTCTTCTTCAGCGTGCAGGCTCTGGGCTCGATCGGCTTCGGAGCCCTTCATCCGGCCAGCCTGTTCACCAATCTGATCGTCACCGTCGAGTCGCTGGTGGGCTTGATCGTGATCGCCCTGATGACAGGGATGGCCTTCAGTCGCTTTTCTCGCTCGACGGCGCGGATCCTGTTCTCGGATGCGGTCACGGTGCACGATTACGACGGGGTGCCCACCTTGATGTTCCGGGTCGCCAATGAACGCCGCAAGACGATTCTCGAGGCCAGGATTCAGGCCTATCTCGCCGTCAATGAGCGCACCGTTGAGGGACATCGCATGCGCCGCCTGCACCCACTGACATTGAAGCGCGATCGTTCACCCCTGTTTCTGCTCAGTTGGACGGCGATGCATCCCATCGATGAGCACAGCCCTCTGCATGGACGCACCCCCGCTGAGCTGGCCGCCAGCGGTGCCGACATCGTGGTTTCGTTCAGTGGCATTGACGAAACCCTGGAGCGGCCGATTCATGCTCATCACAACTACCCCGCTTCCCAGGTGTTGTTCGGTCAGGGCTTCGTGGACATGATGCAGGACGAAAATGGGGAGGGGCAGAGCTTCGACTTCGCCAATTTCAACCGGACCTATCGCTGCCCATCCGTGGAACCTTCCTGAGGGGCTGGATCCGAACGAGTGGCCGTTCCGCTCAACTCCACCAGGGTTGCTCACCGGTGCGGGGATCGGTCTTATTCCAGGGGCTGAGCAGCACCCGTTCGCCTTCGACAGCCACATGGGCCAGGGCCAGGGGCAGCGGGGCGGGACCGCGGACCACGGCCCCTTCAGGGCCGTACTGACTGCCGTGGCAGGGACAGATGAACTTGTTCTCGCCGCTGTTCCAGGGGACCACGCAGCCCAGATGGGTGCAGATCGCGTTGAGGCCGATGGCACCGATGGCGCCCTCCCCTTCGATGATCAGATAGGTGGGATCTCCCTTGAGGCCCTGCACCAGGCTGCGGTCGCCTTCGGGGTGGCTGGCCAGCCAGCCGCTGGCCACGATCGGAATGCCGAGGTCGTCGAGGGCAACGGCACCACCCGATGAGCCGGCCTCCCGTGGTGGGATGAAATAGCGCACAACCGGGTAGAGGGCGCCGAGTGCCACCCCGGTGACGGCACCGAAGGTGAGCAGATTCATGAACTGGCGACGTCCCAGGCTGGGGAGCTCGTCGCTGGATCGGAGCGAGGGACTGAGGGACATGATGCTTGGCCTCCAAATTGCTTATGCCGATTCCGGCAGACAGTCGGCAGATCCTTCAGCTGGCGTGGCTCAGCCAGCTGCGGCGGCGAGAGCGGCCTGAACCTCCGGCAGGTGCACGGCATACATTCCCCGCAAGTCACCCACCTTGAAGTCGAAGGCCTTGTCATCGGGGTAGTTGTCTTTGATGAAAGCCGGCCGACTGGCCTTTGTGCCGTGGCAGGCCAGGCAGCTTGGCTCCACGTTGATGCGGCGGTAGTAGTTCAGGCCGGCGCCCTGTTCCGCCACGGCCGGCTCCCAGAGCCCGTTGATCTCAGGGTGTCGACTGAACAGATCGATCACCTGGCGCTCCTGAGCGTTGGCGGGGGCATGGTCGGGGTTGCGGTACTTGCTGGCCACCTGGCGCACCTGCCAGCCGTTTTCCTTGCCGATGGCGATGGCCCGCATGCCTACGGGCTTGCACACCTCCTTCATCGTTTCGATGGTGGGCTCCTCGGTGCGGCCCTCGAGGGTGGAGGCCAGGGAGATGCGCATCTGATCGAGCTGCTCCATCGCCACAACGGCCTTGGAGAGTGCTGCCGAATCGACCGGCGGCGAGGCCTCTGCCGCCAGGGCGGTACCCGGCCGAGCCGTCAACAGCCCAACGCCGACCAGCATCAGGAGCAAGGTGGAGAGGGCCAGCCGTGCCAGCCGCTTGAGCGGAGTGGTGAACGTCATCGGATCAGGTGCCAAGGGACGTTGGTGATGCCGCTGAACTCAGCAGCTTCTGGACGATGGCGATGCCCGTGTAGGCCTGCCAGCCGAACAGCAGCAGCACTCCCCCGTTGATGGCCACGTGCAGGCCCCGCGCCCAGTCCTTGCCCTTCTGGAGGGAAGGTCCCAGGGAGGCCGTGGCGATCACCAGCACGGCAACAGTCAGGCCGACGAACAGGTGGGGGCCGATGATCAGCTTGCCGTTCTTGAGGAAGGTGACAGCCATCCCCCCGGCGGCGCCCAGCAGGGTGAGGCCCAGGATCACCGCACCGAGTTGGGCGTGCCGCTGGCCGTAGTGCAGGGGAACCATCGCCTTGCGTTCCTCGGCGCCTACCTTGCGGATCAAACTGGCCTTGTAGCCGAGGTAGCCCGAGTAGAGCATCAGGCCCAGCAGCACCCACATCAGCACCGGGTGGACGAAATTCAGCGCGAAGGGCATGGTGCCGGGGCAAGGGAAGAGGTCCGCGACGGCGGTATCAACTGAAGTCTGGACAGGAGGCCCACGGCTGATCCGCAGGGATCCTGGAGATCGACAAG
>CAVXWZ010000007.1:0-11632 GCA_963765575.1 uncultured cyanobacterium | reverse complement strand
CAGCGAATGCTTCGACGTGATCGTGGTGGGCGGCGGCCACTGCCGGCTGTGAGGCCGCCATCACGGCGGCCCGGCTGGGGCTGCAGACGGCCCTGTTCACCCTCAACCTCGACCGCATCGCCTGGCAGCCCTGCAACCCGGCGGTGGGCGGTCCGGCCAAGAGCCAGCTGGTGCATGAGGTGGATGCCCTCGGCGGCGTGATCGGCCGCCTGGCCGATGCCACCGCCCTGCAGAAGCGGGTGCTCAACGCCAGCCGCGGCCCGGCCGTGTGGGCCCTGCGCGCCCAGACCGACAAGCGCCACTACGCCCGCCAGATGCTGCAACTGCTGCAGCACACCCCCAACCTGGCCCTGCGCGAGGCGATGGTGACCGGGCTGGAGATCGAGGGTGCGGCCGACGGCGGCGGCCCCGGCTGGGATCCGGCCCAGGGGCCGGCGGCCCGCATCACCGGCGTGCACACCTACTTCGGCAGTGTCTATGGGGCGCGGCCGTGGCGCTCACCACCGGCACCTTCCTGGGGGGCCGGATCTGGGTGGGCAGCCGGAGCATGGCGGCCGGCCGCGCCGGCGAGCAGGCCTGTGAAGGCCTCACCGAAGCGCTGCAGCGGCTGGGCTTCGGCACCGATCGGCTGAAAACCGGCACTCCGGCGCGGGTGGACCGGCGCAGCATCGCCCTCGATCAGCTCGAGGAGCAGCCCAGCGATGCCGCCGATCGCTTCTTCTCCTTCGATCCCGCCGCCTGGGTGAGCGGGGAGCAGATGAACTGGCCACATCACCCGCACCACCGCCGCCACCCACCAGCTGATCCGCGACAACCTGCACCTCACGCCGATCTACGGCGGCTTCATCGACAGCAAGGGACCGCGCTACTGCCCCTCGATCGAGGACAAGATCGTGCGCTTCGCCGACAAGCCGAGCCACCAGATCTTCCTGGAGCCCGAAGGCCGCGACACCCCCGAGATCTACGTGCAGGGCTTCTCCACCGGTCTGCCGGAGCGGCTGCAGCTGGAGCTGCTCCGCGCACCCTGCCCGGCCTGGAGCAGTGCGTGATGCTGCGGCCCGCCTACGCCGTGGACTACGACATCCTGCCCGCCACCCAGCTCAAACCCTCCCTGGAAACCAAGCGGGTCGCCGGGCTGTTCAGCGCCGGCCAGCTCAACGGCACCACCGGCTACGAGGAGGCCGCCGCCCAGGGCCTGGTGGCGGGCCTCAACGCCGCCCGACTGGTGCGGGGCCAGGAGCCGGTGCACTTCCCCCGCGAGGGCAGCTACATCGGCACGATGGTCGACGACCTGATCAGCAAGGATCTGCGCGAGCCCTACCGGGTGCTCACCAGCCGCAGCGAATACCGGCTGGTGCTGCGCGGCGACAACGCCGACCGCCGGCTCACCCCCCTGGGCCGGGAGCTGGGCCTGATCGACGGGCGCCGCTGGGGAATCTACGCGGCCAAGCAGGAGGCGATCAGCGCCGAGAAGCGGCGACTGGAGACCGTGCGCTTGAAGGCCAGTGACGCCGCTGCTGCCGCGGTGGAAGAGCACACCGGAGCCCCCATCAAGGGCTCCATCACCCTGGCGGAACTGCTGCGCCGGCCGGGCTTCCACGCCGCCGACCTGGTGGGCCATGGCCTGGCCGATGGGACCCTGCCCGCCGATGTGCGCGAAGGGGCCGAGATCGACATCAAATACAGCGGCTACCTGGCCCGCCAGGAGCAGCAGATCGAGCGCGTCAAGCGGGAGGAACACCGGCCGATTCCCGCCGATCTCGACTATGCCACCATCGCCACCCTGTCCCATGAAGCGCGCGAGAAGCTGGCGGCGGTGCGCCCGGTGAGCCTCGGCCAGGCGGGCCGGCTGGCGGGGGTGAGCCCCGCGGATGTCACGGCCCTGATGCTCTGGCTGGAGCTGGCCAAACGGCGCCAGGGTCAGGGCGCCCCATGCTGATCTGCCATCACCACCGCTTCATCTTCCTCAAAACCCAGAAAACGGCGGGCACCGCCATCGAAATCGCCCTGCGGTCGCTGATGGCCCCAGGCGATGTGATCACCCCCATCTCCCGCGACGACGAGCACCTCAGCCGCCGGCTGGGCTTCCCGGGGCCGCGCAACTTCCGCACTCCGCTGCACCACTACTCCGCCCCAGACCTGGTGCGTCTGGTAAGCCGGGCCAGGCTGAAGAAGCGCTTCTACAATCATATTCCGGCCGCCCAGATCAAGGCCCAGCTGCCTGCTCCCACCTGGGACGCCTATCTGAAGATCAGTGTGGAACGCAATCCCTTCGACAAGGCGATCAGCAGCTACTACTGGCGCTCCCGCAAACAGAGCCAGCCCCTGCCCATCAACGCCTATATCAAGAGCTGCCCCCCCGGCGAACTCTCCAACTGGGACATCTACAGCATCAACGACACACTGATCACCGATGTGATGCTGCGCTACGAATCACTGGCTGCTGACCTGCTGGCGCTGTCCCGGCGCCTGGGGCTGGAGCGCCCGCTGGAACTGCCAACCCAGCGGCCCAAGGGGCAACACCGCCACGACAAGCGCCCCTGGCAAGAGGTGCTCGATGCGGCCAGCCAGCAGCGCATTCGACTGATCTGCGCCCGGGAAATCCAGGCGCTCCGGTATTGATGAAGCTGGTTCTGTGCATCAAGTGGGGCACAAAATACGGGCCCGACTATGTCAACCGGCTGCAGCGGATGCTGGCCCGCCACCTCACGCCGCCGTTCCAGCTGGTGTGCTTCACCGAGGACGGCAGCGGCCTGGATGCCTCGATCCGCGTGCTGCCGCTGCCCGAGCTGGGCTGCGAGGAGCCCCAGCGCACCCGCGGCAAATGGCGCAAGCTCGCCCTCTGGGGGCCTTTGCCGGGGGGATTGCAAGGAACAGCCCTGTTCGTGGACCTGGATTCGGTGATCGTGGCCGATCTCGATCCTTACTTCAGCTTCGGCCCGCCCGCTGCTGTGATCCTGGAGCGCAACTGGTCACGTCCCCTCAGTGGCCTGGGCCAGACCTCGGTGTTCCGCTTCCGCATCGGCTCCCATCCGCAGATCCTGGAGCGCTTCCGCCGCGATCCCCAGGGCCTCGCCGACCGCTTCGGCTACGAGCAGCACTACGTGACCGCCTGCCTGCAACGGCAGCTGCAGTTCTGGCCCCGGGGCTGGACCCGCCATTTCCGGCTCCACTGCCTGGGGCCGCTGCCGCTGCGCTACCTGCGGCCGGCCCGGTTGCCGGCGGGCAGCCGCATCATCACCTTCCCCGGGGGGCCCAACCCCGCCGATGTGCGGCTCGGGCGATGGAAAGCCGATTCGCCCGCCTACGCCGGCCGGCGGGCCCACCTGAGGCGGCTGCTCAGCCAGCGCGACTGGGGCGGGCTGCGCCGTTTCGTGATGCCGGTGCCCTGGATCGACCGGCACTGGACCTGAAGGAGACGGCAACGATGCACAGGCTCTGGCGTGAACCCCTGCGGGGCAGCATCCATGTCTGCGGCTGCGGCCACTCCGGCACCTCGATCCTCACCCGCCTGGTGGGGGCCCACTCGCGGGTGCATGCGATCGCCGGCGAAACCGGCGTGGCCAAGAAGGAGAGCTACGGCCGCTATCGCCTCGCCCTGGAGCAGTTCTGGCGGGCCAGCGGGGACGCGGGCAGCGATTGCTGGGTGGAGAAGACGCCCAAGCATGTGCGCCACCTCGGCTTCATCCTCGGCGCCGCCCCCTGCTCGCGGATCCTGCTGATCTGCCGCCATCCGCTCGACACGGTGGCCTCCCTGAAGCGGCGCTACGGGCGGCTGGGGAAAAGCCTGCGTCGCTGGCAGCAGGACAACCGCCGGGTGCTGCGCTGGCGGGGCCATCCCCGGGTGCATCTGGTGCGCTACGAGCAGCTGGTGCAGAACCCCCAGGCCTGCCTGGAGCAGGTGATGGGCTTTCTGGAGCTGGACTTTGAGGAGCAACAGCTGACCTACCACCAGCAACCGGTGAGCTGGTATGGCGGCAGGGGCGGGGAGCAGGCCCCAGCCGCCCGCGGGGAGGGTGAACTGGCGGGGGTGAGCCATGTGGACCACCGCAACCGCCAGATCAATCAACCACTGTTCGACAACAGCGGCGGCTACCGCCAGCACCTCAACGCTGCGGAGATCGCCCGGGTGCGGCGGTCATGCGCTGGACTGGCAGCAGACCTCGGCTACAGCCTCTGAGCCATTCCGCCACAACAATCTCGTCAAATCTCGGAACTGCCAGTACGTTGACTGGCAAATTTCCCGTCGTTGGGCCATGCCGTCCGTGCGCGCCATCCCCACGTCGCGGGCCTATTGGGAACTCCGCGCCGAGCAGGTGCTCAACCGGGTGTTCTCCCCGGAGGCGCCGATCGAGGTGGAGGTGTGTGACACCCCCGCCAATGCCGCAGCTCCGGCGTTCGGCCCGCGGCCGCAACCAGCGTCGACCCGCCGCGGCGCCACCACCCTCCCCAGCCAGCGGCGCTCCGCGGTGGCCCGGGCCAGGGGCACGGTGGGGAGCGCCTGGAGCAGCAGCCTCCAGCATCAGTCGACCCTGGTGATCGCCGCCGTGGGGCTCACGGTCACCACCCTGGCCGGCAGCGTGCTGGTGGGCCTGGGCCTCTGGGGTCAGAGCCAGCAGGCCCTGCGGCAGGAACGCAACTTGCTGCTGGTGGAACGCCTGCGCGCCATGGGCCCGGCCACCATGCCGGCCCCAGTCGCGGACACCACCATCGTGGCGGGCCTCCAGCCCAGCCAGGCCCCAACCCTGAGCAGTGACGGCGACGCACTGCCGCCACCGCCCTTGGAGCCATGGATGGAGGAGCTGGCCACCCTGCCGGCCAGCAGCGCTCCGGCCGCCAACGTGCTCAAGGTGCCGATGAGTGGTCAGGTTTCCAGGCCCGCCCCGGCGGCCGCCACCGGCACAGGCCCCTCAGCGTCGAGGGCGACACCGGCGCCGGCTGACCCCAGCCTGCCCCAGCTGGTGGGGGTGGTGCAGGTGCCCGGTCAGGGCGGATCCGCCATCTTCCAGGTGGGCGGCAGCTCCACCAGCGCAGCGATCGGCGAGTCGATCGGCAACAGCGGCTGGCGCCTGGCCGCTGCCAGCGGCGATGCGGCGGTGATCGAGCGCAACGGCCAGCAGCTCCGCATCAGCATCAGCAACGGCTCCTGATCCCGGTGCCCTGGGGCTGGTTTCTACGCTGAGCCGTGATCGCCAGCAGCCAGCCATGACGGCCACGGGCCTCAGCCTGTCCCCGAGCCCCGTGCCCACCCCGTCGCCTGCGGCCCTGTGGGAGCGGCAGCTCGGGGAGGGTGATCTGCAGACCCTGGCCCAGGTCCTCAGTGGCCCCTGGAGGCTGCTGCTGCTCGGCGACGGCAGCCCCACCCGCCACCTGGAGTCGCTCACCGGCCTGCCGGTGCGCATTGAGCTGATCGCCATGACCCCCCAGGCGCAGCCCCACCAGGACGGCGCCCGTCCCCCGGCCGAGGTGGCCGAACTGGCCCTGCCCCTGCTGCGCCGTCAGGTGTGGCTGCGCTGCGGCGACCACACCCTGGCCTGGGCCGAGAGCTGGTGGAACCAGGGCCAGGCTGATGCCCACCTGCGCCAGCGCGATCAGCCCATCTGGAACAGCCTCACCAGCAACCGGGCCGAACTGTTCCGGGAGGTGGATGGCCTGGCCCTGGTGCAGGCCCCCTGGCTGGTGAACCGCTTCGGCCACGGCGGCCCCTTCTGGAGTCGCCACTACCGCTTTTTCCGCGGCGGTCAGCCGCTGACGGTGATCCGGGAGGTGTTCTCTCCAGACCTCGAGCAGTGGCTGGGGCCGGCCGCGCAACACCATGAAGGCCCCAGCGACTCCCCAACCTCACCCCCGGGCTGACCCCAAGGCTGACTGGCTCAGCCTCACCGACCTGGGCCGCCTGCAAGGCATGCGGCCGTGCCCTGCAGCTGGCTCAGGAGAGCCGCAGGGCCTCGGCCTGCCGGGCGGCGTCCTCCAGCAGGGTGCGCAGCTGATCCTCGTCGGTGTGGCTGAGGTTGCTGCGCAGCAACTTGGCGTGGGGCGCATGCACCCGCAGGCGCTCGATCACCCGGTCGGCGGTGGCTTCACGGATCAACAGGCAGAGGGCCGCACTGCCGCGGGGCAGGGTTTCACCCAGTTCGCGCATGAAGGTGTCGTCGATGCCGATGTCGGAGAGCGACCCGGAGGCGGCACCCACGCCCGCGCCGACGGCGGCACCGAGCAGGGGGTTGAGGAACAGCAGACCCACGAGCGTGCCCCAGAAGCCACCGCCCAGGGCGCCGGCGGTGGTGAGGTTGACCGCCTGGCGCAGGTGCACCTGGCCGTCACCGTCGTGTTCCACCACCACCGCATCCTCGAGGGCGATCAGCCGCTCTTTCTGGATGCCCGCCAGTTGCCGACGCACCTCCTCGGCCTCAGTCACCTTCGGGAAACCCACCACCACCAGGCTGCTCATGGACCCTGTTCAGAAGGCCTCAGCGTAATCAGCCGGGTCGGCGGCGACTGGAACGGGGCAGGGGCCGCGCCGCCTCCTGCTGGCGGGCAGCGGCGTTGCGGGCCGCAGCGGCGCTGAGATCGGGGGCCCGGCTGGGATCACTCAGGGGACGCTGCCAGCGGGGGCGGGCGAAGCTGGTGTCATCGGGCCAGGCGTCGGCCTCGGACTGGCGGGATTGAGCCGGCTCAGCGGCAGGCCGGCGCTGGTCGCGGCGGGAGATGGCCTCCAGGGGCCGCCGGCGCGCCGACGCTGCGGGCATTGGCGTGCGGGCTGCCGGCGGCTCCGGCGGGTCGTCCCGCTGCGGCCGCAGTGACACGCTCGGACGCCCGGATGGCGCCTGCCGCCCGGGGCGGGGCTCCTGCCAGGGCTCCCGCCAGTCGTCCTCGTCCTCAAGGATCCAATCGAGCTTGTCTTCCACCCAGCGGCCCAGCTCCCCGAGGCGCGGGCGGGGGCCACCGGCCCGCTCCCCGGGGCGGGCCGAGCGCTGGGCTGGGCGGGTGGACGAGCGGGTGCCGGGGCGGGCACCGGACACCCCATCCACCAGCTGCCTGCCGGCGCTCACCAGGCGGTCGAAGCCCTGCTCCATCGGGTCGGGGGGGAACGCTGGGGATCGGAGCGGCGATCGGGCATCCCCCAACGCTACCGGCGCCTCAGGGACAGGCGGCGCTCCCGCAGAAGGCCCACCACGGCAATGGCCACGCCGGACCACTGCAGGGTCCAGAGAAAGACGCTCACGGCCGCACTCGGGTGCGGCGAACCTAGGCCGCCGCCACGAACTCCAGCAGACAGCTGGGGTCCCAGTGGCCGCCGTGGTGCCGTTCACAGCAGGCCCGGCAGGCCAGGCCGCGGACGCGGCGCCGGTAGGGGGCGCTGACCCCGCAACGGGGGCAGCGGGCGATCCAGCGGCTGCCACTGGCCGCCTCGACGGGCAGGGGATAGCGGTGGCGCACGCTGACCACGAACCCGCTCTGGGCGGCGTTGATCGCCGCCATGCGGGCACGGAAGTGGGGGCCGTGCACCTCGCGGGCCGCCAGCACCCGATCCACCCAGACGTGGATCATCTCGTGGCAGAGGGTGGAGAGCAGGGCCTCCTGGGGCAGCGGCTCCAGCAACGGCCGGGAAAGCACGATCTCGCAGAAGCGCTGGCCGGCGGGATCACGCCCGCGCCGGTAGAGGCCGGCACTGCGGCGCAGGCGCCCGTCACTCCAGCGCACGCTCGCCAGCGACTGGCCGCCGGGCGCCAGACAACCGTCGAAATGCTCGCGGTTGAGCCGGTGGAACAGCGGCAGCAGGGGTTCGAGCGGCACGCCAGGCGCTGGGGGGAGGGCTGGTCAGTCAGACTCTGGGGCCATTCAACACAGCTGGACCGCTCAATGGATTGGGGTCTGATCAGCACCATCGGCACCAAGGTTCTGCTGGCCGGCGCCGGGGCCCTGCTCCTCTACTGGACGATCTCGGCGGTGAGGCTGGTGCTCAGCGCCCGCGGCATCAACCCGCTGCTCAAGCAGTTCTTCACCCAGGTGGCCAACGGCCAGCTGGATGGCGCCTATCTGCTCACCACCAAGAACTACCGCACCCATGTCACCCGCAAGCAGTTCATCGGCTTCCTGGCGGGCCTGAAGCTGAATCGCTACCGCAACCTCAAGAGCGGCCGGCCGCGCCTCAAGGACAGCCAGCTGACCCTCACCGTGAAGTTGCTCACCGAAGCCAAGGAGGAGCTGCCGCTCGACTTCACCTTTGTGAAGCTCGATGAGCAGTGGCGGATCGACCGGATCCGCAAGCCGGCCGCCTGATCCTTCGCCGCATCCGGTCTTGGCCTCCCCCTCCGCCCCCCGCTCCGCGGCACGCTCCGAGGCACGCTCCGAGGCCCATTCCCCAGCCCCTGCGGCCCAGGTGGCCAGGGCCACCGAGCTGCGGCGGCTGCTCAGCAAGGCCGCCCATGCCTATTACGTGCTGGATGCGCCGGAGCTGGAGGATGCGGTCTACGACCGGCTCTACCGGGAGCTGGTGGAGCTGGAGGCCGCCCACGCCGAGCTGATCCGGCCCGACAGCCCAACCCAGCGGGTGGGCGGTAGCCCGGTCGCGGGCTTCGAGAGCGTGGCCCACCGCATCGGCCTGCTCAGCCTCGACAACGCCTTCTCCAGCACCGAGCTGGAGGCCTGGTATGCCCGGCTGCTGAAGGTGCTCGATCGCCAGCCCGCCGCAGGCGAGCCCCTGCCGGCCCTGGCGATGGTGGGGGAGCTGAAGATCGACGGCAATGCCCTGGCCCTCAGCTACGAGCAGGGGCTGCTGGTGCGGGCCGCCACCCGCGGTGATGGCGAGCGGGGCGAAGAGATCACCAGCAATGTGCGCACGATCCAGAGCGTGCCGCTGCGGCTGCACCTGGAGCGGCCGCCGGCCTGGCTGGAGGTGCGCGGCGAAGCGTTGATCCCCGATGCCACCTTCGCCGCCATCAACGCCGAGCGCCTGGAGCGGGGCGAGCCCGCCTTCGCCAATCCTCGCAACGCCTGCGCCGGCACCCTGCGCCAGCTCGACCCCCAGGTGGTGGCGGCCCGGCGCCTGGATTTCTTCGCCTACACCCTGCACCTGCCCAACGACTGGCAGCCCGCGGCCGGCGAGCCCCCCCGGCCCCGCAGCCAGTGGCAGAGCCTGCAGTGGCTGGAGGCCGCCGGCTTCAAGGTGAACCCCAACGCCGCCCTGCTGGCGGATCTGGCCGCGGTGGAAAGCTTTTTCCAGTACTGGGAGGAGGCGCGGCGCCAGCTGCCCTACGCCACCGACGGCGTGGTGGTGAAGCTCAACGACCTGCGCCTGCAGGCCGATGCCGGCTTCACCCAGAAGGCCCCCCGCTGGGCCATCGCCCTCAAGTACGCCGCCGAGGAGGCCCCCAGCCGGCTGCTGCGGCTAGCTGCCAGGTGGGCCGCACGGGGGTGATCACGCCGGTGGCGGAGTTCGAGCCCGTGCCCCTGGCCGGCACCACGGTGGGCCGCGCCACCCTGCACAACGCCGACCGCCTGGCCGAGCTGGATCTGCACGCCGGCGACACGATCGTGGTGCGCAAGGCCGGCGAGATCATCCCGGAGGTGGTGCGGGTGCTGAGCGAGCTCAGGCCGGCGGCGGCCCGGCGGCTGCAGCTGCCCCACACCTGCCCGGAGTGCGGCTCGGAGCTGGTGCGGGAGCAGGGCGAGGCGGCGACGCGCTGCGTCAACAGCAGTTGTCCGGCGATCCTGCGCGGCGCCCTGCGCCACTGGGTGGGCAAGGGTGCCCTGGATGTGGACGGCGCCGGCAGCAAGCTGATCGAGCAGCTGGTGGACCGGGGCCTGGTGGCCTCGATCGCCGATCTCTACCGCCTGGATGGGGCCCTGCTGGCCAGCCTGGAGCGGATGGGAGCCAGGAGCGCCGAGAAGCTGGTGGCGGCCCTGGCCGCCTCCAAGGCAGCAGCCCTGGCACCGCCAGCTCTACGGCCTCGGCATCCACCACGTGGGCGAGGTGAACGCCAAGGCCCTGGCGCGGGCCTTCCCCTCGGCCGCGCAGCTGGCGGCGACCGCCGCCGAGGAGCCTGAGGTGATCACGGCGGTGTTCGGCATCGGCGCCGAGATCGCCCAGAGCCTGCAGCAGTGGTTCGCCACGCCGGCCAATCAGGCGTTGTTGGAGGAGTTGCGGGAGCAGGGGCTGTCCCTGGCCGCCAGCGAGGCGGAACGGGCCGCCAAGGCCGCCGCGGCGGGCAGAAACGAGGCAGGCCGGGAGCCCTATTCCCCCCTGAGCGGCCAGACCTTCGTGCTCACGGGCACCCTGCCCAGCCTCAGCCGCCGCCAGGCCCAGGAGTTGATCGAGGCCGCAGGCGGCAAGGTGAGCAGCTCGGTGAGCAGGAAGACCAGCTACCTGGTGGCCGGCGAGGAGGCCGGCAGCAAGCTCAGCAAGGCCGAGGGCCTGGGGGTGGCGGTGCTCGAGCGAGGCAGCGCCTGCTGGAGTTGCTGGGGGCTTAGGCGTCGGGAGAAGGCACCCCGCTGGGCCATCGCCCTCAAGTACGCCCCCGAGGAGGCCCCCAGCCGGCTGCTGCGCCTGGTCTGCCAGGTGGGGCGCACGGGGGTGATCACGCCGGTGGCCGAGTTCGAGCCGGTGCCCCTGGCCGGCACCACGGTGAACCGCGCCACCCTGCACAACGCCGATCGCCTCGCCGAGCTGGATCTGCACGCCGGCGACACGATCGTGGTGCGCAAGGCCGGCGAGATCATCCCGGAGGTGGTGCGGGTGCTGAGCGAGCTGCGGCCGGCGGCGGCCCTGCGGCTGCAGCTGCCCCACCACCTGCCCGGAGTGCGGCTCGGAGCTGGTGCGGGAGCAGGGCGAGGCGGCGCACGCGCTGCGTCAACAGCAGCTGTCCGGCGATCCTGCGCGGCGCCCTGCGCCACTGGGTGAGCAAGGGTGCCCTGGATGTGGACGGCGCCGGCAGCAAGCTGATCGAGCAGCTGGTGGACCGGGGCCTGGTGGCTTCGATCGCCGATCTCTACCGCCTGGATGGGGCCCTGCTGGCCAGCCTGGAGCGGATGGGGGAGAAATCGGCCACCAATCTGGTGGCCGCCCTGGCCGCCTCGAAGCGGCAGCCGTGGCACCGACAGCTCTACGGACTGGGGATCCACCATGTGGGAGAGGTGAACGCCAAGGCCCTGGCGAGGGTCTTTCCTTCGGTGGCGGAGCTGGCGGCGGCCGCGCCGAGCGGCCCGAGGCGATCACTGCGGTGTTCGGCATCGGCGGTGAAATCGCCGAGAGCCTGCGGCAGTGGTTTGCCACGCCGGCCAACCGTGCCCTGCTGGCGGCGCTCGACAACCGGGGTTTTCCCTTGCGGCTAGTGAGGCGGTGCGGGCCCTGCAGCCGCAAGAGGCCGGCAGCGCGGCCGGGCCGGCGAGGACCTGAGCCCTTGAGCCAGCCAGACCTTCGTGCTCACCGGCACCCTGCCCAACCTCAGCCGGCGCCAGGCCCAGGAGCTGATCGAGGCCGCCGGCGGCAAAGTCACCAGCTCGGTGAGCAGAAGACCAGCTATGTGGTGGCGGGGGAAGAAGCGGGGAGCAAGCTCAGCAAGGCGGAGGGCCTGGGGGTGGAGGTGCTCAGCGAGGCAGGGCCTGCTGGAATTGCTGGGGGCTCAGGCGT
>CAVXWZ010000006.1:0-10919 GCA_963765575.1 uncultured cyanobacterium | reverse complement strand
TTCACCCAGAAGGCACCCCGCTGGGCGATCGCCCTCAAGTACGCCCCCGAGGAGGCCCCCAGCCGGCTGCTGCGCCTGGTCTGCCAGGTGGGGCGCACGGGGGTGATCACGCCGGTGGCCGAGTTCGAGCCCGTGCCCCTGGCCGGCACCACGGTGAACCGCGCCACCCTGCACAACGCCGATCGCCTCGCTGAGCTGGATCTGCACGGCGGCGACACGATCGTGGTGCGCAAGGCCGGCGAGATCATCCCCGAGGTGGTGCGGGTGCTGAGCGAGCTGCGGCCGGCGGCGGCCCAGCGGCTGGAGCTGCCCCACCACTGTCCGGCCTGCGGTTCGGAGCTGGTGCGGGAGCAGGGCGAGGCGGCCACCCGCTGCGTCAATTCCAGCTGTCCGGCCATCCTGCGGGGCGCCCTGCGCCACTGGGTGAGCAAGGGGGCCCTGGATGTGGACGGCGCCGGCAGCAAGCTGATCGAGCAGCTGGTGGACCGGGGCCTGGTGGCTTCGATCGCCGATCTCTACCGCCTGGATGGGGCCCTGCTGGCCAGCCTGGAGCGGATGGGGGAGAAATCGGCCACCAATCTGGTGGCCGCCCTGGCCGCCTCCAAGGGGCAGCCCTGGCACCGCCAGCTCTACGGCCTCGGCATCCACCACGTGGGCGAGGTGAACGCCAAGGCCCTGGCGCGGGCCTTCCCCTCGGCCGCGCAGCTGGCGGCGACCGCCGCCGCAGAGCCTGAGGTGATCACGGCGGTGTTCGGCATCGGCGCCGAGATCGCCCAGAGCCTGCAGCAGTGGTTCGCCACGCCGGCCAATCAGGCGTTGTTGGAGGAGTTGCGGGAGCAGGGCCTGTCCCTGGCCGCCAGCGAGGCGGAACGGGCCGCCAAGGCCGCCGCGGCGGGCGGAAACGAGGCAGGCCGGGAGCGCCCTGATTCCCCCCTGAGCGGCCAGACGTTTGTGCTCACGGGCACCCTGCCCAGCCTCAGCCGCCGCCAGGCCCAGGAGTTGATCGAGGCCGCAGGCGGCAAGGTGAGCAGCTCCGTGAGCAGGAAGACCAGCTACCTGGTGGCCGGCGAGGAGGCGGGCAGCAAGCTCAGCAAGGCCGAGGGCCTGGGGGTGGCGGTGCTCAGCGAGGCAGCCCTGCTGGAGCTGCTGGGGGCTTAGGCGTCGGGATCGAGCCGGTTGGCCAGCCAGGCCACCGGCAGCATCGCCCCCATGGCCAGAGCACAGACCAGGAGCTGCGGGCCGGCGATCGGCACGGTGCTGAACAGGCTGTTCATCGGCTTCCACTGGCTGAACAACAGCTGCAGCAGCACGGCCAGGCCGATCCCGAGCAACAGCTGGGGAGCACGCGCCACCGCGTCGGCCCTGCCCAGCAGACGCCTTACCAGGCTGCGGCCCAGCTGGCTGATGCTGAGCAGGTAGATGATCCGGGCGGCGACGAGGGCCTGGATGGCGGCAGTGCGGGCCAGTTCCAGGCTGCCGCCGCCGCCCCGCACCCACTCGAACACGCCGAAGATCAGCACCCAGTTGTAGAGGGACACGACCAGAATCCGGCGCAGCAGGCGCGGCGTGATCAGCGCTTCGCCCGGATCCCGGGGCGGCTGAACCATGGTGTCATCGGCCTTGGGCTCGAACGACAGCGGCACGGTCATCGTGATCGAGTTGATCATGTTCAGCCACAGCACCTGAAGCGCCAGGATCGGCAGATCCCTGGCCAGCAGGGCACTGATCAGAATCGTCATCGACTCGCCGCCATTCACCGGCAGCAGGAAGGCGATCGCCTTGCGCAGGTTGCGGTACACCGTGCGCCCCTCCTCCACCGCCGCCTCGATCGAGGCGAAGTTGTCGTCGGTGAGGAGCATGTCGGCAGCCTCGCGGGCCACTTCGGTGCCCCCTCTGCCCATGGCGATGCCGATATCGGCCTGCTTGAGGGCCGGAGCGTCGTTGACGCCATCGCCGGTCATCGCCACCACGGCGCCGCCGGCCTGCAGCGCCTCCACCAGCTGCAGCTTCTGGGCCGGCGCCACCCGGGCGAACACCTGACCATCGCGGGCCGCGGCGGCAAAGGCGGCGGCATCCATGGCCCCCAGGTCCTGGCCGGTGTAGGCCCGCAGCTCCTCGGCAGCGGCCGGGCCGATGCCCATGCGGGTGGCGATGGCGGTGGCCGTGGCGGCGTGGTCGCCGGTGATCATGCGCACCGAGATGCCGGCCCGCTGGCAGGCCTGCACGGCGCTGATCGCCTCGGGGCGGGGTGGATCGAGCATCCCCTGCAGGCCGAGAAACACCAGTTCGCCGTCCAGGTCGCTGCGTTGCAGGTCGTGGCGGTGATGGGGCATCGGCCGCGAGGCGAAGGCGATCAGCCGCAGGCCCTCTCCGGCCAGGGCCTCCACCCGGCGATGAATGGCCTCGGCCTCGAGGGGCACCACGGCGCCATCAGCGGCGAGCATGCCGCCGCAGCGCGGCAGCAGCGCCTCCACCGATCCCTTCACCTGCAGCGAACGCTCCTGGCCGTCATGGAGGGTGGCCATGTACTGGTATTCGGAGGCGAAGGGAATCGCATCCAGCCGCGGGAAAGGGGGCTCCAGCCCGGTCTGGGTGAGACCGCCTTTCTCGGCTGCCGCCAGCAGGGCGGCCTCGGTGGGATCACCCTCCATGGTCCAGGCGCCGTGCTGCTGCCTGAGGCGGGAGTCGTTGCAGAGCACTCCGCAGCGCAGCACCTGCTCCAGGGCAGGCGGCAGGGGATCCAGCACGGCTCCATCACTGTTGAGCAGATCGCCGTGGGGGCTGTAACCGCTGCCGCTCACCCGGTAGCTGACCCCACCGGCCACCACCACCTGCACCGTCATCTGATTTTCAGTGAGGGTGCCGGTCTTATCGGAGCACACCACCGTGGCGCTGCCCAGGGCCTCCACGGCCGGCAGCTTGCGGATGATGGCGTGGCGGGCGGCCATGCGGTTCACGCCGATGGCCAGGGTGATCGTGACCACCGCCGGCAGGCCCTCCGGGATGGCGCTGACCGCCAGAGCCACGGCCGCCTCGAACACCGCGGCGAAGGGCTGACCGCGGCCCAGGCCGATGGCCAGGGTGAGGGCCGCCACCGCCAGGATGCCGTAGAGCAACACCCGGCTGAAGCGGGCGAAGCGGCGGGTGAGCGGGGTGCTCAGCGACATCCGCTGCTGCAGGGAGCGGGAGATCGCTCCCATCTCGCTGGCCTCACCGGTGGCCACCACCACACCCCGGCCCTGGCCGAAGGTCACGTAGCTGCCGGCGTACGCCATGCAGCGGCGGTCGGCCAGGGGGGTGTCCGCCGGCAGCGCTGCCAGCTCCTTGGCCACAGGCAGGGATTCGCCGGTGAGGCCCGACTCGTCGATCTGCAGGTCGCGCACCTCAAGCAGGCGCAGGTCGGCTGGCACCTTGTCGCCGGCCGCCAGCAGCACCACATCCCCCGGCACCAGGTCGCGCGAGGAGATCCGCAAGGTCTGGCCATCGCGCAGCACGGTGGATTCCGTGCTCACCGAGCGCGCCAGGGCGGCGATCGCCCCCTCTGCCCTGGCCTCCTGCACGGCGCCGATCACGGCATTGATCAGCGCCACGGCCCAGATCACCAGGGCGTTGGCCCAGGAGCCCAGCAGGGCCTTGATCAGTCCCGCCGCCAGCAGGATGTAGATCAAGGGCTGGTGAAACTGCACCAGCAGCTTCAGCCAGGCCGGCGGGCCCGGCAGCTCAGGCAAGGCGTTCCAGCCGTAGCGCTCCTGCCGGCGGGCCACCTCGGCGGCCTCCAGGCCGCGGTCGGGCTGGCTGCCGAACTGACGCAGCACCGCCTGGCCGTCCTCGGCGTGGGGCGGCCCGGGCCGCAACTCCGCGCCGTCGGGGCAAGCCTGGCTGGGAGGAACCGGCGGCATGGCTCTTGCGCACGGGTCATCACGTGCAGAAAGCTAGGCAAGGGCGCTGTGACCAAGGGCTGTGGCGCTCCCCTCCCACTGTTCAGCCGACGATTCGGAGCTGGTGCGCGCTGGCAGAGGCGGCCAGCTGATCGGGCAGCTGGTGGAGCGGGCTCTGGTGGCCTCGATCGCCGATCTCAATCGCCTGAACGGAGCCCTGCTGAAGGTGTTGCAGGGGCAGGGGCTGGCCCTGGCCGCCAGAGTGAGCGCAACACAACGCCCCCGCATCCCGCCATGTCCACCCCGGCCGTGCACCGCTGGATCAAAACCGACTGCGGTCGGGCCAAGTACGCCGAACTGGCGGCGCGGCCCGGCGCCCTGGCCCGGCTGTGGCTGGGTGTGTTCGTGCTGGCGGCGGCAATCCGCGACTGGCCGCTGCCGAACCCTGCGGACTGAAGACGACCCCTGGCCAGCCCACCCCTGATCAGCGGCTCTCGGGCTGCTCCAGCGCCCGGCGTGCCGCCCGGCCCACCAGCAGCACGCTGGCCGCGGTGGCCGCCACCCCCACCACCCGCAGGGTCCAGGTGGCAGCGTTGGCTTCGCCGGAGAGCACCTCACCGAAGCGGGCCACATCGCCGGCCAGGGCCCCCAGGCCGCAGAACAGGATCGTGCCCGGCACGATGCCGATCAGACCGATGCTGTAGTCACGCAGGCTCACCTCACTGAGCCCATAGGCGAGGTTGAGCAGGCTGAAGGGGAAGGCGGGGGAGAGGCGGGTGAGCAGCACCAGCCGCAGCCCCTCACGACTCACGGCCTGCTCGATCGTCTGCAGCTTCGGTGCCGCCGCCAAACGCCGGCGGGCCCAGTCGCGCAGCCAGCCACGGCCCAGCAGGAAGGCGGCTTCAGCGCCCAGACAAGCACCCACGAACACCACCAGGCTGCCCCAGCCGACGCCATAGAGGGCGCCGGCGAGCATTGAGGCCCAGACCCCCGGTAGCAGCAGCGTCACCCAGAGGGCGTAGAGGGGCACGAAGACCACGGCGCCCAGGGGGGAGCGCAGCAGGGGCAGCACCTGCTCGAGCCAATCCATCGCCTCGGGTCGCGGTTGCCGCTGAGGCTGTCATGGATGGGGCCGGCATGGAGGCAGCCGGATCGGTTCCTACCCTGGGACCACTGCCGAGATGCCATGACAGCGCGCAGGTGGCTGGCTGCTTCCGCTGCCGGCGCTCGCCCCACCGCAGGCCGTCGCTGGCTGCTCAGCTTCCTGCTGGCCTTGCTGCTCGCCAGCGGGCTGGGCGGAATCCTGGGCGGCGGCGTTGGCGGCATGCCGGCCAGGGCTCTGCTGGCCCCGGCCCGGGCGGAGCTGGCGGTGGGCACCAACCCGGCCTCCGACTCGGCCGCGATCGTGCTGGATGGCCGCAAGCTGTTTGAGCTCTGGCCGTCGCGCACCCTCAGCGCCAAGCAGCGCAGCGCCACCGTGAACGAGCGGCTGGAGGAGGCCGTGGCCTCCGGCCAGCCGGTGCAGCTGGAGGTGCGGCAGACCAACAACCTGCCCGTGCTCAGCCTCAACGGCAGCACCCTGGTGACGGTGACCGAACGGGACGTGGCCGAGGGCCTCGAGGCCAGCGACCAGGCGGAGCTGTGGAGGCGCCAGCTCGAGCAGGCCATCGCCACCGCCCGCCGCGAGCGCAGCCCCGAGCACCTGGCTGCGCATGTTGCCGGTGGCGCTGGGCTTCCTGCTGGCGGCCACGGGCCTGCACCTGCTGCTGCGGCGCCTGTGGCAGCGACGGTTCCCCCGCGCCCTGGCGCCTTTGGCCATGGATGGGGAGCGCAGCGACCGCTCCAGCCGCTTCCTGCTGCGCGTGGCCCTGCTGCTGCTGCAGACGGGGGTGTGGGTGGGCACCACGGCGGCGGTGATGAACCTGTTCCCCGCCAGCCGACGGCTCAGTGCCGGCGCGGTGGCGGGCGCCGAGGGGTTACTGACGGTGCCGTTCCTGCCCCTGGGGGCGCGCAGCTACTCCCTCCAGGACGTGGTGGTGCTGGTGCTGCTGTTCGTGGCCCTCACCCAGGCCGTGGGGGTGCTGCAGAGCCTGCTGCGCAAACGGGTGCTGCGCTACACGGGCATGAGCGCCGGGGGGCAGGAGGCGGTGGCCTTCGTGGCCCGCTACGGCCTGCTGGTGGTGGGCACCTTGGTGCTGCTGCAGCTCTGGGGCCTGGATCTCACCTCCCTCACCCTGTTCGCCAGCGTGCTCGGGGTGGGGGTGGGCCTCGGGCTGCAGGGGATCAGCAAGAACTTCCTCAGCGGCCTGATCATCATTTTCGAGCGTCCGATCCAGGTGGGCGACTTCGTGGAGATCGGCGATCTGCAGGGCAGCGTGGTCAGCCTCGGCCTGCGCAGCACCAAGGTCACCACCCTGGATGGGGTGACGATCATCGTGCCCAATTCGGAATTCCTCGAATCGCGGGTGGTGAACTGGAGCCATGGCAGCCCGGTGTCGCGGCTGCAGGTGCCGGTGGGGGTGGCCTACGGCTCCGACACCACGGCGGTGCGCGAGGCCCTGATCGCCGCCTGCCACGGCAATGCCGGCGTGCTGGTCAAACCACCGCCGCAGGTGTTCTTCAGCAGCTTCGGCGACAGCTCGCTCAACTTCACCCTGCTGGTGTGGACCGGCGAGCCACGGCGGCAATACGAGATCGTGAGCGACCTGAACTTCCGCATCGAGGCGCTGCTGCGGCAGCACGGCATCACCGTTCCCTTCCCCCAGCGGGATCTGCACCTGGGTGGTGAGGGGTTGCAGATTCAGCTCTCGCCATCGCTGGAGGCGGGGCTCCAGGCCCTGGTCGACAGCCGCAGAGATGCGGAGTCTTGATCACCGCCAGCCCTGGGCCAGTCAGCGGGTGGGGAACAACAACTTGAAGGTGAGCCGGGCCATCACATCACCGGCGCCCGAAGGCTTGATCGGAAATCCGTAGACCTCCCCCGTGAGCACCACGGGTTGCTTGCCCAGCTTGAAGGTGCGCCCCACGCCGGCACCGAGGGGCACAGTCCACTGGTCCTCGCGTCGCTCCCAGTTGGCCGTGATGATCGGAGCCGTGGTGAGAAACCAGCCCTTGGGAAGGTTGTAGTTGATGAACGGCTGAATCAGCAGGGAGCTCACATCCCCCCGGTCGCTGTCTCCGGCAAAAGACCAGATCTGACTCACCAGTCCGCCCGCCACCCAGGGGCCCTTGGTGTACACCGCCACCGCCGAGGGACCAGCCGACCACTTGCCCGTGCCCAGCACATCATCGGTGGCGGTGGGGAGCTGAAAGGTGGGGCCGAGGCCCAGGGTCCAGGGCCCACTGGATTTGGGCACCAGGAAGAAGGTGGGGTTGAGATCGCCGAGCCCCCACACCTGGCCCTGGAGCACGGTGGGCTTGCTCACCACCGGCAGGATCGTGCGCGTCAGCAGCGTGAACTTGTCGTTCAGGGACATCGGAATCACCGGCTGAATGTTCAGCACATTCAGGGTTTCGTCCTCGTAGCTCCTCAGCCTGCGGATCGTGCGCCGTAGCTGCCCAGGCTTGAGCCTGCCGGGCCTGATGTCGAGATCTTCAGTATTGAAGTTGAACTGATCACCGAAGCCACCGTTCTGGGTGTCAAACAGGCCCGGTCGATTGAGCCCGAAGGTGGTGCTGTTCTGAAATGGCAGGCTGATCAGGCTGGCAATCGGGTTCTGGGCGGCGGCGCCGAGGCTCGCTGCAGCAGCGCCAGCATCAGCCGGGGAGGTGGCAGGTTCGGGGGCCGGGTCCTGCTCGGGGTCAGGGTTCTCCGGGTACGGGGGTTGCTGCGCCTGACAGGTCTCTGGCACGGCCTTGGCATCGCCCCCCCCCTGCCCGCAGGATCCTCTGGCTTGACGGGCTTCTCGGGGCACGGACCGGAGCTGGCGGATACCGCGTCGTGCAGGGACGCCGCGACGACTTCAGCACCTGGCCCTTGCGGATCCCGATTTTCTGCCATGGCGGGCCTGGCGGCCGCCACCATCAGCGAGGAAAGCAGCAGCGCCCAGGGCAGGGGGGTCTGGATTTGCATCAGGGCCAAGGGCTAGACAAAGATTCATAGAGTATCTCGAATGCAGCTGGTCATGCCCTTCCAAGGCCGTGAGATACCACAAGTCAATGGTGGTGATCTATGAACAGATTCGCCATCGCAGCCAGCACATTCACGGAGGTGGTTGCCACTCCAATCTCATCTGGGTTGTGGTCGCTGATCAGGTCGATCTCCACAAAACGGTGCATGGCGGGCAACTCAAGCAGAAGCTCTCCTATCGCTGGATCGCTGCAGAGCTTCTTCTTCTCGATGCGCTCTGTGGCGATGGCCTGCTGGTCATCAGAGAAGCCGAGCTGCTTGCCTATCGCCGGCCCAGTTCTGGCCTTGCTCGACGTCTCAATTCTGCCGTGGATCGGCCGGAGCGCTGAGCAGGTTGATCCCTGAAATTCCCAGGCCCACCCCAAGCAGTGTCCCGACTGCCCACAGGCTGTCACTGGGCCACTCGGCGATCAGCAGTCCTCCAAGCAAGCTGGTGACGATGCCGTCAACGAGCACAAAACCTCGGGCGGGTCCTGGGGCCGCAGCGGCAGTTGCCAGCTCCATGACACCCTGGAAGGCCAGCAGAATGCCGAGGAACAGGGTAAGGCTCACCTCACTGGCCAGAGGAAAAGCCAGAATCCCAATCCCGCCGGCGATGTACAGAAGAGCCGAAAGCAGGCGAAAGACTCTGCCACTCCAATCAATCTCGCCGAAAATCCTCACCCCCTGAGCTATCCCTGCGGCCACTGCCACTCCGCCGATCACGATGGTGAGCACGGTGGCAGAGACAAACGGCAACGCCAGAGCCAGAACGGCTGAGACAAGCAGCAAGCCTGCAGTCAGCCAGCGCGTTGCGGGCGAAGAGAAGACAGACATCAGGCAGTCATGACGGCTCTTGGAGACCCTAACTGGAGTGGTCGATCGCGATGATTCACTGCTGACGGCCCAGGGTGTTGACAACTGTTCATCCTGTGTTATGGTCGAAATAACGGATACAGCGTCCGCTTCCGATCCATATCGACAACCTGCGCTGGCCAACGGCTGTGGCACTGACCCCACCGGCTGTGGCAGTGACCGAGTTGGCGCTCGATTGACTGGATTTCAGAAGCACATTGCATCAATTCCGTCACCCTCTGGTGATGATCTGGCACTGGCCTGCAGGTTTCCGAACCGCCATAGGCCGGGGCCTATCCGTTGTTGACATCCAGAACAACACCCATGACGAACACCCAGACCCCGATGCCGACCACCAACAGCGAAGTGGATCAGCAACGCGCCAATGAACAGCTCCGGCAGGCGATCCTCGACAAGAAGAATGCCCAGATTGAGGCCTGGTCCGCGCAGGTCGAGCAGATGCAGCAGAACCTGGACAGCGCTGCCGAAAGCGTTCGTGGTGAGTCCGAGAAGCGGCTTGCCGAATTGCGTCAAGCCCGTGATCAGGCCCGTGTCCAGTTGGAGGGGCTCCAGCAAGCCACCCTGGAGAGCTGGGAAACCCTTCTTCAGCAGAGCGATAACTTCTTTCAGGATCTTTCCAGTCGTTTCCATGAGTTTGTGATGAAGCAGGGCTGATTGCCGGCGCTGTGGTCCCCCTGCCCGCCACTCAGTTCACTCCGCTTCAATCACGATGCCCCCCAGCACTGCAATCACCGGCACGGCTCAGGCCGAACTTCACACCCCGGTGTTCAATCTCTCTCAGGCCTTGCACGAAGGCTCCAACGTTCAGAGCCCGGCTGCCATCACCGAGGCCTTGCTGCCTGAGATCAGGGAGTCCTTCTGGTTGCTGATCTCCAGCAATGCGCTGATTGATGCCCGCGACGTACAGGTTCTCCGCATGATCCTGGAGCGTGCCCTACCCAGCGGCATCTCGGTGGCTCTCGATGTGGACTGGCAACCCCAACGCTGGCACCTGCCGCCCCAGTCCCCACCCACTGCCGAGGTGCTGCGTCGCTTCCAGCCTCTGGCACGGGCCGCTCATCTCATCCGCTGCACCGGCGAAGAAGCCGACACCTTCTTTGGAAGCAGGGATCAGGTGCGGGTTCACGAAACCCTCACCCAGCGGCCGGCCGTGCTGATCAGCGATTCAGCAGGAACACTGAACTGGTGCATCGGCGGACGCCGCGGACACCTGGACCCCGCAATGCTGCAGGACCACGATGTGTTCCTGGCCCGCCTGCTGGACAACCTCTGCACCAATCCCCAGTTGCTGGGCAGTGCCGGCCCTGGCATCGATGCCATCGCCGACCCGGACAACCTGGCCGAGCAGTTGCTCACTGCCGCCGCAGCCTCCTCTAACCCGGATCAGGTTCGGACCTGAGGCCTACGTCCCAGGAGTGACAGACTCCGGATCATCCAGTGGCGTGTTCATGAGCTTCCCTGGCTCTACCTCCAACGCCACAACCAGTTGGTTGATCAGTCTCAGCAGCTCATGACTGGAGCCTGAGGACGCCGCGCCAGTCGCACATGATTCAATCGCCTGTGGCTCATAAGTCGCAGGTTTTTCCCTAACTTTTTTCTAATTACTTTTTCGATGTCTCCCATGCACCGCTCAATCCCTACCGCTGCTCTGAGCTGGCAGGATAACGGTGAGCTGGCGCCTCAGGATCTATTCAATCTTGTCTGTCGGCTGCGCGCGGTGGAGCCGGATCGCCATTGCAATGAGCTGTGGCGTCTAGGCCAGAAGTATCCCCCACATCCTGCTCAGAGAAGAGCGCACGCCACTGATTAGCACAGGCTCAGCCCGGGCAACGATGCAGTTCAAGTACCTCGGTCTGGCCGTCATGCCCCTGGTCGTAGCGGGTTGAGGCGAACCGGCTGCTCCAGCGGGGAGGAAGTTCAGCCAGAAGTGACTCAGCGAAGGGGTGCCGGCGAGCCTGACGTTCGATCGTGTGGGCGGGATAGAGGCGCACCACCCTGCGGCTCACGCGCAACAGCTCAGCCAGTGCGGCGTGGTCCAGGCCAGATCCAGCCCCTCT
>CAVXWZ010000005.1:0-173628 GCA_963765575.1 uncultured cyanobacterium | reverse complement strand
GGGGATAGAGGCGCCGCTTGAGCAGCTCAATCGTCCAGTCGCACACCTCGTTCCAGGCGAACTCGTAGAGCCCCTTGGCCGCTTCGCCCAGGCCATAGCTGGCGTAGCGCTCGGCGGTGTCCTGGTTCACGCGGGCAAGGCGGGAGAGGATCCAGCGGTCGGCGAGGCTGAGCGCGACCGGATCGGGGTCACCCAAGGAAGCAGGGGTTTCACCGCCCAGGTTCATCAGCGCGAAGCGGGTGGCATTCCAGAGCTTGTTGGCAAAGTTGCGCGCGCCCTCCACCGTGGCCGAGCTTCCCGTGGCGCGGTCGTAGTCGAGGCGGATGTCCTGGCCGGCGCCGGCCACCTCGCGCACCAGGGCGAAGCGCAGGGCATCGGCGCCGTAGCGCTCGATCAGCGGCAGCGGGTCGATGCCGTTGCCCGCTGATTTGCTCATCTTGCGGTTGTTCTCATCCCGCACCAGGCCGTGGATCATCACGTCGGCGAAGGGCATGCGGCCGGTGAAGGCGCCGGCCAGCATCGTCATCCGCGCCACCCAGAAGAAGATGATGTCGAAGCCGGTCACCAGCACGCTGGTGGGATACCAGGTGGCCAGATCGGCGGCGCTCTCATCGGGCCAGCCCAGGGTGGAGAAGGGCCAGAGGCCGCTGGAAAACCAGGTGTCGAGCACGTCGGGGTCCTGCTCCAGCTGCAACGGCCGCCCGGCGGCGCGGGACGCCGCACCGAACTGGTCCTCGGCTTGGCGGCGCGCCTCGGCGTCATCGCGGGCCACCACATAGGGCGTGGCCTCGGTGATCACGCCGCCGGTTTCACTCACCACGAACCAGGCGGGGATGCGGTGGCCCCACCAGAGCTGGCGGCTGATGCACCAGTCGCGGATGTCGGTGAGCCAGTCGCGGTACACCTTCTCCCAGCGCTGCGGCACAAAGCGCGGTTCGCCGCCATCGAGGGCCTCGCGGCAGCGGGCCGCCAGCGGCTCGGCCCGGGCGAACCACTGGGTGGAGAGCAGCGGCTCCACCGGCACCTTGCCGCGATCCGAAAAGGGCACGCTGTGGCGGTGGGGCTCCACCTTCACCAGGAAGCCCTCGGCCTCCATCGCCGCCACCACCGCCTGGCGCGCCTCGAAGCGATCCAGCCCGGCGAAGCGGCCGGCGGCGGCGTTCATGCTGCCGTCCTTGGCCATCACCGTGATGAGCGGCAGGCCGTGGCGGGCGCCGATGGCGAAGTCGTTGGGGTCGTGGGCGGGGGTCACCTTGACGCAGCCGGTGCCGAAGGCCGGATCGACGTGCGCATCGGCCACGATCGGGATCTCGCGCCCCACCAGCGGCAGGGTGAGCGTGCTGCCCACCAGGGCGGCGTAGCGCGGGTCGTCGGGGTGCACGGCCACGCCGGTGTCGCCCAGCAGGGTTTCGGGGCGGGTGGTGGCCACCACCAGATGGTCGGGCTGCCGCCACTGAGGGGGTAGCGGAAGTGCCAGAGGTGGCCGTCGAGCTCCTTCATCTCCACCTCCAGATCGCTCACCGCCGATCCCGAGGCCGGGCACCAGTTCACCAGGTATTCGCCCCGGTAGATCAGGCCCTGCTCGTGCAGGCGCACGAAGGCCTCCACCACCGCTTTGTTCAGGCCCGGGTCGAGGGTGAAGCGCTCGCGCTGCCAGTCCACCGAATAGCCCAGCCGCCGCAGCTGGCCCACGATCGTGCCGCCGCTCTCGGCCTTCCAGCTCCAGGCCCGCTCCAGGAAGGCGTCGCGGCCGAGGTCGTCCTTGCTGCCGCCTTCCGCCTTGATCTGCTTCTCCAGGATCGACTGCACCGCGATCGAGGCGTGGTCGGTGCCGGGCAGGCACAGCACGTTTCTGCCCTGCAGACGCTGGAAGCGCACGATCGTGTCGATCAGGGCCGTCTCGAAGCCGTGGCCCATGTGCAGGCTGCCTGTCACGTTCGGCGGCGGGATCACCACGCTGAAACGGCTCGCCCGGAGCGTTGGGATCGGGGTGGAAGGCGCCCGCCGCTTCCCAGGCCGCCTGCCAGCGGGCTTCGGTGCCGGCCGGGTCGTAGGTCTTGGGCAGGGCCTCGGTCACGGCTGGCTTTGGGAAGATCAGCCCATGCTCTCAAAGGGGGCTCAGTAGCGTTGAAGCAGCAACCTGCCTCAAGCCCCAGCACTGGATGAGCTGCTGAACACACAAGCCGGGAGTTGGTTCTTGTCGGTACGCAGAATCGCTAAACAGCTGATCGCGATCGCCAGCCAGCTCACAGCAGCAGGGCTTGCCTTCGTGCCCCTGGTTGCAGATGCAGCACCAAACGGAACATGGCTGTCAAAGCCACAGATCTGGTTTTACACCTCAACCAATACCATCACCCAGACCCTGGCCCAGATGCGCGCGGTTCGCTATCGCGTGGTGTTTCTGGATTACCGGAACGTTGCTGATCCCGTTCAACAGCACGTTGCCCAAGAGGCCCGTGAGCAGGGGCTGATGCCTGTGGTGTGGGTGCAATCACCGCAGTACCGCTCGATGAGCATCCCAGACCTGGTGCATGAGGCCCGCCATGGCGACGGCATCCAGGTGGATGATCACTTTTTTGCCAATTACACCCGGGCCGATTTCTATCGCCTTCGCCAGCTCTACACCAAGCCGATTTTCTGCAGTATCCAGCCTTTTCAGGTTGGGCTCGTGCCTCCCGGCGGATGCAATCAGCTTGACGTGCAGTGCTACACAGCCCAGACATTCCAGCAATGCGTCAAAACGGCTGATCGGCTCGGGGCTGTGGTGAGCCTGTCGAGCAAAAACACCCTCGGATATCAAAACACCCTGGGGACGCGACGCTTCAACACGTTTCTTTGGCCCGGCTGAAGCCAAAATCTCAGAGCAAAAACGTCGTCAGGACTTCCACACAATAGTGCGCCGGCGCCAATCCGTTCGCCGCCGTCGTCGGTATGTCCAACGGTCGGCCATCATCCCGATGCTTGCGCTGCCCACAACTGCCACTTCGCCACCTCCCGCTGGAGGTCTTCACACATGACATCTGCAACAGCCAAAACAGCCATGAACGCCGCCCTCTCAGGCGTCCTGGCCCTCGGCCTGGTGGGCGCCACCGCCGGTGAAGCCCTCGCGGGCAAAGCCGGCATGGAGAAATGCGCCGGCATCGCCAAGGCGGGCATGAATGACTGCGGCACCAGCAAGCACAGCTGCGCAGGAGAAGCGAAGGTCTCCGGTGATCCCGAAGAGTGGGTGTACGTGCCCAAAGGTACCTGCAACAAGATTGTTGGCGGAACAATCAAGAAAGCCAGCTGATCCTCTGGCACCAGTGCCTATCGGGTTGAGGCCATCCAGCCCGATAGGCCCATCAATCGCGATCAGCAACCAGTCCGCGGACATCGAGAAGGACCCATCCAGCTGCCATGACTCTCCACGGCGTGGGCCTGGGCCTGCGTTCCCAGCATTACGCCCCCATCCTCAGCACAACCCCGGCCATCCCCTGGTTTGAGGCGCTCACAGACAACTATCTCGGCGGCGGCCTGCCGCTGCGCCATCTCACCGCGATCCGGGAGCGCTATCCAGTCACTCTGCATGGGGTGGGCCTGTCGATTGGCTCCGCCGATGCGCTCAACTGGACCTATCTGCAGCGATTGAAAGCCCTGGCCGATCGGATCGAGCCGGTGTATGTGTCTGACCACCTGGCCTGGGTGTCGAGCGGCGGCCACTACTTCAACGATCTGGCCCCGCTGCCCTACACGGATTCCGTTCTCCTTTATGTTGCCGATCGCATTCAACAGGTGCAGGAGTTCCTGGGACGGCGGATCCTGATCGAAAACCTGTCGCCCTATCTGCAGTTTGCCGGCAACGACCTCAGCGAATGGCAGTTTCTCGCAGCATTGGCCAAAAAAGCTGACTGTGACCTGCTGCTGGATGTCAACAATGTCTATGTCAATGCCATGAATCACGGCTTTGATCCCATGGACTATCTGGCCGCAATCCCAATTGATCGCGTCAAAGAGATGCACCTGGCCGGCTATGAGCAGCAGGGATCCTTTCTCTTCGATACCCATGGAAAGCCGGTGCAGCCCGGTGTGTGGGCGCTGTACGAGCAGGCCCTGGAACGCTTTGGCCCGCTGCCTACCCTGATCGAATGGGACACCGACATCCCCAGCTTTGACGTGCTCCAGGCCGAAGCCCACAAAGCCGAGCAGTGCCGATGCCAACGCCAGCTCCCAACGACCTGATCCGCCTGCAACGGCTGTTCCATGGGGCGATCAGCCCTGGCGCTGATCCGGCCTGCCTGGAAGCGCTGGAACCGCAGCTGCATTGCTCCGGCAGCCTCAGCGTGCGGCAGGGGATTGCGGCCTACCAGGACAGTGTGAACGGCAAGTTCATCCGTTGCCTGCAGGAGATTTATCCCGTCTGCCGGCGGCTGGTGGGCGACGCCTTCTTCGGCGGCCTGGCCGAGACGTATGTGATCCGGAATGCTTCAACCTCGCCCGATCTGGGCGATTACGGCGGTGATCTGCCGGTCTTCCTTCAGACCTTCCCGCCTGCCAACGCATTGCCCTATCTCGCCGATGTGGCCCAACTGGAGTGGCACTGGCACCGGGTGTTCAATGCTCACGATGAGCACGGCATCGACCTGACGGCCCTGGCCCAGGTGGCACCTGGGCAGTGGGAGCAGTTGGTGTTCCAGCTGCCCCAAGCGAGTGCGCTCATGCATTCCGAGTATCCCGTGCATCGGATCTGGCAAGCCAATCAAGCCGACGCCAGCGATTCAGAGACCATTGACCTCGATGAGGGGGGTGTGAATCTCTTCATCTGGAGAGATGGGGTTGAAACCTTGATTGACAGGCCAGACCCTGACGAATGGCGGCTGCTGGAAGGCTTTGCCGCCCGGACAGAATTTGGCCAGCTCTGCAGCGAGCTGGATCAGGGGGCGGTCCCTGTGGATCCCGCCGTGTTGCTGCCGGTCTTTGTGCAACGCGGCTGGGTGCGCTCGTTTGTGCTGGGCAACGCCATGCCTCAGGCCGCCAGCCGCTTGACGTAGTCGTCGAGCCGGCCGGCATTGATCCAGCCGGTGGCGATGGTTTTGCTGTGCTCCTGGCTCACCCGACCCCGGTGGATGTGCGACACCCCGGCGGGGAAAATCGCCAGCTTGCCCCGCTCCGCTTCCTCGTGGTGTCCCTGCCAATGGAACTCGGTGCCCCCCTCCGGGAGGGAGTTGCAGTAGAGGATCCAGGCCAGCACACGGGCGTGGGGTTCGGTGGCCTCATCGCTGAGGGTCCAGTCGCAGTGCCACTGGCGAAACCCCTCCCCCGGCGCGTAGCGCTGCAGGTTGAAGATCGGATTCACGAACAGGCTCTGCTCGCGGGCAGCACTGGCGCAGCAACGGCCGTTCCTTGAGGTACTGGCTGAGGCCGGCGTTCACCCCCCGCACGATCACCTCGGCCAGGGCGAAGGCCTCCGGATCGCTGCGGTCGATCGCCACCAGGCTGATGTCGGTGGAGACCTTGGCAGGCAGGCTTGCGGATTCAGGCCCGAAGGCCACTCCCGGGCGCTGCAGATCGCTGCGGCGATCGAAGAAGGCCATCACCCCATCGGCCAGGGCGGTGAAACCGCTGTTGCTGTAGGTGGCGATCAGGTTCATGGGCGGTCATCGGGGGCAGGATCTGCAGGGGCGGAGCGCCAGGGAATCGCCACGGCCTGCTCCAGGCGGCGCCAGTGCCCACGCTCCACCGCCACCCGCTCCAGCAGGCCCAGCCGGGCCAGGGCGGTGGCGGCACGCTCGAGGGTGAGGGGTTCACCGGCAGGCGCGAGGGGCAGCACCAGCACCTGGGGCTCAGCCGGATCGGCCATCACCTGCAGGTCGAGATCCACCAGTTCACGCCCGAAGAACAGCCGCCGCAGCCGGCCGCCGAGGGCAGGCCCCAGGGCGCTGGCAAAGACCTGCAGGCCGGCCTGATCGCCGCTGCAGCCGCAGTTCAGCGCCAGCCAGATCAGCAGCTTGGCCCAGCTCTCGGTTGTCCACAGCGGCTGGAAGCTCGCCCGCTGCTGGCGCACCAGCTCGGCCAGGGCGAAATCCACCAGGGTGGCCTGAAGGTCGGCGGGATCGCTCACGGGGTGGCTGGTGGGCGGATGCCGCCCCATCCTCACCAGTGAGCAGACGCTCTCCTGAGGGGGGCAAACGCCGGTGAGCGGGCAAACTGCAGGGGCAACATCTCGCGGAGAGGCCCATGGCCCTGGATCTGAACGACCCGGAGCTCGAGTTCACCGATCTCGTCTCCGCCTACCAGAGCTGGGTGATGGCGGTGATCAACGACGAGAAGCTGGGTGGCGAACCGCTGCTCACCGACGAGATCGTCGATGACGCCCTCAACGCCATGCGCTTTCTGCCCGATGTGGTGACCAGCGCCGTGGAAACCACCCTGGCCCGTGTCTACGACGTGGATCCCGACGAGCTGGCGGGGTTGCTCTACCCCGAGGAGTGAACCGAGCCGGCCCGAGCGGCGGGAGACCGAAGGCCGGCTCGATCCAGTGGATGGGGATCCTGCTGCTGGCGTTCGGGCTGGCCGCCTGCCGGACCACCAGCAGCCCCGAGCAGCCCACCAGCACCGCCCCGGGACAGCCCCTGGCCACCACCCTCTACATCGCCTTCGGTGTGGACCGGGCTGAGCTCCAGGATCCCAAGCTGCAGCGGGAGTTCCGGAGGCTTGGGGATGAGCTGGAGGCCTCTTTTCAAGAGCTGCATCCAGGCGTGCGCCTGGAGCAGATGGCCTTCGAAGAAGACCACATCGTCGCGGAGATCAAGCGACGCACCCGCGCCGGCCTCGGGCCCTGACCTAATTCTGGTTCAAGGAGGCACCGCTGAGAGGCTCTACAGCCAGGGCCTGATCCGCCCGCTGCCGTTCCCAAGCCCCACCAGCAGCCAGCTAAGACCGGAGCTGATTCCCTACGTCAAGGCCACACCGAGCCAGTTGTTCGCCCTGCCGGTGAGTCTGCAGCCCCATCTGGCCTGCTTCGACCGGCGGCGAATCGCCACCCCCCCCGCCACGCTGCAGGAGCTGCTGGCCGAGAGCAGTCGCGGCAAGCGCTTCGGCCTGAGCCTGAGCACCGCCGATGGGGCCTGGACCATGGGCAGCCTGGGCGCCCTCGAGAGCATCCGGCTGGCGCTGACCGGTGCTCCCCTCTCCGCCGAGCAGACCGGCCGGATCAGCACCTGGCTGGGATGGTTGCGCACGGCCGATCGTCAGGAGCGGATCACCCTGGTGAACGACCGGCAGCAGCTGCTGGCGGGACTGCGTTCCGGTGAGCTGGACTGGATTCCCTGTAAGAGCTACGACGTGAACGGGCTGCGCCTCGATCTGGGGAAGGACCTGGGGCTGGCCCCCCTGCCAGCAGGACCGGCCGGACCACCCACGCCGATCTCTTCGGTGCGGGTGGCGGCTCTGGGAATGAACTCCAGCGGGCGCCAACGACAGGGCGCCGAGGCCATGTTGCCGTTCCTGCTGAGCGCCCGCATCCAGCGGACGCTGACGATCCGCAACCAGGCCCAGCTGCCGGCCAGCGCCAAGGTGTCCTTGCCGGTGGCCAGCTCGGCCAACCTGGCCGCCCTGCTCACAGCCCAGGAGCAGGCCGATGCCGCCCACGAGCTCACCGACAGCCTTATCGCCATCCGGGGTAAGCGGCAAGACCTGAACGGGATTCTTGCCAAGCTCCTCTATGGCAGCCTCGATGCCTCCCAGGCGGCCGAGGACCTGGTCCAGGCGCTCCGTTCCGACCCAGAAAGCAGGCCGCGATGATCGAGTTGCTGCGGCAGATCGCCTCCTGGCTTGGGTATCTGGAACGCCCTGATGTGCTCCTGCAGGTGATCGGCTTGCTGCTGGCCCTCGTCGCCTATGGCAGGAGCAGCGGCTGGCGCAACGCCCATCCTCAGCGCAGCAGAACCTGCCAGCTAGTGCTGCTGGGGGGGCTTGGGCTGTGGGTGCTGGGCCTGGCCCTGCTGGGGCGGCCCCATCAGCTGATGTTGGTGTTGACGGCGCTGATCGCTGGCTGGTTTGGCCTTGCGGTGCTGCGTCGCCGTCTACGGCGCTTCCTGCCGCCCCAGCAGTTACGCGCGCTCGACACCGGAGTGCTGCGCCCCCTGTATCTGCTGGGGGCAGGGCTGATCCTGATCGAGGAGTTCGCCTCCGTCCAGAACCTGGCTCTCATTCCTCTGGGGACCTGGTTCGGCGAGGAGATGACCGTGGGCCAGATCTTCTTTGCTCTGGTGGTGTTGTACGTCCTGCTGGTGGGATCAGGCCCCCCCGCCGCGGGGCTGGCCTGGCTGGTGCAGCGACTGATCGGAGACAGCGATTCCGGCAGACGGGCTACGGCTCTGGTGCTCCGCTACACGATGGTGGCCATTGGCATCCTCTGGACCCTCGATCAGATCGGCCTCAACCGCACCGGAATCCTCACGGTGGCCGGAGGGCTCTCGGTGGGCCTGGGCTTCGGCGTGAAGGAGGTGTTCTCCAACTTCATCAGCGGGCTCTGGCTGCTGTTTGAGGGTTCGGTGCGGCCGGGAGACATCCTCTTCATTGAGGGGGATCCCTGCGAAGTGCGCAGCCTTGGGCTGCGCGCTGCCGTGCTCTGGCGCAACCGCGACAACGCCGAACTGGTGGTGCCCAACCAGACGTTCTTCACCACCACCACCACCACCTACACCGGCAGTGATCGCATGCGGCGCGGCGAGGTGCTGGTCGGGGCGGCCTACCGCCACGATCCCGCCGCGGTGGCCGCCCTGCTGGAGGCCACCGCCGCCCAGGTGGCGGGAGTGCTGCCCGAGCCGCCCGCCGCCGCGCTGGTGCTGAGGTACGGCGACTCGGCGATTCAATACGCCCTGCGCTTCTGGGTCGAGGACCCCCTCAAAGCCCTGTCCATCAGCAGCCAGGTGAACACAGCCGTGTGGCATGCCTTCCGGGAGCACGGCATCGAAATCCCCTTCCCGCAGCGGGTGGTGCATCCTCAGCAGGATGCTCGAATGGATCCGGACACGGCTGCAGAGCGATCCTGCCCAGCTGAATAGGGTCGAGTCATCCACCACCGCGCGATGACTGCCCCGCCGGCTCAGGAGTCTTCCACCTGGTCTCTGGCCCACACCATCCCCTGGCCAGCCCTGGTGGCGGCCCTGGCCAGCGACGCTGAGCGGGGCCTGGAGCCGGCGCTGGTTCCCCAGCTCAAGCAGCAGTGGGGGCCCAACAGCCCCGACCAGCAGGAGCAACAGCCGGCCTGGCAGCGCTTTCTGGGCCAGTTCCACGACCCCCTGCTCTACACGCTGCTGGCCGTGGGCGCCGTGAAGCTGCTGCTGGGGGAGCCGGGCGAGGCCGTGGTGATCTGGAGCGTCACGGTGATCAACGCTGGCATCGGCTACGTGCAGGAGAGCCGGGCGGAAACCGCGATCGCCGCCCTGGCCCGCGCGGTGCGCACCCAGGTGGAGGTGATCCGCGGCGGCCGGCGCCAGCGCCTGGATTCGGTGCAGCTGCTGCCCGGTGATCTGGTGCTGCTCCAGGCGGGCGACAAGGTGCCGGCCGATCTGCGCCTGCTGCAGGCGCGCAACCTGCAGATCGATGAATCGGCGCTCACCGGCGAATCGCTGCCCGTGGCCAAGGGCACCGTCGCCGTGGCGGCGGAAGCGCCCCTGGCCGAACGCATCGGCATGGCCTACGCCGGCAGCCTGGTGACGGCGGGCCAGGGGCGGGGGCTGGTGGTGGCCACCGGCAACGCCACCGAAGTGGGGCGGATCTCCAGCTCCCTGGCCCAGCAGGTGAATCTCAGCACCCCGTTGACGCGCAAGTTCCGGGGCTTCAGCAACACCCTGCTGCGGATCGTGCTGGTGCTGGCGGCCCTCACCTTCCTGGTGGGTCTGGCCCGCGGACGGGCGGCCAGCGAGATGTTCGATGGCGCCGTGGCCCTGGCGGTGGGGGCGATCCCCGAGGAACTGCCGGCGATCGTCACGATCACCCTGGCCATCGGCGTGAACCGCATGGCCCGCCGCAACGCCATCATCCGCAAGCTGCCGGCGGTGGAGACCCTGGGCAGCACCACGGTGATCTGCGCCGACAAGACCGGCACCCTCACCCAGAACTGCATGACGGTGCGGGAGATCCATGCCGGCGGCGAGCGGCTGCGGCTCGATCAGCTCTGGCCCGAGGCGGGCGGCGACGATCCCCTGGCGCGCAACCGGGCGCTGCGGGAAACCCTGCTGGCCGGAGTGCTCTGCAACGACGCCCGCTCCAGCCAGGCCGAGGGGCTGGTGGGCGATCCCACCGAAACCGCCCTGCTGGATGTGGCCCGCCGCCTGGGCCTGAGCCGCGAGGAGGCCCTCAACCGACACCCCCGCCGCGACGCGATCCCCTTCGCCTCCGAACAGCAGTACATGGCCACCCTGCACGGCAGCCGCCGCATCCTGATGAAGGGCTCGGTGGAGGCGGTGCTGCAACGCTGCCGGCGCCAGCTGCGCGCCGATGGCGACTGGGAGCCCCTCGACCGGGAAGCGATCAAGGCCGCCGTGGCGGCCATGGCCGGCCAGGGGGAGCGGGTGCTGGCCTTCGCCCTCGCCGAGGCCGCGCCCGCCCAGGAGCAGCTCCGCGAAACCCACCTGGAGGAGGGACTCACCTTTCTTGGCCTGCAGGGCATGCTCGATCCGCCGCGGCCCGAGGCCATAGCGGCGGTGGCGGCCTGCCAGCGGGCGGGCATCGCCGTGAAGATGATCACCGGCGACCATCCGCAAACGGCCCGCACGATCGCCACCCAGCTCAACCTGGGGCAGGGCGGGGAGGTGCGCACCCGCAGCGGCGCGGAGCTGGAGGCGGCCTCCCCCGAGCGGCTGCTGGCCATCGTGCGCGACACCGACGTGTTCGCGCGCGTGGCGCCGACCCAGAAGCTGGCGCTGGTGCGCGCCCTGCAGGAGCTGGGGGAGGTGGTGGCGATGACCGGCGATGGGGTCAACGACGCCCCGGCCCTGCGCCAGGCCGATATCGGCATCGCCATGGGCCGGGGCGGCACCGAGGTGGCCCGCGAGGCGGCCGCCATGCTGCTCACCGACGACAACTTCGCCACCATCGAGGCGGCGGTGGAGGAGGGCCGCGCGGTTTACCTCAACCTGCGCAAGTCCCTGGCCTTCGTGCTGCCGGTGAACGGCGGCGCCTCGATGACCATCCTGCTGGCGGCCGTGTTGGGGCTGGAGTTGCCGGTCACCGCCCTGCAGGTGCTCTGGCTGAACATGGTCTCGGCCCTCACCCTGTCGGTGCCGCTGGCCTTCGAACCCCGCCCGCCGCTGCTGATGGAGCAGCCGCCGCGGCCCCCGGGTCAGCCCCTGCTCAGCCGGGGCCTGGTGCAGAAGGTGCTGCTGGTGTCGGGCTTCTACTGGCTGTTCATCTTCGGCATGTTCCTGTGGGCCCGCTCCCACGGCCAGGAGCTGGAGGTGGCGCGCACGATGGCGATCCAGGCGCTGGTGCTGGCCCAGGTGGCCTATCTGGTGAGCATCAGCCAGGTGAGCAAGGGTGGCTGGCGGCAGCTGCTGCGGGCGCCGGCGCGGGCGCCGATGCTGCTGGGCGGGATTGCCGCGGCCCTGCTGCTGCAGCTGGCCTTCAGCCAGCTGAGCTGGATGAACAGCTGGTTCGGCACCGCCCCCCTGAGCGCCAGCCAGGGTCTGCTCTGCGCCGCCCCCCTGCTGGTGATGGTGCCGGTGGCCTGGATGGCGGAGCGCTGCGATCCCACCACCGGCGAGGTGACCAAGCGCTGATCCCCGCCGCGCAGGCGATCAGTGGGCCGGGAAATCAGTGGGCCGGGAAATCAGTGGGGCTTGAGCCACATCACCGGAATGAACAGCAGCAGCAGGATCGCCAGCACCGTGGTGGCCAGGTCCAGGCCCGGCACCGCGGTCGTCAGCCCCAGCTGGGGGACGCGCTCGGCGCTCCACCCCAGGGCGGCCCGCAGCCAGCCCTGCAGGGCTGGTGCCGCCTCGTCGGAGAGCAGCCAGCCCGCCAGCGCCGCCACAACAGCCGTGTAAATCAGTCGGGATTGCATCGGCGGTGCTGTCCTCGGAGCCACACGTCCGCTGCCAATCTGCCGCAGGCGGGCCGCGCTGATCTGATCCCGGAGCGTGAACGAGGCCTCCTCGTTGGCGGAGAGCTCCCTGAGCTGGCGGCAGGTCCTGGCGCCTGGCGCCACCGGCCCCCGGCGTCCCTCAGACGCGCTGGGCGGTGATCAGCGTGGCGGAGAGCCACTGGCCACGCGGGCCGTAGCGGCGAATCAGCCGCTGCCAGCAGTGGGGGGATTCCAGCCAGCCCGCCTCCACGCGGAAGCCCCGGCGGTGGCTGATGCGCAACGGCGCCAGGCTGAGGCCACCATCAGGCAGCAGCAGCAACAGCCCAGGCTGGTCGGCGTCGCTGGAGCTCTCACCGCTGGGGCCATCGCCGCCCAGGCCTTCGGCGCTGTAACAGGGGCCAGCCGAGTCGGCCGCCAGGCGGGCCGTCACCACGGTGGACTCCGGGCCCAGCTGGGTCTCGAGGCGCAGGTTGTGGGGGTCGGGCTGGTCCACGGCGATGGTGGCGCTCACCAGGGTGGGCTCGGGCCAGTCGGCCTCGATCGTGGCTGCCTGGCCCTGCCAGCGGCCGCACAGCTGCTCCAGGCGGAGGGGCGGGCGTTCAGCCGCGTCGCTGCCGGCACGGAACTCACGGATCAGCACCAGGGAGGTGAAGATTCCATCCTCCGCGAACAACTGCACCAGGCGGTGACGGCGATCGCCGCTGATGAAGCCGTATTCGGCGCCGAAGCGGGTGGCTGGCGCGATCTGCAGCGAACCCTTGCAGAAGCTGCCGTTGTCGAAGAACACCACCTGCTTGCCCAGGGTCCGGTACTCCTGGGCGGTGTCCTGGGTGGGAGGCGCACCGGCGTGCGCGCCGGCGAACCGCTGCAGCCGGAAGTGCACCATCCGGCCCTCCTCGGCGCTGGTGAGGGTGAGCAGCGAGGGCGTGGACGCCTGCGGCTGGCCCTCGGCATCCAGGTTGGTGAACGACCCCCGCCAGGCGCCCAGGTTGCGCTGGAAGTTCTGCCACTGGCTGGCCATGGCGCCACCTCCCGGTGTTCAGGCCGCGAGATGCTAATCAGCCCTCCGGCGCCGGCAGCCAGACATAGACCAGCCGGTAGGCCACGGCCTTCATGAGGGGGCCTTCATGAGGGGCCTGCATCAGGGCCTTGATGACGGTGCCTTGATGAAGGGCTGTTGCCGGCGGTGAAGAGCCGTGTCGGCGGCGGCAACAGCCCTTGCTGAAAGCAGCCCCTCGTCCGATGCTGATCCCAGCGGCCCCCAGGGGCTCCCCCCCCCAGCCGCCATCAGGAGCGCACCGCCGCTCCGATGTCCGCTTCGATGTGAGGAGTGCCCTGACGCTCCGGCCCCTGCTCCAACAGTCTCCGACGACCTCCGGTTTCCAGACCCGCCCCCTGTGAGCGGGCCAACCCCGATGCACCGTCCCAGGTGCCCCCGGGCCAACGGAAACCCATCTGGATCCCATGGCCCCAGGCGCCTGCGTCAGGACCTTCCCCACACCACGCGAACCCTGCCCGGGGGCCCCACCCCGGGCTTTCGCATGGCGCCAACGGCCCTGCTAGCGCGGATGCCGCTGGCGGGCGGCCTGGTCCTGGCGGCTGTCGCAGTGGCGGCAGCGGCGCGGACCGGAGGCCATCGGCTGGCCGCATTCGGGGCACGCCACCCGATAGGCGATGTGGCGCCGTTGGCGCTCCAGACCCAGCAGGTCGACCTCCAACACCACCCATTCGATGAAGGTGTTGCCCTGGGCGTCCGTGCCGTTGCGGATGGCGTCCACCTGACGCCAGCTGCCGAACAACGGCGCCTGCCGGTGCTCCTGTTCCCGCTGCAGGGCATGCTCCACAAGCTCCCAGGGGCAGCCGCCGACACTGGCAGCGGTGGGGTGGGACATGGCATCCAAATGTTGCCAACTTGAGCCTAGCGATTGCCTCGGCAATCGCCACCCGGCCGGCGGCATCGATGCGGCAAATCAGCGGTCGACAACAGCATCACAACCTTCACCGCCCAGCCCCGCCAGGCTGGGGCCAGCCACGCAGAAGGTGACAGCCGATGGGCGCTGGGATCGCCGCCGGGACTGGCGCCGGCGTGGACAGCAAGGCGACGGTGCCCGCGGCCCTGCTGCTCGACCTCAACGGCGTGCTCTACGACGAGGGCGGCGTGGTGGGCGGGGCAGTGGCCACGGTGGCCGAGGCGCGCCGGCGCGGGCTGGCCGTGCGCTACGTGACCAACACTGCCACCCGCCACCACGACACGCTGCAGCGCGAACTCCAGGCCATGGGCTTCGCGGTGGAGGCCGGTGAACTGTTCACCGCCCCGCTGGCGGCCCTGGGCTGGCTGCAGCGCCAGCAGCGGCAGCCCTTCTGCCTCGTGCATGAGGCGATCGCGCCCCTCTACGCCCCCCTCGCCGGCAACCGCCCCGACTGCGTGCTGATCGGGGATGCCCGCGACCAGCTCTCCTACGCCAACCTTTCCCGGGCCCTGGAGCTGCTGCTGGAAGGGGCGCCCCTGATCGGCATCGGCATGAACCGCCGCTTCCGCGAGGGCGGCCGCTGGCTGCTCGATGCCGGCGCCTTCATCCGGGCACTGGAATACGGCGCCGGCTGCAGCGCCACCGTGATGGGCAAGCCTGCGCCTGCCTTCTACCGGGAGCTGGTGCAATCGCTGGGGCTGCCCCCCGAGCGCTGCCTGATGGTGGGCGACGACGTGGAGGCCGACGTGGCCGGGGCCATGGCCTGCGGCCTGCAGGCGGCACTGGTGCAGACCGGCAAGTACCGCCCCAGCGATCAGGCCCTGCTACCGCCGGGTGCGGGGCTGCTCAGCGATATCCGCGGCCTGGAGGAGCTGCTGGGCTGGTGATGGCTTGTGGCCGACGGCCAACGGCTGATGGCTCCGGCGTTACCAGAGGGCCTGAAGCGCCTTGATGTCTGAAGCCGTGTAATTGGAGAAACCATCTTTGTTGTAGGACATGATGGTGTCTCTGGAGTCATAGCGGCGGTTGAATCCATTGCCATCGGGATGATCGAGCCCCAGCACATGGGCCAGCTCGTGGCGAATGGTGGACTTTTCTCGCCGGGTCAGATCCCGGCCGCCCCGATCCTTCCAGAGCACATCAAACCAGCCATTTCTTAACGATGCAGACCCCACGACATTGGAGCGCAGGTTCTCGGCACTGTGGATGTCGAGATCGGTTCTTCGGGGGCCCGACCGCTCCTTGAATCGCAGCCCTGTGATGGTGTCGAGGCGATCAAGGGTCTTGCGCACAAAACGAGACTCCTTGCGGGATATCTCGAGCATGTCAAATCGACCCGTATCATTGATCCAATAGTCAACAACCCCATCCTTTCCCGAAAACTTCCACAGCTTTCGGGCCCAGCGCTTGTCCGTAATTTTATCAACAGCAATGGCCATCGCTCGTCAGTCCACGGGTTGATTCAGATTGCCTGTTCGAGACACACTCGCCCTCTGAAACAGGCTGGCCATAGATACTGGCACCTCAAACCGAACTGGCAGCAACGCAACAGCAGCGGACACGGGATCAAACATGGCTGAGGAGATGGCGGTGGAGGGTCGCGCCAGCCGGCCAACCCGGCGATGCCAAGCTGGATGGCTCAGGCCCGAAGCCTGGCGATGCCTCAGCGCAAACCGCGCGATCAACCAGGATGCGCGATGCCGGGTTCGAACCAGCGACATCCTGCTTGTAAGGCAGGCGCTCTACCGCTGAGCTAATCGCGCGTGATCGAGACGCTAACCCAGCCCATCCCACGCTCCCGCACGCCACGCCGGCGGCGCCGTTGGACCCAGGCCTCACGCTGGCAGCGGCTGCGCTGGCAGGCCGAGGCCATGCTTCTGAAGCTGCTGCTGCAGCTGCTCCACGGCCGCCGTCACGCCACCATCCGCCGCGGCATCCGCCGGGTGGTCCAATGGGGCCGGCCGCTGCTGAACCGCCAGCTGGCGACCGCCCGCGCCAACATCAAGCGCGTGTACGGCGATGGGCTCACGCCGCTGCAGCGGCGGCGGCTGGCAGAGCGGTCGCTGGAGGGCTTTCTGCTCTCCTGCCTGGAATCGATCATCGAGCCGGTGGCAGCGGAACGGATCCAGGCCGAAGGCGAGGGACTGGCCCAACTGCTGGCGCCGCGCCGCCGCGATCAGGGCGTGATCATCGCCTCCCTGCACCTGGGCTGCTGGGACCTGGGCCTGCGCTGGCTGAGCGAGCACCTGGGCGAGCTGGCGGTGATCTACCGGCCGGCCCACAACCCCGAAGCCGACCGGCTGCTGAACGCCGCCCGCAGTGCCAACAGCGATTGCCACTGGATCTCCCAGTTCGATGCCCGCTCGATGCTGGAGTGGCTCCACGGGGGTGGGGCGCTGGTGGTGATGACCGATCTCTACGGTCAGCGCAACCCGCTGCCGGTGGACGTGCTGGGCCTGAGCACGCGGGTGCTGCGCACACCCCTGGCGCTGTCGCAGAAAACCGGGGCGGTGCTGTTTCCCGTGGCCCACGTGCGCGAGGACGATGGCCGCTTCCGGCTGATCTGCGGCCCGCCCCTGCCACCCCAGCCAGCTGAGGCGGGCCTGACGGCCCAGGCCCTGGCCCTGGCCCGCTGGCAGGAGCCCTGGATCCAGGCCTACGCCGAGCAGTCCTACTGGATTCAGCGCCGCTGGCGGGCCGGCGATGGCAGCGGCGAGCGGCTGCGCCAGCTGCCCCCACCGGCTCCCCGGGCCCTGGCAGCGGCCACCCGGCGGGGCTGAGCGGTGGCGAGCGGCCGCAGCCACGACCGCGCCACCTGGCTGCTGGCCCTGCCCTTCGCGCTGCTGTGGGCGCCGGGTCTGGGCCTGGCGGGGATGGGCAGCGCCGGGCTCAGCTTTCTGGTGGGCGGCCTGCTGCTCTCCCCCGACCTCGACACCCGCTCCAACGCCACCCGTCGCTGGGGCCCGCTGCGGCTGCTCTGGTGGCCCTACCGCAAGGGGCTGGCGCACCGCTCACTGCTCTCCCACAGTCCGCTGCTGGGCACGGCTGGACGCCTGGCCTACCTGGCGCTGCTGGCCCTGGGCCTGGCGGCGTTGCTGTCTCCCTTCGGGGGGCCACCGCCCCAGGAGCTGCTGGGCTGGGCCGGGCACCTGTGGCGCGAGCAGCGCCCGCTGGTGCTGAGTGCGCTGGTGGGGCTGGAGGCCAGCAGCTGGCTGCACCTGATCCAGGATGGCGACCCGATGCCGCGGCTGCCCAGGTTGCTGCGGCGTCGCCGCTCCCAGTTCCGCCCCCGAGGCCCCGGCCGATGAGCGCCGATCCCACCCTGCGCGCCCTGGCCGAGCTGATCGCCGTGGTGGCGCGGCTGCGCGATCCCGCCAGCGGCTGCCCCTGGGACCTCGAGCAGACCCACGCCTCCCTGGTGCCCTACGTGCTGGAGGAGGCCCATGAGGTGGCCGATGCCATCCGCCACGGCGATGACACCCACCTCAGCGAAGAACTGGGCGACCTGCTGCTGCAGGTGGTGCTGCACGCCCAGATCGCCAGCGAGGCCAGCCGCTTCGATCTGGGGGTGATTGCCCGGGGCCTCAGCGCCAAGCTGATCCGCCGCCATCCCCACGTGTTCGCCGGCGCCGAGGCGAGCGACAGCGCCGCCGTGCGCGCCAGCTGGGAGGCGATCAAGGCCGAGGAGGCCAGCGCCAGGGCAGCAGCCCAGGCCAGCGCAACGGCAAGCCCACTCAGCGATCGCCTTGCCAGCAAGGTGCGCGGCCAACCCGCCCTGGCCGGCGCCATGGCCATCTCCAAAAAGGCCGCCGCCGCCGGCTTCGAGTGGGACGACCTGGGCGGGGTGTGGGAGAAGGTGCAGGAGGAGCTGGGCGAGCTCCAGGAGGCCGTGGCCAGCGGCGACCGGTCCCACGCCCAGGAGGAGCTCGGCGATGTGCTGTTCACCCTGGTGAACGTGGCCCGCTGGTGCGAGCTCGATCCGGAAGCCGGCCTAGCCGGCACCAACCAGCGCTTTCTGGATCGCTTCTCCCGCGTCGAAGCCGCCCTGGGCGGTGATCTCGGCGGCCGCAACATCGTTGAACTGGAGGCTCTGTGGCGGCAGGCCAAGACCGCGATCCGCGCCGAGGCGGAAGCCAAAGCCGGCCAGGGGCCTCACCAGGGCCCTCAGCCTTCCTGATCGGGAAGGGCCTCAGGCCAGAGCTCCCTGATCTCCTGGCGTTGCTGCTCGGCACTGAACCGCTCCCAGACAATGCCGTTGGCATCCACGTCCTGGGAGAAGGACTCGGCGGCCGGGTCCTCCCAGCCGAGGTGGCGCAGCCGACCAGCCAGCTCCGGCTCGCAGCGGCGAATGGAGAGATTCAGGGCCGGGGTGCGCCAGAGGGCGTACTCCCCGATCACGTGCACCTCGGGCGGACAGCCCAGCCGCCTGCAGTAGTCGTCCACCGCTGCGGCGATGTCGTGAACGCCGAGGGCCAGGTGCAAGCGACGGGTCATGGGACTACGTGGGGAACCATTCACTCCTCACCACCGCGCCCCCGCTGGGCCCGGCGGGCCTTGATCGCACCCCGCTGCTTCTTGGCCGTCAGCCGCCGCTCCACCGAGCCGCGGCTGGGCCTAGTGGCGCGGCGGGGCGGTGGCGGCGGCCGCAGGGCCTCCTTGAGGAGCTCCACCAGACGGCGCCGAGCCGCCACCCGGTTCTGCCACTGGGAGCGGTGCTCACTGGCCGCCACCACCACGGCCCCCTCCACCAGGCGCGCCTCCAGCCGCCGCAAGGCCCGGGCCTGGAGCAGCGCCGGCAGCGCCGCCGAAGCGGCCAGATCGAACACCAGTTCCACCCGCGAATCGGTGGTGTTCACGTTCTGCCCGCCCGGGCCCGAGGAGCGCGAGAAGCGCCAGCGCAGCTCGGCCGCCGGGATCAGCACCGCCGGCGTCACGCGCAGATCACTGCCGGGCAGGTCGCTGGCCATGGTTTGAGCCTGCCATGGGCCTGAGTGCCAGCCCTCTATGCAAGCGTACGGATCACGCCCTCCCTCACCGCCCCGCCGCCATGGACGCCTCCCCCGGCTGGATCGACGAGGTCTATGACGGTGTGCGTTATGGCCTGGCCGGCCGGGTGATCGCCGAGACCAGCTCGCCCTACCAGCGCGTCACGATCATCGAGAGCGAACGCTATGGCAAGGGGCTGCTGCTCGACGGCTGCTGGATGACGGCCGAGCGCCAGGAGCGGCACTATCACGAAGCCCTGGTGCATCCCGCCCTCTGCAGCGCCGCAGGCCATCGAGCGGGTGCTGGTGATCGGCGGCGGCGACGGCGGCACGGCGCGCGAGTGCCTGCGCCACCCCGGCGTGCAGCAGCTCGACCTGGTGGAGATCGATGGCCTGGTGGTGGCCTGGAGCCAGGAGCACCTGCCCAGCCTCGGGGCCGGCTGCTGGAGTGATCCCCGTTTGCAGCTCACCGTGGGTGACGGCATTGCCTGGGCCGCCGCCGCCCCGGACGCCAGTTACGACGTGGTGATCGTCGACGGCTCCGACCCCGCCGGCCCGGCCGAGGGCCTGTTCAACCGCGCCTTCTTCCAACACTGCCGCCGCCTGCTCAAGCCCGGCGGCGTCTTCGCCACCCAGAGCGAATCGCCCGAGGCCTTCCGCTCGGTGCACCTCGACACGGTGCGGCTGCTGCGCGAGGTGTTCGGCCACGCCGATCCCCTCTACGGCTGGGTGCCGATGTACCCGAGCGGCTGGTGGAGCTGGACCTTCGCCGCCAGCGACGGCCCCCGTTACCTGCGGCCCGATCCCGCCCGCGCCGCCGCCGTGGCCGAGGGCTGCGAGATCTGGAGCCCCCGCTGGCAGCGCGGCGCCTTCGAGGCCATGCCGGCCTTCGTGGAGCGCGCCCTGGGCGCCGCAGCCTGAGGGTCCCGGGCGGAGACTGGCTTGATGAGCGAGCACCATCCCAGCCCCGATCGCTTCGACACCGACGGCGCCATTTACATGGCCAGCCGCCGCGATCCGGCCGGTTGCCGGGTGGGCCTGTTCGGAGTGCCCTACGACGGCACCACCTCCTTTCGCCCCGGCACCCGCTTCGGGCCGGCGGCGATCCGCGAGGTGAGCAGCGGCCTGGAAACCTATTGCCCCCAGCTGGATCTGGACCTGGAAGATCTGGCCTTCGCCGATCTGGGCGCTGTGGCGATTCCCTTCGGCGCCCCGGAGCCCGTGGTGGCGGCCGTGCGCCGGGCTACGGAGGCCGTGCTGGCCCTGGGGTTGAAGCCCCTGATGCTGGGTGGCGAGCACTCGATCAGCTCCGGCGCCGTGGCGGCGGTGGCCCAGCGGCACCCCGATCTGGTGCTGGTGCAGCTCGACGCCCACGCCGACCTGCGCCAGGAGTGGCTCGGCGCCCACCACAGCCATGCCTGCGCCATGCGCCGCTGCCTGGAGGTGCTGCCCAGCGGCCGGCTGCTGCAGATCGCCATCCGCAGCGGCAGCCGCGACGAGTTTGGCGAGTTGCGCCAGAGCGGCCGGCTGGTGGCGATCGAGCGCCTGGCGGAAGCCCTGCGTCCCCTGCGCGGCCAGCCCCTCTATCTCACCGTGGATCTGGACTGGTTTGATCCGGCGGTGATGCCCGGCACCGGCACCCCCGAACCGGGCGGCTTCCACTGGCGCGATTTCGCCGCCCTGGTGAAGGAGCTGCGCCACCACAACCTGGTGGCTGCCGACGTGGTGGAACTGGCCCCCCAGCTCGACCCCAGCGGGGTGAGCAGTGTGCTGGCCGCCAAGGTGGCGCGCAGCCTGCTGCTGTTGCTGGGAGCTCAGTAGCAACAGGTGCCGCTGGTGCGCTGCTCCCGCAGGCGCTCGTGCTGCTGGCCGATCAACAGCACGGCCAGGGTGGGGTGGTTGTGCAGCAGGTTGAGAAAGCAGAGCCGCTCCAACCGCACAATCTCAATCGGCGTGCGGGCGATGGCGGTGCTGCGGTGCTGGCCCAGGCCCCAGACAATGTCTTGGTAGCAGAACAGCTCGCCGGGGCGGTAGCTGAGCTTCTCGCCCTCAGTGCCGATCAGTTCGACGATGCCCCTTCGGATGCCATAGATGGAGTCGGCACCCATGCCCTGCTCGAAAACGCAGGCACCGGTGGGCAGGGTGAGGCGCTCAGTCTCCACCTGTATGGCCATCAGATCGACGGCGGCATTGAGCACAGGGGTGATGAGCAAGTCGGGCGGCGGCGAATGGGCTGTGCCGAATGTTAGGAACAACCAGCCGCTCTGCCCAATCATGAGCACGGCTGGCGACGGCAGACTCGGGCCCCCGATTTAGTCCTGAAGCTGGGGCAGCACCATCTCCAGGCTCAGCTGGCGGCAGCGGCCCGGAGCCTCTGAACCACCCGAAGCGCCACCGGCGGACTGGGTGGCGGGAAGCCGCGGGGAGCGCGCGGTCCAGTGGTGGCACCACAGCTCACCGGCGATCTCGGCGTGGATCGCCAACTGCCGCAGCCGGCACCACCCGCCACCGCTGCCCTGGGGGACGGCGCAATGGGTGCAGCTGCGGCAAGTGGGGCGGTGGGGCATCGGAGGGCTGGAACCGGACGGTGTGACCCAGGCCGCAAACCATAGGGGTCTTGACAGGGGTCTGCTGCCGTGCTCACCCCTTTCTTCCAATTGTTTTCGCTCCAGACCCGTTTTCCCGTCATCCAGCGCCGGCAGACTCCGGCCCAGCAGCTCCAATAACCTCGGCCCAACCGCCTTCCGGCACCGTGGCCCTCCTGCGCACTCCCCTGTTTGAGGCCGCCCAGGCCGCGGGGGGCCGGCTCGTGCCCTTCGCCGGCTGGGAGATGCCCGTGCAGTTCTCGGGTCTGGTGGCCGAACACCAGGCGGTGCGGCAGCACTGCGGGCTGTTCGACATCTCCCACATGGGCGTGCTCACCCTGCGCGGTGACGGCGCCAAGGACGCCCTGCAGGGCCTGGTGCCCACCGACCTGTTCCGCATCGGTCCCGGCGAGGCCTGCTACACGGTGCTGCTCAACGAGGCCGGCGGCATCCGCGACGACCTGATCGTCTACGACCGGGGCCGCCAGGCTGACGCCGCCGCTGAGACCTGCGATGAGTTGGTGCTGGTGATCAACGCCGCCTGCGCCGCTGAGGACACCGCCTGGATCCGCAGCCAGCTCGAACCCCAGGGCATCAGCATCACCGACCGCAAGGGCGACGGCGTGCTGCTGGCCCTGCAGGGCCCGGAGGCCCAGGCGCGGCTGGAGGCCCTGAGCGGCACCAGCCTGCAAAGCCTGCCCCGCTTCGGCCACCGGGAGCTCAACCTCGCCGGCTGCACCGCCTTCGTGGGCCGCACCGGCTACACCGGCGAGGACGGTTTCGAGCTGCTGCTGAGCCGCGCCGCGGGCATCGCCCTCTGGCAGCAACTGCTGGAGAGCGGTGTCACCCCCTGTGGCCTCGGCGCCCGCGACACCCTGCGCCTGGAGGCCGCCATGCACCTCTACGGCCAGGAGATGGACAGCCACACCACTCCCCTGGAGGCGGGGCTGGGCTGGCTGGTGCACCTGGAAATGCCCAAGCCCTTTGTGGGCCGGGCCGTGCTGGAGCACCAGAGCGCCGCAGGCGTGAGCCGCCGGCTGGTGGGCCTGAAGCTGCAGGGCCGCGCCATTGCCCGCCACGGCTACCCGGTGCTGCGGGATGGCGAGCCGGTGGGGGAGGTCACCAGCGGCACCTGGTCGCCCAGCCTGGGCGAAGCGATCGCCCTGGCCTACGTGCCCACGGATGCCGCCCGCCCCGGCACCGAGCTGGCCGTGGAGATCCGCGGCAAGGCCGAACCGGCCCTGGTGGTGAAGCGGCCCTTCTATCGGCGCGCCTGACGCGCAGAACAGCCGCGCCTGACGCGCAGAACAGCCGCGCCTGACGCGCTCCGGGCGACCGGATGGGAAAATCGCCGATTGCTCAGGGATCTTCGGCATGCGCAGCCACGGGTGCGGCGACCTGCTCCAGAACGTCAGCGGCCAGGAGGTGCAGCTCTGCGGCTGGGTGGACCGGCGCCGCGACCACGGCGGTGTGATCTTCATCGACCTGCGCGACCGCAGCGGCACGGTGCAGATCACCGTGGACCCCGACCAGGGGGCTGAGGCCTTCGCCGCGGCCGAGCACCTGCGCAACGAAACCGTGATCCAGGTGAGCGGCCGGGTGCGGCAGCGGCCGCCCGAATCGGTCAACACCAAGCTGGCCACCGGCGCGGTGGAGGTGCTGGCAGGCGCCATCACCGTGCTCAACAGCGTCAAGGCCAACCTGCCCTTCCCCGTGTCGGTGCACGACGAGGAGAACACCCGCGAGGAGCTGCGCCTGCGCCACCGCTATCTGGATCTGCGCCGCGAGCGCATGAACGGCAACCTGCGCCTGCGCGCCCGCACGATCCAGGCCGCCCGCCGCTTCCTCGAAGAGCAGGACTTCATCGAGGTGGAAACGCCGGTGCTCACCCGCTCCACCCCCGAGGGCGCCCGCGACTACCTGGTGCCCAGCCGCGTCTGCGGCGGCGAGTGGTTCGCCCTGCCCCAGTCGCCCCAGCTGTTCAAGCAGCTGCTGATGGTGGGCGGCCTCGAGCGCTACTACCAGGTGGCCCGCTGCTTCCGCGACGAAGACCTGCGCGCCGACCGCCAGCCGGAGTTCACCCAGCTGGACATCGAGATGAGCTTCATGGGCCAGGAGGAGATCCTCGAGCTCAACGAAGCCCTGATCGCCAGCCATCTGGCAGGCCGTGAAGGGCGTGGAGCTGCCCCGGCCCTTCCCGCGCCTCAGCTGGCACGAGGCCATGGAGCGCTACGGCACCGACCGGCCCGACACCCGCTACGGCATGGAGCTCACCAACGTGAGCGATCTGGTGGCCGACATGGGCTTCAAGGTGTTCTCCGGCGCCGTGGCCGCCGGCGGCGCCGTGAAGTGCATCGCCGTGCCCGGCGGCAATGACGCCATCAGCAACGTGCGCATCAAGCCGGGCGGCGATGTGTTCAGCGAAGCCCAGAAGGCCGGCGCCGGCGGCCTGGCCTTCATCCGCGTGCGCGACGGCGGCGAGATCGACTCCATCGGCGCCATCAAGGACAACCTCAGCGAGGACAAGAAGGCCGAGCTGCTGCAGCGCACCGGTGCGGAACCCGGCAGCCTCATCCTGTTCGGCGCCGGCGACACCGCCACGGTGAACAAGGCCCTCGATCGGGTGCGCCAGTTCCTGGCCCGCGAGCTGGAGCTGGTGCAGCCCGAGCGGGAGAACAGCAGCTGGAACTTCCTCTGGGTGGTGGATTTCCCGATGTTCGAGTTCAACGCCGGCGAAAACCGCCTCGAAGCCCTGCACCACCCCTTCTGCGCCCCCAACAGCGCCGACCTCGGCGACGACCCCGCCGCCTGGGCCACCACCCTGCCCGGCGCCCGCGCCCAGGCCTACGACCTGGTGCTCAATGGCCTGGAGCTGGGCGGCGGCTCCCTGCGCATCCACGATTCGGCCCTGCAGCGCCAGGTGCTGCAGACGATCGGCCTGCCCCTGGAGGAGGCCGAGCGCCAGTTCGGCTTCCTGATGGAGGCCCTCGACCTGGGCGCCCCGCCCCACGGAGGCCTGGCCTACGGCATCGACCGCATCGTGATGCTGCTGGCGGGGGAGGAGTCGATCCGCGACACCATCGCCTTCCCGAAAACCCAGCAGGCCCGCTGCCTGATGACCCAGGCCCCCGCCGGGGTGGCCGACCAGCAGCTGCAGGAGCTGCACGTGGCCAGCACCTGGGTGGAGGAGGAGGAGGCCTGAGCGGGAGGGAGCTTTACCGATTCCCCCCTGACGCGCTAAAACGGAATCACTACGAGTTAGCCAGCTATGGCCCCCGTCACCGCCCCCCCGATCGACATCGGCATCCCCGAAGACCAGCGCCTGCAGATCGCCTCAGGCCTCGGCCGCGTGCTCGCCGACAGCACCGTGCTCTACGCCAAAACCCACGGCTTCCACTGGAACGTCACCGGGCCGATGTTCAACACCCTGCACCTGATGTTCATGGAGCAGTACACCGAGCTCTGGAACGCCCTCGACGAGATCGCCGAGCGCATCCGCGCCCTCGGCTGCCCCGCCCCCTTCGGTGGCAGCACCTACAGCGGCCTGTCGTCGGTGCCCGAAAGCAGCGGCATTCCCACCGCCCTGGAGATGGTGCGCGAGCTGGTGGAAGGCCATGAGGCCGTGTCCCGCACCATCCGCAGCGTGTTCGCCGTGGCCGAGCAGGCCAACGACCAGCCCACCGCCGACCTGCTCACCCAGCGGCTGCAGATCCACGAAAAAACGGCCTGGATGTTGCGCAGCCTGCTGGAGGATTGAGCGGGCGACACCGGCCTCTCAGCAGGAGCAGCGACGGACCCATCAGGAAGACGGGTCTGAAACCCACAGGGGTCCCCCAACGCATCCCCCAGGGCCGGTGGGCAGGCCTTGAAAGTGCTCAGTAAATTGAATAATCAGATGGTTTGCCATGCCCAGCCCCCACGCCCAGCGAACGGCCAAGTTCGTGTTCGTGACCGGCGGGGTGGTCTCCAGCATCGGCAAGGGCATCGTGGCCGCCAGCCTCGGCCGCCTGCTCAAGAGCCGCGGCTACAGCGTCTCGATCCTCAAGCTCGATCCCTACCTCAACGTGGATCCGGGCACGATGAGCCCGTACCAGCATGGTGAGGTGTTCGTCACCGAGGACGGCGCCGAGACCGACCTCGACCTGGGCCACTACGAACGCTTCACCGACACCCCCCTGTCGCGCCTGAACAGCGTCACCACAGGCTCGATCTACCAGGCGGTGATCAACAAGGAACGCCGTGGCGACTACCAGGGCGGCACGGTGCAGGTGATCCCCCACATCACCGGCGAGATCCGCCAGCGCATCCACCGGGTGGCCGCCAACAGCGGCGCCGAGGTGGTGATCGGCGAGATCGGCGGCACCGTGGGCGACATCGAATCGCTGCCGTTCCTGGAGGCGATCCGGGAATTCCGCGGCGACGTCGGCCGCCGCGACATCGCCTACGTGCACGTGACGCTGCTGCCCTTCATCCAAACCTCCGGCGAACTCAAGACCAAGCCCACCCAGCACTCGGTGAAGGAGCTGCGGGCGATCGGCATCCAGCCCGATGTGCTCGTGTGCCGCAGCGACCGGCCGATCAGCGCCGACCTCAAGCGCAAGATCGGCGGCTTCTGCGGCGTGGCCGAGCGGGCCGTGATCCAGGCCCTTGATGCCGACAGCATCTACGCGGTGCCATTGGCGATGGAACAGGAGGGTCTCTGTCGCGAGGTGCTCGATGCCCTGCAGCTGGAGGACCGCGACAGCGAGATGGCTGGCTGGGCCGAGCTGGTGAACAAGCTGCGCCACCCCGGTCCGGCGGTGAAAGTGGCGCTGGTGGGCAAGTACGTGCAGCTCAACGACGCCTACCTCTCGGTGGTGGAGGCCCTGCGCCACGCCTGTCTGGAGCGCGATGCCTCCCTCGACCTGCACTGGGTGTGCGCCGAGCAGATCGAGCAGCAGGGGGCCGAGACGCTGCTGGCGGGCATGGATGCGGTGGTGGTGCCGGGCGGCTTCGGCAACCGCGGCGTCGACGGCAAGGTGGCGGCGATCCGCTGGGCGCGGGAGCAGCGGGTGCCGTTCCTGGGCCTCTGCCTGGGCATGCAGTGCGCCGTGATCGAGTGGGCCCGCAACGTGGCCGGTCTGGCCGGCGCCACCAGCGCCGAGCTCGACCCCGACAGCCCCCATCCGGTGATCCACCTGCTGCCCGAGCAGCAGGACGTGGTGGACCTGGGCGGCACCATGCGCCTGGGCGTCTACCCCTGCCGGCTGGCCCCCGGCAGCCTCGGGCAGCGGCTCTACGGCGAGGAAGTGGTCTATGAACGCCACCGCCACCGCTATGAGTTCAACAACGCCTACCGGCAGGCGTTCTTCGATTCGGGCTACCGCATCAGCGGCAGCTCCCCCGACGGCCGGCTGGTGGAGCTGGTGGAACTGCTGAACCACCCCTTCTTCACCGCCTGCCAGTACCACCCGGAATTCCTCTCCCGTCCCGGCCGGCCCCACCCGCTGTTCCGGGGCCTGATCGAGGCCGCCCAGCAGCGCCACCTCAGCACCAGCACCGCGCAGGTCACAGCCGCCTGAGCGAATCGGCCTTGTCCTGGAAGCCGCCGAGCAGCAGTTGCAGATAGCTCACCTTGCGCAGCTTGATGTTGGCGGTGAGGGACATGCCCACCTGCAGGGGCAGCTCCTGACCCGACTTCAACAGGAACTGCTGGCTGTTGAGGGCGACCGTGGCCGGGAAGCGGTAGTTGGGGTTGCGCTCATCCGGGGGCAGGGCGTCTGAGCCGATCGACTGCAGCGTGCCCGCCAGGGTGCCGAAGTCGCTGGCACGGAAGGAATCGATGCTGATCTCCACCGGCTTGCCCACCTGCACGAAGCCGATGTCGCTGCTGTTGATCTCCACCTTGGCCTGCAGGTCGCTCAAGGGCACGATCGTCATCACCGGCTCACTGCCCTGGGCCACGAATCCCGGCCCGGTGGGCTTGAGGTCGAACACCACCCCATCCACCTGCGCCCGCACATCCTGGTAGCGCACGTTCACCGTGGATTCGCTGAGCCGGCCGCGCAGGTCGGAGAGTTCGCCGTTGAGCTGGGCGATCGCCTGCTGCAGGATCGCGGTCTGGCGGTTGCGGTCGACCCGCACCGTCTCCAGCTCGCCCTGCACATCGCGCATCTGATTGCGCTGCTGCAACACCTGCAGCTCCGAGGCCGCCCCCGCCACCTCCAACCCCTCCAGGCGCCCGAGGATCTGCTGCTCCAGCTCCAGATTGCGCTGCAGCCCCTGCTGTTCGGTGTCGTTCAGCTTCAGGTAGCGCTGCAGCTCCAGCCGCTTGAGCCGCAGCTGCTCCTGGCGCGCCGCGATCGACTCCTGCAGCGCCCGCTGGCGATCCAGGGCGGCCACGTTGTCGAGCCGCAGCAGCACCTGGCCGGCACTCACCCGCTGGCCATCCCGCACAAGCACCTGGTCGAGCACGCCGCCCACCGGCATCTGCACGGTGCGCACATCCCCGATCGGCTGCAGCTGGCCGGGCGCCACCACCACCTCATCGGTGCGGGCCAGCACCAGCCAGGCCACGGCGGCGCCGGTGGTGCCGATCAGGGCCCAGGTGATCGCGCGCGCCAGGAAGCGCGACTGCTGCAGCGCCAGCGTTTCATGGCTGCCCTGCACCCGCCGTTCGAGGGCGTTCTGGGTGGCCTTGACCAGGGCCCCAGGTCGACGCATCAGCGCCATCAGCCGGCCTCCTGCTGGCGGTACAGGGCGTAGTAGCGACCGCGCCGCTCGATCAGCTCATCGTGGCGGCCTACCTCGGCGATGGCGCCCTCGTGCAGCATCACGATCAGATCGGCGCGGCGGATCGTCGACAGCCGGTGGGTGATGAAGAACACCGTGCAGTCGCTGAGGTTGTCGAGCAGGTTGTTGCAGACGCGCCGTTCGGTGTCGTAATCGAGGGCGCTGGTGGCCTCATCCAGCACCAGCAGCCGGGGCTGGCTGAGCAGGGTGCGCGCCAGGGCGAGGCGCTGGCGCTGCCCGCCCGAGAGTCCGGCCCCGCGCTCCCCCACCGGGGCGCTGTAACCACCCGGCAACTCCATGATGAAGTCGTGGGCGCAGGCCAGGCGGGCGGCGTGGATGATCGCCTCACTGCCGGCATCGGGATCGGTGAGGGCGATGTTCTCGGCCACGCTGCCGCTGAACAGCAGCGGCTCCTGGGGCACGATGCCGATCTGGCGGCGCAGGGAGTAGAGCTCCACCTTGTCGATGTCGCAGCCGTCGATCAGGATCCGGCCCTCGTTGGGGGCATAGAGGCGCGAGAGCAGCTTCATCAGCGTGCTCTTGCCACTGCCGCTCTGACCCACCACCCCCACGAAGGTGCCGGCCGGAATGCGCAGGTCGATGTGCTGCAGCACCTGGGTGCTGGTGTCGGGAAAGGCGAAGGTGACGTTCTGGAACACCACCTCTCCGACGATCGGTGGCAGGGGGATCTTCTGGCGGTCGGCTTCGTTGCTCTCCTCCGGTGTGTCGACCACATCCGCCAGGCGCTCGAAGGACACCTTCAGCTCCTGGATGTTCTGCCAGATCGATGACAGCCGCAGCAGCGGCTGGGTGACATAGCCCGAGATGATCCGGAAGGCGATCAGCTGGCCCAGGGTCATCTCGGCGTTGAGCACCAGGGAGGCCCCCACCCACAGCACCAGCAGCTGGGAGAGCTTCTGCAGCACCTGGGAGGTTTCCACCAGCGCCGTGCCGGTGATCGTCTTCTCGAAGCTGCGGGCGATGTAGCGGGTGTAGAGGTCCTGCCACTTCCAGCGGCTGATCATCTCCACGTTCTGGGCCTTCACCGTCTGGATGCCGGTGAGCACCTCCACCAGGTGACTCTGGGTGCGGGCGTTCTCCTGGGCGGAGGCGCGGTACTGGCGCCGGAACAGGGGCGCCCCCAGCACCGTGAGCCCCACCTGGATCGGCAGCACACACAGGGCGATGATCGTGAGCAGCCAGCTGTAGATCAGCATCACGGCGATGTAGATCACCGAGAAGGCGGTGTCCAGCAGGGTCGTGAGGGCCTGGCCAGTGAGAAATTCACGGATGTTCTCCAGCTCCGCCACGCGGGTGCCCAGCTCCCCCACCGGTCGGCGGTCGAAGTAGCTGAGCGGCAGTCGCAGCAGGTGATCGATCACCTCGGCGCCGAGGCGCAGGTCGATGCGGTTGGTGGTTTCGGTGAACAGGAAGGTGCGCAGGGCGCTGATCACCCCCTCCATCAATGTCACCACCACCAGGGCGATGCCCAGCACCTGCAGGGTGTCGAGGCTGCGCTGGCTGATCACCTTGTCGATGATCACCTGGATCAGCAGTGGGTTGGCCAGGCTGAACAGCTGCACCACGAACGATGCCAGCAGCACCTGCAGCAGAATGCCGCGGTAGCGCTGCAGCGCTGGCCAGAACCAGCCGAAGCCGAAGCGCTGCTCAGGCGTGGTGTTGCTGCGCTCCAGCAGCAACACGTCGATGCCATCTGGGAAGGCTGCCTCGATCCCCTCCGGCGAGAGTTCCACCCAACCCTCCACCGGCGAGGCCAGCACCAGGCCGCGGGCGTCGGCGGCGCGCACCAGGGCAAAGCCCCCCTTCCAGTTCACCAGGGCCGGCACCTGCAGCCGCGTGCCCAGCTGGGGCGGCACGCGCACGCCACTCACGTGCAGGCCCATCATGGCGGCGATGTTGCCGCACAGCTGCAGGTCCGGGGTCTGGCCGCGGCGCACCACGTCGCGCAGGATCTTCTCGATGGCGTCGCGGCGGAAGGGCAGCTTCAGCTGGGCCGCCAGCATCTGGAAGCAGGCCAGGGTTTCCTCCAGCGGCCCGTTGCCGCTCACCAGCACCAGCTCGGGGCGGTCGCGCTGGCCCAGGTCCAGGCCGCTGGCCAGCGGCGCTGCGGCAGCGGGCACCAGCTGGGATCCAGCGGCGGCCTGGGGCTGGCCCTGCGGCGGTATCAGCGGCGTCAGCACCGCCTGCAGCGGCCCGGCGGGCAGGGCGATCATCCGGGGCGGCAGCGGCGGCCTGGACCTGGGCACGGCCAGGTGGCGATCCAGCTCACTGGCCAGGGGGTGTTCCGCCAGGTTGTGGCTGGCGGCGAACAGCCGCTCCTCGGGCGCGAGGCTGCCCAGGCCCTCGGGGGTGGGCTGCACCAAACGGGCCGCCGGTGCCAGCTCTCGCCAGAGGCTCAGCAGCGACACATCGGCCTGGGCCCGCCGCTCCAGCAGCAGCGCCAGCAGGGCCAGCAGCTCGGCGCCGAACAGCCGGGCGGCGCACCAGGCCGCAAACTCCGGCTCTTCCTGGAGCAGGGCCAGCACCCGGGCGTCGCTGATCGCCAGCACCTCAAGCTCAGCCGCCGCCGCCACCTCCTCACAGGGGGCGGCCCGCAGCAGCGAGGCCAGCCCCACCCAGGCCCCCGGCCCCAGCTTCTCGGCGGTGCGCAGGGCGCCGGCGTCGCGCACCAGCAGGCGGGCCGAGCCGCTGAGCAGCAGCAGGATGTCTGAGGGAATCAGATCGTCATGGCAGAGCGCCTGGCCGAGGGCGTAAAGGCGCCGCTCGCCGCTGGCCAGCAGGCGCTCGCACAGGCCCGCGCTGAGCCCCTCAAGGGTGGGCAGAACCGTGGCGGGATCGAGGGCGGGCATGGGCGGCGCTGGCGAACTCAGGCCTGCAGCGGAACCAGGCCGGGGGCCAGGTCCTGCAGGCGGCGGTCCACCTCGTCCTCCAGCCACTCGTTGAGCAGCTCCTGGGTCATGACATCAGCGGCATCAGGCCCGAAGCTGGCGGGCACGAGGTTCTCCAGGCGCACCAGCAGCCACCAGGATTCGATCGCAAACGGCTCCAGCACCACCCCCGGCTCCACCGCCCGCAGGCGCCCCACCAGCTCGGGATGGCCCTGGTCCAGGGGCACCGGGCCGACGATGCCCCGCGTGGCCCGCTCCGGGCCCTCGGCGTAGCGGACGGCCAGATCGCCGAAGTCGGCCTCGCCCTCGCTCACCTGCAGAAACAGCTCCCGAGCCAGACCCGGATCCCTGGTGCGCAGCAGGCTATAGACCACCTGGTCAAGGCTTTGCTTGCGGGCCAGGAAGCGCGATTCGGCCTTGGGGGCGAAGTGCTGCTGGCAGTACTTCCACACCCGCACCGGGTAGGTGATGCGGTAGTCCAGATCGTCCGCTGCCAGACCCTCGCTGCGGGCGTAGGCCTGCAGCTCCTGGCCATCGGTGATCTCTCGCTCCTCCATGTACTGGGCCCTGGCCGCCTCGATCTCCTCGTCATCCAGCTCCACGGAGGCCAGATGCTCCTCGAGCAGGGTCTGGCGCAGATAGCTGCGCAACAGGCCATAGCGAGCCAGGCGGGCCGGGTCCGGGGTGAGCATCACAGGCCTTGCGTGGTCCCATCCTGCCCTGTTTCATCGGCCAAACAACCGCCGCCGGCCGCTCCCTAGATTTGGTTGCAAGCTCCGGTGCAGCCCGATCCATGCCGGCAGCCGCCGCCACCATCCCCGTGGTGGAAACCTTCCACTCGCTGCAGGGAGAGGGGATGCACGCGGGGCGCAGCGCCTTCTTCCTGCGGCTGGCTGGCTGTGCGGTGGGCTGCCCCTGGTGCGACACCAAGCACTCCTGGCCACTGGAGCCCCACCCGCAGCGCCAGCTGCACGACATTGCCCGCCAGGCCCGGGTCGCCGCCGCCGCCGGCGCCGCCTTCGTGGTGGTCACCGGCGGTGAACCGCTGCACCACGACCTCAGCGCCCTCTGCCGGGCCCTGGACGCGGCCGGCCTGCCGCTGCATCTGGAGACCAGCGGCGTGGATCCGCTCAGCGGCCGCTTCGACTGGATCACGCTCTCCCCCAAACGCCACCGGCCGCCGCGGCCCGCGCTGCTGGCCGCCTGCCAGGAACTCAAACCGGTGGTGCACGAGCCCAGCGATCTGGCCTTCGCCGAGGCCATGGCCGCCGCCGCCGCCGCCGCCGGCAACCACCCCGCCCTGCTGCTCCAGCCGGGGTGGCAGAGCGGCAGCGGCCAGGAGCTGGCGATCGCCCATGTGCGCCGCCACCCGCAGTGGCGCCTGAGCCTGCAGAGCCACAAGTTGCTGGGGCTGCCCTGAGGTCGATGAGCCAGGCCACCCCTGCCACCGCCATCGCCCTGCTCTCGGGCGGCCTCGATTCCGCCACCGCCACCGCCCTGGCGATCGAGGCCGGCTACCGGGTGATCGGCCTGTCGTTCGACTATGGCCAGCGCCACCGCCGCGAACTCACCGCCGCCGCCACCCTGGCCACGGCGCTGGGGCTGGCCGAGCACCACACCATCGCCGTCAACCTCGCGGCCTGGGGCGGCTCGGCCCTCACCGATCCGGGCCAGGCCATCCCCAGCGACGGCGTGGTGGAGGGGGTGATTCCCAGCACCTACGTGCCCGGCCGCAACACGGTGTTCATCGCCCTGGGCCTGAGCCTGGCCGAGGCCCGCGGCGCTAAGCGGCTGGTGCTGGGGGTGAACGCCGTGGACTACTCCGGCTACCCCGACTGCCGACCCGACTACCTGGACGCCTTTCAGACCCTGGCGGATCTGGCCAGCCGCGCAGGACGGGATGGCCAGGGCGCGCGGCTGTGGGCGCCGCTGGTGCACTGGAACAAGACGCGCATCGTGCTGGAGGCCCTGCGGCTGGGGGTACCGCTCGAGCACACCTGGAGCTGCTACAGCGGCGGCGAGCGGCCCTGCGGGGTGTGCGACAGCTGCCGCATCCGCGATGCCGCCCTGATCGAAGCCGGCCGCGCCGATCTGGCCAGTGGGGCGGCCCCGCCTCCAGCACCATGACCGCGGCCCTGCGCTGGCCGCTGGCCTGGTGTGAGCCCCAGGACCTGCTGCCGCGGCTGCTGGGCGATCTGCAGCGGCCGGGACTGGTGTGGTTGGACGGGGATGGCTCGGCCCTGGGACGGTTCAGCGTGCTGGCCCTCGACCCCCTGGCCGAGCGCGTCTGCCGCGGCCTGCCGGGCCAGCCCGGGGCCGAGGACCCCTTCGCGGTGCTCGCCGAACTGGCGGCCAGCGGACGGCCCTGGCTGGGCTGGCTGGCCTACGAGGCGGGCGCCTGGCTGGAGCCAGCAGAGCACTGGAAGCAGCCGGAGATGGCCCTGCTCTGGGCGGTCCAGGCCGATCCGCTGCTGATCGCCGATCACCACCGGCAGCAGTTGTGGCTGGAGGGCCACGACCGGCAACGGCTGCAGGCCCTGGCGGCTCGGCTGGAGCACGCCGCGGCACAGCCCCAGGCCGCCCCGGTGCTGCCCGCTGCCGGCTGGCACTGGCACACCGACCGCCGCGCCTTCGCCGCCCAGGTCCAGGTGGTGCGGGAGCGCATCGCCAGCGGCGATCTGTTCCAGGCCAACCTCAGCGCCTGCTGTGATCAGGAGCTGGACGAGTCGCCCACGGCCGCCGAGCTGCTGGCGCTCTATGGCCGGCTGCGGCGCCACTGCCCGGCCCCCTTCGCCGGGCTGGCGATCGGCGGGGCGGCGGCGCCCGGCGAGGCGGTGCTCTCAACCTCACCGGAGCGCTTCCTGCAGCTCAACGCCGAGGGCGAGGTGGAGTCCCGCCCGATCAAGGGCACCCGCCCCCGCCACGACGATGGGGCCGCCGATGCCGATGCGGCCGCCGAGCTGGTCACCAGCCCCAAGGACCGGGCCGAGAACGTGATGGTCGTGGACCTGCTGCGCAATGACCTGGGACGGGTGTGCCGGCCTGGCTCAATCCAGGTGCCCCAGCTGGTGGGGCTGGAGAGCTACCGCCAGGTGCACCACCTCACCTCGGTGGTGCGGGGCCGGCTGCGGCCGGGCCTGGGGGCGGCGGACCTGCTGCGGGCCTGCTGGCCTGGGGGGTCAATCACCGGCGCCCCCAAGGTCCGCGCCTGCCAGCGCCTCGCCGAGCTCGAACCGGTACCCCGCGGCCCCTACTGCGGCTCCCTGTTCCGGCTCGATGGCAGCGGCGGCCTGGACAGCAGCATCCTCATCCGCTCCCTGTTCGTGCAGGGACGGCGCCTGCGCGCCCATGCCGGCTGCGGCGTGGTGGCCGATTCCGATCCCGAGTCGGAGGCGAACGAGATGGGCTGGAAGCTGGAGCCCCTGCTGGCGGCGCTGGCCGGGGAGGCGCCATGAGGGCCGCTTCACCATGACGACGCAGGCAGACCCGGCCGCGCCACAGGGCACCCCGAGCGCGATCGCCTGGATCGACACCCCCGCCCCCGCCGGCCGCTGGGGTCACCCCGACACCCTGGCCGTGCCCCTCAGTGACCGGGGTCTGCTGCTCGCCGACGGGCTGTTCGAAACCGTGCTGGTGCTGGAGGGTCGCCCGCGGCTGCTGGCGCAGCATCTGGCCCGCTGGCAGGGCGGCGCCGCCCTGCTGGGCCTGGAGCCGCCGCCAGCGGGTCAGGCGGCAGCGCTGGCGCGTGGGGCCATCGCCCGCAGCGCCATCCACAGCGGCCGCCTGCGCCTCAACTGGAGCCGGGGCACCCCGGCCGCCGCCACCACCAGCGCCCCAGTCGCAACCGCAGGGATCGCACCCCCCGGCCACTGTCGGCACCGCTTCTGGTTGCAGCTCAGCCCCAGCAGCCCCTGCTTCGAGCCGCTGGGGGTGATCGTCAGCCCCAGCGAGACCCGCAGCCCCACCAGCCTGCTCAGCCGCTGCAAGACCTTCGCCTACGGCGGCGCCATCCAGGCCCACCGCCAGGCGCAGGCGGCCGGGGCCGACGACGCCCTGCTGACCAGTGACGCCGGCGGCCTGTGCTGCGGCACCAGCGCCAACCTGCTCGTGCGTCGGGGCGGCAGCTGGCTCACGCCGCCGCTCTCCAGCGGCTGCCTGCCGGGGGTGATGCGCGCCCGTGCCCTGGAGCTGGGGCTGGCCCGGGAGGTGGGGCTTGGGCTACGGGATCTGGCGGGGAGCAGCGGGGCGGTGCTGATCAACAGCCTCGGCTGCCGGCCGATCAGCCACCTGGCGGGGCACCCCCTGTCCTGGGGGGCCCACTCTGGGGCCGCTGCCATGGCGGGGGTGGCCGAGGCGCTCTGGCGCCGGCTGCTGGAGGCCTGAGACCGAAGACCCCTGCGCAGACACAGATGCTCAGACGCTCAGGAAACGCTCCACCACATCTTTGCTGAGGTCGCCGGTGGGCCCGCTGGAGACCACCCCACCCTTCTGCATGGCGTAATACCAGTCGGCCTGGCGCACGAAGTGCAGGTGCTGCTCCACCAGCAGCACGCTGATGCCGGTGGTTTCGATGATGCGCCGCACGGCCCGCTCGATGTCCAGCACCACCGAGGGCTGGATGCCTTCCGTGGGTTCATCGAGCAACAGCAGCTTGGGTTTGCCCAGCAGCGCCCGGGCGATGGCCAGCTGCTGCTGCTGCCCTCCGGAGAGGTCGCCTCCGCGGCGAGCCAGAAACTTCTCCAGCACCGGAAACAGCTCGAACACCACCGGATCGATGTGGCGGTTCTTGGCCAGACCGCCCGGCAGGGCCTCCATGCCCAGCATCAGGTTTTCACGCACGGTGAGCTGGGGGATGATCTCCCGCCCCTGGGGCACGTAGCCGATGCCGCCACGGGCGCGGGCGTGGGGCGGCAGCGCCGACACCTCCCGGTCCAGCAGCTCCACGGCGCCGCTGCGCTGGCGCAGCAGCCCGATCACCGTCTTCAGCAGGGTGGTCTTGCCCACCCCGTTGCGGCCGATCAGGCACACCATCTGACCTGCCTGCACGCTCAGATCCACATCGCGCAGGATGTGGCTCTCGCCGTAAAACACATTGAGTCCCTGCACCTGAAGAGTTGGAGGCATGGCCATCGTCAGTTGAACTCCCCATCGGCTTCAGTGCCGAGATACACCTCAATCACCCGCGGATCCACCTGCACCGCATCCATCAACCCCTCACAGAGCACATGGCCTTCGTGCAGCACCGTGACCGGCGATTGCAGATCGCGGATGAACTCCATGTCGTGCTCGATCACCAGCACCGTGTGGTCACCGGCCAGCTCCTTGAGCAGATCGGCGGTGCGCTCCGTCTCCTCATCGGTGAGGCCAGCCACCGGCTCATCCACCAGCAGCAGCTGGGGATCCTGGGCCACCAGCATGGCGATCTCCAGCCACTGCTTCTGGCCGTGGGAGAGGCCACCGGCGGGCAGGTTGGCCTGGGCTTCGAGACTCACAACCCCCAGCAGGTGCTGGACCCGATCGCGGGCACTGGAATCAAGGCGGGACAACAGCAGATCAAGGGGCGAGGCGCGACGGCTCACGGCCAGTTCCAGGTTGCGACGTGGTGTGAGGTTCTGGTAGACCCGCGGTGTCTGGAACTTGCGGCCGATGCCGAGTCGGGCGATCTGGTGCTCGGGGATGCCCACCAGGGAGCGGCCATGGAACAGCACCTCGCCCTTGGTGGGCCGCACCTTGCCGGTGATCACGTCGAGGAAGGTGGTCTTGCCGGCGCCATTGGGACCGATCACGGCGCGCAGCTCACCGGGGGCGAGCTGGAGGTTGAGATCGTTGAGGGCCAGAAAGCCATCAAAGCTGACACTCACGCCGCGCAGCTCCAGCAGGTAGGTGCCGGGCTGGTCGGCGGCCCCTGAAGCTGGGGCGGTGGCCGTGGCGGAGCTCATCGCCGACCCCCTTTGAGCTCTGCTTTCTCGGCCTGGACGGCGGGATCGAGGTCGAGGGCGGGATAGGTGGGCGCCAGGGGCGGCCACCCCACCATCGCCTGGATGCTGCGCGGACCACCCTGGCGCCACCAGCCCACCAGGCCGTCCGGCAGGGCCGTGACCACCAGCAGAAACAGGGCCCCCTGGATGAACAGCCAGGTTTCCGGCAGGGCCTCACTCACCAGGCTCTTGGCAAAGTTGATCACCAGGGCACCGAGCACGGCCCCGATCAGGGTGCCCCGGCCCCCCACCGCCACCCAGATCACCATCTCGATCGAGAAGGGCACCGCCATGAACTGCGGCGATACGATGCCGGACTGGACCGTATAAAGAGCGCCGCTGATACCGGCCAGGGCACCGGCGATGGCAAAGACCACGGTCTTGTAGGCCGTGGGGTTGTAGCCGGTGAAGCGCATGCGCGGCTCATCGTCGCGGATGGCGATCAGGGCATCACCGAAGCGTCCGCGGGTGAGCCAGCGGCAGAGCAGAAAGGCCAGCACCACCAGCAGCACCGAGAGCCAGAAGAAGTAGCGCTGCATCGGGTCACTGCCCACCTGCTGGCCGAAGATCAGGGCCGTTTGGGTCTTGAGGCCGTTGGTGCCATTGATCAGCCGCTGCTGGCCATTGAAGAGGTTGAAGAACACCAGCAGCGACGCCTGGGTGAGGATCGAGAAGTAGACACCCTTGATGCGGTTGCGGAACACCAGATAGCCCAGGAATCCAGCCACCAGAGCCGGAATCAGCCAGATGGCGAAGAGCGTGAACAGCGAAGAATTGAAGGGCTGCCAGAAGGCCGGCAGTTCGCTGACGCCGTAGAGGCCGAAGAATTCCGGCAGCTGTCCCGGCTCCAGGTTGATCAGCAGCAGGTTCATGGCCACCGCATAGCCACCGAGGGCGAAGAAAATCCCCTGGCCCAGGCTCAGCAGGCCCGTGAAGCCCCAGATCAGATCAATGCCCAGGGCGGCGATGCCCAGGGAGAGAAAGCGCCCCAGCAGCTTGAGGCGAAACACCGGCAGGATCGCCGGCAGCACCAGCGCCAGCCCCACGATCACGGCCAGCAGCAGCCAGCCACGCCAGCGCTGCGAGGGGGAGGCGGCAGCAGTGGATGCTTTGGCAGCGGGATCCAGAACAGCCATGGCTCAGGCCTCCACCAGGCGACCCTTCTGGGGAAAGATGCCAGCGGGCCTGATCTGCAGAAACACCACGATCAGGGCAAACACGAGCACCTTGGCCATCGAAGTCGTGGCGAAAAATGTCACCAGCTGATTGAGCGCTTCCGGCATGGCCGGCCAGAGCAACAGCAGGGAGCCTGAGCCCAGGATGTAGGAGACCAGGCCGATCCCCAAGGCCGCCACCACGGTGCCCAGCAGTTTGCCCACGCCGCCCAGCACCACCACCATGAAGCAGTCCACGATGTAGTTGCCGCCGAGGTTGGGCCCCACCGACCCCAGCAGACTCACGGCCACCCCGGCCACCCCGGCCAGTCCCGATCCCACCAGAAAGGTGAGCGCATCAACAGCCTCGGTGGGGATGCCCAGGCAGTTGCTCATCGGCCGATTCTGGGTCACCGAGCGGATGCGGATACCCCAGACGCTCTTCTGCAGAAACCAGGTGACGGCGATCACCGACAGCAGCGTCAAGGCGATGATGAACAGACGCCCCACCGGCATGTTCACACCCCCCAGATCAATGGCCCCCCGCAACCACTGGGGAGCGGTGACATCCAGGTTGCGGGCGCTGAACCAGGGTTGGCGCAAGGCGCGCACGGCGGAGAGGGCGGAGGCCAGGGCGATGCCCAGCGCACCCGCGCCAACCCAGCTGCCAACCCCCAGCAGCGGGGTCCAGCGCTGGCGCCACCAGCGGGCTGGCGTGAAGCGCGGCAGCAAAATGCCCAGCACCACGGCCGTGACCAGCCCGAGCGCGAAGGCAGTGCTCACCGAGCGCACGAACTGCTGCAGGATCAGGCTCACTCCCCAGGTGGCCAGCAGGGTCTCCAGGGGCCGGCCGTAGAGGCGGCGAATCACCGTTTTCTCCAGCAGCAGGCCCGCCAGACCACTCACCAAGAAGGCCGCGGGAATCGCCACCAGGATGTAAATCGGGAACAGCCCCTCCAGCGGCCCACTGCGGAAGAGGTTCTGCACCACAAAGGTGGTGTAGGCACCAATCATCATCAGTTCACCGTGGGCCATGTTGATCACGCCCATCAACCCGAAGACCACCGCCAGGCCGAGGGCGGCCAGCATCAGCACCGAGCCGATCGCCAGACCATTGAAGAGCGTTTCGTAGAGAAGAGTCATGCGGCCGCCCAGGGCGGATCAACGACAGGATGGAATGAAAGAAAAGGGGGAAGTCCAGCACTTCCCCCATGGCATCAACCCCATGCAGGGCAGCCGCTACAAGCAGATCTGGGATCGTGAAGGGTCAGCCAGGCAACGGCCACCGCATCACGACCACACTCACATCTGGAACTTGCCGGGGTTGGGCACATCGGTGCGTGTCCAGTCGCAGGTGTAACCCTTGGTCTCCGGCACGAACTGGTTCCAGGCAATCGGCTTGACGAAGCCCTTGTCCTCGACGATCTCGAACATGCCATCGTCTTTCACCTCGCCAATCAACACCCGCTTCTCGAGGTGGTGGTTGGGCTGCACGGTGACGGTGCCCTGGGGCGCATCAAAGCTGACGCCGATCAGGGCCTCGCGCACGGCCTCGTTTTCGACAGTGCCAGCTTTCTCGGCACCAGCCGCCCAGAGATAGACCATGTTGTAGGCAGACTCGGCGGGATCGTTGGTGACCCGGTTGTCGCCATACTTCTTCTGGAAGGCCTTGGTGAATTCAGTCGACTCAGGAGTGTCGAGGGTCTGGAAGAAGTTCCAGGCGGCAAAGGTGCCCTCCAGGTACTCCGGACCAATGGCGGCCACTTCCTCCTCCGCCACCGAGAAGCTCATGATCGTGTAGCCGTTTGCCGGGGTGATGTCGGCGGCCTGCAGCTGCTTGAAGAAGGCAACGTTGCTGTCACCGTTGAGCGTGTTCACGATCACGCCGCCATCGGGCAGTGCCTGACGGATCTTGGAGATGATCGGCGCCACCTCGGTGTTGCCCAGGGGCAGATAGTCCTCGCCCACCACGGTGCCACCGGAGGCCGCGAGCTGCTCTTTCATGATCGTGTTGGCGGTGCGGGGATAGACGTAGTCAGATCCCACCAGGAAGAAGTCCTTGCCCTTGTTCTCCAGCAACCACTCCACGGCAGGCTCGGCCTGCTGGTTGGGGGCGGCACCGGCGTAGAAGATGTTTGCGGAGCACTCCTGGCCCTCGTATTGAATCGGGTAGTAGAGGAAGTGATTCGCGGCTTCAAACACCGGCAGCATCGCCTTGCGACTGGCAGAGGTCCAACCGCCGAAGACCACGGCCACCTCATCCTGGTCAATCAGCTTCTGGGCCTTCTCGGCAAAGGTGGGCCAATCAGAAGCACCATCCTCCTCGATCGGAACAATCTTCAGCTGCTCCTCACCGATCGTGATACCGCCGGCCTTGTTGATCTCAGCGATGGCCATCAACTCAGCTTCGGCCACCGTGTTCTCGGAGATGGCCATGGTGCCGGAGCGGGAATGCAGAATCCCCACCTTCACTTCACCGTCAAAGTCTCCGGCGGCTTCATCGCCGCCGCCCGATCCACAGGCCACCAGCGAGAAGGACATCGCCAGCATGGTGGTGCCGGCGACCACGCGCAGGGGAGAGCGGCGAGCCATGGCGCCACGCAGGAAGGAGGGATACATCGACACTCTGAAAAACCTGTGGATGGTCCGCTGCTTCTGAGCGGTCGTTGGGACGGTATTCAGAGCCAGAGCTCAACCCTGTAGCAACAGGCACCCTTTCTTGACTCGCTGACAACTTGAGTCGCTGACGATCTGATGACCTGGGCGCAGGCCGATGCTCAGCCTGGTAGCTGTCGCCACAGAAAATCCTCCACGGCCTCCACCCCTTCGCCGCTGCGAATGTTGGTGAAGCACCAGGGCCGGCCACCGCGCATGCGTTCGGTGTCGCGCTCCATCACCTCCAGGCTGGCCCCCACCATTGGTGCCAGGTCGATCTTGTTGATCACCAGCAGGTCGGAGCGGGTGATCCCCGGACCGCCCTTGCGGGGAATCTTGTCACCGGCGGCCACATCAATCACGTAGATGCACAGATCCACGAGCTCGGGACTGAAGCTCGCTGCCAGGTTGTCGCCACCACTCTCAACGAACACCAGATCGAGATCGGGGAAGGCCTGCTCCAGCTCGGCCACGGCCGCCCGGTTGATCGAGCAGTCCTCGCGGATGGCCGTGTGGGGGCAGCCACCGGTTTCCACCCCGCGGATGCGTTCCGGCTCCAGGGCACCGACGCGGGTCAGAAACTGGGCGTCCTCCTGGGTGTAGATGTCGTTGGTGACAACCCCCAACTGCAGGCGCTGGCGCAGACGGCGGCAGAGCGCTTCCACCAGGGCCGTCTTGCCGGAGCCCACCGGTCCGGCCACCCCCACCCGCAATTTGCTCATCGACGCCCGCTCTCCTCAGCTGCAAACTCAGCTGCGAAACAGCCGCGTGTAGAGCTCAGCATGGCGGAGCTGGGCCCCCGCGGCACCCACCCCAGCGCTCCAGAGCAGCCTCCAGCTGCCCACGCCAGCGACATCGCGACCAGTGGCCTCAGCCCCTGCCCCTGCCCCCAGCTCAGCCTCAGCCTCAGTAGCGGATGCCGCGGCCTGGCTGGCGATCGCCAGCAGCGCACAGGCACGCTCGGCAATCAGGGGTCCCAGGGACAGCTGCAGGCGCTGGGCCTCGGTGGGGCCGAGGGGCACCAGCCGCACCGCCGCACTGAGCTGGCTGGCCGTCCAGCCGTAGAGATAGGCCTCGAGCAGCGGCTGGGGGGAGAGCTCCAGGCAGACGCCGGCCCAGGCCCAGGCCCCGCTCCAGCCCAGGGGCAACGGGACCTGGGGCCAGCCCAGATCGGCCAGCAACTGCAGCAACGAGCGGCCCATCTGGCGTTGCTGGACCCGCAGTTCGGGGGCCTCGCGCTGGGCCAGCAGCCAGCCGTCGTGGTCGCCGGCGGCAGCCCATTGCCCGCTGGCCAGCGCCTCCATCAGGGCCGGCAGGGCGGCGGCCTCCACGGCCACCAGCCCCCGGCGCAGCTCCGCCTCCAGCCAGGCCTTCACGGCCGGGGCGTCAGGGAGTCGGCCAGCCTGCACCAACACCTCCAGGCCTTCGGAGTAGGAAAAGGCGCCCACCGGCAGCGCCGGGCTCACCAGCTGGAAGAGGCGCAGCAACTCCAGACCCATCGGCATCGCTCAGGCCTCCGGGGCGTGGACGTCATGGCTGTGGGCATGGCCATAGGCACCGGCCTCCGGCCGGAACGGCGCCGTGATGGTCTCCACCTGCAGCCCGCGGTGCAGCAGCAGCTCGGCCAGCACGGGATCGTCCAGCAGCAGCAGCTCGGCGGCGCGGATCTCCAGGGCCACGTGTCGGTTGCCCAGGTGGTAGGCCGCCTGCAGCAGGGCCGGCCCGTCGGCCGCCCGCACCCGCAGCAGCGGCTCCAGGGCCGCCTGCACCTGCAGCCACAGGGGCCGGGGGTCGTCGCCGCAGAGCCACTCGCCCGGCCGCAGGGCCTCGCCCCGGGGCAGCTGCAGCAGCACCTCCTCTCCATGGGCGCTGCGGCGACGGCCCCGGAAGCGGCTGCGCTCCTCGGCCGTGAGCGGCAGCTGCCAGCGCAGGGCGGCCGCGGGCGGCGGGCCGGGGTGGCGGCGGCTGAACACGGGAGGGGTCATGACGTTGCCGGGACGGACGCAGGCCGTGGGCCCCGATCTCAGCATGGGGCCGCGCCGCTCTGCCAGGGTCTGGAAGAGTGGATCAGCGCCCGTGCCTGCCGATGCCGTCGCCTGAAGCGCTCGCCGGCTGGCAAGCCCGCGCCTGGCTGCGGCTGGATCCGCAACCGGGCCGCTACCGCGCTGGCGCCACGGCGCCCCTGAAGTGGCAGCGGGCCTTCCCCGGCCCCGACCGGCGCCTGCAACTTCCCCTGCTGCACACGGCCGGGGGCCTGGTGGGCGGCGACGACCTCGACCTGACGCTGGAGGCTCTCGCCGACAGCCGCGGCCTGCTCACCACCGTGGCCGCCCAGAAGGTCTACGGCTCGGTGGGCCGCTTCCGCAGCGAGCACACCAGGCCGCGCTGGGCCCGCCAGAGCCTGCGGGTGGACCTGCAGGAGGGGGCGGATCTGGAGTGGCTGCCCCAGGAGCTGGTGCTCTACGCCGATGGCCTGTTTGAGCAGAGCTGCCGGGTGCAGCTGGCGGCTGGGGCGAGCTGGCTGGGGGTGGATGTGGTGCGGCTGGGCCGCAGTGCCGCCGGCGAGGGGTTGGGGTCGGGCTGCTGGCGCTCCAGCCTGGAGATCCAGCGGCTGGGGCCCCACGGCCAGCGCCGCTGGGAGCTGGTGGACCACCTCAGCCTGGACGGCGAGGCCCTGGCCAGTCCCCACGGCATGGGCGGCCAGCCGGTGCTGGGCTCGCTGGTGTGGGCCGCCCCCGATGGACTGCCGGCCCAGCAGCTGGCGGCGCTGGCCGTCGCGGGCCGCCACGCCCGCGAGGGGCTGGAGGGTGACATGGCGGTGGGCTGCCTGGACCAGGGCCTGATCGCCCGCTACCGCGGCGACTCCAGCCAGGCTGCCCGCTACTGGTTCACGCGGTTGTGGGCGCTGACCCGCCAGTGCCGCCGGCTCAGCCCACCCCAGTTGCCACGGGTGTGGCCGTTCCAGGAGGATCCCTGGAGTCATGGTGGTTCGCTCTGAACCGGCCGGGCCCGGCGGCGCTGCCAGGCTGGTCCAGGATGCACTTCTCACCCCAGGACGATTGCACCTCTCACCCCAGGAAAAGGACAAGCTGCTGATCGTCACCGCCGCCCTGCTGGCGGAGCGCCGGCTCCACCGCGGCCTGCGGCTCAACCACCCGGAAGCGGTGGCCTGGCTGAGCTTCCAGGTGCTGGAAGGTGCCCGCGACGGCAAGACCGTGGCCCAGCTGATGGAGGAGGGCAGTGGCTGGCTGGGCCGCGAGCAGGTGATGGAGGGGGTGCCTGAGCTGGTGCCGGAGGTGCAGATCGAGGCCGTTTTTCCCGACGGCACCAAGCTGGTGACCCTGCACGAGCCGATCCGCTGACGTCCCCTCCAGGCCCCAACCGCTGCACCGCACCGATGCCGCCCCTCATCCCAGGCGAACTGATCCCCGAGCCCGGCGAGATCGAGCTCAACGCCGGCCGCCCGGTGACCAGCGTGGTGGTGGCCAATACCGGCGACCGGCCGGTGCAGGTGGGCTCCCACTTCCACTTCCATGAAGCCAACAGCGCCCTGGCGTTCGACCGCGAGATCACGCGCGGGCTGCGGCTGGACATCCCGGCCGGCACGGCGATCCGCTTCGAGCCGGGCGACAGCCGCAGCGTGAATCTGGTGCCCTTCGCCGGCGCCCGTCGGGTGGTGGGGTTCAACGGCCTGGTGAACGGTCCCCTCGACTGACTGCGCCGCATCAGCCCGCTCGCCTGCCCCCCACGCCCGCCGCGACTCACCGCCGCCCACCCCATGGCCTACCGCATCTCCCGCCGCGCTTACGCCGAGACCTACGGCCCCACCACCGGCGATCGCCTGCGGCTGGCCGACACCGAACTGATCCTGGAGGTGGAGCGTGACTTCACCGTCTACGGCGATGAGGTGAAGTTCGGCGGCGGCAAGGTGATCCGCGACGGCATGGGCCAGAGCCAGATCCCCCGCGCCGGGGGGGCGGTGGACACGGTGATCACCAACGCCCTGATCCTCGACTGGTGGGGGATCGTCAAGGCCGACATCGGCCTGCGCGACGGCCGCATCGTGGGCATCGGCAAGGCCGGCAACCCCGACACCCAGGCGGGGGTGACGATCGTCGTGGGCCCCGGCACCGAGGCGATCGCCGGCGAGGGGCACATCGTCACCGCCGGGGCCATCGACACCCACATCCACTTCATCTGTCCCCAGCAGATCGAAACAGCCCTGGCCTCGGGGGTCACCACCCTGCTGGGGGGCGGCACCGGCCCCGCCACCGGCACCAACGCCACCACCTGCACCCCCGGGGCCTTCCACATCGCCCGCATGCTCCAGGCCGCCGAGGGGTTGCCGGTGAACCTGGGCTTCTACGGCAAGGGCAACGCCTCCACCCCCGAGGCCATTGAGGAGCAGGTGCGCGCCGGGGTCTGCGGCCTGAAGCTGCACGAGGACTGGGGCACCACCCCGGCGGCGATCGACTGCTGCCTCACGGTGGCCGACCGCCTCGACGTACAGGTCTGCATTCACACCGACACCCTCAACGAAGCGGGCTTCGTCGAAGACACGATCCGGGCCATCGGCGGCCGCACCATCCACACGTTCCACACCGAGGGGGCCGGCGGCGGCCACGCCCCCGACATCATCAAGATCTGCGGCGAGGCCAATGTGCTGCCCAGCAGCACCAACCCCACCCGCCCCTACACCCGCAACACGCTCGAGGAGCACCTCGACATGCTGATGGTGTGCCACCACCTCGATCCGCGCATCCCGGAAGACGTGGCCTTCGCCGAATCGCGCATCCGCCGCGAGACGATCGCCGCCGAGGACATTCTCCACGACCTGGGCGCCTTCTCGATCATCGCCAGCGACTCCCAGGCCATGGGCCGGGTGGGGGAGGTGATCATCCGCACCTTCCAGACCGCCCACAAGATGAAGGTGCAGCGCGGCGCCCTGCCGGAGGACGCCGCCGCTGGCGGCCGCCACGACAACGCCCGGCTCAAGCGCTACATCGCCAAGGTCACGATCAACCCGGCCATCGCCCACGGTCTCGACAGCCAGGTGGGCTCGGTGGAGGTGGGCAAGCTGGCCGATCTGGTGCTCTGGAAACCGGGCTTCTTCGGCGTCAAGCCGGAGCTGGTGGTGAAGGGGGGCTCGATCGTCTGGGCCCAGATGGGCGACGCCAACGCCTCGATCCCCACCCCCGGACCCGTGCACGGCCGGCCGATGTTCGCCGCCTTCGGCGCCGCCCTCGCCCCCAGCTGCCTCACCTTCGTGAGCCAGGCGGCCCTCGATGCCGACCTGCCCCGCCAGCTGGGGCTGAGGCGGCCCTGCGTCCCCGTGCACAACACCCGCTCGGGCATCGGCAAGGGGTCGATGAAGAACAACAGCGCCCTGCCCGCGGTGGAGGTGGACCCGCAGACCTACGAGGTGCTGGCGGACGGTGAACTGCTCACCTGTGAGCCGGCCGAGGTGCTGCCGATGGCCCAGCGCTACTTCTTGCTGTGAGGGGGATGCGGGTTTCGTAACAACCCACACCAGTCGGCCCCCGGCCGCTCTCGGATGATCCCCAGGTGCCGCCCTGGCCAGCCATGTTCACCGACTATCGCCCCCGCCGCGGCTACGACGAGTACTTCAGCGCCTTCGACGAGCCGCGCAGCACCCTGCGGCCACTGCTCACCTCCCTCGGCCAGCTGGGGCTGGCCGAGCTCAACCGCAACCACGCCGCGGCCAGCAACCTGCTCAAGCGGCTGGGGGCCACCTTCCGCCTCAACGACTCCGACGAGCGGGGGGTGGAGCGGATCCTGCCCTTCGATCCGCTGCCGCGCCTGATCAGCAGCGCCGACTGGCAGACCCTCGAGCGCGGCCTGGTCCAGCGACTGGAGGCCATCGACCTGTTCCTGGCTGACGTCTACGGCAATCAGCGCATCCTCAACGACGGCGTACTGCCGCGGGAGGACGTGGTCAGCTCCCAGGGCTGGCGTCCCCAGCTGCTGGGGTTCAAGCCGCCCCTGGGCAAGTGGTGCCACGTCTCCGGCCTCGACCTGGTGCGCGACGGCCAGGGCACCTGGCGGGTGCTGGAGGACAACCTGCGCTGCCCCTCGGGAGTCGCCTACTTCCTGGAGAACCGGCGCGTGATGAAGCGCATGTTCCCCAGCCTGTTCACCGGGCGCACGGTGCAGCCGATCGACGACTACCCCTCGCACCTGCTGCAGTCCCTGCGCGAGCTGGCCCCCTGGACCGAAACCCCCAACGTGGTGCTGCTCACCCCCGGGGTCTACAACAGCGCCTACTTCGAGCACAGCTACCTGGCCCAGCAGATGGGCATCCAGCTGGTGGAGGGCCGTGACCTGGTGGTGCAGGACGGCCGCGTGTGGCTGCGCAGCACCACCGGCCTGGAGCTGGTGGATGTGATCTACCGGCGCATCGACGACGACTTCCTCGATCCCACCGTGTTCCGCAGCGACTCGGTGCTGGGGGTGGCGGGGCTGATGGAGACCTACCGCACCGGCCGGGTGGCGATCGCCAACGCCCCCGGCACCGGCGTGGCCGACGACAAGCTCATCTACGCCTATGTGCCGGAGATGATCCGCTACTACCTGGGCCAGGAGCCGATCATCGAGAACGTGCCCACCTACATCTGCTCCAGGCCCGACGACCAGGCCTACGTGCTGGCCCACCTCAAGGACCTGGTGGTGAAGGCGGTGGCGGAGGCCGGCGGCTACGGGATGCTGATCGGCCCCCATGCCGCAGCGGAGGAGATCGCCGAGTTTGCTGAGAAGATCAAGGCCCGGCCGCGCAACTACATCGCCCAACCCACCCTGGAGCTCTCCACCGTGCCATCCCTGAGCGAGGGCGAGCTGTTCCCCTGCCACGTGGACCTGCGGCCCTACGTGCTGCGGGGCAAGGGGTCGTGGGTCAGCCCGGGGGGCCTCACCCGGGTGGCCCTGCGGCGCGGTTCACTGGTGGTGAACTCCTCCCAGGGCGGAGGCTGCAAGGACACCTGGATCGTGGGAGAGCCCTCATGCTGAGCCGCGTCGCCGATTCGCTCTACTGGATCAACCGCTATGTGGAGCGGGCTGAGAACATCTCCCGCTTCGTGGAGGTGAGCGAGGCCATGGCCCTCGACTGCCCACCGGGCAGCGCCGAGCCCTGGCTGCCACTGATCGATGCCAGCGGCGACCGCGAACTGTTCGACACCCTCTATCCCCGCGGCACGCCCGACGAGGTGGTGGAGTTCCTGGTGTCGGCGGAAGCCAACCCCAGCAGCGTGATGAACTGCATCCGTCACGCCCGCGAGAACGCCCGCCAGATCCGTGAGGTGATCACCACGGAGATGTGGGAGCAGATCAACGACATCTACTGGACCCTGCAGGAGAACGAGGGCTTCTGGCGCCAGCAGCCCCAGGAGGTGCTGCGCGAGATCCGCCGGGCCTGCCAGCTCTTCTACGGCATCACCGATGCCACCCTCAGCCGCGACCTCTCCTGGCAGTTCAGCCGCCTGGGGCGATTGCTGGAGCGGGCCGACAAGACCACCCGGATCCTGGATGTGAAGTACTTCCTGCTGCTGCCCTCCCCCGATGAGGTGGGTGGCGTGCTGGATGAACTGCAATGGATCTCCCTGCTGCGCAGCGCCGGCGCTTACCAGATGTTCCGGCAGGCCCGCCAGCAGGCGATCGAACCGCAGGAGGTGGCCGCCTTCCTGCTGCTCAATCCGATCTTCCCCCGCTCGGTGCGCTACTGCCTGCAGCGCATCCACGAAACCCTGCACATCGTGCGCGGGCAGGCGGTGCCGGCGGTGCCCGACGACCTGGAATGCCTCAGCGGCATCACCCTGGGCCGCTGGAGCTACACCCACATTGAGGATCTGATCGCCAGCGGTCTGCACGAGTCGATCGATGCCCTCCAGGGCGACCTCAACCGGCTGCATGAACTGATTGAGCGGCGCTACTTCATCGCCACCGGCGACGACGACTTGGTCTCCCTCCAACCGGCCAGTACCGATCCGGCATGCGTGCTCGCGTAACCCACACCTTCACCTACCACTACAGCGCCCCGGTGCTGCTCGGCCCCCACCGCTTCTGCCTCAAGCCCCGCGGCCATGGCTTCCAGAAGCTGGTGGACTTCCAGCTGCAGATCAGCCCAGAGCCGTCACGCCTCTATCCGCTGGTGGCCGCCAGCGGTGACGAGATCCTGCGGGCCCGCTTCCAGGGCGACAACCAGGATTTCCAGGTGCGCTCCACCAGCGTGGTGGAGACGGACACGCCGCCGTTGCTGCAGGCCTGCCTGGAGGAGAACGAACCCCATCTGCCCTATCCGGTGGGCCACCTCAACGGTGACCTGATGGGATCCCTGAACGGCTGGCTACCCAACGGCCAGCACGATCCGGCGGCCGTGGACCTGGCCCAGGAGGCGCTGATGGGCAGCGATCAGCGGGCCCTGCTGTTCCTGCAACAGCTGGTGGAGATGATTAAGGATCGGGTCAAGTACACCCAGCGCCATACCGGTCCGGCCTGGCCCGCCGGCCGCACCCTGAAAGAGCGGGTGGGCTCCTGCCGCGACCTGGCGATGCTGATGGTGGAAGCCTGCCGCTGTGTGGGGCTGCCCGCCCGCTTCGTGAGTGGCTACCACCTGGTGGAGCCCAAGCCGCAGCGCTACGACCTGCATGCCTGGGCCGAGGTGTACCTGCCAGGCGCCGGCTGGCGCGGGGTCGACCCCAGCGGCATCGGCATCATTGACGACCGCTACATCACCCTGGCCACCTCATCCAAGCCCGAGCTCACCGCCGCGGTCACCGGCAGCTTCTCCGGGCCACCGGGGGTGCACAGCACGCTCGACTGGACGATCGAAGCCGACATGCTCGATGCCGCCCACAACGTCACCGGTGTGGTGTCGGCAGGTCATGGGGTGGACGTCACGGCCTTCCAGACCAGCCCCTGAACGCCCGGCCCCTGAAGTCGCGGGGGTCTTACCAGTTGAGCCCGTGCAGCTTCGGCAGCGGCGCGGTGTTGCAGGTGGTGGCGAACAGCCGCGGGATGCGGCTGCTGTTGTACACCCGGAATTCCCGCACCAGGCTGGCGTTCTCCTCCCGCACCGCCTGGTTGAGCACCACCGAACCCTCCGGGTCGGACACGGAGCGGTGGAAGGTGCCGGGGGGGATGCGCAGGATGTCGCCGCCGGTGTCCAGCCTCACGATGTGGAACGGGTAGTTCCAGCCGAAGTTCACCAGGAAAAAGGTGCGGCCGCCATGCAGGGCCAGCAGGTTGTCCTCCTGGTGGGGATGCAGATAGAACTGCCAGGCCCCGGTGTCGGCGTCAGGGGGGGAGACGGCCGGGCCGGAATGCACCACCAGGTCGCGGGCGTTGGACGCGGCCACGGTGATGTCGAAGAAGCGCACGCTGGGGGTATCGCGGAAGCGCTCGTAGGGAATCAACTCGAACATCGGCGCCGGCCGCACGGGGTGGGCCGGCGCCGGAGGTTGACTGTCGCCCAACTCGGGGTTGCGGCGCAGGGGGATGGCAGCCATGGGGGAGGCCCGGAAGCCGTGGGTGGAGATACCTAAGTGAACCGAAGAGCCGGCCTCTGCGACCGTGGCAAGAACTACCAAAGCCGACACTGGTCCAGCGTATTTCACTGTCGTGATCAGGTTCTGTTCATCAGGCCCTGGTTGCTCAACGGCGCTCAGCGCCACAGCGAGGACGATTCAGCGCGGGCGGCATCGGGCGGCATTCAGAGAGGAATCGGCATCTCCACCGTCGCCGGCACGGGGGCGCAGGCGCCCACCCGCTGGGCCACCACCTTGCCCACCACCACAATCGAGGGGGAGGCGAACCCCCCCGCCAGCGCCCGCTCGGCCAGCTGGGCCAGGGGGCTGAGCAGCAGCCGCTGGCCCTGCACCGTGCCCTGCTGGATGATCGCGGCCGGCGTGTCGTCGGCCAGTCCCCCCGCCAACAGCTCCTCGGCGATGCGGCGCAGGTTGTGCAGACCCATGTAGATCACCAGACCGTCGCTGCTGCGGGCCAGCCCGCGCCAGTCGACACCGGGACGTTGCTTGTCGACCTCCTCATGGCCGGTCACGAAGGTGACACTGGAGCCGGCGCTGCGGTGGGTGACCGGGATGCCGGCGTAGGCGGGGGCGGCGATGCCCGCCGTGACCCCCGGCACCACCTCCACCGGCACACCATTGGCAGCCAGGTGGGCGGCCTCCTCGCCGCCGCGGCCGAACAGGAAGGGGTCGCCACCCTTGAGGCGCACGACGCAGCGGTGGCGACGGGCCAACGCCACCAGCACGGCGTTGGTGCTGGGCTGGGGTGACGCATGGTGGCCGCGGCGCTTGCCCACGAAGTGCCGCTCACAGCCGGCGGGCACCAGGTTGAGCAGGACCGGGGGCACCAGGGCATCGTGCACCAGGGCGTCGCACTGGGTGAGCAGGCGATGGGCCCGCAGTGTGAGCAGCTCCGGATCGCCGGGGCCGGCGCCCACCAGATACACCGTGCCCACAGGCTCCAGAGTGCCAAGGGACGCCAGGCCAGCCGGGCCGAGGCCGTTGGTCACGGCAGGGCCTCCAGCTCATCGAGGAGCAGCTGACGCAGGCTGGGCCGCTGCAGCAGCGGCGGCCCCACCAGAGAGGAGAGCCGATCCGTGAGCCGGTTGGTCGCCAGCGCCAGGGGCAGGGCCGGGGCCGCGAGGGTCAGCGCCAGTTCCGCGAGGTGGTCGGCACTGTATGGAGTGGCGAGGCAGCGACCGCCCACGGCCCGCTCCAGCTGGGCCAGGAAGCGCTCGGCCAGGCGACCTTCGATGGGGTGGTGCAGCAGCAGCGGCGGCTTCTGCGTCGCGGCTGATGGGGCTCCGGTGGCGTTGTTTGTGGCTGTGGAGGTGGCTGTGGAGGTGGCTGTGGCCAGAGCCTGCAGCTCCCCCCGCAGCGCTCGCTGCCAGCTGGGCCACGCCCCCAGAAAGGGCAGACGCTGCACGGCGGTGAGACCGCACCAGTGGCCCACGATGGCGGGCAGGTCCTGGCGCACGTGGCCGCCCGGCAGCAGCAGCAGGGGCACCAGGGTGAGGCCTCGGGAGGCCCCCAGCAGCTCAGCGGCTGGCGGGCGGTGCCGCCGCGGTCAGCGCCTGGATCCTCACCGCTGCCCGGCGCCGCTGTTCCAGCGCAGCGGCCAGGTCGGCCAGCTCGGCGGGAATCTCGCCACCGGCCCGGCCATGCACCACGAGCAGCAGGGGCTGGGCCGGTGTGGCGGCCAGGCGGCGCCGCAGGCGCAGCTCCACCGCCGGCTCGAGCGGGCGACGGGCCAGTGGCACCAGGTGCCGGCGCGCCCGGGGCAGCCGTGCCAGCAGATCCACCGCCGCTGCCGCCAACTGTCCATCGAGGTCGCCGGCCAGCCGTTCGAGACAGAGGGCCAGGGGGCGCCGGGGCCAGGCCGGCAGGCCCACGGCCAGGCCCTCCAGGGCCGAGCGCCGCAGGCCACGGGCCAGGGGGGCCTGCAGCCAGCTGTTCAGCACCGGCCAGGCCTCGCGCCGGCGCTGATGGCCCAGCAGTGGCAGCAGGGCTGCGGCGCTCTGCGGGCGGAAGCCGCCGGCCTGAGCTGCCGGGCCGGGGCTGAGCTGCTCCAGCAGCCAGGCGGCGGTGGCCGGATGGCGATGGCGGCCGAGCAGAGCCAGCAGCCCGGGGTCGGAGTCCGCCTGGCGGGCCCAGCAGCGCAGCAGCCTCAGCTCGGCCGGACCATCGAGGCGCTCGGCCAGGACCGCCAGCAGATCGCTCTGCAGCTCCAGCGTCCCGGTTTCCAGCGCCTGCAGCCAGGATTCGAGATCGAGGTTCTCGCAGCGTCTGAGCCGCTGCAGCCACGGCCAGCGCAAGGGATCGGTGCCGCTGGGCAGATCACCGGGGTCCACACCGGGGGGGGCGGGGTGTTGGAGGGGGACGGCGGGGGCTGTCGGTGCGGGCTTGAGCCTCGAACCACGGCAATCAGGGTGGGGGCCGATGGCCATGCTCGAAAGCTCCAGCCAGGCCAGCCTGGCGGACAAGGGACCTCAGCTGACGGGAGCGCTGATCAGGCGCCGTGCCCCGAAGCGCTCCACCAGCAACGCTTCGAGCACATCGGGCAGGTCGCTGAGGGGCACCGCCTGGCCATGGAGTTCAGCGAGCTTCGGCTCGGCTCCCATCGATCCGCCCAGAAAGATCTTGGCGGCCTCCACCATCTCGCCGTCCTTGCGTGCCTTGGCGCCCATCAGTCCGATCTGGCCCATGAAGGGCTGGCCGCAGGCATTGGGGCAGCCGGTCCAGTGCATGCGCACGGCATGGGGCAGCTCGACCCGCTGCTCCAGCTGCTCCAGCACCTCCTGGGCCTTCCCCTTGGTGGGGATCAGGGCAAAGCCGCAGTAGGCATTCCCGGTGCAGCTCACCGCCTCCGCCTGCAGGGCGGACGGTTCGGGCCGCAGACCCTGCAGCAGGGGCTCCGCCAGCAATGCGCCCAGCTGCTCGCTGGGCACGTCCACGATCAGGGCGTTCTGGGCCTCGGTGAAGCGCAGTTCGCCGCTGCCGTAGGTGCGGGCCAGGCGCGCCAACTCCGCCATGGCGGCGGCATCCAGCCGTCCCATCGGCACGTGCAGCCCCAGCCAGTGCAGGCCCGCCTGTTTCTGGGCGTTCACCCCCAGGCCATCCCGCGGGGCGCGATTCACCCGGTGGGAGCCGTCATGGGCAGGCGCCACGGCCCCGTCACCCACCTGCTGCCGCCAGGCCGCCAGCACGGCTTCGCGGTAGCTCTCCAGGCCGAGCTGGTCGATGAGATACATCAGACGGCTCTTGTTGCGCTGCTGGCGGTTGCCGTGCTCCTGGTAGTGCAACAGCAACGCCAGGGTGAACCCTGGCAACTGCTCAGCCCGCAGCCACAGGCCCAAGGGGATGGCCAGCTCACTGCGCTGGGCGGAGAAAAAGCCGCCCACCATCACCGTGAAGCCCTGCTCTCCATCGCGCTCGGCGGGGAGGAAGGCCAGGTCGTTGTGCAGCAGGAAGCTGTCGGCAGCTCCGCCCACCGCCACATTGAACTTGCGAGGCAGGTTGCGGGGCCCGCCGGCGCCGAGCAGGGTGTTCTGGATCGCCTGCACCAGCGGCCGGGTGTCCACGATCTCCTCCGGGTCGATGCCCGCCAGGGGATTGCCCGTGATGTTGCGCGGGTTGTCGTGGCCCGACTGCCGTGAGGTGAGCCCCACCCGCTCCATCTCCGCCAGCAGGGGAGGCATGTCCTCCAGCAACAGGCCCCGCAGCTGGAGGTTCTGACGGGTGGTGATGTCGGCGCTGCCATGCTCCCCGCAGCGGTCCACGGCCTCAGCCAGCACCGCCAACTGCTCGGATCGGATCACACCGTTGGCCGTCCGCAGCCGCAGCATGAACCGCCCGGGTGTCACGGGACGGAAGAAGATTCCCAACCACTTCAGGCGGATGGTGAGGGTGGCCTCATCGAGGGCCTGCCAGCCCTGGGCGGCCAGATTCGCCAGCCTGGGCTCCAGGTCCAGGCCACAGAGCTCGGCCTTGGCCTGCTCAACCTTGCTCAGGGCCGGGGTGCCCGGGACCGGCAGCGTCTTGTCGTCCATGGGGAGGTTCCGAGCACGGGAAGCGGGCACTGATGCTGATCGGGGCTGCTGCGCTTCCGTGTGGCAAGCACTACCAACAGCGCCGGCAACAGCACCGGCAACAGCGCCGGAATGCCCTTCAAGGCCGCCCGCCGGTGGACCCAGCGGTTACAACGATCACCCCAGCATCTCACCCAGAGCTGCTGTAGTCAGGCTTGCCTCTGTCCCGATCCCATCAATGGCACCGCCTGATCGCGTTCTGCCCCGCTCCAGACGGGCAGGCCACCCCGAATTGCAGGCGAGCTGTCCACTCGGTCCCGGCCCGGCGCCGCGCAGCCGTGCAGCCAACGTGCCCCGCGGCGAGGGGATCGAGCGTGATGTCCAAGCCATGACAATCGTGGGTCGGATGCTGCGCCAGGGGGCCCGGCGCTGGTGGAAAACGCTGGTGGGCGCCGGCTGAGGGCTGGCAGCCACGGGAATTCGGAGTTTCGTAACGGTCAGCACAACAACGTCGTGACCTTTCAGCCATCAATAGACACACTCAGCGACGCTGTTCTTTTGAAGCGCTGAGTCAGTCTCCCGTTGACCGTCGCGCCGCTTGTTCCTGCCGCATCGGTTGACCCCATCCAGCACCCCTGCCACCCATCCCTTGTCCACAGGGACGGATCGCTTGGCCTGCGATCGCACCGTTGCCAGCACAGCGCACCCACCATGACCCCACCAAAACAGGATTCCTTTTCTCGCCTCATGAACTGGCTGAGCACCCAGGGCAGCGACCAACCTGACGCGCCGCCATCAGCCACGGTCTCAGATCGCCTGCAGCCCCTGGAAGCACGCCAGGACGATCCTTTCAGCCGATTCATGAATCGCATCAGCCGTTAAGGCTGAACCAGCGACACAGCCAGCAACCTCTTCCCCTCCTGTTTGATGGATTACGTTTTACCCAATGAGCTTGTCGAGGGCATGATTGCCGCCGGCGGCAAGAAGTCCAGTGTCAGCACCAAGAATCTATTGATTCGCGGTTTTTACTCTGGATCAGCCCTTGGGCTGGCCTTGTGCCTGGCCCTCACAATCATGCATCAGACCGGGATTCCGTGGATCGGATCCTTCATCTTCCCATTTGGATTCGCCAGCATTGTGCTCTTCGGCATGGAGCTGGTCACCGGCAATTTTGCCCTGCTTCCCATGGCGGTCTGGGCCGGAAAGACCACCTGGAGCAAAACCATCCGCAACTGGATCTGGGTGTGGATCGGTAATTTTCTCGGCACCGGCCTTGTGGGCATCCTCTTTGCCATCAGCCTCACCAGTGGCGGCACAGCAGACCTGGCTGCCGGCACAGGAGACTGGGTCGCCGTTGCCAACAAGATCATTGGCCTCAACAAGGCCAACGTGATTGTCAAGTATCAGGACCTGGGCGTACTGGGTTTTTTCCTAGCCTTCCTGCGCGGCGTAATCGCCAACTGGCTGGTCTGCCTCGGCGTCACCCTGGCTCTGGTGAGCAAGAGTGTCCCCGGCAAGATCATGGCCTGCTGGCTACCGATCACCGCCTTCCAAGCCCTCGGCATGGAGCACATCGTTGTCAACATGTTTCTGCACACCACTGGGCCACTGCTGGGCTCCGGGGTGGGGTTCGGACAGATCGTCTTCTGGAATTATCTTCCCGTCACCCTCGGCAACATCGTGGGTGGAATGGTCTTCATCGGCATGCTCTTCTACAGCACGCACCGCTCACCGATGAGCAACGTGCTGCCTCTGAAGCATGATGAAAAGCTGGAGCGGGAACTGGCTGCAGAGCTGGGTGCCCGCTGAGGCTGGGCCGGCTCAAGCTGGGGCCCCCTGAAGTGGGCTTTCCGCCATGCCGTTTCCCATACTCCTCGATATCCCTAGCGATCATGGATCGTCTGTCAGCCGGATCCAGTCATGCTGGGTCCGGCTTCTGCCATCTGTGGCAAACTCAGACTTGAGAGAAACTCAGAGCTGGATCACCATTTCTTGTAGGGAAGGAACTTCCCGCACATCGTGATCTTCACGCGGTCACCAGCAGGATTCGATTCCTTGTCCACAGCAAGGGTGAAATCAATAGCGCTCATGATGCCATCGCCAAACTTCTCCTGAATCACATCTTTCATCGGCATGCCATACACCTGCATGATCTCGTAGAAGCGGTAGATCAGCGGGTCGGTGGGGATCACGGGATCGAGGGATCCTTTGGTGGGAAACTCCTGAATGGCTGCGGTGGTGCCGGCATCGAGACCCAGGACCTCCGCCAGCCGGGCGGCCTCATCGGCGGAGGCGGTCGCCTGTTGATAGAACAGCGAGGCCACCCACACCTCATGGCGGCCCAGCGCTTCCCCCAGCTCAACAAAGCTGAGGCCACGACTCTTCTTGGCGGCCATCAGGGCAGCTGTCACAGCCTGGGAGGAGGGAAGGGAGTCGGCCATCGAAGAGGTGTTCAAGGTGCGAACAGGAGTCTTCCCCGGCAGGCCAGGCCTTCCGGCAGCAACCGCTACAGGATGCCGGGCGGGCGCTGGTCCACGATGAATTCGGTGCTTTCCGCGAAACTCCAGTCCGGCAAGCCAGGCTGGCCCCAGGAGGTCATGGCCACCGCATTGCCTGGATTTCGGGAGCGTCAGCGTTGACCATGGGGCCCTCAACAGCGCAGACAGGCCAGGGCTCCGTCGGGTCGCTGCCCGGGACGTTCCCCCTGCCGGCGGCCATGGCGGTGGCCGTCAGCGACGACCAACGGCAACGCTTCAAGCAGCTGCTGCGCAAGATCGGCAGTGGCGAACACACCAGCAAGGGCCTCAGCCGCCAGGAGGCGGCCGAGTCGCTGGACCTGATGCTCAACGGTGGCGCCACCCCAGCCCAGATCGGCGCTTTTCTGATCGCCCATCGCATCCGCCGGCCCGAGCCGCAGGAGCTGGCGGGCATGCTCGACACTTACCGGCTGCTGGGCCCCCAGCTCACTGGCGCCGGCCCTGCAGGAGCGTCGTCCCCGCCCCTGTGCTTCGGGATGCCCTTCGATGGGCGCAGCCGCACCGCGCCGGTGTTTCCGCTCACGGCGCTGCTGTTGCTGGCGGCCGGGCGGCCGGTGGTGCTCTCCGGCGGCGAGCGCATGCCCGTGAAATACGGCGTCACGGCACGGGAGCTGTTCGCCGCGCTCGGTCTCGATCTCGGTGGCCTGCCGATCGAGAGGGTGCAGGAGGGTTTCCAGACCCACGGCCTGGCCCTGCTGCACCAGCCCGATCACTTCCCCCTGGCCCAGTCACTGATCCCCTACCGGGAGGATCTGGGCAAACGGCCGCCGGTGGCCAGCCTGGAGCTGCTCTGGACAGCACACCAGGGCGAGCATCTTCTGATCAGCGGCTTCGTTCACCCACCCACCGAAGCCCGGGCCTGGCAGGCCCTGCAGCTCGCGGGCGAAGATCAGATCGTCACGGTGAAGGGCCTCGAGGGCAGCACCGACCTGCCCACCAGCCGTGCCTGTGTGACCGCCATGGTGGACAACAGCGGCAGCCAGCGGCTGATCCTGCACCCCCGCGACCACGACTGCTACGGCCCTGATCTGGCCTGGGAGAGTGAACGGGCCTGGGTTGGCGCGGCCGCCGAGGCACTCGAAGGCAACGGCCCGCTGGCCAAGCAACTGATCTGGAATGGCGGCTGCTACCTCTGGTTCAGCGATCGCAGCTGCACGCAGGCGGAAGCTGTGCAGCAGGCCCGGCAGCTGATCGCCACTGGAGCGGTGAAGGCCACGCTGCTGAAGCTGCTGACCTGGCGCCAGGGGCTCATGGCCGGTGGCGAAGACGTGGATCGCTGATGCCACCCCGAGCCGGATCGCGATGCGGCCAGGGCTTGCGGGCGTGAGCCGGCGCCGCGGCAGGGCCTTGTAGTGAGCCTGCTGCTGCGCTGGTGTAGCCGCCCGGAACGCCCACCTTGCCGGTGCCGAAGCTGAAGCGCGGATCGGCGGCGTGCCGGCGCTCTCAGCGGTAGGCGACGATCGTGATGCCGATGGCTGGCAGGGCCGTGGAGCCGTAGACGCTGCCGGCCACGATCCCGGCAACCATCGTGACCGCGGTGACAGCATCACGATGCGGGTGCTCCGCTCCGCGCGGCTCCGGTCCTCGCGAAAAACATGCGCACGCAGCCACCACCGCCTCGGCAGGTCGGGCAGGGTCCTGCCTGGAGGAGGGGAGGGGTGAGGGGCCCCTCAGGCCGCTGTCGTGGGGCGTTGTGCGATCAGGATCAGCGCCGCCAGGGCGAGGGCTGAACCGAACAGCCCCAGCGTCCCGCCCAGATCGTCCATCAGCTCGGGCCGCAGCGCCAGCGCCCCGGCCAGGGCCACCATCACCGTGCCACCCACCAGCTTCAGCGCCCGGCCATGGCGCTCGCCCATCCGCCCCAGGCTCATGGTGGTGACGGCGATCGCAAAGATCGCCAACTCGTCGATCAGATAGATCAGCACATACACCGCCAGCAGGGCCACAAACCCCGCCCGGCTCACATCCCGCTCGGCCAGGATCCCCGACCAGAGCACGGGAAATCCCGCCGTACAGGGCAGTTCAACCAGCGAAATGCCCGCCGCCATGGCCACGGTGGTGCCAATCAGCACGGGCATGGTCATCGGCTGCTGCCGCAGGCGGCGCAGGCGCTGATAGATGCCGGATTTCTCGCGCTCGGGAATCGAAAAGCTGACCCCTCGCCCATACCAGACGTAATCCTTGATGTTCACCAGCCCGAAGCCAAGCGCGAACAGGGCCACCATCCAGCGCACCCAGGGCAGGGCAAAGGCAAAAGCCAGCACGCTGAACAGCCCGGCGATGAACGCGCCGTAGATCAGGGCGGTGGTGAGCAGAAAGGTGATGCCCACAACGGCCAGCCGCTGACGCGACCCCGAGGCGAGGACCATGCCCAGCAGCAGGGTGAGCACCCAGAGTGAGCAGGGGTTGAAGCCATCCACCACGGCGATCAGCGCGGTGAGCCCCAGCAGCGAGGCGGCGGCAGGGTCGACCTCGCCCAGCAGGGGCAGGGTGAGGCTTTCGCGCGCGTCGGGCGCTGGGTCCTGGCCCGCCAGCAGCGCCGCAATCGCCGTCTCGATCTCGGCGCGCTGGGCGGGGGTGTCCCCCACCCAGGCGCGCGGACCGAGCATCAGCGTGGGCACATAGCTGGCGCTCACGCCCCGCTCTGCGGCCATCTCCTCAAACCGCGCCCGAAAACGCGGCGTCTGTGACAACTCCATCTGCTCCACCTCCAGGCCGGGGAAGCGTGCTTCCAGCTCCTCGATCCACGGCTTCTGCCGGATGCACACCGGGCAGCCGAGGCTCCAGAACACATGCAGCACCGGGTCGTTTCCCGGGGTTTCAGTCTGCGCAGGAGCGGGGCTGGGAAGCGCAAGGGCCAGGGCCAGCCCAACGCCGACCAGCACCACAGCAAGTCTGCGGCGCAGGGAGAGGGCCATGGTTGTGAGCGAGACGACGGGGTTCATCGGCCCTCGGGCTCCAGCCGCAAACGAGGCCCTGGATCAACCCCGTCCCGCCGGCTGATCCACAGGCTCTCCCAGCCGCGGCAGCCGCGGCTCCGCAGACTGCTCGTGCCGACCGTCTCGAACGACAGCAGCAGGGACAGCTCGCCCAACCCCGCGATGGCCCGGGTGCGCCTGTCCGACACCGTGAGCAACGCCACCGCCACTGCCACCGCTTCGCGGACGCTGCAGCCATTGTGGAGGCCACCGCCACCCCTGCCGCCACGGGCCACGGGCCACACCCCGGAGCTGCGCGTGCTGCTGTGCGCCGCCCTGCCCGAGCGGTCCGGCTGGGACCAGGGCCCTCCCAGCCGCTGCAGGCTCTGGAGACCTGGCACAACCTGTTACGCGTCCCCCGGGCGCCCTTCTGGAATCGGGCGTGGCTGGCCGATGGCGGCGGCCTCCAGCGGCCCCGGCGCGGCCGCGCTCCCCGGGAGCAGATCGGCTCCGGCGAGAGAACCGAGCCCATCACCCTTCGGGGCCTCCCTGGCGAGCACCAGCGCCAGGGTCTGCGGCGCCATGGCGATCAGCCCTTCGGCCTCAGCCTGCAGCCCTCAGGCCCTGGGCGGCGGCGCGATGATGCCCCCTGCTCCCCCAGTCAGCGCCACCCCATGCCCGCCGCCGGCACCCCGCCCGCAGCCACCGTCGCCGCCCCGCCCAACTGGGCCAACGATGCCAGCCCCCTGGGACGGCTGATCGCCGCCGTGCTGGCGGTGGAGCCCCTGCGCCAGCTGCTGTTCCAGCAGGCGCGGCGGATGATGATCCGCACGGCCGAGCAGCGGGGCATCCCCTGGCGGGCCCGCCGCGATGAACTGCAGCGCCGGGCCGAACCGCTGCTGGCTGCCTGCATCAATCCGCTCACCACCACCCCGGCCTACTACCGGGCCCGCTTCCACGCCTACGACGAGGGCAACCTCTGCTGGCAGGCGGCCTGCGAGGCGGAGCAGGCCACGGCCTCGGTGGCGCTGCGGGTGTGGAAGGAGGAGCCGCTGAGCCCCGAGGCTGCCCAGGCCCGCATGCGCGACGCCATCTTCGCGGCGATCGAGCCCAGCCTCACGGGGCCGGTGCACGAGGCCCTCGATCTGGGCTGCTCGGTGGGCATCAGCACCCTGCTGCTCAAGGACTGGATCGAGGCCCACCAGGGCCATCCCGTGCGCGTCAGCGGCCTCGACCTCTCCCCCCACATGCTGGCGGTGGCCAGGGTGCGCGACCGCCAGGGCCGTATCGCCAGCTGGCACCATGCCGCGGCCGAGGCCAGCGGCCTGGCGGACGCCAGTGTGGACCTGATCACCCTGCAGTTCGTGTGCCACGAGCTGCCGGCCGGAGCCACCATCGCCGTGCTCCAGGAGGCCGCCAGGCTGCTGCGTCCCGGTGGGGTGCTGGCCATGGTCGACCAGGATCCCCGCTCGCCCAGCATCCGCGCCATGCCGGCCCCCCTGGCCACCCTGCTCAAGAGCACCGAGCCCTACCTGGGCGACTATTTCGCCCTCGATATGGAGGCCGCCCTGCGCCAGGCGGGCTTCAGCCACATCCGTTGCGTCGCCTCCGACCACCGCCACCGCGTGCTGGTGGCCCATTGACCGTGCAGCCCCAGATCAGCCCGGCCCGTCGCCGCGCGGCCTTCCTCTGCGCCTTTTTCACCCTGCTCAACGACCGCTTGAGCGAAACGCTGATTTTTCCGCTGCTGCCGTTCCTGTTGGCTGGCTTCACCGGCGACGGGCGTGTGCTGGGCCTGCTCACCGGCAGCTATGCCTTCGCCCAGTTCGCCGCCACCCCCTTGATCGGCGCCCTCAGTGATCGCTACGGACGCCGGCCGGTGATCGCCCTGTGCGTGGCCGGCTCGGTCGTGGGTCTGGGGCTGTTCGCGCTCACGATCGCCACCGACTGGCAACGCCTGCCCTGGGCCGCCGGCTCCAGCCTGCCCCTGGCCCTGCTGTTCGTCGCCCGGCTGATCGACGGCGTCAGCGGCGGCACGGCCGCCACCGCCGGCGCCGTGCTGGCCGACGTGTCGCCACCGCAGCAGCGGGCGAAGGCCTTCGGCCTGATCGGTGTGGCCTTCGGGCTCGGCTTCATCCTCGGCCCCGCCCTCGGCGGTCTGCTGGGGCAGCTGAACGTGAACCTGCCGATGCTGGTGGCGGTGGCCATCGCGGTGCTCAATCTGGTGCTGGTGATCACCCTGCTGCCGGAAACCCACCCGATCGAGTCCCGCATCCCACTGCCCCGCAAGCGCGAACTGCAGCCCTTCACCCAGCTGTCCCGGGTGTTTGCCAATCCCCAGGTGCGGCGTCTGTGCGCGGCCTTCTTTCTCTTCTTCCTCGCCTTCAACGGCTTCGCTGCCGTGCTGATCCTCTACTTCAAACAGGAGTTCGGGTGGGGGCCGGGGCTGGCCGGGGCCGCCTTCGTGGTCGTGGGGGTGGTGGCCACGCTGGTGCAGGGGGGCCTGATCGGTCCGCTGGTGGCACGCTTCGGGGAGTGGCGTCTCACCCTGGCGGGCATCGGCTTCGTGATCAGCGGCTGCAGCCTGATCCTCCTGGCCACGGCCGAAAATTCCCGCAGCGTGGTGTTTCCAGCGGTGGCGATCCTGGCCCTGGGTACCGGCCTGGTCACCCCCTGCCTGCGCGCCCAGGTGTCGCGCCGCCTCGACGACAGCGGCCAGGGGGCCGCCCTGGGCAGCCTGCAGGGGTTGCAGAGCCTGGGCAGTTTCATCGGCCCCGCCCTGGCGGGGCTGGCCTACGAGACCCTCGGCCGCACCAGTCCCTTCTGGCTTGGCCTCAGCCTGCTGCTGGGCGTGGCCGCGGTGGTGGCAGGCGGTGCCCGGCGCATGAATGCCGGCACCTGAAGGCAGGCTGCCCAGGGGGCGTCAAGCAAACCCGGCACAGGGGAGTTCCCCTGTGATTGCTACGGTTCAACAATGAGCAAAGCCGCACCCAAGGTCTCCCCCGAGCTCTACATCAACCGGGAGCTCAGCTGGATCGACTTCAACTACCGGGTGCTGGCCCAGGCCCTCGACGAGCACACCCCGCTGCTGGAGCAGGCGAAGTTCAGCGCCATCTTCAGCAACAACCTCGACGAATTTTTCATGGTGAGGGTGGCCTCCCTCAAGAGCCAGCTGGAGGCCGGTGTCTCCGCCCTCAGCGACGACGGCCTCGCCCCCCTGCAGCAACTGGAGGCGATCCAGGAGAAGCTGAGGCCCCTGCTGGATCTGCAGCAACAGCACTACCGCCATTCGCTCAAGGGCCAGCTGGCCGAGCATGGCGTTCACCTGATCGACTACGCCAACCTCCACCAGGAGCAGCGCCAGTGGCTGGACGACTACTTCCGCAACGCCGTCTTCCCGGTGCTCACGCCGCTGGCGGTGGATCCCTCCCACCCCTTCCCCTACATCAGCAACCTCAGCCTCAATGTGGCGGTGCTGGTGCGCGACCCCGAGAGCGGCCGGCAGCAGTTCGCCCGGGTGAAGGTTCCCCAGAAGATCCTGCCCCGCTTCGTGCCCATCCCCAAGGCCCTGGGCGGCAGGAGTCCGGTGCCCGTGTTCACGGCGGTACCCCTGGAGCAGGTGGTGGCCTTCAACCTCGGCCTGCTGTTCCCGGGCATGAGCGTGGAGGGTCACTACTTCTTCCGCGTCACCCGCGACGCCGACCTGGAACTGCGTGATCTCGAGGCCGACGACCTCATGGAGGCCCTGGAAGCGGGCCTGCGCAAGCGCCGCCGTGGTGGCGAAGTGGTGCGTCTGGAGGTGACCGACGAGATGCCTGAAGCGGTGCTGCACCAGCTGATGGAGGGCGCCAATGTGGAAGTTGAGGACGTCTACCGCGTCAACGGCCCCCTCGGCCTTGACGACCTCATGGGCCTGCTGGCCGTCCCCCTGCCCCAGCTCAAGGACCCGTCCTTCAAGGGCCGCACCCCACCTGCCCTGGCCCGCACCCAGAAAAGCCAGCTGCAGGACGGCTCAATCAAGGAGGAGGAATTCGAGAGCATCTTCTCGGTGCTGCGGCGCGGGGATGTGCTGCTGCACCACCCCTACGACCACTTCGCCGCTTCGGTGGAGGAGTTTCTCAACCAGGCCGCCGACGACCCCTCGGTGCTGGCCATCAAGATGACCCTCTACCGCACCTCCAAGGATTCACCGGTGGTCGCGGCCCTGATCCGGGCGGCCGAGAACGGCAAACAGGTGATGGCCCTGGTGGAACTCAAGGCCCGCTTCGATGAGGACAACAACATCCAATGGGCCCGGCAGCTGGAAAGCTCCGGCGTGCATGTGGTCTACGGGGTGATCGGTCTCAAGACCCACACCAAGATCCTGCTGGTGGTTCGGCGCGAAAAAAAGGGTCTCAACAGCTATGTGCACATCGGCACGGGCAACTACAACTCCAAGACCTCCAGCCTCTACACCGACATCGGTCTGCTCACCGCCCGCCCCGAATTCGGCGCCGACCTGGTGGAGCTGTTCAACTACCTCACCGGCTTCTCCAAACAGCAGAGCTTCCGGCGTCTGCTGGTGGCTCCGGTCACCCTGCGCAAGGGCATGGAGGATCTCATCCGCCGGGAGATCAGCCATGCCGAGGCGGGTCGCGGCGGCCAGATCCGGGCGAAGATGAATGCCCTGGTGGATCCGGCGATCATCGCCCTGCTCTACCAGGCCTCCCAGGCCGGAGTGCAGATCGATCTGGTGGTGCGTGGCATGTGCTGCCTGCGGCCGGGGGTGGAGGGCATCAGCGACCACATCCGCGTGGTCAGCGTGATCGGCCGTTTCCTGGAGCATTCGCGGCTGTTCTGGTTCGCCAACGGCGGTGAGCCGGAGATCTTCCTGGGCAGCGCTGACTGGATGCCGCGCAACCTCGACCGCCGGGTGGAGGCCGTGGCGCCGGTGGATGATCCGGTGCTGCGTCAGCAGCTCGAGAGCCTTCTGGATGTGTACTTCAGCGACACCGGGGCCTGGCACATGGGCGCGGACGGCCGCTTCAGCCAGCCCCAGCACGGGGGGGAGCAACAGCTGGTGCAGCAGGAGCTGATGGAGCGCTGGCGGGGCGGGCTGCCAGTGGCGGGCTAAACGGGCTACAACACCAGGGCTGCACGATCAAGTCCCATGGACTTCTTGGTCAACCCAAGACTTGGTCAACCCGAGACCTGGTCAACCAGTTGCTTGGTCATGGCTGTTGCTCGGGATGGCTGCCGGGCGTTGGCGCTGCGGGTTTGTGGCTTTCGCCACAAAAGCCCCCACCCTTGGACTCTTGGCATCAGTTGACACCAGATTGACGTTGTTGATGGCGAAGATCATCACAGCGCATCTCCAATCCAGAAAATCGTCAAGATCAAGCCTCTGAACCGATCACCCTGGTGCTACATTCCGCGCACAATTAATTTCGGAGGGCATGGGTGTGGGGACGCCTTCGCAATCCGCTTCCGACGTTGCTTCCAGTGACGTTATGAAGCCATCCAAGACAGCCAGATCAAAAACCGGCAGTTCGACCACGGCTCGATCAAGCTCCAGTCGAGCCCGCAGCGCCTCCCGGCCCACCACCCGCATCAACGCCGACTCGATCGGCTGGTATCTGAGCAACATCGGCCGCGTGCCGCTGCTCACCCCGGCCGAGGAAATCGAGCTGGCCCACCATGTTCAGGCCGGCAAGCGGCTGCAGGAACTGCCGGCCGAACAGCTCAAACCCCAGCAGCAGCGACAGCTGCGCATGGCCCGGCGGGCCCGCGAGCGGATGATGTCCGCCAACCTGCGGCTGGTGGTGAGCGTGGCCAAGAAATACCAACATCAGGGCCTGGAACTGTTGGATCTGGTTCAGGAAGGGGCCATCGGCCTGGAGCGGGCGGTCGACAAGTTTGATCCGGCCATGGGCTACAAGTTTTCCACCTATGCCTACTGGTGGATTCGCCAGGGCATGACCCGGGCGATCGACAACAGCGCCCGCACCATCCGCCTGCCGATCCACGTGAGCGAGAAGCTCTCGAAGATGCGGCGCGTGAGCCGGGAACTCTCCCACCGCCTCGGCCGCCAGCCCAACCGCCTGGAACTGGCCCATGCCCTGGGCATGAAACCGGAGGAACTGGATGACCTGATCACCCAGAGCGCCCCCTGCACCTCCCTCGACGCCCACGCCCGCGGCGAAGAGGACCGCAGCACCCTGGGCGAGCTGATTGCCGATCCCGCCAGCAATCAGCACTTCGACGCGATGGATCGCCATCTGCAGAAGGAGCACCTGGGGACGTGGCTGTCCCAGCTCAATGAGCGCGAGCAGACGATCATCAGGCTGCGCTTCGGCCTGGAGGGCAGCGAACCGCTCACCCTGGCCGAGATCGGACGGCTGATCCATGTCTCCCGGGAACGGGTACGGCAGCTGGAGGCCAAGGCGATCATGAAGCTGAGGCTGCTCAGTAACGTGCACAAAGCGGCCTGAACGTCACCTGGTTGCAGCGTTGACCTGGCCCGGGCTGAACTGGCCCCAGCAGGCTCTGGCGGTGGCCGTGATCGCCTGCTGGCTCGCCCTGCTGGCGGCCCTGGCGGTGGCGCTGCGCCGGCGCTGGGACGGATCGTCCAGCCCGTCCCAACGGGAATGGAGTCGCAAGCTGGTGCACATCGGCAGCGGCGCCGTGGTGCCGTTGGCCTGGATGGTGGGCATCGATCGCCTGATCGCCGTGCCGGCCGCCGCTGCCATCACCGTGGTGGCGGCCCTGAACCACAGGCTGCGGCTGCTGCCGGCGGTGGAGGACGTGGGCCGCGCCAGCTACGGCACCGTGGCCTATGGCGCCTCGATCACGCTGTTGCTGTGGCAGTACTGGCCGCTGCAGCCAGCCCCCGTCTGCGCCGGAGTGCTGGTGATGGCCGTTGGCGACGGCCTGGCCGGCTTGGTGGGGCCGCTGCTGGAGAGTCCCAGCTGGCGGGTGCTGGGCCAGCGCCGCTCGCTGCTGGGCACGGCCGTGATGGGCGGCTCCAGCCTGCTGGTGCTGGTGCTGCTGCGCCTGGTGCTGATGGGGCTGGGTGTGGAGACGGGAGCACCTTCCTGGCCCACCCTGGTGAGCATCGCCGCCGCCGCCACCGCGCTGGAGCAGGTGGGCATCGGCGGCATCGACAACCTCAGCGTGCCGCTGGGGGTGGCCTGGCTCTGGCAGCAACTCAGCTGAGCCGCCACCTTGGCGACCGCCCTAGGCCCGCAGCAGCTGCTCACAACGGCGCTCCCAGTCCCGGGGCGTGCCCAGGCCTGCCACCAGCAGCCAATCGTCAGGTTCGTGACGGAGGCGCAACTGCCACTGCCGGATCACATCGGCGCGCTCCATCCAGACCTCGATCACGGCCTGGTGGATCACCTCCAGATCCCAGTGGCGCTGATGTCCGATGGCCTGGGCCCAGCCCAGCAGTCCATCGAGTTGCACGGGGCGGAAGCCCGCGAACGCGGGGCCCTCGCTCTGCTCAAGATAAAAGAGCTGCAAGGGATCAGATAGCCCGCAGAACTGCAGCAGATAACTCATCATCCAGCTCGCGTGAGATGGGCGCACGTTATGGGGCCAGCCAAATAAAGCTGTTCATGAAGAACAGTTCGTTGCACGATGTTGCCGTATTCGTTGACTGGCACTCTTGCTACTCGAGTGCCAATCGGCACAGGCATTGGCCTGCGATCGCCATCGTCGTGGTGCCGATCCCCCAGGGCTCACACCGTCAGGGCCGGGCGGCCGCCAGAGTCGGCGGCAGCTCCATCAGCAGTCCTGCCATCGGGCCCGGCGGCCGTGGCCCGCACCGCCTCGGCCAGGGTGGCCAGCGCCTCGGCGGTGGTGGCCAGATCGATGCAGGCATCGGTGATGCTCTGGCCGTAGCGGAGCTGGCTGAGGTCGGCGGGCAGCTTCTGGTTCCCCGCCACCAGGTGGCTTTCGAGCATCACCCCCATCACCTGGCGCGACCCGGTCCGCACCTGCTCCGCCACCTGGCCGACCACCTCGCTCTGGCGGCGGTAGTCCTTGTTGGAGTTGCCGTGGCTGCAGTCCACCATCAGCCGTGAGGGCAGGCCAGCCTTCTCCAGGGCCGCGGCCGCCGCCTCGATCGCCTCCGGGTGGTAATTGGTGCCGTGCTTGCCACCCCGCAGCACCAGGTGGCCATCGGGGTTGCCGCTGGTGGTCACGATCGCGGCGTGGCCGTCACTGTTGATGCCCAGGAAATGGTGGGGCCGCGCCGCGGCCTCCATGGCATTCACCGCTGTGGCGACGCTGCCGTCGGTGCCGTTCTTGAAGCCGATCGGCATCGACAGGCCCGAGGCCATCTCGCGGTGGGTCTGGCTCTCGGTGGTGCGGGCGCCGATGGCCGTCCAGCTGATCAGGTCGGCGATGTACTGGGGCACCACCGGATCGAGCAGCTCCGTAGCCGCCGGCAGGCCCAGTTCCGACACGTGCAACAGCAGCGAGCGGGCCAGCCGCAGGCCGGTGTTGATGTCGTAGCTGCCGTCCAGGTGGGGGTCGTTGATCAGACCCTTCCAACCCACGGTGGTGCGGGGCTTCTCGAAGTACACCCGCATCACCAATTCGAGTTCGCCGGCGTGACGCTGCCGGGCCTCGGCGATGAAGCTGGCGTAGTCCTTGGCCGCTGCCACGTCGTGTACCGAACAGGGGCCCACGATCACCAGCAGGCGCTGATCGCGGCCGTGCAGGATCTCCTGGATGCGCTGGCGGGTCTGCTGAACGATGGCGGTGGCACGCTCACTGATCGGCAGGTCGCGGTGCAACACGACAGGCGGCACCAGCGGCCGTGTCTCCACCACATGGAGGTCGCTGGTGGTGGCGTGCATGGGAAACAGGCTGCCGTCGGGTGCCGCGCTCAGCCTTTCACCCTAATCAGAGCGCCATCGCCACCTGGCCGCAACCCGGCGGATCGGGTGATGGCAGCGATTGTCACCACCAACCAGGCCCCTGGCCAAGAACAATGGGTGAACTGTGCAACGAATCGCGATGTGTGCCACCACCACCGTCCTTGCCGACTACCGCGCCGCCGCCGCCGAGCGCGAGGCCCTGGGAGTTCCGGCCCTGCCGCTCACGGCCGCTCAGACCTCAGCCCTCAGCGAACTGCTGGCGGCACCGCCGGCCGGCGAGGAGGCGTTTCTGCTGCACCTCCTGCGCGAGCGCATCCCGCCCGGGGTCGACGAGGCGGCCTACGTGAAGGCGGGCTGGCTGCTGGCCGTGGCCAAGGGCGAGGTCACCAGCCCCCTGGTGGATGCCCTTGAGGCGGTGCGACTGCTGGCCACCATGATCGGCGGCTACAACGTCGGCGCCCTGATCGAGCTGCTGGGCCATGCCGATGCCGCCGTGGCCGGTGCGGCCGCCGCCGGCCTCAGCCGCACCCTGCTGGTCTACGACGCCTTCCACGACGTGCTCGAGCTGGCCGAGACCAACCCCTGGGCCCAGCAGGTGGTGGACAGCTGGGCCGCCGCCGAATGGTTCACCGCCCGTCCCGGCCTGGCCGAGGAGATCACCGTGACGGTGTTCAAGCTGGAGGGCGAGACCAACACCGACGACCTCTCCCCCGCCACCCACGCCACCACCCGACCCGACATCCCCCTGCACGCCATGGCGATGCTGGAGACCCGCATGCCGGGTGGCCTGGAGCTGATCGAGCAGCTCAAGGGCAAGGGGCATCCGCTGGCCTACGTGGGCGATGTGGTGGGCACCGGCAGTTCGCGGAAATCCGCCATCAATTCGGTGCTCTGGCACATCGGCACCGACATCCCCCACGTGCCCAACAAGCGCAGCGGCGGTGTGATTCTGGGCGGCAAGATCGCGCCGATCTTCTTCAACACCGCCGAGGATTCCGGTGCCCTGCCGATCGAGTGCGACGTCACCGGCCTGGCCAGCGGCGACGTGATCACGATCCGTCCCGCCGCGGGCACGATCGAGCGCGCCGCCGGCGAGCCCGGTGCCGGCGAGATCGTGGCCCGCTTCGAGCTCAAGCCCAGCACCATCGCCGATGAGGTGCGCGCCGGCGGCCGCATCCCCCTGATGATCGGCCGCGCCCTCACCGACAAGGTGCGGGCCCAGCTGGACCTGCCGGCCTCGCAGCTGTTCATCCGCCCCACCCCGCCGACAGACACCGGCAAGGGCTTCACCCTGGCCCAGAAGATGGTGGGCAAGGCCTGCGGGCTGGCCGGCGTGCGCCCGGGCACCAGCTGCGAGCCGCTGATGACCACCGTGGGCTCCCAGGACACCACCGGGCCAATGACCCGCGACGAGATGAAGGAGCTGGCCTGCCTGGGCTTCTCCGCCGATCTGGTGATGCAGAGCTTCTGCCACACCGCCGCCTATCCCAAGCCCGTCGACCTCAAGACCCACGCCGAACTGCCCGACTTCATGGCCTCCCGTGGTGGCGTGGCCCTGCAACCGGGCGACGGCATCATCCACAGCTGGCTCAACCGCATGCTGCTGCCCGACACGGTGGGCACAGGCGGCGACAGCCACACCCGCTTCCCCCTGGGGATTTCGTTCCCGGGCGGCTCCGGGCTGGTGGCCTTCGCCGCCGCCATCGGCGCCATGCCCCTGGACATGCCCGAATCGGTGCTGGTGCGCTTCAGCGGCTCCCTGCAGCCCGGGGTCACCCTGCGCGATGTGGTCAACGCGATTCCCTGGGTGGCCATCCAGCAGGGACTGCTCACCGTGGCCAAGGAGGGCAAGAAGAATGTGTTCAACGGCCGCATCATGGAGATTGAGGGCCTGCCGGACCTGAAGCTGGAGCAGGCTTTTGAACTGACAGACGCGACCGCCGAACGCTCCTGTGCCGGCTGCACGATCAAGCTCAGCGTCGACACCGTGAGCGAATACCTGCGCAGCAACGTGGCCCTGCTCAGAAACATGATCGCCCGCGGCTACGGCGATGCCCGCACCCTGGCCCGCCGCATCCAGGCGATGGAGGCCTGGCTGGCCGACCCGCAGCTGATGGTGGCCGACGCCGATGCCGAGTATGCGGAGATCATCGACATCAACCTTGATGACATCGGCGAGCCAATCCTGGCCTGCCCCAATGACCCCGACAACGTCAAGGCCCTCAGCGAGGTGGCCGGTGATCGCGTCGATGAGGTGTTCATCGGCTCCTGCATGACCAACATCGGCCACTACCGCGCCGCCGCCAACGTGCTCAAGGGGCAGGGCAGCAACAAGGCGCGTCTGTGGGTGTGTCCGCCCACCCGCATGGACGAGGAGAAGCTCAAGGAGGAGGGCTACTACGCCATCTTCGAGTCCACCGACGCACGCATGGAGATGCCGGGCTGCTCCCTGTGCATGGGCAACCAGGCCCGGGTCGACGACAACACCACCGTGTTCTCCACCAGCACCCGCAACTTCAACAACCGCCTCGGCAACGGCGCCCAGGTGTACCTGGGCAGCGCTGAACTGGCGGCGGTGTGCGCCCAGCTGGGCCGCATCCCCAGCAAGCAGGAGTATCTGGCCATCGCCGCCGAGAAGATCGATCCCTTCGGCGAGGAGCTCTACCGCTACCTCAACTTCGATCAGATCGAGGGCTTCGAGGATCAGGGTCGGGTGGTGAGCGCCGAGGAGGAGGCCCGGATGCTGGCGGAAGTGGGCTGAGCCGGGGGTGGTCAAGAAGGCCGGCACCCCGATCCATCACGACGAATGGCTGCAGCTGCGGGCCATCCGCCAGCTGCTCGAGCAGCGCGGTGGGGGGGTGGTGCTGGGCCTGGCCCTCACGGGCCTGGCGGTGGCCACCACCGTGCTGGTGTTCGCCGTCGGCATCGACGCCCTGGGCAGCTGGCGCATCCGGCTGCTGACCACCGGCCCGGCCTGGCTGTTGCTTCCCGCCTTCGGCAGCGCCGGCGGCCTGCTGGCGGGGCTGCTGATTCAGACCCTGGCACCGGCAGCATCGGGGTCCGGCATCACCCAGGTGATGCTGTTTCTGCGCAGGCGGGGGGTGCCGATCGGCCTGCGCATCGCCGTGGTGAAGCTGGTGGCCGGCATCCTGGCCATCGGCAGCGGCTTTCCCCTCGGCCCCTCCGGCCCGGCCATCCAGATGGGCAGCTCGATGGGTTGGAGCCTGGGACGGCTGTTGAAGGCGCCGCGGGCCTTCGTGCGTGTGCTGGTGGCCGCCGGCGGTGGCGCCGGGATCACCGCCGTGTTCAACGCTCCGATCGCCGGCTTCTTCTACACCCTGGAGTCGCTGCTGCGCGGCGGCAGACCGGTGGTGATGTTGATCGTGCTGACGCTCACCTTCTGGGCCGACATCTGGGCCGACCTGCTGGGGCTGGCAGGCCTGGGCGTGGACAGCACCCAGGTGATCGACAGCGGGGCCCTGCAGCTCAAACGCACCGTGTCGGTGTTCGTGCAGGTGCTGCCCATTGATCTGATCCTGTTGTTCGGTCTCGGCGGCCTGGTGGCAGTGGTGGCCGAGGCCTACTGCCGCTTCCTGCTGGCTCTTCAGCGGCTCACCAACATCTGGCGCAGCTCCCTGGCCGTGAAGCTGGCCCTGGCCGGGGCGGTGCTGGGCCTGATCGACGCCGCTCTGCCCGATGCCTTCGTGAACGACGCCGGCATCCGCCTGGCGGTGGCCAGTGGTGATGTGGACGTGGCCATGGCAGTGAGCGTGGCCGTGGTGCTGTTCCTCACCACCGGGCTGGCCGCGGCGGTGGGGGCACCGGGGGGCCTGTTCGCCCCCATGCTCACCCTCGGTGGCGCCCTTGGGCTGGTGGCCGTGAAACTCGTGGAGCTGGTTGGCATCCAGGCCCCCAGCACTGCCGTGTTCGCCGGCATGGGAGCCTTTCTCGCCGCCACGGCCCGCACGCCGATCACGGCCCTGTTTCTGGTGTTCGCCCTCAGCAAGGAGTGGCTGCTGCTCAAGCCAGTGCTCAGTGCCTGCCTCGGCAGCATCGTGGTGTCGCGGCTGCTGGCCAGCGAGTCGCTGTTCGAGCGGCTGATCCAGCTGGCTCCCCCCGGCCACCAGGCCTGGGCGGGCGATGCCCCCTCCCCAGGGCCGGCCCCCAGCTCGGTGCCGCTGCGGCCGCGGCTGGGACATGCCAATGCCGCTGGAGCAGGCCCCGAGAGCGGTCAGCCCTGAAGGGGCGGGCGGGCGGGCGCACCGGCCATGGGCAGGACTGGTGTCCAGGGCTACCTTTTACGAGAAACCAAGGATCATCGTGATGATTTCACAACACCCTCGCCGCTGGCGCAGCAGCCGCTTTCTCGGCGCCGCCATGGCCCTGACGGTGGCCGGTGGGCTCACCCTCAGTGGCTGCCAGCAGGCTAAGCAGACCGTGGACGATGCCGCTACCGGTATGGGCGATGCCGCCCAGGACGCCGCTACGGCCACTGGCCAAGCCGCACTGGCCCAGGCTGTCAATCCCGTGCTCGATCTGCTGAAGAAAGGCCAGGCACAGGTGGAGGACGGCAATCTCGAAACCGCCGACGTCACGATGGGTGGCTTCAAGTCGCTCTGGGACCGCTCCGCCCCGGTGATCCGCCCCCTGGCCGGTGACAAGTGGCCCGCGATTGAGTCGGCCGCCAACACCGTGATCAGCACCTTCGACGGTGGCACTCCGGCGGCGGGCGCCGCCAGCTCGGCGATCAGCGGCCTCATCGGTCCCCTCAGCGGCCTCATCGGTCAGTAGACCTGCCCTGGGTGACACGCTGGGGGCGACACCGCCCCCAGCCTTGCCCTGGATCAGGAAACGCTGCTGTTCACGCCCGCAGTGCCCCAGCCCTGGGCACTGCGCACCGTGCTGGCCTTCCCCAGCACCTATTCGGTGGGCATCACCAGCCTGGGCTACCAGGTGGTGTGGGCCACCCTGGCCCAGCGGCCCGATGTGGATGTGCGCCGTCTGTTCACCGACCAGGGCGATCCGCCCCACCGCAGGCTCGATCTGTTCGGCCTGTCCCTGAGCTGGGAGCTCGACGGACCGGTGCTGCTGGAGCTGCTGGAGCGCCAGCACATCCCCCTGTGGAGCCAGCAACGGGGCGACGGCGACCCGATCGTGTTCGGTGGGGGCCCGGTGCTGACCGCCAACCCCGAACCGCTGGCGCCCTTCTTCGACGTGGTGCTGCTCGGCGATGGCGAACTGCTGCTGCCCGCCTTCCTCGATGCCCTCCAGGCCTGCCGGGAGGCCCCGCGCCCTGAACGGCTGCGCCAACTGGCCCAGGTGCCGGGCGTGTATGTGCCCAGCCTCTACGCCCCCCGCTACGGCAGCGAGGGCGAACTGCTGGCCGTGGAGCCCAAAGAGCCGGGCATCCCGGCCACCGTGGCCAAGCAGACCTGGCGGGGCAACACCCTCAGCCACTCGGCGGTGATCACCCCGGCGGCGGCCTGGCCGTCGATCCACATGGTGGAGGTGGTGCGCAGCTGTCCGGAGCTGTGCCGCTTCTGCCTGGCCAGCTACCTCACCCTGCCCTTCCGCACCCCCAGCCTCGATGACGGTCTGATCCCGGCAGTGGAGAAGGGCCTGGCCGCCACCCAGCGCCTGGGGCTGCTGGGGGCGTCGGTGACCCAGCACCCCCAGTTCGCGGAGCTGCTGGGCTGGCTCGACCAGGACCGCTTCGAGGACACGCGGGTGAGCGTGAGCTCGGTGCGCGCCGCCACCGTGACCCCCGAACTGGGCCGGATCCTGGCCAAACGGGGCAGTAAGTCGCTCACCATCGCTATCGAAAGCGGCAGCGAACGCATGCGCCAGGTGGTGAACAAGAAGCTCGCCAGCGAGGAGATCTACGCCGCCGCCCGCTATGCCAAGGAGGGAGGTCTCAGCGGCCTGAAGCTCTACGGCATGGTGGGCCTGCCCACCGAAGAGGAGGCCGATGTGGAGGCCACCGCCGCCCTGCTGCTGGCTCTGAAGAAAGCCACGCCGGGTCTGCGGCTGTCACTGGGGGTGAGCACCTTTGTGCCGAAGGCCCATACCCCCTTCCAGTGGCAGGGGGTGCGACCGGAGGCCGACAAGCGCCTCAAACTGCTGGCCAAACGGCTCAGGCCCAAAGGCATCGAACTGCGGCCCGAGAGCTATGGCTGGAGCGTGATCCAGGCCCTGATCTCGCGCAGCGACCGGCGCCTGGCACCGGTGATCGCCGCCGCCCGCAGCCGTCACGAAAGCCTCGGGGGCTGGAAGCAGGCCTACCGGGCCGTGCTGGCCGGCGAGCACGATCCGGCGCCGTCCTGCAGCGCGGACACTGCGCTGCCGCCGCCACCCCCCTGGGAGGAGGTGATCCACGCCACCTGGAGCCCGGAGCGCGTGCTGCCCTGGCAGCACCTGGAGGGGCCGCTGCCCCCGGCCACCCTGCTCAAGCACGCCCAGGAGGCCCTGGCGGCAGGCGTCCCCACAGCCGTGGCCTGAACCCCATGGCCTGAGCCTCAGTCGAACACCGCCGTGCGGCCTCGGTACACCATCACCTGGCGGCGCAGGTGCAGGCGCAGGGCCCGGGCCAGGGCCAGGCGCTCGGTGTCGCGGCCCTTGCGGATCAGGTCGTCCACCTCGTCGCGGTGGCCCACGTGCACGGTGGCCTGCTCGATGATCGGTCCGGCGTCGAGCTCCTCACTCACGTAGTGGGCGGTGGCGCCGATCAGCTTCACCCCCCGTTCCCAGGCCCGGTGATAGGGCTGGGCTCCCTGAAAAGCGGGCAGGAACGAGTGGTGGATGTTGATCACACCGTGATCTGCGGCGGCCGCGTGGAAACGCTCCAGGAAGTCGCCGCTGAGCACCTGCATGTACTTGGCCAGCACCACCAGCTCGATGTCGTGCTGGGCCAGCACTTGCAGCTGCGTCTCTTCCACCTCCGCCTTGGTGGCGGCAGTCACGGGCAGATGCACGTAGCTGGCGCCGAAGTCCTCGGCCGTGGAGCGCAGCTGCGGGTGGTTGGACACCACCAGCGGCACGGTCATCGGCAGCTCACCGGCGCGGGTGCGCCAGAGCAGGTCCACCAGACAGTGCTCCTGGCGGCTCACGAAGATCGCCACCCGCGGCAGCTCATCGGAGAAATGCACCTGGCCCTCGCCGCCGAGGCGCTCGGCCAGGGCCGCCACGGCCGGGGCGATGGCGGCGCGCGGCAGGCCGAAGCCCTGCAGTTGCCATTCGATGCGGCTCAGGAACAGGCCGGCGCCGGCATCGGTGTGGTGGTCGGCGTGGCGGATGTTGCCGCCGTTGGCGGCCACCCAGCCCGAGAGCTCGCTCACCAGCGCCGGCCGATCCGGACAGATCACCTGGAGGATGGCGGTGGCAGGCGGCATCGATCAGCGGCCGCAGGGGCGCTCAGCGCATATGCATGCGTAGCACCTCGCGGTTGGCCCGCCGCACCCGGGCGCGGATCGTGGTGAGGCCGAGACGCTCATGGGCCGCCACGCGGTGGCAACCGTTGAAGCCCCACAACTCGCCCTCCACTTCAAGCACGTCGATGGGCTCCTGCTGACCGTCGGCCGCAATCGCCGCCATCAGGCTGCGCACCTTGGCTTCATCAAGGACCCGCTCCAGGGGCCGGCGGATGGCGGCCAGGGGCAACACGGCGTGCCGCATGGCTCAAGCCGCAACGGCTTTCTGTTGTAGCTCCCTGGCGCCGCGCAAGGGGTGGGCAGGTTGCGGGAGGCGACAACCACGCCGGACGGCCCGGCCCACACCGATACAGTCAGGCCCTGCAGCCGTTGCTGCGCGCCGCCGATGGCCACCGTGATGGCTCCCGAGATGTCTTCCGTGCTCGACCCCACCCCTTTTGCCACCACGGCTGCCGCCGCACCTGCCACCGGTGAGTCCGTTGCGCCCATGTCGGCCCTGCGGCAGTCCCTGCGCCGGCTGTTGATGGTCGCCCTGGCGGCCATGCTCTGCTTCAACCTCGCCGCCTGCGGCGGCGCCCAGGCCCAGCCACCCACCCTCAGCAGCGACGACATTGCCGCGATCGAACGCCAGGCGGTGGGCTTCCTGGCCGCCCGCGATCGCTTGCCCGAACTGGCCGATCTGGTGAACAAGCGCGACTGGATCTTCACCCGCAACCTGATTCACGGGCCGATGCAGGAAGTGGGCCGCCAGATGCTCTACATCAACCAGCGCCTGCTCCCCGACGATCAGGCTGAGGCCGGACGGCTGGCCAATCAGCTCAAGCGCTCCCTGGCCCAGCTCGATGAGGCCGCCCGCCTGCAGGACGCCGACGCCCTGCGCAAGACCTACATCGCCGTGGCCAGCGGCTTCGGCAAGTACGCCCAGGTCCTGCCGGTGCAGGTGCAGGAAGACCTCAAGCAGCTCTGAGCGCCTTGGGCGCTTCCCCGCTGCCCCCCGGCTGAGCTGATCGCCAACCCCAGCACCACCACCAGCGACACCACCGCCGCTTGCCCCGCCCAGGTGCTGGTGGTGGGGGCCGGCCTGGTGGGTCTCGCCACCGCCTGGCTGCTGCAGCGCCACGGCCACCGCGTGGTGCTGGTGGATCCTGGCCTGGATGGGCCGCCGGCACCGACGGGGGGGAGCTGGGCCGCCCTGGGCGTGCTGATGGCCCAGGTGTTCCACCGCTCCAGCGGCCGGGGCTGGCGGCTGCGCCAACGCAGCCACGTCCTCTGGCCGCAGTGGATCGCCGCACTGGAGGCCGAGGGCCATGGTGTCGCCCGACGCCAGGGGTTGCTGCTGCTCGCCTCGGACGAGGCCCAGCTGGCCCACCAGCAGCGGCTCGCCGCCGAACGCCAGCGGCGCGGGCTGGCCCTGAGCCTGTGGACACCGCAGCAGCTGCAGGAGCTGCAGCCCCGGGTTCCGGCCGCCGCCCTCGGCGGCCTGCACGCCGAGGGCGATGGCCAGCTGGATCCCGGCCAGACCATGGCAGCCCTGCTGGCCAGCGCCCGCCAAGGGGGGCTGCGCTGCCTCGGCGAGGCGGCCGAGCGGCTCGAACGCCGCGGGCAGGGAGCGGGCCGGGGCCAGCACTGGCGGCTGATCGGCAGCGCCGGCACCGTCCTGGAGGCTCCCTGGCTGGTGGTCTGCGCCGGTGTGGCCACGCCGGCGCTGCTGCAGGGCCTGGGCCACGCCATCCCCATGGAACCGGTGCTGGGTCAGGCGCTGGAGCTGGAACTGGACATCGAGCCCGGCTGGAGCCAGCCCGACGGCGGTGGCCCCGGCAGGGGCTGGCCCGGGGTGGTGGCCTGGCGCGGCATCAACCTGGTGCCCCGGCCGGACCTGCCCGGCCGCCGGCGACTCTGGCTGGGGGCCACCCTGGAGCCCGGCCAGCGGGCAGATCCAGCCGCCCTGGCGGAGCTGAGGACCTGGGGGAATGCGGGGCTCGGCTGGCTGGCGGCTGCCCGCGAGGTACGCCGCTGGCAGGGCGAACGCTTGCAGGCCCTGCGGGCGGCCGGCACCGGTGCTGGAGGTCGTCGAACCGGGGCTGGTGGTGGCCAGCGGCCATTACCGCAACGGGGTGCTGCTGGCCCCGGCCAGTGCCGAGTGGGTGGTGGCGCAGATCGAAGCCGCTCCTGGCCCATGAAAAAAGCCCCCGGCTGGGGGCTGGCCCCCTGACCGGGGGCTGGGTCTCACTTGCTCTCGGTGAATTCGGCGTCGATCACATCGTCGCTGGCGGAGCCGCCGGGACTGCCACTGGCCTCAGCCCCCGCACCGTTGCCCCCCGGGGCGGCACCGGCGGCGGCATCGGCACCGGCGGCCTGCTGGTAGACGGCGGCACCGGCGGCATAGAGCGCTTGCTGAAGAATCTCCAGCTCGCTCTTGATGGTGTCGAAGTCTTCCTTCTCGAGGGCCTCCTTGAGCTTGGTGCTGGACGACTCCACCTTGGCCTTGTCCTCGGCACCCACCTTGTCGCCCAGGTCGCCGAGCTGTTTCTCGGCCTGATAGATCAACGTTTCGGCCTGGTTCTTGAGGTCGATGCGCTCGCGCTTCTCCTTGTCAGCGGTGGCGTTGGATTCAGCATCCTTCACCATTTTGTCCACTTCATTGTCACTGAGGGTGGAAGCACCGGTGATCGAGATGCTCTGCTCCTTGCCGCTGCCCTTGTCCTTGGCGGTGACGCTGAGGATGCCGTTGGCATCGATGTCGAAGGTGACTTCGATCTGGGGCACGCCGCGGGGGGAGGGGGGAATGCCGTCGAGGCGGAAGGTACCCAGCGACTTGTTGTCGCTAGCCATCTCGCGCTCGCCCTGAAGCACGTGGATCTCCACGTTGGTCTGGCCATCGACCGCGGTGGAATACACCTCGGTTTTCTTGGTGGGGATGGTGGTGTTGCGCGTGATCATCTTGGTCATCACACCACCGAGGGTCTCCACACCCAGGGACAGCGGGGTGACATCCAGCAGCAGGATGTCCTTCACCTCACCGGCCAGCACGCCGCCCTGGATGGCAGCACCCACGGCCACCACCTCGTCGGGGTTCACGGTCTGGTTGGGGTCCTTGCCGGTGATGCGCTTGACCAGCTCCAGCACCGCCGGAATGCGGGTGGAGCCGCCCACCATCACCACCTCATCGAGTTCGGAGGCGGACAGCTTGGCGTCCTTGAGGGCCTGCTCCACCGGCACCCGGCAACGGTCGATCAGGCTGGAGGCCAGCTCCTCGAATTTGGCCCGGGTAAGGGTGAGATCGAGGTGCTTGGGCCCTTCAGGGGTGGCGGTGATGAAGGGCAGGTTGATCTCACTCTGGGTGGCACTGGAGAGTTCGATCTTGGCTTTTTCGGCGGCTTCGGTGAGACGCTGCAGGGCCTGCTTGTCCTGACGCAGGTCGATTCCCTCGTTGGCCTTGAAGCTGTTGGCCAGGTGGTCAACGATCACCTTGTCGAAGTCGTCGCCGCCCAGGTGGGTGTCGCCGGAGGTGGAGAGCACCTCAAACACGCCGTCACCAACTTCCAGCACCGAGACGTCGAAGGTGCCGCCGCCGAGGTCGAACACCAGGATGCGCTCGTTGCTCTTCTTGTCGAGGCCATAGGCCAGGGCAGCGGCGGTGGGCTCGTTGATGATGCGCAGCACCTCAAGGCCGGCGATCTTGCCGGCATCCTTGGTGGCCTGGCGCTGGGAATCATTGAAGTAGGCCGGCACGGTGATCACCGCCTGGGTGACGCTCTCACCGAGATACTTACCAGCATCCTCAGCCAGCTTGCGCAGCACCTGGGCGCTCACCTCCTCAGGGGCAAACTGCTTGCTCAGCACCGGGCACTTGATTTTCAAGTTATCGCCGGATTTCTCCACCGAGTAGCTCACTTCCTTGGATTCCTCGTTGACCTCATCGACACGGCGGCCGATGAAGCGCTTGACGGAATAGAAGGTGTTTTCGGGATTCATCACCGCCTGACGCTTGGCGATCTGGCCCACCAGTTGATCCTGGTTCTTGGTGTAGGCCACCACCGACGGGGTCGTGCGGAACCCTTCAGCGTTGGCGATCACCGTGGGCTTGCCACCCTCCATCACGGCCACGCAACTGTTGGTGGTTCCGAGATCGATGCCAACAACTTTGCCCATGGGTTACGTCCTCCTTGTGGTCACTGAGATTTGATTGCTGCATCCTCAGCAGTGGGGCCCTTGCCGGGCGAGGTGTGGTTCCCGAACAGCTGCCGAACCACGGCCTACGGTTCGGCTCTCCGCAGCCGTGCCGCCATGGCCCCGCCGATCACCGCCACCACGGCCCTGGTGGGGGTGCTGGGGGATCCGGTGCGCCATTCCCTCTCGCCGGTGATGCACAACGCCGCCCTCGCCGCCCTGGGGCTCGACTGGGTGTACCTGGCCCTGCCGGTTCCGGCCGCCCGGCTGGCGGCGGCGCTTGAGGCACTGGCGGCGCTGGGCTGCCGGGGCCTCAACGTGACCATCCCCCACAAGCAGGCGGTGGTGCCGCTCTGCCGGCAACTCAGCCCCCTGGCCCAACGCCTCGGGGCCGTGAACACCCTGGTGCCCCATGCCGACGGCGGCTGGTTGGGCAGCAACACCGACGTGGAGGGCTTCCTGGCCCCCCTGCGCAGCGCCGGCGGGGCGCCCTGGAGCGAGCGCCGGGCCGTGGTGCTGGGCTGCGGCGGCAGCGCCCGGGCCGTGGTGGCCGGGCTGGTGGAGCTGGGCCTGGGGAGGATCGCCGTGGCCGGCCGGCGGGCCGAGGCGGTGGCTGAGTTCGTGGCCGCCTGCCACGGCTGGGCGCCGCAGCTGCGCGGCCTGGCCTGGGAGCACCTCGAAGGGGCCCTGGCCAGCGCCGCCCTGGTGGTGAACACCACCCCGCTGGGCATGGCCGCCGCCGGCGATCCCGCCGCCGCCGGGCGCTGCCCGCTGAGCCCGGCCCAGCTCGACGCCCTGCCGGTCGCCGCCTGCGTCTACGACCTCATCTACACGCCGCGGCCCACGGCGCTGCTGCGGGCCGCGGCTGAGCGCGGCTGCCGCGGCCTGGACGGGCTGGAGATGCTGGTGCAGCAGGGGGCCGCCGCCCTGCGCCTGTGGAGCGGCGCGGCGGCGGTGCCGGTGGCGGCGATGCGCGCCGCCGCCGAAACGGCGCTGGCCGCCTGAGGGCGGCCCCCCGGGCTGCCTACCCTTGACCTCCACGACGCCGGCAGCGATGCAGGGACCTCCGATCTGGCAGCGGCTGCTCGCCGCCCTCGCCTACATGCTGCCCTGGAGCGATGCGATCGGCTTCGGCCGCAGCCTCTTCGGGCTGTTCCCCGCCCTGCAGTGGCTGACCCTGCCGGCCCTGCCCCTGGTGCTGCTGCAGCAGGCGGTGCCCTTCGGCGGCTTCGTGCTGTTCCTGGTGCTGTTCCTGGCCGTGGTGCGCAACGCCCGGGTGCCCTACCTGATCCGCTTCAACGTGCTCCAGGCGATCCTGATCGACATCCTGCTGATCCTGCTGACCCTGGCCTTCAGCGTGCTGCTGGCGCCGCTGGCCGGCGGTTTCGCCCTGCGCACCCTCAGCAACACCGTCTTCCTCGGTGCCCTGCTGCTGGTGAGCTTCGGCGTGGTGCAGAGCCTGCGCGGCCAGGAGGCCGACATCCCCAGCCTCTCCCAGGCGGTGCGCATGCAGCTCTACTGAAGCCTTCCGGCGCTGGGATAAGTTGATCGATCCGTCGCTGGTGGGCTTCGCCCATCGGCCCCCGCCCCCTGTCGCCGCCGCGCGGCATCCCAGGGCGGCCCTTCACACAGGCGACCATGACGCAGCCCTACTACGAAACGATGTACATCCTTCGACCGGACATCCCGGAGGAGGAGGTGGAGACCCACATCAACCGCTACCGCGACCTGGTGATCGAAGCCGGTGGTGAGGTGCTCGACTGCCAGATGCGGGGCAAGCGCCGCCTGGCCTATTCGATCGCCAAGCACCGCGAAGGCATCTACGTGCAGCTCAACCACGACGGCGACGGCCAGCAGGTCGATCCCCTGGAGCGGGCGATGCGGCTGTCGGAGGACGTGATCCGCTATCTCACCGTCAAGCAGGACGGACCGATGCCCCCTCCCCGCAGCGTGCCCGCCAGCGCCACCGCCGCAGCCCAGGGCCAGCCGGCCTGAAACGGCCCTGGCGGCCCACCACCTGGAACCGCCATCCGGCTCTAGGGTCGTTTCCATGGCACCGGATCAGCCCCCCGCGCCGGAGACAGCAGCGTCGCTGTTCGCCTCCCACCAGCAGAGCTGGAAACGGGATTCGCTGCAGCAGGAGCTCACCGCCTGCCGCCAGGAGCTGGCCTCGATGCAGGCCCTGATCAACGACCTGCCCGACATCTTTGAGGGCAAGTTCGCCGCCAGGATGCAGCCGCTGCTGGAGCAGAAACAACGGCTGATGGCAGGCAATCAGGGCCTGCGTGAGCAACTCAGCAGCCTCCAGGCCGCTGCCCTGGCTCCAGCGGGCCGCCTGATGGCGGCGGCGGACCCGGAGAGCTCGGACAACCCTGCCAACCCAGAGCGATCAGACGGGCGGGGGCGCTGGACCCGCAGCCTGCGCCATGCCTTCGGCCTGGCGGCCAGGCGCCGCGACTGAGTCAGCGGCGGTGCCTGGCGGCCCACAGCCGCGTGGGCAGCCCCCACACGTAGATGAAGCCTTCGGCGGCGCGGTGATCGAACTGATCGCCGGCGTCGTAGGTGGCCATGGTGGGCACATAGAGGCTGTTGCTGCTGCTGCGGCCCACCACCGTGGCGTTGCCCCGGTGCAGCCTGATGCGCACGCTGCCGTTCACCGCCTCCTGGGTGCGCTCGATGAACCCGTCGATGGCGTCCTTGAGGGCACCGAACCACAACCCCTGATACACCAGATCGGCCCACTGGCTCTCGAGCTGGCGCTTGGCGCGGAGCACATCGGCGGCGAGGGTGAGGCTCTCGAGCTCCTGATGGGCCCGGATGAGCAGCAGCAGGCCGGGGGTTTCGTAGATCTCGCGGCTCTTGATGCCCACCACCCGGTCCTCGATCATGTCCAGCCGGCCGAAGCCATGGCTGCCGGCCAGTTGGTTGGCGCGGCGGATCAGGCTCACCGGATCGAGGCGTTCGCCATCAAGGCTCACCGGATTGCCCCGCTCGAAGCCGATCTCCACCGTGCTCGGCTGCTGCGGAGCCGCATCCACGCTCACGGTGAGGGCAAACACCTCCTCCGGCGGCTCCACGTCAGGGTCCTCCAGGGGGCCGGCCTCCACCGAGCGACCCAGCAGGTTGAGGTCGATCGAGTAGGGCAAGCGCTTGCTCACCGGCGAGGGGATGCCGCAGCGCTCGCCGTAGGCGATCGTCTGCTCGCGGCTCATGCCCCATTCCCGCGCCGGCGTCAGCACCTTCAGTTCGGGGGCCAGGGCGCCGATGGCCACATCGAAGCGCACCTGGTCGTTGCCCTTGCCGGTGCAACCGTGGGCCACCGCGTCGGCCCCCACCTCCCGGGCGATCTCCACCAGGCGGCGGGCGATCAGGGGCCGTGCCAGGGCGGTGCTGAGCGGATAGCGGCCCTGGTAGAGGGCATTGGCACGGATGGCGGGGAAGGCGAATTCGGTGATGAAGGGCTCGATCAGATCGCCCACGATCGACTGGCTGGCACCGGCGTCCAGCGCCTTGCGCCGGATCGGCTCCAACTCGTCGCCCTGGCCCAGGTCGGCGGCGAAGGTGATCACCTCCTCCACACCCCACTCCTGCTTGAGGTAGGGGATGCAGACGCTGGTGTCGACCCCGCCGGAATAGGCCAGCACAGCCTTCTTGGCACGCCCCATCAACGCAGTCCTTGTGCTCGATCGCCCGATTCTCCCCTGTCAGCGGTGCCGGCGGCAGGTTCCAGGCGCCAGTTGGCCAGCAGCCAGAGGGCCATCAGCAGCGGCGGACCGAGCACCAGGGCCCACACCAGCCCGCCGTCAAGGGCGAGGGGGGCGGGCCAGCGCTCACCGGCAGCCGCCAGCGCGGCACTGAGGGCCAGGGCCAGGGCCCACAGGCCCAGCACCCCGCGCACCAGGCCGGCTACGGGAACGGGGACGGGGGGCTGCTCGGACATGGGTGGAGGGGAAGGACTGCTGGCCGGTAGAGTGTGGGGTCGGCCTGGATCTGCTCACCGATCAACCCGGCGATGCCGAATCATGGCGATTCGATCCCAGCGGGGCGCGCCCTGAGCCACAAGCCGGCGCCCCCAGCCCCAGCCAAGACCACAGCCCCGACCAGCCTGACGAACCGCCCGACCCCATGAGCAAGCTCTCCTCCTCCAGCCTCAGCCGCCTGGAGAGCATCAATCCCTCCCTCACCCGCTACGACCGCAACGAGCCGGCGCCGGTGCTGCCCCTGCGCGATGAGCCCGACCTGCTCAGCTGGCTGGAGAGCAGCGGCCGTCTGGTGGCCGATGAGGAGAGCGCCAGCACCGATGTCAGCACCGTGGAAGAGGAGGAACTCTCGGCGCTGATGGGTGAGAAGGAGGACTACAACAAGGACGACGAGCAGCAGGACGAAGCCTGGGAAGACTGAGCGGTGGTGCGGGCCGCGATGCCGACGGACGCCAAGGAGCAGCCCCGGAATGCCCGTGTGGCGGCTGGGCTGCTGGCCGTGGCGCTGCTGGCGGTGTGTCTGCTGAGCGACTGGCTGGTGGCCAACTCGATGCTCACCCTGCCACTGCTGGTGGCGGCCCTGGTGAGTGCTGTGGTGACGGCCTGGGGAGTGCCCAGGCTGCGGCAGCTGAAGCTGGGCCAGGTGATCCGCGAGGACGGCCCCCAGGGCCACCACAGCAAGGCCGGTACCCCCACCATGGGCGGCCTGCTGGTGGTGCCGGTGGGGGTGATCGTGGGAGGGCTGATCAGTCCCTCCGATCCGCGCCTGCTGGCGGTGGCGGCCGTGACCCTGGCCTACATGGCCGTGGGGGCGGTGGATGACTGGCGCAGCCTCACCCGCCGCACCAACACCGGCCTGACCCCCCGGGGCAAGCTGCTGCTGCAGGCCGGTGCCGCCCTGCTGTTCCTGGTCTGGGCGGCCCAGGGCCAGTGGCTCGGTGGCGCAACCCCGGGTGCTGTGGCCCTGCCCCTGGGCTGGCTGCTGCCCCTGGGCCTGCTGATCTGGCCCCTGGGACTGTTCGTGTTCCTGGCTGAGAGCAACGCCACCAACCTCACCGATGGCCTCGACGGCCTGGCGGCCGGCTGCGGCGCCGTGGTGTTCACCGGCATGGGGCTGCAGCTGATGCTGCGGGGCCACAGCGGCGACCCGGCCCTGGCCGCCTTCTGCGCCGCCATGGCCGGCTGCTGGCTGGGGTTTCTGGCCCACAACCGCAACCCCGCTCGGCTGTTCATGGGCGACACCGGCTCGCTGGCGATGGGGGCAGCGCTGAGCGCGGTGGCCCTGCTCTCCAACAGCCTCTGGCCGCTGCTGGTGATGGGCGGGGTGTTTCTGGCCGAATCCCTCTCGGTGATCGTGCAGGTGTGGGTGTTCAAGGCCACCAAGGGAGCCGACGGCGTGGGCCGGCGGGTGTTCCGCATGGCACCGCTGCACCACCACCTGGAACTGGGCGGGCTGCAGGAGGGTCAGGTGGTGAACCGCTTCTGGATCGCCAGCCTGATACTGGTAGTGCTGGGTCTGGTGCTGCTGCCCTGATCCCTCCTCCCGGCTGCCCCGGCACCCGAATCACCCCATCCCCCGCCCCATGGCCCACTTCACCTGGAGGGAAACCGGCCTCACCTCCGACTGCGCCAGCCTGGAGGCGATGGCGGCCCGCTTTGAGGAGGCGGCGGCGCTGATGCGGCGCATGGCCGACGAGGGCTTTCGCGTCGAGCGCGGCAGCGGTGGCCAACGCATCACCCACCCCGACCCGGCGGTGTTTGAGGCCTACGGGTTTGTGAGCGAGGAGGCGCCCGTGCGTCAGCTCACCCTGCTCAGCGAAGCCGGCGACGCCTCAACCTGAGGTCAGCGGCTGCGCAGATAGCCCACCACCCACACCAGCACGAAGGCCAGCGACGAGAGGCCGAGATAGAGCAGCACGTAGGTCTGCAGGCTGGCGATGTCCAGCCCGAAGGGCAGGCCCTCGGCCGCATCGCCGGCGGTGCTCAGGGCCAGCAGCCGGCCCGCCGCCGGCAGGCACCGATCCATCAGCCCTGGCATCTGCGCTCCGCTGCGATCGGGCCTGGTTTAGCAGGTTGGTGCGGCGGCGGGGCGCAAGGGACTGCGGGAGGATCGCCGCTGCCGCCTCGCCGCCCGCCATGGACACCGTCTTCCCCCGCACCCTGATGCTGCTGGGCAGCGGCGAGCTGGGCAAGGAGGTGGCGATCGCGGCCCAGCGCCTGGGCTGCCGGGTGATCGCCGTGGACCGCTACGCCGGAGCGCCGGCAATGCAGGTGGCCGACGCCTCGGAGGTGATCGCCATGACCGATGCTCACGCCCTCAAGGCGGTGGTGCGGCGGCATCGGCCCGATCTGGTGATTCCGGAGATCGAGGCCCTGGCGGTGGACGCCCTGGCGGAGCTGGAGGCCGAGGGCATCACGGTGATCCCCACGGCCCGGGCCACGGCCGTGACCATGAATCGCGATCGCATCCGCGATCTGGCCGCCACGCAGCTGGGCCTGCGCACCGCCCGCTTCGCCTACGCCAGCAGCGCCGAGGAACTGGCCGCGGTCGCCGCCCCCCTGGGCTGGCCCGTGGTGGTCAAGCCGGTGATGAGCTCCTCGGGCAAGGGTCAGAGCGTGGTGCGGGGGCCCGAGGGCATCGCCGCGGCCTGGGAGACGGCGCTGGCCGGGGCCCGCGGCGAGGGAGCGCGGGTGATCGTGGAGGGCTTCCTGCACTTCGATCTGGAGATCACCCTGCTCACGGTGAGGCAGTGGCATGGGCCCACGCTGTTCTGTCCGCCCATCGGCCACATTCAGGAGCGGGGCGACTACCAGTGCAGCTGGCAGCCGGCCGCCCTCGGCGCCGCCCAGCTGGCGGCGGCCCAGGCGATGGCGCGCACGGTCACCGACAACCTGGGCGGCGCCGGCCTGTTCGGGGTGGAATTCTTCGTCTGCGGCCAGGAGGTGGTGTTCTCCGAGCTCTCGCCCCGCCCCCACGACACCGGCCTGGTGACCCTGCTGGGCCAGAACCTGCACCAGTTCGAGCTGCACCTGCGGGCGGTGCTGGGGCTACCGATTCCCCGCATCGACAGCCTGGGACCCGCCGCCAGCCGCGTGATCCTGGCCGAGCGGGCCGCCGAGCGGGTGGCGTTCGAGGGGCTGGCGGCAGCGCTGCGCGAAGCCGACACCCAGGTGCTGCTGTTCGGCAAGCCGGACGCCCGGCCGCGTCGGCGTCTGGGGGTGGCCCTGGCCCGGGGCGCCAGCGAGGCTGAGGCGCGCCGACGCGCCGACGCCGCCGCTGGTCAGGTCCGCGTGCTGGCCACCTGACCCCTGGTACCAAGGCCCTCAGCCCGTTATGGTTCGCCGACCAGGAGACGGCATGGGCCAGCGACAGCCACCACAGCCAACCCCAGGCTCCGGTGCACGGCGTCTGGTCGGCTGTCTTGGCGGGCGTGGTGCGCAGCAGCCGGGGCAGGAGCAGGGCCCAGGCAGGCCGCGCGGCCTCACCCTCGTGACCTTCGCCCTCGGTCTGGCACTCGGTTACGGACTGTCGGGCCCGCTGCCGGGCCTTGTGAACGGGGCGGTGGCCGGCCTGAAGGGCGGTTCGAGCTATCTCTCCGAAGTCCATCAGCCCCCTCAGCGAGAAGTCGATCCTGGTGATGGGGATCGACAAGGTGGGGGACAACACCGATGTGATCTTCACGCTGGAGATCCAGGACGGTGACACCCGCATGGTCCAGGTGCCCCGCGACACCTATGTGGAATCCGAGCATTTCGGGGTGCTCAAGGCCAACGCCCTCTATGCCTTCGGCGGCATGGATGGTGCCCGCCGTGAATTGAGCGGCCTGCTGGGAGATCCGATCCAGCGCTATCTGCTGGTGAATCTGCGGGCGGTGCAGCGCGTGGCTGACGCCCTGGGCGGGGTGCAGGTGGATGTGCCCAAGCGCCTCTACTACGTCGACACCGCCCAGGATCTCTACATCGACCTCTACCCCGGGCCCCAGCTGCTGAAGGGTGAGGAGCTGGAGGGCTTCCTGCGCTTCCGTCACGACCCCGAGGGCGATCTGGGCCGGATGCAGCGCCAGCGGCTGGTGCTCGATCAGGTGTTCAGGAAGCTGTCGCAGCCCAGCATGGTCACCCGCTTGCCGGAGCTGCTGAGGATCGCCGGAGAAGACATCCAGACCGACCTCACGGCGCTGGAGTTCGGTCAGCTGATCTCGGCCATGGCCAAGACCCAGCTGATCGCCGACCAGGTACCGGGGCGTCTGTATTGGTACAACGACCTCAGTTTCTGGATGCCCGACAGCAACCCCGACTACGGCCGCGACCCGGACCAGATCGCCGCCGAGGAGGCCGGCGAACCGTGGGAGGCGGAGTCGCTTCCGGGCCGTCAGTGGAGCGACGAGCGCTGGCGTGACGACTCCTTGAGCGATGAATCCTGGAGAAACGAGGGGTTGACCGGCAACTCCTGGAGTGATGAAGACTCCGGCAGCGGTGAGGAGGGTGGTCTCGAAGCCCAGAGCCAGCCGGCCTACCGCCTCTACTGAGGACGCCGCAGGAAGCGGTGGTGATCGAGGCCCTCCAGCAGTCCCCAGGCCTGGGGGCGGCTGGAGAAGAACACCCGCCGGTGACTGCGCAGCCGATCCAGTGAGGGGTCGTGGTCCTGGGGGACCACCCCCAGGGACAGGCCCCGCAGCAGATCGCCATCCCCCTGCTGGCTGGCCTCCACCAGCAGGGCATGGAGCGGCAGCTGCCAGCGCAGCGCCAGATAGCGCAGGGCTTCGGTCTTGGAAGCCGTCAGCGGCAGCACATCGAGGAACCAGTGGTGGAACAGGTGGGGGCGGGCCATCAGCCCGTGGCTGCGCAGCACCTGACGCACCAGGGTGAGGATGCCGGCATCGGGTTCGTCGAGCAGGTAGCTCACCTTGAAGGGGCCCTGGTCGCGATCGTCCTGACGGCGCAGACGCGGCTCGAGCGCCGCCATGGCCGATTCCACCCCTTGGCGGTCCCACTCCCGGGCGATGTGGCTCTGCCAGTGGCGATCTGGCCAGTGGGCACGCTCGCTGCTGTAGTGGATGTCCGTGCCCGCTTCGCTGATCCACACGCTGGGCCTGGGCAGGTGCAGGGCGTCGTAGGCCAGCCGGGCCGCGGCGAACCCCCGCCCGGAAACCACGCCGATGGCCAGCTCGGGATCGGCGCCCAGGCGCCGGCGCAGTTCCGCCAGGCTGTGGTCGTCGGCCGACGCCAGGCTGGCGTCGAGATCGAGCACCAGCAGCCGCTGCGGCGCCCTGGGAAATTCCGGTTCCGCGCCGGGCTCGGCCGGACTTGCGGGGCCGGGGCTGCCCACTGCCTGCTGGAACCAGAACGGCGGTCCCTGCCCTGGGGCCTCGCGGGTGGAGGCCAGGGCCACGCCCAGGTAGTGGGTGGCATGGGCGTCCCAGCTGAAGAAGCGGCTCACGGCCTCGATGCCGTTGTCGCGCCAGCGGCGCCAGCGCTCGGGTTGGGCCAGGGCGTCCTCCAGGCCGGTCTGGAGGGCGTCGAGATCGGACACGTCAACCAGCAGGCCGTTGCGACAGCGGCCGAGGATGTCGCGAGGGCCGCCGTCATCGGTGGCCACCACCGGCAGGCCGCAGGCGGCCGCCTCCAGCAGGGTGAGGCCGAAGGGCTCGGTGAGCGCCGGGTTCACGAACACGCCGCCGAGCCGCGCCGCCCAGCGGTAGATCTCCGGGATCTGGTCGCGCTGGTGCTGCTTGGGGTAGGCAATCTGGCCGTAGAGATCGAAGCGATCCACCCGCTCGAACACCTGCTGGAACACCTCCCGCTGCTGCCGGTCCAGCTGGCGGGGGTCGTCGCGGCAGCCCAGCACCAACACCAGGTTGTGGTGGCGGCGCAGGTGCTCGGAGCGACCGAAGACCTCCACCAGGGCGGGGATGTTCTTGCGGTGGTCGGCGCGGCAGATGGCCAGCACCGGCGGCTTGGCAGGCTCGCGCAGAAACGGTGCCATCAGCTCCTCCACGGCCGCCTGCCGTTCGCCGGGCTGGGCCGGAAAGAACTGCAGGCTGTCCACGCCGGGGGGGATCACCCGGGCCCGATCGGCCAGAAAACGGCCATAGCGGGCGTACTGCCGCTCACACTCCTGGGGCGTGCTGGTCACCACCAGCTGGGCGTGGGCCAGGGCCAGTTCCTCGGCGTCGATGCGCTGGACCATGGAGAACTGGGCCTCGATCCTGGCGACATCCAGGCCGGCGGCCAGCAGCCGGCGGCGCTTCTCCCGGCCCAGGGAATGGCCGGTGAAGACCAGCGGAATCCCCAGCCGGCGCTGCAGCAGCGCCCCCACATAGCCGGCGTCGGCGTAGTGGGCATGGATCCAGTCCGGCCGGCGCGGCTGGGCCAGCAGCCGCTGGGCCAGGGCATCGGCCAGTTCGTCGAGGTGGGGCCAGAGCAGCTCCTTGCGCAGGTAGCGGTTGGGCCCGAAGGGCAAGCGGCAGATGCTGGCCCCGGGAACGATCAGCTCCTCGGAGCGGCCGTAGTCGCCGGACAGCCGCCGGTCGCGGATCAAACGGGTGACCACCTCCACCCGCTCCACCTCCGGCCGTGCCGCCAGAGCCCGCGCCAGCTCCAAAACGTAGGTCGTCTGGCCGCCGGTGTCGGGGTCGTGGCCGAGCTCCAGATTTCGCGACCGGAACAGGCCGTGCAGATGCAGATGGAGAACGTAGAGGCCGGCCTTAGCGGTGCTGTCCATAGGCAGGGGGCGGGGAGCAGGGGCTGGGGGCCGGGGCCGCTGGATCAACACGAACTGGGTTGGTCTTAGCCCGGAAAGGGCCCTGCGTCCCCTCCCGAGCCACGGGATCACCGAACTGCGCCGTCAGTGGCAGCGGCCAACAGGCCTGTTGTCAAGGGGTTTGAGACAACCCGACAGCTCCGGAGCTGCGCAGCCCCGTGTTGACATTTCCCCACATCACCGCCACCGGTGGCAGCGCTCAGCAGTTGCCGAACAGGGCGGCCTCCAGGGCCTGGAAGCAGCGGTAGGCGTCATCGCATTCCAGACCGCTGACGGCAATGGACACTGTCTGGCGCAGGGGGTTGCAGCTGACGCTCAGGGACACCGGCAGGTCGCGGTGATCGACGTGGTACACAGCACTGCGGCCACCATCGCCGTAGTGGGTTTCGGGGTCACGGCAGAAGCCCTGCTCGCGGGTGAGCTGGGTGATGCCGGCCAGGGAGGCGGTCAGATCAGCCTTGGTGTGCAGAGCGGCGGTGTGCACGTAGGGGCCGGGGTCCGGGGCCGCCACCGGCTCAAACACCAGCAGGTCGGCCAGCCGACGCAGCCTGCCGAGCAGGGAGTCGGGCCCCGGAGTCGCCGCCGGGGACGCGGGCCTGGGGGCCTGGGGGCCTGGGGCACTGGGCCGGAGCGGGGGGGGTGCGAGCGGCGCCGCGGCAGGCCGGGAGCTCTGGGTGTGGGCCGGTAGGCGCACCGTTGGATGGGCCGTTGGATGGGCTGAAGAACCGGCAGGCATCGGCAGGGTGGTGTCGGGGGCGCACGGTGGACCCGTCTACGGCAAACGTTAAGCGCCGCCACCAGTGGTGGAGTGCTCACCTTGAGCATCACACCAGCCCTGGCCCAACGGCCTCAGGCCGCCAGGGGCAGCGGCGGGTGCTCGGCCAGCACCTCCTTGAGGTAACGAGCCGTGTGGCTGCTGGGATGGCTGGCCACCGCCTCGGGGGTGCCGCAGGTGACGATCTCACCGCCCCGATCACCGCCATCGGGGCCCAGGTCGATGATCCAGTCGGCGCAGCGGATCACATCGAGGTTGTGCTCGATCACCAGGATCGAGTTGCCCTTGTCCACCAGCCGCTGCATCACCTCCATCAGCTTGTGCACGTCGTAGAAGCTCAGGCCAGTGGTGGGCTCGTCGATCAGGTAGAGGGTCTTGCCGGTGGCCCGCCGGGACAGCTCGGTGGCCAGCTTCACGCGCTGGGCCTCACCGCCGGAGAGCGTGGGGGCGGGCTGGCCGAGCTTGATGTAGCCCAGGCCCACATCCACCAGGGTGCGCAGCCGGTCGGCTGCCTGGGGGATGGCGGAGAACACCTCGCAGGCCTGCTCCACCGTCATCTCCAGCACCTCGGCGATGCTGTGACCGCGGTACTTCACCTGCAGGGTCTCGCGGTTGTAGCGGGCACCCTTGCAGACGTCGCACTGCACGTAGACATCGGGCAGGAAGTTCATCTCGATCACGTTCACCCCCTGGCCGCTGCAGGCCTCACAGCGGCCTCCCTTGACGTTGAAACTGAACTGACCCACCTGATAGCCGCGGGCCTTGGCCTCCACCGTGGCGGCGAACACCTGGCGGATCGGATCGAAGGCGCCGGTGTAGGTGGCGGGGTTGGAGCGGGGGGTGCGGCCGATCGGGCTCTGGTCGATCACGATCACCTTGTCGATCGCCTGGATGCCGCGCAGCTCGTCCAAGCCGGCGGGGAACGGCACCTTCATCCCCAGCTGGTGCTGCAGGGCCGGGTGCAGCAGCTCGTTGACCAGGGTGCTCTTGCCGCTGCCGCTGACGCCCGTCACGCACACCAGCCGGCCCAGCGGCACCTCCACATCGAAGCCGCTGAGGTTGTTGCGCGCGCAGCCCCGCAGGCTGAGCTGGCGCGAGCCGGCGCAACGGCGCTCGGGGGGGGTGGGGATGGCGCGCCGGCCGCTCAGGTAGGCGCCGGTGAGGGAGTCGGGAGCCTCGAGCAGATTGGCCAGGCTGCCCTCGGCCACGATGTGGCCGCCGTGCACCCCCGCCCCGGGACCGATGTCCACCAGGTGGTCGGCGGCGCGGATGGTGTCCTCGTCGTGCTCCACCACGATCAGGGTGTTGCCCAGATCGCGCAGCTTCAGCAGGGTGGCCAGCAGACGGTCGTTGTCACGCTGGTGCAGGCCGATGCTCGGTTCATCCAGCACATAGAGCACACCGGTGAGGCCGGCGCCGATCTGGGTGGCCAGGCGGATGCGCTGGGCCTCGCCACCGCTGAGGGTCATCGCCGGCCGGTCGAGGCTGAGGTAGTCGAGCCCCACATCGAGCAGGAACTTCAGGCGCATGCGGATCTCCCGCAGCACCAGATCACCGATCTGGATCTGGCGTGGGTTGAGCAGGGGTTCGCTGCCCTCGCTCTCGCCCACGCCCATCAGCGCCTCGATGCGGCGCAGGCTCTCGCCCACGCTGGTGGATGTGAGCTCGTGGATGCGGTAGGTGCCCACCCGCACCGCCAGGGCCTCGGGCCGCAGCCGCAGGCCCTGGCAGCTGGCGCAGGGCACCAGTTCCAGATAGCGCTCCAGCTTCTGCCGGATCGCCTCGCCGCTGGCGTCCCGCAGCTGGCGCTCGAGGATCGGCAGGATGCCCTCAAAGGGGCGCAGGTAGGTCTCGGCCTTGCGGTAGCGGCTGTCGGCCTGGATCGCGATCGGCTCGCGGGAGCCCCGCAGCAGCACCTCGTGATGCTCGGCACTGAGCTGGTTCCAGGGGGTCTTGATCTCGAAGCCGAAGGCCTCGCCCACCGAATAGAGCAGCGAGAAGTAATAGGAGTTGTCCTTCTCGGCCCAGGGCGCCACCGCCGCGTACACCGGCAGGGAGGGATCGGGGATGACCCGCTCGGTGGTGAACCGGCGCAGGTGGCCGATGCCGTGGCAGTCGGGGCAGGCGCCATAGGGACTGTTGAACGAGAACAGCCGCGGTGAGAGCTCCTCCATCACGGCGCCGTGCACCGGACAGGCGAAGTTCTCGGAATAGAGCCGCTCCCGCTCCAGGCCCTCCGGCAAGGCCTCGCCGGTCTTCGGCACCAGCTCCACCACGGCCAGACCATCACCCCGCTTGAGGGCGGTGCGCAGGGAATCGGTGAGTCGCTCCTGGATCCCCTCCCGGGCCACCAGCCGGTCCACCACCACCTCGATGTTGTGGGCGTGGTTCTTGTCGAGCTCGATGTTGTCGGCGAGCTCCCGCACCTCGCCGTTGATGCGCACCCGGGCGAAGCCCTCGGCCACCAGCCCGGAGAGCAGCTTCACGTGGGTGCCCTTCTTGCCGCGCACCACCGGCGCCAGGAGCTGATAGCGGCTGCCCTCGGGCAGGGTGAGGATCTGATCCACCATCTCGTCGATGGTCTGGGGCCGGATCGAGCGGTCACACTCCGGGCAGTGGGGTTCGCCGGCGCGCCCGTAGAGCAGGCGCAGATAGTCCTGGATCTCGGTGACGGTGCCGACGGTGGAACGGGGGTTGTGGCTGGTGGACTTCTGATCGATCGAGATCGCCGGCGACAGCCCCTCGATGGCGTCCACATCGGGCTTGTCCACCTGGCCGAGGAACTGGCGCGCGTAGGCCGAGAGGCTCTCCACGTAGCGGCGCTGGCCCTCGGCGAAGATCGTGTCGAAGGCCAGGGAGCTCTTGCCGCTGCCGCTCACCCCGGTGAACACCACCAGGCGGTTGCGCGGGATGGTGAGATCGACGTTGCGGAGGTTGTGCTGGCGGGCGCCCCGCACCCGGATCACGTCCTCGAGGCTGCCGCCGTTGAGGGTGCGCAGCGCCGCCTTCTCCAACACCGTGTTCTCCAGAACCCTGGCCTCCTGGGCCGTCTCGCCGGGAGCCTGGCTCCGCTGGCCAGCCCTCCGGCCCTGGGCAGATGCTGAGCTCTTGGCAGAGGGCATGCGGCTGCCTGAGGAACGATGAATTCTAGGAGTGGTCCTCAGGGCCCGGGAGCAGCGCTAGACCGGGAGCGGCCGTGGGGGCAAAGGCCATGGGGCAGGGGCGAGGCGCTGGCGGCTGGGCTCGGTGCTGACCATCCGAGCGCTGCAGCGACGTCACATCCCGCTGGTGACCGCCTGGGCCCGGGCCGAGGGCTTCACCCCTGGGGCGGGCGACGTGGCCATCTACCGCCACACCGACCGCCAGGGGCTGTGGCTGGGCTGGCTGGACCAGGAGCCCGTGGGCTGCATCGCCGGCGTTCGCTACAACGCCGCCTACGGCTTCGTCGGCCTGTTTCTGGTGCGGCCAGAGCAGCGCGGCCGGGGCTATGGCGTGGCGCTCTGGCGGCACGCCCTTGAGCACCTGGCCGACCTCCCCTGCATCGGCCTGGAGGCGGCCCTGGACCGGGTGGACGACTACGCCGAGTGGGGGTTCGAACCGGCCTCCACCACCAGCCGCTGGCAGCTGCTCAGCGATGGCCACGGCCTCGGCCCCCCGTCAGCGCACGGGCCGGCGCGGCTGTTGCAGGGAGCGGCGACCCCCACGGCGGCGGTGCAGGCCTACGACGCCCAGCGCGCAGCCAGTCCCCGGCCCCACTTCCTGGCCGACTGGCTCCAGCACCCGGCCGGCACGGTGCTGACCCTGGTGGACGGCGGCGGGCAGTGCCAGGGCTTCGGACGGATCCGCCCCTGCCTGCTGCGCCGGGGGGAGGGCTGGCGCATCGGCCCGCTGCTGGCCGACAGCCCGGCCCTGGCGACCCAGCTGCTGAGCGGACTGATCCACCGCCATCCGGGGGTGGTGCTGATCGATGCCCCAGGGGCCAACCCGGCGGCGGCGGCGCTGTTTGAGGGGCTGGGCTTCCAGCCCGTCGCCCGCACCCAGCGCATGTACCGCGGCCGGCCACCGACGGCGCCCCTCCGCGACGTCTACGGACTGGCCTGCCTGGAGCTGGGCTGAGGTAAGAACACTCATTCGACCGCAGCGGTGGCCGGCGACACCGTTCTCTCCAGCGGGCAGCCACAGGATCAGGGGTCCGGGCCCCTCGCCAGAATCCGCCATGACGCGCCGGACCAGCCCCGAGCCCCCCAGCGACCCGTACACGGCCTATGGCTACCGCAACGCCAGGGATGTGATGGTCGTGCTCCGCTGCTGCGGACCCGATCAGTTCTTCCTCGAACGGGTGGTGTTCCCCTTCGAACTGCTCTCCTTCCTGGCACCCCCGACAGCGGACGTGCGCATCCACGGGCCGGGCGCGGGAGGGATGGAGTTGCTGGAGACGGTGCCCCTGGAGGAGCTGCGCCTCGAACCGGTACCCCTGCCCCACCACCCCCTGGAACAGAGGAGCATGCGTCACCTGCTCAACGACCTGCAGCAGCGCTACGCCAGCGATCCCAGCGAGGCCAACCGGCTGCGGCTGGTGCAGCAGGAGCAGTTGCTGCGCCGCTGGCTGCCGGGGCAGGCCTGATCAACGGCCCAGCACGGGCTCGTAGCCAGCCGGCAGCAGATTCCAGTCGGCTCCGTAGACATGCACCCGCCGGGTGGGCTTGCCGTCAGCCTCGAAGGCCAAGCCGGCGTGGGCCCAGGCCAGGGCGCTGCCGGCCAGATTGCGAGCCGCAAAGCCCTCCTCGATCAACTGCCGGGCATAGAGACCGCTGCGCAGGCCGATGGTGCAGTAAGGCACGATCAGGTGCTCGCGGTAGCGCTCGCGCTCGCGCTCGAAGGCCTGGCGGCCGATCGCCCCCGGCAGCATCGACACCGCCTGCTCGTGGGCAGCGCGCACATCCACCAGCAGGAGCGGCTGACCAGGCCCTGCTGGTGCTGCGGCGGCGTCCCATGCGGCCACGCTGATGTCGGGCACGGCGGGGAACAGGCGCTGGCGGAAGCCGGCATAGCGGCGCTCCACCTCGGCGGCCAGCTGTTGATCGGAGGCCGCCCGGGGCAGGCGGGGGCCGCAGCCCACCACCGCCAGCAGGGCCCCGGCGACGGCCAACGATCGCAGCGGGGATCTCAGGCCTGCCAACGCATCAGGCCCAGGCGCCGGGCCAGACCCTGGAACGGCTGGAGATAGATCGCCTCATGGGGTTTGGCCTTGAGCATGCGGTGCCAGTAGATCCAGGGGAAGCCAAAGCGCTCGAGCAGCCAGGCAAACCAGCGCTCCTTGACCGGATTGACCAGAAAACTGCTGACCGGCTGCTTGCTGTAGTCGAACTCCATCATCATCACCGTGTGGTCGCTGGTGATCAGCGGGCAGGCGCTATAGCCGTCGTAAGCGCAATCGGGGGCCCGACCCCGGAGTGCCGCCAGCACGTTGGCCGCCACCACGGGCGCCTGCTTGCGCACCGCCGCCGCCGTCTTGGCGGTGGGGAAGGAGCCCACATCACCGATGGCGAACACATTGCCGTAGCGCACGTGGCGGGCCGTGCGGGGGTCCACCTCCACCCAACCACCAGTGGCGGCCGCCGGCTGGTCGCCGCTGGGCTGAACGGCCAGGGAGCTGGCGGCCACCACCGGCGGCGCCGACATCGGCGGCACCACATGCAGCAGGTCGAAGTGAAGCGTCTCCAGGCGCTGGCGCTGCCCCGGCTCCTGGACGCAAAACGTGGCCAGGCCGGCCTCGCCGTCCACGGCCACCAGGTCGTGGTGGTAGCGCACCTCGGAATGGTGGCGCTGGGCGATCTCCACCATCTTGTCGCTGTAGGCCTGCACCGGGAACAGGCTGGCCTGGGCGGTGCAGAACAGGGTGCGGCTGTTGACCCCCACGCCGCTGCGGGCCTGGAACTGCTGGTGGGCCAGGTGCATGATCTTCTGGGGCGCCCCGCCGCACTTGATCGCCGTGGCCGGCTGGGTGAACACGGCCGTGCCGCCCTGGAACTCCTCGAAACAGCGGCGGCTGTAACGGGCCGTGCGGCGGCTGTAGATGCTGGTGACATGGTGATGGCCCAGGGTCTGGGCCAGACCCTCGACGGCGGTCCAGTTGAGCTCGATGCCCAGGGCCACCACCAGCACCCCGTAGCTGAGGCGCTGGCCGCCGATCAGCTCGACGGCGTTGTGCTCGGGATCGAACCCCACCACCTTGCTGTGGATCAGGTCCACGCCGGCGGGCAGCACATCCCGTTCGCGGCGCCGGGTGGCGTCGGCGGCCATGAATCCACCGGCCACCAGAACCCAGCCCGACTGGTAGTCGTGGAAGGGTGAGGGCTCGATGATGGCGATCTCGAGCTCGGGGTCGAGCTTGCGCAGCCAGCTGGCCAGGGTGATGCCAGCGGTGCCACCGCCGGCGATCAGCACCGGCAGGTGGCCCCGGGAAGGGAGGGTCATGGCCAGCACCTGGGGGGGCGGGAGCCGCCGAGACGGACGCGGGCAGGGGGCCGGGATCTCATGGTCATGAGTGTTTCGGCATAGAATGGTTGCGTCATTACACACTAGCTGCGATGTCGCCCCGTCCGCTTCCCCCTGGTGCGCCCGCTGCGGGGCCGCAAGCGGAACCGGAGCGCTGGGACCGGCGCTACCGCGAGGGCGGCGATGGCTGGGAACTGGGCCAGCCGACACCGCCCCTGGCGGAGTTCCTGCGCCACGACGGCCGCTCCCCGGCACCGGGCGGCCCGGTGCTGGTGCCCGGCTGCGGCCGCGGCCATGAAGCCGCCCTGCTGGCGGAGCTGGGCTTCGCCGCGGTAGGCCTGGATTTCAGCGGCGAAGCCGTGGGGGAGGCCCAGCGGCTGCACGGCCGCGAGCACCCCGGGCTGCGCTGGCTGCAGGCCGACCTGTTCGATCCGGCGGCACTGGAGGCCGCGGGGCTCGGGCCCGGGAGTCTGCAGGGGGTGGTGGAGCACACCTGCTTCTGCGCCATCGATCCCCACCTGCGGGCGGCCTACATGGCCACGGTGGCGGCGCTGTTGCAGCCCGGCGGCTGGCTGCTGGGCCTGTTCTGGTGCCACGGCCGGGCCGGTGGCCCGCCCTGGGGCAGCGATCCCCACGAACTCATCGACCTGGCGCAGCAGGCCGGACTGGTGGTGGAGATCTGGGAGCCAGCCAGGGGCTCGATCGCCCAGCGCCGCGATGAGTGGCTGGGCCTCTGGCGCCGGCCTGGCCCGGCCCACCCATCCCGCCAGCGAGGGCACGCCTGATGCTGAACCACCTGAACCCAGGGCTGCAGCCCTGCGGCTGGACGGCGGCCTGAGCCGATCCTGGCCGCGGGGCGTCAGCCGGCCTGCCGCAGAACCTCCTGCACCTCGGGGATGAACACGGCGTACATGCCGCGCAGGTCACCGGGTTTGAAGTCGAAGGCCTTGTCCGCGGGGTACTTGTCCTTGACGAAGGCGGGTCGGCTGTCCTTGCTGCCATGGCAGGCCAGGCAGCTGGGCTGCACGTCGATGCGGCGGTAGTAGGTCACACCGGCTGCCTGGTCGGCGCTGGCAGGCTCCCACAGGCCGGTGATCTCGGGGTGTCTGGCGAAGAGATCGATCACCTGGCTCTCCTGGGCGCCGGCGGGGACATGGTCGGGGTTGCGGGCCTTGCTGGCCACCTGGCGCACGCTCCAGCCGTTCTGCTTGCCGATGGCCATCGCCCGCTTGCCCACGGGCATGCACACCTCACGCATGGTGTCCATGGTGGGCTCCTCGCTGCTGCCCTCCAGGCTGGAGGCCAGGGAGATGCGCATGCGGTCGAGCTGCTCCATCTGGTCCACCGCCCGGGCCAGGCTGGCTGGATCCACCGGCGCTGTGGCGGGTGCTGGTGTGGTGGCAGCCAGGGCGGCTGCGGGCTGCAGGCTCAGCAGCGCCCCAGCGAGCAGGGCGCCCAGCGCGGCAAGCGCCAGCCGTGCTGCCGGCGGCCAGTTGCTGGCCCTGAGCGTGAACAAGAGCTGGGTCATGACGCGGCCGGCAATGGGTTGACGATGGACAGGGGACATGGGCCCGGTGTGGAACCGGGCCCCGCCTGGGCGAGGTTCAAAGCCTCACGCAGGGATCGAGGGGGCGCTGAGGGGCATGAGCTCCGACGGCACGGCCGCCAGATCGAGGGGGAAGTTGTGGGTGTTGCGCTCGTGCATGGCCTCAATGCCCAGACCACCGCGGTTGAGCACGTCGGCCCAGGTGTTGATCACCCGGCCCTGGTGATCGAGCACCGAGTGGTTGAAGTTGAAGCCGTTGACATTGAAGGAGAAGCTGATCACCGCCAGGGTGGCGAACCAGATCCCCACCACCGGCCAGGCGGCCAGGAAGAAGTGCAGGCTGCGGCTGTTGTTGAAGGAGGCGTACTGAAAGATCAGCCGGCCGAAATAGCCATGGGCGGCCACGATGTTGTAAGTCTCCTCCTCCTGACCAAACTTGTAGCCGCGGTTCTGGCTCTCGGCTTCGGTGGTCTCCCGCACCAGCGAGCTGGTCACCAAAGAACCGTGCATGGCCGAGAACAGGCTGCCGCCGAAAACACCGGCCACACCGAGCATGTGGAAGGGGTGCATGAGCACGTTGTGCTCAGCCTGGAGCACAAGCATGAAGTTGAAGGTGCCGGAAATACCCAGGGGCATGGGGTCGGAGAAGCTGCCCTGGCCGATGGCGTACACCAGCAGCACGGCGGTGGCGGCGCCCACCGGAGCGCTGTAGGCCACGGCGATCCAGGGACGCATGCCCAGGCGGTAGCTCAGCTCCCACTCGCGGCCCAGATAGGCATAGATACCGATCAGGAAGTGGAAGATGATCAGCTGGTAGGGGCCGCCGTTGTAGAGCCACTCATCGAGGCTGCTGGCCTCCCAGATCGGATAGAAGTGCAGGCCGATGGCGTTGGAGCTGGGCACCACCGCGGCGGTGATGATGTTGTTGCCGTAGAGCAGGCTGCCGGTCACCGGTTCGCGGATGCCGTCGATGTCGACGGGGGGAGCGGCGATGAAAGCGATCATGAAGCAGCTGGCCGCCGCCAGCAGGGTGGGGATCATCAGCACCCCGAACCAGCCGATGTAGAGGCGGTTGTCGGTGCTGGTGATCCAGTCCTTGAAGGACTCCCAGGGGTGGCTCCGGGTGGGAGCCAGGGACGTTGACGCCATGACAGGAAAGGGGACGGAGGACAGGGAACGGGCGAGAGCCTGGTGGGCCCTGGCGCGTTCGTTCATAACGGTAGCGTTGAATAGCGATAAGCGCGTACCGCGGTGGTGCGCACTTGTGCTCATTGCCCCTGGCCCTCAGTCCGCCGGCAGCACCTGGCGGTAGCCGTTGGCGCTGCACACCCGCAGCGGTGTGGCAAAGAGGTCGCTCAGGGGTCCGTCCTGCAGCAGCTCCGCCACCGGCCCATCGCCCACCACCTGACCCTGGCGCAAGAGCACGGCGCGGCTGATCTCCGGAATGATCGACTCGATCTGGTGGGTCACCACCAGCAGGGTGGTGCCGGAGCGGGCCAGCTCCCGCAGGATCGCCAGCAGCTGGTGCCGGGCCTGCAGGTCGAGGCCATTGGTGGGTTCATCGAGCACCAGCACCTCGGGCCCGTGCACCAGGGCCCGCGCCAGCAGCAGCCGGCGGCGCTGGCCATCGGAGAGCTGGCCGAAGGGCCGCTCGGCCAGATCCGCCAGCCCCAGCTGCGCCATCAGGGCCGTGACCCGCTCGACCATGGCGGCGCTGGGCTGCTGGCTGCGGCCGATGCCCACCGATCCGAAACAGCCCGACAGCACCACATCGGCGGCCCGCACCTGGGGGCGGTAGCCCGCCTGCAGGTCCTGCGACACCAGCCCGATGCGCCCGCGCAGCTCCCAGAGGTTGACCGTGGTGCTGCCGAAGAGCCGCAGCCAGGAGCCCGGCTTCACCACCGGGTAGAGCTCACGGCTGAGCAGCTTCACCAGGGCACTCTTGCCGGAGCCGTTGGGACCCAGGATCACCGTGTGCTCCCCCCGCTGCAGGGCCAGGCTGAGCTCGCGGAACACCGGCCGCGGGCCCAGCCAGGCCTCCACCGCCTGGAGCTCGGCGTAGGCACTGGGAGCGCTGCTGGCGGCCATGGCGGCAGGGGAGAACGGGACAGAGGACGGGTGCGGAGCAGGGAGGCCGGGGAGGGCCTAGGGGCGCAGAAAGCGGCGCAGCTCCCAGGCCGTGAGCCGCTGGGCGGCGTTGAACCGCAGGCTCAGCTGGTGAAAACGGCCGGCGTCGAGGCGGCAGCCCACCTCCAGCACAAACTCCCCAGCTGGCAGCACCTCCGGCAGCGAACAGACCAGGCCATCGGCGAAGCCGGCCGTGAGCTGATGGCGGGCGAAGTCTGCGCTGCGGAAGGGGGCACAGCCCAGGGACTCTCGATCCTCGCCAGGCCAGGCGCCCGGCTCCAGCCGCTGCAGCGAACCCTCCCAGCCCTGCTGCTCCGCCAGCAGGCGCCGCCAGTCAGTGGCGGCGGGGCGCGGGGGATCCAGCGGGCCCGCCAGCTGACAGCGGAACGGCACGGCCGCCACCGCATCGAGCTGCCAGCGAGGTCCCTGGGCCGTGGGCAACGGCGCGTACAGCAGCACGAGCATGGAGCGCGAACGCCGCCAGAACAGGTTCACCTCATGGCCGAACCGGGGCTGGGAGGGGTCCACGGCCAGGCTCGACTGGCCACCGGCACCGGCGAACTGCCAGCAGGAGCCGCCGCGGTTGTAGGTGTGCCGGCTGAGGGGCAACTGGCGTCGCCCGCCCGGGGCCATCAGCAGGCCGCTGCCATCCCAGAGGCCGTGGTCGCCATCGTCGAAGCTGATGGCATAGCAGGTGTCAGCGATGGTCCGGCTGGGCTGGCTGAGATCGAGGCGATGCGGCGCGCCGGCGTCCTGCTGCGGGCGCAGATACCAGTGACTGACACCGCACCAGCGACCCTCGAAGTTGCGCCGATTAAGGCGCCACTGCCGGTCACTGCCATCACCACGGACAACGTTGCTCATGGTGGGCTGCCATCGCGCAGGGCGCGGAAATGGGGGGAGAGGATCTCAATCCCAGCCTCCTGGCAGAGATCCTGGATGCGTTCGAAAAGCTCGGAATAGGTGCGCGCCATCACACCGGGATCCTCGGTGTAGGCATTCAGTTCGTAGTGCACATAGAAGTCGTCCAGGGACGTTTGCAGCACGAACGGGGCGGGCTGGCCCAGGATCGCCGAGGTGCCCTCGGCAGCCCGGATGAGCACGTCATACACGGTTCGCCAGGGAATGTCGTAGCCCAGGGTGACGGTGGTGTGCAGCAGCAGGGGGGCCGCGTGCGGGGCAGCACCAGCGGCACTGAAGTTGATGATGTGACTGCTGAGAACAGCCGAATTTGGAATAGTAATCACCACATTCTTGATCGTCCTCACACGCGTGACAAAGAGGGTTTTGTCGACCACATCACCCACTGTGTCGGCGATCTGCACCCGGTCTCCAACTAGAAAGCCGCGGGTGTACGTGAGAATGATGCCCGCAAAGATGTTGGAGATCGCCGAGGAAGAACCCAGTGAAACCAAAACCCCAAGAAAGATCGAAACCCCCTGGAAAGCTGGGGTGCTGGAGCCTGGCAGATAGGGGAAAGAAACTGTGACAGCAAATGCCAGCACAAGAAACTGGATGAGCTTATAGGTGGGCTTGGCCCATTCCTGATAAAACCATTCGATCACGATATCGCCAGATTCAATTTCGGCAAAAAAGAAGCGGATCAGCTTCAAAAAATACGTGGTGATCACAATGATCACAATCAGAAAAGAGAAGCTGGGAAGATAGTCAACAACTCCAGCTCCCACTGTCGTCACAGCAGTTTTCAAGTAGCCAATTAGAAGCCGTGCCAATCCCATGGTCCAGGGAAAGAAACTAAGCACCAGATTTATATAGATATAAACAAGAATCAGATAGAGAGTAAAGCGCACGATCCGCAGAATCTCGGTGATCAGATCAGCAACACGATCAGCCGAGAGGATCTGGGTGTTGAACAGGCGCAAGCCACCAATACGCACGCCACACCAGCGCCTCAGACGCCCCGAAATCAATGGTGTGGACCTGGAAATGCCAATCAAACTGGCAACAAACGCCACCGTCAGGCCGAGAGTGCTGACAATGCCGATGATAATGCTATTGAAGCTATAGGATTTGCGAAATTGATTGATCGCATTCTTGATTTTTTCGGCATAGTCACGTGCCAATTCATCGCGTTCTCTCGTGGCCGCCAATGCATCCGCATCCACGATCGTGATGAGCGTCAGGTCCCCAGCTCGCAGATCGGTTGAACCAACTTTTGGATTGTCAACAACCGTGATTGTATCGACGCTGATATCTGTATTCTTTGCCAGTTTTGTGATGCGATCGGAAATCACCTGAGCCCGAAAATCCGGAGCAAACGAGGCCACCTGGGCCTCGATCCGAAACAGGGTTTCATCCCCCAGAATCACTGGCGCACCAGACGGCACAGCAGCAACCGGACCGATCAGAAGCACACTGACCGCCATCAGCAGAGCAACAAGCCACAGTCTCATGGAGTTTCCCAACCCGCTCAGCCGTAGTGCTGGCGTGGAGTGTAGGAATGCGAGCCGACAGGCCAGCCAGCCAGGCGCGTCACGCTGACAGAATTCCTAGGGTCGTCCCTGCGGCGCCGGGCGTCGATGCGAATCACCATTCTCGGCTGTGGCTACGTGGGCTCAGCCCTGGCCCGGCACTGGCGGGCGGGCCGTGATCACCACGTAGGCGTCACCACCACCAGGGCGTCACGACGGGCCGAGCTGGCGCCCTGGGCCGACGCGGTGCATGTGCTCGAGGGCGCCGATGACCAGGGACTGGAGGCGGCCCTGGGCGGCAGTGAGGTGGCGGTGTTCACCCTCGCCCCCACAGGCAACCGGCAGGTGGGCACGGAGGGTTATGAGGCCACCTACCTACGCACCTTTGAGGCCCTGGAGCGGGTGCTGCCGCGGCTGCCGCAGCTGCGCCAAGTGCTCTACACCGGCAGCTGCTCGGTGTATGGCGACGCCGGCGGTGGCTGGGTGGATGAGACCACGCCGGTCCAGCCAAGCGATCGCCACGGCGAGATCCTGCAGGCCAGCGAGCAGCGGCTGCTGGCCTGCGCCGATGCTCAGCGCCGCGTGGCCATCCTGCGGCTGGGGGCGATCTACGGGCCGGGCCGGGAGCTCGCGGCCCGCCTGGGGCCCCTGGCGGGGAGCACGCGGCCGGGGGATGGGGCCAGCTACTGCAGCTGGATCCACCGCGACGACGTGGTGGCCGCCCTGGCCTGGGCCGTGGAGCAGAGCGTGGAGGGGATCGTGAACCTGGTGGACGATGAGCCCCTGCGGGTGCGCGATCTCTTCGATCGGGTGCTCACAGCCGCCGGCCTGGAGCCGGTGCGCTGGGATCCTGAAGCTGAATCCGCCGGCTCCCGCGCCAATCGCCGCATCGCCAACCGGCGTCTGCACCGCCTCGGCTACCGGCTGCGCCATCCCCGGCTGCAGCTGGGATGATCGGCCTGGAGCTGCGGCGCGTCCTGCTGGCGAGCTGAGCTCAGCTCACGGCGTAACCCCGGCCCTCCATGCAGGCCGTCACGGCGCGGTTGAAGCCCTGGCGCCGGTAGTGCTGCAGCAGCTGTCGTTCGGCGTCCTCGGCCTGTTGCTGCCGGAGCCAATCCTCACTCGCCTGCTGCTGGGCCCGGCGTTGATCAACCTGGCGGCCCGCTCCAATGAGGCTGCCGCTGGTCGCTCCCACCAAGGCACCCCGGCCGGTGTTGCCGGCGATGGCTCCACCGGCCGTGCCGATCAGCGCACCACGGGCGGTGGAGCGGGCCGTTCCCGGCCCCTGGCGCTGCACCTGGGGCGCCGGAGGCCTACTGGCCTGGGATCCCTGGGATGGATCGGTGGGATCGAAGCCGGTCTGATCGATCGCCCACAGCTGGCACTGGAGCCGATCCTGGCGCAGCTGTTCAGCACTCTGCCCCTTGGAGGGATAAATGAAAAGGTCCTGGGAAAGCGCCGCATCGAACAAACCGGTGCCCAGCAATACAGCTGAGATCAGAATCTGGCGAATCACTGAATTCGTGAAAATTGGTAATACTGAAGTATACGGGCCCGGAGGGAGCTGGTAGGTGTTACCAGGGAAGTTCATCTCGACCCTGGCCAACGCCCATGTATTTGATGCTGTTTGATCAGATGAAATTATCCTTACAGCAGCTCACTGATAATGATCAGAGCAGTTGAATAATCATCCAATAAATTGAATGCTGATCCAGGATGAATGGGGATTCGGTGTCAGGCCAATCGCCACTGCTGCCACTGGTGAGGAAGTGGTGGGCACGCTCGGTCCGCTTGCCCTTGCTGATCACGGTGGTGACCACCTCGACGATCCAGCTGCAGCCGGGCCAGTTCTCCTTGATGTGCGCCGGTGCTTCCCTGGCCCGCAGGATCCAGGTGGTGTCGCGCCCATGCCGTTTCTCGTGATCCATTGCGGTGAAAGGGATCCTGCGCTTACCCTGAAACAGGCTGCGGATCTGGCGATGGAGGGTGCGTTGGTTGCCCTTGACGGTCAGGAGGAGGTCGGCCCCCTGGGAGAGGCACCAGTGAAAAACGCCTGGGTGGTGTGCAGCGCATCCGCCTGGATCAGCACACCCTCCAGCTCAAGGGTGCTGAGCAGCTCCTTGAGGGCTGCACGCTCGCTCGATTCACCTGTGTCGTAGGCCTTCTGGGCCAGGGCAACGCCGAGGGCACGGGCGTAGAGCGTCACCTGAGCGACAAAACTGTGGCTGCCGTCCCCGCTCTCGAGCGCGGAGCCGCGCAGCGCTGCTACTGCGCTGATGGGGCTGTCTGACTGGGCTCCTCAGGCCGCCACGGTGGCATCCCCCCGTTCTGCCGCCCGCCGCTCGCTGGCCGCAGCGCAGAGCTCCTCACTCAGCTGCCACAGTCGCCCCCGCTCCGCCGGATCGAGGGCGGCCGGGGCCACACGGACGTCTGTGGGCCAGCCGCGCATGCCACCCCACTGGTCGGGACCGTAGTGACCGCCGGGTTGGGCCTGGGGCGCCGTGGCCGCGTAGAGCTGGGGCAGGGCGCCCATGGCGGCGCTCTGGAACAGCGGCGCCATCAGCCGATAGGCGAGGGGCTCGACCCAGGAGCCGCTGGCGGCCACCGAGGCCGGCTGCAGGTTGGTGCGCGCCACCCCCGGATGGGCCGCCAGCGAGCGCACACCGGCATCGTCGGCATCCAGGCGCCGCTGGAGCTCGAGGGCGAACATCACGTTGGCGAGCTTGCTCTGGCCATAGGCCTTCCAGCGGTCATAGCCGTGCTCCCCCTGGAGGTCGTCGTAGTCGATGCGGCCGAAATACTGGGCTCCGGAGGTCACGGTGACCACCCGGGCGTCGGGCCGGCCGCGCAACAGCGGCAGGAGGGCAGCAGGTGAGGGCGAAATGGCCCAGGTGGTTGGTGCCGAACTGGAGCTCGAAACCGTCGCGGCTGAGGGTCCGGGGCAACCCCATCACACCGGCGTTGTTGATCAGCAGATCGAGCCGTCCGTAGCGCTCACCCAGTTCGTTGCTGGCCCTGAGCACCGAGCCGAGGTCAGCGAGGTCGAGGTCGAGCAGATCCACCGCGCCACCAGCGGCGGCGGCGGGGAGCAGCTCCTGGCGGGCCCGCTCGCCCTTGGCGGCGGAGCGGCAGCCGAGAATCACCGTGGCACCCCTGGCCAGCAGGGCGCGGGCGCTCTCCAGGCCCAGACCACTGCTGGCGCCGGTGATCAGCACCAGGCGACCGGACTGGTCGGGGATGTCGGCAGCGGACCAGGGCATAACGGCCGCGAGCGCAAGGTCGCCAAATGTAACGGTGTATGAAGGGCGGTTGGGGCTGGCGGCGCCAGGATCGCCCCATGGCCCGCCCCGCACCCCCCTCGCCACTGCGGCTGCTGCACTGGGCTGGCTGGGGGCTGGCGCTGCTGCTCACGTTGCGACTCTCCTGGCTGATCCGTCGGCTGCTGGTGCCGCTCGCCCCGCAGGTGCTGTTCTGCGCCGGCGACGCAGGGGAGCCGGGATGCCGGCGGCTGGCCCTCACCCTCGATGACGGTCCCAGCGGGCCCGGCAGCCTGGCGCTGCTCGACCTGCTGCGGGAGCTGGAGGTGCCGGCCACCCTGTTTCTGATCGGCGAGCACCTGCCGCGGGCCGGCGAGGGCTTCGTGGCCCGGGCCCTGGCCGAGGGCCACCAGATCGGCAACCACATGGCCACCGACAGCGTCTCGGCCCGGCTGCCGCCAGAGGCGTTCGCTGCTCAGCTGCAGCGCACCGAGGCCGCCCTGCGGGCAGCCGCCGCTCCCCGCCAGCTGCCGCTGCGCTGGTTCCGGCCTGGTGGCGGTTGGTTCCACAGGGCGATGCTCGAGAGCCTCAGCGCCGCCGGCTACCGGCTGGTGCTGGGGTCGGTGTTTCCCTTTGACACCAACCAGCCGCCGCTGTGGTTTGTGCGCCGCTTCCTGCTCGCCAACGTGCACCCCGGAGCGATCCTGGTGCTGCACGACCGGCCCGACACGATCGCGGCCACCCTGCTCACCCTGCGCGAGCTGATCCCTGAGCTGCGCCGGCGCGGCTACCGGTTCGTGGACCTCGATCAGCTCGGCTGACGCGCCAGCAGGCTGGCGGCATAGGAGTGCACGGCGTCGGCATCGCCACCGGCCAGCTCCGCCAGCTCCGCCTGGCGGGCGCGGGTGTCCCGCAGGTGGGACACCCGCATGTGGGTGACGCCATCCAGCACCTGCTTGGACACCTGGAAATGGTGGTCGGCCGCCGCGGCCACCAGGGGCTGGTGGGTGACGCAGAACACCTGGCGACGCTGGGCCAGGCGCTGCAACAGGGCCGCCATTGCCCCACTCACCCGGCCACTGACGCCGGCATCGATCTCGTCGAACAGCAGGGTGACGTGCGGGTCCGCCTCGGCCAGGCAGGTTTTCAGCGCCAGCAGAAAGCGGCTCATCTCCCCCCCCGAGGCCACCTCCACCAGCGGCGCCAGCGGCTGACCGGGGTTGGCGGAGAACAGAAACTGCACGGCATCAGCCCCCTCCGGGCCGGGGTCGCAGGGCTCGATCGCCACCGCGAAGCGCACCTGGGCCAGGCCCATGGGCCGCAGGGCCGCCATCAACTGGCCCTGGAGGACGGCGGCGGCCGCTGTCCGGGCCGCGCTGAGGGAGGCCTGGAGCTGGTCCAGGCGGGTGCGGCAGCGGACCTCCTCGGCCTGCAGCTGCTCCAGCTCGGCGGCGGGGCCGCCCGGGGCCAGCTGCTCCCGCAGGCGATCGCGCAGGGCGATCAGCTGCGGCAGCTCCAGGCCTTGGCGCCGCTCCAGGGCACGCAGATCGGCGATGCGCTGCTGCAGCTGATCGAGGCTCTCGGGGTCGCTCTCCAGGCCACCGCCGTAGCGATCGAGATCACGGGCCAGGTCCTGGAGTTCGGCCAGCGCAGCGCCGAGCCGCTCACGCAGGGGCTGAAGGGATCCATCCAGCCCGCCCATCAGCTGCAATTCCTGATCACAGGCCGCCAGGTGATCCAGCGCCGACGGGGCCTGCTCGGCCCCCTCCTGCAGGCGGGCCAGCAGGGTCATCACCCCCTCCTGCAGACGCACGCCATGGGCGAGACGGTCCTGGTCCTGCTGCAGCCGCAGCTGCTCCTGCGGATCCTCCAGAGCAGCGGCCTCCAGCTCAGCCAGCACCTGGTCCTGGTGCGCGCGCTGCTGCTGCTGCTGCTGCCAGCGGGAACGGGCCTGCTCGAGGGCAGCGCGGGCAGCGCTCCAGGTGCGCCAGGCGGCGACCGCCGGCTCCAGGGCGCGCTGCACGGCCTCACCACCGAAACGGTCGAGCCAGCGCCGCTGCTGCCCGGGGCGGGCCAACTGCTGGGTCTGGCCCTGCACGGTGAGGTCGAGCAGCAGCGGCCGCAGCTCCTGGACCTGGGCGCGGTTGATGACCACGCCATTAAGACGATGGCGACTGCTGGGTCGGCCATCCCCGAACCGCCACTCGCGGCTGAGCAGGATCTCCCCCCCATCGCCGTCGAGCTGCTGCTCCGCCAGCCAGGCGAGCAGCGGCGGTGTGATCGCGAAGCTGGCCTCGATGCGGGCCTGGCTGCAGCCGGGGCGCAGCAGGCGCGCTCCGGTGGCGGACTGGGCGCCAGCCAACAGGGCATCGAGGGCATCGAGGAGAATCGACTTGCCGGCGCCGGTTTCACCGGTGAGCACCGTGAAGCCAGCCTGAAAGTCGAGCTCGAGCCGCTCGATCAGGGCGATGTTCTCCAGGCGCAGTCCGGTGAGCACGGCCGCCGCTCAATAGAACAGGTGTTCGCAGGGACCGTAGCGGCAGTTTCAGTCGTTTAGAAGAGGAGACCAGCGCAGCCCCAGGGTCCGCCCACGCCATGGCGAGCAGTCCAGCCGCAGCCCAGCCCAGCTCCGGGCCCCCACCAGCGGCCGAACTGACGGCGCTGGAGAGCGCCGCGGCCGCCATGCAGGCCGCGGTCCACGAGGGCGCTGACCAGAGCGCGGCAACTCACGCGGGCCTGCAGGGCGCCGCCGATGGCGGCGAGCTCGCCGACTTCATCGAGGCCTCGGGACTGCTGGCCTACGACCCGGCGGCGATCAAGCGCATCTACGCCGGCCACCCCGAGCGCCTGGTGCGGCGGCTGTGGCAAACCCTGGTGCCGATCGGCCTTTACCTGCTGGGAGTGGGTTTCGACAGGCTTACCGGGCGGCTCCGCGACCCCTCGTGCTCCCGGGCCCGGGCCCGGGAGGCGGCCGATCTGGTGGCCTCCCTGGGGCCGGCCTTCATCAAGGCCGGCCAGGCGCTCTCCACCCGGCCCGACATCGTGCCGCCGGTGCTGCTGGAGGAACTCGCCCAGCTCCAGGACCAGCTTCCCGGCTTCGATCCGACGCTGGCCATGGCCTGCATCGAGGACGACCTCGGCGCCCCGGTGGCGGAGATCTATGCGGAGCTGGAACGGGAGCCGATCTCGGCTGCCTCCCTCGGCCAGGTGCACCGCGGCGTGCTGCACAGCGGCGAGCGGGTGGCGGTGAAGGTCCAGCGACCGGGCCTGCGCGAGCAGATCACGCTCGATCTCTACATCGTGCGCAACCTCGCCTCCTGGCTGAACCGCAACGTGGGCCTGATCCGCAGCGACCTGGTGGCGCTGATCGATGAGCTCGGCACCCGGGTGTTCGAGGAGATGGACTACCTCAACGAGGCCAGCAACGCCGAGCGCTTCGCCCGTCTCCACGCCCACAACCCACGCATCGCCGTGCCGCTCATCTACCACCAGGCGACCAGCCGGCGGGTGCTGACGATGGAGTGGATCGAGGGCGTCAAGCTCACCAACCTCGAGGCCGTGCGGGAGCTGGGAATCGACCCCGACGAGCTGGTGCGGGTGGGCGTGAACTGCAGCCTGCAGCAGCTGCTGGAGCACGGCTTCTTCCATGCCGATCCCCACCCCGGCAACCTGCTGGCCCTGGGCGACGGCCGTCTGGCCTACCTCGATTTCGGCATGATGAGCACGGTCAGCCGGCAGGCGCGCACCGGCCTGATCCAGGCGGTGGTTCACCTGGTGAACCGCAACTTCGGCAAGCTCAGCAAGGATTTCGTGAGCCTGGGTTTCCTGGCCCAGGACGTGAACCTGGAGCCGATCGTGCCGGCCTTCGAGCAGGTGTTCGGCCAGGCCCTGGAGATGGGCGTCAGCCGCATGGATTTCAAGGCCGTCACCGACGATCTTTCCGGGGTGATGTACCGGTTCCCCTTCCAGGTGCCGCCGTATTACGCCCTGATTATCCGCTCCCTGGTGACCCTGGAGGGCATCGCCCTGAGCGTGGATTCCAACTTCAAGATCCTCGGTGCCGCCTACCCCTACTTCGCCCGCCGGCTGATGGAGGATCCCGACCCCAGCCTGCGCCAGAGCCTCAAGGAGATGCTGTTTGACGGTGAGGTGTTCCGCTGGCAGCGGCTCGACAACCTGGTCGCCAGCGCCGCCCAGGGCTCCCAGCTCGACCTTGACGGCCTGCTCGACCAGGTGCTCGATTTCCTCTTCTCCGCCAACGGCGGTCTGCTGCGCCGGCAACTGGTGGATTCGGTGGTCACGCGGGTGGATGCGCTGGCCTGGTCCACCACCCTGCGCCTGGGCCAGCGCCTGCCCCAGCGGCTGCAGCCGCCGGGCCTGCGCCGGCGCCAGGCCCAGGACGACGGCGCCACGCTGCTGAGTCTGGAGCCGATCCGCCAACTGGTGACGATCCTGCGGGCGCTGCCGGGCTTCGAACCGCAGCTGCTGGTCAAGCGTCTGCCGCGGCTGATCGGCGAGCGGGAACTGCGGCGCATGGGCGTGGATGTGGCCCGCGGCCTGGCCGAGCGGAGTGTGGTGCGCCTGCTGCGCGACGTGCTTGTGGATCCGTCGCTGCGGCCCATTGAGGGGGTGGCCAGCGCCTGAAAAGCCCCTAGGGTTGCGCGATGACCTCCCTTGCCCTGCGCCAGCGCCTGCTGGCCTGCTTGCTGGGCCTGGGCCTGGGCCTCGCTGGCCCGGCCGCTCTGGCTGCAGACAACCTGGTGTTCGTGAGTGGCGCCTTCCGGCGCTCGATCCCGGTCAGCGACCTGGAAGTGCTCGCTGAAACCGGCCAGGCCCCGGGGCTGTTGGGTGATGTGATCCGCTTCAGCAACCAGGACCCGGCCGAGGTCTCAAAGCTGCTCAACCAGTCGATCAGCCTGCCGGTGACCCTGGTGAGCCGCCTGCTCAACACCCGCATCGGTGAAGCGCTGCTGGACCGGCTTGCCCAGATCGTCCATCCCCTCAAGGCCCCGGGCGTGGGCGTGCCGGCGCTGCGCTCGGCGATCGTCCTGGGCCTGGTCGACGGCGATGGTGAGCTCTCCGCCATGTCCTTTCTGCGCGCCTATCCCTCCCATGATCTGGAGGTGAACATCCCCAACCTGCTGGCGGTGGCCGAGCGCACCAGCTCGGTGGCGGAACTGGTGCGCTTCTTCTCCGAATCCCCCCTGGACGGCCTCCGCGGGACTGAGGGATCCTCCGGGACGGACGGAACCGAAACGGACGGAACCGAGAACTAGATTCATCTCAGCGGCCATCACCATCCCTTGCCCCTGCTCCAATCCCTGCGGCGTCTGGGCTTGGGACCCTCCACGGCGCTCCCCACCCTGCACGACTGGCCGGGGTTGATCGAGGCCTATCGCCGCTGGCTGCCGGTGAGTGAGCGCACGCCCGTGATCACCCTGCGGGAGGGAGCAACCCCGCTCATCCCCGCCCCAGCGATCGCTGAGCGGGTGGGCAAGGGGGTGCAGGTGTTGTTGAAGTACGACGGCCTCAACCCCACCGGCTCCTTCAAGGACCGGGGCATGACCATGGCCATCTCCAAGGCCCTGGAGGCGGGCTCGGAGGCGGTGATCTGTGCCAGCACCGGCAACACCTCGGCCGCCGCCGCCGCCTACGCCCGCCGCGGCGGCATGCGCGCCTTCGTGCTCATCCCCGATGGCTACGTGGCCCAGGGCAAGCTGGCCCAGGCCCTGCTCTACGGCGCCGAGGTGATCGCCGTTCAGGGCAACTTCGACCGCGCCCTGGCGATCGTGCAGGAGGTGGCGCAGCAGTATCCGGTGACCCTGGTCAATTCGGTCAATCCCTACCGGCTGCAGGGCCAGAAGACAGCCGCCTTCGAGGTGGTGGACGCCCTCGGCAAAGCCCCGGACTGGCTCTGCATTCCGGTGGGCAACGCCGGCAACATCAGCGCCTACTGGATGGGCTTCAACGAGTACCGCGATGCCGGCCATTGCCGCACGCTGCCCCGCATGCTCGGCTTCCAGGCGGCCGGATCGGCGCCGCTGGTGCTGGGCCACACCGTGGAGCAGCCCGACACCATCGCCACCGCCATCCGCATCGGCAACCCGGTGAACCGGGAGAAGGCCCTGGCGGTGCGCAGGGAGAGCGGCGGTGATTTCACCGCCGTCACCGACGCCGAGATCATCGAGGCCTACAAGCTGCTCGGCAGCCAGGAGGGGGTGTTCTGCGAACCGGCCAGCGCCGCCTCGGTGGCGGGCCTGCTCAAGCGTCGGGAGGAGGTGCCGGCGGGGGCCACCGTGGTCTGCGTGCTCACCGGCAATGGCCTCAAGGACCCCGCCACCGCCATCGAACACAACGACGCCCACTTCCACACCGGCCTGGAGGCCGACACCGCCAAGGTGGCGGCAGTGATGGGCTTCTGAGCGCTCAGCGGTGGCAGCCGGCCCCGGGTGCCAGTCGCCAAGGTGCCTGCTGAAAGACAGGGACAAAGGCCGCTGAGACGGCGGAAATCCAGGGTCTGGCCGGCGACGGCGGCGGCGGCTGTGTTTCCCCAGGGACGGGAATCGGGGGACAAGGTCAACGTCTCCCCATCACGGTGCCTGGATTCCGCAGCCCAGGGCCGGGCAGACCCGGGGCGGGCCAGGCGGTCATGGAGCTTTTCCACCCTTTCCCCAGCCCCTACGGCTGCTGTTCTGATCTTTTCTGATTCAAGACTTCTTAATCCGTAGAGCGCCCAGCAACACCGGATTCCCGACGTTGCGCAATCAGCCGGCCTGTGGAAGCGTGGGGACCCTTCCAGCTCAGCGGCCCCCATCCGGTCCCCACGACTCCCCCATGAAGCTGGTCTGCTCCCAGTCGGAACTCAGTGCCAGCCTGCAGCTGGTGAGCCGTGCCGTCGCCACTCGCCCCACCCACCCGGTGCTGGCCAACGTGCTGATCACCGCCGATGCCGGCACCGGTCGCCTCAGCCTCACCGGCTTCGATCTCAACCTCGGCATCCAGACCAGCCTGCCGGCCGAAGTGGAGGCCAGTGGCGCCATCACCCTGCCTGCCCGCCTGTTCGGTGAGATCGTGGCTCGTCTGCCGGCGGACAGCCCCATCGGCCTGGATTGCCCCGATGGCAGCGAGCAGCTGGAGCTCACCTCCCGCTCGGGCTCCTACCAAATGCGGGGCATGCCCGCTGAGGACTTCCCCGACCTGCCGCTGGTGCAGACCGGCCAACCGATCCGCCTGCAGGCCGACGCACTGGTGAAGGGGCTGCGCGCCACCCTGTTCGCCAGCAGTGGAGACGAGTCCAAGCAGTTGCTCACCGGCGTTCATTTGCGCCTGGAGGGCGAAGGCCTGGAGTGCGCGGCCACCGACGGCCACCGCCTGGCCGTGCTGCGGCTGGCCCAGGGGGGCGAGACTCCACATCCGGCGGCGGAGTCGGAGCACGAGCCGTTCGCGTTCACCGTGCCGGCCCGCTCCCTGCGGGAACTGGAACGGTTGCTCTCCAGCCGCCAGTCGACGGAGCCCCTGAGCCTGTTCTGTGATCGCGGCCAGGTGGTGTTTCTGTGGGCGGATCAGGTGCTCACCAGCCGCAGTCTCGATGGCACCTATCCCAACTACGGCCAGTTGATCCCCGACAGCTTCAACCGCAGCATCAGCGTCGATCGCCGGGCCCTGGTGGCCGCCCTGGAGCGGGTGGCTGTGCTCGCCGACCAGCACAACAACGTCGTCAAGCTCAGCACCGAGGCCGGCGGCGGCCAGTTGCAGGTGCAGGCCGATGCCCAGGACGTGGGGCGCGGATCGGAGGCGGTGGCCGCTGACATCAACGGTGAGCCGATCCAGATCGCCTTCAACGTGCGCTACCTGCTCGATGGCCTCAAGGCCATGGGCTGTGAGCAGGTGCTGCTGCACTGCAATGCCCCCACCACCCCGGCCGTGCTGCGGCCCCTCGATGAGTCCGACTTCACCTACCTGGTGATGCCGGTGCAGATCCGCACCTGAACCCTTGGCGCTTCCCGAGCAGCTGCTGCTCAGCGATCTGCTGAAGCGCCGGGTGCGCGATCCCGATGGCCTCGAGCGGGGCCCTGGATTGGTCGTGTGGATGCATCCCCCCGTGCATCGCGTGCTCGGCTGGGCCAGCCGCCCCTCGATGTTCGGCAACCGCCGGCTGGTATGGCGGCTCAACCAGCTGGCCGGCCTGCTGGAGCTGGAGGCCCTGGTGCGGGGGGAGCCGGCCGAGAGCGACCAGGCCACCCTCGATCGCCTGCCCACCCTCATCGATGCCGCCCTGCTCGATCGGGACCAGCAGCCGATCGGCACCGTGGCCGATGCCGCCATCGACCTGCGCAGCGGTGCCATTCGCCACTATCTGGTCAGCCGCAGCGATCCGCGCCTGCCCGGTAGCAGCCGCTGGCGTCTCAGCCCCGAGCGCATCGTGGATCAGCAGCCGGGCCTGGTGGCCACGGCACTGGCGGGTCTCGACGACCTGCCCCTGGCCCGCTCCAGCGTCCGCCAGGACCTGCTGCGGCGCTCCCGGCGCTGGCGTGAGCAGATGCAGCAGGCGGGTGAGCAGCTGGAGTCGCGGGTGGAGGGCTGGCTGGAGGAACCCCCCTGGGAGGGCGCCGAGCCGCTGCGCCGCATCTGGAGCCCAGAGGACAGCGAGGCGGAGGCCTGGGGGGGCGGCTACCCCGAGGCTGCAGCGGAGCCGCACGAGCAGCCCCAGGGCGACCCGGGTCCCGAACCCTGGGACAGCGACGATTGGGACCAGGACGACGGGGACCGGCCGGCCCCGCCCCGGGGAGCAGGACGCCGACCCGCGCCGGCGCCGCGCCGACCGCCAGCACCGCGACGACCCGGAGGACGAGTCCGACCCCTGGATCTGAAGCGCCGCCGTGCCGCGGCCGCCGCGACCTGCTCGGCCACACTGGAGTCACCCGACCCGCTGGCTGTGGTGGCTGCCCCCGACTTCCCCCTCGCCGAGGCCCTGCGCAAGGAGAACCTCAGCCAGGCCGACTACGAGGAGATCTGCCGCCGCCTCGGCCGCGCCCCCAACCGCGCCGAGCTGGGCATGTTCGGCGTGATGTGGTCGGAGCACTGCTGCTACCGCAACTCGCGGCCGCTGCTGCAGGGCTTCCCCACCAGCGGCCCCCGCATCCTGGTGGGCCCGGGTGAGAACGCCGGCGTGGTGGACCTGGGCGAGGGTCAGCGCCTGGCCTTCAAGATCGAGAGCCACAACCACCCCTCGGCCGTGGAGCCGTTCCAGGGGGCCGCCACCGGCGTGGGCGGCATCCTGCGCGACATCTTCACCATGGGCGCCCGGCCGATCGCCCTGCTCAACGCCCTGCGCTTCGGGCCCCTCGAGGACGAGCGCAACGTGGGCCTGATGGAGGGCGTGGTGGCCGGCATCGCCCACTACGGCAACTGCGTGGGCGTGCCCACCGTGGGCGGCGAGGTGGCCTTCGACCCCAGCTACTCCGGCAACCCGCTGGTGAACGCCATGGCCCTGGGGCTGATGGAAACCGACGAGATCGTCTGCTCCGGCGCTGAGGGGGTGGGCTACCCGGTGGTCTACGTGGGCAGCACCACCGGCCGCGACGGCATGGGCGGCGCCAGCTTCGCCTGCGCCGAGCTCACCGCGGCCTCCCTCGACGACCGCCCCGCCGTGCAGGTGGGCGATCCCTTCCTGGAGAAGGGGTTGATCGAGGCCTGCCTGGAGGCCTTTCAGAGTGGTGATGTGGTGGCCGCCCAGGACATGGGCGCCGCCGGCCTCACCTGCAGCTGCTCGGAGATGGCGGCCAAGGGGGGCCTGGGCATCGAGCTCGACCTCGACCGCGTGCCGGCCCGCGAGAGCGGCATGAGCGCCTACGAGTTTCTGCTCAGCGAGTCGCAGGAGCGGATGCTGTTCGTGGTCAAGCCCGGGCGCGAGCAGGCGCTGATGGCCCGCTTCACCCGCTGGGGGCTGCAGGCGGCGGTGGTGGGCCGGGTGCTGCAGGACAACGTGGTGCGGGTGCTGCACCACGGCCAGGTGGCCGCCGAGGTGCCGGCCAGCGCCCTGGCTGATGACACCCCGATCAACCACCACAACCTGCTCGCCGAACCCCCCGGCCGAGATCCAGGCGCACTGGCGCTGGCGCGAAGACCAGCTGCCCGAGGCCAGCGCCGCCGGCATCACGCCTGCCGCCGGCCCCAACGCTGCCGCCCGCCTGAGCTGGAACGCGGTGCTGCTGGCCCTGCTCGATGACCCCACCATCGCTTCCAAGCGCTGGGTGTACCGCCAGTACGACCAGCAGGTGCAGGCCAACACGGTGCTGCCCCCCGGCGGTGGCGATGCGGCCGTGGTGCGGCTGCGGCCCCAGCGGGGCGACGGGGCCATGGCCGCGGCGAGCCGCGGCGTAGCGGCGGTGGTCGACTGCCCCAACCGCTGGGTGGCCCTCGATCCCGAGCGCGGCGCCATGGCGGCTGTGGCCGAGGCGGCCCGCAACCTCAGTTGCGTCGGTGCCGAGCCCCTGGCCGTCACCGACAACCTCAACTTCCCCTCTCCCGAAACAGCCAGCGGCTACTGGCAGCTGGCCATGGCCTGCCGGGGGCTGGCGGTGGCCTGCCGGGAGCTGGATACCCCAGTGACCGGTGGCAACGTGTCGCTCTACAACGAGACCCGCCGGCCCGACGGCAGCATGCAGCCCATCCATCCCACCCCGGTGGTGGGGATGGTGGGTCTGGTGCACGACCTCAAGCACGTGCGCGGTGCGGCCTGGCGGCGGCCCGGCGACGCCATCTGGCTGCTGGGCGTGCCCCTGGCGGAGCCCGCTGATGCCGGAGCTGATGCCGCTGCCGGCGATGGCCGGGTCAGCCTTGCCGGCAGCAGTTACCTGGCGGTGATCCATGGTCTGGTCAGCGGCCGCCCCCCCGTGACCGACCTGGCCCTGGAGCGGCGGGTGCAGGCCTTCCTGCGCCAGGCGATCGCCCATGGTCTGGTGGTTTCCGCCCACGATCTCAGTGATGGCGGCCTGGCGGTGGCGGTGGCCGAGGCCTGCATCGCGGCTGATCTGGGGGTGGAGCTGACCCTGCCGGCAGCGGCCCTGCGCCCCGACCGGCTGCTGTTCGCCGAAGGGGGCGCCCGCATCCTGGCGAGCGTGCCGAGCGAGCGGGCGCCGGCCTTTGAGGCCGCCCTCGACGCCGCTGCCACGGCCTCCCCGTTTCCCGCCGCCCGGCTGGGGAGCGTGGGCTCCAACCGGCGCCTGAGCCTGCGCTGGGGCGACCAGGACCTGGTGGATCTGACCATCGCCGAGCTGCGTGCGAGCTTCGAGCAGGCGATTCCCCGCCGCCTCGGCGCCGATCTTCCACCCCCAGCCGCCTGACGGCTCGTGCAGAATGCGACCTCGGCTTGCGCATCGAGAGGCCTGTGCTGATGGTTTCCTCCGAGCGTTCCGGGTCCATGGAGCGTCCCGACAAGCCCGAGGAGGCCTGCGGCGTCTATGGCGTGATGGCCGCCGATCAGCCGGTTGCCAACCTGGCCTACTTCGGCCTCTACGCCCTCCAGCACCGTGGCCAGGAGTCGGCGGGCATCGCCGTCTTCGACGATGACGGCCAGGTGCGCATGCACAAGGACATGGGCCTGGTCAGCCAGGTCTTCGATCAGGACGTGCTGCAGCGGCTGCCGGGGTCTCTGGCCATCGGCCACAACCGCTATTCCACGACCGGCAGCAGCAAGGTCTGCAATGCCCAGCCGGTGTTGCTGAACACCCGCCTGGGGCCGTTTGCCCTCGCCCACAACGGCAACCTGGTCAACGCTGCTGAGCTGCGTGAGGAACTCGCCGACCTCGCCAGTGAGCTCACCTCCACCACCGACTCCGAGCTGATCGCCTTCGCCGTGCAACGCGCGGTCAACGGCGGTCAGGACTGGGAGGCCGCCATCCGTGCCGCGGCCGGTCTCTGCCGCGGGGCCTTCAGCCTGGCGATCGGCACCCCGGATGGTCTGTTCGCCCTGCGCGACGGCCACGGCATCCGGCCGCTGGTGTTCGGCCACATCGGCGAGCAGGACGAGGCTCGCTGGGTGGTGAGCAGCGAGACCTGTGGGCTGGACATCATCGGTGCCAGCTTCTGCGGCGACGTGCTGCCCGGCGAGTTGATTCACTTCCGCCTGCATGATCCCGAACCCCGCCGCCTGCGCTGGTCCGAGGAACCCACCAAGTTGTGCGTGTTCGAGATGATTTATTTCGCCCGGCCCGACAGCCGCTTCTTCGGCGAGTCGCTTTACAGCTACCGGGTGCGCATCGGCGAGGTGCTGGCCCGTGAAACCCCCGTGGCGGCGGATATCGTCATCGGCGTGCCCGATTCCGGTATCCCCGCCGCCATCGGCTACTCCCAGGTCAGCGGCATCCCCTTCGCTGACGGCTTGATCAAGAACCGCTACGTGGGCCGCACCTTCATCCAGCCCACCCAGGCGATGCGCGAAGCCGGCATCCGCGTGAAGCTCAACCCCCTCCCCGATGTGCTGGCCGGCAAGCGCGTGGTGGTGATCGACGACTCGATCGTGCGTGGCACCACCAGCCGCAAGCTGGTGGCGGCCCTGCGTGATGCCGGTGCCACCGAGGTGCACATGCGCATCAGCTCGCCGCCGGTTACCCATCCCTGCTTCTACGGCATCGATACCGACACCCAGGACCAGTTGATCGCCGCCCGCCTCACCCTCGAGGAGATCACCGCCCACCTGGGCGTTGATTCCCTCTCCTACCTCAGCAAGGAGGGCATGGTGGAGGCCGCCCAGGCCCACTCCGGCCATTTCTGCACCGCTTGCTTCGACGGCGCCTATCCGATCGAGATGGACGAGGAGGTGAGCTCCAGCAAGCTGATGCTTGAGCCGGCCGGCCTGGCGGCCTCCCGGCAGGTGGTTGCCGCCCGCTAGCGCTCCAGCGGCACCAGGGCCTGCAGCTCCTCCCGCTCCGCCAACCCCAGGCTTGTGCCCGCTTCGCTGGCAGTCTGCGGTTCCAGGCTGGCGGGCTCGAGCCGGGTGCTGCGGCCGTTGCCGAGCAGGGCCGCCACCAGCGGTGCAGCGGCGTCGCAGAGGTCGGCGAGGCTGTCTTGGCGCTCGCTGAAGTGCAGGCCGATCTGGCCCAGATCGCCGCGCTGGCAGAGGCGCAGCTCAGCCACGGGTAACCGCTTGATCCAACCCCGACGGCTGGCCAGCAGCACCGCACCCTGGGGCCCCACCACCCCGGCCGCGCCCACCACTGCTTCGCCCGGCAGCAGCCGCAGCAGCACCGGTCCCTGGGCGCTGCGGCCCATCAGCGGCAGATCTGTTTCGTTCACCGCCAGGCGCAGCAGGCGACCGGTGCTGCTGGCCACCACCAGCTCCCCGCCCTCGCGGCAGGGCACCACCCGGCTGAGGGTCACCCCATCGCGCAGCTTCAGCACCGTGGCGGCACGGCCGGAGAGTTCCTGGAAGGCTTCCAGCGGCAGGCGCTTGCAGCGACCATCGCTGCTCAGCAGCCCCAGGCTGGAGCAGCTGCCGGGGTCGGTGGGGAGGGCGAGTACCTGCTGCACGCGGCTGCCCTCCAGGCTGTCGGGCAGGAAGCGCTCCAGGGGGCCAGGCTGTTGCCCGGCGAATTCCCAGCGCAGCAGGGCCACGCGGCCATCGGCGGTGAAGGCCAGCACCTGGGGCTGGTGCTGCACCGTCAGGATCAGCCGAGCCGGTGCCGGGTGCTCACCGCTTTCCGCCGCCGCCTCCAGGTGCAGGCGGCCCAGGGTCTGGGGCGCCAGGATCTTCACGGCGCCATCGGCCTGGATCAGCAGCCGCGCATCGCCCGCCAGGGCGTTGAGGGCCTGGCGGCGCTGCAGTTCGGCGTTGGGGCGCTGGGCGGCGCTGCGCTGGGCCGCCAGTTCGTCGCCGCCCTCCACCAGCCGGGTGCGGCGCGGTGTGGAGTAGCGCTTCTTCAGCCCCCGGAACTCACTCACCAGCGTGTCCAGCAGGGTGCTGCGGTCGTTCAGCAGGTGGCGCAGGCGGGTGCGTTCCTGGCGCCGCTCTTCCGCTTCCTGGCGCAGGCTGTCCTGCTCCAGGGCGGTGAGGCGCCGCAGCGGCATGGCCAGCACGGCATCGGCCTGGCGCTCGCTCAGATCCAGATGCACCTGCAGGCTGGCCCGGGCGCTGGCCGCATCCCGCGCTTCCTGGATCATCTCGATCACCCGGCGCAGGTCGTCGAGGGCCCTGATCAACCCCTCCACCACCTCCAGCCGGTCCTCGCATTTGCGCAGGGCATGGCGGGTGCGGCGGATCAGGGTGTGTTCCCGGTACTCCAGGAACTGCAGCAGCAGCTGGCGCAGGCTCAGCTGCTGCGGCTGACCGTTGACGAGGGCCAGCATGATGGCGCCGAAGTTGCTCTGCAGGGCGGTGCGCCGCTGCAGATCGGTCAGCACCTGCTCCGGGTCGGCATCGCGGCGCAGCTCCACCACCACGCGCATGCCATCGCGATCGCTCTCATCACGGATGTCGGCGATGCCGCCGATGCGCCCCTCGTTCACGAGCTCCGCCAACTTCTCGATCCAGCCCGCCTTGCTCAGCTGGTAGGGGAGTTCCGTGACAACCACAGCGCTGCGGCGGTGCCGGCCCTTGCCCGGCTGGACTTCCTCGAAATGGGCCACGCCGCGCATGGGGATGCTGCCGCGGCCGCCGAGGTAGGTGTCGCGAACGCCGCTGCCGATCAGCACCTCCCCGCCGGTGGGAAAGTCGGGGCCGGGCACCAGCTCGAGCAGCTTGTCGTCGGAGAGCTCCGGCTTGCGCACCAGGGCGATCAGGGCATCGACGATCTCCCCCAGGTTGTGGGGCGGAATGCTGGTGGCCATGCCCACGGCGATGCCGTTGCAACCGTTGAGCAGCAGGAAGGGCAGCTGGGCGGGCAGCACGGTGGGCTCCTGCTGGGAGCCGTCGAAGTTGGCGGCGAAGTCCACCGTGTCATCGCCGATCTCATCGAGCAGGGCCTCGTTGGCGATCGGCGCCAGCCGGGTTTCGGTGTACCGCATTGCCGCCGGCGGGTCGTCGTCCACCGAGCCGAAGTTGCCGTGGCCGTCGAGCAGGGGGTGGCGGCTGGCGAAGGTCTGCACCAGCCGCACCAGGGCGTCGTAGACCGCCTGGTCGCCATGGGGGTGGTACTTGCCCAGCACGTCCCCCACCACGCGGGCGCACTTGCGGTAGGGACGATCCGGGGTGAGCCCCAGCTCGTGCATGGCGAACAGGATGCGCCGCTGCACCGGCTTGAGGCCATCGCGCACGTCCGGCAGGGCCCGCCCCACGATCACGCTCATGGCGTATTCGAGGTAGGAGCGCTGCATCTCCTGATGCAGCGCGATCGGCTGAATCCGGGGGTCTTCCGGTCGGTCTCCTGATCGCGCCTCGGCCATCCCGTGCTGCGGTGTGAGGGCGAATTGTGGCGCTCAGCCTACCGATGCCGTCCCGACCGCCCCGACCGGCGTCAGGGGCCGGCGTTGGCCTCGGCCCGCTCCACATCAGTGCGCAGCTCCTGCAGCTCGAACAGCCGCTTGGTGGTCACGCGCAGCTTTGGACCCCACAGCTGCTCCTCCTGATGGCTGGGGAGCACGTACTCGGGCTCGGTGGCGAGGGCCTTGCTGGCCCGGTCGAGGGCCTCCTGGCGATCCTTGGCACCGCGCTCGAACATGGCGGCGGCGATCGCCAGGTTGGGCTCGGCGGCCTCTGGACGGATCTCCAGCACCCGGCGCCAGCGCTGGATCGCCTGCTCCACCTGGCCCATTTCGTAGAGCACCAGGGCCTGGTTGTTGATCGCCTCCCAGAAATCGCCGCGCAGTTCGGCAGCCCGCTCGAAGGCCTCGAGGGCCTGCCGGGGCTGGTTCAGCAGGATGGATGCGTTGCCCACATCGAAGTAGGCGTTGGCATTGCGGGGGTCCCGGCGGAGCCCCTCGCGCAGCAGGTCGAGACCCTCGTTGGGACGGCCATCGCGCAGGGCCAGGGACCCCTGGGCGAACCAGATGCTGGCGTTGTCGGGATCGAGCTGTTTGGCCCGGGCGAGCGACGTTGCCGCCGCATCCGTCTGGTTGCTGCGCAGCTGGGCCTCCGCAAGCAGCACCCAGCCGCGGGGATCGGCCGGCAGCAGTTGCACCGTCAGCGCCGCCAGCCGGGCCGCATCGTCCGCCTGGCCCAGCTGCAGCAGTCGTGCCGCGGCCTGGGCGATGCCCAGCCCCGTGGCCTCCAGCTCCTGGCGCTGGGGCACGTAGATGTAGGGCACCAGGGCCTGGGCTGGGGGCAGGCCCCCGAGGCCCACGCCGAGTGCCAGGAGCGGAAAGGTGCGCAGCAGAGTGCGCCGCCAGCGCGACGGCATCGAAAGCGGGCAATTCACTCCAGCCTAGGGAGCTGCTTGCGGTCCACCCGCCAGGGCCGCGCGGATGTTGCGCCGCCACATCCAGGGCCGGATGCGCCGCAGGGCCGAGGCCCGCAGCCGCTGGTCCCACTCCTGCTCGCTCCAGGCCAGGGCTTCCTCCCCCCGCAGCTCCAACCACCAGGGGCGCGGCTGCAGATCGGCTTCATCGCTGGGCAGCAGGGGTTGCTGGTTCCAGGGACAGGCCTCCTGGCAGAGGTCACAGCCCGCCACCCAGCCCTGTAACTGCTCGGCGATCGGCTGCGGCAGGGCCGGGTCACGGTTCTCGATCGTGTGGAAGGCGATGCAGCGGCGGCTGTCCACCACGAAGGGCTCGACGATGGCGCCGGTGGGGCAGGCGGGCATGCAGCGGCTGCAGCTGCCGCACAGGGGCTCGGCGGGGGCATCCGCCGGCAGGTCGAGGGTGGTGAGCAGATGGCCGAGCAGCAGCCACGACCCCCGCCGGCGGTGGATGAGGTTGCCGTGCTTGCCGATCCAGCCCAGGCCTGCCTCCTCGGCCCAGGCCTTGTCCATCAGCGGGGCGCTGTCGACACAGGCCCGCCAGCCCACAGCGCCCACCTGCTGCTCCAGCCAGCGCCCCAGCTGCCGCAGGCGGCCCTCGATCACGCGGTGGTAGTCGCGGCCCCAGCCGTAGCGCGCCACCTTCAGCGTGCCCGGGACGCGCTGCGCCGCCACGTGGTGAGGGAGCCCCACTGCCAGCAGGCTGCGCACACCGGGTAACAGGTTCTCCACCGCCCGGCGGCGGGGATCGTTCATCCAGGCCATGTCGGCCTGGTGGCCCCGCTGCAACCAGCGCTCCAGGGAGGCCGTGCGCAGCGCCATCCGCCCGCTGCCCGGCACGGCGGCGATCCCTACCGGATCAAAACCCAGTCGGCGGGCCTCCTCCCGGAGCCTCGCCGCCAGGGTGCTGGCAGAGCCGGTCGTCACCCGTACAGTTGCGCCACCTTTCCACTCTGCAGCGCTTGACATCGACATCTGCGTCCTCCAGCCGCATTTCCGTGCTGCTCCGCTGGCTGGGCCTCACCCTGGTGGTGCTGACGGCGCTGCAGCTCACCGCCCTGTTGGTGAACTGGAACTGGGATCTGGAGCCCTTCCGCCAGGTGTTCCTCGACCGCCTCGTGGGTGAGGGGCCGATGGCGCTGGTGGGTCTGCTGCTGATGTTGATCGCCCAGCGCCTGGAGGGGCTGCCGGGCCGCACGCCGCTGCGCTGGCTGGTGGGCGTGCTGGCTGGCGTGCTGGCGATTGCCATGCTGGTGGCCGTGCCCTTGTCCCTGGCCAGCGAGTCGGCCCTTGCCGAGGAGGCCCAGCAGCAGGATGCCGCGATCGCCCAGCAGGCGATGCAGTTGGAGATGCAGAAGCAGCAGGTGGAGGATCCCGGTTTCGTCGACCAGCTGATCGCCGAGGCTGAGAAGGAGGGCCGTATTCCGGCTGGGGCCACCGCCGAGGTGAAGCAGCAGCGGGCCCGGGAATTCATCGACAGCCAGATCAGGCCCCAGCTTGAGCAGGCTGAGCAGCAGCTGTCCCAGGCCCGCTTCGCCCGCAACCTGGCGCTGCAGCAGCGCCGCTTCGGCGTCACCGGTCGCGCCGTGGCCCTGGCGATCGCCTTCGTGCTCGTGGCGGTGGTGGCCCTGGTCTGACGCATGCTGCGGCGGGCGCTGCGGGGGGCCGGCTGGCTAAGTTGCGCTCTCAGCCGACGGCCGGAACGCGGGGTTTGCCTTGGTTCAGTCCAATCCCAGACCAGACCTCCCGCTTGGAAACCGCCTCCAGCAGGACCTCAAGAACGACCTGATCGCCGGCCTGCTGGTGGTGATCCCGCTGGCTACCACCATTTGGCTGGCCACCACCGTCAGCCGCTTTGTGCTGGCGTTTCTCACCACCATTCCCAAGCAGTTCAACCCCTTCAACACCCTCAATCCGCTCCTGCAGGAGCTGATCAATCTTGGTGTGGGTCTGCTGGTGCCCCTGCTCGGCATCCTGCTGATCGGCCTGATGGCGCGCAACATCGTGGGCCGCTGGCTGCTGGAGTTCGGTGAGGGCACGCTGCTGCGCATCCCCCTGGCCGGCTCGGTGTACAAGACGCTCAAGCAGTTGCTGGAAACCTTCCTGCAGGGGAACTCCAGCCGCTTCCGCCGCGTGGTGCTGCTCGAATATCCCCGCGAGGGTCTCTATGCCCTCGGCTTCGTGACCGGCCCCCTCGGCACCGCCCTTCAGGGCCGCTTCAGCGAGCCGATGCTGAGCGTGTTCATCCCCACAGCGCCGAACCCCACCACCGGCTGGTACACCGTGGTACCTGAGAGCTCGGTGAAGGATCTCGAGCTCTCGGTGGAAGACGCCTTCCGCACGATCATCTCCGCCGGCATCGTCAGCCCCGACGAGCGCCAAGCCCCCTCCAATCGCAGTTTCTCCAGCCTGCTGGCCCAGCTGCGGGCCCCCCAGATGTCCTGATGTCCAGTCGCAGCCTCTCCCGCGAACTGGCCCTGCTGATGCTGGGCCAGACCAATGACCGTGCCGAGCCGGCCGCCGCTCGCCCTCCCGCAGACACGGAGCCTGGCCTGGAGGGTTTGTTGCACCAGGCCATGGCCAGCCTCAGCCAGCACGTGCGCGAGTCGCTGGACCGGTCCGCCGCCGACCTGCAGACCGCCCAGCAGGAGCTGCTGGACAGTGAACTCCAGGAGCAGGGTGCTCCCCGCCTGCCGCGGGTGCGTCAGCACCTCCAGCAGGGTCTGGCGGCGGCCGAGCTGGCCCTCAATCGCCTCTCGGCAAGCCTGGAGCTGCCCCGCCTGCTGCTGCTCGCCGACCAAGACGAGGTGCGCAGCGGCGCCATCCAGCGCACCCGGGCGGTGCTGCGCGACCGCGCCGCCATCGACCGCCGCCTCGACGCCGTGATGGAGGGCTGGCGCCTGGGCCGGCTGCCCCGCATCGACCGCGACATCCTGCGCCTGGCGGCCGTGGATCTGGCCGAGTTCGGCACCCCCGCCGCCGTGGCCTGCAATGAGGCCGTGGAACTGGCCAACCGCTACAGCGATGAGCAGGGCCGACGCATGATCAATGGCGTGCTGCGCCGTTACACCACCGCTGCACGGAACGAAGCCTGATGGTCTTCGACTGGTTCAAACGCACCCTCCAACCCCCGGCGGCCACCCCCGAGCCGGCTGCTGCCGAGCCGGTGCCCACAGGGCCGGTCCCAGCAGAGCCAGCGCCAGCAGAGCCGGCGTCTCCCGAGCCGGGCGCGGCCGGTGCGGCCACCCCCGAACCCGGCCAGACCAGCCATGACCCAGCGGCGCCGGCCCTTGATCCCAGCGCCGCCGCCGCCCTCCCATCCCCATCCCAGGACGCCCTGGAGTGGGCCCGCCAGGCCTACGCCCGCCTCAAGGCCGAGCAGGAGGCTGCCCGCCGTCCTCCCGAGCCAGCCGTTGCCCCGGTCGCGGTCGCAGAGGCCGAAGTTCGCCCCGCCCCCCCAGCGCCGCTCGTCCGGCCCGTCCCTGCTCGAGCAGGCGGCCGCCCGCCGCGCCGAGCGCCAGCAGGCCCTCACCGCTCCCGGGGCGCCCGAGCCCGCCCCACCGCCAGCGCCGACCCCCACCCGGGCGGCCGCCGAGCCCGTCAGGGCCGACAGCGTTGAGCCCCGCCTGGGGGCGTTTGATGACACCTTCACCTGGTCGGCCGAGGTGCTCGCCGCCCAGGGCCGAGCGATCGACCAGGTGTCGCTGGAGGAGATCGACTGGCTGGGCCGGCTGCGCCAGGGTCTGGAGAAGACCCGCCGCGGCTTCGTCACCCAGCTGCTCGACAGCCTCGGCGACGACCCGCTCACCCCTGAGCTGCTCGATGACCTCGAGACTGCCCTGCTCCGCGCCGATGTGGGGGTGAGTGCCACCGACCGGGTGCTCGAGGCCCTGCGCCAACGGCTCAACGAGGAGGTGGTGGATCCGGCCGAGGGCCTGCGCTTCCTCAAGGACCAGCTGCGCACGATCCTCGATGACCCCATCAAAGCCAGCGGTGTGCCGCTGCTGGCGCCTGAGCGCGAGCGCCTGAATGTGTGGCTGCTGGTGGGCGTCAACGGGGTGGGGAAGACCACCACCCTGGGCAAGCTGGCCAACCTGGCCGTGCGCAGCGGCTACAGCTGCCTGATCGCCGCCGCCGACACCTTCCGCGCCGCGGCCGTGCAGCAGGTGCAGGCCTGGGGCGACCGCAGCTCCGTGCCGGTGATCGCCAACCCCAGCGCCAACGCCGATCCTGCCGCCGTCGTTTACGACGCCATCGGCGCGGCCCAGGCCAAGGGCACCGAGCTGGTGCTGGTGGACACCGCCGGCCGGCTGCAGACCAAGCACAACCTCATGGAGGAGCTCTCCAAGGTGCGCCGCATCATCGACCGGCTGGCTGCTGATGCCGCTGTGGAATCCCTGCTGGTGCTCGATGCCAGCCAGGGCCAGAACGGCCTGCGGCAGGCCCTGGCCTTCGCCAGTGCCGCAGGCCTCACCGGGGTGGTGATCACCAAGCTCGATGGCAGCGCCCGCGGCGGAGTGGCCCTGGCGGTGGCGTCGGAGGCGGGCCTGCCGATCCGCTTCATCGGCGCCGGTGAAGGCATCCGCGACCTGCGGCCTTTCAACAGCTTCGAATTCGTGGAGGCGCTGCTCGCCGGCTGAGCTCGCCCTGAGCCCGGGTCGGCGAACGCGGCTATCTTGCGACTCCTTCGCGTCAGCTCGGTGAGCCAGACGCCGCCAGCTGTGTCCCAGCCGCCGCCCTCGCCCGCCGCCTCGGTGCGGGACCTGCTCGACAGCCTCAACCGTGAGCAGCGCCGCAACCAGGAGCTGCTGGCGTCCCTGGGTTTCGTGCTGCGCAGCTTCACCAATCTCAGCCGTTTGCTGGAGCTCGTGCCGCTGGTGGCCGCTCGCCTGGTGGAGGCCGATGGGGCCCTGCTGGTGCCCTTCCGCGAGGACGGGCGCCTGTGGCGAGAACAGATGCACGCGGCGCCGCTGCAGCCCCGCGCCGACCTTGTGCGCCGCCTGGCCGCCCTGCCGGACAGCGAGCTGGAGGCCGTCGACCACGACGGTGCCGAGGCCGAGATTGAGGCGGCCATGCGCCTGGATCAGCGGGTCGGGCTGCTGCTGGGCCGCGCCGAGGTGTTTTCCACGTCGCTGGTGGCCCGCGGCCGCCAGCGCGGGCGGCTCTATGTGTTCAGCCGCCGGGAGGGGTTCAGCTGGAGCGAGGTCCACCGGCGCCAGGTGCAGCTGGTGGCCGATCTCACCGCCGTGGCCCTGGAGAACGAAGTGCTGCAGCAGGACATGCGCCGCCACGAACGGGTGGACCGCCAGCTCAGCATCGGCGCCGAGATCCAGGCCCAGCTGGTGCCCGACCGCTGCCCTGTGATCGAGGGGGTGGACCTGGCGGCCCGCAGCCGCCCCGCCTTCGAGGTGGGGGGTGACTACCTCGACTTCATCCCCGCCCGGCCCCGCCTGCTGGGCCGCCGTCGCGAGCGCGGCCGCTGGGCGGTGGTGGTGGGCGACGTGATGGGCAAGGGGGTGCCGGCGGGCCTGCTGATGACCCTGCTGCGCGGCATGTTGCGGGCCGGGGTCCTGAGCGGCCATCCCCCCGACCGCATCCTGTACGACCTCAACCAGCTGGCCCAGGAGGACCTGTCGCAGTCGCACCGGTTCGTGACGCTCTTCTACGCCGACTTCGACCCGCTGACGCGGCTGATGCGCTACAGCAACGCCGCCCACAATCCACCGTTGCTGTGGCGGCGACGCCTCAACCGCGTCGAACGCCTCGATGCACCGGGTCTGCTGATCGGTCTGCAGATTGAGGCCGACTACGGCAGCGAGTCGATCGTGCTTGATAGCGGCGATGTGGTGCTCTTTTACACCGATGGGGTCACTGAGGCCAGCAGCCTCAGCGGCGAGCGCTACGAGGAGGAGCGCCTGCGCCGCAGCCTGCAGCTGGCCAGTCGCGCGGGCCTGGGGGCCCAGGGCATCCTCGATCAGTTGTTTGCCCGCCTGGACCGTTTTGTGGGGGCGGGCCGCCAGCCCCAGGACGACGCCTCGATGGTGGTGTTCAAGGTGCGCGAGGAGTTGATGCTCCCGCCCCTGCCCCAGGCCGGTGCCGGGAGCCGAGTGGCAAGCTGAGCCCCAGCCCGCCCAGCCCCTGCGCGCCCCTCCATGGCCGTCGATTCCTCCGCGTCCACCTGGAGCCAGCGCTTCGACCAGGGCCTCCATCCCGCCATCGAGCGTTTCAACGCCTCGATCGGCTTCGACATCGCCCTGCTGCAGGAGGACCTGGACGGGTCGGTGGCCCATGCCCGCATGCTCGGCCGCTGCGGGGTGATCAGTGAGTCGGACGCGGCCCGGCTGATCGAGGGGCTGGAGATGGTGCGCCGCGAGGCGGCCGAAGGCCGTTTCAACCCCGGTCTGGAGGCCGAGGATGTGCATTTTGCCGTGGAGCGGCGGCTGATCGAGCTGCTCGGTCCGCTGGGCAAGACCTTGCACACCGGCCGCTCCCGCAACGACCAGGTGGGCACCGACCTGCGGCTCTGGTTGCGGCGCCAGCTCGATGCCATTGACACGGATCTGCTGCGCTTCGAGCGGGCCCTGCTGGCCCAGGCCGAGCGCCATGCCGACACCCTGATCCCCGGCTACACCCATCTGCAGCGGGCCCAGCCCCTCTGCCTGGCCCACCACCTGCTGGCCTACGTGGAGATGGCGGAGCGCGACCGCTCCCGGCTGGCCGACGTGCGCCGGCGGGTGAACATCTGTCCCCTGGGGGCGGCCGCCCTCGCGGGTACACCGGTGCCGATCGACCGGCGCCAGACCGCGGCCGAACTGGGCTTCGAGGCGATCTACGCCAACAGCCTCGACGCTGTCAGCGACCGTGACTTCGCCGTGGAGTTCATGGCGGCGGCCAGCCTGGTGCTGGCCCACCTCAGCCGCCTGGCCGAGGAGGTCATCCTCTGGGCCAGCGAGGAGTTCGGATTCGTGACCCTCAGCGACCGCTGTGCCACCGGCAGCAGCCTCATGCCCCAGAAGAAAAACCCCGACGTGCCCGAGCTGGTGCGCGGCAAGAGCGGTCGGGTGTTCGGGCATCTGATGGGCCTGCTGACCATGATCAAGGGCCTGCCCCTGGCCTACAACAAAGACTTCCAGGAGGACAAGGAGGCCCTCTTCGACGGCGTGCGCACCGTGCGCGAGTGCCTGGAGGCGATGGCGATCCTGTTCGAAGAGGGGCTGGCGTTCCGGCCCCAGCGCCTGGAGGCGGCGGTGGCGGCCGACTTCTCCAACGCCACCGATGTGGCCGACTACCTGGTGGTCCGGGGCGTGCCTTTCCGTGAGGCGTACCAGCTGGTGGGCGGCCTGGTGAAGACCTGCCTGGAGGAGGGGCTGCTGCTGCGGGAGCTGGCCTTGGAGCGCTGGCAGCAGCTGCATCCTGCCTTTGAGGCCGACATCTTCGCCGCCATTGCTCCGCGCCAGGTGGTGGCCGCTCGCCGCAGCGAGGGCGGCACCGGCTTCGAGCGCGTGCGAACCCAGCTGGAGGGGGCGCGCCAACGCCTCGGGCCCGAGCCGCTGAACCAGGCTTGAATGCGGTTCTAGGCTGACACAGTTCTAGGGCTGGGTTTCTTTTCCCCCGCCTGCCCCCTTGATGTGAGCATCTTCGTCGGCAATCTGCCCTTCCGCGCTGAGCAGGAGGATGTAATGGAGCTCTTCTCCACCTACGGGGAGGTGGTGAACTGCTCCCTCCCCCTGGAGCGCGACACCGGCCGCAAGCGTGGCTTCGCCTTCGTGGAGATGGCCGATCCCGACAGCGAGAGCCGTGCCATCGAGGCCCTCCAGGGTGCCGAGCTGATGGGTCGTCCGCTGCGCATCAACAAGGCTGAGCCCCGCGGCAGTGCCCCGCGCCGCACCGGTGGCGGCGGCTGGCGGCTACGGCGGCGGTGGTGGCCAGGGTGCCGGTGGCGGCTACGGAGGTGGCTCTGGAGGTGGCTATGGCGGCGGCTCTGGCGCTGCTCCGGAGGCCCCCTCCGGCCCCAGGGATTCAGGGGCCCGCGGCTGGGAAGACCGCAGCTATGGCAGTGGCGCCGCCGAGGGCGGCTTCGAGGCCGGGCGCACCCGCCGCCGCCGCAGTGGTGCCGGCGGTGGTGGTGAGGGGGGCTTCCAGGATGGTGACGGCGGTTATCCCGGCGCCGAGGGCTGAGCGGCCTCCAGGGCCAGTGCGGCCTGCTCCAGCACCTCCGGGCCGGCCTGGCGCTCGCCGGCGGCCTGGCTGAGCTGGTGGCGCCAGGGGCGAGCTCCCGGCACCCCTTGAACCAGCTTCACGAGATGGCGGCCAATCGGCCAGAGTCGCTCGCCGCGGCCGCACCAGCGCTCGGCGTGGGGGATGAGGCCGCGCAGCACCGCGGCGGCCGTCGCCGGCTTCGCCGCTGGATCGCCATGGATGCGCCGGTCCACCTCGGTCCAGCGCAGGGGATGGTCGTAGGCGGCCCGTCCCACCATGGCCCCATCCACGTGCTCCAGCTGGCCCAGGCAGTCCTCCAAACTCTGCAAGCCGCCATTGATCTCGATGGTGAGCTGGGGCCGCTCCGCCTTGAGCCGGTGCACCCAGTCCGGACGCAACGGTGGGATGGTGCGGTTCTGCTTCGGATCCAGGCCCTGCAGCCAGGCCTTGCGCGCGTGCACGCTGAAGCGCCGCGCCCCCGCCGCCGCCACGGTGTCCACGAAGGCCAGCAGTTCCGGATAGGAGTCGCGGGCATCGATGCCGATGCGGTGCTTGACGGTCACGGGCAGGGGGCTGGCGGCTGCCATCGCCTCCACGCAGCGCGCCACCTGCGTCGGTGCGGCCATCAGGCAGGCCCCGAAGCGGCCCTGCTGCACCTTCTCGCTCGGGCAGCCCACGTTGAGGTTGATTTCGTCGTAGCCCCAGTCGGCCGCCAGGCGGGCGGCCTCGGCCAGCAGGGCCGGTTCGTCGCCCCCCAGCTGCAACGCCAGGGGCTTCTCACAGGGATCGAAGCCGATCAAACGCTCCAGCCGCCCGCCGGGGGCCGCCGTCGCGTCAGCGCGACGGGCATGGTGCAGGGCCCGGGCCACCACCATCTCGGTGTAGAGCAGGCTGTGGCGGGTGATCTGGCGCATCAGCACGCGGAAGTGCCGATCGGTGCAGTCCATCATCGGCGCCACACTGAAGCGATAGCTGGCGCCCGCCCGGCCCGGATTCACGTGCTGCTCCATCCCGCCATGCTGCCCAGTGCCCCCATGCTGCCCAGCGATGGATTCTGAGCGCTGGCCCGTGGTGGTGGCTGGCGGCGGTCCGGCCGGGTTCATGGTGGCCATCACCGCCGCCGAGGCCGGCGTGCGCGGTGTGCACCTGCTGGAGGCCACCCCCGAGCCCCTCACCAAGGTGCGCATCAGCGGCGGTGGCCGCTGCAATGTCACCCATGCCTGCTGGGATCCCGGCGAGCTGGTGGGTCACTACCCGCGGGGCAGCCGGGCGCTGCGGGGCCCATTTTCGCGCTTTGCCGCCGGGGATGCGCTGGCCTGGTTCAACGACCATGGCCTGGAGCTGGTGGAGGAGCCCGACGGTCGCCTGTTTCCCCGCTCCAACCGCTCCAGTTCGGTGGTGAACACCCTGCGGCGCGCGGCCGCCGCCGCTGGTGTGCGGCTGCACACCGGTGTCGCCCTGCAGGCCGCGGCCCCCGCTCCGGGGGGCTTTGCCCTGCAGCTGCGCGGGCAGCCCCACCCAGTCACGGCCCAGCGGCTGGTGCTGGCCACCGGCAGCCATCCCAGCGGCCGTCGCCTGGCCGCCTCCCTCGGCCATGGCCAGGTGCCGCCGGTGCCCTCCCTGTTCAGCCTGGCCCTGGCGGATGACCCCCTGCTGGCCCTGGCCGGCGTGGCGATGGATCCGGTGGGCCTCACTCTGGAGTTGCCCGCCGGAGGCCCCCTGCGGCAGCGCGGGACAGTGCTGATCACCCACTGGGGCCTCAGCGGCCCGGCCATCCTGCGGCTCACCGCCTTCGCCGCCCGTCGGCTGCAGGCCTGCCGCTACCGGGCCAGGCTGCGCGTTGACTGGAGCGGTGGCCGCTCCCAGGGGGATCTCGAGCAGCTGTTCCAGCAGGCCCGCGTCAGCCAGGCCCGGCGCCAGCTCGCCAGTGCCCGCCCCTGGCCGGAGCTCAGCCGGAGGCTCTGGCAGCACCTGCTGGGCCGGGCGGGGGTGGAGCCGCTCCGGCGCTGGGCCGAACTCGCCGCGCGACCAGCAGCGCCGGTTGATCGCCGCGCTGCGGGATTCCGTCCTATGCGGTCAGCGGCCGTGGGCCCTTCGGCGAGGAGTTCGTCACCGCTGGTGGGGTGCCCCTGGGAGAGGTGAATCTGGCCACGATGGAGAGCCGACTCCAGCCCGGTCTGCAGCTCGTGGGGGAGCTGCTGGATGTCGATGGCGTCACCGGAGGCTTCAACTTCCAGCACTGCTGGACCTCAGGCTGGCTTGCTGGACATGGCCTCGCCGAGGCCGGTCCTCGACGAGGGCCAGGCCAAGCTCAGCGAATCTGATCGAAGATGTTGAACATCGGCAGGTACATGGCCACCAGAATCACGCCCACGATTCCACCCACCACGATGATCATCAGCGGCTCAAGAAGGGACGTCAGCGCCTTGGTGGCATTTTCGACCTCGTCTTCATAGAAGTCAGCCACCTTGGAGAGCATGGTATCCATCTCGCCGGTTTCCTCCCCGATCGAGAGCATGCTGAGGGCCAGTTCGGGGAAGGCCTTGGTGCGCCCCAGGGCCACACTCAGCGGGATGCCTTGCATCACCTCCTCGCGGCTGTTGGCAATGGTGTCGGCGATGATGGAATTGCCGGTGATCTCCCGCACCACATCCAGCGACAGCAGGATCGGCACGCCGGCCCGGGTGAGTGAACTGAACGTGCGACAGAATCGGGCAGTGGCTGTTTTCTGGATCAGGTCACCGAACAGCGGCAATTTCAGCATCAGGGCGTCGACGCGCCGTCGCCCGTAGTGGGTTTTGTAGAACCGCACGAAGAGAAAGATCGCCAGCGCGATACCGGCCGCCACGAACAGAGCGGCGCTGGAGCGCAGCAGATTGCTGATGTTGACGAAAAACAGTGTGAAGGCAGGCAACTCGCCGCCCAACTGGGAATAGAGGTCGGCGAAGATCGGAATGATGAACAGCATCATCCCCAGAAACACCGCAATGGCGATCACGAGAACGGCGATCGGATAAGCCAGCGCCCCCTTGATCTTGTTCTGCAGCCTGGCGGTCTGCTCCAGCAGCTGCCCCAGGCGGCGCAGGGCTTCATCAAGAACACCCCCGGCTTCACCCGCTTCCACCATGGCGATGGTGAGCCGGTCGAAGACAGTTGGCCAGGCCCGCATCGCCGCGCCGAGGCTGTTCCCCTGGTTCAGTTCCAGGCTCACCGATTCCAGAGCTCGCTTGAACAACGGCAGCTTCTGCTGCGATGCCATCAAATCGATGCTGCGGATGATCGGCACACCGGTGCTCACCAGCGCGCCCATCTTGCTGGCGAACACGGCCCGCTGTTTGATGCCCGGCCGCCATTCGAAAGCGCTCTTCAGACCGGAGAAGCGCAGTTTCTGCTGCAGTTCCCGCTCGGCCCGCTGGCTGCTGGCCGAGCTTCGCCGTTTGACCTTGATGTCGGTGACCCGGATGCCGCGCTGACGCAGGCGGCGTTTGGCTTGCAGGGCATCACCGGCGTCGACCTCGATGGCCTGCGTTCTGCCTCGGCTGTTCGTGTAGCTGGCGGTAAAGGTGGGCATGGCAGGCCTGTGCGGTGATCGACGCAGGGGGGCGGTGGGGGATCAGCTCAGCTGGTTGATCACACGCTTGAGCTCCTCGCGCTTGGTGGTCTTGGACAGGGCCTCATCCATGGTCACCTGGTTGGCAACCACCAGGTCGGCCAGTGCCTTCTCCAGGGTCTGCATCGCCATCTGACCTCCCGTCTGGATCTGGGAATAGAGCTGGGCCGTCTTGCCCTCACGGATCAGGTTGGCGACGGCGGGTGTGTTGATCATGATCTCCTGGGCCATGACCCGACCCAGCTCTCCCGGCGCAGGGTTGTGGCGCACGCAGAGGGTCTGGGCGAAGACCGCGGCCAGGCTGGTGCTGAGCTGCACCCGGATCTGGGTCTGCTGGCCGGATGGGAACACATCAACCATGCGGTCCACCGTCTGGGCGGCGGAGCTGGTGTGCAGGGTGCCGAACACCAGGTGACCGGTTTCGGCGGCGGTGATCGCCAGCTGGATCGTCTCCAGGTCGCGCAGTTCTCCCACCAGGATCACGTCGGGGTCTTCCCTGAGTGACGCCCGCAGGGCGTTGGCGAAACTGCGGGTGTCGTCATGCACCTGACGCTGATGCACGACGCTCTTGTCGGACCGGTAGGTGAACTCGATCGGGTCCTCGATCGTGATGATGTGCTCGGCGCGGGTCTTGTTGATGTGGTCCAGGATCGCCGCCAGGGTGGTGGTCTTGCCTGAACCGGTGGGGCCCGTCACCAGCACCAGGCCCTTGGGCAGGCGGCTGGTCTCCTCCACGATCGGAGGCAGACCCAGGGCCTTCATGCTGGGGATGTCGTTGCCCAGGGCGCGCAGGCTGGCGGCGTAGGTGCCGCGCTGCCGGAACACGTTCACCCGGAAGCGGGCCACGCCGCGCAGGCCGTAGGAGCAGTCCAGCTCCCAGTTCTGCTCCAGTTGTTTGCGCTGGGAATTGTTCAGCAGGGAGAAGATCAGCTTGTTGCAGACATCGCTGTCGAGCCGGTCGTCCTGGATCGGCCGCAGCTGGCCGTTGAAGCGTCCGTAGGGGGGTAAACCGGCGCTGATGTGCAGGTCGCTGCCGCCGTCGGCAACGAGCTGACTCATCAGGTCTTCAATCATCACGGCCATGGGGAACCTGACACGGGGACGTTCAGAGCGGGGTGCTGGTGAGGCAGTAGGGACATTCAAGCCACTCCTCCCGCAGCCCTGCACCGCAGGTCCCGCAGCTGAGCTGATGCATGGGAGCGGGCGCGGCGCTCGCTCTCCAGGCTGGAATCGGTGAGCAGAATCCGCTCCACCTCCGCCAGGGTCGTGTGACCCTCGCGCACCAGCTGCAGGCCGTAGCCCAGCAGCGTCTTCATGCCCGTTTCCAGGGCCATGCGGCGCAGCACGTCGGTGCTCTGGCGTTTGGCGATCGCCGCCGAGAGCTCGTCATTCATGCGCAGGATCTCGAACACGCCGATGCGGCCCTTGTAGCCCGTGCCGTTGCACACCGGGCAGCAGCCCTCCATGCCGACATGGGTTGCATTGGCCCGGTAAAAGGTGACCTCCGACTCCTGGCTGCCCATCAGGCCGAAGCGACTGAGTTCCTCTGGCTCGGGGTGATAGGGAATTCGGCAGGCAGGGCACGCCCGCCGCACCAGGCGCTGGGAGATCACCCCCAGCAACGAAGCGCTCACCAGAAAGGGCTCGACGCCCATTTCATCGAGTCGGGCAATGGCGCTGGGTGCGTCGTTGCAGTGCAGGGTGGTCATCACCAGGTGACCAGTGAGGGCTGCCTCCATGGCGGTCTTGGCGGTTTCCAGGTCGCGCGTCTCGCCCACCAGCAGCACGTCCGGGTCCTGGCGCATGAAGGCCCGCAGGGCCGTGGCGAAGTCCAGTCCCTTGTCCCGGTTCACCTGGGTCTGGGTGATGCCGGGCAGGGTGTACTCGATCGGATCCTCCACCGTGGAGATGTTGATGCCCGGGTCGTTGCGTTCCGCCAGCAGGGCGTAGAGGGTGGTGGATTTCCCGGAACCCGTGGGGCCGGTCACCAGCACCATGCCGTAGGGCTTGGAGCCGAGGTCGCGCAGGGTCTGCCGGGCCTCCGGGTCGGTGATCAGGGTGTCGAGGCCCAGTTCGGTGGCGCCGCTGTCCAGCAGCCGTAGCACCACCTTCTCGCCGGTGCGGCTGGGCAGGGTGCTCACCCGGAAGTCCATGCGGCGACCGCGGAAACGGCGCCGGATGCGGCCGTCCTGGGGCATGCGCCGTTCGGCGATGTCCAGGTCGGCCATGATCTTGATCCGGGAGGTGACCGCCGGGGTCAGGCTGCGGGGCAGATCCTCGAAACGCTTCTGCAGCACCCCGTCCAGCCGGAAGCGCACATCAAGGGAGTGCTCCTGAGGTTCGATATGGATATCGCTGGCCTCGCTGTTGAGCGCCTCCACCAGCAGCCTGTTCACCAGATTGATGATCGGCGAGGCGTTGGCATCGGCATTCGACTTGGCCGGATTGGCCTCCAGATCCTCCAGATCGGAGATCTCCTGCAGTTCCTCGCCGTTGTCAGCCCGCAGCCCCAGCTCGTCGGTGAGCGAGTGCAGGGGGATGGCCGCTGCGGGGATCTCGAGGGTGCGGCCCAGGGCCTCCTGGATGTCCGGGCTGAGGGCGAGCCGGAAGCGGGGCAGGTAGCCCTTGCGATTGAGCTCGCCCGCCAGCTGCTGGCGCTGCTCCTGGTCCCAGTGGCTGGGCACCGCCACCGGCAGCTGTCCCGCCTCGGGCTCACCCGCCGGGCAGGCACCGAGCTGCAACCAGCGCTCCAGGGGCAGCACGGTGTTCTGGAGCTGTTCCGGTTGCAGCTGCTCGGCGCTGAGCACCGACTCGCCACGCAGCAGCTCGATCTCCAGACGTTGTTGGGCGGCGCTGACGGCTTCGGGTACGGGCCTGGCGGGGCTGAGCGTCATGGGCCAAAGGTGCGGGCTTCCCCCGCTTGTGGGAGCAGCCCATCAAGTTCCAACATGTCTAAGACCAAATTGTGGGCCTGTCAGCCATGAGTGGAGAATCTGCGGTCGGGCCCGAGTCCAATGCCGGCGCTGATCTGCAGCAGCCACTCGCGCAGGTGGCTGGGGAGGCCGAGAACCGGCTGTCCGACCAGAACGCTGTCCCCGAGCCCGCGGCGGTGGACGCCACCGGGGTGGGGCCGGAGGTAGCTGCTGCCCAGGACCCCTCCCCAGCTGCTGCCGACGCGGGCCCGGATCTGGCGGCCCAGTTGGCGGCCCTGCAGCTTCAGCACGAGAGCCTCAACGGCCAGTACATGCGCCTGGCGGCGGACTTCGACAATTTCCGCAAGCGCCAGAGCCGCGACCAGGACGACCTGCGCCTGCAGATCACCTGCAGCACCTTGGGCGAGATCCTGCCGGTGGTGGACAACTTTGAGCGGGCACGCCAGCAGCTGAATCCCCAGGAGGAGGAGGCCCAGGGCCTCCACCGCAGCTACCAGGGCCTCTACAAGCAGCTGGTGGATGTGTTCAAGCAGCTGGGCGTGGCGCCGATGCGGGTGGAGGGCGAGCCCTTCGATCCCAATCTCCACGAGGCGGTGCTGCGCGAGGAGAGCCACGAGTACCCCGAGGACGTGGTGATTGCCGAACTGCAGCGCGGCTACCAACTTCAGGGCCGCGTGCTGCGCCACGCCCTGGTGAAGGTCTCCATGGGACCGGGACCCGCTCCCGGTTCCGCTGCCGCCACGCCCGCTGCCGGGTCAGCGAGCGCTGGCGAGGCCTGGGCCCCCACCTCCGACAGCTGATCCATGGCCGATTACTACGACCTGCTCGGGGTCAGCCGGGATGCCGATGCCGACAGCCTCAAGCGGGCCTATCGGCGCCTGGCTCGCCAGTACCACCCCGACATCAACAGGGATCCGGGAGCTGAGGAGCGTTTCAAGGAGATCGGCCGCGCCTACGAGGTGCTCAGTGATCCCCAGACCCGCGCCCGCTACGACCAGTTCGGAGAGGCGGGCCTGGGCGGCGCTGCCGGCGCCCCCGACATGGGCGACATGGGCGGTTTCGCCGACCTGTTCGAGACCTTCTTCAGCGGCTTCGGTGGCGCCGCCGCGGGCGGCCCCCGCCGCCGTGGTCCGCGCCAGGGCGATGACCTGCGCCTCGATCTCACCATCAGCTTTCAGGAGGCTGTGTTCGGGATCGAGAAGGAGGTGCAGATCCGGCACCTGGAAACCTGCGGCACCTGCAACGGCAGCGGCGCCAAGGCCGGCAGCGGTCCCACCGGCTGCCCCACCTGCGCCGGGGCCGGGCAGGTGCGGCGGGCCACCCGCACACCCTTCGGCAGCTTCAGCCAGGTCGCCGCCTGCCCCACCTGTGAGGGCAGCGGCGAGGTGATCGCCGATCCCTGCACCGCCTGCGGTGGCCAGGGCCTGCAGCAGGTGCGCAAGAAACTGCGCATCAACATTCCCGCCGGCGTCGATTCGGGCACGCGCCTGCGCGTGGCCAACGAGGGCAACGCCGGCCAGCGCGGCGGCCCCGCCGGCGACCTCTACGTTTTCCTGAGCGTGCAGCCCCATCCCCAGCTGCGCCGGGATGGCATCACCATTCAGTCCGAGGTGACCCTCAACTACCTGCAGGCGATTCTCGGCGACACGATCGAGGTGGAGACGGTGGACGGCCACGAGCCCCTGACGATCCCGGCCGGCACCCAGCCCGGCGCGGTGCTCAGCCTGCAGGGCAAGGGGGTACCCAGGCTCGGCAACCCCGTGGCCCGGGGCCATCACCAGTTCAGCGTCAAGGTGCAGTTGCCCACCCGGATCAACGACCACGAGCGCGGGCTGCTGGAGGAGCTGGCCGGCCATCACACCAGCAAGGGGCAGAAGCATCCCCACAAGAGTGGCCTGTTCGGCGGCCTGTTCGGCCACCGCGACTGAGGCGCCCTGTGGCCAGTCCCAGCACCTGCATCGATCTGCGCGGCACCCCCTGTCCGCTCAACTTCATCCGCTCCCGGCTGGCCCTGGAGGCCCTCGACCCCGGCGCCTGGCTGCAGGTGGATCTGGATGCCGGTGAGCCGGAGGTGATGGTGGCCGAGGGTCTGCGCCAGGCCGGCCACCGGGTGGAGCGGGTGCAGCCACCGCAGCCCTTACCGCCCCACGAGGAGCCATTCCCGGGCGTGCGCCTGCTGGTGCAACGCCATGGCCCCTGATCGCAAGCCGGCTGCGCTTTGGCGCAGCGGCCTGGTGGTGGCCCTGCAGGCCAACTACTGCTGGGTGGAGCTGGAGCGCTCGGGCCCGGGCGAGCCGAACCGGTTGCTCTGCACCCGTCGCACCCGCCTGGCCAAGGCCGGCCAGACGATCTGCGTGGGGGATCAGGTGCGCCTGGACGGGATCGACTGGGCCGCCGGCCGCGGCGCCGTGGCGGGGGTGGAGCCGCGCGCCGGGCTGTTGCGGCGACCGGCCGTGGCCAATGTGTCACGGGTGGTGGTGGTGGTGGCCCTGGCGGAACCGCAACCCGACCCGCTGCAGCTCACCCGCTTTCTGATCACCGCCGAGGCCACCGGTCGCCCCGTGGAGCTGGTGTTCTCCAAAGCCGATCTGCTGCCGGCCACCGAGGTGCAGGCCTGGTGCACCAGGGCGCGGGGCTGGGGCTACGACCCGGTGGCCGTGTCCGTGGCCACCGGGCTGGGTCTGGAGGTGCTGCGGCAACGCCTGATCCAGGCCGGCATCACCGTGCTCTGTGGCCCCTCCGGGGTGGGCAAGAGCAGCCTGCTCAATTGCCTCAGCCCCCAGCTCGAGCTGCGGGTTGCTGCGGTATCCGGTCGTCTGCAGCGCGGCCGCCACACCACCCGCCATGTGGAACTGTTTCCCCTGGCCCCCGGTGCCCTGGTGGCCGATACGCCCGGTTTCAACCGCCCCGAGCTGCCGGCTGATCCGCAGGCCCTGGCGGCCCTGTTTCCAGAGGTGCGCCAGGGCCTCAGCCAGGCGCGCTGTCGCTTCAGCAACTGCCTGCACCGGGGCGAACCTGGCTGTGCCGTTGCCGAGCCCTGGGACCGTGAGCCCCTTTACCAGCACTGTCTGGAGGAGATCCAGGCAAGCTTGGAGCGGCAGCAGCGCTGCGCTGCCAGCAACTCCAGCGCCGCATCGGCACCGCTGAGCAAGCCGTCGCGGCGCAGCGGGCGGCAACAGCTGGGCCGCGAGACCCGCGCAGAGGAGGGCACCGCCGGGTCGGAGGAGCCGCAGGCCCTCAGACCCCGGCGCCGGGAAGATTGAGGTTGAGCCCGCCGGTGAGCTCCTCCATGCGGCCCTTCATGGTGTTGGTGGAGTTTTCATAGGCCGCCTGCAGGGCCTCCAGCACGGCGGCTTCGCAGCTGGGGGCCCCCTCGGCCACCAGCTCGGGCGCCAGGCGTACCTTCAGCGGTTGCTGGTTGCCCGACAGCCAGACGCTGGCGCGGCCATCACCGCTGCTGCCCTCCAGCTCCATGGCATCCAGCTCTTCCTGCAGCTTCTGGGCGTTCTGCTGCAGCTCCTGGGCCTTTTTGAAGGCTTCGGTGAGCTGACCGAAGTTGGGAAGTCCGAATCCGGCCATGCCTGGAGAACCGTTTGGCTCAGGCTAAGCGCTGGGGCGGGGGGACTCAGAAGCCCAGCCACTTCACCTCGGGGTGCAGGTGGAGCTGGTGGGCCGCTTCCACCCGCGCCTGCACCGCGGCGATCAGGGCGGCGATGTCGGCGGCCGTGGCGTTGCCGGTGTTGACGATGAAATTGGCGTGAATCGGTGACACCTGGGCGCCGCCGATGCTCAGCCCCTTGAGGCCCAGTTGCTCGATCAGTCGCCCCGCCTTGTCTGGTTCGGGATTGCGGAAGACGCTGCCGCAGCTCGGTTGCTGGTAGGGCTGGGTGCTGGTGCGGCTGTGCAGGTTGGCGCTGGTGCGGGCGCTGACGGCCGCCGGATCGTGCCCGGGTTCGAGGCGGAAGCGGGCCGAGAGCACCACCAGGGGCTCCTGCTGCAGGCGGCTGTGGCGGTAGGCGAAGGCCAGCTCACTGGCCTGCAGGCTGAAGGGCTGGTCGGGCCGCGCCGGGTCGATCACCCGCAGCGAATGCAGCCGCTCGGCTGTGCAGCCCCCCTGGGCGCCGGCGTTCATCACGGCCGCGCCGCCAACCGTGCCAGGGATGCCCACGGCCCACTCCAGCCCGCTCAGGCCCGCCCTGGCGGCCTTGCGGGCCAGGCTGGGGATCGGCTCCCCGGCCTCGGCCTCCACCCAGCCCTCCTGGCCATCGAGGCGACTGCCCTGCAGGCGGCGCAGGCACAGCGTCAGTCCCGGCAGGCCAGCGTCAGCGATCAGCAGGTTGGAGCCGGCTCCGAGGCAGTGCAGGGGCAGCCCTGCCTCCAGGCGCCAGCTGAGCAGGGCCTGCAGCTCGGCGCCACCGGCGGGCTCGGCAAACCACTCCGCTGGCCCGCCCACCTTCCAGGTGGTGAACTCCTGGAGGCCGACGCCATGGCGCAGGGCCAGGGATTGGCACAGGCTCGGCGATGGGCTGACGGGAGCGGCCATGGCTGGATCTAGGCCACGAGTTCGCGCAGGTCGGTGGACAGGCGGCTGAGGCGATCCCAGAGGCTGTTCACATCCCCGGCGCCCATGGCCAGCACCAGATCGCCGGCCTTGCAGTCACGGCTGATCGACTCCGCCAGTTCGTCCATGGTGGTGGCCACGCCCACCGACAATGTCGGCGCCAGGCGGCGGATGGCGGCGGCCAGCGCCTCGCTGTTCACCCCCTCGATCGGCTGCTCACCGGCGGTGTAGAGGGGGGCGAGGTGAACGCTGTCGGCCAGGGCCAGGGCGCGGGCGAAATCCTCCAGGAACTGGGCGGTGCGGCTGTAGCGATGGGGCTGGAACACCGCCACCAGGCGCTGGGGCGGTGCGGGCAGGGGGCTTCGCCCGCTGCTCACCATCAGCCGCGCCATCTCCAGGGTGGCGGACACCTCGCTGGGGTGATGGGCGTAGTCGTCGACCACCATGCGGCCGTTCCAGACGCCACGCAGATCGAAGCGCCGCCCCGGGGGCTGCAGACCGCTGACAGCCTCGGCGAGGGCGCTGAAGGGAACCCCCTCGAGGCGGCAGGCGGCCAGGGCCGCGGCGGCGTTGCTGAGGTTGTGGCGGCCGGGCAGGGGCAGCTCAAAGTGGCCGATCAGCGTGCCCCGCTCGTAGAAGGCCACGTGGCTGCCGTCTCCCCGCTCCTCAAGGGCGATGGCCGCGAAATCCACTCCCTCCTGGGATTCGGTCGACCACCAGTGGTCGGGGTTGAAGTGCTTGCGCAGGATCGGGCAGTCGTGGTTGGCGAGCAGGCGGTGGCTGCCGCCCGCGAAGTGCTGCAGGGTGGCGATCAGGGCCTGCAGGTCTGGGTAGTGGTCGGTGTGGTCAAGCTCCACATTGGTGAGCACGCCCAGCTCGGGCCGGAACTTCACCAGCGAGCCATCGGATTCATCCGCCTCGGCCACCAGCAAGCGGCCCTCGCCGTGGCGGCCGTTGCTGCCGAAGGCGGGCACCACCCCGCCGATCACGGCCGTGGGGTCGTTGCCGGTGGCGGCCAGCAGGCTGGCCACCAGGGTGCTGGTGGTGGTCTTGCCGTGGCTGCCGGCCACGGCAATGGCGGGCTGGCTGTTGATCAGCGCCGCCAGCACATCGGAGCGATGGCAGATCGGCAGGCCCAGGCGCCGGGCTTCGCTGAGTTCGGGGTTGGCGTCCGGCACCGCCGAGCTGATCACCACCTGGGGGGGAGGGGCCTCGCCACTGCCCACGGCGCTGACCACCGCCGCCAGGGTGTCGGCGTTCTGCTCCAGGAACACCTGCACCCCCAGCTGCCGCAGCCGCTCCAGCACGGCACTGTCGCGCCGGTCCGAACCGCTGACGCGATGGCCCCGCTCCGCCAGGATCCGGGCCAGGGCCGACATGCCGATGCCGCCGACACCAATGAAGTGCAGGGGCTGCTGACGGCTGAGCGGGGGGATCAAGGTTGGGCTCCGGTCCGGGGGCGGGACGCCCGGGGCGTCTGTGGTGGCATCGACGCCGCTAGCCGCCCTGGGGGGCAAGCTGCACGCCTGGGATGCTGCCAGACGGGCTGCCAGCGGATCTGGGAGGAAATTAAGGCGTCCGGGTGAAGCGTGCCGTGAAAACTTGCAACGTCCACTGCCGCTGCCGGCGCTCCAGCCCTGTGGCGCCGACCCCTGGCGGGGGGGTGGGGAAGGTGATTTCTGTATGATCAGCCCCCTAATCTCCCTGCCGCCGGCGGATTCCGTCGCGCCTTTGCCATGACCTTGAAAGTTGCGATCAATGGATTCGGCCGTATTGGTCGCAACTTCATGCGCTGCTGGCTCAGCCGCGGAGCCAACACGGGTATCGAAGTGGTCGGCCTGAACGACACCTCCGATCCCAGGACCAACTCCCACCTGCTCCAGTACGACTCGATGCTGGGTCGCATCCGCGACGCAGAAGTGTCCTACACCAACGACTCCATTGTGGTGAATGGGCGCCATATCAAGTGCTTTTCTGATCGCAATCCTTTAAACCTCCCCTGGAAGGATTGGGATGTCGATCTGGTGATCGAAAGCACCGGTGTTTTCGTCGATCAAGCTGGTGCGGGCAAGCACATCCAGGCCGGTGCCAGCAAGGTGCTGATCACGGCGCCAGGCAAAGGAGAAGGCGTTGGCACCTTCGTCGTTGGGGTCAACGACCATGAATACCGCCACGAGGACTGGCAGATTGTCTCCAACGCCAGCTGCACCACCAATTGCATGGCACCCCTGGTGAAGGTGCTCGACCAGAGCTTCGGCATCGTCAAGGGCACGATGACCACCACCCACAGCTACACGGGGGATCAACGCATCCTCGACGCCTCCCACCGCGACCTGCGCCGCGCCCGGGCTGCTGCGATCAACATCGTGCCCACCAGCACCGGCGCCGCCAAGGCCGTGGCCCTGGTGTACCCGCCTGTTCAGGGCAAGCTCAGCGGCATCGCCCTGCGCGTGCCGACCCCCAATGTGTCGGTGGTCGACATGGTGTTGGATGTCAGCCGGTCGACCACCAAAGAGGAGGTGAACGCCACCCTCAAGGCGGCCTCCGAGGGCCCGATGAAGGGCATCATCAAGTATTCCGACCTGCCCCTGGTGTCGAGCGACCACGCCGGCACCGATGAGAGCGCCATCGTGGATTCCGATCTCACCATTGTGATGGGCGGCACCATGGTGAAGGTGGTGTCCTGGTACGACAACGAATGGGGCTACAGCCAGCGCGTCGTCGACCTGGCCGAACTGGTGGCCCGCAACTGGAAGTGAGCGAAGCCTGCTCCGGCAGGAAAGTTTCCCTCCTCCCCCAGCCAGCCGATCGGGCTCCCCGTCCGCAGCGGGCTCCGCCAGGCAGCCGATGATCTGAGCGCCGGGCAGGGTGTCCACCAAGCGCTCCGCCCACGCTGAATCGAGGGCCAGCAGCAGCTCGAAATCCTCCCCCCCGTCCAGGCACCACGCCGTGGCCTGGGGGAGACCCTCCATGGCGCGATCCAAGGGCAGTTGGCGGCGCTCCAGCAGGGCCCGGCAACCGCTGGCCAAAGCCACGGTCCGGGCCGCCACCGCCAGGCCGTCGCTGCTGTCGGTGCCGCCCAGCCGCCAGGCCAGGCCGGCCGGCTTGCTGGCGTGCAGGGCCGCCACCGCATCCAGCCGCGGCTGCGGCCGCTGGTGGGCCGCGATCGCCCGCTCCGCCAGCCCCGGCGCCAGCTCCCCAAGGGCCGTGGTCCGGGCCCCTGGACTGGCCTGCAGCAAAGCCAGTCCCAGGCGACTGAGCCCATGGGGTCCGGTGCTCACCAGCCGGTCCCCGGCCCGGCCGCCAGCGCGCCGGATCGGGGCCGGCTCGCCGCTGGCGGTGCGGGCCAGGGGACCGAGGGCGGTGATCGCCAGCAGCCGCTGGGCGCCACTGCTGCAGTCACCCCCCAGCACCACGCCGCCGTGGGGCTCCAGACAGGCCCGCAGGCCTGTGTAGACCGCCTCCACCCAGCCCCAGCGGGTGGAGGCCGGGGCCACCAGCCCCACGGTGAGCCCCGCCACGCTGCGGCAGCCCATCGCCGCGAGGTCCGAGAGGTTGGCGGCGGCGGCCCGCCAGCCCACGTCGAAGCCGCTGGTGGTGGCAGCACTGAAATGCACCCCCTCCACCAGTACGTCGGTGTTGAGCACCTGGGGCCCGTGCAGGTCGAGCAGGGCGGCATCGTCGTGGAACTGGCCCGCCGGGGCGAAGGCCGCCAGCCGTTCGATCAGTGCTGCTTCGCCGAGCTCGGCCAGGCTGGGGCCATCAGCGGGGGGCATCAGCCGTGCTGATCAACCATGGGGCTCGAGCTTGTCCGCCCCCTCAAGCACCGTGGCGCTGACGATGGCGTCGTCGACGCCGAGCTCCTCGAGCACGTCGAAGCCCTCCACCACATAGCCGAAGGCGGCGTAGCGACCGTCCACCAGGTTCAGGCCGGCCGGGGTCAGTTCCGCTTCGTAGAGAAAGAAGAAGAACTGGGACGAGCCGTCATCGAGCTGCTCGTCGGAGTGGGCCCAGCCCAGGGTGCCGAGGGTGGCGAAGGGCAGCACCGGGGTGGCTTTGTAGCGGCCCAGGTCCTCGAAGGTTTGGTTGTAGAAGGGGCCCGGCTCCTCCGGCACGCGGATCTCCAGAGGCACCGTGCGCACCAGGCCGGTGTCGGGATTCAGGTAGCCCTGCTCGGGACCCTTGGGATCACCGGTCTGGAGCACGTAGAAGTCCTCGGCCCGGATGAAGGGCAGGCCGTCATAGAAGCCCCGTTGCACCAGGTCCACGAAGGCGCCCGCCGTCAGCGGCGCGTTGTAGCCGTCCACCACGGCGGTGAGGTCGCCCTTGGTGGTGGAGATCAGCACGGTGGCGCGGCCCAGCAGGCGCGGCAGAGCCTCGAATTCAGGGGGAATGGTGAAGGGGAAGTCGCCCACCAGCAGCGCTTCGGCTTCGCCGAGGCTGGCCAGGGCCTCCCGGCGGGCGCTCAGGAAGGGATCCCGCTGCTGCTCCCCGGCGGCGCTGGCCATCTGCTGCAGCCGCGTGTCCAGCTCGCCCAGCAGGGCCTGGGCACGGCCCTGGTCGGCGGGCTCGAAGCTGTTGACGATGCCGTTGCGGTTGCTGCTCAGCAGCGATTGGCTGCGGCGCACCGTGTTGGCCAGGGCGGACCAGCGCTTGGCGCGCAGATCGGTGCTGGTGTCCTCGAGCCGGTGCTGCAGGTCCTGCAGGCGGGGGGCCTCCACCGGCAGGGCGTTGCGCAGGATGGCGGCCGGATCCTTGACGGCGTTGCCCTGGGGCAGGGCGGCCCGGGCGGCGGGGGCCATCAGCAGCAGGCCCAGGGCCAGGGCCAGGGCGCCCCGCCAGAGCCCCGTCAGCCGAGGCCCGCGATGGGACGGCCGGGCGGGGGGAATCGGGGCCTGGGCCATGGCCTTGCAAGCTCTCTGGTCGGACTTTGGCACGGCTCCCCGGCGCCTGCCGCCAGCGTTCATGGGTTGCTGTAGCCAGCCTTACAATCCGGCCGATCCGAAGCGTCGGAATGATCTCCAGCAACGACTTTCGCACCGGCACCTCGATCGAGCTGGATGGGCAGGTCTGGCGGGTCGTTGAATTCCTGCATGTGAAGCCGGGCAAGGGCTCGGCCTTCGTGCGCACCAAGCTGAAGACGGTGCAGGGGGGCAGCACGGTGGAGAAGACCTTCCGCGCCGGCGAGATGGTGCCCCAGGCCCTGCTCGAGAAAAGCACCCTGCAGCACACCTACATGGAGGGCGACGACTACGTGTTCATGGACATGGGCAGCTACGAGGAAACCCGCCTCAGCGCCGCCCAGATCGGCGAGAGCCGCAAGTACCTCAAAGAGGGCATGGCGGTGAACGTGATTTCGTGGAACGACAAGCCCCTGGAGGTGGAGCTGCCCAACTCGGTGGCCCTGGAGATCACCCAGACCGACCCGGGCGTCAAGGGCGACACCGCCACCGGCGGCACCAAACCCGCGATCGTCGAGACGGGTGCCCAGGTGATGGTGCCCCTGTTCCTTTCGGTGGGGGACAAGATCAAGATTGATACCCGCACGGACAGCTATCTGGGCCGGGAGAACTGATCGCCATGCAGCTCGATCACGATCAGCTCAAGGCCCTGCTGGACCTGCTCGGGGACAGCGACATCCAGGAGTTCAAGCTCGAGGGCGACGATTTCCGGCTGGAGGTGCGCCGCAACCTGCCGGCCCCCGCCGCGCTGGCGCCGCAGCATCCGACCGCCGCCGGGGTCCCCCCCGCGACGGCCACCCTGGCGCCGCCGGCCGCCATGGCCGAAGTGCCGTCGATGCCACCCCCGGCCGCCGCGGCCAGCCGCAGTGACCTGCTGGAGATCACGGCACCGATGGTGGCCACCTTCTACAGCTGTCCGGCCCCCGGCGAGCCCGCCTTTGTGGAGCTCGGCAGCCGCATCGGCGAGGGACAGACCGTGTGCATCCTCGAGGCGATGAAGCTGATGAACGAACTTGAGGCCGAGGTGAGCGGCGAGGTGGTGGAAATCCTGGTGGAAAACGGCACTCCCGTGGAATTCGGCCAGGTGCTGATGCGCGTCAAACCTGGCTGAGGCTGGCCTCAGCCCAGCTCCCAGGCCGTTGTGATCGCGGCCGCCATGCTCAGGGGCCTGGCGACGCCCTGTCCGGCGATGTCGAAGCCGGTGCCGTGGTCTGGGGAGGTGCGCAGGAAAGGCAGGCCCAGGGTGGTGTTCACGGCGGCGTCAAAGGCCAGCAGTTTCACCGGGATCAGGCCTTGATCGTGGTAGAGGGCCAGGTAGCCGTCGGGTCCGCCGCCCTGGCCGTGCCAGGCCGCAGCCGCATCCAGCCAGCAGCTGTCCGGGGGGCGGGGTCCCTCCAGCCGCACCCGGGGATGGGCGGCCCGCCAGGTCTCCAGGCAGCCCTCCAGCCAGTCGTGCTCCTCGTGGCCAAGAGCGCCGGCCTCACCGGCGTGGGGGTTAAGGGCGGCCACCACCAGATGGGGGTCGGGGTTGAAGCGCCGGCAGAAGGCCAGCAGCAGATCGAGCTTGCGCCCCACCAGGTCGGCGTTGAGCCGTTGCGGCACCAGGGCCAGGGGAATGTGGGTGGTGGCCAGCAGGGTGTTGAGGCGCCAGCCCCCCGCCGGGGCGCAGGCGGTGAACAGCATTCCCGCCTCGGGGCTGCCGGTGAGTTCCGCCAGCCGCTCGGTCTGCCCCGGGTAGTCATGGCCCGCCGCATGCCAGCTGGCCTTGGCGATCGGTGCGGTGACCAGGGCCTGGCAGTCGCCCCGCTGCACCAGCTCGGCGGCTGCCCCCAGCCAGGCGAAGCTGGCGGCTCCGGCGCTCGGGCTGCTCTGCCCCGGCGTCACCGCCCGCTCCAGGGGCACATCCACGATCTCCAGGTCGGCGGGATCGCGCAGGGGGGCCTTTGAGCGTTGGCTGAGGGAGCCATGGCAGGCCTCCAGCCAGCGGCGGCACCCCACCAGCACCGGCTCCAGGCCCGTCGGCAGGGGACAGGCCAGGGCCTTGAGCACCACCTCGGCGCCGATGCCGGCCGGATCGCCCAGGGCGATGGCCAGCCGCCGCCCGATCGAGTTGGATGGCCCCGGGCTGCCGCTGCTGTTGGCCATGGTGCGCTGGTTGTTGCTGTTGGCGTTGCTGTGGGGGATGGGCACGGGCATCAGCCGCGGCTGGATCGAGCTGCGCTGGGGCCGGATGCTTCAGGATCTGGGCCTGCCCTTCGTGGCCGATCCTGGCGCCCCTGACGACTGCCCGCCGGCGGGCGGAACTTCCCGCGAGGATTCTTCCTCGCTGAGGCAGGCGGCCAGCCCCTCCCGATAGCTGGGGTGGCGCAGCCGGTACCCCAGCCCGGCGCAGAGCAGGCGGTTGCTGGTGCGGCGGTTCTCGGCCCAGAAGCTGCGCGCCATCGGGCTCATGTCGGCTTGGATGCGCTCGTAGCGCTCCATCGCCGGCAGTTTCAGGTCCAGCAGATGGCTGGCGAAGCCGAGGATCTCGCTGGAGGGGCAGGGGCAGTCGTCGGTGACGTTGACCACCGGCGGCCGCTGCTCGGCCGGTAGGGCCAGGCAGTGCAGCAGGGCGCCGACGATGTCGTCGACGTGCACCCGCGAGAACACCTGGCCGGGCTTGTGGATCAGCCGGCTGCGGCCGGCCCGCAGGCCGGCGAAGGGGCTGCGGCCGGGTCCGTAGATCGCCGGCAGCCTCAGGATCTGCACCGGCAGACCGCTGGCGCGCCAGGCGTCCTCGGCCGCCAGCCGGGCCCGGCTGCGCGCCGCCCGGGGTTGGGGCGGGGCGGTTTCATCCACCCAGGCGCCGTTTGTGCAGCCGTAGACGCCGGTGGTGGACAGGTACCCCACCCACTCCAGCGGCAGCTCGGAGAGGGCCGCTCCCAGGCAGCGCAGGCTGGGATCACCCGGCTCGCCGTCGGGGGGAGCGCTCACCAGCACGTGGCTCACATCCGCCAGCTCGGCGAGCGGCGGCAGCTGCGGCTCGCGGCTGTCGAACTGCAGCCAGCGCACCTCCGGGGGCAGGCCGGCGACCAGCTGGGCCGGGGGCGGTTGGCGGCTGGTGAGCACCACCGCATGCTTCAGCTGCAGGGCGGCGCGGGCGAAGCGCTGCCCGGTGTAGCCGCCGCCCACCACCAGCAGGCGGCCCGTCGGCTTGACAGTGGCCTGGGTCATGAGTACACCTGTATCACCCGACCGCGATCCATGGCCCGCCTGCCTGCTCTCGCTCCGCTCCACCGCTCCCGTCCGGCGCCATGGGCACCGGCCCAGCGTTCAGCCCCCATGTGCTCGGCCAAGGTCGGTTCCCAGCTTGCCGCCAGGTCGCCCCGGCTGGCTGCTGCCACGGCGTCGCCAGCGCCGGGGCTGCCCATCCTGTTGGCGGTGGGGCTGCTGGTGCTGCTGGCGGCCACGCTGGCGCCCGACCGCCCCCAGGATCAGGCGGCGATCTGCCAGCGCCACAACGGCCCGGTGGCCTGCCGGGTGTGGTGAGGACTGGACCACTCCAGCAACCGCACCGCCAGCGTCAGATCACCCTCCAGCCAGGACCGGATCGCCATGGCCCGTCGGGGGTCGTAGAAGCTCTGCCGCCGATACCACGCGAAGACATCCGTGTCGCCCTTGGCGCCGTTGCAGGCCAGGCAGGCGGGCACGCAGTTTTCGGTGACGCTTGATCCGCCGCGGCTCTGGGGATGCACGTGGTCAATCGACTCGGATCGCTCACCGCAGTAGATGCAGGTGTGCTCGGTGAGCTCGTGCAGAGACCGGCGCCAGCGCCGGTGCTTGAGCTTGGGACAGAGCTCCTCGAGGGAGACGGCATTGAGGGCCGGGCCAGGCCCAGCGAGGTGGCGCGAACCCCTGTCCCTGGCCTGCATGCGCTTGGCTCGGTTGGCACAGTTATGGCGCATTGGAAGCGGTGGCACTGTGTCCGGGGCTGCAGTCGGACCCCTGCGTTGCCGGTTGCGCCTCGGCGCCACCGGGCGGATCGAGGTGATCAGCCCCTTCGACGCCGTCACCCAGGCCCAGTTGCGGACGATCCGGCCTCGGGGCCATTGGAATGGCCGCCAGCGCTGCTGGGACTTTCCGCTCGAGGCCGCCGTTGCCCTGCGCCGCACCCTGGCCGATCGCTTTCCCGTGGAGCCGGAACTGGCCCAGTGGCTCGCTTGGCTGGGGCAGCCGCTGCCGCCGCTGCCCTCCCACCGCCGCCTGGTGGCGGCCGCCACCCTGGCCGAACCGCTGGCGGACGGCCGCTGCCTGTTCAGCCATCAGCGCGCCGCGGTCCGCTGGCTGCTGGCCCGCCGCGGCGCCGTGCTGGCCGATGCCATGGGCCTGGGCAAGACCCTCACGGTGCTGGCCGCGGCCCGGGCGATGGTGCGGCTGGCGGACTGCCGCGTGGTGGTGCTGGCGCCGGTGGGCCTCCACGAGCACTGGCGCAGCGAGGCCCTGGCCCTGGGACTGCGCATCGAGCTGCACAGCTGGGCGCGGCTACCCGCCGCCCTGCCGCCGGCCGGCACCGTGCTGATCGCCGATGAGGCCCACTACGCCCAGAACCTGCACACCGCCCGCTGCCGCGCCCTGTTGCGTCTGGCCCGCCACCCGCGCCTGCGGGCCGCCTGGCTGCTCACCGGCACGCCGATGAAGAACGGCCGTCCAGCCCAGCTCTTCCCCCTGCTGGCGGCCATCGACCATCCCCTCGCCCGCGACCGCACGGCCTTCGAGGAGCAGTTCTGCCAGGGGCACTGGAGCGAACGTCGGGGCCGGCGCCTCTGGCAGGCCAACGGGGCCAGCAACCTGGCGGAGCTGCAGCGGCTGATCCGTCCCCTGCTGTTGCACCGCCGCAAGCAGGACTGCCTCGACCTGCCGCCCAAGAACCGCCGCCATCACCCCGTCCAGCTCGATGAGGCGCGGGGACGGGGATTCCAGCACCAACTGCAGCGCCGGGTGCTCGACTACCGCCGCCGCGCCGCCCGTGGCGAGGTGCGCCGGGATGCCGAGGTGCTGGCCGTGCTCACGGCCCTGCGTCAGATCGGCTCCGACCACAAACTGCCGGCGACCCGGGACCTGGTGGCATCCCTGCTGGCGGGCGGCGAGGCGGTGGTGGTGTTCACCGCCTTCGTGCGCAGTGCCCGCCTGTTGCAGCGCGCGCTGGGCCCCGCCGCCCTGCTCACCGGGGCGGTGCCCGTGGCCGAGCGCCAGCGCCGGGTGCGGGACTTCCAGGCCGGAGCGGTGCCCCTGCTGATCGCCACCTACGGCACCGGTGGTCTGGGCTTCACCCTGCACCGGGCCCGCCATGTGGTGCTGATCGAGAGGCCCTGGACCCCCGGCGACACCGAGCAGGCCGAGGACCGCTGCCACCGCATCGGCATGGGCGGCAGCCTCACCAGCCACTGGCTGCAACTGGGGGTGGCCGATCAGCTGGTGGATGGATTGATCGCCAGCAAGGCTGAGACCATCGCCCTCACCCTGCACCGCGGCCAGAGCGAGAGGCGTCGCGACCGGCTCACGGCGATGTTGCGGGAGGTGTTGCGGGACTGGTGAGCGGCTCGTCGTTGCAGAGGGTGCGGCGCACCTCCAGCTCGCTGCGCAGCTGGGCATCCAGCTGATCCTCCGGCACTGCTGCCGCCAGACGCAGGGCCTCGCGCAGGTCCTCGCAGGCGGCCGCATCGTTGTTGGCCAGGCTGTGCAGCAGGTAGCGGTCGTTGCGGGGCGCGGGATCGTCGGGAAAGGCCGCCACGACCTGGTCACAGAGGGCGATCTGTTCGCTCAGTCGATCCAGGGTCACCTCGCGCAGACAGTCATCGCTGCGGACCCCGTCCTGCTGGGGGAGCGGCTGCTCGCTGCAGCCGAGCAGCACAAACGCCGAGGCCAGCAGGGCTGTGGCCCGCAGGGTGGAGCGGAAGGGACGACCCGGCGGGATTTCAGTAGCCGTAACGCTCACTGCGCTGCATCGCTCCGTTGGCGGTCTTCGGGGCGCTGTCGGGTTCCTCCTGGGGGAAGAGGTCACCCAGATACATGCCGCAGTTGGGGAAGGCGTCCGGGTTCTGCACCACCGACTCGGTGATCATCACCGCGCCATGGCGGGGGGAGGGCCGGAACATGCCGTTGCCCTGGCGCTTGATCACCTCATAGGCGGCGTCCCAGCTGACGTCGTGGGTGTTGCCGCTGTCGCGCATGAAGCAGTAGATCTGGGCGCCTTTGTCGCCGGGCGAGGCGGTGCCGGCCTGGGCGACCAGCTGCTGCTGGGCCATGGCCCCCGCGGGTGCCCAGGCGGCCGCCAGCATTGCCATCGGTAGCAGCCAGGTCCGCAGTGGGGCCAGCCTGAACGGACGTTGATCGGCCATGGCTCCTCTCGGGCATCGGGGGCCCAAGGTATCGATGCGATCGGTCGGCGTCGAGATCGGCCGGGGGGCGAAGTGGCCGGCGTCCCTGTGCTGGGCCCGCTGCTGGGGCCCTTCGCCTTTCACGGTGGCGGTTGGGCGATCGGCAGCAGCAACCGCAGCAGCAGGGGAGTCACCACCAGCACGGTGATCAGCCGCAGGGCGTGCAGCAGGGCCACCGCAGCCCCCACGCCGAACTCGGCCCCTGCCAGGCTCATGCCGCTGATGCCTCCGGGGGCGGAGCCCAGCAGGGCGATCACCGGATCGACACCCAGCAGACGGCTGCACACCAGCGCCACGGCCAGTCCCGCCAGCACGAGCGTGCCGGTGATCAGCAGGGCGGGTCGCCAGAGCTGCCTCAACTCCAGCAGGGCGGTGGCACTGATGCTGGTGCCGATGACCGTGCCGATGGCGATCTCCAGGGCCGTGCGGGTGCCCGGCGGCCACTGGGCCGGCTCCAGGCGCCCACTGGCACTGACCAGCCCCGCGGCCAGGAGGGCGCCGGCCAGGGGGGCGGCAGGCAGGCCGCTGCGCAGCGCCAGCAAGCCGCCGGCCGTCCCCGTCAGGGCGAACAGCAGCAGGGTCCAGGGCATGGCCATGGCCCCATCATCGCCAGAGAAGGCGGCAGCTGCCCTCAGGGCAGTTGCTGGGGGCTGGCAAACCCCGACGTGCGCACGGTGTGGGGATGTGTTGTCATCGGCTCCTGCGCATCGCACCGCCATGGCCCCCGCCTCCGTGTCTTTCCGGATCACTCGCAGCACCGAAGATCTGGCCCACACCATCCACGCCCTTTCCCAGCGGCTGGTGCAGCTCGAGCAGCGTCTGCAAGGCCTGGAAGTGCTGGTCAACCAGGCTGATGAGCGACGTGAGCAGAGCGACCCCCAGGAACTCAGCAGCCTGGAGAACGTGGAGCAGCTGCTGCTCGACTGTCGCCTTCTGCTGGGGCTGGATCAGGAGGCTTCCCCCATGGCCGAGGCTGATGCCGACGATGCAGGCCTGGCTGGGCACCACCAACCCCTGGACATGGATCAACCCCTGGACATCGATCATCGCGAGCAGGGTGAGGATGGCACTGACCTGCAGGAGCTGGCGGCCTGATCCGGGTACCGTCCCCTGACCCAATGGCGACCTCCTCGCCTTTGCCGGTAGGTGATGCCAAAATGGGAAGAAAGTGAGCTCATGGCTTTCCCCAGCCCCGCGCACTCCCCGTCAGCCGCAGCCAGCCTCAGCCTCAGCTGCTGCCGTCACCGGCTCTCCCAGGACGTCCCATCACCGCTCGGCTCCAGCGAAGCGCCCCTTCCCGCCCATCGCCGCCAGCAGCGAGGACGGTGATCATCAGCGTGAAAAACTTCAGTTCGCCCTGGCCGTTGCTCTCACCCGTGGAGATCGGCAGCGGGAACGCGACCTGCGGGATCAGATTGCAGCCCTGGGGGGGGATTGCGAAGAACCTGGTACCTGAGCGTTTGAGGCGTCGCCCTCCTCGCCAAACCGTGGCGGTACACCAGTCAGCGACAACGTCGAGACTTTTCACCTCATTGTTGTCGTCGTAGGGAGATTCTGATGGTCTCCAGTGAGCTCCCGCATCAGCTGAAACCCACCTGGTATTGCAGCTTTTTGAGGCAGCGTTCCTCATGCTGACGTCCGACGCGTGTTGACAGCCACTGGATGACAGACTCGAGATCACAGCCAGGGTGCTTCAGGCCATCGCAGCAGCTCACTTCAACTCCGCCCCACGGTCCCTTGTCCAATCCTTTCCCACACCGGTATGACGGCAACCCTGCCCGCCAGGCCTTCCACCCTCGCCGACCAGGCCCGTCTCAGCGGCCAGGCTCATCAGCGCGACCTCAAGGTTGAGCTGCGGGCGCGCATCGTTGCCCTGGATGGCGCGGCCAGGGCCGCCGCTGAGGCTGGCGAGCTCGAGCCGTGTGCTCGGGGGATCCTGGCGGCGCTGGACTGTGAGCGCCGTCTGGCTGCCACCGGCCCCCAGGTGTTGCAGGTGATCAAGCCGCGCTCCTGAGGCGCCTGGGCTGCCATTGGCTGATCCCGTCCAGCTTCCGCTCCCCTCAATCCGCTTGTGGGTCTGAGCGGTAGTCAGGAGGCAACCGTCGTCAATCGCGGCGTCAGAGTTTGCATCACAGACTGTGACCTGAGCTTGCTCGCCGACCCTCTCCACTCCTGCCATGGTGTGCGAACCAATCGCTGCGGTCGCGCGGCCTGGAAATCTCCGGGCCGGGCCTCGCCAGCAGGGGCTGGGCTTCTGGCTTGCGGCCCTGGTGCCGCTGGCAGCCATGGCTGTGGTTCGCGGGCCCGGAGAGGCCGCTGCTGGTGCTGGTCCGCTGATGGCCCTGCCCCTGCTGCTGGTGCTGGGCTGGGCGCTTTGGCTGCGCCGCCGGCCCGAAGCCGACCAACCCATGGCCGCGCGCCGCAGCGCGATTGCGGTGCTCGCGCTGCTCAGCATCAGCTACCTGGTGTGGCGCGGCAGCAGCACCCTCAACCTGGCCACGCCGCTGGCCGCCGCCATCAGCCTGGCGATGCTGGCGGCCGAATGCCTCCTGCTCGGCCATGGCCTGCTGCAGCTGGTGTTGGCCTGGTTTCGCGAGCCGCCGGTGGGGCATGAGGCCGAGCAGGCCGCCCTGAGGCTGCGCCGGCGGCGCCTGCAGGATCCCGCTCACCTGCCGGCTGTGGATGTGCTGGTGCCCTGCTGCGGGGAACCCCTGGACCTGGTGGAGCGCTGCCTGCGGGGCTGTCTGGCCCTCGACCACCCAGGTCTGACGGTGTGGCTGCTCGATGACGGTCCCCGTCCGGAGCTGGCCGCCCTCTGCCGCCGACTGGGCTGCCGCTATCGCAGCCGAGCGGACCGCAGTCAGGCCAAGGCCGGCAACCTCAACCACGTGCTGGACGAGCTGGAGGGAGATCTGCTGGCGGTGTTCGACGCCGATGTGATCCCCCAGCGGGGGTTTCTGGCTCGCACCGTGGGCCTGTTCGAGGATTTGCGGGTGGGCCTGGTGCAGACGCCCCAGAGCTACATGAATGCCGATCCGGTGATCCGCAACCTGGGCCTGGAGCGCTGGCTGATGCCCGATGAGGAGTACTTCTACCGCTGGATCGAGCCCACCCGCCAGGGCGTGGGGGCGGTGGTGTGCGCCGGCACCTCCTTTGTGATGCGCCGTCGGGCCCTGCTGCAGGTGGGTGGCTTTGACACCCAGACCCCCTCGGAAGACCTGGCCACGGGCATCCGCATCGCCGCGGCGGGTCACCGCTGTGTCTATCTCAACGAGAAACTCAGTGCCGGTCTGGTGCCCCCCAGCCTCGAGGCGATGGCCCGCCAGCGCGGCCGCTGGGCCAGTGGCACCCTGCAGACCCTGCGCACCACGGCCAGTCCGTTGCGCATCGCCGGGCTGTCGCCATGGCAGCGGCTGGCCTATCTGGAGGGCATCCTGCACTGGCTGAACGTGTTCCCCCAGCTGTTGCTGCTGCTGCTGCCGCTCAGCTTCGGGATCCTGGGGGTGCCGCCGCTGCTGCTGGTCGACCAGGGCTGGCTGACGGTGGCTCTGCCGCTGGCGGCCGCCCAGTTGCTGCTGGTGCGCTGGTTCAGCCACGGCTCTCGCTCCGCCCTGCTGCCGGAGCTCTACCGCTGGGTGTTTCTGGTGCCCCTGCTGCAGGCGGTGGTGGCCACCCTGCTGGGTCGTCCGCGCTGTTTCCGTGCCACCCCGAAGACCTTCACCCGCCAACGCCCTGGCCCCGCCCCCCACCTGGTGATCCCCCTCGTGGTCCTGCTGGCCCTGCAACTGTTCAATGCCCAGTTGCTGCTGCGCAGCACGGCCCCGGCCCTGCCCCTGGTGTGGAGTGGCCTGGCGATCCTCAGCCTGCTGGCTGCCCTGCGGGCCTGCTGGGACCGGCCCAGTTCCGGCCTGGAGGTGTGGTTCCGGCCCCTGGCCTGCCAGGTGTGGCTGGAGCAGCAGGGCCAGCGCTGGCCGGCCCGGCTCACGGCGATCAGTGAACAGGGCCTGGAGCTGGCCTGGAACGCCCCGGATCGGCCGGGCTGGGCGCCGGATCTGGGCCAGCCCCTGAGTGTCGGTGGAGCGGCCCTGGCAGGGGAGTACTGGCCGCTGCTCGGCTGCCAGCTCAAGCGCCGGGGCGTCCGCGTGCGGCTGGGGGCCCATTGGCTGGGCCTATCCGCTGGCGGGCGTGAGCGCTTGCAGCATTTGCTCTACCGCCAGCCGGCCCTGTGGCCGACTCGCCAGGCCCCCAACGAGCCCCGTGCCCTGCTGGCGGTGCTGCTCGCGCTGGTGCGCCCCCTGCCCCAGCAGGGCTGGTTCCAGCGCAGCGCCCTGCCCATCCAGCTGGAGCCCCAGCCCGCTGCTCCTGCATTGGTGGGCTGAGCAGGGGCGCCGCCTGTCCTCAGCAGCAGCTGCGGCCGGTGCTGGGGGCGGCGGCAGTCGAGGGCCCGTCGAAGGGCGTGGCCGAGGCCTGGCCCGCGAACAGCCCGTAGTGACGGCTGAAATCGCCGATGAAGCTGAAATGGGGCGCCAGCCGGCTGCCCGCCAGCATGCGGACGGTGTTGCCGTCCAGCGCAAACGGCTTGCCCGTCTCGATGTGGTGGTGCTTGTCGAAGGGCAGGGCGTGGGGGTGTTCGGCGATCGTGCCGCGGTAGGTCACCGTCTGGCCGTGGTCTTCGCCGGCATCCTCCAGCTCGGGGATGTGGAACAGCCGGTAGGTGGCGGAGGCGAAGCGGATCGCCCCGGTGCGCGCCGCCAGATCCGGATCGGTGATCTCCAGGGGCCGGTCGCTGACCAGCCGCGGATCGGCGAAGCCGGCCTGGCGGGCCAGGCGCAGAAAGTCGTTCCAGTAGAGGGCGCCGCTGAGGCATTCGCCGTAGAGCACCGGATCGTGGCGCAGCTCCTCCGGCACCCGCCGGTCGGCGTAGACGTCGGCGAAATAGAACTCACCGCCGCTCTTGAGCAGCCGCCGCACCCCCTGGAGCACGGCCAGCTTGTCGGCCGAGAGGTTGACCACGCAGTTGGAGATCACCAGATCGAAGCTGCCGGGCTCCAGGGGCAACTGCTCGAGTTGCTCGATGCGGCCCTCCAGAAATTCCACGTTGGCGAAGCCGAACTGTTCGGCGTGGTGCCGCTGGTGCCGCCGGGCCACCGCCAGCTGCTCCGGCGTCATGTCCACGCCCACCACCGCGCCGCCGGCCCCCACCAGCTGGGCCAGCAGATACACATCGCGGCCGCTGCCGCAGCCCAGATCCAGCACCCGCAGGCCCTCCAGCAGCGGCGGCACCACCAGCCCGCAGCCGTAGTAGCGCGACAGCACCTCGGGGTGAATACGCGCCAGCAGGGGGCGCAGGGCGGCGGGCACGCTGCTGGCATCACAGCAGGCGCTGGTGCGCAGGTCGGCGCTGCTGCTGAGGGTGGCGCCGTAGTACTCCTGCACGCCCAGGCTGGGGTCGGTGGAGGTCGTCATGGAGATGGTCGGGGGATGGAGGTGAGTGCTTCGTGGGGCTCAGCCATGCCGCCGCCAGGCGTGGTAGCGGCGCAGCCAGGGCATCAGATGGTGGGGCACCCGCTGTTTCTTCCAGCTGGCGGCGGCGGCTTTGTTGGCCTCGGTGAAGGTGGGGTAGGCATGGATGGTGGCGAAGATCTTGCTCAACCCCAGACCCCACGTCATGGCCAGCACGAACTCGGCCAGGAGTTCGCCGGCGTGCTCACCCACGATCGTGGCGCCGAGGATGCGGTCGCTGCCGGGCTGGGTGAGCACCTTCACGAAGCCCTGCTCGGCACTCTCCACGATGGCGCGGTCGAGCTCGTGCAGGGGGAAGCGGGTCACCTCCACCGCCACCTGCTGCGCTGTGGCGTCGGCCTCGGTGAGTCCCACGGTGGCCACCTCTGGTTCGGTGAAGGTGGTGCGGGGAAGCACGCGGTAATCGGCCTTGAAGGAGCGCAGGTTGCCGAACAGGGCATTGACGGCGGCATACCAGGCCTGGTGGGCGGCGGTGTGGGTGAACTGGAAGGGCCCGGCCACATCGCCGGCCGCATAGATGTTGGGGTAATTGGTCTGCAGGAAGGCATTGGTGGTGACGGTGGCGCCGGTGGGGATGCCGAGTTCCTCGAGGCCGTAGCCCGTGAGCCGGGCGCGGCGGCCGAGGGCACAGAGCACGGCGTCGCAGGCGATGCGCTGCTGCTGCTGTCCCCGTTGCACCAGCACCGACACCGCCCCCTGGGGGCCGGGTGCCCGCTCGAAGCCGAGCACCTGGGCGCCGGTGTGCAGGGTCACGCCGTCGGCCTCCAGGGCCAGTTGCACCTCGGCCGCCACATCGGCGTCTTCCTTCTTCAGCAGGCGCCCGCTGCGCTGGATCTGGGTGATCGGCAGGCCCAGCTGGGCCAGGGCCTGGGCCAGCTCGCAGGCGATCGGCCCGCCCCCGAGCACCACCAGCCGCGGCCGCTCCAGGGCGCAGCTGCCCAGCCAGCTCCACACCGTCTCGCTGGTGAGCAGGGGAACCTGATCGATGCCGGGCAACGGCGGCACCATCGGCTGAGCGCCTGTGGCCAGCACGATCGACCGTGCCGTCAGCCGCCGCTCCGCACCCTGATGGTCCTGGATCGCCACGGTCCAGGGATCGAGCAGGCGGGCCTGGCCGCGCAACACCTCCACCCCCAGGTCCTCGTAGCGCGCGACGCTGTCGTGGGGCGCGATCGCCTCCACCTTGGCGGCCACGCGCGCGAACACCTGGCGCACGCTCAGCTGCGGTTCCACGGGCTCGAGGCCGTAGCGGTCGGCCCGGCGCATGCGCGCCGCCAGCCGCGCCGAGCTGATCAGCGCCTTGCTGGGCACGCAGCCGGTGTTGAGGCAGTCGCCCCCCATCTCGCCCCGTTCCACCAGCGTCACCCGCGCCTTCACGGTGGCGGCGATGTAGGAGGTCACCAGCCCCGCCGCCCCAGCGCCGATCACGATCAGGTTGCGATCGAAGCGGCGCGGGCGCCGCCAGGGGCGGTAGAGCCGCCAGATCTGCCAGCGGCGCGTGGCCGCTTTCGCCAGCCAGGGGAACAGGGCCAGCAGCAGCAGCGAGCCCAGCAACGGCGGGCTGAGGATGCCGCCGAGGCCGCGCAGCTGGGCCAGCTGGGTGCCGGCGTTCACGTACACCAGCGTGCCGGGCAGCATGCCGATCTGGCTGGTGAGGTAGAAGCTGACGGCCCGCATCGGCGTCAGCGCCATCAGCAGGTTGATCAGAAAGAACGGGACCACCGGCGCCAGCCGCAGGCTGAGCAGGTAGAGCACCCCATCGCGCTCCACGCCCGCCTCGATCGCTGCCAGCTGCCGCCCGAAGCGCCGCCGCACCAGATCACGCAGCAGGGTGCGGGCCGCCAGGAAGGCCAGCAGGGCGCCGGCGCTGGAGGCGAACGACACCAGCAGGGTGCCCAGCCCCAGGCCGAAGATCGCCCCGCCAGCCAGGGTGAGCACCGCCGCTCCCGGCAGCGACAGGGCCGTGACCAGCACGTAAGCCAGCAGGTACGCCCCCGCCACCAGCAGGGGCGAGCGGGCCCGCCACTCCAGCAGGGCGCCATGGGCCCGTTGCAGGGCCGCGAGGTTGAGCTGCCGGTGCAGCCCCAGGGCGAAGAACAGGGCCACGGCCAGGGCGATGGCGGCGATCAGCAGCAACTGGCGCCAGCGGGGCGTCCGGCCGGTTGGCGGGATCTGCGGTGGGGCCATGGGACACGCTCTTCAGAGCGGCTACCGGTGAAGCCCCGTCCCGGATTGCCCGGCAGGGTGTGGGGAGTGGTACGTCCTGGAGGGATCGGCCGTGGTCCTCGATCAACCGGAACCCCAGCCGCCGGCGACAGCGCTGGATGCGATCCAGGTGGTGATCCCGGTGCGCGACGAGGAGTCCACGCTCGCCCATGTGCTCGGCCAGCTGCGCGCCCAGGGGCTGTGCCGCATCCGGGTGGTGGACAACGGCAGCCGCGATGGCAGCGCGGCCCTGGCCCGGGAGCTGGGGGCGGAGGTGCTCAGCGAACCCCGCCCCGGCTACGGCAGGGCCTGCTGGCGCGGCTGCCGCAACCTCGACCCGGCGGTGCGCTGGTTGCTGTTCTGCGATGGCGACGGCGGTGATCCGATCGAGGAACTGCCCGCTTTCCTGGCGCTGCTGAGCCACCACGACCTGCTGCTGGGCGATCGCACCGCCACCGCCGCGGGGCGCGCCGCCCTCACCCCCCTGCAGCGCTGGGGCAACCGCCTGGCCACCGGCTTGATCGCCCTCGGCTGGGGGTGCCGCTACCGCGACCTGGGCCCGCTGCGGCTGCTGCGCCGCTCGGCCTTCGAGGCCATGGCCCTGCGCGACCGCGGCTACGGCTGGACCCTGGAGATGCAGGTGCGGGCCCTCGAGCTCGGTCTGCGCATCCGCGAGATCCCCATCGCCCACCGGCCGCGCCTGGCCGGGACCTCGAAGATCTCCGGACGCTGGGGGGCCAGCATCCGGGCCGGCAGTGTGATCCTCTCCACCCTCGGCCGTCTGCTGCTGCGGCGATGGACCTGACCCCCACCCGCCGGCAGCTGCGCCGGCTGCGGCTGCTGGCCAGTGCCCTGCTGCTGATTGCTGGGGCGCTGCTGCTGCGACCCCACGGCGATCTGTTCGACCCGGCCCAGCTGCTGCCGTTCTGGAGGGCGGTGGCGGTGATGGGTGCGGGCTTCGCCCTCTCCTGGACCTTGCCGGCGATCCCCCGGACGCTGTTCTGGACCGTGGCCGTGCTCACCCGCCTGCTGCTGCTGGCGATGGAGCCCGGCGATGACATCTGGCGCTACCTCTGGGAAGGGTTGATCCAGCTGCAGGGGTTCAGCCCCTACCACCTGCCTCCGGAGGCTCCCGTGCTGGCCGGATTGCGGTTGGCCTGGTGGCCGCAGATCAACCATCCCGACACCACGGCCATCTACCCGCCCCTGGCCCAGCTGCTGTTCCGGCTGCATGCCGCGCTGGCCCCCCAGGTGGTGGTGTTCAAGCTCTCCTTCCTGGCGGCCGATCTGGCGATCTGCGCGTTGCTCGCCGGCCGCTTCGGGGCGGCGCGGGCGGCGCTCTATGGCTGGAATCCGCTGGTGATCTACGGCATCAGTGGCGGCGGCCATTACGACAGCTGGTTCCTGCTGCCGCTGGTGGGGGGCTGGCTGCTGGCGGAGCGCGATCCCCGGCTGCAGGGCCCCCGCTCCCAGGCCTGGGTCGACCTGTTGCTGGGCCTGAGCGTGGCCCTCAAGTGGATCACCCTGCCGCTGCTGCTGCAGCGGGCCATCAGCCGTTGGCGGCGGTTTCAGCGGCCCGGGCCCGTGCTCAGCGGCCTGCTGCTGGGGCTGGCGCCGTTGCTGCTGGGGGCGCTGGTCTTCTGCCGCAGCGCAACCTGTCCGCTGCTGCCCACCGGCTCCACGTTCATGCGCCTGGGCCGCAGCGCCGCGTGGATGCCGCACTGGATCGGCCAGCTCTGGCCCTGGACGCTGCAGAGCAACGCCGTGCATGGCCTGCTGCTGCTGGCGGTGCTGGTGCCCCTGCTGCTGCGCGGCGGCGAGCGGCTGGGGGTGTTCGCCTGGCGCTACCTGGTGGCGGTGCTGCTGCTCTCACCGGTGGTGCACGGCTGGTATTTCATCTGGCTGATGCCCTTTGCCGTGCCCAGCCAGAACTGGGGGGCGCGGCTGGTGAGCCTGTCGGCCTTCGTGTACTTCGTGCTGCCCTCTCGATTGCCGGACTGGCAGCTCACCAGCGCTGAGCGGCTGCTGCTGTGGCTGCCCCTGCTGGTGGGACTCCTGTTGAGCCTGGGGCCGCCGGGCCGCGAGCGAACCGATCGAGCTGTTGAGCTGTAGACCCCGCACCCGACGCTGGCCTCCACGCCATGTCCCCTGCCCGTGCCGTGCCCCCTGCCCGTTGCCGCGCCCCGCTGGCCCTGCTCTGCGGGTTGCTGCTGCTCAGCGCCGCCGCTTGCGCCAACGGGCCGCAGGACCTGCTGCCCCTGGACGGCCATGGCACCACGGCGGCGGCCACGGCCCCCCAGCCTCCCCTGGATCCAGCCCCCTTCACGGCCGTGCTGCAGGCGGTGGTGGATGATCGCGGTCAGGTGGATTACGGCGCCCTGCAGCGCGATCCGGCCCAGCTCGATGCCTACCTGCAGGCGCTGGCCGAGCTGCCACCCGAGCACGTCGCCGCCTGGCCCGAGGCTGATCAGATCGCCCTGCTGATCAACGCCTACAACGCCCTGACCCTGCGCTCGATCATCGATCACGATCCGATCCGGCCGAGCATCAAGGCGATTCCCGGCGTGTGGAAATTCCGCCGCCACCCGCTGCTGGGTCAGCGCCTCACCCTCGATGAGATCGAGCATCAGATCCTGCGGCGCGAGTACAACGAACCGCGCATCCACGCCGCCCTGGTGTGCGCGGCGATCAGCTGCCCGCCGCTGCGGCGGAGGCCTTCACGGGTTCGGCAGCTGGAGGAGCAGCTGGAGGATCAGACCAAGCGCTGGCTGGCCAGTGACGTGGGACTGCGCATTGACCGGGAGGCGGGCGAGGTGGCCATCTCGGCGATCTTTCAGTGGTTTGCCGAGGACTGGCCGCGTGCCGACCCCGAGGCGGTCCCGGTGCCGGGCCACGCCGACAACAGTGCGGTGCTGCACTTCATCGCCCGCCATCGCCCCGCCAGCGAGCGAGAGCTGTTGCTGGGGGGCGACTACCGCCTCGCCTACCTCCCCTACAGCTGGGACCTGAACCGCCAGAGCCCCTGAGCCGCGGCCCTGTCCTCGGCAATCCGATCGATCGACTGCCCGGTACTGAGACCAGTGCTGATTGGATGACAGAGATGCCCATGGGCGCCATGGTTGAAGTCACGCGATGGAGCGCCGGCGATGCAGAGGGTTGATTGGCTTTGGCTGTTGCACCCGGTGCTGGCCGTGGTGGTGATCTACCCGTTGGTGGGCATGGTGGTGCGGCTGGGCATCCAGGCCCGGCAGCGGCGCCTGGGACAGAGCAAGCTGCCGGTGACCAGCGGCCGTGACCACGCCGACCTGGGCCGCTGGCTCACGGGCAGCGTGGTGTTTGCCGTGCTGGTGGCGCTGGTGGTGGTGATCCTCACCAAGGTGCCGTTCGCCGACTTTGCGGGCGGCACCACCAGGCTGCTGCTGCTGGCCCTGGTGACAGGGGTCACGGCGGTGGCCTTCATCGCCTTCTGGCGGGCTCGCCTTCCCGTCTATCGGGCTTGCTTCGCCCTGCTCTGCTGGGCCGGTCTGATCGGCCTCGGCCTCCAGCCGGAGGTCTGGCGCCTGGGCGACAATCCCCTGGAGCCGGCGTTCTGGCAGTCCCATTTCTGGGGCGGCATCGGCCTCTGCGGCCTGCTGCTGTTCGCCATGGCGGCCAAGCCGGAAACCCAGCGCAGCCTGCGCTGGCGGCGGCTGCACGTCTCCGCCAGCGTGCTGGCGGCGGTGGTGCTGCTGGCCCAGGGCATCAGCGGTCCCCGCGATCTCCTGGAAATTCCCCTGCAGTGGCAGAAGCCGGCGGTCTTCAGTTGCGACTTCGAGACCCAGACCTGTCCGACGGTGCCCTGATCAGCTCAGGGCACCACCGCAGCTGGAGCCGGCTCCGGCGCTGCAGCCGAAACAGTGATCGGCCACTGCAATCGCCTCGCCGCTGGGGTCGTGCTCCAGCAGTTGGCGCAGATGGGCCCGGGAGCTGCGGCCGCCGGCCGCCAGGCCGAGCATCTGGTTGAAGTCGCAGTCGTAGAGAAACCCCTGCCAGTCCACGCTGACGGTGGTGCGGCACATCACCTGGGCCAGGTTGTCCGGGTTGTGGTGGCGGCGCAGCAAGTCCATGTAGCTCTCCAGCTGGCCCTGCTGCTTCAGCACGGCAGCGAAGCGCTGGATGGGCATGTTGGTGATCGTGTACAGGCGGTTGAAGCGGATCCCGAAGTGCTCGGCCAGCTCCCGCCGGTAGTCGGCCTCCAGCGCCGCCTGGGGCGGTGGCAGGCTCGGCCCCTGGGGGTTGTACACCAGGTCCAGATCCAGGCCTGGGTGCCCGCCGCCGTAGCCGAGGGCGTTGAGCTGGCGCAGTCCGGCGATGCTGCGCTCGAACACGCCATCACCGCGTTGTTTGTCGACATTGCCGGCGCTGTAGCAGGGCAACGACGCCACCACCGTCACCCCCTGGCCGGCCAGGAAGTCGGCCAGGTCCTCCTGGCCGGGTTCGCTGAGGATGGTGAGGTTGCAGCGGTCGATCACCGCCACCCCCAGCCCGCGGGCCCGCACCACCAGCTCCCGGAAGCCGGGATGCAGTTCCGGCGCGCCACCGGTGAGGTCCAGGGTGGTGAGGCCGCGGGCCGCCAGCACCGCCGGCACCAGGGCGATCGTGTCCGCATCCATCATCTCGGTGCGGCTGGGGCCGGCGTTCACGTGGCAGTGGCTGCAGCTCTGGTTGCAGCGGTAGCCCAGGTTCACCTGCAGGGTGTCGGGCCGGCCGCGGCGCAGGGCCGGAAACGCCTGGGGGGAGCATGGGGCGTGGCCCCGGCGGCGGGCTCAGACACTGGTGAGCAGCTGGGGGCCATCGGGTTTGGTGCCATCGGTGCGCAGGGGTTCAAGGGTGATGCTCAGGGACCGGGCCTCGCTGGAGGGGTGGCTGGGGATGGGCATCTCCACACGCCCGGCGGCGTTGGGCACGAAGCGCACACAGCCCTTGGTGGCGCCGCCCACGTTGGCCCACAGGCGGTACACATGGCTGGGCGGTGCCGGCGGCAGCCCGCTGATCACCAGCAGGTTGTGGGTCTGGCCCGGGTTCACCACCACCTGGCCGGAGAGCTGTGGATGGCCATCGGTGCCCCGCAACGGCAGGGTGCGGCTGGCCTGCAGGGCCGGCTCCAGAGCGGTGGCTGCGGGGGCCGCTGGATTCCGCCGCAGGTCGGCCATCTCACCGCGCAACTGCACCACCTGACCCCCCAGGGCCACCAGGGCGCAGGCCATGGCCGCCAGGCCCAGTTGGCCGGGCCGGGGTCGCCATGGCGGCCTGTCCTCAACGCCGGCCTGGGGCTGGCGCTGCTGTTCGGCCCGCAGCAGCCGCTGGCGCAGCCGCCGCGGCGGCGCGGCATCGGGCAGCGCCAGCGGCAGCAGTTCCAGGGTGAGGCGCAACTCATCGAGCTGGCGCTGCAGGGAGGGGTCGCTGGCAAGGGCGTCCCGCAGCTGCTCACGCTCGCGTTCATCGAGGTCGCCGAGCACGTAGCCAGCCAGCAGTTCATCGCGGCGGGGGTCAGCGGCAGCCATGGCGATCCGGGAGAACAGGGGGGATGGCGAGGGGGTCGGGGGCGTTGGTGGCGAAATCCAGCAGCAGACCGCGCAGGGCCAGCAGACCCTGGCGGGAGCGAGTTTTGACAGTGCCCAGGGGGATCTGCAGGTGCTCGGCGATCACCGATTGGCTCATGCCCTCGTAGTAGGCCAGCTCCAGCACCTGGCGCTGGTTGGGGTTGATCCGGGCCAGGGCGCTGCGCATGCGCTCCCCCAGATCTCCCAGTTCGGCCAAGTCGTGGGGGCTGCGCTGGTGCCCGCCCAGCAGCTGGGTCGACCAGCGCTGCAGCAGCTGCCAGCGGTTGCGCTGCTGGTTGAGGCGGTTGATCGCCATCGAGCGGGTGAGCAGCAGCAGGTAGGCCAGCACCGGTCCCCGCTTGGGGTCGTAGCGCTCCTGGCGCCAGTAGCGCAGGAACACGTCCTGCACCAGATCCGCCGCCGCGCTCGGTTCCCGGCAGAGCCGCAGGGCCAGGCGGTAGACGGCGGGGCTGTAGGCGTCGTAGAGGCCGGCCAGGTCATCGGGCGGCGGTGGCAGGTCCTGATCCGTCACAGCCATGGCGGGGAGGGAGACATGTCGGAAATACCCGCCGGTGCCGTGATCGGTTTTGTGCCGTGCCCCTGTCACCACCTCCAGGCCGGAGTCTGCGGGGAGCAGCACGCCGAGGATCGGTAGCCGAGCCTGCCAGGCGGCAGACCATCCACCTCAATGTGATCTGCCGTGGGGTGTCCTGCAGTGGGGTGACTGGACTGAAAGCGGGTGACCGGACTCGAACCGGCGACGTTCAGCTTGGGAAGCTGACATTCTACCACTGAATTACACCCGCAAAACATAAGGAACTGCGCGTCTGCGGTTCCTTAGTTGTTGAACCCTAGCCCGCGAGGGCGGCGGCGCAGGCGGCGACCCCGGCACCAGGGGTTGCCCTGTGCAGCCCCAGCTCCTGCACGACGGCCTCGATGGCGGCCACGGCGGTGAGCACATCCCGGTCGCACACGAAGCCCAGGTGGCCGATGCGGAAAACCTTGCCCTTGAGGTGGTCCTGGCCCCCGGCCAGCAGGATGTCGAAGCGTTCCTTCACCCGCTTGCGCAGGGTCTCGGCGTCGACGCCCTGCGGGGCCACCGCCGTGATCGCCGGGCTGCCGTGGCCGGCGGCGGCATAGAGCGGCAGGCCCATGGCCGTCATGCCGGCCTGGACGGCGCCGCGGTGGCGGGCATGGCGGCTGAAGATCGCCTCCAGCCCCTCCGCCTGCATCATCGTCAGCGCCGCCTCCAGGGCGAAGTAGAGGTTCACGGCCGGCGTGAAGGGGTTGCTGTCGGCCTTGGCGGATTTGCGGTACTTGGCCAGGTCGAGATAGAACTTCGGCAGGTCGGAGCCCTTGGCGGCCTGCCAGGCCCGCTCGCTCATGGCCACGAAGGCCAGGCCCGGCGGCATCATGTACCCCTTCTGGGAGCCCGAGCCCACCACGTCGAGGCCCCAGGCGTCCATGGGCACGTTGCAGGCTCCCAGGCTGGTGACGCAGTCGGCGATCGCCAGGGCCGTGCCGTGGGCCCGCACATGGCGGGCGATGGTCTCCAGGTCGTTGATCACGCCCGTGGAGGTTTCCGAGTGGGTGAGGATCACGGCCTTGATCGCCTTGGCCGTGTCGGCCTCCAGGGCGGCGCGGAAGGCCTCGGGATCGAGCGGCTGGCCCCACTCCGCCTGGATCACCTGCACGTCCAGCCCGTAGGCCCGCGCCACCTTCACCCAGCGCTCACCAAACTTGCCGTTGTCGCCGCAGAGCACCCGCTCACCCCGGCTCAGCACGTTGATGATCCCCGCCTCCATGGCGGCGGTGCCGCTGCCGGTGATCACCAGCACATCGCCGCTGGTCTGATGCAGCCACTTGAGCTGCTCGCTGGTGCGCCGCACGATCGCCTGGAAGTCGGCGCTGCGGTGGCCGATCGGGTGGCGACCCATGGCCTGCAGGATCGTTTCGGGCACCGGCGTGGGGCCCGGGAATCATCAGGGCGAGCTTGTCCTGCATGGTGGAGGTGGCGGGGGCGAGGCGGAGTGTTGGAGGGTGCGCCCGGCGGCGCCACAGTCGACCACCATAAAAAACAGTCCACCCAGCCCCCCAATGACCAGCGCACACCGCATCGATGGCTGAGGGCGGCTACACCCTGCCGGTGTGGTGCGCCGCAGCGGCGCGGGCGGCCCTGCAGGGGCTGCTGCGGGAGCCGGTGGCGCCGGAGCAGCCCCTGCGGCTGGATACCGGCGCCGAGCCCCGCTTGATCCCGATCGAGGCGGCGGCTCCCCTGGGCGATGGCAGCGCCCTGGCCATGGCCCGCTGCGACCCCGGCGCAGGGGTGCTCGACCTCACCCGGGATCTGCTCCTGTGGGTGCAGGCGCGCTGGCTTGAAGGTGACGGCCCCTGGCTGGAGCTGCGGGCCGGCGCCGGTGTGGGGGTGATCGAGGCCAGCGGTGAGGCCTGCCTGTCGGGCTACGCGCGCCAGCTGCTGGAGTGGAACCTGCGGCCCTTGGTGCCGCCCGGGCGGCGGCTGGGGCTGGAGCTCACGATTCCGGAGGGCCGCCGCCTGGCGGAACGCACCAGCAACGCCGCCTTCGGCGTGGTGGAGGGGCTGGCCCTGATCGGCACCCAGGCCGAGGTGCAGCGCAGCGCCGCCCCCGAGCAGCTGCAGGCGGCCCTGGCCAGCCTGCGCCAGCGCGCCGCCGCGGCCGACTTCGGCGGTGATCTGGTGCTGGTGATCGGCGAGAACGGCCTCGACCTGGCGCCGCGACTGGGTCTGCCGGCTGCCCTGCTGCTCAAGGCCGGCAACTGGCTCGGGCCCCTGCTGGTGGCGGCCGCCGAGGCCGGGGTGCGGCGGCTGCTGCTGTTCGGCGTCCAGGGCAAGCTGATCAAGCTGGCCGGTGGCATCTTCCACACCCACCACCACCTGGCCGATGGCCGCGCCGAGGTGCTCACCGCCCTGGCGGCGCTGGAGGGCCTGGGTGGGGTGGAGCTGGCCCGGCTGCATGCCGCCACCAGCGTCGACACGGCCCTCAGCGCGCTGGAGCAGCAGCAGCCCGCGCTGGCGGAGCGGTTGCGGACCCGGATCGCCACGGCGATCGAGCACCGCAGTCAGGCCTACCTGCGCAGCCACGGCCAGCCCGGTCCGCTGGCGGTGGGGGCGGTGCTGTTCGATCGCCAGCGCCGGGTGCGGGCCTGCGGACCTGAGGGTGAGCGGTTGCTGGCAGCCCTCAGCGGCGCGGCAGTCGAGCCCCCCGAGGGCCCCCCCTAGGCTTCAACGCCGGCCCGCCCAGCGCCCATGCCCGTGATCGACGCCGCCTCGCAATCGTCCCGCCATCCGGCGATCGTGATCCTGGACTTCGGCTCCCAGTACTCCGAGCTGATCGCCCGGCGGGTGCGCGAAACCGAGGTGTTCTCGCTGGTGATCAGCTACACCACGAGTGCCGAGCAGCTGCGCCAGCTCGCCCCCCGGGGCATCATCCTCAGCGGCGGCCCCAGTTCGGTCTACGAGGACGGGGCGCCGGTGTGCGATCCGGGCATCTGGGAGCTGGGCATCCCGGTGCTGGGGGTCTGCTACGGCATGCAGCTGATGGTGCAGCAACGGGGCGGTTCGGTGGTGGCGGCGGGGCGGGCGGAATACGGCAAGGCGGCGCTGCATGTCGACGACCCCACCGACCTGCTCACCAACGTCGACGAGGGCTCGACGATGTGGATGAGCCATGGCGATTCGGTGGAGCGGCTGCCGCCGGGTTTCGTGCGCCTGGCCCACACCGACAACACGCCGGAGGCGGCGGTGGCCGATCACGGCAATCGCCATTACGGCGTGCAGTTCCATCCCGAGGTGGTCCACTCCAGTTGCGGCATGGCGATGCTGCGCAACTTCGTGTATCACATCTGCGGCTGCGAGGCCGACTGGACCACGGCCGCCTTCATCGACGAAGCCATCGGCGAGGTGCGCAGCCAGGTGGGTGAGAAACGGGTGCTGCTGGCGCTCTCCGGCGGCGTCGACTCCTCAACCCTGGCCTTCCTGCTGCACCGGGCGATTGGCGATCGACTCACTTGCATGTTCATTGACCAGGGCTTCATGCGCAAGGGTGAGCCTGAGTTTCTGATGGACTTCTTCGACCGCAAGTTCCACATCAAAGTGGAGTACATCAATGCCCGCCAGCGCTTCATCAGCAAACTGGCCGGCATCACTGATCCGGAGGAGAAACGCAAGTTGATCGGCGCCGAATTCATTCGCGTGTTCGAGCAGGAGAGCAAGCGCCTCGGCCCCTTCGACTACCTGGCCCAGGGCACCCTCTATCCCGATGTGATCGAGAGCGCCGACACCAACGTCGATCCCCGCACCGGCGAGCGGGTGGCGGTGAAGATCAAGAGCCACCACAACGTCGGCGGTCTGCCCAAGGATCTGCAGTTCAAGCTGGTGGAGCCCCTGCGCCGCCTGTTCAAGGACGAGGTGCGCAAGGTGGGCCGCTCCCTGGGCCTGCCGGAAGAGATCGTGGGCCGCCATCCCTTCCCGGGCCCGGGTCTGGCGATCCGCATCCTCGGTGAGGTCACCGACGACAAGCTCAACATCCTCCGCGACGCCGATCTGGTGGTGCGCGAAGAGGTCAGCAACGCTGGCCTCTACCACGAGATCTGGCAGGCCTTCGCGGTTCTCCTGCCCGTGCGCAGCGTCGGCGTGATGGGCGACAAGCGCACCTATGCCTTCCCGGTGGTGCTGCGCTGCGTGTCCTCGGAGGACGGCATGACAGCGGACTGGTCGCGCTTGCCCTACGACCTGCTGGAGACCATCTCCAACCGCATCGTCAATGAGGTGCAGGGGGTGAACCGGGTGGTGCTCGACATCACCAGCAAGCCGCCCGGCACGATCGAGTGGGAGTGACCCCCCACCCCGTGGCGAGCTGGGGGGTGTCCGTTACCTTCGGGTCCCCGGTTTGCCGTGCCGTGAGCGCCGCCCCTGCCCCATCCAGCGAGTCTGAGCTGCAGCGTCGGCTCCAGCAGGACAGCATCCAGCTGGGCGGCAAGACCATCTACCTCAACCCTTTCCTTTACTGGCGGCGCTTCGACGCCAACACCGACCGCTGGTTGCGCGAGCCCGGCCAGCTGCCAGAGGAGCAGATCGCGGCCAACCGCCGCCGCTTCTACCGGAACTCGACTGGGATCTGCTCGAGGAGGAGGAGCGCCGCGCCAAGGACGGGGCCGTGGAGATGTTCCTCAAGAGCCTGGAGCTGATCACCACCTTCAACCCCAGCTTGGCGCCGGCCTACTGCTGGAGGTGGAGCGCAAGATGGCCGTCACCAAGAAGCGGGCCTTCGAGCGCTGGG